>CAVXMC010000016.1:0-144123 GCA_963762795.1 uncultured Actinomycetota bacterium | reverse complement strand
GTTGGCCGGGCTCAGGATGTTGTTGCGCGGACAGCATCAGGATGCGGGCCTCGGCCTGCGCCTCCGCGGACAGCGGCAGGTGGACGGCCATCTGGTCGCCGTCGAAGTCGGCGTTGAACGCCGTGCAGACGAGCGGGTGGATCTGGATGGCCTTGCCCTCGACCAGCTGCGGCTCGAAGGCCTGGATGCCGAGGCGGTGCAGCGTGGGTGCGCGGTTGAGCAGCACCGGGTGCTCGGTGATGACCTCCTCGAGCACGTCCCACACGACGGGACGGGCGCGCTCGACCATGCGCTTGGCGCTCTTGATGTTCTGCGCGTGGTTGAGGTCGACCAGCCGCTTCATGACGAACGGCTTGAACAGCTCGAGCGCCATCTGCTTGGGCAGGCCGCACTGGTGCAGCTTGAGCTGCGGGCCGACGACGATGACCGAGCGGCCGGAGTAGTCGACGCGCTTGCCGAGCAGGTTCTGGCGGAACCGGCCCTGCTTGCCCTTGAGCATGTCGGACAGCGACTTGAGCGGGCGGTTGCCCGGCCCGGTCACCGGCCGGCCGCGGCGGCCGTTGTCGAACAGCGCGTCGACGGCCTCCTGCAGCATGCGCTTCTCGTTGTTGACGATGATCTCGGGCGCACCGAGGTCGAGCAGCCGCTTGAGGCGGTTGTTGCGGTTGATGACCCGGCGGTAGAGGTCGTTGAGGTCCGAGGTCGCGAAGCGGCCACCGTCGAGCTGCACCATCGGGCGCAGGTCCGGCGGGATGACCGGGACGCAGTCGAGGACCATGCCCATCGGGCTGTTGCGGGTGTTGAGGAACGCCGCGACGACCTTGAGGCGCTTGAGCGCGCGGACCTTCTTCTGGCCCTTGCCGTTGCGGATCGTGTCGCGCAGCGACTCGCCCTCGGCCTCGAGGTCGAAGCCCTCGAGCAGCCGCTGGAGCGCCTCGGCGCCCATGCCGCCCTCGAAGTACTGGCCGAAGCGGTCGCGCAGCTCGCGGTAGAGCGTCTCGTCGCCGACCAGCTGCTTGGGCTCGAGCTTCTTGAAGGTGTCGATGACCTCCTCGAGCTTGTCCAGCTCGCGCTCGGCCCGGCTGCGGAGCGCACGGAGCTCGCGCTCGGCGCCCTCACGGACCTTGCGGCGGACGTCGCCCTTGGCGCCCTCGGCCTCGAGGGCGGCGATGTCCTCCTCGAGCTTCTTCTGGCGGGTGCCGAGGTCGGCGTTGAGCTTGTCCTCGACGCGCTGGCGCTCGACCGAGATCTGCGCCTCGAGGCTCGGCAGGTCGCGGTGACGCGCCTCGCTGTCGACCTTGGTGATCAGGTAGGCCGCGAAGTAGATGATCTTCTCGAGGTCCTTGGGCGCCAGGTCGAGCAGGTAGCCCAGGCGGCTCGGGACGCCCTTGAAGTACCAGATGTGCGTGACGGGCGCGGCCAGCTCGATGTGGCCCATCCGCTCACGACGCACCTTGGCGCGGGTGACCTCGACGCCGCAGCGCTCGCAGATGATGCCCTTGAAGCGGACGCGCTTGTACTTGCCGCAGTAGCACTCCCAGTCGCGGGTCGGACCGAAGATCTTCTCGCAGAAGAGCCCGTCCTTCTCCGGCTTGAGGGTGCGGTAGTTGATGGTCTCGGGCTTCTTCACCTCGCCGTGGGACCACTGACGGATGTCGTCAGCGGTGGCGAGGCCGATGCGGAGCTCGTCGAAGAAGTTGACGTCGAGCACGGTGTCTTCTCTCTCTCGGTCTTGCGAGTCAGGAATGGAGTCGGGGGGCGGGAGGCCGGCGCGCGAGCCGGCCCCCGCCGTCCGTCAGACCTCTTCGACGGAGCTGGGCTCGCGCCGGCTCAGGTCGATGCCGAGCTCCTCGGCGGCGCGGAACACGTCCTCGTCGGTGTCGCGCATCTCGATCGACATGCCGTCGCTGGACAGCACCTCGACGTTGAGGCAGAGCGACTGCATCTCCTTGATGAGCACCTTGAAGGACTCGGGGATGCCCGGCTCGGGGATGTTCTCGCCCTTGACGATGGCCTCGTAGACCTTCACGCGGCCGAGCACGTCGTCGGACTTGATGGTGAGGAGCTCCTGCAGGGCGTACGCGGCGCCGTACGCCTGCATCGCCCAGACCTCCATCTCACCGAAGCGCTGGCCACCGAACTGCGCCTTACCACCCAGCGGCTGCTGCGTGATCATGGAGTACGGGCCGGTGCTGCGAGCGTGGATCTTGTCGTCCACGAGGTGCAGCAGCTTCAGGATGTAGATGTAGCCGACCGAGATCGGCGCCGGGTAGGGCTCGCCGGAGCGGCCGTCGAACAGGCGCGCCTTGCCGGAGGAGCCGATCAGGCGGCGCTTGTCGCCGGTGCCGAGGTCGTCGACGTCGGCGTCGTCGAGTCGAGCAGACCCGTGATCTCGTCCTCGCGGGCACCGTCGAAGACCGGCGTCGCGAGGACGCTGCCGGGCTGCGAGGTCTCGGCGCCGATGCTGCGCAGGCGCTGCTTCCACGGCTCGTCGTCGCCGTCGACCTGCCAGCCGGCCTTCGCGACCCACCCGAGGTGGGTCTCGAGGACCTGGCCGACGTTCATGCGGCCGGGGACGCCGAGCGGGTTGAGGACGATGTCGACCGGCGTGCCGTCCTCGAGGAACGGCATGTCCTCCTGCGGCAGGATCTTGGCGATGACGCCCTTGTTGCCGTGGCGGCCGGCGAGCTTGTCACCGTCGGTGATCTTGCGCTTCTGCGCGATGTAGACGCGCACCAGCTCGTTGACGCCGGGCGGCAGCTCGTCGCCGTCCTCGCGGCTGAAGACGCGGACGCCGATGACCTTGCCGGACTCGCCGTGCGGCACCTTGAGGCTGGTGTCGCGGACCTCGCGGGCCTTCTCGCCGAAGATCGCGCGCAGCAGGCGCTCCTCCGGGGTCAGCTCGGTCTCGCCCTTGGGCGTGACCTTGCCGACCAGGATGTCGCCGGGGCTGACGTCGGCGCCGATGCGGATGATGCCGCGCTCGTCGAGGTCGGCGAGGACCTCCTCGGAGACGTTCGGGATGTCGCGGGTGATCTCCTCGGCGCCCAGCTTGGTGTCGCGGGCGTCGACCTCGTGCTCGTCGATGTGGATCGAGGTCAGGACGTCGTCCTGCACGAGGCGCTGCGACAGGATGATCGCGTCCTCGTAGTTGTGGCCCTCCCACGGCATGAACGCGACGAGCAGGTTCTTGCCCAGCGCCATCTCGCCGCCGTCGGTGCAGGGGCCGTCGGCGATGACCTCGCCCGCCTCGACCCGCTGGCCCTCGTCGACGATCGGCTTCTGGTTGAAGCACGTGCCCTGGTTGGAGCGGCGGAACTTCGAGAGCCGGTAGGTGCGGCGGGTGCCGTCGTCGTGCATGACGGTGATGTAGTCGGCGGAGAGCTCCTCGACCACACCGGCCTGCTCGGCGACGACGACGTCACCGGCGTCGACCGCCGCGCGGTGCTCCATGCCGGTGCCGACCAGCGGCGCCTCGCTGCGCAGCAGCGGGACGGACTGGCGCTGCATGTTGGCGCCCATGAGCGCGCGGTTGGCGTCGTCGTGCTCGAGGAACGGGATCATCGCGGTCGCGACCGACACCATCTGGCGCGGCGAGACGTCCATGTAGTCGACGCCCTCGGGGGCGATGTAGTCGACCTCGCCGCCCTTCTTGCGGACGAGGACGCGGGTCTCCTCGAAGGTGTCGTTGGCGTCCAGCGGCGAGTTGGCCTGGGCGACGACGTGCTTGTCCTCCTCGTCCGCGGTCAGGTAGTCGACCTGGTCGGTGACCTGACCGGCCTCGACCTTGCGGTAGGGCGTCTCCATGAAGCCGTACGGGTTGACCCGCGCGAAGGTGGCGAGCGAGCCGATCAGGCCGATGTTCGGGCCCTCGGGGGTCTCGATCGGGCACATGCGGCCGTAGTGGCTCGGGTGCACGTCGCGGACCTCGAAGCCGGCGCGCTCACGGGACAGACCACCCGGGCCGAGCGCCGACAGGCGGCGCTTGTGGGTCAGGCCCGACAGCGGGTTGGTCTGGTCCATGAACTGCGACAGCTGGCTCGTCCCGAAGAACTCCTTGATGGAGGCCACGACGGGACGGATGTTGATCAGCGTCTGCGGCGTGATCGCCTCGACGTCCTGGGTCGTCATGCGCTCGCGCACGACGCGCTCCATGCGGGCCAGACCCAGGCGGATCTGGTTCTGGATCAGCTCGCCGACGGTGCGCAGGCGGCGGTTGCCGAAGTGGTCGATGTCGTCGGTCTCGTAGCCGACCTCACCGGCGTGCAGCTTCACGACGTAGTCGATGGTCGCGAGGATGTCGTCCTCGGTCAGCACGCCCTGGTCGACCGGCAGCGCCGAGGCCCAGCTTCTTGTTGACCTTGTAGCGGCCGACCTTCGCGAGGTCGTAGCGCTTGGGGTTGAAGAAGAGGTTCTCGAGCAGGGTCTGGGCGGACTCGCGCGTCGGCGGCTCGCCGGGACGCAGCTTGCGGTAGATGTCGATCAGGGCGTCGTCCTGACCGGTGGTGTGGTCCTTCTCGAGCGTCATGCGCATCGACTCGTAGTCGCCGTAGCGCTCGAGGATCTGGGCGTCGTCCCAGCCGAGGGCCTTGAGCAGCACGGTGACCGGCTGCTTGCGCTTGCGGTCGATGCGCACGCCGACGGTGTCGCGCTTGTCGACCTCGAACTCGAGCCAGGCGCCACGCGACGGGATCACCTTGCAGGAGTACGTGTCCTTGTCGGTGGTCTTGTCGATCTGCTTGTCGAAGTAGACGCCGGGGCTGCGGACCAGCTGGCTGACGACGACGCGCTCGGTGCCGTTGATGACGAAGGTGCCCTTGTCCGTCATCACGGGGAAGTCACCCATGAAGACGGTCTGGGACTTGATCTCGCCGGTGGTGTTGTTCGTGAACTCCGCCGTGACGAACAGCGGCGCCGCGAACGTCATGTCCTTGTCCTTGCACTCCTCGACGGAGTACTTGGTCGGCTCGAACCGGTGGTCGCGGAAGCTCAGCGACATCGACCCGGAGAAGTCCTCGATCGGGGAGATCTCCTCGAAGATCTCCTCCAGGCCCGAGGTGGTGTTGACGTCCTCGCGGCCGGCGTCCAGGCCCTCCTGGACCCGCGCCTGCCAGGCGTCGTTGCCGACCAGCCAGTCGAACGAGGTGGTCTGGAGGTGCAGGAGGTTCGGGACCTCAAGAGGTTCGCGGATCTTGGCGAAGGAAAGACGGGGGGTAGTGCGACGGGCGGCCAAGAGGGGTCCTTCCGAAGGCAGACGGCGTGCTGCCCACGATCTTCGCAACGTGGCGCTCGCACCTCCGACCCACCTGCCGGAGCATCTGACTCCGGCGGCCATATGACAGGAGGCAGCGCAAAGAGGCAGTGTAGCCGCTGGCTACCTGCCTGTCGAGGTCGTTCTCCCGGTCCCCACTGCTGCCGCACACAGTGGCGATCTCCCCGCCTCGCGTCAAGGCCCCGGGCGGGGGTGTTGACGGCTCAGAGCGCGTCGACGCTGCTGACCAGCCACCTGCCGTCGCGCTCGACGACGGTCATGAGCACCCGGCTCTGGTCGACCTTCGTCCCCTCGACGCGCGTGCTCTGCGTGCTCTGGTTGACGAAGACCACCGCGGTGACCTCGCCCGGCTCGGCCCGCGAGATGCCGGCCGACACCGTCTCGGCCGCGACGACCGCCTTGTACTGCGTCGCCACCTGCCGGACGACCTGGCCCGTCGTCTTGGCGTACTCCGCACGGAACTCCCCCGTGCTCAGGCGGGCCCCGTCGGCGAAGTTCTTGTCCAGGGTCTTGTAGTCGTAGCTGAAGAGCACCTGGGCGGCCGTGCGCACGGCGTTCAGCGGAGCACTCGTCGGCCGGTAGTAGCTGTTGACCTCGGTGGCGTCCTGGCTGCGCTGGAAGAGCAGGCCCGCGACGGCGGCCAGCGCGAGGGTGATCACCAGGACGGCCGCCAGGCCGGCGAAGCGGCTGCTGACGTACCAGCGGCGCGGGGGTGGCGTCGGCGGGGTGGCGTCGGCGGAGGTGCGGCTGTCGGCGGGGGTGGCGTCGCTCGTCGTCGGGGCTCGACGGGAGCCGGGATGGCAGCCGGCACGGCGGGCTGCGCCGCCGCAGCCGCGACCGCGGCGCTGTCAGCGGCGGTGCGAGACGTCGGAAGCAGGTGCGGTGTCCGCGGCGGGCGGAGGCGGGCGGGGAGGCCGGCTCCGTCGAAGGGGCCTTGCTCAGCGGCACCGCGCCGACCTGCGTGGCCGCCTGCTCCATCCCCGGCGCCCTCGCCGAGTGTCGGGCTGAGCCCCGCTTGCTCCTCAGCACGCGGGGCAGGACCCGACTCTCGCGGCTCAGCGGCGGGGTCGGCACGCCGTGCGCGCGCCTCGGTGCGGCCGGCGCGCCTCGATGGCCACCGGCGCGGCCTCGGCGGGCATCGGCGCGGCCTCGGCGGTCACCGGCACGGCCGGGGCCTCGGCGATCACCGGCGCGGACGGCGCCTCGGGGCCGCTGGGGACCGCAGGCTCCTGCTCCCCCGCGCCGAGTGTCGGGCTGAGCCCTGCTTGCTCGCCGGCAAGCGGGGCGGGACCCGACACTCGCGGCTCGGCGGGGTACGCGACGTTCACCGGCGCAGCCGGCTCGACCTCGGCGGTCACCGGCGCGGCCGGTGCCTCGGGCGCCTCGGGACCGCAGGCTCCTGCTCCCCGCGCCGAGTGTCGGGCTGCGCCCCGCTTGCTCGCCAGCAAGCGGGGCGGGACCCGACACTCGCGGCTCAGGGGCGGAGGCGTGTCGACCGGGCTCGGGCGGCGGCGGCCACCGGGTCAGCGGCCACCGGGTCAGCGGCCACCGGGTCAGCGGCCACCGGGTCGGCAGCAGGGCCGGGTCAGCGGCGGTCGGGCCGGCAGCGCACCGGGTCGGCGGCGGAGCGGGTCGGCGGCGGGTCGGGCCGGTCGGGTCAGCGACGGCGAAGGCCGAGTCGGTGGCGGCAGGGGTCACCGGCGGCCGTCGGCGTCGTCACCGGCGTGGAGCGCCATCGGCGTCGCGGGGCGCGGCGGGAGGCCGGCGGGCTGGTCGGGCACGAGGACCTCTCAGCCGACGAACTGCAGGGACGAGGTGAGCCAGCGGTCGCCGACGTGGTCGAGCACGAGCTGCATGCGGTAGTTCCGGTTCTGCCCGTCGGGCGCGCTCTTGTTCTTCACGAGGCTGTCGACGACGACCAGTGCGGTCGCGCTGTCGTCGTCGTAGCGGACGATGCCCGCGTCGAGGACACGGCCCTCGGCCCTGACCTCGTTCTCGGTGAGGAGCTGCTTCAGGCGCTCGGCCTGCGCGGCGAACTCGGTCCGGAACTGCCCCGAGGCGCCCTGGAGCACCCGCTGCAGGTCGGCGTCGAGGTCGGTCCCGTCGACCGAGGTCAGGTTGAGCGCCTCCTGGCGGGCCGCCTGCAGCGCCGCGTCGCGCGAGCTCTCGCGCTGCTCGGCCGACCGCGCCTTGAGCCCGAAGAAGACCGCCGCAGCCACGAGCGCGACGACCAGGACCAGCCACAGCGCGGTGAGCACGGTGCTGCCGAACACCGCACGCAGCCCGGAGGCGGCGGGCGGGGTCTCGGGTGCTGCGGTCTCGGCAGGGGCGGGCGAGGTCACGAGCCGGAGAGGGGGCCGAGCAGCATCCACTCCCACGAGCGGCCGCCGAAGACCTTCTGGGCCCCTGCGCTGGAGCCGAGGGTCAGCTTCTTGCCGTCCTGGGTGATGGCGCGACCGGACGCCGGGTCGTAGTCGGCGAGGGTGACCGTGTCCAGCGACGACGCCTCGCCGGCCGGCGCCTGCGCGGACGACGGCTTGGCCGTCGTGCCGGAGCGCTGAGCCGGAGCCGTCGTGCCGCCGCGGCTCTCCGGGAACGGCTTGTTGCCGGCGCCGTACTCGCCGTTGCGGGAACCGCGGATGTTCGTGGGGCCCTTGCCGGTCTCCGCGCAGTAGGCGTTGAGGTTCGGGGTCCGCAGCGTCGTGTCCGCCGGCGGGCGCTTGTCGGTCGACTCGTAGCCCTGGCGGCAGACCGGCGGGTCGCTGTCGGTGACGAAGCCGAAGTGGGCCGTGCCGTCACCGGGCGTGACGGTGAAGCCGCCGGCCACCGTGTTGGGGTAGGTCACGAGGATCTGCCGCAGCTGCGGGATGCGCACCTGCTGGACCTGCGCGGTCGAGATGAGGTTGTCGAGCAGGACCGGCAGGGCCGTGCGGTTGGCCTGCAGCACCTCCTCGAGCTCGGCGGCGCTGCGGGTGCCGTTGGCGAACAGGGAGCGGAAGTCGGGGTCGCTGGCGCGCAGCTGGCCCGTCAGCGAGCGCAGGTCGCGGCTGAAGCTCTTGAACTGGCCGGCCGTCTCGTTCTGCGTGCGCAGCACCGTGTTGCCGTCGCGGATGAGCTGGATCGTCTCCGGCAGGGCCTCGGTCGCGGCCTGCGTGAGCGAGTCGCCCGCGTCCACGAGGCGCTGCAGGTCGTCGCCGGCGCCGTCGAAGGCGGTGCCCAGCTCGTCCAGGACGATCGCGAGGTCGTCGAGGTCGACGCTGTTCACGAGCTTGTCGAGGTTGACCAGCAGCTCGGTCGGCTGGATCGGGATCTCGGTGTTGCCGATCGGGATGACGTCGCCCTGCTCGAGGTAGGGCGAGCCCTCGACGTCGGGCTGCAGGTCGACGAACTGCTCGCCGACGGCGGAGCGGTTGCCCACCACGGCGTGGACCTTCTCGGGGACCTTGGTGCCCTTGTCGATCAGCAGCGAGGCGCGTACGCCGTCCTCTCGCAGCTTCAGCTCGCCGACCTGGCCGATGCTCACGCCGCGGTAGGTGACCTCCGCGCCGGTGAAGATGCCGCCGGAGTCCTTGAAGTCGGCGCCGACCTCGTAGTCGCTGTCGATGAACAGCCGGCCGAGGTCGGCGTAGCGGGCACCGGTGAACGCGAGACCCGCGACCGCGATGAGGGCGAAGACCAGCAGCTGGAACTTCGTCTGGCGGGTGATCACGAGAGGCCTCCGAGCAGCAGGCCGGTCAGGTCGTCGCGCCCCGCCGACAGCGGGCCGGTCAGCCCGGGCACCTTGGGCACGAGCGGCGCCAGCGTCGGCACCGGGACCGGCGCCTTGGGCACGGCCGGCAGGGTCGGCAGGGTCGGCACGCCCACGCCGCCCGGCAGCGGCGGCACCGAGATCGTCGGCAGCGGCACCGGCAGCGACGGCACCGGCAGCGGGATGCCGGTGTTGTTGCCGAGGGTCGTCAGGTTCGCGTCGACCGTGAGGAACAGGTTCGCGTAGTCGCCCTTGATGCCGTCGACGACCGTGCGGGGGAACGGGTAGGTCGTCAGCAGCTCGAGCGAGCGCGGCAGGTCCTTCCCGGCGGCGTTGAGCTGGGTGAGGATCGGCTCGAGCGCGCGCAGGTCGGCGACGGTGTTCTGCTGCGAGGCCGAGATGACCCGGGTCGCCACGTCGCCGAGGCGGTCGAGGCCCTGCAGGACGCGTACGAGGTCCTGGCGCTGCTCGGTCAGCACGGCGCTGCCCCGCGGGATGTCGCGCAGCGCGACCGCGAACGTCTCCCGCTGGTCGGCCAGGCGCGCGGTCAGCTTGTCGAGGCCGTCGAGCGCCCGGACGATCTGCTGCTTCTGCTCGTCCAGCCCGCCGACGAAGGTGTCGAGCTGGGTCAGGACGTCCTTGACCTGCGTCTCGCGCCCCTCGAGGGCGTTGACCAGCTCGCGGTTGATCGTCTGGAGCTGCTCGAGGCTGCCGCCGTTGAGCACCAGGGAGAGGGCCGACAGGACCTCCTCGATCTCGGTGCCGCGGACGGTGCGCGCCAGCGGGATCAGGTCGCCGTCCTTGAGGCGCCCGGTCGCCGGCTCGCTGGTCGGGCGCTCGAGGCTGACGAACTTCTCGCCCAGCAGGCTGGTCTGGCGCAGGCTGGCGCGGGCGTTGGCCGGCAGCACCACGTCGGGGCGCACCCGCACCTTCACCTTGGCGGTGAAGCCGTCCAGCGAGATGTCGCTGACGGAGCCGACGGTCACGTCGTCGACCTTGACCGCCGACTGGCGCACCAGGTCGAGCACGTCGGTGTACTCGACGGTGACCTCGTACGCGTCGCTGCCGGTGCCCTCGCCGCCCGGGAGCGGGAAGCTGGCCGCCCCCTCGAACTTGCAGCCGGTCAGGACGACGGAGCCGAGGCCCACGAGGCAGGCCCAGCGCTGGAGCCGACGGGCGCTCATCGCCCGGCCTCCAGGATGCCGCCGAGCGTGAGGTCCGGAGCGCTCTGCTGCGCCACCGTCCCCGAGCCGGACGCCGGCGCAGGTGCCGCCTTGGCGGAGGAGGGTGCGGCCGGCAGCCCCGGCACGGTCGGCAGCGGCAGGCCGCCGAGCAGCGACGAGATCTGGTCGCAGACCGACTCCGGCTGGCCGGCCGCCGTGAGGACGGCGCAGATCGGGTTGGCCTCGGCCGCGCCGGTGTTGTTGTCGCGGGTGTCCAGCGTGCCCGAGCGGGGGTTGTAGGCCAGCTGCAGGTTGGACAGGGCGACGGGCGAGGTGTCGAGGAACTCCTCGAGCGCCTTCTTCTGGGTCACGAGCACCCGGGTCACGGAGGCGAGGTCCTTCACGTTGGCGGTCAGGTCCTTCTTGTTGGCCCGGACGAAGGTCGCGACCTCGCCGAGCGCGACGCCGAGCTGCTTCACGGCGGTCGCGAGGTCGTCCTTCTCGCCGTCGAGCTGCGCGGCGACCTGCGCGAGGTCGCTGTTGAAGCGGCGCACGGTCGCGTCGTTCTTGGCGAGCACGGTGGTGAAGTCCTGCAGGTTGCGCACGGTGCCGAACAGGTCGTCGCGCTGGTTGTTCAGCGTGCCGACCGCCAGCGACAGGTCCTTCAGCGTGCTGTTGAGGGCCTGGCCGTTGCCCTGCAGGTTCTTGGCGCTGACGTCGAGCAGGTCGTTCAGGGCGCCGTCCTTGTTGGCGCCGTCCGGACCGAGCGCGACGTTGAGCTTGTTGAACGCCTCGTAGATGGCGTCCAGCTCGACCGGGACCGCGGTGCGGTCGGGGGCGAGCTCCGCGCCGCTCGGCAGCACCGGGCCGCCGTTGTAGACCGGGGTCAGCTGCACGTAGCGGTCCGAGACGATGGACGGCGCGACCAGGAGCGCCTTCGCGTCGGCCGGGATCTTGTACTTCGCGTCGTACGTCATGTCGATCTTGACCGTGCGGCCCTGCGGCGTGATCTTGGTGACCTCGCCGATCCGGATGCCGAGCAGGCGGACGTCGCTCTTGACGTAGACGCCGATGGCGCGGTCGAAGCTGGCCGACATCGTCTTGAGCTCCGGCCCGCCGGTCAGCCCGCAGCCGGCGAGGCCCCCGAGCAGGGCCAGTCCGGTCAGGGCCGCCAGCAGGCGGGCGGCGAGGCGGCGGTTCACCCGGTGCTCCCGTTCTGCGAGGTGGGACGCGGCTTGCCGTCTCCGAAGGTGCCGGGCGCGAAGCCCTGCGGGTTGGTGAAGTTCTGGACCAGGGTGTCGAACCAGCGGCCGTTGCCCAGGTTGTTGGCGAACAGCCGGGTGAAGACCGGGAGCCGCACCAGCGCCTTGTCGAGGTTGGCCTGGTTGTTGCGCAGGACGGTCACGACCCCGCGCAGGCGGGCCAGCGCGGGCGCCAGGGTGGCGCGGTTCTCACGGGTCAGGGCGATCAGCTGCTCCGACAGCGCGGTCGTGCTGGTCAGCAGCTGGTCGATGACCTGCCGGCGCTTGCGGACCTCGTCGAGGACCAGCGAGGTGTCCGACAGGATCTTCACCAGGTCCTCGTCGCGGGCGGCCAGCACCTCGGTCACGCCGCGGCTGCGGTCGAGCAGGCGCTTGAGCTCGGCGTCGCGCGAGGCGATCGTCCGGGACAGCCGGGACAGGCCCTCCAGCGAGGCGCGCACCTCGTCAGGGGTGTCCCGGAAGGTGTCGGCCAGCGTGGTGAAGGAGCGGGCCAGCTGCTGGGAGTCGATGTCCTCGACCGTCGTCGCCAGCCCCTGGAAGGCGTCGGTGATGTCGTACGGCGAGGTGGTCCGGTCGAGCGGGATGACGTCGCCGGCCTTCATCTCCCCCGGCCCGTCGGGCGACAGGGACAGGAACTTGCGCCCGAGGACGGTCTTGATCCGGATGTCGGCGCGGGTGGCGCGGCCGAGCTTGGCCCCCTTGACCCGCATCTTGACCTTGACCCGGTCGCCGGCCAGGTCGGTGGCGATGACCTTGCCGACCTTGACGCCGGCCACGCGGACCTCGTCGTTCGGGCGGAGCCCGGCGGCCTCGGTGAACTCGGCGGCGTACTCCTCGCCCCCGATGAACCGGTCGAGGGTGAAGGCGGCGCCCAGCAGGCCGAGGATGACGGCGATGCCGATCAGGCCGATGATCGTCTTGTTCTGCTCGCGGAACGGCCTCATCAGTTGTTCCTCGCTCCACGGCCCTGGCAGCGCGCTGCCGTGTTGACGAGCTGCGGGATGTCGATCTCGCCCGCCGGCAGGACGAGGCGTCCGTCCACGCCGCACAGGTAGAAGTTGAACCAGGACCCGTAGGTCGCCGTCCCGATGATGCGGTCGAGCTTGTCCGGCAGCCGCTTGAGGATCCCGTCGACGACCTCCTTGTCGTCGTTCAGCGTGCCGGCCAGCTCGCCCAGCTGCGCGATGTCGTCTCTTCAGCGGGCCGCGCACGTCCTGGAGCAGGCCGGTGGTGGCACCCGTCAGGTCGTTGATGCCGGCCAGCGACTCGCCGATCGCGGCGCGGTCCTGGGCGAAGCCGGCGGACAGCCGCTGCAGCTGCGTGACGAGCTGGTTGAGCTGGTCGTCGCGCTCGTCGATCGTCTCGAGGACGGTGCCGAGGTTGGTGATCACGCGGCCGATGACGGCGTCGCGGTCGGCCAGGGTGTTGGTCAGCGAGGCGGTCCGCTGCATCAGGCTCTCGACGGTCCCGCCCTCGCCCTGCAGCACCTGCACCAGCTCGAAGGACACCTTGTTGACGGTCGCCGGGTCGAGCGCCTGGAACAGCGGGCGGAAGCCGTTGAACAGGACGGTCAGGTCGAGCGCGTTGCGGGTCTGCGCCAGCGGCAGCAGGCTGCCCTCCTTGAGCGGGTCGGCCGTGCCCGGGCCCTCGGTGATCGCCAGGTAGCGCTCGCCGACCAGGTTGCGGTAGCGCAGGCGCAGGATCGTGCTGGCGGCCATCTGGCGGCCCTCGCTGAGCGAGAAGTCCACCGTCGCGGTCTTGCTGTCGTCGGCGAGCTCGATCTTGTCGACCTTGCCGACCTTGACGCCGGAGATGCGCACCTCGTTGCCCGGCAGCAGGCCGGTCACGTCGCTGAACGCGGCGCGGTACTTCGTCTGGCCCCCGAACGTGAAGCTCCCGATCGTCGCCGCGAGGACGAACGTCAGCAGGGAGGTGACCACCATGAAGATGATCAGCTTCACCAGCGCGGCAGAGGTCTTCACGCGAGCCCCACAGTCGTCCCACGGGCCACGGGCCCGAACAGCATCTCCACCAGGTCCGGCACCTCGTCCACGGGGACGCCCAGCACCGGGGCCGCGGCGGCCTTGAGGATCTCGCGCTGCGAGAAGGGGTCGGCCAGCGAGCGGGCCGGGTCGAAGGAGGCGGCCCTGGCGGTCGCTGCCCGGCCGCCCTCGTCGTCGCTCGACGCGGGGATGCCGGCGCGCTCGGTGTCGCGGTAGCCGTCCTTGAACTCCGCGTCCGGGGCCGGCGATCTTCGGCCGCGGCAGGCCGTCGCAGTAGGGGCCCTGGGTGTCGCGGTTGCGCGGCTCGTCGCCCGGCTGGTAGCCGTTCTGGTCCTGGGTCAGCTCGAGCGTGATGTGCAGGCCCGGCTGCAGCACGCCGAACGTGTCCTGCACGATCGGCTGGTAGGCGTTGAGCCCCTTGGCCAGGCAGGGGAACTCGGGCGAGTAGCGGGCGTACAGCATCAGCGAGGGCAGGCTGTCCTCGGCCAGCGTCACCAGCCGGCGCTCGTTCTCCTTGAGCACGTCGTCGAAGACGTCGACCGAGGTCGTCGTGCTGGTGAGGAAGGTGCCCAGCTCGTCCTGCTGGTCGACCAGGTTGCGGCCGATCGCCGAGAAGTTGTCGAGCGTCGCGAGGAAGTCCGGCGCCGCGTCGTCGTAGTCCTCGGCCAGCGCGGCCAGCCGGCGGACGTTCTCCTGGATCCCGGGGATCTCGGGGTTGAGGCGCTTGAAGTAGGCGTCGACGGCGACGAGGTTCTCGCCGATGCGGTCGCCGCGGCCGCGGACCGCGTCGGCGACGGCGTTGAGCGTCGTCGACAGCTGCTCGGGCTTGAGGGTCTGCAGCAGCGGCAGCAGGTCGTCGAGGACCTTCTCGGTCTCGAGCGCCGTCTCGGAGCGGTCCTGGGGGATCTCGTCGCCCTCGCCGATCGGGCCCGCCGTGTCGCCCTCGGGCAGCACGAGCGCGACGAACTTCTCGCCGAACAGCGTCTTGGGGAGCAGGCGCGCGCTGACGTCCTTGGGGATGAGCTTCACCTTGTCGGGCTGCAGGGCCAGGGAGATGTCGGCCCCGTCGCCGGTCGAGCGGACGTCGCGGACGGTGCCGACGATCAGGCCCCGGACCTTGACGTCCGCGGGAGCGGAGAGCTGGTTGCCGATGCGGTCGGCCTTCAGCGTGACCATCACCACGGGGGTGAAGGCCTTCTGGTAGAGCGCGATCGACAGGCCGACGAGGCCGACGATCACGAGCAGGAAGACGAGCCCGCCCAGCCGCAGCCGGACCAGGGCAGCCGTCCCCCGCGGGGCGGGTGCGCTCATCCGGCGATCCGGACGGTCGTGGTCGAGCCCCAGATGGCCAGGCTCAGGAAGAAGTCGACCAGGTTGACCGCGACGATGGCGGTGCGGACCGCGCGGCCCACGGCCACGCCGACACCCGCGGGGCCGCCGCTGGCGTAGTAGCCGTAGTAGCAGTGGATCAGGATGATGATCACCGCGAAGATGAGCACCTTGACGAAGCTGTAGAGCACGTCGATCGGCGGCAGGTACTGGTTGAAGTACTGGTCGTACGTGCCGGTCGACTGCCCGTAGAAGCCGGTCGTGATCGTGCGCGCCGCGAAGAACGACGCCAGCAGGCCGACGACGTACAGCGGCGTGACCGCGATGAAGCCGGCGATCATGCGCGTCGTGACCAGGAACGGCAGCGAGGGCACGCCCATGACCTCGAGCGCGTCGACCTCCTCCGAGATGCGCATGGCGCCGAGCTGGGCGGTGAAGCCGCAGCCGACGGTCGCCGACAGCGCCAGCGCCGCCACCAGCGGGGCGATCTCGCGGGTGTTGAAGTAGGCCGAGATGAAGGCGGTGAAGTTGGCGACGCCGAGCTGGTTGAGCGCGGCGTAGCCCTGCAGGCCGACCTCGGTGCCGGTGAAGAAGGTCAGGAAGGCGATGACGCCGACCGTGCCGCCGACGACGGCCAGCGCGCCGGTGCCCAGGCTGACCTCGGCCAGCAGCCGGATGACCTCCCGCTTGTAGCGGAACACCGCGCGGTAGGTCCAGCCGAGCGACCGGCCGTAGAAGGACAGCTGGGCGCCCATGTCGTCGAGCGCACCGAGCGGGCGCGACGCGACCGACTTGAGCGACCCGCAGGGGGCGCGCCAGGATCGGGCGGGGTGGTGCTGCTGACCGCCATGCTCAGCCGCCCTTCTGCGGGACGACCTGGAAGTACACGGCCGTGATGATGAAGTTGGTCAGGAACAGCAGCATGAAGGAGATGACGACGCTCTGGTTGACGGCGTCGCCGACGCCCTTGGGGCCGCCCTTGGCGTTGAGCCCCTTGTAGGCAGCGACCAGCGCGGCGATCATCCCGAAGATCACGGCCTTGAGCTGGCCGACGTAGAGGTCGGGCAGCTGCGCCAGCGCGGTGAACGACGCGAGGTAGGCGCCCGGGGTGCCGCCCTGCAGCACGACGTTGAAGAAGTAGCCGCCCATGACACCGACGACGGCGACCAGGCCGTTGAGGAAGAAGGCCACGAGCATCGTCGCGAGCACGCGCGGCACGACCAGGCGGGCGATCGGGCTGATGCCGAGCACCTCCATGGCGTCGATCTCGTCGCGGATCTTGCGGGAGCCGAGGTCGGCGCAGATGGCCGAGCCGCCCGCGCCGGCGATGAGCAGCGCGGTCACGATCGGGCTGGCCTCGCGGACGACGCCGAGCACGGCGACCGCCCCGGTGAAGGACTGGGCACCGATCTGCTTGGTCAGGTTGCCGATCTGCAGCGCCAGCACCGCGCCGAACGGGATCGACACGAGCGCGGTCGGCAGGATCGTGACGCTCGCGATGAACCAGGCCTGCTGGATGAACTCCGCGGCCTGGAACGGCCGCTTGAACAGGCCCCGCAGGACGTCGAGGGAGAACGCGAAGAAGTCACCGGCGCCGCGGACGGGCGCCAGGGGCGAGACGGCCATCAGCCCTCGCCGCGCGGACGGCCCGTGCGCGAGCCGGTCCGCCGGGTGCCGGCGCGCAGCCGGCCGGGAGCGTCGACGACCCGGACCGAGCTCGTCTCCCGAGGTCGGGAGCAGGGCGGTGTCGCCGGCGCCCTCGTGGTCGTCCCCGGACGCGCCGTCCTGCTGGGCGCGCTCGCCGTACGGGTCCTCGTCCACGCCGTCGACGTCGACGTCGGTGTCGCCGCCGTGGCCGACCGGCGCGTCCGAGCCGTCGCCCGTGCCGCCGAAGTCGAGGTCGAGCCCCGGGAAGGAGCCCTCGGGCGGCACGATGCCGTTCTCGCGCAGCCACGAGCCGGGCTCGCGCTGCGTCTCGCGCGGGCGGCCGTCGCTGGTCTCGAGCTGCAGCGGGATGGGCGGCAGGATGCCGAGCTCCTTGCCCTTCTCCGACTCGAGCTCGCCGGCGTCCTTCTCCTCCGCCATGCCGATCGGCCCCTCGCGCTGCGCGTTGAGGAACTGGCGCACGACCGGCTCGTTGCTGCTGAGCAGCATCTCCCGCGGGCCGAACATCGCCAGGTGGCGGCGGTAGAGCAGACCGATGTTGTCCGGCACGGTGCGGGCGGTGTTGATGTCGTGCGTGACGATGAGGATGGTGGCCTTGATCTGCGCGTTCAGGTCCACGATCAGCTGGTTGAGGTAGGCGGTGCGCACCGGGTCCAGGCCCGAGTCGGGCTCGTCGAACAGCAGGATCTCGGGGTCGAGCACGAGCGCGCGGGCCAGGCCGGCGCGCTTGCGCATGCCGCCGGAGATCTCGCCGGGCAGCTTCTTCTCCGTGCCGGACAGCCCGGTGATCTCGAGCTTCTCCGTGACGATGTCGCGGATCTCCTTCTCGGACTTCTTCGTGTGCTCGCGCAGCGGGAAGGCGATGTTGTCGTAGAGGTTCTGCGAGCCGAAGAGGGCGCCGTCCTGGAACAGCACCCCGAACAGCTTGCGGATCTCGTACAGCTCCTTCTCGCGGATCCTGGTGATGTCCTTGCCGTTGATGACGATGGAGCCGTTCTCCGGCTTGAGGAGGCCGATCAGGGTCTTGAGGAACACCGACTTGCCGGTGCCGGACGGCCCGAGCAGCACGCTGATCTCACCCGCCGGCAGCGTCAGGGAGACGTCCTCCCAGATGGTCTGCCGGCCGAAGCGCTTGGTCAGGTTCTCGACCTTGATCTCGACGCCCACTGCGGCTCTCTCCCCAAGCAAGTCGGTGGCCGACGGGTGGACTCCGGCCAGCCGTCAGACGGACGGCGTCCGGCCGGTCCCCAGATCGTCGCTGTGACCGTACTCACAGCACGGTGGAAGGATACGTCCAGGCTGACCAGTTGTGACTACTGAGCGGTAACGAAGTGTGCGGCCGGAGCTGTGAGCCGCCTCACAAGCAGGTGCACAACGGGCGCAACAACCGCCGGCAGCCTCGCGAAGACGAGGCTGCAACAGCGCAGGGGCGGCGCACCCGGAGGTGCGCCGCCCCTGTGGACGTGCGTGCTGCGCGTGCGCAGCGAGGAGTGCTACTTGACCGAGACGCTGGCGCCGGCGGCCTCGAGGGCGGCCTTGGCCTTGTCGGCGGCCTCCTTGGTGGCCTTCTCCAGGACGGGCTTGGGCGCGCCGTCGACCAGGTCCTTGGCCTCCTTCAGGCCGAGGCTGGTGATGGTGCGCACCTCCTTGATGACCTGGATCTTCTTGTCGCCGGCGCTCTCGAGGATGACGTCGAACTCGTCCTTCTCCTCGACGGCCTCGGCGCCACCGGCACCGCCACCGGCAGCGGGGGCGGCCGCGACGGCGACCGGAGCCGCGGCGGTGACGCCGAAGGTCTCCTCGAACTGCTTCACGAACTCCGACAGCTCGATCAGCGTCATCTCCTTGAACGCGTCGAGCAGCTCGTCGGTGCTGAGCTTCGCCATGGTGGCGTCTCCTTCTGCTTGGTGCCGGCTTCGGCGGTGCGGGGATGGGGGTGGTGCGGGGTACGGCCGGAGCCGGTCAGTCGGTGGAGTCGGTGCGTCTGTCTCAGCGGGGGTGACCTCGGGGGCCGCGGTGGCCTCCGGGGCACCCGCGTCCGCGGTGTCGTCCGCTGCCGGGGCCTCGTCGGCCGCAGGGGCCTCCGGAGCCTCGGCGGCGGGAGCGGCGGCCGGGGTGCCGGCGCCGCCGATGATCGAGGGGTCCTCGGTCGCCTTCGCCTGCAGGGCGCCGGCGAGCCGGGCGGCCTGGGCGAGCGGGGCGTTGAACAGGTAGACGGCGTTGCTGAGCGACGCCAGCAGCGCGCCCGCCATCTTGCCGAGCAGGACCTCGCGGGACTCGAGGTCGGCCAGGCGGCGCACCTCGTCGGCGGTGAGGGACTTGCCGTCCATCACGCCGCCCTTGACGACGAGCTGCGGGTTGGCCCGGCCGAAGTCGCGCAGGCTCTTGGCCGCCTCGACCGGGTCGCCCTTGATGAAGGCGACGGCGGTCGGACCGCTGAGCAGCGCGTCGAGGCCGGTGAGCCCGGCGTCGCCGGCGGCCAGCGCGGTCAGGGTGTTCTTCACGACGGAGTACGTCGTGTCGTCGCCGAGGGCGACGCGCAGCGCGGTGATCTGCTTGACCGTCAGGCCGCGGTACTCGGTGAGCACGGCGGCCTGCGAGGTGCGGAAGGCCTCCGCGATCTCGGCCACGGCCTCGGCCTTGTCCGGGCGGACGGTCGAGCGCTTGTGCTCGGGGGTGACCGTCGTGTCGGCAGCCATGGGCCTCCTCTCGATGTCGGGGGCCGGTGACGGGCCCGAGCACGAGGAACGCCCCGGCGCAGAGTGCGCACGGGGCGTCAGAGGTCCCGCCGGAGCGGGGGCTGGCCGTGTCACCTGCGCGGGTCGCCCGCGTGAGCGGGTCCTTCGGCCGTCCGGCTCGGTGAGGAGTCGGGCGGCGACCGGCGGTCTTGGGTGGAGCTTGCGGTCGTACGGGTTCGTGCTCAGGCTAGCAGCCCCGGCCCGCGGGCCGGGGCTGCTGACCTGGTCGTGCTAGCCGGCGGTGGTGTCCGAGCCGTCCTCGAGCAGGTTGCGGGTGCGCGACGGGTCGACCTGGATGCCGGGGCCCATCGTGGTGCTCACGGTGATCTTCTTGAGGTACTTGCCCTTGGAGGCGGCGGGCTTGGCCCGGCTGACCTCGTCGAGCGCGGCGGCGTAGTTCTCGACCAGCTTGGCCTCGTCGAAGGAGGCCTTGCCGATGACGAGGTGCAGGTTGGCCTGCTTGTCGACGCGGAAGTTGACCTTGCCGCCCTTGATGTCGTTGACGGCCTTGGTCACGTCGGTGGTGACGGTGCCGGTCTTCGGGTTGGGCATGAGGCCGCGCGGGCCGAGGACGCGGGCGATCTTGCCGACCTTGCCCATCTGGTCCGGGGTCGCGACGGCGGCGTCGAAGTCGAGGAACCCGCCCTGGATGCGCTCGATGAGGTCGTCGCTGCCGACCACGTCGGCGCCGGCGGCGGTGGCCTCGGCGGCCTTCTCGCCGGCCGCGAAGACGATGACGCGGGCGGTCTTGCCGGTGCCGTGGGGCAGGTTGACCGTGCCGCGGACCATCTGGTCGGCCTTGCGGGGGTCGACGCCGAGGCGCATCGCGACCTCGACGGTGGCGTCGTACTTGGTGGTCGACGTCTCCTTCGCGAGGCGGGCGGCCTGCAGCGGGGAGTAGAGGGTGTCGACGTCGATCTTCTCGGCGGCGGCGCGGTAGGCCTTGCTGCGCTTCATGGCTGGCTCCTGGTCAGCTCGTGGTGATGGCGGGCGCGGACGGTCCGCGGCCCTCCCACAGGTCGTGCGGTCGTACGGGGGGAGAACCGTCAGTCGGTGACGGTGATGCCCATCGAGCGCGCGGTGCCAGCGATGATCTTCGCGGCCGCGTCGATGTCGTTGGCGTTGAGGTCCTCCATCTTGGACTGCGCGATCTCGCGGACCTGCGACTGGCTGATCGTCGCGACCTTGGCGGTGTGCGGCGTGGCCGAGCCCTTGTCGACGCCCGCGGCCTTGAGGATCATGCGCGCGGCCGGCGGGGTCTTGGTGATGAAGGTGAACGAGCGGTCCTCGAACACCGAGATCTCGACGGGGACGATGTCGCCGCGCTGGGACTCGGTGGCCGCGTTGTACTGCTTGCAGAACTCCATGATGTTGACGCCGTGCTGACCCAGCGCGGGGCCCACGGGCGGCGCGGGGGTGGCGGCGCCGGCCTTGATCTGGAGCTTGATGACGCCGGCGAGCTTCTTCTTGGGGGGCATGTCAGGTTTCCTCGGTAGGAGTGGAGAGGCGCGGGACGCCGGGTCAGATCTTGGCGACCTGGTTGAACGACAGCTCGACCGGCGTCTCGCGGCCGAAGATCGACACCAGCACCTTGAGCTTCTGGCTGTCGAGGTTGATCTCGTTGATCGTCGCCGGCAGCGTCGCGAACGGGCCGTCGGTGACGGTGATGGACTCGCCGACCTCGAAGTCGACGGCCTTCTGGGCGACGACGACCTTCTGCTTCGGCGGCGCGAGCTGGCGGACCACCTCGTCGATCGTCAGCGGCGTCGGGCGCGAGGTCTGGCCGACGAAGCCGGTCACGCCCGGGGTGTTGCGCACGGCCGACCAGGACTCGTCGGTGAGGTCCATGCGCACGAACAGGTAGCCGGGGAGCTTCTTGCGGACGACCTGCTGGCGCTTGCCGCCCTTGACCTCGGTGACCTCCTCGGTGGGCACCTCGATCGCGAAGATGTAGTCCTCCATGTTGAGGGACTGGATCCGGCTCTCGAGGTTGGTCTTCACCTTGTTCTCGTAGCCGGCGTAGGAGTGCACGACGTACCAGTCGCCGGGCAGGCCCGACAGGGTGCGGCGCATCTCCTCGGCCGGGTCGAGGTCGGCGTCCGAGACCTGGTCGGCCTCCGCGGCCGGCAGGCCCATCGCGTCGGCGTTGGCGTCGTGCTCCGCGTCGGCCGCGGCGGTGCCGACGCCCTCGGGAGCGGCGTCCTCGAGGTAGCCGCTGGGGGCGTCGTCGACTCCGCCCGCGCCGAGCTCGTCGAGGTCGGCCGCCTCGGTGCCGGCGTCGGTCGCGGTCGCCAGGCCGTCCGGGGTGTGCTCGGTCGCCTCGCCCTGCTCGGACTGCGGCCCGTCCAGACCGTCGTCGTCGGCGGGAAGGCTGTACTCGGACACGGACACGTCCTTCGAGGTCGGGGAAGTCGTACGGGGAGAGGGGTGGAGCGCTACTCGCCGAAGACGGCGAGCACGCCCTGGCCGAACGCGAAGTCGAAGATCGCCACGAGCAGCGCCATGACGACCACGAAGACGACGACCACGCTGGTGTAGGTGATCAGCTCGTTGCGGGTCGGCCAGATGACCTTGCGCAGCTCGGCGACGACCTGGCGGTAGAAGACGCCGATGCTGCGGACGCGGCCGACACCCCCGGCGCGGGCCGAGTAGGCGCCCGCGGGGACAGCAGCGGCAGCAGCGCCGGCCCGGTCGCCCGACGGCTGGTCGTCGTCGACCAGGTCGTCGTGTCCGGGTCGATGTCGCGGCCGTCGTCGTCGAGACCGCCGAGACCGGCCGCGGTCCCTCTGCTGTCGCTCACTGCCTGCCTCGTCTCGTCGCCCGGACCTCCCGGGACTGTGCGCGGTCGTGCTGGTCTCTGGTGCAGGGGTGACAGGAGTCGAACCTGCGACATCCGGTTTTGGAGACCGGCGCTCTGGCCAACTGAGCTACACCCCTCCGAGGGCCTGGCCGGTGCACCCGCCCCGGTGCGCGGGCGCGCCGGAGCAGAGGCGGACGGCCCCCAGGCAGCAGAGTGTACGGCTTCCGGGCCGGCAGGACGAAACACCGCCGGCGGGCGGGGGCTGGGAGCACGCCGAGCGCGGCGGGCTGGGACGATGGTCGCATGCACCCGACCGCCGCCCCGACCAGCAGCCCGTCCCGTCCCCGCGTCTCCGCCCGCGTGGGCGGCATCGCCGAGTCCGCGACCCTCGCCGTCGACGCCAAGGCCAAGGCCAAGAAGGCGGCCGGCGAGGACGTCGTCGGCTTCGGCGCCGGCGAGCCCGACTTCGCGACGCCCGACGAGATCGTCGCGGCGGCGGTCGCGGCGTGCAGCCAGCCGAAGTACCACCGCTACACCCCCGCGGCGGGCCTGCCCGAGCTGCGCGAGGCGATCGCCGCCAAGACGCTGCGCGACAGCGGCCTGCAGGTCGCGGCGTCGCAGGTGCTGGTCACCAACGGCGGCAAGCAGGCGGTGTACGAGGCGTTCGCGACCCTGCTGGACCCGGGCGACGAGGTCCTGCTGCCGGCCCCCTACTGGACGACCTACCCCGAGGCGATCCGGCTGGCCGGCGGCGTCCCGGTCGAGGTGCACACCGACGAGTCGACCGGCTACCAGGTCACCGTCGAGCAGCTCGAGGCCGCGCGGACCCCGCGCACCAAGGCCCTGCTGTGGTGCTCGCCGTCCAACCCGACCGGCGCGGTCGCCCCGCGCGAGCTGGTCGAGGCGGTCGGGCGCTGGGCCGTCGACACCGGCACCTGGGTCGTCGCGGACGAGATCTACGAGCACCTCGTCTACGGCGCCGCCGAGCACGTCTCGATGCCGGTCGCCGTGCCCGAGCTGGCCGACACCTGCGTCGTCGTCAACGGCGTCGCGAAGACCTACGCCATGACCGGCTGGCGGGTCGGGTGGCTGATCGGGCCGCAGGACGTCGTCAAGGCGGCCGCCAACCTGCAGTCGCACGCGACCTCCAACGTCAGCAACGTCGCGCAGGTGGCCGCGCTGACCGCGGTCAGCGGCGACCTCACGGCGGTGGCCCGGATGCGGGAGGCCTTCGACCGCCGCCGGCAGACGATGGTGCGGATGCTGTCGGAGATCCCCGGCGTCACCTGCCCGGAGCCGCAGGGCGCCTTCTACGCCTACCCGTCGGTCAAGGGCGTGCTGGGCAAGCAGCTGCGCGGGCGCACCCCGCAGACCAGCGCCGAGCTCGCCGAGCTGCTGCTCGACGAGGTGGGCGTGGCCGTGGTGCCGGGCGAGGCCTTCGGCACGCCGGGCTACTTCCGCCTGTCGTACGCGCTGGGTGACGACGACCTGGTCAAGGGCGTCTCGCGGATGGCGGACCTGCTCAGCGAGGCCAGGTAGCCGGGACCGGTCCCCCGGCGCCGCCTCTCCTCAGCGAGGCGAGACCTTGAGCCGGAGGTCCTCGCGGCCGCGGAAGCGCTGCAGGAAGCGGTCGTAGGTCTTCCTGCTCTCCTTGTCGCGGTAGGCGGGGTCGCTGTCGTGGTAGCCGCGGTGGCGGTCCTGCCGCACCGGCAGGTCCAGCGCGACCAGGCGGCCGACACCGGCCTCGCGCAGCAGGAACGACCACTCCATGTCGGCGTTGCGGTAGAAGCGCGCCTTGGGCGGCAGCGGCACCTGCAGGGCCGCCGCGCGGCGCACCGCCAGCAGGTAGCCGAGCAGCGCCTCGACCTCGCCGGCCGGGGCGTCGTCGAAGGCGGTCCAGCCGTCCTGCACCGCGACCCCGCGCCAGCCGGCCCCGGCGACCGACGGGTCGTCGAAGGCGGCGAGCAGCGGCGTGAGCGCGTCGCCCTCCAGCACGGTGCTGACGTCCATCAGCACGTGGACGGTGGCGACGTCGGCGCGTACGAGCGCCTGCCGCGCCTCGCTCCAGCCGGCCGCGCGCTCGACGTGGAGCTCCTCGACCCGCCCCGGGTGGGCCTGCGCCAGCTCGTGGACCGCTCCCCCGGCGTCGCTGCCGTTGTCGAGCAGCACGACGACGACGTCCTGCGGAGCGTGCGCGACCAGGGCCTCGACGCAGGTGCGCACGTCGTCGGCCCAGCCGTCGACCAGCAGCGCGACGGTGGCCCGGCGGGCGTCCGGCTCGGCGCTGCGGTCGGGCAGGTCGCGGACGGACGGCAGCACGGCGTACGGCGGGCGCACGCTGAGCACGGCCCCGTCGGCGGTGTCGCGGACGACCCAGCCGAGGGCGAGGACCTCGTCGCGCAGGCGGTCGCTCGCGGCGAAGTCCTTCGCGGCGCGCGCGGCCGTGCGCTGCTCGACGAGGGTCAGGACGTCGGGCGGCGGGGCGGGCTCGTTCACGGCAGGCGGACGACCGCCTTGGCGCCCATGAGCACCTTGGTGTCCTCGCCGATGGTCGCGGTCAGGCCGACGAGGACCCGGTTGCCGTCGAGCTTCTCCTCGACGGTGCCCTTGACGGTCAGGACGGTGCCCTGGTCGTCGTCGGGGACGGGCACCGGCTTGGAGAAGCGGACGCCGTACGACAGGACCGCCCCGGGGTCGCCGACCCAGTCGGTGACGACCCGGCCGGCCTCGGCCATCGTGAACATGCCGTGCGCGATGACGTTGGGCAGGCCGACGGCGGTCGCGATGCGCTCGTTCCAGTGGATGACGTTGAAGTCGCCGCTGGCGCCGCAGTACATGACCAGGTTGTGCCGCTGCACGGTGAACTGCTGGGCCGGGACCTCGGTGCCGACCTCGACGTCTGCGTACGCGGGCATCAGGACTCCTTCGGAGCGGCGGTGCCGCGGCTGACGAGCGTGCTGGTGATGGTCGCGACCGGCCCGCCCGTCGGCGTCGGTCACCTCGGTGACCATGGTCATCAGCTCGTTGCGCCCGGCGTCGCGGATGCTGGTGACCTTCGAGACGCTGCTCAGCACGTCGCCGGCGACGACCGGGCGGTGGTGCTCGAAGGCCTGCTCGCCGTGGACGACCATCGCGTAGTCGAGGTCGAGGGCCGGGTCGACCATCGGCGAGTCGAGCCCGAAGCGGTAGGAGAGCGTCGTCAGGAACGTCGGCGGGGCCACCACGTCGCGGTGCCCGGCGGCCTGCGCGGCCGCCTTGTCGCGGTAGAGCGGGTTCTGGTCGCCGATGGCGTCCGCGAAGGCGCGGATGTGCTCGCGACCCACCTCGTAGGTGGCGGAGGCCGGGTACTCCCGGCCGACGAAGTCCTGGTTCAGCGGCACCGCTGGGCCTCCCGAGCTGCTCGCGGCGGTCGCCCCGCCGGCGGACCGGAACGTAGCGCAGACGACGGCGGAGGCCGGCCCCCCTGTGGGGAACCGGCCTCGACGCTGACGTGCAGGAGGGCTAGCGGGTCTCGCGGTGCGCCGTGTGGGTGCGGCAGTTCGGGCAGAACTTGCGCAGGTCCATGCGGTCGGGGTCGTTGCGGCGGTTCTTCTTGGTGATGTAGTTGCGGTGCTTGCACTCCTGGCACGCCATGGTGATCTTCGGGCGGACGTCAGTGGCGGCCATGGGACTTCCTTCGAGATCGGCGGGCTAGCACGTCGAGGCTACCGGACGCAGACGGCGCGCCGGTCAGGCTGTAGCGATGACCGGACTTGAACCGGTGACACAGCGATTATGAGTCGCTTGCTCTGCCAGCTGAGCTACACCGCCAGGGGTCGTGCACACAGGAACAGAGCCCCCTTACGGAATCGAACCGTAGACCTTCTCCTTACCATGGAGACGCTCTGCCGACTGAGCTAAGGGGGCGGCGAAGCGGTCCAGAGACTACACGCTCTCGACGCGCGCCTGAGGACGGGGCTCGTTGCGCAGCGCCCTGAGGTCCTCGACGAGGTGCCCGCCGTCGCAGACCAGCCGGGCGTGCACCGGCGCGCCGCAGTCGCGGTGGCGCACGACGACCGGGGGGCCGGCCTCCCCCGCCAGGTGCCGGTCGCCCCAGTCCATCAGCGCGGTCAGCACGGTGGCCAGCTCGCGCCCCGCGTCGGTGAGGACGTACTCGCTGCGGGTGCGCGTGCCGGGCTCCTGGTACGGGTGGGTGCTGAGCACGCCGAGCTCGACGAGCGTCCGCAGCCGGTCGGTGAGCACGGCCGGCGGTGCTCCTGTCGCCGCCCGGATGTCGGCGAAGCGGCGCACGCCCATGTTGACCTCGCGGACGACGAGCAGCGACCAGCGCTCGCCCACCACCTCGAGGCTGCGGGCGATCGAGCAGGTCCGGGGCACGTCCTGAGTATGGACATCGAACCCAGCCACGTCTACCGTCCCGGCGCATGAGCAGCGCCTGGGGGGAGCCCCGTACCAAGACCGTCACCTGGCACGACCCGATCGCCTCCGCCGAGGAGGGCAGGAAGCTCAGCGGGCTCGAGCACCTGCAGGCGGTGGCCGACGGGCGCATGCCGGGGGCCCCCATCGGCGGGCTGATGGGCTTCGGCATCAGCTCGGTGCGCGAGGGCGAGGTGGTCTTCACCTGCACGCCCGACGAGTCGGCCTACAACCCGATCGGCGTCGTGCACGGCGGGCTGGTCTGCACGCTCCTCGACTCGGTCTGCGGCTGCGCCGTCCAGTCGACGCTCCCGGCCGGGACCGGGTACACCAGCCTGGAGATCAAGGTGTCCTACTTGCGGGCGGTCACCGCCGAGACCGGGCTGCTCACCGCCCGCGGCTGGGTGCCGCGTCCGGGGCGCCGCGCCGCGTTCGCCGAGGGCGAGGTGCGCGACCCGGCGGGCAAGCTGGTCGCGACCGCCACGAGCACCTGCCTGGTCTTCCCCTTGTGAGGCGGATGCCGCACCGCGCCTGGGGGGTCGCGGCGGTCACCTTCGCGGTGCTCGTCGGCGCGGCCGGCTTCCGGGCGACGCCGAGCGTGTTCATCGTGCCGCTGCACGACGAGTTCGGCTGGAGCACCTCCACCGTCTCGCTGGCCGTCTCGGTCAACCTGCTGCTCTTCGGCCTGACCGCGCCGTTCGCCGCTGCGCTGATGGAGCGCTTCGGGATCCGCCGCGTCGTCACGACGGCGCTGCTGGCCATCGCGCTCGGCAGCGCGCTGACCACCCGCATGACCTCGAGCTGGCAGCTGGTCGCGTGCTGGGGCGTCCTCGTCGGCGTCGGCACGGGCTCGATGGCGCTCGTCTTCGCCGCCACCGTCGCCAACCGGTGGTTCACCGCGCGGCGCGGTCTGGTCACCGGCATCCTCACGGCCGGCAGCGCGACCGGGCAGCTGGTCTTCCTGCCGCTCGTCGCCGTCCTCGTCGACCGGTCCGGCTGGCGCACCGCGTCGCTGACGGTCGCCGCCTGCGCGCTGGCGGTCGTCCCGCTGGTCCTGCTCCTGCTGCGCGAGCGGCCGAGCGACGTGGGCCTGCTGCCGTACGGCGCCACCGAGGCGGAAGCACCGCCGCCCCCGGCGGGGTCTCCTGCCCGGGCCGCCGTCGGGGCGCTGCGCGAGGCCTCGCACCGGCCGGCCTTCTGGCTGCTGGCCGGCGGCTTCGCCATCTGCGGCGCCACCACCAACGGCCTGGTCGGGCACCCACTTCATCCCCGCCGCGCACGACCACGGCATGGGCATGACGACCGCCGCCTCGCTGCTGGCGCTGGTCGGCGTCTTCGACATCGTCGGCACCGTCTTCTCCGGCTGGCTCACCGACCGGATGGACAGCCGGGTGCTGCTGGCCTGGTACTACGGCCTGCGCGGGCTGTCGCTGTTCGCCCTCCCGGTGCTGTTCAGCGCCGCGCCGGAGGCCAAGATCCTCATCTTCGTGCTGTTCTACGGCCTGGACTGGGTCGCCACGGTGCCGCCGACGGTCGCGCTGTGCCGGGAGCTGTTCGGCGCCCGCGGCACGCTGGTCTTCGGCTGGGTCTTCGCCAGCCACCAGGTCGGGGCGGCCCTCGCCGCGGCGGCGGCCGGGGCGGTGCGCACGTCCTCCGGGTCGTACGACCTGGCCTGGCTCGGCGCGGGCGTGCTGTGCCTGGGCGCGGCCGCCATGTCGCTGGCGGTGCGGCGCGCGGTCGTGGTGCGGCCGCTCGTGCCGGCCTAGTCCCCGGGCTGGTCCCCGGGCTCGTCCTCGGTCGCGGCGCGGGCGACGAGCAGTGCCCAGTACGGCGCCGTCAGGGCGGTCGCGACCACATCGCTGAGCTGCGCGATGAGCAGCGCCGACAGCGGCGGGTCCTCGAGCGGGCCGAGCACCTGCTCCGCGCTGAGTGCCGCCACCGAGACCGGCAGGGTGATCACCGCGGACACCGCCCCGGCCAGCACCAGCCCCGCGACCACGACGCCGGGCCGCCGGCGCAGTGCGCGGACGAGCAGGCCGACGCCCCCGGACAGCCACCGGCGGGCGGGCAGCCCGGCGAGCAGCCCGACCAGCGCGAGCTGCAGGACCGCGGCCGAGGCGACGCCCACCGCGTCGACGAGCAGCGCGTGCCACCGCGACGGGTCGTCGCGCACCGGCAGCTGCCGCAGCAGGTCGGGCACGCCGAGCAGGGCCGCGCCGGCGAGGCCCCAGGCCAGGGCGGCCCGTCGTGGGCCGGCGAGCTGACGGGCCGTGCTGCCCAGCAGGCCGCTCAGGGCCGGGTCCGGCGCATCACCCAGGCGTTCGCCGCCAGCACGGACAGCGACATCACGGTGCTGCGCGGGCTCAGCGCTCCGGACCGTCGCCCGGCCACCGCGGCTGCCGCGTCGACGACCGTGACCGGCAGGAAGAGCCCGGCCGCGCGGTGCATGTCGAGCGGTCGCCGGCTCAGCAGGGCCAGGCCGAGCGCGGCCTGGCGGGCGGCGACGAAGCGGACCAGCAGCGGCACGACGGGGGCCGCCGGGTCGACGACACCGCCGGCCCGGGCGAGCGGCCGGGGCGCGACCACCCCGACGGCGGCGAGCACGAGGGAGACGACGCCGACGGCGGTGCCGAACGGGGCGAGGTCGTAGCGGGGGTCGGACACCCCGAGGACGCTAGGGCCCCGGTCGCCCGCCCGCCGCCCGGGCACCCTTGTCGCCCCCCAGTGGACTCGGCCGCGCGCGCCGCCTGCCTGGAGCTCGTCGCCGCAAAGGCCTGAGCGGGTCAGCCGCGCGGCGCGGGTCCCGGGACGGTCGCCTTGGCCGCGAGGTACTCGCTCAGCCGGCGCACCGTCTCGCGCTCCCGGCGCACCGCCTGCCGCAGCTCGCGGGCCAGGCGCAGCGCCTGCTGCGCCTCGGCCTCCGCCGCCGCGTCCCGCAGCGGCGCCCGGGCGCCGTCGTCGGGCAGGGGGAGTCGCACGCGCGTGTCCCATCGGTCGAGGGCAGACCGGTCACGAGTACCCCGTGGCGGCGGGAACCATGCCGTGACCGTCGACACCAGGACGTTTGAGTCGTCGCGGGCCGTGTCTACGCCGGCCTCCCCCAGCCCTCGACCCACCCGCGCTCGACGGAGGCGCGGCAGGCGTCCTCGCGGTCGCCGGCCGCCACGAGCAGCGCGACCGTCAGCTCGACGGCGTGCGTGGGGAGCGCGTCGAGCGGCAGCAGCCCGGCGGCCGTCAAGGTCGTGAGGCCGTGGCCCATCGCCCACGTCCGGGTGGCGACGTCGCCGGGCTGCGCGCGCGGCAGCCGTCCCGCGTCGTGCGCGCGGGACGCCGCGTGGACGAGCAGCCCGAAGCTCGCTGCGGCCGCTTCCGGGTCCTCGAGCTCGGCGCGGGTGTCGAACATCGCGGCGTAGAGGTCGGGCGCGGCCAGGGCGCTGGCGGCGTACGCCCCGCCGAGAGCGGCGAAGTCCCGTACGGCGTCGTCCGTCGTCGGCACCTGCGCCAGCCGCGCCGGCCAGCCGGGTGAAGCCCTCCTGCCGCACCGCGGACCACAGCCCCGGCATGCCGCCGAAGTAGGTGTAGACGGCCATCGTGGAGGCGCCCGTGCCGTCGACCAGGGCCTTGAGGGTCACCGGCTGGCGTGCGGCGAGCAGCTGGGCGGCGCGCTCGACGAGCGTCGTGCGCAGAGCGGGATGCGGGGGTCGGGGCACTTGCGCATCATTGCATAGTGTGGTCATGCTACGTCGGACATCCCGACACCAGGAGGACCCGATGCCCGTCCAGGTCATGAACCCCGCAGGACTGCCGCAGCCCGAGGTGTACCGGCAGATGGCGGTCGCCACCGGCAGCCGGACCGTCTACCTGGCCGGTCAGGTCGCCAGGGACGCGGACGGGCAGCCCGTCGGCGCCGGCGACCTCGCCGCCCAGGTCGAGCAGGCGTACCTCAACATCGCCACCGCGCTCGCCGCCGTCGGCGGCACCTTCGACGACGTCGCGAAGCTGACGATCTACGTCGTCGGCTGGAGCGGCGAGCTGTACCCGGCGCTGGGCGAGGGCGTGGCACGGGCGGCCGCGGCCCTCGGCGTCGACCCGGTCAAGCCGATCACGCTCATCCCGGTGGCAGCCCTCGGCGAGCCGGACCTGCTCGTCGAGGTCGACGCGATCGCGGTGCTCCCCTAGAGACCGCGAACGGCTCCCACCCGTTGTCGCAGGTCGGGGGCCGTGTGACCACCTGGTGGCGGTGCGGGGTTCGACCCTTCGTCGGCGGAGCCGGCACATCGACCGGTTGCTGCCTCTCGAACCGGGCTGTGCGGCGCTCCCGCGGGCCAGGCCGGGTTCGCAGGGCCGTTCGAGGGTCAGCTGGGCGTCCGCGTGCCATGAACGTGCCCGATCTCGCGGGACGAGCCCTGCGATCACCAGGCAGGAGTGCCCGCTGGTCTGGGCCTGCTGCTCCAGCGAGGTGGTGCCTCCGTCACGCGCCGAGCAGGTAGGCGATGTCGCGCAGCTCCTCGAGGACGGCGTCCTCGTCGCCCACGAGGCTCCCCCGGTGGGACCGCTCGCGAAGGTCGGCCTCGGTCGTGCCGGCGCGCGCAAGGACCTGGTCACGGCGCGCGAGGAGCTCCTCACGCGTCACCTCACGGACCCGCACCATGCTCCACCTCCGTCTGACGTCTCCCACGACAGTGAGACAGGCACCTGTGACAGTTCCGGTTCCCGGCGGGCCCGGACGACCGCGAACCCCACTCCTGACCCGACGGTCACCACGTCGCGGTGCCGCGGTGCTGCCTCCGCTGTCGTGCCCGGCGCTCGGGGCACCTGGCCGCGAGCCGCAGCGGGCCGCGGACCCTGCCGTAGCGTCACCGTGCGGACTGCTGGAGGCACCACAGCCACCACGGCAGGCTCGGTGTGACCGAGGGCATGCTGCGCAACCCTTACGCCCCTGTAGGGTTGAGCTCAAGCCGCCTCACAGGTCTGCCGACAGCTCGAGGGCGCGTCCGGGCAGTCACAGGCGCCTGACTTGCCGTGCCGCCACCTGCCGCGCGACCTCGTGCCCCGAACCAGAACGGCACCATGACCTCCTCCAGCTCGTTCGTGCCCCTTCCGTCCACGCCGTCGTGGCTCTCCGACCGTCGCGTCCTGCGCACCGAGGTGCTGGCCGGCCTCGTCGTCGCCCTCGCGCTGATCCCTGAGGCGATCAGCTTCTCGATCCTGGCCGGTGTCGATCCACGGGTCGGCCTGTTCGCCTCGTTCACGATGGCCGTCACCATCGCGTTCACCGGCGGCCGCCCTGCCATGATCAGCGCAGCAACCGGGGCGATCGCGCTCGTCGTCGCGCCGCTGGTCAGGGAGCACGGGCTCGGCCATCTGGTCGCCGCGGTCGTGCTCGGCGGGCTGTTCCAGGTCGCGCTCGCGCTGCTGGGAGTCGCGAAGCTGATGCGCTTCCTGCCCAGGTCGGTCATGGTCGGCTTCGTCAACGCGCTGGCGATCCTGATCTTCTCGGCGCAGCTCCCGCACCTCACCGGTGTGACCTGGGCCGTCTACCCGCTCGTGGCACTGGGCCTGGGGATCATCTACGGGCTTCCGCGGATCACGACCGCCGTTCCGGCGCCGCTGGTCGCGATCGTGGTGCTGACCACGCTGACGGTCACGGCCGCGATCACGGTCCCGACCGTCGGCGACGAGGGCGAGCTGCCCGACAGCCTGCCGCTGCTCGGCCTGCCCGACGTTCCCTTCACCGTGGACACGCTGCGGATCATCGCGCCGTACGCGCTGGCCCTCGCGCTCGTCGGGCTGATCGAGTCCCTGATGACCGCCAAGCTCGTCGACGACATCACCGACACGCACTCGGACAAGACCCGTGAGTCCTGGGGGCAGGGCGTCGCCAACGTCGTCACTGGCTTCTTCGGCGGCATGGGCGGCTGCGCCATGATCGGTCAGACCATGATCAACGTGAAGCAGTCCGGCGCCCGCACCCGGCTGTCGACCTTCCTCGCCGGTGTCTTCCTGCTCGTGCTCGTGGTCTCGCTCGGCGATGTCGTGGCGCTCATCCCGATGGCCGCGCTGGTGGCGGTGATGGTGCTGGTGTCGGTCAGTACGTTCGACTGGCACAGCATCGCCCCGGCCACGCTCAAGCGGATGCCCAAGAGCGAGACGAGCGTGATGGTCGTGACCGTCTCGGTCGTCGTCGCCACGCACAACCTGGCGTACGGCGTCGGTGCCGGCGTGCTGACCGCGATGGTCCTGTTCGCCCGCCGCGTCGCGCACCTCGTCGAGGTGCACAGCCTCAGGAGCCCGGACGGCAGCGAGGTCGTCTACTCCGTCGACGGGCAGGTGTTCTTCGCCTCCAGCAACGACCTCGTCTACCAGTTCGACTACGCCGGCGACCCCGGCAGCGTCATCATCGACATGAGCCAGGCGCACGTCTGGGACGCCAGCTCGGTGGCAGCGCTGGACGCCATCACCACCAAGTACGAGCGTCGCGGCAAGACCGTGACCATCGTCGGGCTCAACCAGCACAGCGCCGACATGCACGACCGCCTCGCCGGTCAGCTGAGCAGCCACTGATGGCCACGACAGCCGCGCGGGGCCGGCTGCAGATCGGCGACGTCGCCGAGCGCACCGGCCTGAGCCTGCGATCAGTCCGCTACTACGAAGAAGTCGGGCTGCTTCCCGCTGCCGAACGCAGCCCCGGCGGCTTCCGGCTCTACGACGACGCCGCCGTGCAGCGCCTGCTCGTCATCAAGCAGATGAAGCCCCTGGACTTCAGCCTCGACGAGATGCGCGAGCTCCTCGACCACCTGGACGAGCTCGCCTCCACACCCACCGCGGCTCGGCGACGACAGGTCGAGGACGTGCTGCGTGGCTACTCCGACCTCGTCACCGACCGGGTCGGCACGCTGAGGGAGCGACTGGCCGGCGCCAAGGCACTGCAGGACTCGCTGGACGATCTGCTCCTGTGACCGTGCCGCTCGGGCCCGCACCTGTGGCCCTGCGGCCCCGTCCACCGCGCACCAGAAGCCCGGTCCTTGAGCGTCCGGACCCCGCGCGCTGCGCAGGTGGAGAGCACCGCGACGAGCGTGACCACAAGCGCTTGGGGGACTTGGCGAAGCAGCGCATTGACGGCACCCGGTCGCGGCTGCCACTGGGATCGGCTCCCGGAGGGACAGTCGCTCGCCGCGCCCCAAACGGGGAACGACAACGGCCCCTGACCTGTTGTCGCAGGTCAGGGGCCGTATGACCACCTGGTGGCGGGTGAAGGGTTCGAACCTTCGTAGGCTGAGCCGGCAGATTTACAGTCTGCTCCCTTTGACCACTCGGGCAACCCGCCTTGGTGCGCGGGAGACGATAGCAAGGAGCAACGCGTGGCCGATCCGTCGTTCGACGTCGTGAGCAAGGTCGACCGGCAGGAGGTCGACAACGCCCTGAACCAGGCGGCCAAGGAGGCCTCGCAGCGCTACGACTTCAAGGGCACGGGCGCCGAGATCGCCTGGTCCGGCGAGAGCATCGTCATCAAGGCGAACGCGGAGGAGCGCTGCACCGCGCTGCTCGACGTGTTCAAGGAGAAGCTCATCAAGCGGCAGATCTCCCTGAAGACGCTCGAGGCCGGCGAGCCGCAGCAGTCGGGCAAGGAGTACCGCCTGACGGCCACCGTGTCCGAGGGCATCAGCCAGGACAACGCCAAGAAGGTCGCCAAGGTCATCCGCGACGAGGGCCCCAAGGGCGTGCAGCCGCAGATCCAGGGCGACCAGCTGCGCGTCACGGCGAAGAAGAAGGACGACCTCCAGGCCGTCATCGCCCTGCTCAAGGGCCAGGACTTCGACTTCGCCCTGCAGTTCACCAACTACCGGTAGGGCCGGCCGGGCGGGTCGGCCCGAGCCGCCCGGCGGCCGGTCGGCGCGGGCCGCCCGGCGGCGGCCCGTCGGCGCCCGCGGGGCGGCGACCGTAGCGGTACGCCCCGGTCGGGGGCGTCTCGTGGGGCGCAGCGCTACGGTCGGCGGCGGCCGGCCCGGCGGCGGCCGCGAGTGTCGGGCTGCGGCCCGCTTGCTGGCCGGCAAGCGGGGCGTACCCCGACACTCGGCGCGGAGGTCGGGGCAGCGGCCGCACGCGGCGGCGTCGGCGGGGCGGCGAACGTAGCGGTACGCCCCGTCGGGGGCCGCCCGGTGGGGCGCAGCGCTACGGTCGGCGGCCGCGCAGCGGCGGCGCGGCGGCCGCGGCCACCTCGCTAGGAGAGGGGCGGGGTGTCGGCCTTGGCGGCCTCGACGACCTCGCGGGCGGGGTCGGCGCCGGCGTCCAGGGGCGGGGGCGGCGGGACGGTCCACATCCACTCGCGCAGGCGGTCGCGGTCGTGGACGAGGTCGCCGACGGACGCCTCGGCGTAGGAGTGCTCCGGCGACCAGAACAGCGCGTCGAAGGGGCAGACCTCGACGCAGATGCCGCAGTACATGCACAGCGCGTAGTCGATGTCGAAGCGGTCGAGGACGTTGCGGCTGCGGACGCGCTGGCGCGGCTGGGTCGGCGCGACCGACTCGGAGTGCGACTCGATCTCGATGCACCAGACCGGGCACTCACGGGCGCAGAGCATGCAGACGGTGCAGTTCTCCTCGAGCAGGGCGACCACGCCGCGGCTCCGCGGGGGGAGCGAGGGCGAGAGCGTCTGCCGGACCAGCTCGAGCCCGTGCTCGAGACCGGAGGACGAGCTCACGACGGCCACGTCCCCGCCGGCGGCACCCCGGGCGGCAGAACCCGGCGGCGGCGCCCGGCCGCGTCGGCGTCGGACTCCCCCGGCTCCTTGGTCCCCGGCCACGGCACCGCGGCCCGCGAGGCGAGGACGAACTCCTTGCGCAGCGGCGCCCCGGCGAAGCCGTCCGGCAGCAGCAGCGGCAGCAGCCCGGGGTGGCCGTCGAAGGCGATGTCGAACATCTCCCAGGTCTCCCGCTCGTGCCAGTCCGCTCCGGCGAACACGCCGGTGAGCGACGGCACGCGGGCGTCGTCGCGCGGGCACCGGGTGCGCAGCAGCAGGCCGGAGCGGGTGGCCGGCGCCCACAGGTGCAGCACGACGTCGAAGCCGGCCGGGCCCTCGTCCACCGCGCTGAGCCAGTCGAAGAAGGTCATCCCGCGCTCGTCGCGGACGGCCACCACCGAGGCCACCCAGTCCTCGCGCGGCACGTCGAGGGTGGTCAGGCCGTACGCGGTGCTGCTGACGGCTGAGGCGGGCAGGCCGGTCATGCGCGCAGGTCCTCGGGCCCGCGGACGTCCGGGCCGACCCGGGGCGCCGTCGAGACCGCGACGGGCGCCGACCCGGCGACCCGCTCCTGCAGCAGCGCGAGCCCCTGGAGCAGCGCCTCCGGCCGGGGCGGGCAGCCGGGCACGTAGACGTCGACCGGGACGAGCTGGTCGACGCCCTTCGTGACGGAGTAGGAGTCCCAGTAGGGCCCGCCGCAGTTGGCGCAGGAGCCCATCGAGATCACGTAGCGGGGCTCCGGCATCGCGTCGTACAGGCGCCGGACCGCCGGAGCGAGCTTGTCGGTGACGGTGCCCGAGATGACGAGCACCTCCGCGTCGGCGAGGCCCGCGGACGGGAGCGGCCCGACCAGCGAGGCGGCGACGTACTCGACCGCGCAGCAGGCCAGGCCGACGTTGAAGACCTGCAGGCGGTAGCGCTGCCCGAGCGTGACGGACAGGCGGACCGGGTCGGGGAGCGACACGGCCGGCTCAGCCGCTGCGGGCCAGCACGAAGTCGGCGAGGCCCAGCAGCGCGTCCCGGGCCGAACCGTCGGGCAGCCCGCGGGCGGCGTCGCGCGCCTCGTCGACGTAGGCGGCCAGCCGGTCCTGCGCGAGCTGGAGCGCCGGGTGGGCGCGCAGCAGGGCGAGCGCCTCCTCCTGCTCGGCGTCGTCGGGCAGCGGCCGCGAGACCAGCTCGCGCAGCCGGGCGCTGGCCGGGTCGTCGGTGGCCAGCACCAGCAGCGCCGGCAGCGTCCGGATGCCCTCGCGCAGGTCGGTGCCGGGGGTCTTGCCCGACGCGTCGCTCTCGCTGCGGATGTCGATGAGGTCGTCGGAGAGCTGGAAGGCGGTGCCCAGCACCTCGCCGAACCGGGCCAGGCGGGCGACGTCCGCGGCCGGCGCGCCGGCCGTCATCGCGCCGAGCTCGGTCGAGGTGGCGAACAGCGACGCGGTCTTGTCCGCGATCACCCGGAAGTGGTGGCTGACCGGGTCCTCGCCCTCGGCGGGCCCGGCCGTCTCGGCGATCTGGCCCTCCACGAGGCGGCCGAAGGCACGCGCCTGCAGGTGCGTCGCCGCCGGGCCGAGGCCGGCCGTGAGGTCGGAGGCACGGGCCAGCAGGAAGTCGCCGGTGAGGATCGCGACGGTGTTGGTCCAGCGGGCGTTGGCCGACGGCACCCCGTGGCGCAGGGCCGCGTCGTCCATGACGTCGTCGTGGTAGAGCGTCGCGACGTGGGTCAGCTCGACCACCACGGCGGCGTCGACCACGCCGGGCGCGAACGGGTCGCCGAGCCGGGCGGCCAGCAGCGCGAGCAGCGGGCGTACGCGCTTGCCGCCGGCGGTGATCAGGTGCTGGCCGGCCTCGGTGAGCAGCGGGTGGGCGCTCTGCGCGACCTCGCGGAAGCGGGCCTCGACGTCCTCGAGCTGGGCGGTCACCGCAGCCGCGAGCTCCGGGTCGGCGGCGGCGAGGACGCCGGCCCCCCGCACCGGGCCGAGGCTCGTCATCGGACGAACAGCGCGGCCTGGTCGGCGAGGTCCAGGACCGGCTGCGGGAGGACGCCCAGCACCAGGGTCACGGCCAGGCCGAGCGCGATGGTGGCCGCGGTGAAGGCGCTCGGGACGGCGACCGTCGGGCCGTCCGGCGCGGGGTCCTGGAAGAACATCAGCACGATGACGCGGGCGTAGAAGAAGGCCGTCACCGCGCTCGCCACGACACCGACGACGACCAGCGCCGTGGCGCCGCCCTTCGTGGCGGCCTGGAACACCGCGAACTTGGCCATGAAGCCGCTGGTCAGCGGGATGCCGGCCAGGGCGAGCAGGAAGAAGGCGAAGACGCCGGCGACCAGCGGGCTGCGCCGGCCGAGGCCCGCCCAGGACGACAGGTGCGTCGCCTCGCCGGAGGAGTCGCGCACCAGCGTGACGAGGGCGAACGAGGCGAGGGTCGTGAAGCCGTACGCCACGAGGTAGAAGAGCGTGCCGGACAGGCCCTCGCGGTTGATGGCGATGACGCCGACCAGGATGAAGCCGGTGTGGGCCACCGAGGAGTAGGCGAGCATGCGCTTCACGTCGGTCTGCGTGACGGCGAGGACCGCGCCGACCACCATCGTGATGATCGCGACGCCCCACATCATCGGGCGCCAGTCCCACTCGGTGCGGCCGAAGCCGACGTAGAAGATGCGCAGGAGAGCGCCGAAGGCGGCGATCTTGGTGCAGGCGGCCATCAGCGCGGTCACCGCGGTGGGCGAGCCCTGGTAGACGTCGGGCGTCCACGCCTGGAAGGGCACCGCGCCGACCTTGAAGAGCAGGCCGACGGCGAGCAGGGCGAGGCCCAGCAGCAGCAGCACCTCGTTGCTGCCCGCGCGCCCGGTCGCGTCGAAGATGTCGCCGAGGTCGACGCTGCCCGCGTAGCCGTAGAGCAGCGCCACGCCGTACAGGAAGAAGGCCGAGGAGAAGGCGCCGAGCAGGAAGTACTTGACCGCGGCCTCCTGCGAGAGCAGGCGACGGCGGCGGGCGAGGCCGGCCATCAGGTAGAGCGGCAGCGACAGCACCTCGAGCGCGATGAACGACAGGATGAGGTTGTTGGCCGCGGGCCACAGCATCATGCCGCCGAGCGAGAACAGCGCGAGCGGGTAGACCTCGGTCTGGATGCCCTCGCTGTCCAGGTGCTGCAGGTCCTCGCGGCTGCCGGGCAGCACGGCGGCCTGGCTGACGATGTCGCCGCCGGAGCTGTCCAGCGAGCGCTCCGAGAGCAGCAGGACGCTGGCCGCGCCGAGGATGCAGAGCAGGCCCTGCAGGAACAGCGTCGGCCCGTCGACCGCCACGGCGCCCTCCGCCTCGAGCGAGCTGTGGCCGGCGAGCAGCACGACGGCGACCAGGCCGCCGACCAGCCCGGCCAGGGCCACCACGAGCTGGGCCGTCCGGCGCGAGCGCCGGGGCACGAACGCCTCGACGAGCACGCCGAGGACGGCGGCGCCGAACACGATGAACATCGGCGAGAGGGCGGCGTAGTCGAAGGACGGCGCCTGGATGTCGGTGGGCACGGCTGTCCTCTACCTGGTGGGCTGGGCTTGGGTGGGCGCCGGGTCCTGCTTGCCGGCGTCCTGCATGGTGGCGTTGACCGCCGGCGTGATGACGTCCGTCAGCGGCTTCGGGTAGAAGCCCAGGAACAGCATCAGGGCGATCAGCGGCGCGACGGCGAGCACCTCGCGCCCCCGGACGTCGCGCATGCGGGTGCCGGCCGGGTGCGCCAGCGGGCCCTGCATCGTGCGCTGGAACGCCCACAGGATGTAGAGCGCGGCCAGGATGATGCCGACGGTCGCGAAGACCGCGGCGACCGGGTAGCGCGTGTAGGTGCCGACCAGCACCAGGAACTCGCTGACGAAGGTCGACAGGCCGGGCAGCGCCAGCGACGACAGGCCGGCGACCAGGAACAGGCCGGCGAGCACCGGCGCGACCTTGGCGATGCCGCTGTAGCTGTCGACGTTGCGGGTGCGGCCGCGGGCCACCAGGAAGCCGATGACGAGGAACAGCGCGCCCGTCGACAGGCCGTGGTTGACCATGTAGAGCACCGCGCCGGTCTGCGCCTGGCTGGTGAAGGCGAAGCAGCCCAGGCCGATGAAGCCGAAGTGGGCGACCGAGGTGTAGGACACCAGCCGCTTGAGGTCCTTCTGCCCCATGGCGACGAGCGCGCCGTAGAGGATGCCGATCACCGACAGCACGATGATGTACGGCGCGAAGATGTCCGCGGCGTCCGGGAACAGCGGGATGCAGTAGCGCAGGAAGCCGAAGGTCCCGATCTTGTCCAGGATGCCGACGAGCAGGACCGCGCCGCCGACCGGGGCCTCGGCGCCGGCGTCCGGCAGCCAGGTGTGGAAGGGCCACAGCGGCGCCTTGATCGCGAAGGCGACGAAGAAGCCGAGGAACAGGGCCACCTGCACCGGGGTGCTGATCTCGAGCTCGGTGAGCTTCTCGAAGGCGAAGGTGCCCTCGCCCTGGTCGGCCGAGGTGACGTAGAGGCCGATGACCGCGGCCAGCATGAGCAGCCCGCCGACGAGGCTGTAGAGCAGGAACTTCACGGCGGCGTACGACCGGCGCGGCCCGCCGTAGCTGCCGATGAGGAAGTACATCGGGATGAGCACGGCCTCGAAGAACACGTAGAACAGGAAGACGTCGGTCGCCGCGAAGACGCCGATCATCATCGTCTCGAGGACCAGCAGCAGCGCCGAAGAAGGTCTTGACGCTGCGGATGCGCCCGGTCGCTGGGGCGCTGCGGCCGGCCTCGTCGAGGACCGCCTGCTCGCCCTCCTCGGCCTCGTTCCAGCTGGCCACGATGACCACGGGGACCAGCACCGCGACCAGCGCGATGAGCACCAGGGCGATGCCGTCGGCGCCGACGGCGTACTGCACGCCGAAGGCCTCGATCCAGTCGTGGGCCTGGACGAACTGGAAGCGCTCGCCGTCGGGGTCGAACGCCGCGCACATGACGATCGCGCCGGCGAGGACGACCAGCGAGGTCAGCAGCGAGACCTGACGCGCCAGCCGGGTCGGCAGCGCCGCGACGAGCGCCGCCCCGACCAGCGGGATGATCCCGAGGATCGTCAGCCACGGGAAGTCGTTGCCGGTCACGGGCCGATCCTCACGAGGAGCAGGGAGCCGACGACGAGGGCTGCGCCGGCGAAGATCGAGAGCGCGTACGACCGGACGAAGCCGGTCTGCAGTCGGCGCAGGCGGCCGGAGCCGCCGCCGACACCGGCCGCCACGGCGCTGACCGCACCGTCGATGCCGCGGTTGTCGAACCAGACCAGGAACCGGGTGAGGTACTGGCCGGGGCGCATGAGCAGCGACTCGTTGAGGCTGTCGAAGTAGAGGTTGTTGCGGGCCGCCGTGGTCAGCGGGCTGACCGCGACCGGCGGGAAGTGCGGCACGGCGCGACGGCCGACCAGCGCCACCGCGGTCAGGACGCCGAGCGCGACGACGGCCAGGGTGAGCAGCGTCAGCGTCAGCGGGGCGATGGAGTGCTCCACCTCGCGCTCCGGCAGCACCGGCTCGAGCCAGTGGAAGAGCCGGTCGCCCTGGGTCAGGGCGTAGCCGCCGATGACCGAGCCGACGGCCAGCAGCACCATCGGGCCGAGCATGACCGGGGTGCTCTCGTGCGGGTGCACGTCGGCGGTCCAGCGCTTCTTGCCGAAGAAGGTCATCAGCATCAGGCGGGTCATGTAGAAGGCCGTGACGCCGGCACCGAGCAGGGCGACCGTGCCCAGCACCGCGCCGCGGGTGCCGCCCTGGTCGTACGCGTGCTCGATGATCAGGTCCTTGGAGAAGAACCCGGCGAAGCCCGGGAAGCCGATGATCGCCAGGTAGCCCATGAGGAAGCAGCCGAAGGTGACCGGCATCGCCTTGCGCAGGGCGCCGAAGCGGCGCATGTCGACCTGCTCGTCCATGCCGTGCATGACCGAGCCGGCCGAGAGGAACATGCAGGCCTTGAAGAAGCCGTGGGTCAGCAGGTGCAGGATCGCGACCGCCCCGGCGCCGGGGATGCCGACGGCGAGGAACATGTAGCCGATCTGGCTGACCGTGGAGTAGGCCAGCACCTTCTTGATGTCGTCGTAGACGCAGCCGATGACGCAGCCGATGACCAGCGTGATCGCGCCGATGATGCTGACGACGAGCTGGGCGTCGGGCGACTGCGCGTAGACCGGCATCGAGCGCGCGATGAGGTAGACGCCGGCGGTGACCATGGTCGCCGCGTGGATGAGGGCCGAGACCGGGGTCGGGCCCTCCATCGCGTCGGGCAGCCAGGTGTGCAGCGGGAACTGGCCCGACTTGCCGCAGGCACCGAGCAGGAGCAGCAGGCCGACCGCCGTGGCGGCCCCCGCGCTCAGCTGCTCGGCCGAGCCGAAGACGCCCTCGAACGAGGTCGTCCCGAGCGTCGCGAACATGACCATGATCGCCAGCGACAGGCCGACGTCACCGACGCGGTTGGCGATGAACGCCTTCTTGCCGGCGGTCGCCGCGCTGGGCTTGAAGAAGTACCAGGAGATGAGCAGGTACGACGCGAGGCCCACGCCCTCCCAGCCGACGTAGAGCGCGAGGTAGCTGTTGCCGAGGACGAGCAGCAGCATCGCCGTGACGAACAGGTTGAGGTAGCCGAAGAACAGCCACCGCCGGTCGTCGTGCTCCATGTAGCCGAGCGAGTAGATGTGGATCAGCAGGCCGACACCGGTGATCAGCAGCGCGAAGGTCGCCGACAGCGGGTCGTACAGCAGGCCGGCGTCGACCGAGAAGCCGTTGACCGGGATCCAGGACCACAGGTGCACGTCGACCGAGCGCTGCTCCTGGTCGCGCAGCGCGAAGAAGCTGACGACCGCCCAGAGGAACGACGCGGCGCACATCGCGATCGCGAGGTACGGCCCCCAGGTGCGGGCCCGGCCGCGCAGCAGCAGGATGGTGGCAGCGCCGAACGCCGGCAGCGCGAGCAGCAGCCAGAGCGAGGACAGGGTGCCGGACGCGGCGACGTACTCGGTCGCGGGCTCCGAGACGGCGAGCAGCGCGGTCACGGCGCGGCTCGTCGGGGGCGTGCGGGCACGGGTCGTCCTCGTCTCGTGCGGCGGCCCGCCCGCGAGGGCGCGCCGTGGGGAACAGGGCGGGAGCGCAGCGGGTCGGGGCTGCGCACGGGGTCGGTCAGTACTTCAGCAGGTTGGCGTCGTCGACCGAGGCCGACCGTCTCGTGCGGAAGATGCTCATGATGATCGCCAGGCCGACCACGACCTCCGCGGCGGCCACCACCATGACGAAGAAGGCCATGATCTGGCCGTCCAGCGTGCCGTTCATGCGGCTGAACGTCACGAAGGTCAGGTTGACGCTGTTGAGCATCAGCTCGACGCTCATGAACACCAGGATGGCGTTGCGGCGCAGCAGCACGCCGGCCGCGCCGACCGTGAAGAGCAGGGCGGCGAGGAACAGGTAGTAGGTCGGGCTCACGACTGCACCGTGGTCCCGGGACGCACCTGGCGCAGCGTGGCCGGCACCGACTCCTGCGACTCCGAGCCGTCGGGCAGCAGCGCCGGCGTCGCGACGCTGTCGTGGTCGGCGAAGACGCCGGGGCCGGGCAGCGGCCACGGGTGGTCGCCGGCGAAGCGCTCGCGGGCCATCTGCTTCTGCGTCGGCCGCGGGGTCAGCCGCTCCTTGTGGGCCAGCACCATCGCGCCGAGCGCCGCGGTGATCAGCAGCGCGCTGGTGACCTCGAAGGCGAAGACGTACTTGGTGAACAGCAGCCGGGCGATGCCGAGCACGTTGCCCTCGGCGTTGGCCTGGGTGAGGCCCGCGTCGGTGTCGCTGTCGATCGCGCTGGCCAGGGCGGCGATGATCAGGCCGCCGAAGCCGAGGGCGACCAGCACCGCCGCCACCCGCTGCCCGCGCAGCGTCTCGACGAGCGAGTCGCTCGAGTCGACGCCGACCAGCATGAGCACGAACAGGAACAGCATGAGGATCGCGCCGGTGTAGACGATCACCTGGACGGCGGCGAGGAACGGGGCGTCCTGCGCGGCGTAGAGGCCCGCCAGCGACAGCATCACCGCGGCGAGGAACAGCGCGGCGTGCACGGCGTTGCGGGCCAGCACCATGGCGACGGCCGCGATCAGGCACAGCGGGCCGAGCACCCAGAAGGTGACGGTCTCGCCGGTCGAGGCGGCGGCGAGCACGACGTCGGGGCTCATCGGTCACCCTCTCCCAGTCGGCCCTCGACCTGAGGGTCGCCGCCGACCGACGGGGTCGAGCCGGCGCGCACGTAGTAGTCGGTGTCGGTGTCGCCGAGGCGCATCGGGTGGGGCGGCTGCTCCATGCCGGGCAGCAGCGGGGCGAGGAGCTGCTCCTTGGTGAAGATCAGGTCCTCGCGGCTGTCGTCGGCCAGCTCGTACTCGTTGGTCATGGTGAGCGAGCGGGTCGGGCAGGCCTCGATGCACAGGCCGCAGAAGATGCAGCGCAGGTAGTTGATCTGGTAGATCGACGCGTAGCGCTCACCGGGCGAGAAGCGGTTCTCGTCGGTGTTGTCGGCGCCCTCGACGTAGATGGCGTCGGCCGGGCAGGCCCAGGCGCACAGCTCGCAGCCGATGCACTTCTCCAGGCCGTCCGGGTGCCGGTTCAGCACGTGGCGGCCGTGGTAGCGGGGCGCCGTCGGGCGGACGAACTCCGGGTACTCCTCCGTGGTCGTCTTCTTGAACATCGTCCCGAAGGTGACCCCGAAGCCCTTCACGGGGTCGAGGAAGCCAGCCACTGTCAGCTCTCCTGGTCTGTACGGGTCGGGGCGCCGGCGGTCACGCTCGTCTTCTGCAACGAGCGCGGCGTCGGCGGCACGACGAGGTCGAGCGGCGGCGTCGGGAAGCCGCCGTTGGCCAGGGACACGGGGCCGCCGCCGGCGACCGAGCCGTCGTGGTCGGACTCGTCGTCGGCGTCGTCCTGGGGCTGGGGCAGCAGGTAGAAGACGCCGACCACGAGGATGCTCAGCACCAGCACGCCGATGACGAGGGTCTTGCGGTCGTCGACCTCGTTGGTCGCGGTGCGGATCGCGGCGACCAGCAGGATCCAGACCAGGCTGACCGGGATGAGGACCTTCCACCCGAGCCGCATGAACTGGTCGTAGCGCATGCGGGGCAGGGTGCCGCGCAGCCAGACGAAGAAGAAGATGAACAGCAGGACCTTGGCGAGGAACCACACCATCGGGAACCAGCCCTCGGACATCCACTCGACCCGGCTGAACGGGAAGGGCGGGCGCCAGCCACCGAGGAACATCGTCACGGCCAGCGCCGAGACGGTGATCATGTTGATGTACTCCGCGAGGAAGAACATCGCGAACTTCAGCGAGGTGTACTCGGTGTGGAAGCCGCCGACCAGCTCCGACTCCGCCTCGGGCAGGTCGAAGGGCGCGCGGTTGGTCTCGCCGACCATCGCGACGACGTAGATGAGGAACGAGACCGGCAGCGTCAGGAAGAACCAGCGGCTCTGCTGCGCGGCGACGATCTCGCTGGTGCTCATCGAGCCGGCGTAGAGGAAGACCGCGACGAAGGACAGGCCCATCGCGACCTCGTAGCTGATGACCTGCGCCGCGGAGCGCAGGCCGCCGAGCAGCGGGTAGGTCGAGCCGCTGGACCAGCCGGCGAGCACGATGCCGAAGACGCCGACGCTGGAGCAGGCCAGCACGAACAGCACGCCGACCGGGAAGTCGGCCAGCTGCAGCGCGGTCTGCTCCCCGGCGACCGACACCTTCGGGCCGAACGGGATGACGGAGAAGGCCAGGAAGGCCGGGATCGCCGACAGGAGCGGGGCCAGCACGTAGACCGGCTTGTCCGCCATCGCCGGGATGATCTCCTCCTTCAGCGCCAGCTTGAGGCCGTCGGCGAGGGACTGGAGGTAGCCGCGCGGGCCGACCCGGTTGGGGCCGGTGCGCTGCTGCATCCACGAGACGACCTTGCGCTCGAAGACGATGGTGAACAGCGTCATCGCCAGCAGCAGCACGAAGACGAACAGCGCCTTGGCGATGGTCAGCCAGATCGGCTCGTTGCCGAAGCTCGTCAGCGGCACCTGGGTGTCGGACGACTGGGCGAGCAGCGTGCTCATGCAGGGCTCCCGAGGGACAGGCGGACCAGGTCGCCGGAGGTGGCCGACAGGTCGCGGCGCACGGCCGCGTCGGGGCTGCGGGTCGGGACCCACACCACGCGGTCGGGCAGCTCGGCGAGCACCAGCGGCAGCGTGATCGCGCCGCGGGCGGTCGACACGGTGACCAGGTCACCGGCCTGCGCGCCGATCTCGGCGGCGGTGGCCGGCGACAGGTGCAGGCGGGGCGCCTTGGCGGTGCCGGCGAGGAACGGCTCGCCGTCCTGCATCACGCCGTCGTCGAGCAGCCAGTGCCAGGTGGCCAGCACGGCCTGGCCGGCGCCGGGGGCGGCCGCCGGCGGCGCCGGGACGGTCGGGGGCGCCGGGTGGGACGAGACGGCGCCGAGGCGGCCGAGCTCGGCCCGGGCGGACGCGACGTCGGGCAGGCCGAGCGGCACGTCGAGCTCCTCGGCCAGCGTGTGGAGCACGCGGACGTCGGGGAGCGCGCCGGACAGCCGCAGCACCTGCTCGAACGGGCGGGCGCGGCCCTCCCAGTCGAGGAACGTGCCGGACTTCTCGACCGCGGCCGCGACCGGGAGCACCACGTCGGCGCGGTCGGTGACCGCGGAGCGGCGCAGCTCCAGGCTGACCAGGAACCCGACGCCGTCGAGGGCGTCGAGGGCCAGCGTCGGGTCGGGGCAGTCGGCCGGGTCGACCGCGCCGACGAGCAGCGCGGAGAGCTGGCCGTCGCGGGCGGCGGTGAGGATGCCGGTCAGGTCGCGGCCCGGGGTGCCGGGGACGGGACCGCCCCAGACGGCCTCCACCTCGGCGCGGGTGCCGACGTCGGTGACCGGGCGGCCGCCGGGCAGCAGGCCGGGCAGGGTGCCGGCGTCGACGGCGCCGCGCTCACCCGCGCGGCGCGGGACCCAGGCCAGCCGGGCGCCGGTGGCCTCGGCGAGGGCGGCGGCCGCGGACAGCGCGCCGGGGCTCGTGGCGAGCCGCTCCCCCACCAGGACGACCGCGCCGGGCAGGCGCAGCGCAGCGGCCGTCTCGCTCAGCAGGGCGTCGCCGCCGCCGCCGGCCAGCGCCTGCAGCACGGTGGCCTCGTGGCCGGGAACGGTGCGCAGCAGCCGGGCCGCGGTCTTGACCGAGCCGGCGCTGGCGAACGGCGCGATGCTGAAGACCTGCAGGCCGTTGCGGCGGACCGCCTTGCGCAGCCGCAGGAAGACGATCGGCGACTCCTCCTCCGGCTCGAAGCCGGCGAGCAGCACCGCGGGCGCGCTCTCGAGGTCCTCGTAGGTCGTCTCGAGGTAGCGGCCGGCGACCGAGCTGGCGAGGAACTCCTGCTCCTCGTCGGAGTGCGGCCGGGCCCGGCTGTCGATGTCGTTGGTGCCGAGCGCCAGGCGGGCGAACTTCGCGTAGGCGTAGGCGTCCTCGACGGTCAGGCGACCGCCGGGCAGCACGCCGACGCCGCCCTCGAGCTTGGCCAGCGACAGGCCCTGGGCCGCGCGCTCGAGCGCCTCGGTCCAGGACGCCTCACGCAGGCGGCCGGTCTCGTAGTCGCGCACCAGGGGGCCGGGGAGCCGGTCGGCCTGGGTGGCGTAGGTGAAGGCCCAGCGGCCCTTGTCGCAGTTCCACTCCTCGTTGACCGCCGCGTCGGTGCCGGCCAGGCGGCGCAGCACCTTGCCGCGGCGGTGGTCCGTACGCAGGGCGCAGCCCGACGCGCAGTGCTCGCACACCATCGGCGAGGAGACCAGGTCGAACGGGCGGGCCCGGAAGCGGTAGGCCGCGCCGGTCAGCGCGCCGACCGGGCAGATCTGCACGGTGTTGCCGGAGAAGTAGCTCTCGAACGGCTGGTCGGTGTAGATGGCGACCTGCTGCAGGGCGCCGCGCTCGAACAGCTCGATGAACGGGTCGCCGGCCACCTGCTGCTGGAAGCGGGTGCAGCGGGCGCACAGCACGCAGCGCTCGCGGTCGAGCAGGACCTCGCTGGAGATGGCGATCGGCTTGGGGTAGGTCCGCTTGGCGTCGTGGAAGCGCGACTCGGCGTGGCCGTGGCTCATCGTCTGGTTCTGCAGGGGGCACTCGCCGCCCTTGTCGCAGACCGGGCAGTCCAGCGGGTGGTTGATGAGGAGCAGCTCGAGGGTGCCCTCCTGCGCCTTCTTGGCCACCGGGCTCGTGAGCTGGGTCTTCACGACCATGCCCTCGGTGACCGTCGTGGTGCAGGAGGCCAGCGGCTTGCGCTGCCCCTCCACCTCGACGATGCACTGGCGGCAGGCGCCGACCGGGTCGAGCAGCGGGTGGTCGCAGAACCGCGGGATCTGGATGCCCAGCTGCTCGGCGGCGCGGATGACCAGCGTCCCCTTCGGGACGCTGACCTCGAAGCCGTCGATCGTGAGGGTCACCGCGTCGGTCGGGACCGGGGTCGCCGCCCTTCGGCGCGGTGGGGGTCAACGTCATGCGTGGGCTCCTGCGAAGACCGTGCTGGCGACCGGGTCGAACGGGCAGCCGGTGCCGTTGATGTGGTCCATGAACTCCTGGCGGAACAGCTGCACGCCGGAGACGATCGGGCTGGTCGCGCCGTCACCGAGGGCGCAGAACGACCGGCCGAAGATGTTGTCGCAGGTGTCGAGCAGCGTGTCGAGGTCCTCCTCGGTCGCCGTGCCGTTCTCCATGCGCTGGAGGATCTGCACCATCCAGTAGGTGCCCTCGCGGCACGGGGTGCACTTGCCGCAGGACTCGTGGGCGTAGAACTCGGTCCAGCGCAGGACGCAGCGCACGACGCAGGTGGTCTCGTCGAAGCACTGCAGCGCCTTGGTGCCCAGCATCGAGCCGGCCGCGGCGACGCCCTCGTAGTCCAGCGGCACGTCGAGGTGCTCGGCCGTCAGCAGCGGCGTCGAGGACCCGCCGGGCGTCCAGAACTTCAGCTCGTGGCCCTCGCGCATGCCCCCGCCGAGCTCGAGCAGCTGGCGCAGGGTGAGCCCGAGCGGCCCCTCGTACTGACCGGGGCGCTTCACGTGGCCGGACAGCGAGTAGAGCGTGTAGCCCTTGCTCTTCTCGGTGCCCTGCGCGCCGAACCACTCCGCGCCGCCGAGCACGATGCTCGGGACGCTGGCGATCGACTCGACGTTGTTGACGACGGTCGGGCTCGCGTAGAGGCCGTGGGTCGCGGGGAACGGCGGGCGCAGGCGCGGCTGGCCGCGGTAGCCCTCGAGCGAGTCCAGCAGCGCCGTCTCCTCGCCGCAGATGTACGCGCCGGCGCCGGCGTGGACCACGATGTCGAGGTCGAAGCCCGAGCCGTGGATGTTCTCGCCCAGGTGGCCGGCGGCGTAGGCCTCGGCGACCGCGTGCTGCAGGCGGCGGGTCACGTGGACGATCTCGCCGCGGACGTAGATGAAGGCCTTCTTCGCGCGGATGGCGTACGACGCGATGATCACGCCCTCCACCAGGGCGTGCGGGTTGGCCATCATGAACGGGGTGTCCTTGCAGGTCCCCGGCTCGGACTCGTCGGCGTTGACCACGAGGTAGTGCGGCTTGGCGCCCTGGCCCTCGGAGCCCTGCGGGATGAAGCCCCACTTCATGCCGGTCGGGAAGCCGGCGCCGCCGCGGCCGCGCAGGCCGGAGTCCTTGACGAGCTGGATCAGCGCGTCGGGGTCCATGGCGAGCGCCTTGGGCAGCGCCTCGTAGCCGCGGTGGCGGGCGTAGCCGGCGAGGGTGAAGGAGTCGGCGTCGCCCCAGTTGCGGGACAGCACGGGGGTGAGCACTAGCGCTCCTCGTCGGGGTAGCGGGGGGCGGTCTCGCCGCGCTGCTGGGCCAGCTCGAGGCCCGGCGAGCGTCGCCGGGCCGGCCTGCACGCCCTGCGTCGCCAGGTCGTCCGGGAAGCCGGCGAGCACGCGCGACATCTCCTTGAACGTGCACTGGCGGTTCGGCCCGCGGGTCGGGGCGACCGGCTGGCCGGTGCGGAGCTTGTCGACCAGGTCGCGGGCCGAGGCCGGCGTCTGGTCGTCGTAGAACTCCCAGTTGACCATCACGACCGGCGCGTAGTCGCAGGCGGCGTTGCACTCGAGGTGCTCGAGGCTGATCGTGCCGTCCTCGGTCGTCTCGTTGTGGCCGACGCCGAGGTGGTCCTTGAGCGAGGCGAAGATCTCGTCGCCGCCGAGCACCGCGCACAGCGTGTTGGTGCAGACGCCGACGTGGTACTCGCCGGCCGGGCGGCGGCGGTACTGCGTGTAGAAGGTCGCGACCGCGCCGACCTCGGCCTTGGTCAGCCCGAGCTCCTCGGCGCACAGGGCGATGCCCTGCGGGCTGACGTAGCCCTGCACCGACTGCACCAGGTGCAGCATCGGCAGCAGCGCGGAGCGCGACTTCGGGTAGCGGGCGATGATCTCGCGGGCCTCGAGCCGGGTCTGCTCGGTCAGCGGCGGGACGCCGGCGGGCACCGTCGCCGTACCCGGCATGCCGAGGTCGGTGGTCATCTTGCTCCGAGCCGCTCACGGGCGTCCTGTCTCCGTCGTACGAGTGCGTGTCTATCGGTCCACGCCGCCCATGACCGGGTCGATCGAGGCCACGGCGGCGATGGCGTCCGACAGCAGGCCACCCTCGCAGGTCGCCGGGAGCGGACTGCAGGTTGACGAAGCTCGGGTCGCGCACGTGGACGCGGAACGGCCGGGTGCCGCCGTCGCTGACCACGTGCATGCCGAGCTCGCCGCGGGGCGACTCGATCGGCACGTACACCTGGCCGGCCGGGACCCGGAAGCCCTCGGTCACCAGCTTGAAGTGGTGGATCAGCGCCTCCATCGAGGTGCCCATGATCTTCTTGACGTGCTCGAGCGACTGGCCCATGCCGTCCGAGCCGATGGCCAGCTGCGCCGGCCAGGCGATCTTGGTGTCCTCCACCATGACCGGCCCGGGCACGCAGCTTGTCGAGGGCCTGCTCGATGATCTTCAGGCTCTCGTGCATCTCGCGCCACCCGGACCTTGAAGCGGCCCCAGCCGTCGGCGCTGGTCTCGACCGGGACGTCGAAGTCGTAGGTCTCGTAGCCGCAGTACGGCTCGACCTTGCGCAGGTCCCAGGCGAGGCCGGCGCTGCGCAGCATCGGCCCGGTGACGCCGAGGGCGATGCAGCCCTGCAGGTCCAGGTGGGCGACGCCCTGCAGGCGCTTCTGCCAGATCGGCTGGCCGGTCGAGCAGCTCCTCGATGGCGCCGAACCGCTCGCGCAGCGTGTCGACGAGCTCGCGGACCTTCTCCACCGCGCCGGCCGGCAGGTCCTGCGCGACGCCGCCGGGGCGGACGTACGCGTGGTTCATGCGCAGGCCGGTGATCAGCTCGAGCGACGTCGAGGACCAGCTCGCGCTCGCGGAAGCCGTTGGTCATCGCGGTCAGCGCGCCGAGCTCCATGCCGCCGGTGGCCAGGCCGACCAGGTGGCTGGAGATGCGGGTGAGCTCCATCGTCAGCACGCGGATGACGGTGGCGCGCTCGGGCACCTCGATGCCCAGCAGCTTCTCGACCGCGAGGCAGTAGGCCGTCTCCTGGAAGATCGGCGACAGGTAGTCCATGCGCGTCACGAAGGTGACGCCCTGCACCCAGTTGCGGTACTCGAGGTTCTTCTCGATGCCGGTGTGCAGGTAGCCGATGACCGTGCGCAGCCTGGGTGACCGTCTCGCCCTCGAGCTCGATCACCAGGCGGAGCACGCCGTGGGTCGAGGGGTGCTGCGGGCCGAGGTTGACGACCATGCGCTGGTCGCCCTCGGAGTCGCTGAGCAGCTGGTCCCAGTCGCCACCGGTGACGGTGTAGACCTTGCCCTCGGTCGTCTCGCGCTCACCGGCGGCGTAGACGTCGGCCGGCTCGGTCTCGTCGCCTGGGCTGGTGATCTGCTCGCTGCCGTGGGTCGTCGTCATGCGATCCCCCTAGCCACGCGAGAGCCGGCTGGCTGGCGGCTGTTGTCAGGCATACGCCCTCCGCTCGTCGGGCGGCGGGATCTGCGCGCCCTTGTACTCCACCGGCACGCCGCCGAGGGGGTAGTCCTTGCGCTGCGGGTGCCCCTGCCAGTCGTCCGGCATGAGGATGCGGGTCAGGCCCGGGTGGCCGTCGAACACCACGCCGAACATGTCCCAGGTCTCGCGCTCGTGGAAGTCGGCGGTCGGGTAGACGCGCGTCACGGTCGCGACGTGGGGGTTGCTCTCCGGGACGGCCGTCTCGAGCCGGATCCGGCGTCGGTAGGTCATCGACGTCAGGTGGTAGACGACGTGGAAGCGGTCGGGCTGGTCGATGTAGTCGACGCCGCTCACGCTCGAGAGGAGCTCGAAGCGGTGGTCGGCGCTGTCGCGCAGCACCTGGCAGACCTCGGCGACCTTCTGCGGCTTGACGTGGATCGTCAGCTCGCCGCGGTCGACGACCACGCGGGTCACGGCGTCGCCGAAGCCCGGGTAGGCCTCCTCGAGCGCGTCGACGGTCTCGTCGAACCAGCCGCCGTACGGGCGGGGGCTGGACAGCGCGGCCGGCTGCTGGCGGACCAGGCCGCCGAAGCCGGACGTGTCGCCGCCGAAGGTGGCGCCGAACATGTCGCTGCCGGCCCGCGGCTTGTGCCGTGGGAGCGGTGACCGCGCCGGGCGAGGGCGCCAGCGGCGCCGCGCCGAGGGAGCCGGTGCCGCGGTTGGTGACCTCGGAGTCCGAGCGGTCGGGATCGGTCGACGGCTCGCCCACACCGGCCGAGACCGGGCTGGTCGGCTCGCCGGCGCGCAGGACGTCCTCGCTCGGGTCCTGGCCGGGACCGGTCGGGCTGCTGTGCGTCTGCTCGGCCTTGCCGTGGGCGTCGTCCTGCACGGGGCCGGTCACGCGCGCTCCTTGGCCATGGCGGCGCGGTGGGCCTTCTTGCCCTCGGGCGTGAAGCGCTTGCTGCTGGCCACGAGCTCGCGCGGGGCGTAGCCGGGCTCGAGGCGGCGGCGGGCGTTGATGCCCAGCGGCTCGTCCATGATCTTGTCGTGCAGCTTCAGGATCGCGTCCATGAGCATCTCGGGACGCGGCGGGCAGCCCGGGAGGTACATGTCGACCGGGACGATGTGGTCGACGCCCTGGACGATCGCGTAGTTGTTGAACATGCCGCCGCTGCTGGCGCAGACGCCCATGGCGATGACCCACTTGGGCTCGGGCATCTGGTCGTAGATCTGGCGCACGACCGGGGCCATCTTCTGCGACACCCGGCCCGCGACGATCATCAGGTCGGCCTGGCGCGGCGACGGGCGGAAGACCTCCATGCCGAAGCGGGCCAGGTCGTAGCGGCCGGCGCCGGTGGCCATCATCTCGATGGCGCAGCAGGCCAGGCCGAACGTGGCCGGCCACAGCGAGCTCTTGCGCGACCAGTTGACGACCTTCTCGACGCTGGTCAGCAGGACGCCGCTCGGCAGCTTCTCCTCGAGACCCATCTCTAGCTCCTCGCTCGGGTCGTGCCGGTCATCAGTCCCACTCCAGCCCGCCGCGCCGCCACACGTACGCGTAGGCGATGAAGACGGTGGCGATGAACAGGACCATCTCGACCAGGCCGAACATGCCCAGCTGGTCGAAGGCGACGGCCCACGGGTAGAGGAAGATGATCTCGATGTCGAAGACGATGAAGAGCATCGCCGTCAGGTAGAACTTGATCGGGAAGCGGCCGCCGCCCATGGGCTGCGGCGTCGGCTCGATGCCGCACTCGTAGGCGTCGCGCTTGGCCCGGTTGTAGCGCTTGGGGCCCGTGATGGTCGCCGCGCCGACGGAGAACGCGGCGAAGCCGGCGGCCAGCACGAACAGCACCAGGACCGGCACGTAGTTCTGCAGCACGCTCGTCTCCTTCGCGACGTTCAGGGGGGCGGATCGGGCCGGGGAGGGTCAGGCCGTCCGGCGAGGGAGCCTACGTGGTCGGGACGCGCAGGTCGGGGAAGCGGGTCAGGCTGCGGGTGCGGCGCGGGACAGGCCGTTGATGACGCGGTCCAGGGCGTCACCGCCGCGGGGGTCGGTCAGGTTGGCCAGCAGCTTCAGCGTGAACTTCATCAGCAGCGGCCGGGGCAGCCCGTGGCGGGTCGCCACCTGCATGACCCGGGGGTCGCCGATGAGCCGCGACGAAGATGCGGCCGAGCGTGTAGTAGCCGCCGTAGCGCTCGGCCAGCGCCCGCGGGTAGGCCTCGAGCGCGCGCTCGCGGGCCGGGCCCTCCGGGCGGGCCAGCGCCTGCACGGCCGCCTCGGCGGCGAGCCGCCCGGTCTCCATGGCGTAGGCGATGCCCTCGCCGTTGAACGGGTTGACCGCGCCGCCGGCGTCGCCGACGAGCATCAGCCCGCGGGCGTAGTGGGGCGCCCGGTTGAAGCCCATCGGCAGCGCGCCGCCGCGCACCGGGCCGGTCGCGTGCTCCTCGTCGAACTGCCACTCGGCCGGCATCGCCGAGGTCCAGCCCTGGAGCAGCTTGCGGTAGTCGGTGTCCTGCCAGGCGCGCGTGGTGTTGAGGATGCCCAGGCCGACGTTGCTCGTGCCGTCGCCGACGCCGAAGACCCAGCCGTAGCCCGGGAGCAGCTCGCCGGTCGGCGAGCGGAGCTCGAGCCAGGACTCGAGCATGTCGTCGTCGTGGCGCGGGCTCGTGTAGTAGCGGCGGACGGCGACGCCCATGGGGCGGTCCTCGCGGCGCTCGAGGCCGGCGCCGAGGGCCAGCCGGGCGCTGTTGCCGTCGGCCGCGATGACCAGCGGCGCGCGGTAGGTCGCCTCGGTGCGCTCGGGGCCGACCTTGGCGGTCACGCCGACGATGCGGCCGTCGGCGTCGAGCACCGGGCCGGTCGACGTTGGTCTGCTCCTGCAGCCGGGCGCCGGCCTTCTGCGCCTGGCGGGCGAGCAGCTCGTCGAAGTCCAGGCGCGGGCGGACCAGGCCGTAGTCGGGGTAGCTGGCGAGCTCGGGCCAGGGCAGCTCGAGGCGCATGCCGCCGCCGAGGATGCGCAGCCCGCGGTTCCTGATGAAGCCGCCGGCCTCGGTGGTGTCGATGCCCATGTCGACCAGGCTCTTGACCGCGCGGGGCGTGAGCCCGTCGCCGCACACCTTCTCGCGCGGGAAGCTGCTCTTCTCCAGCAGCAGCACGTCGAGCCCGGTCTGCGCCAGCGCGTGCGCGGTGGCCGCTCCGCCGGGTCCGGCGCCGACGACGATGACGTCCGCGTCCACCGCCACACCTCCCGACCTGCTCGCGCGCTTGTGAAAGTCTTCACAAGCGCCTCCCGAGTGTACGCGTGGCCCGAGGCCGTCACCAGCCGAGCCTGAGGTCGCGTGCGCTGCGCGGGGATGGGAAGGTCGCCAGCAGGACCACCACGAGAAGGAGACCGCATGACGCTGCGCGACGAGGACATCACGACCAGCCCGACCATGACCATGCCGGCCGGCGACGCCGACCAGGGCGACAGCAACGACCGCCAGGTCGACCCCGCGGGCAGCGACCCGGCGGGCAGCGACCCCGGCGGCGGCGACGCCGACCAGGGCGACAGCAACGAGCGCCAGGCCGACCCGGCCGGCAGCGACCCCGCGGGCAGCGACCCGGCCGGCGGCGACGCCGACGGCTCCGACGCCTGAGCCCGACCTGACCGACAGCCGCCGACTGCCGCGACGCCCCTCCCCGACCGGGGAGGGGCGCTCGCGCGCTGCACCGCCGTCCCCGCCGACGTCTTCGCCGCGCGAGCACTGGTCGCGCACCCCCCTGCTGACCCGGGCGAAGGAGCTGCCGCGCGCCTTCGAGGACCTGCTGTCGGTCGCCGACGTCGACGACCTGGTCGCCGAGCGCGGCCTGCGCGAGCCCTTCTTCCGCGTCGTGCAGGACGGTGGCGGCCTGCGCAACCCGGTCCGCACCGTCACCGCGGGCAACCGCCGGATCGGCGACCTCGTCGACGCGGACGCCCTGCGCGCGCTGCACGACGGCGGCGCCACCCTCGTCCTGCAGTCGCTGCACCGCCTGCACCCGCCGGTCGGGCGCTTCTGCCGCGACCTGGCGGCCGAGCTGGGCCACCCGACGCAGTGCAACGCCTACGTCACGCCCGGGCGGCGACGCCCAGGGCTTCGACTTCCACCACGACACCCACGACGTCTTCGTCCTGCAGGTGTCCGGGCGCAAGCGGTGGGTGGTGCACGAGCCGGTGCTGGCCCTCCCGCTGCCCAGCCAGGCCCGCTCCGGCGACGACCTCGTGGCCGAGGGCGCCGAGCCGCTGCTCGACGTCGAGCTCGAGGCCGGCGACTGCCTGTACCTCCCCCGCGGCTACGTCCACGCGGCGCTCACGACCGACGAGCACTCCGTGCACCTGACGGTCGGGGTCCTGTCCACCACCTGGTACGACGTGCTCGCCGACGCGCTGACCCTGGCCGCGCAGGAGCTGGAGTTCCGCGACGCGCTGCCGGTGCAGCCGGCGCAGGGGCTGGCCGAGGCCCTGCCCGGCCTGCTGGCCCGGGCCGGCGCGTGGCTCGCCGACCTCCCGCCGGAGCAGCTGCAGGAGCTGGTCGCGGCGCGGCTGTCCCGGGCGCTGCCGCCGGAGCCGGTCGGCCTGCTCGGGCCGATCGCCGCGGCCCGCGCGCTCACCCCGTCCACGGCCCTGCGCCCGCGCCAGGGCCTGGCCGCGACCGTGCACCAGGCCGGCGGCCGCGTGTCGGTCGCGCTGCCCGGCAAGACCGTCACGCTGCCCGAGGTCGCCGCGCGAGGGCGTGCGCCGGCTGCTCGAGGCGCCCTGCACGCCGGCCGACCTGGCCGTCGGCGGGCTCGACGACGACGACGCCCTGGTCCTGGCCCGGCGGATGCTGCGCGAAGGGCGTCCTCGTCGCCGCGCCCGGCACGTGACCGCGCTGCCCTGCTCCGACGGCTCCCGCCTGCGCGACGAGCCGCTGGCCGCGACCGCCAGCCGGGTCGACCGCTGGCTGCTCGTCGAGCACACCGGCCCGTGGGGCCCGGAGACGGTGCCCAGCGGCCGGATGGACCTGCGGGTGTCGCGGCGGCTCGGCGAGCTGGCCAGCGAGGCGCGGGCCCGCCTGCTGCTCCTGCGCCGGCACGGCGGCGTCCCGACCGACGGCGGCCGGTGGGTCTACGCGGTCGACTCGCGTCCCGGCTCCGAGCAGGTGTGGGGCCGGCTGGTCCGCGACGACGAGGAGCTGCTCGCCCTTCAGCCCTTCACCGACGTCGCCGGCTGGCACCGCGTCGACACCCCGCTCTACCTGGTCTGCACCCACGGCCGCCACGACCGCTGCTGCGCCGTGCGCGGCCGGCCGGTCGCGCACGCCCTCGGGCACGACGACCGCAACGTCTGGGAGTGCAGCCACATCGGCGGGGACCGCTTCGCCGCCAACCTGCTCGTGCTCCCCGAGGGCCTCTACTTCGGCCGCGTCGAGCCCGAGGAGGCGCGGGCCCTCGCGCTGGCGCTCGAGTCCGGCGACCTCGGCCGGGCCGGGGCCGCCCGGCTCCGCGGCCGCAGCAGCCTGACGCTGCCCGCCCAGGCGGCCCAGCAGTTCGCCCGCGAGCAGCTCGACCGCACGGCGCTGGACGACCTCGCGCCGGTGGCGCAGGAGACCCTGCAGCCGGACGTCTGGCGGGTGCGCCTCGGCGGCAGCGGTGGCCCGGACGTCGAGGTGGTCGTGCGCTACGTCCGCGGTGGCGAGCCCGCGGTGCTGACCTGCGGCGGCGACCCGAAGGTCGCGCCGACGTTCGCCTGCGACTCCCTCCGCGTCGACGACGGCGCGCCCGTCGGCTGACCCGACGCTACGGCAGGCGGATCGTCGTCCGGCAGGCGGAGTGGCGCTCGAAGAAGGCGCCGAGGTCCTCGGTGAAGCCCTCGTCGCGGGTGGAGAGCTCGACCTCGTGGCGGCAGGCGTCGCAGGCCACGGCGACCACCCGCTCGACGTGGCGGGTCTCGATCCGCACGGCGGGACGGACGTCAGCGCTCACGCGGTCCCTCCTCGCGCACAGTGAAGGCGTGGTTGCCGTCAGTGTCCGCACCGCCGCGGTGCGGCGCCATGCCCCGTCCGAGCCCCTTGCAGGTGGTCCGGGCGCGCGGGCCCTGGTGCCGAGGTGACTAGCCCTGGTCGTCGAGGCGCGAGCGCAGCCGCTGCTGCTCGCTCTCCTTGGCGTCGCGCCGGCTGATCACGGCCGCCGAGAGGGCGTCGCGCTGGCGGCGCAGCAGGAACAGGCTGGCGACGCTGCTCACCAGCAGCGCGACCACGAACGCCGGGAACACCCGCACCGACACCAGCCGCAGGGCGGCGAACAGCACGACGAGCAGCAGCAGGCGCAGGAGCGTGTAGACGAGGAAGGGGCGGACCACCCGCCGAGCGTACGGGCGGCGGGTGGTCCGGCGCGCCGCGGTCGGCGGGCCTGTGCGCGGCGCGGCCGTGGGCGGCGGTCAGGCCTGCACGCCGCGGGCGGCGGCGGTCAGGCCTGAGCGCGGCGGCGCAGGACGACCGCGCCGCCGAGCAGGCTCAGCGCGAGCAGCGCCAGCCCGGCCTCCGCGCCCGTGCGCGGCAGCGTGCCCGGGATCGTGCCCGGAGGCCGCGACCGGGGCAGCCGTGCCGGGCACCGCGGTGACCGGCGTCGACGTCACGGGGGCCGCCGCGGCAGCGCGGAAGCGGGCCGTGTCGGTGAAGGTGCCGAAGCCGAGCGTCGTCGGCGTGCTGGTGAGCAGGTCGCCGACGGCCGCGGCGGACACGCCGCCGGTCGACCCGGACGGCAGCAGCGACAGGCCGGGCAGCGACAGGGCGTCCGGGAGCGCCAGCTCGACGGGCAGCGTGATCGCCGGCAGCGTGACCGCGAGCCCCGTGACCGAGGTCGTCGCCGTGCCGAAGGCCCCCTCGACGGCGGTCCGAGCGGTCTTGGTCAGCAGGTCGACCTGCGGCGCCGGCACCTTCAGGGTCGGCACGCCCGGGACGGCGGACAGGACCTGGGAGAGCACTCCGGTGAGCCGGTCGATCTCGGCGGTGACCTTGGTCAGGGTCCCGCCGGTCAGGTCGAGGACGTCGACCGTGGAGCTGCCCAGCACGTCCTCGAGGACGTCGGCGCCGAGCACGTGCAGCCCCTGCACCTCACCGCCGGTGACGGTCGCGGACTGCTGGCCGGCCTGGGCGCCGGAGGCGGCCGACCGGGTCTCCAGCTGCAGGCTGTCCAGGCTCACCAGCGGGGTGCCGTCGAGCGCCGCGACGAGGGCGGCGACCAGCTGGCGCACCAGCGGGGCGAGCTGGCCGGTCAGGCCGGTGAGGGCGGCGCGGGCAGCGGTGAGCAGCCGGTTGGCCGCGTCGAGCGCGGTCTGGGCGAGCGCGACGGCGGCCTTGGCGGCGTCGACGGCGGCCTGGGCGAGGTCGGCGGCGCTCTTCGCGGACGTGGCCTGGGCAGCGGCGGCGACCGCGGTCGCGGTGGTGGCGTCGACGAGGGCGACGGCCTCCCGGACCGCCGTGTCGACCAGGCCGGTGACCGGCAGGGCCGAGACCGGCAGGCCGCTGGCGGGCAGCGTCGCCACGGCCGCGGCCGCGCCGGGGGTCTCCCGCAGCCTCTGCACGGCCGCCGCCTGCGCGGCAGCAGCGTCCGTGGCGGCCTTGTTCGCCGCGGCGAGGGCGGCGTTCTTCTCCAGCAGGGCGGACTCGAGCGGCGCCAGCGCGCCGGTGCGGGCGGTCAGCTCCTTCTGCGCGGCGTCGACCGCGGCGACCTGCTTGGCCACCTCCGCCGTGGCGGCGTCGGTCTGCGCCTTGACCGCGGCCTGCGCGTCGGCGAGCGCCTTGTCGGCGGCCGTGACGGCGCCGTTGACCAGCTCGAGCCGGTCGACGAGGGCGTCCAGGGTCTCGAGCGGCAGCTTCGGCAGGTCCAGCCCGAGGGCGGCGAGCAGGTCGGCGATGCTCGGCAGGGCGACGTCCTCGACCGACAGGGTCTTGCTCGAGGCCGCACCGGCGCCGGTCACCGACGAGGCGGTCTGCAGGGCCCCCTGCACCGTGACCGGCAGGCCGAGGACCGACAGGCTGCCGAGCGACGGGGCGGCGGCCGTGGCCTTCGCGTCCGAGGCGCTGGTCGAGGACGTGAGGGTCAGCGCCGGGCCGGTCAGCTCGGCGATGCCCTTCAGGGCGGGGGCGACGGCGCTGCTGCTGATCCCGGTCACCGTCCGGGACGTCCCGGACGGCACCTCCACCTCGCCGTACGCCGTGCCGTCGGCCACCAGCGGCGTGACCACGATGCGGGCCACCGGAGCGGCGCCGGCGGTGTCGGTCACGAGCTTGACGCCGCCCGCGGCGAGGTCGTGGCCGGCGGCGGTGACGCTCAGCAGGCTGACCGCGGAGGTGGCGCCGCCGGCGGCCTTGACCGGGGCGGTCGCCGCGGTGGCCGGGCCCGCCACGGCGGCGAGCAGGGCGACGGCCGCGCAGGCGGCAGGGACGGAGGGGCGCAGGCGCACAGGTGCTCCACGGGACCAGGGAGGGGGACGCCCCCAGCATGGCGACCGCGGCGGTGTCGCGCATGACACGTTCGGACCATCTCGTGGGCACTTCGTGGCGTTCGCACCTGGACGCGGCACGTGTCTGCTTCGTACGTTCGGCAGGCACCGTCACCGACGCCGACCCTGGTCGTTGGGGCGGTCAGCGGGCGGGAGCCCGCGACACACGGGGGTGGCGCAGATGAGCGACGAGCGCAACGCGGAGGTGCCGGCGCCGACGCCGGGACGGGACCGCCTGCTGACGCCGGGCGAGGTGGCCCTGCTGTTCCGGGTCGACCCGAAGACGGTGACCCGCTGGGCGGTCGCCGGCCGCATCGGCAGCATCCGCACGCCGGGTGGGCACCGCCGCTTCCGGGAGTCGGAGGTCCGGGCCCTGCTGCGCGGCGAGGCGGTCACCGCGCCGGGCGTCACCGTGCCGGCGCAGGCCGCCCCGGCGACGCTGCACCCGACGACCTAGGAGCTCCCCTGACCAGCCGCCGGCCAGCTCCGCGAGCAGGTCGACGGTGCAGCACCCAGCGCGGCGAGAACGGCCGGGTCACGCACCTGTCCTCGAGCTACGGTGTTCTACCGGCAGCCCCTGCTCGCCGGCGAACACCTCGCGGACCAGCCGCCTCCGTGTTCGTCGGCGCAGGACAGCATGCTGTTCAGGCCGGTCTCGCGACCGCCCGGGCGGCCGTCAGCCAGGCCGGCCAGCGCCCGCGCCACCAGGTCGCTCACGACCGGGCCCGGCCAGCCGCACTACCCTGCGGCGTGCTCTACGGCTACGGCGTCCTCGGCATGGTCGAGCTCGCGCTGCTCGTCTACTGCGTCCTCGACGTCATCCGCACGCCCGAGGCGCAGGTGCGCAACCTGCCCAAGCTGCTCTGGCTGCTGCTCGTCGTCATCCTGCCGCTGGCCGGGGGCGTCGCCTGGCTCTTCGCCGGCCGGCCGCTGCCCGGCACGACGACGACGATGCCCTACAAGGGCAACCGCGGGATCCCGTCGGAGTACGACCGGCCCGGGCGCGCGGTGGCGCAGAACCCGGACGACGACGAGGCCTTCCTGCGCGGGCTCCGCGAGCGCGCCGAGCAGCAGCGCCGGGCCGCCGACGAGCAGCGCCGCCGGGAGGCCGGCGGCGACCAGCCGTAGCGGGGTCGTCTAGCGCGGCTGGTGCACCCAGACGTGGCCCTGCGGGTCCATCTCCAGCCGCACCCGGTCCTGCGACCGGGCGAGCACCATGACGACCCAGACGATGCCCCACAGCCCGCCGGTGAGGATCGTCAGCACGCCGTGCAGCCCGTGCGACACCGGGCGCTGGTAGGCCACCAGGACGTCGTGCGGCCGGCGGAGCAGGACGGTGGCGCCGCCCAGCACCTCCTCGTCGACCACCTGGTCCAGCAGCCGGGCGCGCTCCTCCGGTGACCGGGCCGGCCGGGTCCACGGCGGCGTCGGGTCGAGCAGCTGGCCCCGGTCCGCGGTGTAGGCCGCCGGGGCCCAGCGCCGGCCGTTGAACCGCTCCCACACGCCCTTGCGGCCGTAGCGGAGCTCCCCGACCTCTCCCCGGCTGCGCAGCACGCGCGCACCGTACTCAGGTCGGGGGCAGCCAGCCCTCGGCGAAGCCGGGCACGCCGGCCGGCGCGGTCAGCGGCCGGTAGGGCATCGCGTCGGCGTACGTGATGAGGGCCGCCGGCAGGCGGGGCTCCGGCACCTCGTCGAGGCGGCCCTCCAGCAGCAGCCGCAGGGCGAGCCCCGGGAAGTCGACGCCGGTCGTGCAGGACTGGTAGAGCCCGGAGGCCGCCCGGGTGTTGACCTCGAGCAGCACCGGCTCCCCCGAGGCGCGCTCCTTGGTCTGCACGTTGGACAGGTAGCCGAGCCGGAAGCCCTTGACCACCCGCTCGGCCAGCTCGTGCAGCGCGGGCGCCTCGACCAGGGTCCGCACGAACGGCGGCGCGGTCTTGCCCCGCGTGACGGCGGCGAGCAGCGTGCCGTCGTCGGAGAGGCAGTCGGTGCTCCACTCCGGGCCGGGGAGGTGCTCCGAGACGACCAGCGGCGCGACCGTGCCGGCGCGGCCGAGCAGGTCCTCGTAGCGGGCCCGGCTCATCGCGTGGGTCGGCAGCGCGAGCAGCGCGGCCGGGTCGTCGGTGGCGTCGTCGAGCTTCCAGAACCCGGCGCCGGCGACCCCGACGGCCGGCTTCACGCACACCTGCAGGCCGGCGTCCTCCAGCGCGTCGGCCGCGCGCCGGAACCCGGCCAGGTCGGTCACGAGCGCGTGGGCGGGCACCGCGACGCCGAGGGCGGCGGCCTGCGCGTACGTCGTCGTCTTGTCCTGCAGCGCCTCGATGCCGGCCGGGCGACCCGACCATGACCCGGGTGCCCTGCGCCTCGAACTCGCCGCGGCGGCGGGCGACCGCCAGCATCTCCCGGCCGGGGACGAGGACGTCGACGCGCTGCGCCGCGCAGATCCGCAGGGCGACGTCGACGAACGCGTCGCCGGTCTCGACCGGCTCCGGGAACGCCTCGTCGCACACCTGCAGGAACGGCGCGCACGCCTCGCTGTGCGAGCCGAGCACGTGCAGGTCGTACGAGCGGCGCAGCAGCCCGATCAGCTGGTAGGTGCCGCGGAACTGCTCGTTGAACCAGATCCTCACGCGTACGAGTGCAGGCCGACGACGAAGATGTTGACCACGTAGTAGTCGATGATCAGCGCGACGGCAGCGGCGACCGCGACCCAGGCGGCCTTGCTGCCCTTCCACCCGGCGGTGGCGCGGGCGTGCAGGTAGCCGGCGTAGAGGACCCAGGTGATGAACGACCAGGTCTCCTTGGGGTCCCAGCCCCAGTAGCGGCCCCACGCGGCCTCGGCCCAGATCGCCCCGGCGATGATCGCGAAGGTCCAGACCGGGAAGGCGAAGGCGATGACGCTGTAGGACGCGCGGTCCAGCGAGGGGCCGGCCGGCAGCGACGAGCCGAGCGTGAACGGGAAGCGCAGCGGGCTGCCGGCGGTGACCTTCTCGTCGTGGCGCACGCGCAGCAGGTAGAGCAGCGCGAGGACGCCGGACAGCAGGAACGAGCCGGACGCCAGCACCGCGGCGGCGACGTGGATCTTCAGCCAGTAGCTGTCGAGGGCCGGCACCAGCGGCCCGACCGGCGTGTAGAGCACCGTCCCGGCGAGGCCGAGGTAGAGCACGACCGGGACCATGACGAACGCGCCCAGCGAGCGGTCGACCCGGCCGCGGGCGATCAGGACGAGGAAGCCGGCGACGGCGACGAACGCGGCCGTGCTGGAGAACTCGAACATGTTGCCCCACGGCGGGCGCCCGGCCGCGATCCCGCGCAGCAGCAGCGAGACCGCGTGGACGGCAGCGCCGCCGGTGGCGAGGGCGACGGCCAGGCGGCCGGTCGCGCTCGGCGGGCGGCCGGCGGGCGGCGCCTCCTTGCGCAGGACCGGGCCGCCGGCGCCGACGAGGGCGCGCGCGGGAGTGGCTCGGCCCGGTGCGGCGAGCTGCCCGGCCGGCCGACTCGCCGGCGAAGCAGAGCATCGCCAGGGCGTAGACGACGATGGCGGCGAACAGCAGCGAGTCGCTGATGCTCGCGAGCCTCTGGACGTTCATGCCTCGCCGGCCTCTCGGGTGTCGCTCGGGATCTCGTCGGGGGCAGCGCCGCCGGTCGCGGCGCGGAGCCGGGTGCGCAGCGCGTCGAACTCGGTGGCGAACGCGTCGGGGTCGGTGCGGGCCAGCCCGCCGGCCTGCACCACGGTACGGCCGTCGGGGCCGGCCGCCACGCGGACCCAGGTCCGGCGGCGGCGGACGAACAGCGACAGCAGCAGGCCGAGCACGATGCCGCCCGAGGCGTAGAGCGCCAGTCCCTTGCCCGGGTCCTGGGTGACCTGGAACGTCGCCCACTCGGTCGTGCCGGCGTAGGTGATGCTGCCGCCGCCGGGCATGGTCCAGGTCTGGCCGGGCTGCAGCGCGTGGGCGGCCTCGTCGACCTGGGTCAGCTGCTCCTTGTCGAGCGCGTAGACCGACCGCGGGGTGCCCGCGTCGAGCCCGAGGTCGCCGCGGTAGCCGACGAGGGTGAGCACCGGGTTCTCCGCCGCCGGGTGGACCGAGGTGACCTGGCTGGTCGTCGGGTCCTGCACGGTGGTCGGCGTGAAGACGCCCTCGAAGCCGAGCTGGCGGGGCTGCGCGTCGGGCACCTTGATCGTGCAGGTCGACAGGAAGCGCGCGTCCTGCGGCAGGCAGGGCACCGCCTGGTCGAAGGCCACCTGGCCCTTGCCGTCCTTGACCACCACGCGCGGGGCGTAGCCGTGGCCGATCAGGTAGACCTTCGCGTCGCCCGCCTCGAGCGGGTGGTTGACCCGCATGTCGTACGGGCGGGCGGCGGCGTCCGGCCCGGGCGCCCAGGTGAGCTCGGCGTTGAAGGTGCTGGCCTTGCCGTCCTCGGTGTAGGTGGCCCGGAAGTCGTCGAGGGTGAAGTTGAACGGCGCGAGGCTGCCCGGGTCGAACCGGCGGCCGGGGGTGATGTCGTCGTAGTTGAAGACGGCGTTGGCGAAGCCGTCGCCCTCCTTGACCAGCACGGTGCCCTTGAAGCCGAAGAGCCCGCCGAGCGCGATGCCGATGAGCAGGGCGACCAGGCTGACGTGGAAGAGCAGGTTGCCGGTCTCGCGCAGGTAGCCCTTCTCGGCGCTCAGCTCGCCGCCGCGCGCGACGGTCCGGAAGCGGCGCCGGCGCAGCACGGAGCGGGCCGCGGCGGTCGCCTGCTCCGGCGCGAGGTCGGTCTCCCAGGAGTCCGAGACCGGCAGGCGGGCCAGGTTGGCCGGCACCCGCGGGGGCTTGCTGCGCAGCGCGCGGGCGTGCAGGCGCAGCCGCGGGACGAGGCAGCCGACCAGCGAGACGAACAGCAGCAGGTAGACGGCGGCGAACCACGGCGACGCGAAGACGTCGAACAGGCTCAGCGCGTCGAGCAGCGGGGCGAGCTCGGTGTGGGCGGCGAAGTACTCCTCCACCTCCACCGGGTTGAGCGCGCGCTGCGGCAGGAAGCCGCCCGGGACGGCGGCGAGGGCGAGCAGGAACAGCAGGAGCAGCGCGGTGCGCATGCTGGTCAGCTGCCGCCAGCCGCGGCGGAGCGGAGCCGCGCCGCTGCGGCGCGCGGGGCCGACCTCGGCGGGGGCCGTGGAGAGCCCCTGCTCCTCGAGCAGCGTCATGTCAGACCGCCGTCTGGAAGCCGGAGACCACGACCTGCATCTCGAGCACGAGGCGGGCCCACAGGCCGGAGACCAGCAGCAGCCCGACCAGCACGAGCAGGCCGCCGCCGATGCGGGTGACCAGCGCGTAGTGGCGCTTGACGACCGCGAAGGCGCCGAGCGCGCGGCGCATCGCCAGCCCGGTGAGCAGGAACGGCACACCGAGGCCGAGGCAGTAGGCGCCGGTCAGCAGCGCCCCCCGGCCGGCGCTCGCCTGCGTGTAGGCCAGCGTCTGGACGGCCCCGAGCGTCGGGCCGAGGCAGGGCGTCCAGCCGACGCCGAACAGCACGCCGAGCATGGGCGCCCCGGCGAGCCCGGCGTCGGGCAGGCGGTGGAAGCGCAGCTCGCGCTGCATGCCGGGGACGAGCCCGAGGAAGCCCAGGCCGAGCAGCACCGTGAGCGCGCCGAGGACCCGGTCGACGACCTCGCGGTGCTCGACCAGCCGGCCGCCGAGGCCGCCGAACAGCGCTCCCCCGGTGATGAAGACGGCGCTGAACCCGAGCACGAACAGCGTGCTGCCGAGCAGGACGCGGCCGCGCCGCACCTTGGTCGCGACGAGGGTGGTGCCGCCCGCGTCCGGCCGCTCCTCCTCGCCGAGCTCGGCGCCGGACAGCCCCGTGACGTAGGACAGGTAGCCCGGCACGAGCGGGAGCACGCACGGCGACAGGAACGAGACGAGGCCGGCCGCCGCGGCGACCGGCAGGGCGAGCAGCACGGGGCCGCTCGTGACCGTCTCGACGAAGCTGTCGGCGACCCCCACTAGGCCGGCTCCTTGAGCAGCACCTGCACCGGCCCGTCGAGCTGGTTGTCGGTGACCTGCCCGATGAAGCGGCCGGCGACGCGGCCCTGCTTGTCGATCAGGAGCGTGGTGGGCGGGGTCTGCGGCGCGAGCTCCGCGAAGCGGGTGAGCACGACGCCGGCCTGGTCGTAGAGCGACGGGTAGGCGGTCAGCTGGCGCCGCTCGAACGCCTTGGCCGCGGTGCGGTCGTCCTTGATGTTGACGCCGACGAACATCGCGCCCTCGGGCGAGCGCCGCTGGTGGACCCGGTTGAGCGCGAGCGCCTCGGCCCGGCACGGCGCGCACCAGGACGCCCAGAAGTTGACGACGACGACCTTGCCGCGCAGGTCGGCGACGTCGAGCGGCGTGCCGGCGAGGGTCTCGCCCTTGATCGCCGGCGACACCGCACGGTCGGCGACCCGGAAGACCCCGCTCGGGCCGGGGTCGACCACCTTGAGCGCGGGTGTGCGCGCGCCGTCGACGTCGACGGCGTCCGTGCCGGTGCACGCGGTCAGCAGCAGCGCGCCCAGCAGGGCGGGCACGAGCCGGCGCAGCACAGGAGGAGCCTTTCGACGGGGACCCCTCCAGTGTCGGGCACGTCCGGTGCTGCTGCCTACCCCGGTCGGTGCTCTGTGGACAGGACGCTCATCACGATCTCGTCGACGAACGAGCCCTTCACCCAGGCCGACCCGCGCAGCACCCCCTCGCGGACGAAGCCGAGCCGCTCGTACGCCGCGATCGCCGCCGCGTTGTCGGCCAGGACCTCCAGCTGCACGCGGTGCAGGCCGCGGTCGACGAAGGCGTAGTGCAGCACGCGCCCGGACGGCGTGCGTGCCGTAGCCGCGGCCGCGGTGGGTCGGCCCGAGCCCGATGCCGAGGTGGGCGTAGCGGTTGTGCAGGTCGACGCCCCACAGCGTCACCGTGCCGACCAGCCGGCCCTCGGCCTGGACCGCGAACGTCACGACGTCGTCGCGCGGACGGAAGCGCTCGCCCGCGTCGTACTGCTGGCGCAGCCGCTCGAGGGTGCGCGGGAGGTAGGGGCCGTCCTGGCGCAGGGTCCACTCGTCGTAGCCGTCGTCCCAGGCGTGCAGGTCCGTGAGGTCCTCGCGCTCGACGGCGCGCAGGACCACCGGGCCGGAGCGCACTACGCGCCGAAGCCCGGGCGGCGGGAGGCGGCGCCGGCCGGCTCGCTGTAGGTCACGCGGACCAGGCGGTCGTCGGCGTCGTCCCAGGTCAGGCTGGTCAGGGAGGCGAGGCCGCACTGCCGCCGGTCGGGGCGGTGCCACAGCCGGCGCTGCTCGACGAAGCGCCGGACGGTCCAGATCGGCAGCTGGTGGCTGACGCAGACCGCCTCGTGGCCGCGGGCGGCGTCGCGGGCGGTCTCGGCGGCGGCCAGCATCCGCGCCGCGACGACGAGGTAGGGCTCTCCCCAGGACGGCGTGAAGGGGTTGACGAGGAACGGCCAGTTGCCCGGGTGCTTGAGCGCCCCGTCGCCGACGCCGAACGTCTTGCCCTCGAAGTGGTTGCTGCTCTCGATCAGCCGCTCGTCGGTCGCGACCGCCAGGCCGAAGACCTCGCCGATCGGCACCGCCGTCTCCTGCGCGCGCTGCAGCGGGCTCGCCACGACATGGGTCACGTCGCGGCCGCGCAGCGCCTCGGCGGCGTCGCGGGCCATCCGGTGGCCGTCCTCGGACAGCCCGAAGCCGGGCAGCCGGCCGTACAGGACACCGGTCGGGTTCTCCACCTCGCCGTGGCGCAGGAGGTGGACGGTCGTGCGGGTCATGCGCGGTCACGCCCGGTCCTCCGCGCTCGGCGGGCTGACCACGTCCGGGGCGGCCACCTCGGCCGCCGCCCTGGCCGCCGCGGGCATCGCCGCGGCCACCCGGTCGAGGGCGGCGTCGTCGTGGCTCGCGCTGACGAACCACGCCTCGTACGCGCTCGGCGGCAGGTAGACGCCCTGCGACAGCAGGGAGTGGAAGAAGGCGGTGTAGCGGGCGGTCGACTGCCGCGTGGCGGTGGCGAAGTCGACGACCTCGTGGTCGGCGAAGAAGATGCTGAACAGGCTGCCGGCCCGGTTGACCCGGTGCGCGACGCCCTCCTTGCTGAGCGCCTGCTGGCCAGGTCGGCGACCTTCGCCGCGGTGCTGTCGACGTGCGCGTAGACCTCGGGCGTGCACTGCTGCAGCGTGGCGAGGCCGGCGGCGACGGCGAGCGGGTTCCCGGACAGGGTGCCGGCCTGGTAGACCGGCCCGGCCGGGGCGAGGTTGGCCATGACGTCGGCGCGGCCGCCGAACGCCGCCGCCGGGAGCCCGCCGCCCATGACCTTGCCGAAGGTGAACAGGTCGGCGTCGACGCCGTCGAGCCCGTGCCAGCCGCTGGCGCTGACGCGGAAGCCGGTCATGACCTCGTCGAGGATCAGCAGCGCGCCGTACCGCTGCGCAGAGCGCCTTGAGCCCGGCGTTGAAGCCCGGCAGCGGCGGCACGACGCCCATGTTGGCCGCGGCGGCCTCGGAGATGACGCAGGCGATCGCGTCGCCGTGCTCCTCGAAGGCCGCCTCGACCAGCGCGAGGTCGTTGTAGGGCAGCACGATCGTGTCGGCGGCGCTGGCCCCGGTGACGCCCGGCGTGTCGGGCAGGCCGAACGTGACGAGCCCGCTGCCGGCGCTGGCCAGCAGCGCGTCGACGTGGCCGTGGTAGCAGCCGGCGAACTTCACGACCTTGCTGCGGCCGGTGGTGCCGCGGGCCAGCCGCACCGCGCTCATCGTCGCCTCGGTGCCGCTGTTGACCAGGCGGACCTGCTCGACCGGCGCCACCCGGCGCACGATCTCCTCGGCCAGCTCGACCTCGCCCGGGCTCGGCGTCCCGAAGCTCGTCCCCTTCGTCGCCGCCGTCTGCAGCGCCTCGACGACCGCCGGGTGGGCGTGGCCGAGGATCATCGGGCCCCACGAGCAGACCAGGTCGACGTACTCGCGACCGTCGGCGTCGGTGAGGTACGGACCCGTACCGCTCACCATGAACCGCGGCGTGCCGCCGACCGCGCGGAAGGCGCGCACCGGGCTGTTCACGCCGCCGGGGATGACGGCCTGGCCGCGGGCGAACAGCGCCTCGGACACGGGCGCGCCGTAGGGGTAGGTCATGCGGTCATCCTGCCCGGTTCGGCAGGCCGGCCGCCCACCGGGCGCGGCGCTCCTCGAGGGTCTGCTCCCACCACGGCGTGCCCCGCTCGCCGAGGGCGGTCTTGGCGGCCTGCACGCGGTCGCGGGCGGCGCGCTCGGCGGTGGCGTCGCCGCTGTGCAGGGCCTGCTTGACCGCGCGCCGGGCGCTCATCAGCTCCTTGCGGAGCGCGGCGCCGACGTCCTCGGGGATCTCCGGGTCGGTGGCCCGCCACCGGCGGCCGTCGATCACGACGTAGTGCCCGTCCGGGGTGTGCTCCACGGGGCTGCCCTACCCGCCGCCGGTCCCACTTCCCCAGGGTTCCGGTACGCGCCACCGGCGTGTCGGCGTACGGAACCCTGGGGAAGTCGCGGCGGTGTCAGCGGGCGCGGTCGACCCGGCGGAGCCAGAGCAGGCCGAGGACCGGCAGGACGAGGGGGACGAAGCCGTACCCCGCGCCGTACGAGGACCAGACGGTCTGGTCCGGGAACGCCGCGCTGTCCACGCGTGACGCCGTCCCGACGACCAGGACGCCGACGAGCTCGAACAGCACGCAGGCGAGCGCCAGCCGGGGCAGCCCGCGCAGCAGCGCGACCGTGGCGAGCAGGTAGACCGCCGCGGCGAGGGCGGACAGCGCGTACGCCAGCCGCGCCTCGGAGAACCGCTCCGCGATCTGCACGCCGGCCCGGGCACCGGCCGCGACCGCGAAGGTGGCGTAGACGGCGACGAGGAGGCGGCCGGGACCGCCGGACAGCCTCACGCGGTCGCGACCAGCCGGAGCTCGACGACCGCGACCACGAGGCAGGCGGCCGCCAGGACCAGCGAGCCCCAGCGCGTGCGCTCCTCGACCGTCAGCCCGAACGCGCCGGGCAGCAGGAGCAGCGAGACGACGAGGTAGCCGACGAAGGACGTCGTCTCGTCGACGTCCTCCAGGTCGAGCAGCGCGACAGCCGCCTGCGCGAAGAGCAGCAGCTGCAGCCCGAGCAGGCCGCGCAGCAGCCCGCGGCTGGGCGGGCGGCCACCGAGCCCGACCAGGGACGCCCACAGGCCCAGGACGAGCGCGACCAGCAGGACCGCCGGGACGAGGACCACCTAGTGCAGCCACCCCGCGGCCTCGACGGCCCAGTAGGTGAGGATCGTCGTCGCGCCGGCCCGGCGGATGCTGGTGAGCGTCTCGAGCACGATGCGCTGGCGGTCGACCCAGCCGTGTGCCGCGGCGGCCTCGACCATGGCGTACTCCCCGCTGACCTGGTAGGCCGCGACCGGCACGTCGACCGCGTCGGCGACGGCGCGCAGCACGTCGAGGTAGGCCAGCGCCGGCTTCACCATGACCGCGTCCGCGCCCTCGGCGACGTCCAGCAGCGCCTCGCGGACGCCCTCGGCGGCCCCGCGGGCGCCGTCCTCCTGGTAGCCCGCGCGGTCGCCGAACTGCGGCGCGCACTCGGCCGCGTCGCGGAACGGGCCGTAGAACGCGGAGGCGTACTTGGTCGAGTAGGACCAGACCGGCAGGTGCGAGAAGCCCTCGCCGTCGAGCGCGGCGCGGATCGCGGCGACCTGGCCGTCCATCATCCCGCTCGGGGCGATGACCTGGGAGCCCGCGCGGGCCTGGGCGAGCGCGGCGGACGCGTAGCGCTCGAGCGTCGCGTCGTTGTCGACGTCGCCGGTCGCGGTGAGCAGCCCGCAGTGGCCGTGGTCGGTGTACTCGTCGAGGCACATGTCGCTCATCAGGACCGTGCTGTCGCCGACCTCGGCGGCCAGGTCCTGCAGCGCCAGCTGCACGATCCCGGACGGGTCGTCGGCGCCGGAGCCGCGGGCGTCCTTGACCGCCGGGATGCCGAACAGGATCAGCCCGCCGACGCCCGGCCTGCACGGCCTCGTGCGCGGCCTTCTTGAGCGACTCGCGGGTGTGCTGGACGACGCCCGGCATCGACGCGATCGGCGCCGGCTCGGAGATGCCCTCCTTGACGAACACCGGCAGGACCAGGTCGGACGGGGACACCCGGACGTCGGCCACCAGCCGGCGCAGGGCCGGCGTACGACGCAGCCGCCGCGGGCGCGACGCCGGGAAGGTCACCGCTTCGCCGCCTTCGCCAGCTTCTTGCGGCGGGCCGCGCTCGGCAGCTCGCCCTCGCGCTGGGCGGCGTGCTCGGCGAGCGCCTGGACCAGCGTCGCGACGTCGGGCCGCGGCGACAGGACGTCGACCCGCAGGCCGAGCTCCTCCGCGGTGGCCGCCGTCTGCGGGCCGATGCAGGCCAGCACGGTCGTGTCGTGCGGCTTGCCGGCGATGCCGACCAGGTTGCGCACCGTGCTGCTGGAGGTGAACAGCACCGCGTCGAACCCGCCGCCCTTGAGCGCCTCGCGGGTCTCGGCGGGCGGCGGCGCGGCGCGCACGGTCCGGTAGGCCGTGACGTCGTCCACCTGCCAGCCGAGGTCCTTGAGCCCGGCGAGCAGGGTGTCGGTCGCGATGTCGGCGCGCGGCAGCAGCACGCGGTCCATCGGGTCGAACACCTCGTCGTACGGCGCCCAGTCGGCGAGCAGGCCCTCGCTGGACTGCTGGCCGCTCGGGACCAGGTCGGGCTTGATGCCGAACTCGACCAGCGCCTGCGCGGTGGTCTCGCCGACCGCGGCGACCTTCACGCCGGCGAAGGCCCGCGCGTCGAGGCCGAACTCCTCGAGCTTCTCGCGGACCGCCTTGACCGCGTTGGTCGAGGTGAAGGCGACCCACAGGTAGCGGCCGGTCACCAGGCCCTTGACCGCGCGCTCCATCGGGGCGGGGGTACGGGGCGGCTCGACCGCGATGGTCGGCACCTCGACCGGGATGGCGCCGTAGCCGCGCAGCGCCTGCGACAGCACCCCGGCCTGGTCGCGGGTGCGCGGGACGAGGACGCGCCAGCCGTACAGCGGCCGCGACTCGTACCAGCCGAGCTTGCCGGCCTTCTTGACCGGGTCGCCCACGACGACGACGACGTCGCCGGTGAGGCCGGCGGCGCTCACGTCGGCGTCCAGCGCGTCGAGCGTGGTGACGACGGTGCGCTGCTCGGCGCCGGTGCCGCCGGCGGTGACGCTGGCGGCGGTGTCGGCCTTGCGACCGTGCTCGACCAGGGCGCTGGCGGCCTTGCCGGCCTCGGCGGCGACGGTCTCGAGCACCAGCGCGCCCGGCGCACCGGCGAGCGCGCGCCAGTCGGTGCCCTCCTCGAGGCGGGCGACGGTGCGGGGCGAGCCGAGCGCGAGGCCGGCGTAGCCGGGGACGGCGACGGTGGCCGGGACGCCCGGGACGACCTCGAGGCGCTGCTTGGCCTTGAGGACCGCCTCGACCTCCTTGGGCCCGTGGTCGGAGGAGAAGGGGTCGCCGGGCAGCAGCCGGACGACGACGCGGCCGTCCTTGACCGCGGCGACGAGGGCGGCGCCCTGCTGCTCGGCGGCGGGGGTGCGGACGACCTCCGCGTCGGCGGCGAGGTGCGTGAGCACGGCCTCGTCGACGCGCTCGTCGACGAGGACCAGCTCGGCGCGGCCGAGCACCTCGGCGGCGCGCAGGGCCAGCAGCCCGGGGTCACCGGCGCCGGCGCCCACCAGGGCCACCTGGCCGGCAGGCTTCTTCGCGCGGGTCGGGCTCATACGGCTTCTCCTGGCTGGGTCTGGTCTCGGTCGATGTCCATCAAGGTCGCGGCGCCCAGCTCGAGCATCTCGGCGGCGAGCCGGAGCCCCACCCCGCGGGCGTCGTCGACCGCGCCGGTGGCGGACAGGCGCACGGCGTCGGAGCCGTCGAGCGCGGCGACGAGCCCGCGCAGGAACACCTCCGGGCCGTCGTCGCCCTCGGCCACCTCCGCGAGTGCCCCCACGGGCGCGGAGCAACCCGCCTCCAGCGCGCCGAGCAGGGCGCGCTCGGCGGCGACGGCGGCGCGGGTGTCGGGGTCGTCGAGCTGCGCGAGCAGCGCGACCAGCTCGGTGTCGTCCTCGCGGCACTCCACGGCGAGGGCGCCCTGGGCCGGAGCGGGCAGCATGGTGAGCGGGTCGATCACCTCGGTGGCCTCGTCGAGGCGGCCGAGCCGGGACAGCCCGGCGCGGGCGAGGACGACGGCGTCCAGCCCGCCGGAGGCGACGAAGCCGATGCGGGTGTCGACGTTGCCGCGGACCGGGACGACCTCGAGGCCGAGCCCGAGGCCGCGCAGCTGGGCGGCCCGGCGCGGGCTCCCCGTGCCGACCCTGGCGCCCTGCGGGAGCTCGCCGAGGGTCAGGCCGTCGCGGGCGACGAGCACGTCGCGCGGGTCCTCGCGCCGGGGCACGGCGGCGATGACCAGGCCCGGCGACGGCGCGGTGGGCAGGTCCTTGAAGGAGTGCACCGCGAGGTCGCACTCCTTGCGCAGCAGCGCGTCGCGCAGCGCGGTGACGAAGACGCCGGTGCCGCCCATCTGCGCGATGGCGGCGGTCGAGGTGTCGCCGTAGGTCACGACGCGGTGCAGCTCGACCTCGCGGCCCAGGCCGCGCACGCCGTCGGCGACGTGGCCGGACTGGGTCATGGCGAGCGCGCTGCCGCGGGTGCCGAGCAGGAGCGGGCGGCTCATGCGGTGCCCTGCAGCAGGACGGGTGGCTCCTCGACGGGCTCCAGCTCGACCGCCTCGGACTCCTCCAGCGCGACCGGCGTGCCGGCCACGGCCGCGGGGGCGGCGCGGTCCAGGCCGAAGAGCTCCTGCAGGGCCTCGGCGTACGACACCCCGCCGCTCGGGTCGGCCAGCTCCTTCACCCGCACGGTCGGCGTGTGCAGCAGCTTGTCGACGACGCGGCGCACCGCCTGCTCGACCTCGGCCCGGTCGCGGGGGTCCAGGTCGGGCACCCGGCCGGTCAGCCGGGCCAGCTCGGCGGCGACGACCTGGTCGGCCCGGGCGCGCAGGGCGGCGACGGTGGGCGCGACCCGGCTGGCCCGCTGCCAGGACAGGAAGGCGCCGACCTCCTCGGTGACGATCGCGCGGACGGCCTCGACGTCGGCCCCGGTCCGGGTGCCGCTCAGCACGACGGCCAGCTGCTCGAGGTCGACCCGGGTCACGCCCGGCAGGTCGCCTGCCTCGGGGTCGATGTCGCGCGGCAGCGCGAGGTCGAGCAGCGCGAGCGGCCGGCCGCCGCGGCGGGCGACGGCCCGGGCGACGACGTCGGCGGTCACCACCACTCCGGTCGCGCCGGTGGAGGAGACGACGACGTCGGCGTCGACCAGGGCCTGCTCGAGGTCGGCCAGCCCGATGCCGCGCCCCTCCAGCGAGGCGGCCAGCCGGGCGGCGTTGCCGGCGGTGCGGTTGGCCACGACGATCTCGGTCACGCCCGCGCGGCGCAGGGTGGCGCCGGCCAGGGCCCCCATGGAGCCGGCGCCGACGACGAGCCCCGTACGCCCCTCGAGCGACCCGACCTCGACGGTGGCGTGCTCCAGGCCCACGGTGACCAGCGACCGGCCGGCCTCGTCGATGCCGGTCTCGCTGTGGGCCCGCTTGCCGACCTTGAGCGACTTCTGGAACAGCTCGTGCAGCGTGCGGCCGGCGCCCGAGGAGGCGGCGGCGTAGGAGCGGCGGAGCTGGCCGAGGATCTGCGACTCGCCGACCACCATGGAGTCCAGGCCGCAGGCGACCTGGAACAGGTGCAGGACGGCCTGGCCCTCCCAGTGCACGTACAGGTGCTTGCGCAGCTCCTCGTGCGGCACGCCGCTGGTGCGGGCCAGGAAGTCGCTGATGGCGTCGACCCCGGCGTGGAAGCCCTCGGTGTCGGCGTAGACCTCGACCCGGTTGCAGGTGGCCAGCACGACCGCCTCGGCGACGGCGCCGCCGCGCAGCTCGGTGACCGCGTCGGCCGGGTCGCCCATGCCGACGGTGACCTGCTCGAGCAGCGACACCGGGGCGCTGCGGTGGGACACGCCCACGACCAGGACGCTCACGCCGACACCTCTCGACCCTCGGACAGCGCCGCGCGGCGGTGCTGGTGGAACGACAGGATCTGCAGCTCGACGGCGAGGTCGACCTTGCGCAGGTCGACGCCCTCGGGGACGGTCAGGACGACCGGCGCGAAGTTGAGGATGCTCGTCACCCCGGCGGCGACGAGCGCGTCGCACACCTGCTGGGCGGCCGACGCGGGTGTCGCGATGACGCCGATGCTGACGCCGGTGCTGCGGACGACCTCGGGCAGCGCGTCGACGTGCTGCACCACCTGGCCGGCGATCTGCTCGCCCACGCGGCGCGGGTCGGCGTCGAGCAGCGCCGCGACCCGGAACCCGCGGCCGGCGAAGCCGCCGTAGCCGGCGAGCGCGTGCCCCAGGTTGCCGACGCCGACGAGCACGACCGACCAGCCCTGGGTGAGGCCGAGCTGGTTGCTGATCTCGAAGACCAGCTCCTCCACCTCGTAGCCGACGCCGCGGGTGCCGTAGGACCCGAGGTGGGACAGGTCCTTGCGGACCTTGGCGGAGTTGACGCCGGCCGCAGCAGCCAGCGCCTCGCTGCTGACCCGGCTGCGTGCCGGACTCCGACAGCGCGTGCAGCGCCCGCAGGTAGAGCGGCAGCCGGGCGACGGTGGCCTCGGGCACGAGGGCAGGACGACGGCGCGGAGCACCCGGGGGGACCCTGGGCGCGGGCGGGCCCTGCTCGGTCACGGGACGGCTCCTGCCGCGGTGCGGGGGTCTGTCAGGACGGTCGGTACGACGGCCCTGACGATCAGGTTACGCGCTTGTGAACGCCTGCACAAAGTCGGCGACCCGTGCACGTCACATCAGCCCCTGAGCGCACGCCGCAGCGCCTTCTCGTCGACCTGCCAGTAGGCGTGCTCGACGCCGTCGAGCAGCACCACCGGCACCTTGTCGGTCCAGCGCGCCCGCTCCTGCGCCGGGAGGTCGGTGTCCACGTCCTGCACGGCGTACGCCACCCCCGCCTGCGCGGCCGCCGCGCGGACGACCGGCTCGGCCGCGGCGCAGAGCGTGCAGCCGTCGCGGGTGACCAGCGTGACCTGCGACGGGCGGGGTGCGGCGGCGGAGCAGCGCCACCGTCAGGCCTCCGCGCTCTCGCGCAACCGGCCCTTGCTGACCTTGCCGGTCGCGGAGTGCGGCAGCTCGTCGACGACCTCGACCGCCGTCGGGCACTTGAACCGCGCCAGGGAGCGGGCGCAGTGGGCGATCAGCTCGTCGGCGGTCAGGCGCGCCCCGCGTACGGGCACGACGAGCGCCTTGACCGACTCGCCGGTGTAGGGGTGGGCGATGCCGAGCACCGCGGCCTCGTGCACGCCGGGGTGGCCGAGCAGGACCTGCTCCACCTCGCGCGGGTAGACGTTGAAGCCGCTGACCAGGATCAGCTCGCGCCGGCGGTCGACGAGGTGCAGGTCGCCGTCCTCGTCGAGCAGGGCGATGTCGCCGGTGGCGAACCAGCCGTCGGCGTCCGGGCCGTCGGCGGCGTCCGGCCAGTAGCCGAGGAAGACGTTGGGCCCGCGGACGAGGATCTCGCCCGGGTCGCCCTCCTCCGCGTCGTTGCCGGCCTCGTCGACCAGGCGCAGCTCGACACCCGGGACCGGCCGGCCGATCGAGTCGGCCTTGGCCGCCTCGCTCATGAGCGTGGTGGTGAGCACCGGCGCGGTCTCGGTCAGCCCGTAGCCCTCGAAGACGTGGTGGCCGCTGGTGTCCTGCAGCCGGTGCAGCACCGTCGCGGGCAGCGGGGCACCGCCGCTGATGGCGCAGCCGGACGCCGGAGAAGGCCTGCTCGACGTCGGGCAGCATCGACCAGGCGACGTACATCGGCGGCGCGCCGACCAGGTTCGTCACGCCGTGACGGCGCACCTGCTCGAGCGTGTCGACCGGGTCGAAGCGCTCGACCAGCAGGCCGGTCGCGCCGTTCCAGGCCACCGCGCCGAGGGCGCTGTTGAGGCCGTAGACGTGGAACAGCGGGAGCACCAGCAGCACGACGTCGTCGGGGGCGGTCACCGGCGGGTCGATCCGCGCGCACTGGTCGAGGTTGGCCAGCAGCGCCCGGTGCGGCAGCATCGCGCCCTTCGGGCGGCCGCTGGTGCCCGACGTGTAGAGCACGACCGCGAGGTCCTCGCCGCCGCCGACGGCCTCGACCGGCGCCGGCCCGCTCTGCTCGCCGGCCTGCTCCAGGTCGGCCGTGGACAGCAGGACGTGCTCCAGGCCGGTGGCCGCCTCGCGCAGCTCGGCCACGTCGCCGGGCGCGCCCCGGTCGGTGAGGAAGGCGCGGGCGCCGCTGTCCTGCAGGACGTGCAGCAGCTCGGGGCGGGTGTAGCCGGTGTTGACCGGCACGACGACCACCCCGGCGCGCAGGGCGCCGAAGTAGGCGACCGGGAAGTCCAGGGTGTTGCCCAGCTGCAGGGCGAGCCGGTCGCCGGGCTGCACGCCGAGCCCCTGCAGACCGCGTGCGACGCCGTCGACGCGCGCGTCGAGCTCGCGCCACGACAGGGTCTGCGCCCCCGACAGGAAGGCCGCCTTGTCGGGGGTGCGTGTCGGCCGCCCGGCGCACCAGGTCCGCCAGGTTGCGCGGCTCGCTCTGGGCTGTCGTCACGCCTGGCCTCCCCCGTCCGGTCGCGCGACCTCGCGCGCGACGGCGAAGTCTCACACAACCGTGACCGGTCAGCCCGGCGCCGGGCTCGCCGCGGCTGGCCGGGGTCGCCTCGCCCGCAGGCTCCGGCGAGGCCGCCGGCGGCGGCGGGAGGATCGGGGGCGGCTCCTGCGACGGCTCGGGCTCCTGCGACGGGGGCGGGGCGTCGGCCGGCTCCTCGGGCACCGGCGACGCCGCCGTGCGGGTCGGCGCGGCGGCGGCCGTCGGGGCGGCCGTCCGTCGGCGGCGGGTCGTCGTGGGCTCGCTCGTCGCGGCGCGGCGGCGGGCCCGGGTGGAGGCGCCGTCGGTCGCGGACGACGGGCCGGCGGTGGGTGACGGGGCCTTGCCGGCCATCCGCGCGGCCCGGTCGGCCTGGATCTCCCGCAGCACCTCGAAGGTCCGGCTGAAGATGCGGGCCGGCAGGGTGCCGCCGTAGACCTGCTTCACGCCGTTGACGTTGAGCATGCCGCCGCAGGGGCCGTTGACCGTGTCGCAGCCGGCCGTCTTCTCGTAGCCCATCCACACGGCGAGGCAGAGGTTCTGCGGGGAGCGGGCGCAGCCGATGAACCAGGCGTCCTTGGAGTCGTTGGTCGTGCCGGTCTTGCCGAACACCTCGAAGGGCTGGGCCGCCGCCGTCGCGGTGCCGCGGGTGACCGCGTCGCGCATCGCCACCGTGACCTGGTCGGCGACCTCGACCGGCATGACCCGGGTGCCCTTGGCCGGGCCGGGCGACTGGCCGAGGACGCCCCCGCCGTACGCCGCGCTGGCCCGGACCTCGTTGAAGAAGCGCGGCGCCATCCGGACGCCGTGGTTGGCGAGCGTGCCGTAGGCGCTGGCCATCGACAGCGGCGTGACCAGGGCGGTCGTGCCGAGGCCGAAGCTCTCCGGCCCGGGGTCCAGCGCCGGCCGGCGCTTGTCCGGCCCGTCGGGGTCGAGCGCCCGCACCCCGGCGTCGAGCATCAGCTGGCGGACCTTGCTCGTGGCCGACCTCGTCGGCGAGCGGCACGTAGACCGTGTTGACCGACTTCGCCAGCGCCGAGCGGAGCGTGAACCGGCCGGACTCGCCGCCGTCGGAGTTGCAGTACTTGTCGGTCTCGCGGGTGTCGCGGTAGGGCGCGCACTGCGGCGCGTAGCGCGACTCGTCGCAGCGAGTGGCCGTCCTCCAGCGCGGCGGCCAGCGTGAACGGCTTGATCGTCGAGCCGGAGGAGCGGTAGGCGTTGGTGGCCAGGTTGTAGCCGTTGCGCTGGTAGCCCGACGTGCCCGGGACGGGGCCCTGCTCGGTGATCACCTCGGGCACCCGGCGCAGCGTGGTCATGGCCTTGACGTCGCCGTTGCGGATGTCGACGGCGACCACCGCGGCCTGCGGGTCGTCGTCGTCCGGCAGCACCTCGCGGGCGGCCCGGGTGACCGCCTCCTGCAGGTCGGCGTCGAGCGTGGTCTTGCACCCGCAGCCCGCCGCGGAAGAGCACGTCCTCGTCGTTCGCGAACTCCTCCCGCAGCTGCGCCTTGACGAGGTCGGCGAACTCCGGGGCGTTGGTCGGCGGCTCGGGCGGCGTCTCGCGCACCGGCTCCACGCCGCGCTCGAGCGCGTCGCTGGCCTGCGCCGGCGTGATGTAGCCGGCGACGACCATGCGGTTGAGCGTGTACTTCTGCCGCGCCTTGGCGGTCTCGGGGTCGCGGACGGGGTTCCACGCCGACGGCGCCGGGGCCATGCCGGCGAGCAGGGCGGCCCGGGCCAGCGCCAGCGTCTCGGTGCGCTGACCGCGGCCCTCGTCGAGGGCGAGGTCCTTCACGTCGACGCCGAAGTAGTACTTCGCCGCCGCCTGCACGCCGTAGACGCCGTTGCCCAGGTAGAGCGCGTTGAGGTAGTCGGTGAGGATCTCGTCCTTGGACTTCTCCTTCTCCAGGCGCACGGCCAGGGCCGCCTCGCGCACCTTGCGGAGCAGGGTCCGGTCGCTGCCGACGTAGGCGTTCTTCACGTACTGCTGCGTCAGGGTCGAGCCGCCCTGGGTCTTGCCGCCGGCCAGGTCGCGGTAGGCCGCCCGGATCGTGGCCAGCGGGTCGACGCCCTGGTGCTCCAGGAAGCGCTCGTCCTCGGCCGAGATGATGGCCTCGCGCATCACGTCGGGGATGTCCTCCGCCGGCACGATCTGCCGTCGCGTCGGCGGCGGGATCGCGGCGAACTGCGTCTTGCCGTCGTTGGCCAGCAGCAGCACCGACTTCTGCTCGGGCACCAGGTCGGAGTCGAAGTCGGCCGGCGCGGCGAGCAGCCCGCCCACGAAGGTCGTCAGGCCGACCAGCACCGCCAGCACGGCCACCAGCAGCGTGCGGCCGACCCGGCGGCTGCGCCGGCGCCGGCGCGCGGCGCGGGACAGCGGCCGGTCCGCAGCAGCCCCCGTCGACATGCCCGGAAGGGTACGTCTCGGCGCCGACAGTCCGTTCCGCTGAGCGCTGCCGCTGGGCGCCCTACCATCGGGCGGCCGACCTCCGCACACCGAGCCTCCCGAACGGAGCCCGATGCCCCGGCCCGCTCGTCGCGCCGCGTGCGGCGCTGCCGTGCGCGGAGCTCGGTCGTGAGCCGGCCCGACGGGCTGACCCAGCTGCGCGCGGCCGTCCGCGACGCCCGCGCGCGCGAGCTGGCCCGTGGCGCCCGGGCGGTCCTGGTGGCCGCCGACCCGCTCGACGGGATCGCGCGGCCGCGGTTCCGCGTGGTCGAGGGCCCCGGCGTCACCACCGCCGGCCTCGCCGTCCCCTCCCCCAGCCCGGCCGGCGACGAGGCGCTGCCCGCGCCCGAGGGCGACACCGCCGTCGCCTTCGCCCTGGTGCAGCGCGCCCAGGCCGGCGACGCGGACGCCTTCGGCGAGCTGTACGACCGCTACGTCGACCTCGTCTACCGCTACGTCTACTACCGCGTCGCGAGCCAGCAGCTCGCCGAGGACCTGACCAGCGAGACGTTCCTGCGGGCGCTGCGCCGCATCGGGTCCTTCACCTGGCAGGGCCGCGACGTCGGGGCCTGGTTCGTCACCATCGCCCGCAACCTCATCGCCGACCACTACAAGAGCGGCCGCTACCGGCTCGAGCTGACGACCGACGACGTCACGCGAGTCCGGCGCCGTCCTCGTCGAGGACGGGCCCGAGGGCGCCGTGCTCGAGTCGATGCAGAACAAGGTCCTGCTCAGCGCGGTGCGGCAGCTCGGGCGCCGAGCAGCAGGAGTGCATCGTGCTGCGCTTCCTGCAGGGGCTCTCGGTGGCCGAGACCGCGCTGGCCATGGGCAAGAACGAGGGGGCGGTGAAGGCGCTGCAGTACCGCGCCGTCCGGGCCCTCGGCCGGCTGCTGCCCGAGGGGGTGGAGCTGTGATGGTCATTCCGGGCCATTCTGCCTGCCACCCGTACCTGCCCGCGCCCCTGCCTCGTTGTCCCTCGGAGCGGCCGTCCGGGCCGCGGTCCCCGCCGAGGAGGTGGCGCCGTGAAGGCCTTCGGCACCCGTGGCGCCGCCGACGAGCTGGCCCGCGTCCTCGACGGCGACCGCCCCCGCCGGACCGCCGGCACGCAGGAGCTGGCCCGCGTGGCCGCCCGGCTCGCCGCGGTCGCCCCGGCCCTCGAGGCCGCGACCGCGCCGCGGCCGGAGTTCCGCGCCGCGCTCCGCACCCGCCTGGTCGCGGTCGCGACGGTCCAGTCCGCCGCGCCGACCCCCCTGCACGAGACCGGCGTCGCGTCGGCCCTCGCCTGGACCCGTACGGCCGCCCGCCGCCGCACCCTCGGCGTCGCCGCAGGCGCCATGGCCTCCGTCGTCGCCGTCACGGGCGTCGCGGTCGCCGGCGACCGGTCGCTGCCCGGCCAGCCGTTCTACGGCGTGAAGAAGGCGACCGAGAGCCTGCAGCTGCGCACCGCCGACGGCCCGGTCGAGAAGGGCGAGCGCCACCTGCAGTTCGCCAGCGAGCGGCTCGACGAGGTCGCCGCGCTGGCCCGCGGGCGGGGCAGCGTCGCGCTGGAGGCCCCGACGCCGGGGCAGCCGCTCGCCGCCGGCGCCGACAGCAGCCTCGTCGTCGAGACGCTCGAGGACATGGACGCCGAGACCCGGGCCGGCTCCGGGCTGCTCCTGCAGGCGGCCAGCCCGTCCGCGCTCGAGCTGCTCCAGGAGTGGTCCGACGACCAGGGCCGCGAGCTGCAGGAGCTGCTGCCGCTGCTGCCCGGCGACGCGCGTACCCAGGCCACCGAGAGCCTGGCGCTCGTCTCGACCGTGCGCGCCGACGCCTCCGAGCTGCTGGTGACCGACCCGGCCGTGCCGGCGCCGACCCCCGAGCCGTCCGTGGTCGCCAGCCCGTCGACGTCGCCCGCGCCGGCCGGCGACCCGTCCGCCACACCCGAGCCGACCCCGGCGCCGTCGACCTCGGCCCCCGCCGGCTCGCCCGAGCCGGTCGCGCCGCCGTCCCCGGCGGCGCCGTCACCGGCGGCCACCCGACCTCCCGGCTCCCCGGCGCCGACGCATCGTCCTGCCGCTGCCGTCGCTCCCGGTGCTGCCGTCGCTGGCCGTCCCGGTGCCCTCGCTGCCGGCACTGCCGCTGCCGACGGCGGTCGTCGTCCCGCTGCCGGCGCGCTCCGCGCTGCCCGCGCTGTCGCCGCTCCCCCTGCCGAGCCTGCCGACGCTGCCCTCGATCGGGATCAAGACCGACCACTAGGCTCGGGCGCGCCGTCGACTGCCCAGGAGGCACCGTGCCGCGCTCGTTCCGGCTCCTTCGCCGCCGCTCCGGTGAGGACGGCGTCAAGGCGGTCCTCGCCGGGGCCGCCTCGGCGGCGGCCGCCGAGGTCGAGGCGTCGCTCGACGTCGACGCCGACCCGACCGCCGCCGCCTTCTTCGACGTCGACAACACGATGATCCGCGGCGCGTCGATCTACTTCTTCGGCAAGGGCATGGCCGGCCGCGGCCTCATCACCACCAAGGACCTGCTCCGCTTCGGCTGGCAGCAGCTGGCGTTCCGCGTACGCGGGGTCGAGGACCTCGACGCCGTCGCCGAGGCGCGCGACAAGGCGCTCGGGCTGGTCGCCGGCAAGTCGGTCGAGGAGATCGTCGCCTACGGCGAGGAGATCTACGACGAGCTGATGGAGCGGCGCATCTGGTCGGGCACCCGCGCCCTCGCCCAGCAGCACCTCGACGCCGGGCAGCGCGTCTTCCTGGTCACCGCGACCCCGGTGGAGCTGGCCCGCATCATCGCCAAGCGGCTCGGCCTGACCGGCGCGCTCGGCACGGTCAGCGAGGTCGAGGACGGCCTCTACACCGGCCGCCTGGTCGGCGAGCCGCTGCACGGTCCCGCCAAGGCGGAGGCCGTACGCGCGCTCGCCGAGCGCGAGGGGCTCGACCTGGCCCGCTGCACCGCCTACAGCGACTCGAGCAACGACGTGCCGATGCTGTCGGCGGTCGGCCACGCCGTGGCGATCAACCCCGACACCAAGCTCCGCGGCATCGCCCGCGACCGCGGCTGGGTCGTCCGCGACTTCCGCACCGGGCGCAAGGCCGCCAAGATCGGCATCCCGACCGCGGCCGGCATCGGCGCGCTCACCGGCGGCGTCCTGGGTGGGCTGGCGCTGCACCGCCGGCACGCCGGCCACGGGCACCTGCGCGACGTCGGGCAGGCGCGGCTGCCGCGTCCCGCCGCCGCCCCCGTCCCGGACCGCCGCGGCGCGCCTCCGCCTCGCGTGACCGCGGCGGCGCGGCCGCCAGCGCCAGCCCGCATCGCGCTAGGACACGGCGCTGACGGGGCTACGGCCGCCTCAGCGCCAGCCGGCGCGCGAGCGCTAGGGTACGCTCCATCGGCAGCCGTCGACCGGCGCGCCGACCCTCGCGGGCAGGTGCCGGCACGGGGTGCGTCCGGATGCAGTTGCGTGCGTCGCCGGCGGCGGACGCAGGCCGTGGGCGCGAGCCAGCCGCGCGCCTAGAAGAAGACGCTGCGGCGCTGCATGAGCAGCGTGTAGAGCGTCGGACTGGATGGTCTCCCGCACCTGGTCGGTGAGGTTGAAGACCAGCATCGGGTCCTCGGCCGCGGCCGGCCGCCGAGGGACGCCGTGTCGATCGGCTCGCCGAACTCGATGATCCACTTGCTGGGCAGCGGGACGGCGCCGAGCAGGCCGAGCCAGGGGAAGAACGGGGTGATCGGCGCGTACGGCAGGCCGAGCACGCCGGGCGACCGTCTTGGCGTTGCCGAGCATCGGGTAGGTCTCCTCGGCCCCGACGATCGAGCACGGGATGATCGGGACGCCGGTCTTGAGCGCGGCGTTGACGAAGCCGCCGCGGCCGAAGCGCTGCAGCTTGTAGCGCTCGCTGAACGGCTTGCCGATCCCCTTGAAGCCCTCCGGCCAGACGCCGACCAGCTCGCCGGCGCTGAGCAGGCGCTCGGCGTCGGCGTTGCAGGCGAGCGTGTTGCCGGCCTTGCGGGCCAGCGGCGCGACGACCGGCAGGCGGAAGACGAGGTCGGCGCCGAGCAGGCGCAGGTGGCGGTGGGCCGGGTGGTGGTCGAGCAGCGCGAGCGAGGTCATCAGCGCGTCGAGCGGGATCGTGCCGGAGTGGTTGGCGACGACGAGGGCGCCGCCGGTGTCCGGGACGTTCTCGAGCCCGCGGGTCTCGACCCGGAACCACGAGTCGTAGAGCGGCCGCAGCGGCGGCAGGATCACGTGGTCGGTGAGGTCGGGGTCGAAGCCGAAGTCGTCGACCTCGTAGTCACCGGTGAGCCGGCGCCGCAGGAACGCCAGGCCGTGGGCGACCTTGCGCTCCCAGTCCGGTCCTCTCGGCCGGCGCCGGGTCGGGCACGGGCTGCGGGCCGGGCGCGGCGCGGCGGTCGAGCGGGATGACCTTGCCGAGCGGCGCGGCGTCGACGGGCTCAGGCATGGACGGCTCCGGAGGACGTACGGCGGCTGGGCAGCAGGGCCAGCGCGCGCTGCTCGAGCGCACCCAGCCGTTCGGGGTCGAGGTGGCGCGAGCCGGTGAGCGAGCTGACGAAGTCGGCGAAGGCCTCGGCGGTCGGCCGCGGGCCCCAGCCGAGCTCGCGCTGCAGGCGGCTGACGTCGGCGACGCGGCCGTGCTCGAGGTAGCGCATCTGCTCGGGCGAGAAGTCGACCAGGCCGGCCCGGCGGAAGGCGGACGCGACCAGCGACACCGCCGGCGCGACGACCGGCACCGAGGGCTTGCCGAGCCGGCGGATCGCCTGCGACAGCAGCAGGACGCCGGAGCCGCCGACGTTGTAGATGCCGGGGTGGTCCTCGGCGACCGTGCGGCGCAGGACCTCGATGCCGTCGTCCTCGTGGCAGAGCTGCACGCGCGGGTCGAAGCCCAGCACCGTCGGCACCACCGGCAGCGCGAAGTAGCGGGTCAGCGTCGACGGGATCTGCGGGCCGATGAAGTTGGTGAAGCGCAGCAGCGACAGCGTGACGTCGGGGCGGCGGCGGCCGAAGCCGCGGACGTAGCCCTCGACCTCGACGGCGTCCTTGGCGTAGCCCGACTTCGGCAGCGACCGCGGCTCGACGTCCTCGGTGAACAGCGCCGGGTCGCGGGGCGAGGAGCCGTAGACGGCGGTCGTCGACTTCACGACGAGCTTGCGCATCGTCGGCGCCTTCTGGCACGCAGCGAGCAGCTGCATCGTGCCGATGACGTTGATCTCCTTCATCGCCGTACGGCCCCCGGCGCCCGTCGGGGTGGCGATGACGTTCATGTGGACGACGGTGTCGACCTGCGCCTCCGCGATGACCTTGGCGATCAGCGGGTTGCGGATGTCGGCGCGGACGAACTCCGCGCGGCCCATCGCCCGGGACGTCTCGTGGCTCGGGCCGACCGTGTCGACGCCGATGACCCGCTCGACGGACGGGTCGGCCGACAGCACGCCGGCGAGCCGGCTGCCCAGGTAGCGGCTGACCCCGGTGACGAGCACGACCCGGGGCCTGCGGAGGACGGTGGCACGGCAGTTCCCCTCGACGCGAGCGGACCCGCAGCCTACCGGCGGACGAACCCGGGCAGACCGGCTGTGAGCGCCCTCACGGCGCCGGAGCGGCTACTTCTTGTTGCGACGCTGGACGCGGGTCTTCTTCAGCAGCTTGCGGTGCTTCTTCTTGGCCATCCGCTTGCGGCGCTTCTTGATGACGGAACCCACGTCGGAACCTCTGCTCGTGTCTGGGGGGTGCGACTCGCCGGGACACCGGCGACGTTGGTGCGAGAGCGTACCTGTCGGCCACCGCGGGCCGACGGCCTCAGCCGGTGGAGGGGAACGCCCCGCGCAGGTAGTCGTGGACCGCGCGCTCGGGCACCCGGTAGGACCGCCCCACCCGTACGGACGTGAGCTCTCCGCTGTGCACCAGGCGGTAGACGGTCATCTTCGAGACGCGCATGATCGACGCCACCTCGGCCACGGTCAGGAACCGGACCTCGGCGAGCTCGGAAGCGTTCTGGTCACGCATGCGGCATCGACTGCTCTCTGAGGACGCACGCGGGTGGAGAGCGCGCTCCGTCTGCCGGCTTCCCCACCGGCGGCATGGATGCGCACGTGCGCGGCGAGCGTAGCGGGGAGGGAGCGGGCGCACCATCCCCCGTACGGGCGGCTCAGGTGGCCCAGCCCTCCAGCAGGAAGTCGGCCATCGGGTCGTACAGGTGCGGGCGCACGTTGTCGTCCAGCGGGACGGTCACCAGGGACGCGCCCTCGGCCTCGGCGACGAACAGCGCCGGGTCGTTGCAGTCGGCGTACGCGAGGACCTCGTGGCCGGCGGAGACGGCGGCGCCGGCCCAGCCGTGGTCGGCGACGACGAGGTCCGGCGGGCTCTCGAGCGCCGACAGCACCGCCCGCATCGGCTCGGCGAAGTGGGTGTGCAGCAGCTCGCCGCCGCTGGCCAGCACGTGCACGCCGCCGATCGCGCGGACGTGGCGCGGCCGCCCCTGCGACCAGCTCGAGCCGCCGTCCCAGGGCCACTCCCAGGCCGGGTCGGCGACGAGGACGGTGGCGCCGGCCCGGCGCAGGGCCGCGGCGACGACGACGTGCGAGGCGAGCAGCCCGGTCGGGTGGCCGGTGGCCAGCAGGACCCGCTCGCGGCGCCCGGCCGCGAGGGCCAGCCGGTCGCGGTGCTTCGTGAGGGCGTCCAGCGTCAGGTCGACGTCGATGGTGTCGCGGCCGTGCTCGTACGCCGGGTCGGCCTGCACCCCGCACAGCCGGACCATGACCTCGAGGACCTCGTCGCGGGTGTACGCGCGCGCGCGGCAGCAGCCCGAAGTCGTAGCCGTAGCGGCCCTCGGCCATCCGGGCCATGTTGCGCAGGTTGTCCTCGCGCGGGGTGTCGACGTCGCCGGCGATGCGGGTGGCGAGCAGGTGCTCGCGGAGCTCAGCCCTGCGCATGGTCGGGGTCCAGGCCCGAGGTGGGGGAAGACGTGCTTGCGGGTCTCCGCGACGGCCCGGTCGACCGGGTCGTCGGGGTCGCCGCTGCCGCCCTCCCACGGGTCGTACGCCGCGTCCTCGCCGTCGGTCAGCGAGGTCGGCGCCAGCTCGCGCCCCTGCTCGGCCGCCTGCTCGCGCCACGCGCCGGGGGTGGCGCCGTCGACCGGCCCGCCGCCGGTGACCTCGGCCAGCAGGTGGGTCCAGGCCCGCGGGACGACCTGCACCGGCTCGTAGCCGCCGCCGCCCACCGCGATCCACTTGCCGCCGCAGAGCTCGTGGGCCAGGTCGTGCAGGGCCTTGTACGTCGCCCGCTGGCCGTCCACGCTCATCATCAGGTGCGCCAGCGGGTCGAGCGCGTGGGTGTCGCACCCGTGCTGGGTCAGCATGACCTCGGGCTTGAACGCGCGCAGCGCCGGCGGGACGGTCGCGTGGAAGGCCCGCAGCCAGCCGGCGTCGGTCGTGCCGGCGGGCAGGGCGACGTTCATGTTGGTCCCGGCGGCGTCGTCCGTGCCGACCTGGTCGGCCCAGCCGGTGCCGGGGAAGAGCGTGCGCCCGCTCTCGTGCAGCGAGATGGTCAGCACCCGCGGGTCGTCGTAGAAGGCCGCCTCGACGCCGTCGCCGTGGTGCACGTCGACGTCGACGTAGGCCACCCGCTTGGCGCCGGCCGACAGCAGCCAGGCGATGGCGACCGCCGGGTCGTCGTAGACGCAGAAGCCGGACGCGCGGTCCTTCATGGCGTGGTGGAGGCCGCCGGAGAGGTTGACCGCGTGCTGGTGCCGGCCCTCCCAGACGGCCCGGGCCGCGTCGACGGAGGCGCCGGTGACCAGCGCGGAGGCCTCGTGCATCGCCGGGAAGACCGGGACGTCCTCGGTGCCGAGGCCCCAGCGCAGCGACAGCCGGCCGAGCAGGTCGTCGGGAGCGCGGCGGACCGACGCGACGTACATCGGGTCGTGCACCAGCTCGAGCAGGTCGTCGCCGGCCATGGAGGGCGCCTGCAGCGTCACGCCGGGCCGCTGCAGCACGCCGAGCTGCCCGGCGAGCGCCATGGTCAGCCCGAGCCGCAGGGGCCGCATCGGGTGGTCGGAGCCGAAGTCGTACGTCAGGAACTCGTCGTCCCAGACGACCAGCGTGCTGTCACTCATGCCCAGTGCCTTCCCGCTCGGCGCGCGACCGCACCTCAGGGGTTGAGCGGCAGCCCGCCCGTCCGCGCGGCGCGGTCCACCAGTGTCGCCCACTGCGGCTTGCCGAGCGCCCTGGCCGCCGTGCGCAGCCCGGCGACCGCGTCGCCGAAGTCGGCCTGCGGGGTGAGGAGCTCGTGCATCGCGACGACCAGGCGCAGGCTGTTGTCGGAGCGGGACTGCTCGGTGGTGCCGAGGCTCGCGCGCAGCCGCCACAGGAACGCCGACCAGATCTCGCCGTCGTCGTGGACCTCGCCGGCCAGGTCGCGCGGGTACTTCTTGGTCCCGTCGACGCGGCGCAGGCACGGCACCGTCGGCGGTGCTGTACGAGGTGGCGTCCCAGTCCGCGACGCAGGCGTCGTGGAAGCCCTTGCCGCTGCGGGCGAAGTAGGCGGCGGCCTGGAAGTCGCCGAAGCCCTCCCCCATCGCGCCGCCCTCGGCGGTCTCGCCGTAGCCCGGGACCTGCGCGTCCTGCATGGCGTGGCCGTACTCGTGGAGGATCACGTCGGCGTCCTCGCCGTCGTCCACACCGCCCCCGCCGAGCAGCATCAGGTCGTTGCCGGGCTGGTAGAAGCTGTTGTCGTAGCCCGGGACGGGCACCGCGACGACCTCCTGCGGCTCCGCGTTCACCGCGGCGCGGCCGCGGAAGCCGAGCGCCTGCAGGTAGCGCTGGTAGCGGTCCAGGTGGGCGTACGCCATGGCGCCCTCGAAGCGCGGGTCGGCCCGGGTGACGTCGACGTCCTTGCTCAGGTAGCCGCCGGACAGCACGTTGACGAAGGGGCCGGACAGGCGGCCGGCGGCCAGCGCGGTCGGGTCGAGCTGGCGGAGCGGGAGCCGGCGCCGCTGGGCCGTGAGCGCCGGGCTGTCGAGGTCCAGGTCGACCGGGGCGCCGGCCTCGGCGGGCTGGCGCAGGGTGCTGTCGCGCTTCGTGACCACGGGGTTGGGGTCGAAGACGGTCGCCGTGCCGTCGACCTTGTCGGACTCGTCGAGCACCGCGAGCACGCGTCCGGTGGCCGCGGCGACCTCGACCGTGGCGGCCCGGGCCGGCACCTTCGCGACGACCGCGACGCGGTAGGTGTCCACGAGCCGGCCCTCGCGCGCCACCATGACCCGCTCGACCGCGGTCGGGGCGAGCAGCGCGGTGGCGTGCAGGGCGTCGAGGGCGGCGGCCCGGGCGACGACGTCGCCGACCGGGCGGGTCGCGGGGGCACCGGGCAGCCGCAGCTGGGTCGCGTCGACCTGCACGACCCGGCCGCCGACCGCGCTGACCAGGACGCTGCTGCCGCGCACGGGCACCCCGCCGACCGTCTGCCGGCCGCGGACGTGGGTGCCGATCAGCGAGGTGCGGACCTGCTCGAAGCGGTACGCCGCCGCGTCGACCCCGAGCCGGGACGCCTGCGTCCGCAGCGCCTCGAGCGCCCAGCCGCGGGCCGGGCCGCTCGCGCTGCCGAGGTCACCGCGCACCACGTGGGCACCGCGGAAGTCGATGCGCAGCGAGGGCGGTGCGCTGAGCGCGGGCAGGGCCGAGCCGGCCAGCGCGAGCAGGGCGGTGGGGGCGACGAGACGCAGGGACAGGCGCATGCGGAGGTGGTTCGCCGCGCAAGCGCCTGTTCCTGCCCGGGTGACGCAGGACTCAGCCGCCGGCGAGCTCCCGGGAGCGGTCGCGGGCCGCCTCGATCGCGGCCAGCATCGCCGAGCGGACGGCGTGGTCCTCGAGCGTCCTGATCGCGGCGATCGTGGTGCCACCGGGGCTGGTCACGGCCTCGCGGAGCAGCACCGGGTGCTCGCCGGACTCGGCCAGCATCTTGGCCGAGCCGACCGCGGTCTGGACGATCAGCTGGGCGGCCACCGCCCGCGGCAGCCCGAGCAGGATCCCGGCGTCGATCATGGCCTCGACGAGGAAGAAGAAGTACGCCGGACCGCTGCCCGACAGCGCCGTCACGGCGTCCTGCTGCGACTCCGGGACGCGCACGACCTGGCCGACGTGGCGCAGCAGCTCCTCGACCAGCTCGAGGTGCTCCCCGGTCGCGTGGGAGCCCGGCGAGACCGCCGACATCGCCTCGTCGACGAAGACCGGGGTGTTGGTCATGACGCGCACGACGGGGGTGCCCTCGGGGAGCTCGGACTCGACCAGCGCGGTGGTGATGCCGGCGGCCAGGCTCACGACCAGCGTCCCGGGGCGCAGCGCGCCGGCCACCTCGGCCAGCAGCGCGCGCATGTCCTGCGGCTTGACCGCGAGCAGCACGGTGTCGGCCTGCCCGACCGCGTCCACCGGGTGGGGGGTCTGCACGCCGTACCGCTCGGCGATCTCGGCCGCCCGCTCCGGGTGCTTCTCCGCGCCGAGCAGGCTGTCGGCCGGCTGCCCGGAGCGGAGCAGCCCGGACAGCAGCGCCTCCCCCAGCTTGCCGACGCCGAGCAGGGCGATGACCCCGGGCCCGCTCATGACCGGCTCACGAGGGCGCGGAGGAAGAAGGCGAGGTTGGCGGGGCGTTCGGCGAGTCTGCGCATGAGGTAGCCGTACCACTCGTCGCCGTACGGCACGTAGACCCGCACCCTCTCGCCCGCCGCCGACAGCCGCTGCTGCTCCGCCGGGCGGATCCCGTACAGCATCTGGAACTCGTACGTCCCCTGCGCGCGGGACGCCGCCAGGCGCTGCCCCGCGGCGACCATCGCCGGGTCGTGGGTGGCCACCATCGGGTAGCCGTCGCCCTCCATCAGCACCTGCAGGCAGCGGACGTACGACGCGTCGACCTCCTCCGTGCTCTGGAAGGCGACCGACGGCGGCTCCTTGTAGGCGCCCTTGCACAGCCGCACCCGGCTGCCCGCGCCGGCGAGGTCGCGGCAGTCGGCCTCGGTGCGGTGCAGGTAGGACTGCAGCACCGCGCCGGTGTCGGGGAAGTCGGCGCGCAGCTCGGCGAGGACCTCGAGGGTCGAGTCGGTGGTGGTGTGGTCCTCCATGTCGAGGGTGACCGTGGTGCCGGCGTTGCGCGCGGCCGTGCAGACCTGGCGGGCGCCGTCGACGGCGAGGCCGCGGTCGATGGTCTGGCCGACCGCGCTGAGCTTGACCGACACCTCGGAGCGGCCGCCCTGGGTCAGGCCGGCGTCGGAGAGCTGGCCCAGCAGCTCCAGGTAGGCCGCGACGGTCGCCTTGGCCTGCGTGGCGTCGGTGGTGTCCTCGCCGAGGTGGTCCAGGCTGACCGTGAGGCCGGCGTCGAGCAGGCCGCGGGTGGCGCGCACGGCGTCCTCGGTGCGCTCCCCCGCGACGAAGCGCTTGACCACGTTGCGGGACACCGGGGCGCCCGCGACGAGGGTCTTGACGCGGGCGTTGCGGCTGGCCGCGAGGATGGTCGACCGGAGCATGTCGGGAGGGTAGGTCGTGCAGCGGTACGACGTCGTCGTGTGCGGCTACGGCCCGGTGGGCGCGCTGCTGGCCGCCCGGCTCGCGGCGCTCGGCGCGTCGGTGCTGGTGGTGGAGCGCTCGCTGACGCCGTTCCCGCTGCCGCGTGCGGTCGCCGCCGACGGCGAGGTGCTGGAGATCCTCGCGCGGACCGCGCCGGGGCTGACCGAGGGCTTCCTGCTCGACGTGCCGGTGCGGTTCCTCTCGGCCGCGCGGGTGGAGCTGGGGCGGGTGCGCTTCCCGTCGTCGCGCGGCTACCCGGGGCTGTCGTTCTACGCGCAGCCGCTGCTGGAGTCGCGGCTGCGGGCGGTGGTGGCCGGGCTCCCGGTCACCGTCCGGCTCGGGGTGTCGATGGAGGGTCTCGCCCAGGACGCCACCGGGGTGACGGTGCGGCTGTCGGACGGGTCGTCGGTGCGGGGGTCCTGGCTGGTGGGGTGCGACGGAGCGTCGTCCTCGGTACGACAGCGCGCCGGCCTCGGCTGGCTCGGCCGCGACCTGCCGCAGCGCTGGCTCGTGGTCGACGTGGTCGGGCCGCCGGTGCCGGAACGGCCGCTGTTCACCTACACGGCCGACCCGGCGCGGCCGCAGGTGGACATGCCGGTACCCGGTGGCCACCGCTGGGAGTGGCTGCTGCCGCCGGGTCCTTCGCCGTCGCCGGTCGACCTCATCGCGCAGGACACCGACCCGGCACCGCTGCAGGTCGTCCGGGCGGTGGACTACCGCTTCGGCGCGCGCCGGGCGGGGCGCTGGCGGTCGGGGCGGGTGCTGCTCGCCGGGGACGCCGCGCACACGATGCCGCCCTTCGCGGGGCAGGGGCTCGGCGCGGGACTGCGCGACGCCTGGGCGCTGGCCGCGCTGCTGGCCGCCGGGGACGTGTCGTCGTACGAGCGGCTGCGCGCGCCCCACGTGGCCGCGGCGACGCGGCTGTCCCTCGCGCTCGGGACCGCCCTGCAGACCCGCTCCCCGGCGGTGGCGGCCGTGCGCGACCGGGCGCTGGTGGCGGCCTTCGCGGCGCCGGGTCTCGGTCCGTGGCTGGCGCGCGGCGGGCCTCGCCCGTCGGACAGCGGCGTGCTGGACCTCTAGCTCCCGCCCTCATCACGCCGCGCGCTCGGGCCGGCGCCGGGCTGGCGGCGCGGCGTCGCCGCTCCGACCGCACCTGCGCGGTCACGCGCGATCGTCGCGGGAGGCCGCGGGGCTCAGCCGGCAGCGTCGCCGCTCCGACCGCACTCTCGCCGGTCACGCGTGGACATATCGGGATCATCCCGGGCGAGGCGCCCGCTCAGCGGGGGCGGCGTGGACCAGGAGGTGTCCGTCCGGGACACAGCCTGATCGTCCGGGAGGCCCGCCACGCTCCGGACCGCCCCGGAGTGGATCAGGCTGTGTCCGCCGTCGACCGCGAGGGCCGCTCCGCACACATCCTGATCGTCCCGGGCCGGGCCCGGCTCAGCAGACGGCAGAGTGGATCACGACGTGGGTAGGACGGGCCGCGCGCCGGTGCGGGACACAGCGCGACTTCCCCGGCGGCCCGCCACGCTCGGCAGGCGCCCGGGCGGGGCGCGACGTGTCCCTCCGGGACCGGCAGCGCCCGCGACGCCCGGACAGTCCCGCGGACATCGTGATCGCCGTGGACGCCGATCGGCCGACGGCCACTCGTAGGGCCCCGCGACAGGGATCACGAGGTGTCCACACCGCCACAGCGAACGCGGGCGTCGACGCGTGCCCCTGGCGACCGGTGCCTGCCCGAGGCGACATGCCTCCCAGCGCATGAGCCGACGCAGAACATGCCCCCCGACGCATGACACCGCAGAGGGACACCATGACCGGCGCATCCGCCGGGCCGAGGGCGCGCCCGCGGTCACCTCAGCACACACGCTGGGCCGAGGGCGCGCCCGCGGTCACCGCGGCACACGTCGTGATCCACTGGCGCGCCTGGACGCCGACGGTCACGCTCGGCGGCCCGAGGAGTGGATCACGATGTGTGCCGGCGTGACCGCCCGCCGCGCCACCGCGGGCACACCGGCCGGACCCAGCAGGTGGGACGGGAGGCGACCGGACGTACGGCGGCCGGAGCCCTACGTCAGTCGCAGCCGCAGACGCCGGAGGCGGCGCGGACCTGGAAGCAGACCGGGCAGGTGCGGGACTTGACCGCGGCAGCCTCGACGGCGGCCTCGGCGGCGAGGGTGGCGGCGCGGGTGGCGGCCGCGCGGGCCGAGCGCTGCGACAGCTTGGCGGCCGCGGCGTCCTTCTCGGCGTTGATCGCGGCGCCCTTGCGGATCGTGTCCTCGTGCTCGGCCTCGAAGAGCTTCTTGCGGACGGTGTCCGGGATGAAGTCCATCGTCTGCGCGCACAGCTGGACGGCCGCCTCGACGGGCAGCTCGAGGGCGACCTCCTCGACGACGTCGCCGTAGACGAGCTCGGCGTCCTTGGCGACGCGGGCGTCGATCTTGGCGATGGCCTTGTCGACCTGCGCCTGCACCTTCGGGTCGACGACGTCCTCGCTCTCGACCTCGGCGGTGTCCTGCTCCACGGGTGAGTTCACGAGAATCCCTTGATCCAGTCGGTGAGGACCCGGGCGAGCTGCTCGCCCTGGTCCTCCTGTACGAAGTGCGACGCACCCTCGATGGTGGTGTGCGGCTGCCCGGCGGTGCCGGGGACCTGCTCGAGGAACCGTCGGTCGGCCCCCCGGGTGATCGGGTCGCTGTCGCTGAACGCGCACAGGAACGGCTTGTCGAAGCGCGACAGCGCCTCCCAGGCCGCAGCCTGCGCGGGCGCCGCCGGGTCGTCCGGGCTCTGCGGGATGAGCAGCGGGAACGTGCGCGCCCCCGCCTTGTACGACGCGTCCGGGAACGGCGCGTCGTAGGCCGCGGCCACGTCGTCGGGCAGCCCGTTGAGGCACCCGCTGGTGACCAGGAAGCCCACCGGCAGGTCGGGCGTCGAGCGCACGAACGCGGCGAACTGCTGCCACTCGTCGCCCATGCGCACCGAGCCGTCCGGCAGGCCGGTGTTGGAGGCGCAGACCGCGCGGAACCGGTCCGGGTTCTCGGCCACCAGGCGCAGGCCGATCAGACCGCCCCAGTCCTGGCAGAGCAGGACGACGTCGGTCAGCCCGAGGCCGTCGAGCAGTGCGGAGCGCATCCACTCGACGTGACGGGCGTAGGTGTAGTCGGCGTCGTCCGCCGGCTTGTCGCGACCGGCCGAACCCGACCAGGTCCGGGCGCGACCACCCGGAAGCCGGCGTCGAGCAGGACCGGGACCATCGTGCGGTAGAGGTAGCTCCACGTCGGCTCGCCGTGCAGGAGCAGGACCACCGGGGCGTCGCGCGGACCCTCGTCGAGCACCGCCACGCGCAGGCCGTCGGAGGTCGTGACGTAGGCCGGGTCCCACGGGTAGCCCGGCAGGCCGGCGAACCGGTCGTCGGGTGTGCGGAGAGCCTGCATGTCACGACCCTATGCGTCGATCCGTCCGCTCGGGGGCTGAGTGGGGGTGGCCGACCACAGGACCACCCGGAACGGCTCCACGATCCGCCCGTCCGGGAAGGCGCGCAAGAGCGACGCGCGCTCGGCCGCGAGGAAGCCCTCGGGGTCGGTCAGCTCCTGGACGTAGGACTTGCTGCGCAGCCACCGCTCGTACAGCGGCCAGTCCAGCGTGCGCTGCCACGCGCCGTCCCAGCGCTGGACGTCGGTGAAGGAGCCGGTCGCGGTGAGCTCGGCGCCGTGGTCGCGGTCGCGGTAGCCGCGGCGGTAGGCCGGGTTGCCCGCCTCGAGCCGGGCCTGCTGGTCGTCCCACCAGGGCGAGCCGTCGGCGTCGACCTCGTTCCACCAGAGCAGGAGCCGCCCGCCCGGGCGCAGCACGCGGGCGACCTCGGCGGCGGCCGGCGGCACGTCGACCCAGTGCCACATCTGCGCGCCGGTCACCAGGTCGAAGGACGCGTCGGCGAACGGCAGCGCCTCGGCCCGGGCCACCACCACCGGCACCGACGGGTGCTTGGCGTGCAGCCGGCCGAGCATCTTCGGGCCGAGGTCCGTGGCGGTCACGACGAGCCCCGCGCGACAGCAGGCCGGCGGTCCCCAGCCCGGTCCCGGCGCCGAGCTCGAGCAGGCGCGCGCCGGCGAGCGGGGGCAGCGCGTCGTACAGCGCGTCCGGGTAGGTCGGGCGGGCCGCGTCGTAGTCGTCGACCAGGGACTCGAACGCCGTCGGCGACCCCGGGTGGCTCACCTCAGCGTCGCCAGCTGCTCGTGTCGCCGACGGCCGGCGCGGCCAGGTTGAGCCGGGTGAAGGCGAGCGCCTCGGCGAGGTCCGCCTCCCGCTCGGCCCGGTCCTCCGAGCGGCGGGTGTTGACCTCCACCACGACCAGGCCGTCGAAGCCCTGCACCGCCAGGCCCTCCAGCACGTCCGCGCAGGGCTGGGTGCCGCGGCCGGGGACGAGGTGCTCGTCGCGCCCCGTACCCGTGCCGTCGGCGATGTGGACGTGCCGCAGCCGGTCGCCCATGGTGGCGGCCATCTCGAGCGCGTCGGACTGGCTGACCGAGGTGTGCGACAGGTCGAGGGTGAAGGCCGGGAAGTCCTCGGTGGTCGGGTCCCAGTCGGGGGCGTACGGGGAGACCTCGCGACCGCGGGCCCGCAGCGGGAACATGTTCTCGACGGCGAAGGTCACGTCGGTCTCGTTGCCCATCTGCTGCACGCCGCCGATGAACTGCCGCGCGTAGTCGCGCTGCCACCGGAAGGGCGGGTGCACGACGACGGTCTGCGCGCCGAGCGACTCGGCCACGTCCTTGCTGCGCACCAGCTTGGCCCACGGGTCGGTGCCCCAGACCCGCTGCGTGATCACCAGGCACGGCGCGTGCAGGGCCAGCACCGGGATCTGGTGGTAGTCGACGAGCCGCTGCAGCGCGTTGAGGTCCTGGCTGACCGGGTCGCCCCAGACCATGACCTCGAGCCCGTCGTAGCCGAGCCGGGCGGCGATCTCGAAGGCGTTGGCGGTCGACTCGGGGTAGACGCTGGCGGTCGACAGCGCGACCTTGGCGCCGATCTCGGGGACGGCGAACCCGGAGCCCCCGACCTGCTCGGACACCGCTGTCACGTGCGGAGCCTACGTGCCCGCGAGCCAGTCGAGTCGCCGCAGGGTCACGCCCTCGCGCAGCGCCCACGGGCAGACCGACACCTCGTCGAGGCCGAGGGCGTCGAGCGCCTCGTACGCCACGACCGCCCCGGCCAGCAGCTGGGCCGCGCGGCCGGGCGAGACCCCGGGCAGCCGGGCCCGGTCCTCGGCCCGCATGGCCGCCAGCAGCGGCACCACCCGGGCCAGCCCGCGCCGGGTCAGCACGCGCGGGACGCGGGGTCCCTCGCTGTACGGCGCGGCGCCGTCCAGCCGGGCCAGGCTGCGGAACGTCTTGCTGGTGACCACGGCGAGGTCCGGCCGGCCCGGCGCCAGCAGCTCGGGGACCGCGGTCTGCAGCAGCTCGCGGACGTGGGCCCGCGCCGCGTCGAGGTCGCGCTTCTTCGGCGGGTCGCCGGGCAGCCGGTCGCGGCTGATCCGCCCCGCGCCGAGCGGCAGCGACACCGCGACGTCCGGCTCCTCGTGCAGCCCGCCGGCCAGCTCCAGCGAGCCGCCGCCGATGTCCAGGCAGAGCAGCCGGCCGGCGCTCCACCCGTACCACCGGCGCACGGCCAGGAAGGTCAGCCGCGCCTCGTCCTCACCGGGCAGCACCTCGAGCTGGACGCCGGCGCGGTCGCGCACGGCCTCGAGCACCTGGGCGCTGTCGGTCGCGTCGCGCACCGCGGACGTCGCGAAGGCCACGAGGTCCTCGACGCCCTCCTGCTCGGCGGCCTTGCTCGCCCGCTGCACCGCGTCGACGAGCACGTCCGTGCCGGTCGCCCCCAGCGAGCCGTCCTCCTGGAGCAGCTCGGCGAGCCGCAGCTCCTCCTTGTGGGAGCGCACCGGGTCGGGCTGGCCCCCGCGCTGGGCGTCGACCACGAGCAGGTGGACCGTGTTGGAGCCCACGTCGAGCACGCCGAGCCGCATGGGCGGAACCGTACGCTCAGCGTGTGACGGACCTGGGCATGCCGGGCGTACGGCCGGAGGTCGCGCCGGACTTCCCGCGCGACTGGGTCGAGTTCGTCGACCCGGCCGACCCGGCGCACCTGCTCCGCGCCGACCTGACCTGGCTGCTGTCGTCGTGGACCTGCGTCTACGGCCGCGGCTGCCAGGGCGTGGTCGAGGACCGGGCCGACGACGGGTGCTGCAGCCACGGGGCGTTCTGGTCCGACGACGAGGACCAGGAGCGGGTCACCGCGTTCGCGGGGCAGCTCAAGAAGAAGGACTGGCAGCACGCCGACGCCGGCCGCCGGCTCGGCATCAGCGAGCTGGACGAGCTCGAGGGCGAGCCGGCCCACCGCACCCGTACGGTCGACGGCGCCTGCGTGTTCCTCAACCGGCCCGGGTTCTCCGGCGGCGACGGCTGCGCCCTGCACGCGCTCGCGCTGCGCACCGGTCGGCACCCCCTCGAGACCAAGCCCGACGTCTGCTGGCAGCTGCCGGTGCGGCGCACCCAGGACTGGGTCGACCGCCCGGACGAGTCGCGGGTGCTGGTGACCTCGATCGGCGAGTTCGACCGCCGCGGCTGGGGGCCGGGCGGCGCCGACCTGCACTGGTGGTGCACCTCCTCGCCCGACGCCCACGTCGGCGCCGACCCGCTCTACGTCACCTACGGGCCGGAGCTCGCCGCGCTCGTCGGGCAGCCGGCGTACGACGAGCTGGTGCGCCTGGTCGAGCTGCGCGGCGGGGTCGGGCTGGTCGCACCCGGCGACGCTCGCGGCCGGGCCGCCGCCGGGAGGCCGGCGGCGCCGAGCCCGCCCGCGCGGACTAGGCCAGCCCGCGCCACTTCCCCAGCGCCTCCGGTACGCGACACGCCGCGCCGGCCGCCCAGAGCCCTGGGGAAGTGGGCCAGGGCGACGGTCGCGCGGACCGTCAGGCGACCTCGGCGGCGCTGCGGAACGTCCGGCGGTAGGCCTGCGGCGAGGTGCCGAGCCGGCGGGCGAAGTGCGTGCGCAGCGTCGCGGCCGAGCCGAAGCCGGTGCGCTCGGCGACCTCGTCGACGGACAGGTCGCTCTGCTCGAGCATCTCCTGGGCGCAGACCAGGCGCTGGGCCAGCAGCCAGGCCAGCGGCGTCGTGCCGGTGGTGGCCCGGAAGTGGCGGGCGAAGCTGCGCGGCGACATCAGCGCCCGGGCAGCGAGCTGGTCGACGGTCAGCGGCTCGTCGAGGTGCGCCTGCGCCCAGGCCAGCACCTCGTGCAGCCGCGACGTCTCGGAGACCTCGGGGACGGGGAGCCGGGTGTACTGCGCCTGGCCGCCCTCCCGGTGCGGCGGCACGACCATGCGGCGCGCGATCTCGTTGGCGACCGCGGCGCCGTGCTCCTGCCGCAGCAGGTGCAGGCACACGTCGATGCCGGCGGCGGTGCCCGCGCCCGTCAGCACCGGCCCGTCCTCGACGTAGAGGACGTCGGGCTCGACCTGCACGAGCGGGTAGCGGCGGGCGAGGTCGGCGGCGTACATCCAGTGGGTGGTCACCCGGCGGCCGTCGAGCAGGCCGGCGGCGGCGAGGACGTACGCGCCGGAGCAGTGGCTCATGACCCGCGCGCCGCGCGCGACCGCCTCGCGCAGCGCCTGCTGGAGCTCCTCGGACGGCAGCTCCTCCGCGGTCTCCCAGCCCAGGACGACGATCAGGTCGGCGGTCGCCAGCCGGTCCAGCCCGTGCTCCGCGACGATCTTGAGCCCGGTGTCGGTGCGGACCAGGCCCGGGCTGCTCCGCCGCGACCGCGAAGTCGTAGCCGGGCAGCCCGTCGGCCGTCCGGTCGCAGCCGAAGACCTCGGAGACCACGCCGAGGCCGAAGGTGCCGACGCCGTCCCAGACCAGTGCCACCACGTCGCGGAGTGCCATGGCAGGAACCTAGCGCACAACGGCAGTCCTGCCACTGGCCTGGCCGGATCGACTCGGACAGTGTCGTTCCTGCCAGCAGGACGCACCCGAGGAGTCGACATGATCGCCGTGCAGTGCCCCACCCGAGGCCGGACCCTGATCAGCGAGAACCGCATCGTCGGCCTGGACGGCGGTCGAGGCGGCTACACGATGCGCGTGCAGTGCTACTGCGGCCAGCGGCACGCCGTCCGCGTCCCCCGCCAGCGCGCCGACCTCGTCTGACGGAGCTGGGCAGCCCGCCGCGGGGCACGACCGCCCTGCGAACGTAGCGGTAGCCCCAGCACGAGGCCCCGAACCAGGCTGCCTGTGACTCACGGCGCTGGCCGGCGGGACGGCGGAGCGCGCCGGCCCGGGCCCCGCCGCTCACGCCTCGAGCTTGTAGCCGAGGCCGCGGACGGTCAGCAGGTACTGCGGCGCCCCCGGGTCCGGCTCGATCTTGGCCCGCAGCCGCTTCACGTGGACGTCGAGGGTCTTGGTGTCGCCGACGTAGTCGGCGCCCCAGACGCGGTCGATGAGCTGGCCGCGGGTCAGGACCCGGCCGGCGTTGCGCAGCAGGAGCTCGAGCAGGTCGAACTCCTTGAGCGGCAGCTGCACCGGCGACCCGCTGACGCGTGACGGTGTGGCGCTCGACGTCCATCCGCACCGGCCCGGCGGTCGAGCGTCGCCGACGCGGCCTCCTCCGGCTCGGCGCCGCGGCGCAGGACGGCGCGCATGCGGGCGATGAGCTCGCGGGTCGAGTACGGCTTGGTGACGTAGTCGTCGGCGCCGATCTCGAGCCCGACGACCTTGTCGATCTCGCTGTCCCGGGCGGTCAGCATGATCACCGGCACCGACGAGCGCTGGCGCAGCGCCCGGCAGACCTCCGTGCCGGACAGCCCGGGCAGCATGAGGTCGAGCAGGACCAGGTCGGCGCCGCCGCGGTCGAACTCCGCCAGCGCGTCCGGCCCGGTCTGGGCCACCGCGACCTCGAAGCCCTCCTGCTTGAGCAGGTAGGACAGCGGGTCGGAGAAGGACTCCTCGTCCTCCACGAGCAGCACGCGGGTCATGCGATCTCCTCCGGTACGGTCGGCGGGCAGGCGGCAGCCGGGCAGGCGCAACGTGAACGTCGAGCCCTGCCCCTCGACGCTCCAGACGGTGACGTCGCCCCCGTGGTTGGTGGCGACGTGCTTGACGATGGCGAGGCCGAGCCCGGTGCCGCCGGTGGCCCGGCTGCGGGCGGGGTCGGCCCGGTAGAACCGCTCGAAGACGCGCTCGAGGTCGCGCTCGGCGATGCCGATCCCCTCGTCGGTCACACCCACCTCGACGGTGTCCTCGGCGCAGCGCACGCCCACGGTGACCCGGGTGCCGTCCGGGCTGTAGTGGACCGCGTTGTCCAGCAGGTTGGCCAGCGCGGTCACCAGCTGCTGCTCGCTGCCGAGCACCTCGAGGCCGCGCGCGCCGCCGCGGACGAGCTCGATGCCGCGCGAGGCGGCGACCGTACGGGTGCGGTCGAGCGCCTCCGCGACCACCCGGTCGACGCTGACGTGGGCGGGGTCGGGCATCGGCTCGGCGCCCTGCAGGCGGGACAGGTCGATGAGCTCCTGCACCAGGCGGGCCAGCCGCGACGACTCGCGCCCATCCGCTCGCCGAACCGGCGCACCGCCTGCGGGTCGTCGCTGGCGCCGACCATCGCCTCGGCGAGCAGGCCCATCGCGCCGACCGGGGTCTTGAGCTCGTGGCTGACGTTGGCCACGAAGTCGCGGCGCACCGCGTCGACCCGCTTGGCCTCGGTGACGTCCTCGAGCAGCACCGCGACCGTGCCGTCGCCGACCGGGGCGAGCCGGGCGCGGAAGACCGCGGGCGCGCGGCCGGGCCGGCCGACGGGGGCCTTCACCTCGGTCTCGTGCGCGACGCCCGTACGCCGGGTGTCGTCGACGAGCTTGCGCAGCTGGGGCAGCGCGGCGAGCACCCCGCCGCTGCTGATCAGCCCGAGCTCGCGGGCCGCGCGGTTGCCGAGCAGCACCTCCTGGGCGACGTCGACCACGAGCACCGCGACCGGCAGGGCCTCCAGCACCGCGCGGGCGCCGGGCACGAGCGGGTCGACCGGCACGGCGGGCCGGGGCGGCGACGGCGGCGGCGCCGGGACAGCACCAGGGCGGCGCCGAGGACGGTGCCGAGCAGCGCGGCGAGCAGCACCGCGAGCACGTCCACCTGCCGGAGACTAGGCGCCGCGGAGCGTGGTCCCGCGTCGCAGCGGGCGATGTTCACCTGCCGGACGGGGGCGGTTCACCGCATCGCCAGCGGCCGCCGGACGGGGCCGCCTAGCGTCGGCCCATGCGCGACGCCTACCACGACGAGCTCGACGGCCTGGCCTCCTCCATGGTCGAGATGACCAACCTCGTGCGGCTCGGCGATGAGCCGCGCGACGACCGCGCTGCTCGACGCGGACCTCGTCCTCGCGGAGTCGGTGATCGCCGCCGACGAGGAGGTCGACCGGCTCTACCGCGAGGTGGAGGCCACCGCCTTCGACCTGCTGGCCCGCCAGCAGCCGGTCGCCAGCGACCTGCGCACGCTCGTCACCTCGCCTGCGCATGGTGGCCGACCTCGAGCGCATGGGCGACCTGGCGCTGCACGTCGCGAAGGTCGCCCGCCGGCGCTACCCCGGCTCGGCCGTGCCGCCCGAGCTGCGCTCGACCATCCTGCAGATGGGCCACGCCGCCGAGGAGATCGTGGCGAAGGCCGGCAGCTGCATCGCCGGCCGCGACCTGGCGCTCGCCGCCGAGCTCGAGCGCGACGACGACATCATGGACGAGCTCCACCGCAAGCTCTTCTCGACGATCCTCGACGACGCCTGGACCGGCGGCGTCGAGGCGGCGATCGACATCACGCTGGCCGGCCGCTACTACGAGCGGTTCGCCGACCACGCCGTCTCGGTCGCCCGCCGCGTCGTCTACCTGGTGACCGGCGAGCGCGTCGTCGCCTAGCGGCCCTGGTTGGCCACGGCCTCCGCCGCGGCGGCAGCCGCCTCCGGGTCGAGGTACTCCCCGCCCGGGACGGTGGGGGTCAGCGCCTCGTCGTCGAGGACGTACTTCAGCGGCTGGCCGGTCGGGATGTTGAGCCCGACGACCTCCTGCTCGGACAGCCCGTCCAGGTGCATGACGAGCGCGCGCAGGCTGTTGCCGTGGGCCGCGACGAGCACCGTCTCGCCGGCGCGCAGGTCCGGGACGATCGCGTCGTACCAGTACGGCAGCAGCCGGCTCGACCACGTCCTTGAGGCACTCGGTGCGCGGCACGAGGTCGCGGGCGAGCAGGGCGTAGCGCTCGTCGGTGCTGACGTCCCACTCGTCGGTCGGGTCGATGGGGGGCGGCGGCACGTCGTACGACCGGCGCCAGAGCATGAACTGCTCCTCGCCGTAGGTCTCGAGCGTGGCCTTCTTGTCCTTGCCCTGCAGCGCGCCGTAGTGCCGCTCGTTGAGGCGCCAGTGGCGCTTGACCGGCAGCCAGTTGCGCTCGCAGGACTCGAGCGCGATGTTCGACGTGCGGATCGCCCGGGTGAGCAGGCTGGTGTGCACCACGGTCGGCAGCACGCCGGCCTTCTTCAGCTCCAGGCCGCCGAGGCGCGCCTGCTCCTCGCCCAGCTCGGTCAGGTCGACGTCGACCCAGCCGGTGAACAGGTTCTTCTTGTTCCAGTCGCTCTCGCCGTGGCGGAGCAGGATCAGCGTGGCCATGCGCCCGATCCTGTCGCACTCCTCTCCCGGGCGCGTCGTGGTGGTCGTGGAGAAGCAGCCCCGAGGGTCGCGCTGCGCCCCGCTTGCTCGCCAGCAAGCGGGGCCGGACGCGACCCTCAGCGCCGCACGTCGCGCCGGGGCGCCCACTCGGGCGTCCCGGCCGGCCGGCGCCCGGCCCCGTCCGCCAGCACCTTGGCGGCGAGCACCGGGTCGGCCTGCAGCCGCTCCCCGTACGCCCTGGCTCAGCAGTGCGGGGGTGCTGTCCTCGAGCAGCTGCCAGACCTCGCCGAGCAGCGCGTCGAGCCGGGCCGCGTCGAGCTCGCCCACCGGCAGCGAGCCGGTCAGGAACAGGTCGCCCACGTCGTCGATCGCGAAGTGCACCGCCCGCAGGCCCAGGTTGCGGCGCAGCACCCAGCGGTGCAGCGCGGACGGGTCGGGGCAGCCGTCCGGGATCACGTGCATGACGAACGCCTCGACCGTCACGGCCTGCTCGCCGGCCAGGAGCCACAGCAGCGTCCGGGGGCGGCGGGGGCCGCGCAGGACCACGACGTACGCCCCGGCCTCGACCCGCTCGAGCTCGACGCCGAGGTCGCTGAGCAGCTCGAGCAGCAGCCCGTCGAGCCGCCACACCTGCGGGGAGGTCACTCCTCGGGCGCGGCGAACCGGGCGAAGGCCTGCAGGTTCGCCGTCGACATCTCGTTCTTCTCGCGCCAGGCCCACTCGCGCTTGATCGAGGAGGCGAACCCGAGCTCGAGCAGCGTGTCGAAGGTGCTGTCGGCGTACTCGAGGACGGCGCCGAGGATCCGGTCGACCTCCTCGGGCGTCACCGACGACAGGGGCAGGCGGCCGACCAGGTAGACGTCGCCGGTCTTGTCCATCGAGAACGCGACCGCGTACATCCGCGCGTTGCGGCGCAGCAGGAACCGCTGGAACTCCTCGTGGTTCTCGTCCGGCTTGCGGCACACGAACGCCTCGACGAGCAGCGCGTGCTGGCCGGCGACGAGCCAGCAGTTGGTGAAGAGCTTGTGCGTGCCCGGCAGGCGTACGAAGAACTGGCCGTCGCCCGGGCTGTCGTGGTCGAGCTCGGCCTCGACGAGGGCGGCCTTGATCGTGTCGTGGATCGCGCTCATCGACAGGTCCTCACTGGTTGGCGGCCGCGGCCAGGACCCGGCGGTCGGCCAGTGCGCTGCGGTAGGTGGCGAGCAGCCCGTCGGCGGTCGCCGCCCAGGAGAAGTCGCCGGCGTGCGCGACGGCGCCCTGGGCGAGGCGGGACCGGTCGGCGAGCGCGCGCTCCAGCGCGGCGGCCCAGTCGTCGGCGCCGTGGCCGGGGACCAGCAGGCCGGAGACGCGGTCGCGGACGGTGGTGCGCAGGCCGCCGACGTCGGTCGCGACGACGGGGGTGCCGCAGGCCTGCGCCTCGAGGGCCACCAGGCCGAACGACTCGTTGTGGGAGGGCACCGCCACGACGTCGGCGGCGACGTACCAGTCGCGCAGCCGGTCGCGCCCGGACGGGCGCTCGAAGACGACGGGGAGCCCGAGCCTCGCGGCCAGGTCCTGCAGGTGGTGCGGCTCGGCGAGCCCGGTACCGCTCGGGCCGCCGACCACCGCCACCACCAGCCGCTCCCGCAGGGACGGGTCGCGCTCCAGCATCCGCGCGGCGGCGCGGAGCAGGACGTCGGGGCCCTTGAGCGGCTGGATGCGCCCGACGAACAGCAGCAGCACCGCATCAGGGGGGACCCCGAGGCGGGTGCGCGCGGCCGTCGCCTCGCCGGGGCGGAAGTGCTCGAGGTCGACGCCCGGGGCGACGGTGACGACGCGGGCGGCGTCGGCGCCGTACAGCTCGACCAGCTCGCGCGCCTCGTCGGCGGTGTTGGCGACCAGGCGGTCGGCCGCGGCGACGACCTGCTCCTCGCCGATCACCCGGCGCAGCGGCTCGAGGGCGTCGCCCTCGGCCACGGCCAGGTTCTTGACCTTCGCCAGCGTGTGGGCGGTGTGCACGAGCGGGGTGCCCCAGCGCTCGGTCGCCAGCCAGCCGACCTGCCCGGAGAGCCAGTAGTGGGAGTGCACGACGTCGTACCAGCCCGGCTCGTGCTGCGCCTCGGCGCGCAGGACGCCGCTGGTCAGCGCGCACAGCTGGCTGGGCAGGTCCTCCTTGGACAGCCCCTCGTACGGCCCCGCCGTCAGGTGGCGCACCGTGACCCCGGGCTCCACCTCGACCACGGGCGGCAGCTCGCTGCGGGTCGCGCGGGTGAAGACCTCGACCTCGACCCCGAGCGCGGCGAGCCGCTTGCTGGTCTCGAGGACGTAGACGTTCATGCCGCCGGCGTCGCCGGTGCCGGGCTGCTCGAGCGGCGAGGTGTGGACCGACAGCACGGCGACACGTCGCGGGCGCATGCTGCGCAGCACGGACGGGGTCACGCGTCCACCGGCCTCTCCTCTGTGTGCGTCGGGTGCGGGTCGATCCTGCCCCGTGCAGCCCAACCCGCCACTCGAGGGCAGACTTCCCGGCTGTGACCAAGACCCGCACCGCCGTCGTGACCGGGGCCAGCAGCGGGATCGGAGCGGCCACCGCGCTGCGCCTCGCCGCCGACGGCTGGGACGTCGTCGCCGCCGCCCGCCGGCTGGACCGCCTGGGTGCCCTGTCGGCGCAGTCGCCGCGGATCCGCCCGTGCGCGCTCGACGTCACCGACCCGCGCTCGGTCGAGCAGCTCGCCGACGCAGCCCCCTCGGTCGACCTGCTGGTCGCCAACGCCGGCGGCGCCTTCGACCTGGCGCCGCTCGCGGGCGCGTCCGTCGACGACTGGGCCCGGATGTACGACGTCAACGTCCTCGGCGTCGTCCGCTGCGTGCAGGCGCTGCTCCCCGCCCTGGTCTCCTCCGGCGCGGGTCACGTCGTCATGACCGGCTCGACCGCGGGGCGGTGGGCGTACGAGGGCGGCGGCGGCTACGTCGCGGCCAAGCACGCCCTCGCCGCCCTGCGCGACGTGCTCCGCCTGGAGCTGGTCGACCAGCCCGTCCGGGTCTCGGAGGTCGCACCCGGCATGGTGGCGACCGAGGAGTTCTCGCTGGTCCGCTTCGCCGGCGACGCCGCCCGGGCGGCCGCCGTCTACGAGGGCGTCGACGCGCTCACCGCCGAGGACATCGCCGACGTCATCGCCTGGGTCGCCTCCCGGCCGGCCCACGTCAACATCGACCTCGTCCAGGTCACGCCCCAGCAGCAGGCCGCCGCCCACAAGGTCTCCCGCCGCACCTGACCGCGCTGCCGGCGGCTCGTCCCTGTCGCGCCGTCGGCGGGCAGCGACGCCGCCCGTGGCGCGACACGTTCCCTCCGCGTCGCTATGTCCGCTGCCCGCCCACGCGGGCAGTGGACATAGGCGCGAGCGGAGGAGACGCCGCCGAGCGGCCGCCCACGCCGGCTCGAGTCGCTGCCCGCCCCACGCGGGCAGCGGACATACGCGCGCGGAAGAATGCCGCCGGGGCGCGCCCACGCCGGCCAGCCGCTGCCCGCCCCACGCGGGCAGCGGACATACGCGCCAGCCGAAGACGTCCGCCGCGCCGCCCACGCGCGCGCAGCACACGACGCGCCGGCGCGCGCGCCGCCGCAGACCCCCGCCTGACACCATGGAGCCCGTGCCCCGGGTGAAGCGCTACGCCGCGGGGCGGGCGCGGGCGCTCGGGCTGCCGACGCGGGGCACCACGAACCCGAACCGGCTGCGCCGGGTCGACCGCTGGCTGGTCCAGACCCAGGCCGACCTGCTGCGCAGCAGCCCCGAGCCGCCGCTGGTGGTGGACCTCGGCTACGGCGCGAGCCCCGTCACGGCGGTCGAGCTGCACGCGCGCCTGCGGGCCGTACGCCCCGACGCCCAGGTCGTCGGCCTCGAGATCGACCCCGAGCGGGTCGCGGCGGCGAAGGACGCCGAGACCGAGGGGCTGTCCTTCCGGCGCGGGGGCTTCGAGCTGGCCGGGCTGCGGCCGCTGGTGGTGCGGGCGCTGAACGTGCTGCGGCAGTACGAGGAGGACGCCGCCGCGCAGGCCTGGCAGACGATGACCGCAGGTCTGGCCGAGGGCGGGCTGCTGGTCGAGGGCACCTGCGACGAGCTGGGCCGCCGGGCCGCCTGGGTGGCCCTGGGTCAGGACGGCCCGCGGACGCTGACCCTCGCGGCGCACCTGCCGACGCTCGAGCGGCCGTCCGACCTGGCCGAGCGGCTGCCCAAGGCGCTGATCCACCACAACGTGCCGGGCCAGCCGGTGCACGCGCTGCTCGCCGAGCTGGACGTGGCGTGGGACCGGGCCGCGGCGTACGCCCCGTACGGTCCCCGGGCCCGCTGGACCCAGGCCTGCGAGACCCTGGACTGGCCCGGCGCGGACGCGCGGCGGGCCCGGCAGGGCGAGCTGACCGTCCCCTGGGGGAGCCTCTAGCGCTCGTCGAGCAGCAGGGCGAGCTCGGCGTCGAGGTCGACGACCTCCTCCTCGGTGCCGGTCGGCACCGCGACGTAGGTCTGCTGCAGGAACTCCACCAGCTCGTCGCGGTCGATCTCGAACAGCGCCGACCCGGACGGCGAGGCCATCGCCAGGTTGACCACGCGCTCGCCGTCGACGAGCGAGGGCCAGACCCGGACGTCGCCCTCGCCGACCGTGCCGGCGACGCCGTCGGTCAGCAGCTGCCGGGCGAACATCCACTCCACGACGCCGTCGCCCTCGCCACCGGTGTGGAACGCCACGCGCACCGCCCACGGGTCGTCGGCCTGGTAGCGCAGGCCGGCCACCACCGGCAGGCTCGGGCCCCCGGGGACGACCAGGCGGAGCTCGAGCTGGGTGCTGACGGACGCGATGTGGGTCATGACGACGGCCCTTCGGGAGGCGGTGGCGCGGGTGCGACACCGGGGAGAACGACGCAGGTGCGCGGGCGACACGGCCTGTTCGCAAGGTTCCCCGGGTGGGTGAGGCGCACAACAGGACAAGCCGGTACGGGACGGGCGGCGCGGGTGGCCGCACGTCCGCACGGGTAGGGGCGCGGCATGTCTGACGAGATGGTCGTGCTGCGCGGCGGGAGCCGCGACGGGGAGTCCTCGAGGGTCGCGGAGGGGGTGCGGCGCATCCTCACCGCGTCGGCCGCGCCGGGTCTGCTCGACGTGTACGAGGCGAACGGCGAGACCGCCGACCTCGGCGGCAACCCGGGCTCGGCCCTGGTGTTCGAGCACGCGGGGCAGGAGCCGGTCGGCGACACCGCCCCGGAGATGCTGCACAGCCCGCCGAGCTAGCTGAGCCACTCCCCCACGAGCGCGCGCAGCCGCCGGCGCTCCCGGATCGCCGCCCCGGGCTGGTCGAACACCACCAGCCGCGCCGAGGGCAGCGCGGCAGCGACGTCCCGCGCCGTCTGCGCCGGGTGCAGCGGGTCGCCCTCCTGGCCGACGACCAGCACGTCCGCGGTGACCGCGCCGAGCAGCGCCCGGTCGCGCACCGGCACCGCGGCGGGCAGGGACCGCACCGCGACGGCGAGGCCGGGCGAGGCGAGCAGGTGCGCCGTACGGGCGGCGAGGTAGGCCGGCACGCCCGGCACCTCGCGCAGGTCCGCGGGGACCTCCTCGCGCACGCAGGCGGCGACGTCGGCCGCCGAGCCGGCGTCGAGGGCGTCGGCGAGGGCGCCGAGCCGGCCCGGCAGGCGGGGCTGGTCCAGGGCCGCGGGCAGCAGCAGGACCACCCGCGCGAAGCGGTCGGGCCGGCCCGCGAGCAGGGACAGCAGCGCCCCCGCTCCCAGGGAGACGCCCACCGCCTGCGTCGCGCCGGCGGCGTCCGCGACCTCCAGCAGGTCGGCCCCGAGCAGCGCGTAGTCGTACGGCTCGCCCGGGACCCCGGCGCGTGCGGTCGGGAAGACCCGGGTGCCGGGCACCGCGCCGACGAGCGGACGCGTCTCGGCCGGGCTGCCGCCGAGCCCGTGGGCGACGACGGTGACCGGCGCCCCGGCGCCGGTGACGAGCGGAGCGGTCAGCCCCACGGCCCGCCGGGACGGACCTCGCGCACGGCCGGTCGCACGTCGACGAGGTAGACGATCGCGGCGACCGCGACGACGAGGCCGAGGATGCCGAGCACGCCGACCCGCAGGCCGAGCACCAGCAGCAGGCTCACGCCGAGGATGCCGAGCCAGATCGGCTTGGTCTGCTTGCCGGCGGCGACGAACGCCTCGGCCGGGGTGCGGACGGCGTCGACCAGCGCCCACACGACGAGCACGAGCAGGCCGAGGTCGAGCACGGTGAACAGCAGGCCGGTGGCAGACATGGCCCCAGTCTGGCAGCAGACAGCACGCGACCCCCGGGCCGCGAGGGCACCGGGGGTCGCGAGGACTGCGGGAGAGGTACTAGCCGATCTTGCTGGCAGCGCCCTCGACGGCCTTCTCGCCGGCCTTGACGGACTTGCGCGCAGCGGTCGCGGAGGCCTCGGCCTTCTTCACGGCCTCCTTGCCCTCGGCGATGGCGGCCTCGGTGGCCGGCTGGCGACGGATCTGGGTCACGAGGCGCTCACCGCGGACGGCGAGGGCGGCGTACAGGTCGGTGGCCTGCTCGGTGGCCTTGGCGACGCGGGTCTCGACCTCGCCGCGCAGGTCCTTGACCTGGGCCGGGAGGGTCTTGACGACGTTCGGGACCTCGGCCAGGCGGGCCTGGACCTTCTGGCTGTACGCGGTCAGCTCGGCCGGGATCTCCTTGGCCTGCTCGATCGCGAGGTCGGCCACACCGACGTACGCGAAGACGGGCTTCTTGACCTCGTCGAGCGAGACGGTCGGCAGGTTCTTGATGGTGAAGCGGCCGGAGACGGTCGCGGTGTCGCCGGTCTTGGTGACGTTGGTGTCGGTGGTGACGCTCATGTGGTGCCTCCTGAGGCGGTGGGGGTGTCGGTGGTCTGCGGCGTTGCTGCGGGCTTCTTGCTCGTGCGGCGGGCGGTGCTGCGCGGCTTCGGTGCCGGGGTCGGCTCCGGGCGTACCGCGTCCCCCGGCTCGGCGGAGGCGAGGGTCGCGGCGGCGGCCTCGCTCAGCTGCAGGGCGGCGTTCTCCTTGCGGAAGCTCTCGTAGATCTCGAGCAGCACCTGCTTCTGCCGCTCGTTCAGTGCCTCGTCGCCGAGCAGCGCCTCGACGACGGCGCCGCTGCCTTCGCGCTGCTCCAGGATGCCGGCCTGGACGTACAGCGCCTCGGCGCTGATCCGCAGGCCCTTGGCGATCTGCTGGAGGATCTCGGCGCTCGGCTTGCGCAGCCCCCGCTCGATCTGGCTGAGGTAGGGGTTGCTGACGCCGGCCAGCTTCGCCAGCTGACGCAGGCTGATCTCGCTGCTCGAGCGCTGCTCGCGGATGTAGTCCCCGAGGTGCCGGATCTCGTTGATCCCTGCCACGGTGCCCACCTCCTGCGCTCGTCCCTGCGTCTGACAGCAGACGTTATGCCCAGGTGCTAGCAGTTGCAAGCGGTCTTGCTAGCAGGGTGCGGTGAGGTGCGACACACCGCGCTCAGAGGGAGCGGTGCATGACGTGCAGGCCGACCAGGCCGTGGTCCGGGTGGTCGAACGCCTCCGGGACCGTCCCGACGATGCGGAACCCCAGCGCCTGCCACAGGTGCACCGCCGACGCGTTGGTCTCGACGACCGCGTTGAACTGGACCGCGCGGAAGCCCTGCGCGCTCGACCAGGCGATCAGCTCCTCGCCCAGTGCCCGGCCGACGCCCCTGCCGGCGTGCGCCGGGTCGACCATGAAGCTGCCGGTGGCGACGTGCGCGCCCCGGCCCGGCCGGTTGGGACCCATGTGCGCGGAGCCGAGCACGGTGTCGCCGTCGACGGCGACGACGGTGCGGCCGGGCGGGCTCTCCATCCACCACGGCCGGGCCTCGTCCAGGGACAGGCCGTCGGGGTAGGTGTAGGACTGCCCGGCGGCCACGATGGACGCCCAGAACGGGTAGATCCGCGGCCAGTCGTCGTCGGTGGCGTCCCGAATGATCATGTCGCGGTGTCCGGGGGCTCGGGCGGCTCCTCGCGGGCCTTCCGGCGGGCCCGGCGCTCCAGGACGACGAGCACCACCAGCACGACGACCGGCCCGGCGATGCTCAGGGCCTCCGGGGCACCGCCGGCGTGGGCGAGGATCACGCCAGCACCTCCGCGGCGCGCACCTCGCCGACGACGCGGCCGCCGCCGAGCACCGGGAGCGTGGCCAGCTCGTCCAGGCCCTCCACGCCGAGTCGGCGCAGCGCCGCCACGAGCACGGGCGTACGGGCGCGGGCCGCCCCGTCCTCGACCTTCAGCGCCACCGCGCGGCCGTCCGGCAGCGCGACGGCGTAGACGCCCTCGGCGCCGTCCTTGGCCACCAGCCCGGGCACCGCGGTCATCAGCGCGGTGACGTCGCGCCCGGTGCCGCCGACGAGCTGGGGGAAGGCGCGCATCGCGTCGGCGGTGCGCCGCTCGGGCGTGCCGGGGGCCGCCGCCGCCAGCCGGGCGAACGCACGGGCGAGGCCGGGCAGGGTGAGCGCGTGCTGCGGGGCGCCGCACCCGTCGACGGCGACGTGGAGCACCGGCTCCCCCGCCAGCTCCTCGATGGCCGCCTGCATCGCCTGCTGCACCGGGTGGTCCTGCGCCAGGTAGCCCTCGACCGGCCAGCCGTTGGCCACGCAGGCGGCCAGCATCGCGGCGTGCTTGCCGGAGCAGTTCATCGTCAGCGCGGTCGGCCGCTCACCCCGGGCCAGCAGCGCCTCGGCGGCCGGCTCGGACAGCGGCAGCATCGGCGGGTTGCCCAGCGCGGTCTCGTCGAGCCCCGCACCGGCGAGCAGCCGGCGTACGACCGCCAGGTGCTCGGGCTCCCCGCTGTGCGAGGCGGTCGCGAGCGCGAGCTCCTGCTCGTCGGCCGGCTGCCAGCCGGCCCGCAGCAGCCCGACGGCCTGCAGCGGCTTGTTCGACGAGCGCGGGAAGACCGGTCGCTCGAGGTCGCCGAGGGCCAGCGCGCGGGAGCCGTCGGCGCGCAGCGCGACCACGGACCCGGCGTGGGTGCCCTCGACCCAGCCGCTGCGCTCGACCTCGACGAGGACGGGCAGCGCCACCGCTAGCTCTCGGCGAGCAGGGAGGAGACGTCGGCCTCGCCGTCGCGGTAGCGACGGGTGATCTCGGCGCTGCACGCGTCCATGACGGACTGCACCTCGCGCCGCTTGCCCGAGAGCTTCTGCTCCTCCTCGGCCAGGATGCGCATGCCGTGGGCGAGGTCGTCGGCCGTGCGGGCCGAGACGTCGGAGACGTCGACGTCGGCGACGAGCGCCTCGACGTAGCGGCGGTGGCTGTCGGCGCGGGACGGCTCGAGCGTGCTGTGGCGGCCGAGACCGCGGGCGGCCGCGCGCGGCTCGTCGGCGAGGATCTTGGCGAGGCCCTCGACCAGGCCGCCCTCGCTGTGGCCCTCGCGCCGGTTGAGCTCGGCCCGCAGGATGTCCATGCGGCCCTGGATGAGGCGACGCAGGTAGGACAGGTCGACCTCCTCCTGCTCGGCCTCGGCGCGCATCGCGCGCACGTCGGCGAGGGGCGCCTGCTGCAGGCCGGTCAGGTAGTCCTGCGCGAGCACCCGGTCGATGCGGCGGTTTCCCTGCACAGGTGTGCCGTCGGCGCTCACGCTGCGGTCCTTCCCGGTCGTCCGGCCGCACCGGTGCCGGTGCGGACGCGGCCCATGGTGTCAGACGCGCGCCCCGCCGTGGGCGCTCAGAAGCGCAGCAGCCCCGCGCGGGCGGCTGCGGCAGCCCGGGCGGGCGACTCCGGGACGTCCTGCTCCTGCGCCGGGTCGATCCGCGCGGCGACCTCGCCGACCCGCAGGTCGCCGTCGTCCGGCACCTGCCGCTTCACCAGGGCGAGCCCGATCGGGCCCAGCTCGTGGTGGCGCACGGTCGTGCCGACCCGGCCGACCTCGCGGTCGCCGAGGACGCACGGGCGTGCCGGCGGTCGGCAGGTCGGCGTCGTCGAGGTGGAGCAGCACCAGGCGGCGCGGCGGCCGGCCCAGGTTGTGCACCCGCGCGACGGTCTCCTGCCCGCGGTAGCAGCCCTTGTCCAGGTGCACCGCGGTGCGCAGCCAGCCGGCCTCGTGCGGCAGCGTCCGGTGGTCGGTGTCGACGCCGAGCCGGGGGCGGCGGGCCGCCACGCGCAGCGCCTCGTACGCCTGGACCCCGGCCGGCTCGTCCGCACGTACGCGGCCAGCTCGGTCGCGGGGCACGAGCAGGTGGCGGCCGAAGCCGGTCACGGTGGCGGGGACCTGCTCGTGCGGCACGTCGGCCGGCTCCCACACGACGGCCAGGTCCTCGGCGAGCGAGACCTCGACCCGGAGCATGAAGCGCATGCGGTCGAGGAAGGCGACCAGGTCCGCGGCGGTGCCGGGCTCGACGTGGGCGAGCACCTCCTCGCCGGTCTCGACCAGCTGCAGGTGGTGCTCGACGTGGCCGTTCGGCGACAGCACGAGGGCCTCGGTCGACTCCCCCGGCCGCAGCGCCGCGACGTGCTGCGAGAGCAGGGAGTGCAGCCAGGACAGCCGGTCGGGGCCGGTGACCCGGACGACCGGGCGGTGCGACAGGTCGACCGCCCCCACCCCGGTCTCGAGCCGGCGCTGCTCGCGGTAGGGGTCGCCGTAGTGGCCGGCGACGCCCTCGTCGGGGGCGTCGGCAGGGACCGCGCCGGGCAGCTGCAGCAGAGGGCTCGTCACGTACGCCGCAACGCGCGGCGCCCTCCGACCATGCCGCTACTTCAGCGCGACCTTGACCGGCGCGCTCGTGCCGGCGGCGTTGTCGTTGTCGACGCCGGTCTGCGCCGTGAAGGTCAGCGTCCCGCCGGAGCCGAACCTGCGCTCGAACAGGTAGGTGCCCTTCGGGGTCACCACCGCCTTGCCGGCGATCGTCTTCTTCGTGCCGGCCAGGTAGTAGACGTTGACCGTCTGGCCCGGTCGCTTGGGCAGCGTGCTGCCGGTGAAGCGGTAGGTCCGCACGCCGGTGCGCGCCACCTTGACGTTGATCGAGGTCATCACCCTGAGCACCGCCGACGGGCTCTGGGTGTCCTCGGTCGTGTCCTTCACGAACATCCGGGTGTTGCGCGACGGCGCGACGGTGAAGGCGTACGTCCCGTCCTCGGCCACCTCGGCCGTGCGCGCCAGGCCGTACGTCGTGCTCGGGCGGGTGTAGGCCCACAGCTCGACGGTGTCGCCGGGCTCGGCCTTGCCGCTGACGGTGACCTTCGCGCCGGCCCGGCTGGTGGCGGGGCTGAGCGTCATGGTCGGCGGCGCGGCGCTCGGCTCCGCCGGCGGGGCGACCGTGGGCGGGGCGACGGTCGGCGCGGCGGGACTCGGGACCGGCGCGGGCGGCGACGGGGACGGAGGCGGCGGGCTCGGCGACGGCGACGCGCTCGGGGAGGCGGACGGCGACGGGCTGGGGCTGGCGCTGCGGCTCGGCGACGGGAGCACCGGCGACGGGGAGGGCGACGTGGTGCCGGTCAGCGTGAAGCAGCCGACGCAGGTGCTGGTCTGCCCGTCCGGGTTCTTCACGACGATGTCCCGGACGCCGCCGACGGCGCCGGCCGCGACGGCCAGCGTGCCGCTGAGCGAGCCGGAGGTGGAGGACTGCACGGCGGTCACCGTGGTGTCCGGGCCGAGGTCGACGGTGGTGCCGCGGTTGAGGCCGCTGCCGGTCAGGGCGATCTGCTGGGAGCTGCCCGCCCGCAGGGTGCGCGGCGAGATCGCGCTCACCGTCGGCGGGCGCGACCTGCTGCACCGTGAAGCGGCAGGTCCCGGCGCAGCCGGTGAGCACGCCGTCCGGGGAGCTGTAGGCCACGGCGTAGCCGTTCGCCGCCGGCGCGGCGCCGGTGAGGTCGAAGCTGGCCACGATCGAGGTCGGGCCGATCGACTTGGTGCGGCCGACGATGTCGAGCGCCTGGCCCGTGGACGGGCCGACCCAGACCAGCTTGGCGGTCGCGCCGGTCGGCAGGCTGGCGCCCCGGAAGACGATGTCGATGACCCGGTCGTTGGTGGCGCCGGTCGGCTCCACCGCGGTGAGCGGCGGGCCGAGCACCGACAGGCAGCTGGAGCAGACCGTGCTGCGGCCGTCGCTGTTGCGGAAGCGGATCGACCGCTTCCCGACCGGGGCGCCCGCGGCGACGGTCAGGCGCTTGGTGATCAGGTTGGCCGTGCTGGAGGTGAGCTCACCGGTCGTCACGGTGCTGCTGGCCGCGACCATCGTGATCTTGGGGTCGACGGTCCCGCTGTAGAGGACCTCGACGACCGTGTCGCGGGCGAAGCTGCTGCCGGCGAAGGCCACGTCGACCGGGGTCTCCGGCGCGATCGTCGACGGCGTGAGCGAGGTGGCCGCGGGCGCACCCGGCGTGGTCACGGTGAAGCAGCGGGTGCAGGCGTCGACGGGGGTCGTGCTCGTCCCGGCGGTGACGGCGACGTCGTAGACGCCCGGGTTCGCCGGGCCGCGCGCCAGGGTCTCGCCCAGCGGCAGCTCGGCGTCGTACTGCCCGCGGCACCCCGGTCGTCAGCAGCGGCGCGCTGTAGGTCTCGGTGGGCTCGTCGGCGCGGGTGATGGTGAGCCGGCCGTTCACGACCGGCGCGGTGGTCGTGACCTGGACGCCGCGGGAGGCGCCGGACAGCGCGGCCGACGGGTCGAGCAGCGGCACCCCGGCGGTCGACGCGCGGGGCGACGAGCAGGCCGGCCAGCACCGCGACTCCCAGGGCGAGGGCCGTCCGGCGGGCAGAGCGCATGGGTCTGTCATCGGCAGCCCGGCCGGATGGTGGAGGGATTCGTACGCGGCGCCCCGCGGGCGACCCGCACGCAGCGCCCTGCCCGCCCCGGACACGCGGCAGGGCGGCCCCGCGTGCGGGACCGCCCTGCCGAGGACGAGCTACCGGAACGTCGTGCGCACCCGGTTCGAGGTGCCGGCGGCGTTGCTGATGTCGGTGCCCGTACCGGTGTAGAGCGTGAACGTCCCGCCCCCGGTGAAGGTCCGCGTGACGTTGTAGGTGCCGTCCTGCGCGACCCGGGCCCGGCTGGCGATGGTCCGCCCGCCGCTGCCGCTCTCGTAGAACACCGTCACGAGCTGGCCGCGGCGCTTGGGCAGCGTCGAGCCGGTGAACCGGTAGGTCCTCACCCCGGTGCGGGCGACCTTGAGGTTGATCGACGTGCGCACCGTCAGCACGGTCGACGCGCTGTCGGCCGAGCGGCCCTGGCTGTCGACCGAGCGGGCGAACAGCCGGGTGTTGCCGGACGGGCCGACCGTGAACAGGACCTGGCCGGAGTCCGGGACGACCGCCTCGCGCACCTTGACGTAGGTGGTCGAGGGCCGGCTGTAGGCGTAGAGCTCCAGGCGGGTGCCCGGGGCGCCGGTCGCCCGGACGGTGGCCGAGTCCTGCGAGGTGATCGTCGTCGGGCTGACCGAGACGGTCGGGGTGGCCGGGCCGCTGCCCGCGGACGGGCTCGGAGCGGTCGAGCCGCTCGCGGACGGGCTCGGGGCGGCCGAGCCGCTCGCGGACGGCGACGGCGAGACACCCGGCGCGACCGCCCGGGTCACGGTGCCGGACTGGTCGGTGCAGTCGGGCGAGTCAGGCGTACGCGTCTGCTCCGCGCCGCTCTGCGGGTCGGGGTAGTGCAGGCAGTCCAGCTGCACCCGGTAGAGCGCCGGGTCCTTCTCCCAGATGGGGCCAGGACCGTCGGGGTCGGTCTCCGTGGCGCCCTTGCTGGTGATCCAGTCCTGGATCTGCTGCTGGCCCATGTTGCGGCCGGCCAGCGTCGGGTCGAGCAGGAAGCCGTGCGGGTTGGTCTGCACCGTCGGGGTGCGGTCGTTGCGGTAGACCCACGCCTTGTCGTAGAGGTCGCCGGCGCGCAGCAGCGTGCCCGAGGTCGGGTTCGGGACGGTGCCGTCGGTGTAGGCGACCTGGAAGATGACCTTCTTGTCGGCGAAGATCCCGCCCTTGCCGAGCCGGGAGGCGTAGGTCTCCGGGCTGCCCGGCCGGGCGACCCAGTTGCCGCGGCCGAAGAGCTCCTGGATCGGGCGCGAGCCCGGGTAGGGGTTGGCGATCCGCGGGTCGAGCCGCAGCGGCATCGACTCGGTGAAGCCGTTGAGGCCCGGGCCGCCGTTGAGCAGGTTGGGCTTGTTGGCCTGCAGCACCGCGGCGATGTTGCCGCGGAAGCCGGACTCGCGGGCGATGTCGATGATCGGGCCGCCGGGGACGTTCGGGACGCCGACCTTCACGTGCGGGTCGGTGCCGAGCAGCATGGTGCCGTAGATGCCGCCGAAGCTCTGGCCGTAGTAGCTGACCTCGTTGCCCGGGCCGGTGCAGGTGTCGGCGGTGCCGTCGCCGTCGACGTCCACGCCCTTCTCGATCGCGCGGATGAGCGCCATGTTGTCGATCACGGTCTGGATCAGGCCGTCGCGCAGGCCGATCGCCGTCTTGGTGCTCGGCTCGGTGGGCGTGAAGCCGCCGGTCGCCGTGCGGGTGACCTTGTAGGTCGGGCCGACGCCCTCGCTGTTGCCGATGACGCCGTCACCGTCGAGGTCCTTGCCGCGGCCGAACGCCTTGCCGCCGGTCGTCGTCCCGGTCAGGCTCTGCGACGCTGAAGGTCGAGGTCGGGCCGTAGTTGTGGCCGAGCGGGTCGGTCGCGAAGACCGCCGTGCCTCGCCCGGGCAGCAGGTCGCCGGACAGGAACAGGTCGAACTTGCTGCGCGTGAACCCGGGCCCGAACACGATCGGCTGCAGGCAGGACCCGAGCGGGGCTCCCGCCATCATCGTGACGCCGATCTGCGCCGCGCTCCGCGCCTTGGGCGCCGTCGTCGTCGGGACCTGGTCGATGGCGCCCTCGCCGTCGACGTACTGCGGGCTCCGGATCGACCCGAACCCGAGGTAGCGGGCCGTCTTGGCCGCCACGAGCGCGTTCTGCGTCGTCTTGGCGGCGGCCGGGTCGGCCGAGGTCTGGTCCTGGCGCTCGACGTTGACCACGGTCGGGCCGTCGAAGACCGAGCGGGCCATGCCGGGCACCGCGTCGAAGGCGAGGGTCCGCTGGGCGGCGGGGATGCCGGCGTCGGTGTAGGCCGTGCCCGCGTCGAGCTGCTCGCGCGCCTTGTCCAGGGTGTTCGTCGAGGTCATCGTCGTGAACGTGACCCGGCGGGAGGTCGCGCCGCTGCCGAGGTCGACCGGGGTGCCGTCGGCGCCCTTGACGCCGTTGGTGACCACCAGGCCGTACGTCGTGCGCGGCTGCAGGAAGGCGTCGGAGATGCCGGCGACCGTGCCGGTGGGGTCCAGGACCAGCTGCCGCAGCCCGGTGCGCACGCCGGTCGGCGACTCGAGGTAGACGGTGGCCGGGGTGATCGACAGCAGGTCGACCGCGCCGCTGAACGGGAGGGTGACGCGCGGCTGCAGGTCGAACCCGTCGAGCTGGTTGATGAGCACCAGGTCGTCGCAGAGCGAGCGGCCGAGGGCGTCGCAGCCGGCGGTCGGGAGGGCGACCCGGCGGCCCGTCTGCTGGGCGCTGTCGGCGACGGTGAAGGCGTTGTTGGGGAACAGCGTGGTGGCCGGCGTGGTGCCGGCCTGCAGGGTCACCGGGGTGGCCGCGGAGGCGGTCAGGGTGGTGCCCGCCAGGGTGGCCAGGACGGCGCTGGACAGGGCCAGCGCCAAGGACTTCTTCATGCGTCTCCCAAGGGGTCGTGCCGCATGGTGACCCACGGGACCGACAGTCTGTGACCCAGGCCACCCCGCAGCACGACGAAGGCCCTCCCCCGAGCGTGCAGGGGAGGGCCTTCGCACCGGACCGACAGGTCCGGACGACGTCCTAGCGGATGGTCGTGCGCACCTTGCGGGTGGTGCCCGCGGCGTTGTTGATGTCCGTACCGGTCCCGGTGAACAGGTCGAAGGTGCCGGTGCCACCGAACTGGCGGACCACCTCGTAGCGACCGACGGAGTCGGTGCGCGCGCGGCTGGCGATGACCCGGTTGCTGCCGTCGGTCCGCTGGTAGAAGACCGTGACGAGCTGGTTGCGCCGCTTCGGCAGCGTGGTGCCGGTGAAGCGGTAGGTGCGGGTGCCCACCCGGACCACCCGCAGGTTGATCGACGTGCGGACCGTGATCACGGTCGACGGGCTGTCGGTGAAGTTGCCCTGCTGGTCGAACGACCGGGCGTAGAGCCTGGTGTTGCCGCACGGACCGACGCGGAACTCGATCCGGCCGGCCTCGTTGACGACGCCCTCACGGACCTTGGCGTAGGTCGTCGAGGGCCGGCTGTAGGCGTAGAGCTCGACCCGGGTGCCGGACTGCGCGGTCACGACGACCGTCGAGCTCTGCTGGCAGTCGATCGTCGACGGGCTGGTGGCGATGCTCGGGGTCGTCGGGCCGGACGGCGAGGCGCTCACCGTGCTGCTGGCGCTCGGCGAGGCGCTCGCGGTGGGGGTCGCGCTCGACGAGGCGCTCGGCAGGATGCTGGGCAGCCCGGCGCTCGGGCTGGTCGACGCCGAGCTGCTGACCGACGGCGACGGCGAGGCGACCGTGGCCTCGCGGCAGGTGAAGCCGGAGGTGTCCCGGGTCGAGGCCTGGCCGGCCGGGGCCGGGCTCAGCACGTTGACCACGGTGAAGACGGGCGAGCACTCCGGCGTGGAGGTGCTGCCGTCCGGCGAGCTGACCTGCACGCGGTAGTTGCCCGCCATGGCGCCGTTGAGGTCGAAGCTGGTGACCAGCGTGGTCGCCGAGGTGCGCTCGGTCGAGCTGCCGACGATCGTGCCGACGGTCGGGGTCGCCTCGTTGATCAGACGTACGGACGAGCCGACCGGGAAGCCGCGGCCGCTGACCGTGCTGCGCACGACGCTGCTGTTGGAGCCCGAGCTGGGGTCGAGCCGGTCGACCTTGATCGTGGTGATGCGCAGCCCGTCGACCTGCGTCGCGGTCAGCCGGTCGGTGTTGACCACCACGATGTCCCGGAAGCCGGGGTTGATCGTCGGGTCGACCCGGATGGTGCGCGAGAGCGTGGTCGCGGTGTTCGGGACGACCGCGTTGTTGTTGCCGGTGGTGGCCGCGGTGAAGGTGATCTTCGGGTCCACCGTCGTCGTGCCGGCGAAGCGCGCCTCGACGGTCGTGCCGCGGGCGAAGCCGGTGCCGGTGACCCGGTAGACCTGCCCCTCGACGCCGGTCGGCAGCTGCGTCACGTTCAGGTTCGAGATGCTCGGGGAGCTGGAGAAGAGGCTGAAGCACCCGGAGCAGGTGTCGCCGCTGGTGCGGGTCGGTCCGGTGTAGACGAAGACGTCGTAGCGACCGGGGTTCGGCGGGGCCTGCGTCGCACTGGCGGCGAAGGAGAACTCGGCGGTGATGCGGGTGCCGGGTGCCGGGAGGCCGCCCTCGACGACGTCGCCCTTGATGACGTCCTGCTGCGCCGCCGGGAGCCCGACGGTGTCCGAGCGGACCAGGTCGACCTGGGTGCCGAAGCCCGAGGGGTCACCGGCCGGCACGAAGTTCGAGGTCGTGGTGAAGGTGACCTGGGTCGTGCCCGCCGTGTTGGAGGCGGCCGGCGGGTTCGCCGACACCACCGCGGCGGCGGACGCCGACGTCGGCACGAGGGTGACGACGAGCGCCGCGATGGTGGCCGTGGCGGCCACTCCCGCGAGCTGTCGCCGCAGAGCGATCTTCATGGTGCTCCTGTCGAGAGGGGACGGCCGACCCCCCAGGAGAGGGTCACGATGACTAGGACGTTCGACATCCTCCCTGGTCACACCTGCCTCACGACCAAAATCACTGCGTGACCGGGCAGGCACGGTCAGTGCGCAGCGGCCGCGCACTCCTGGCAGCGGCCGAACACCGCGAAGTGCCCGACGTCGACCTCGAAGCCGCGCTCCGCGCCCAGCCGGTCGACGACGTCGGCGATCACCCCGGGCGGCGCCTCCTGGACGCCACCGCAGTCGCGGCAGACCAGGTGGACGTGCTCGTCGTCGGTGGCGACGGAGTAGTTCGGCGCACCGTGGCCCAGGTGGGTGTGGGCGACCAGCTCGAGCTCCTCGAGCAGCTCGAGCGTGCGGTAGACGGTGGAGATGTTGACCCCGTTGGCCGTCTCGCGCACCCGCGCGACGATCTCCTCCGGGGTGGCGTGCCCGAGCGCGGCGACCGCCTCGAGCACCAGCTGGCGCTGCGGCGTCAGGCGGTAGCCCCGCGACCGCAGGGCGCTCTGCCAGTCGTCCCCGACCGGCCTGCTGCGCCCCATGCACCGACACTAGTCGCGGCGCTAGCGTCGCCCGTCGTGACGACCGTCCTCGCCCTGCTGACCGCCCACGGCCCGGTCCTGGCCGACCCCGAGCAGCCGGTCCTGCGCGCCGACGACCTCGGCGTCGTCCGCGGGGAGTCGGTCTTCGAGACCATGCGGGTCGTGGGCCGCCGGGCCGGCTTCGTCGACGCCCACCTGGCCCGCCTGCAGCGCAGTGCCGCGCGGCTCGCCGTCGACCTGCCGGCGGGGCACGAGGCCCTCGTCGACTGCGCGGTCGGCGCCTGGGACGACAGCGACGGCGTGCTGAGGGTGGTCGTGACCAAGGGCGGCACGGCGTACGCCCTGCTCACACCCGTCCCGGCCGCCACCGTGGCCGGCCGTCAGGGGGTCACGGCGGTGACGCTGACGCTCGGGGTCCCGGCCGGCCTGCGGGCCGAGGCGCCGTGGCTGCTCGGCGGGGTGAAGGCCACGTCGTACGCCGCCAACATGGCGGCCCTGCGCGAGGCCGAGGCCCGCGGCGCCCAGGACGTGGTCTACGTGAGCACCGACGGCGAGGTGCTCGAGGGCCCCACGTCGACCTGCGCCTGGGTCACCGGCGGCACCGTCGTCACGCCGCCGGCCGACGAGGTCTCGATCCTGCCCGGCACCACCATGGGCGTCGCGCTCGACGCTCGCCGAGCGCCTGGGCATCCCGTACGAGGTGCGCCGCGGCACCGTCGACGAGCTGCGGGCCGCCGACGAGGTGCTGCTGCTGGGCAGCGTCCGGGGCGTGGCCCCGGTGCTGTCCCTGGACGGGAAGGCGTTCCCGGCCGGACCGGTGACCGCCCGGCTCGCAGAGGCGTTCGAGGCCGAGCTCAGGCGATGAGCGCCGGCGCGGGGCCCTCCGAGCGCAGGAGCTCCTCGCTGTCGACGCCGAGGGCGAGGTCGAGGAGCAGGCTGAGCGGGACGCCGCTCTCGAGCAGGGCCATGCAGTTCATCGGGTGCCTCCTGAGGGGTGTTCCTGGTGCATCGGGCGCCGCGCACCCCCGTCCCGAGGGCCGTCCGGGTGACGCGCTTTTCCACGTGACAGGGCCCCGTGGCCGACGTACCGTGGTCGTACACGGAGAGGAGGTGGTCCAGGACTTGAGTACTTCTGGGACATGTGAGGTGGCTGTCCGCTAGGACGCCGTAGCAAGGGATCGACGTCGGTCCGTCGCACGGTGTGCGGCGAATCCACGGCAGGCACCAGGGACCCCGGGTCTCGGCTTTCGTCCCGCCGAGCCTCGCCCGCCGGATCAGCATCCGGTCGGGGAGAGGAAGCACCCGGGGTCTCGCCGTGTCCGGGGGCGGCCAGGGTTGGCAAGGTGACGTCCAAGGCACCCCGATCCATCGTGCGGTGGAGGGGGCGCGGCTGGCGGACTTGGCGAGCAAGGACCCGGCTGCGGGTGTCCCCGATGAGCAGTGGCGCTGTCACGACCGACCAAGTGCACCGGCACCTTCGCTTCAGGCGCCACTACCCGTATCCCGCACAACTCTTCACGAGGGTGCGCGTGCTGCCGACGAGGTGGCGTGGACACGTACAGCCCGACGACTCGCAGGACGCTGGCCAAGGGACTCCTCGCGGCCGCTGTCGGCGGTGCAGCCGATCTGAAGGCGTCACCTGCGGCCGCAGTCTCCTCGCCGCCTGATGGCCGTCGCCTGACCCGGACGCTGCCGGCGCCCCTGCGCACCCCGCCCGCCGGCTGGTCCGCCCGGTCGACGGCGCGCAGACGGCCGCCTCGGCCCCCAGCGCGTCGAGCCCACTCACCGCCGACCCGCTGCTGCACCTGCTGCGCCGGACGACGTACGGCCTCACGCCCGCCCTCGTCGCCGAGGCGCGCGGGCTCGGCCCAGCCGCGTGGCTCGACCGCCAGCTGGCTCCCGCGTCGATCCATGACGCCGTCTGCGAGGGCTACCTGCGGGCCTTCCCCCGGCTCACGGCGACCCCTGCCGAGGTGCGTGCGGCGTTCGCCAAGACCAGCACCGAGCCGGTGAACCACCTGCTGCAGGCGCACCTGGTCCGGTCCGTCTGGTCGGAGCGGCAGCTGTTCGAGGTGATGGTGGACTTCTGGTCCAACCACCTCAAACGCCGCCAAGTCCTCCGAGGTCTGGGACTGCAAGCCCTTCGACGACCACGCCGTCATCCGCACCCATGCCCTCGGCCGCTTCGCCGACATGCTGCAGGCCTCCGCGCGCAGCCCGGCCATGCTCCGCTACCTCGACAACGCCAGCAGCCGCGGCACCAAGCCGAACGAGAACTACGGCCGCGAGCTGCTCGAGCTGCACACCGTCGGCGTCGGCGCCGGTTACACCGAGGCCGACGTACGAGGCAGCGCGCTGGCCCTGTCCGGCTTCACGCTGTGGAACCCGACCGACAAGGGCGTGCGCCCGGACCAGGTCGGCGTGCTTCCGCTACCGCGCCGACTGGCACTACACCGGGCCGGTCAGCGTCCTCGGCTGGTCGCACCCCAACGCCTCGACCGCCGGCGGGGAGGCCGTGGCCACGTCCTACCTGGACCACCTGGCCCGCCACCCGTCGACCGCGCGCCGTCTGGCCACCAAGCTGTGCCTGCGCTTCGTCTCCGACACCCCGCCGCCGGCCCTGGTCGAGCGCCTGGCCCAGGTCTACCTGGCCTCCGACACCGCCATCGTCCCGGTGCTGCGGACACTGCTCACGTCGCCCGAGTTCGCCGCGAGCACCGGCGCCAAGACGCGACGGCCGTACGAGGACGTCGTCGGGACCCTGCGCGCACTGCAGGTGAAGCCGACGAGTCGACAGCGCTCCGGGCAAGTCCGTCGCTGACCTGGTGTCGGTCGCGGCCGGCCTGGGGCACGGGCCCATGGGCTGGCACCCGCCCAACGGCTATCCCGACGTGGCGGCCGCCTGGAACAGCCCCTCCACGACGCTCGGCCTGTGGAACGCGCACCTGAAGATCGCGTCGGGGAGCTACAAGACCGGGCTCAGCGCTCCGGACCTCCCCGGCCTCGCCGGGCCGGGGACGCCGGCCACCGCCGGTGAGCTGCTCGACCGGCTGTCCGCAGCCCTGCTCGGACAGCGGCTGGCAGCGCAGGACCGGCAGGCCTTCCTGGACTTCCTCGGCTCGACCGCCACCACCCCCGTCCGGTCCGCCGACGCGAAGCTGCTGCCCGTGCTGGCTGCGCTGATGCTGGACAGCCCGTACTGGAGCGCGCGCTGACCCAGGGCCCCCGTAGGGTCGTCGTCATGATCGAGGCGCAGCCGTGAAGGGCATCGTGCTGGCCGGAGGGTCGGGCACCCGGCTCTACCCCCTGACGCAGGGGGTGTCGAAGCAGCTCCTGCCGGTCTACGACAAGCCGATGATCCACTACCCGCTGTCGACGCTGATGCTGTCGGGGATCAACGACATCCTCATCATCACGACGCCGCACGACCAGGAGCAGTTCGTCCGGCTGCTCGGCGACGGCAGCCAGTACGGCTGCTCCTTCACCTACACCGTGCAGCCCGAGCCGAACGGCCTGGCCGAGGCGTTCCTGCTCGGCCGCGACTTCGTCGGCAGCGACCGCGTCGCCCTGGTGCTCGGCGACAACATCTTCTACGGGCCGGGCTTCGGCGAGCAGCTCAAGCAGTACGCCACCGTCGACGGCGGCGCGGTCTTCGCCTACCACGTGGCCGACCCCGAGCGGTACGGCGTGGTCGAGTTCGACGACCAGCGGCGGGCGCTGACGCTCGAGGAGAAGCCGGCCCGCGCCGCGCAGCAACTACGCCGTCGTCGGGCTCTACTACTACGACAACGACGTCCTGGACATCGCCGCGAGCATCCAGCCGAGCGCCCGCGGCGAGCTCGAGATCACGACGGTCAACAACGTCTACCTCTCGCGGGGCAAGCTCCAGGTCGCCGTCATGGACCGCGGCACCGCCTGGCTCGACACCGGCACGTTCGCCTCGCTCATGCAGGCCGGCCAGTTCGTCCAGGTCATCGAGGAGCGGCAGGGCCTGAAGATCGGCTGCCTCGAGGAGGTCGCCTGGCGCGAGGGCTGGATCGACGACGAGCAGCTGCAGCGCATCGCCCAGCCGCTGCTCAAGAGCGGCTACGGCGCCTACCTGCTGGACCTGCTCCAGGGGCTGAGGGCGCCTTGCTCGATCGGCACCGCGTACGTGCCCACGACCTCGGCCTGGACCTCGTCCGGTCTCCCCATACCGGTCCGCCAGCCGCAGCGCAGACCGCGGCCCAGCCCAGCCGCTGGATCGGGAGGCCCCGTGCACGTCCTTCATGCGGATGAGAGTGACCCCGTCGACGCCCAGCGCGTCGCCCGTCCTACCGATCCAGCTCGAAGGAGCCAGCCGCACCGCGCGTACGGACTGCCCACTCGGGTGAGCCGCGCCGACAGGTGCGACTGCAGCGGCTGCCCGACCGCCGCCATGTCGATCGCGTACGCCAGGTCTCGCTGCTCCCCCTCGCCGATCAGCCCGTAGAGCCGCTTGAGCCCGTTGACCTCCTTGGCGGTCTCCGTACGCGCGACCACCTCGCTGGCCAGCTCGACGCGGGAGAAGGCGACGTTGCCCAGGTAGATCTCGACGATGCCGGTGTGCTGCGCGAGCATCACCTCGACGTCGTACGCCGTGGCCCCCGGCCGCCACCAGCCCACCTCCGAGGCGCTGGGCGCAGCCGGCACCCGTCCTCGTCGAGGAGCCAGGACCGGGAGGAGTAGGACAGGAACGGCCGCCCGTCGTGGGCGAAGACGAGCTCCTGCTCGTAGCGCGCACCCTCGATGGTCGGGTAGCCGACGACGCCGACGCCCCGCCACGTCCCGACGAGGAAGCGCCAGGTGCTCGAGCGCGACGTGCAGCCCGGGCGACTGCTGCTGCTCGTCGGCGAGCGAGCCCTCCGGAGGCGTCGGGCTCGGACAGGTTGCGGTCGAACGGTCCGTCGGCGGTCATCCCGACGAGCCTACGGAGCACCTACGACGGCTACCGGCGTGGGCACCGGCGACGGGAGGAGCCGCCTGGCGACCGTCGTCGGTGCGGCGCGCCCGAGGGTGCCGCCAGCGGGTCCGCTCGCTCGCAGAGCCCTGGCGACGAGCTCGACCCAGCACCGGGTGCCGCTTCCGGGCGTCAGGTCCCGCTCCTGAGCAGCTCGGGCGCGTCTGCAGCCACTGCGAGCCGACGGGGTCGATGAAGTCTGCATCGAGCTCGGTCGCCGTGGTCCGCAGGAGGTTGCGCGACCTCGTCCAGCGGACGCGCCGTTGAGCCCCAACGGCGCGACCAGCACCAGCCGCACAGACGGAGCCAGGTCAGCGGACGTCCCGCGCGGTCGTGCGGCGGCCGCGCGGGCGTACTGCATCGTCTCGTCCTCGACGGCGGAGCCCTCCCCGGCGACCACGACGACGACCTGCTGGCCCTCAGCTGCTCACGTGTCACCGGCGGCACGAAGGCGGAGGTCAGCCGCCACCCCAGCCCTGGGGCCGCCGTCACGACGTGCCCGACCGGGACGGTGCGCGCTCGTAGCAGGAGCGCGGGGACGAGGGCCACCGGGGACGGGGACGCCGAGGGCGAAGGCGAGCTGAGCACGAAGCTCGGCGTCATCCCCGTCAGGACGTCGGGAGACGGGTCCCGGACCGCCACGTACCCGGCGAGACCGAGCGTGCCGACCAGCAACGCGATCAGGCCGGCGTCACGCATCCACGCTGGGGTCCTCACGGCACGCACCGTACTCATCGTTCAGTTCGACGACGAGGCGCCGATGCACCACCTGTGACGAACATCCGCCCGTGGCCATCGGCGCTGGAGGGGTCGGATGGGCGCGTCCGAGCCGCTCGCCTGGGGGCGTGGCTCTTCCTCGTGGCAGCGGTGACGCTGCTGGTGACGACGCCGTTCCTGCCCGCACCGGCACCGCAGTTCCCTCTGCTGGTGTGCGTCGCGGCTGCCCTCGGCACGGCGGCGCTGCTGCCGGCGCTGCCCTGGCACCGCCTCCCGGTGCGGATGACGCTGCTGCCACACCTCTGGGCCCAGGTGTTCATCGGTGGCCTGGTCGGCGCCGTACGCCGGACAGCTCGCGCACCACGCTGCTCCTCTACGCGCTCTTCGCGCTCTACGCCGGGCTGACGCAGTCCCCCCGCGCCTCCCTGTGGCTCGCTCCCCCGACGCTCGTGGGTCCCTTCGTCGCGCTTGCCGGCGCCGAGCGTGCCGAGCACCTGCCTGACCTGGTCGGGGCCGCCTTGCTCTCCGTCGTGGTCGCCGGTGTCCTGGCGCGGGTCGTGCAGCGCAGCGACGACGCCAGTCGGGCCGCGCATGCGCTGCTGGGGGCGGTCACCGCCCTGCACGAGGTCCGTACGGAGGACGCTGCGGCCGACGTCCTCGCCGAGGTGGCCGAGCAGCTGCTCACTCCCAGCGCCACGCTCGTCATGCTGACGACGAGCCCCGGCTCAGCCCTGTACACGAACCGGGCGCAGCGCGGTGTCGACGGCGAGCTGGATGAGCGTGCGATCGATGCTCCGGGCGTCTCCGGCATGGGCCTGGCCATGAGCGAAGGGCGCGCCCTCTTCGTGCCGCACGCCTCTGGCTCCCCGCTCGGTGCGACTGGGCAGCGGCCGACCTCGGCCTCTCGTCCGTCCTGTTCGTCCCCGTCCCGGGGGAGCAGGGCTACCTCGGCTGCCTCGTCGTCGGCTGGCGCACCCCGAAGGCGGTCGTCGACCCCTTCGGCGAGCAGGTCGTGGCAGTCCTGTCGCACCCAGGCCGGATCCGTGCTGGAGCGCCTCCGGTCGGTGGGCCGGCTGCAGGTGCAGGCGACCACCGACCCCCTGACCGGCTTGGCGAACCGGCGGGTGTTCCTCGACGCCCTGGAGCGGCTGCGACCAGGCGGCGCTGTCGTCTTCGTCGACCTGGACCACTTCAAGAGGCTCAACGACACCCTGGGCCACGCCGCCGGCGACGAGGTCCTGCGGGCCTTCGGCGCGGCGCTGCGCAGCTCCGTCCGGGACGGCGACTGCGCCGCCCGCTACGGCGGCGAGGAGTTCGCGCTCGTGCTGCCGTCGGCAGCGTCCGTCGACATGACCGAGGCGGCCCGCGTGGTCGTCGAGCGGCTCGGCTCCCGTTGGGAGGGCCCCGTCACCTTCTCGGTCGGCATCGCGACGCACCGCGCCGGTGACACCCCGGCAGCCACCTTGGCCCGCGCCGACGGCGCCGTCTACGAGGCCAAGGCCCGAGGCCGCAACACCGTGGTCGTCGCTGAGTCCCTCGAGCTGGCCGTCTGACGGGCCATGACGACACCCCCACTCAGGGTGGTACCGAGTCATCATCCTGGGTGCTTCTGCCCGGACGTGGTGCGGCAAGTCGTGGCAGACCGTACCGTTCGCAGCCACACCCCATCGCCCAGGACCCGGTGACGCGTGCGACTCTCCCTGTTCAGCCGCCCGGAGCGATGGACGGTCGTCTACGACCAGGCGGCGCAAGCCGCGCTCGGCAGTCCCGGACGCAAGGCGACGACCGCGCTCGCCGTGGCCTTCGCGCACGACATCGCCTGGTCGGCGGCGCAGGCCGGCCCGAGTCGGCCCGGCCTCGACGGCGCGGACGCAGCGCTGGCCCGGCTGGCGGAGCGGTACGGCTTGGCCCCCGCGGCTGTGCAGGCCGAGCGGGCGAGACTGCGATCGGGCGCGGCGGTCCAGCCGGCACAGGCGCCTCGGAGCCGCGGCGCTCGGCCGGCCGGCAAGGCGCGCGTCGCGCACTGATCGACCTGGGCGCGGTCCGCCGCGCCCCGACGACCGTCTTGCCGGAGCGCCGGAGTCAGGCGACTGGCGCCTTGTCCTCTGCGGACGGCAGCGCTGCGGACCCCGCGGCGTTCCGTCCGCCCCGGGTCGATGCCGTCAGGGGCCCGGCGGGCACGCTGCTCACCGGCCCGCTGGCCGCGTAGCCGTAGCCGTAGCCGTAGCCGTAGCGGTAGGCGTCCGGGCCCTTCGTCGGGGCCATGTTCAGCACGACCCCGTAGACGTGCGCCTCGACGTTGCGCAGGATCTCCAGCGCCTGCGTCGCCTGCTCGCGACGTGTCCTGCCGCTGCGGACGATGAGGATGGCCCCGCTGGCCACCGCTGACAGGACGGCAGCATCCGTCACGGGGAGCAGTGGCGGGGCGTCGAGCAGCACGAGGTCGCAGCGCTCCTCCAGGGACCGCAGCAGGTCCTGCATCTGCTGGGACCCGAGGAGCTCGCTCGGGTTGGGCGGAGCCGCACCGGACGGGAGGACCTCGAGGCCGTGCTCGCCCCACGGCTGGAGGACGTCCTCGAGGTCGGCCCGCCCCACCAGCACGTCCGTGAGCCCGACGGCTCCCTCGAGGCCGAGGTAGGCCGACAGCCGGGGGCGTCGCAGGTCAGCCTCGACGAGGACCACACGGAGGCCGGCCTGGCCCAGGGCGATGGCGAGGTTGACCGTCGTGGTGGACTTGCCCTCCTCGGGCAGCGAGCTGGTGACGACGATCGACTCGGGTCGGTGGTCCACGTCGACGAACTGCAGGTTGGTGCGGAGCTGCCGGAACGCCTCAGCGCGCGGGGACTGCGGATCGACGTGCACGATGAGCGGCCGCTTGACCGCGTCGGGGTCGTAGCCGATGACACCGAGGTTCGGCAGCTCCAGGAGCTTCTGCAGCTCGTCGGCGCCGTGCACGCTGGTGTCCAGCGTCTCGCGCAGCACCGCTCCTCCCACGCCGATGGCCAGCCCGACGAGCAGTCCGAGCGCCAGGTTGAGCTTGGGGCGGGGGCTGGTGGGTGCCGTCGGCAGGTCGGCAGGCTTGACGACGCTGACCTTGACCGGTGACTGGGTGCCGCCGGCAGGGGTCTCGAGCTCGGAGGCGACCTTGGTGAACTGCTCCGCGACCGCGTTGGCGATGGCCTGGGCCGTCCGCGGTTGCTCGTCCGTCACGTCCACGTTGATCAGGACCGTGTCCAGCGGCGCGGAGGCATTGATCTTCCCCTCCAGGTCTCGAGTGGTCAGGTCGAGCCCGAGCTGCTTGATCACCGCCTCCGTCACGCGCGGGTTGTCGATGATGTCGGCGTACGACTTGACCCGCTGCTGGGCGAACTGCCCGCCCGCGTTGAGGCTGCCGACGTTCGAGTCGTCGCCCTGCGACGTGCTGACGAAGAGTCGGGACTGCGCCTGGTAGACCGGTGTGGACGCCAGGGTGGCAGCGGCCGCTGCGGCCAGCGCGAGCACCGCGCACAGGGCGATGAGCCGCCAGCGCTTGCGCAGCACCCTGAGGTAGTCGCGGATGTCCACCGTGCGTCCTGCCTTCCCTACGACGATCTCTGAGACGTGGCGGATGTGGCCACGGCGCGCGCGCCGGGTGGCTGGCTGTCGCTGGCGACGATACACACGCGCGCCGAGCCGACGACGGGTTCAGCGTCCGCTACGTCCGGTGATCGGCAGCCACGGACCGGCCCTGTAGCGGAGCACCGTCACAGGCCTCCGGACGCGAGAAGGCCCCGGGGCGCTGACGCCCCGGGGCCTTCCTCGTCGTGCCTAGCGACGCGGGATGCTGACCTGTCGGGCCGAGCTGGTGCCGGCACCGGCGTACTTGTTGGCGCCGGTGCGGGTGAAGAACAGGAAGCTCTCCGCCTTGTTGCCGACGAAGGTGCGCGTCACGCTGTAGCCGCCGGTGGCGTCCGTGACCGTGCGACCCACCAGGACGGAGCCGCCGTTGGCGCCGTTGCGGTAGACCGCGACCGGGATGCCCGCCACAGCAGGCTCGGTGTAGCCGCTGAAGACGAAGGTGCGGCCGGACGTCCGCTTGACGGTCTGCACGACCTTGGCGACCACGGTGACCGTGATGGGCGCACCCTCGACGGTGACCCCGTTCGGCCGGTGACGACGCGGTACACGGACGTCGCCGAAGGCACCAGCGAGAAGACGAGACGGCCATCTGAGCCGACGGTCCCGCGGGCCACGGTCACCCAACGGGTCGTCGCGCTCAGTCGACCTGGCGGCCTGGCCGTTCTCGTCGAAGCCCTGCTGGATCTCACCGCTGGAGCCCGGCGTGAGGTTGGTGAGCTCGACGTTGAGCGGCTTGTCCTGCCGCCCTGCACGGTGGTCGGCAGCTGCGTCCGCGCCTGCTGCGTCGAAGCGGCGTTCTGCCGGTCGGCCTCGGCCTTGTCGGCAGCGGCCTTGTCCGCAGCAGCCTTGTCGGCAGCAGCCTTGTCGGCGGCAGCCTTGTCTGCGTCAGACTGACCCGCACCGCCACCCTGGCCCTGGCCGTTGCCGTTGCCGTTGCCGTTGCCGCCGGCGTTGCTGCCACTGCCGTCACTGTTGCCCGGACCACCGGCGTTCGGCTGGCAGTTGGGGTTGCTCTGCGCCGGCACGGGGTTCCCGTTCGGCACCCGTAGGGAGCGGTCCGCGGCTCCTTGTTCTTCGCCGAAGCAGCCGGGACGCCGACGGCGATCGTCGCGCTGAGCGCCGCGATGCCGATGAAGGCGACTGAGCGGATCGTGTGCCCGCGAGAAGTGAGCTGCAGCGTCATTCCGTACCCCCAAGGTGTCGGGCTGACACTCAGCAGCCCTGCGAGTCCCTAAGGTAGACGAAGAACGGGGCGGTGCGTAGCCGAATCCGGAAGTTCACCCTCAAGGACGGCGGTCGCGGTGCCGATGCAGGCTGATGGTGTCGTGACGGAGGTCCGGCGGCGGCGCCGGACAGCGCTGCTCCTGGTCCTCGGGGCGTTGGCCGTGGTGCTGGCCGCCGCCGCCTGGAGCGCCTACCAGGCCTACCGCGGCGCGCAGTCGCTGCAGGCGGCTGCCGACCGTCTGAACGGCCTGTCCACCGACCTGACTCAGAACACGGACCTGGTGCGCGCCCTGGGTCAGGCTGGCTGTGGACACCGAGGCAGCGCGCGGGCGGTTCGAGGACCCCTTCGTGCGCCTCGCGGCAGAGCTCCCGGTCGTAGGCCGGCCGCTCCGCTCGGCGTCCGTCCTGTCTGTGAGTGCCGACACTGCGGTCCGCGAGGCGGTGCTGCCGCTGGCTCGAGCTGCGGGTGACAACCCCGTGGACCGCCTCCTCGGCGACCGCGGGAGCATCGACATCCCGTACCTGACCTCACTCGCAGGTCCCGCCTCGGTGGCCAGGGTCACCTTGTCGAGTGCCCGCGCCGCCTTGCGGGAGGCTCCTCACGACAGCGGGGTCGACCGCCTCGACCGCGCCCGCCGAGACCTCGACGACAAGCTGGCCGAGCTCAGCGAGGCCGTTCAGGGCCTGCAGGTGACGGCGAACGTCGGCCCGCAGCTGCTCGGTCAGGACCGCGCCCGGACCTACTTCCTGGGGTGCAGAACCCCGCGGAAGCGCGCGGCACGGGCGGCCTCGTGGGTGGCTACGTGATCCTGGAGGCCGACAACGGCATCATCCGCGTGACGGGCAGCGGCGCCAACACGGCGCTCGAAGCGTTCGCGGCGGGCACGCCGGTGGCCGACTACGGCGCTGAGTACGACGCGCACTGGGGACCGTTCCTGCCGACGGTCGCCTTCGTCAACTCCAACGTCAGCCCGCACTTCCCCTACGCGGCGCAGACCTGGTCGAAGCTGTGGCAGGAGCAGACCGGGCAGCGCGTCGACGGCGTCCTCGCGCTGGATCCTGTCGCCCTGTCCTACCTGCTACGGGCCACCGGTCCGGTCCCGCTGTCGAACGGGACCACCGCCACCGCGGACAACGTCGTGCAGCTGACCCTGCGCGACGTCTACGCGACCTTCGCACAGCCAACACCGAGCGCAAGGAGTTCCTCCAGGAGGTGACCCAGGGCGTGGCCAACAAGGTGACGTCGGGGAGCGCCGACTCGGTCGAGCTGCTCCGCGGACTCACCAGATCGGCACGTGAGCGACGCGCGCTGCTGTGGACGCCGGAGTCGCGGGTGCAGGAAGCGCTCGGCGATGCGCCCATCACCGGTCAACTGCCGGCTCAGCAGGCAGCCGTCGGTGACGTCGATCAACAACGCCGCCGGGGGCAAGCTCGACTACTACCTCGACCGGACGCTGACCTACGCGCCGTCGTGCACGGGCGCCGGGAGTCGCCTGACGCTGTCTATGCGCAACGGAGCGCCAGCCTCAGGGCTCCCGGATTACGTCTCGCCGCCCGCTCTGCGTCAGGGCCAGCCGGCGAACACCAACATCTCCGTCGTGACGCTCTACCTGCCGCCAGGCAGCGCCGTGACCAGCTTCTCGGTCGGCGGGACAGCCTCAACGCGGACGAGAGGGCGAGGAACTTGGGCTCCACTGGATCTCGTCCGTCGTCCCGGTCAGGCCGGGTCAGACGGTCGAGGTGGCCGTCACCTTCGACGAGCCGCGTCTGACCGGCACTGCCCCCGCGCCGGGTTGAGCAGCCGTTGGTCCGCCCGGAGCAGTTCGCGGTGCAGGACTGCCGCTCGTCGCCGTGAGCAGTTGAGGCCATGGCCCAAGGTGTAGTCCTGTTTCCCAAGTAGACATGGTTGGTGGACCCGCTGATCTGACGTATGTCTAAAGACGCAGATCAGAGCCCTTTCTGGATCCACTCGACGGAGATCCACTTCGATGGATGTCAAGGTCGTGCCCGCCACGTGCCCGTAGGTCGACACCCAGGACGTCACTCCAGCCCCATGCGCACCCGGCCCGACGCCCGGTAGCATCTGTGCTACCGTCACCGGCGTGGGCGAAGAGGTGGGGCTGCGGGAGGTCCGGCAGCACGCCAGCGAGCTGGTGCGACGGGCGCAGGCAGGCGAGCGCTTGACGATCACCGTCTCCGGCCGGCCCGCGGCGTCCCTCGGTCCGGTGGAGGCGGGGTCGTGGGTGTCCTGGGACGCCGTGGCTGATGTCTTCACCGGACCAGCTGACCCGGACTGGCAGGTCGACCGGGACCGGCTGGACGGCGGGCTCCGCGATCCCTGGGATGGCTAGGTGCTCGAGCGGGGACTGCTCGACACCAGCGTGCTGATCGCTGACGACGTCAGCCCGCTGCCCGGTCAGCTGGCCATCAGTGTGATCAGCCTGGCCGAGCTGCACTTCGGTGTCCTGGTCGCCGCCTCGCCGGAGGTGCGGGCCGGCCGACTGGCGCGGTTGAGCCGCCTGCATCGCCGCTTTGACCCGCTGCCCGTCGACGACGCGGTTGCCGAGAGCTACGGCCAGCTCGCGGCACACGTCGCGGCGTCAGGCCGACAGCCGCGGGCTCGCACGATGGACCTGCTCATCGCCGCGACGGCGCACGTGCATGGGGCGACGCTCTACACCCGCAACGTCGCGGACTTCCGCGGCCTGGAGTCCTTCCTTCCCGTCGTCCGCGCCTGAGGCAGCCAGCCACCGAGGGCGCCTCCACGGCCGGCGCGTCGCGCGAGTTGCCACCGCCAGCCACAGCGCCGTCAGGGTGCCGTCCTGCGGCGGCGGACCGGGATCGGGATCGCGGACGGCTGCTCCAGGGCGACCTCGGTGCGCCGTCAGAAGCCGCGGTCCGCTCGGCCGAGTCAGCGGGCCCGCCGCGTCATGGTGCCGGCCGCGCCGCCGCGTCCGACAGCAGGCCCGCGTCGGCGGTCGCCGAGGGCGAGGACAGCGGCGCGGCGCGCGTGCGCGGCGATCTGCGGACAGCGCCTGCGCGATCGCCGCGTCTCGCTCCGCGGTCGCGTGCTGGTAGATAGCGCCGCCTGCATCGACGCGTGCCCCATCCGCGCCATCAGCTCCCGGGTGCTCGCGCCGGTGGACGCGGCCAGCGTGTTGCCGGTGTGCCGCAGGTCGTGGAAGTGCAACCCGGGCAGCCCGACCCGGGCCCGCGCCGCCCCCCAGGTCGACTCGAACGACGAGCGGCGCAGCGGCTGCCCGTGCTGGTTGGGGAACACCCACGGACAGTCCGCCGGCACATGAACCTGCCGGTGGACCTCCAGCTCGGGCAGCAGATGCGGCGGCAGATGCACCGTCCGCCGCCCGGCCGCGGTCTTCGGCGTCTCCAGCCGCAACCGCGGGTTCCCGGTCCGCAGCTCGATCAGCTGCCGGTCGACCGTCATCCGCCCTGCGGTCAGGTCCAACCGGTCCCAAGTCAACGCGACCAGCTCACCCCAGCGCGCGCCCGACCACGCGGCGAGCAGCACCAGCGCCGGTACCGCGACGGCACCGCCGCGACCAGCTCATCGAGCTGAGCCAGCGTCACGACCTGCCGCTCCGCCGGCCGCCGGGACCCGGCGCCGCGGATCATGCACGGATTGCGCAGCAGCACCTCCTCGCGGACCGCGGTGTTGCAGATCGCCCGCAGCAGCGCATACGACAGGGCCACCGAGCTCGGACCCACCGACCGCACCAGCCGGGCATGCCAGGCCCGGACCAGGCTCGGCGTGATCCGGTTCATCGGCACGTCTCCGAACTCGGGCAGCAGGTACTTGCCGAGCAGCCAGGTGTAGGACTCCACCGTCCGCAGCTTCAGGTCCGACCGGCCGGCCAACCACTGCGTCGCGTACTGCCCGAACGGCAGCTCCCCGCACGAGGGGTCCAGCCACTGCGACCGCGACAGGTCGGTCTGCAACGCGCTCAGCCAGCGCGAGGCCTCCGCCTTGGTCCCGAACGTCCCCGGCGCCGGATGGTCCCGGCCATCCGGACTCGTGTACCGGGCCTGCCAACGACCCGACGGCAACCGACGGAGCCGACCGAACTGACGACGACCCGCCACGCCACCTCCCCACCGACTGTTCCGACCCGCTGAGCCGGACAGGACGTCCAGGTCGAGCGCCCGCCCCGACGGCTCGGCCGCAGCACCACCGAGGCCGAGCCAAGGTCACGCGACCCCGCGGCTTCCGTCCCTGTCCACCCTGCCAGCACCACGCCGTCCCGCACAGGGTGACGACCGACCTTGTGGCCGACGCCGGCTCAGGCCGGCCGGTCCAGGCCGAACCGGGCCCACGAGCTGCGCCAGTCCACCGCGACCCCGCGCCGGTCGGCCTGCCGGCGCTCGGCCTGCTCCCGCTCCGCCACCGCGGTCAGCTCAGCGATGTAGGCCAGCACCGCCGTCCGCGGCACCCGCCGGCTGCCGCCGATCAGCACCGACAGCACCTGGCCGCTGCGCATCAGCGCGTACAGCTTCGCCCGGCTCATCCGCAGCACCGCCGCCGCCTCCGGCACCGTCAGCAGCAGTTGACTGCTCGCGCCGGCCGGGTCCAGCAGCGACGCCCACTGCTGCGCGTCCTCCCCCGGCCGGCTCCCCGACACCGCCTGCTCTGCGACGTGCTCCTCGTGCTCGGTCATGTCCGCCTCCTCAGGCCACCCAGGCGAGCGACTGCCGCTCGACCCGTCGTTGCTTCCGCGCCTTCTCCATCGCCAGCAACCGGCCGCGCGCGGCCGTCGCACCAGCAGCTCCTCCGCTTCCGTCTGCCAGCCCTGCCCGACGAACCGCCAGCCACCGTCCTCCCGCGGCTCGGCCCACTGCGCTGGCGACCGGCCTGCCTGCTGCTCCTGCCAGGCCCGCCGGGCCGCCCGCAACGCCCCGAGCGTCACCGAGTACCGCCGCGACCGGGACGAGAAGTGCCCCCCGAACCCGAGCATGTGCGCCCACCGGCGCAACCCCAGCTCGGCCAGCTCCGGGTCCCGGTGCAGCAGCAGGCAGGTCTGCACCAGCCGATGCGCATGCTCGGGCAGCCGGCGCGCCGCCAGCTCCGCCAGCGTCCGGATCGGCCGCTCCAGCCCGGCGGTCACCGTCTCGGCCGCCTTCGTCGCGTACTTCGCCACGTACGCCGCAATCGCCGTCGGGTTGGCCAGCTCACTGGCCGGCCGGACCGTCCGCACGTCCAGCTGCGCCCCCCACACCGCCTCCCGCAACCCCGTCCCCGGGGCCGGCGGCAGCGGCGCCCGCACCGCCGGCACCGCGGCCTGCACCGCCGCCGTCAGCAGCCGCGCCGTCACCCACCCCGGCGGCGGCAGCACCGCGGCCGGATCGGCCGGATCGACCCCGTCAGCGCGCAGCACCACATGCAGATGCACACAACCACGAGCCTGGTACTCCGCCACCCGGGTGAACGACAGCCGCACCACCGACCGCAGCGCCGACACCGACCGGCCGGTCTGCGCCGCCAACGCCTGCTGCAGGTAGATCGTCGTGCGCCGCCACAGCTCCGGCAGCCGGCTGTTCCACAGCACCACCCCGGCGAAGTCGAAGCAGTCCCCGCACAGCGCGCTGCCCACCAGCGGATCGTCGGGCCGATGCCGCCGGCCGCAGGACAGCAGCCGGCCGTGCCGGCACCGGCCAGCACCCGCACCGACCGGCGGCCGGCAGACCCGCGATCCGCCGCCCCGGGCCCGGGTCGAGTGCACCGGCCCGAAGCCCGGCGCGGTCAACGTCACGAACAGCCGCGGATGCTCCCCAACCTGCGCCGGCACGCCCTTGCCGCCCCGCAGCCCGGCCGCCACCAGCTGCCAGGTGTCCGCCCGGTAGGTCGCCGAGCACGGCGCACAGACGCTGCCCCGACGGTTCCGGCAGGACACCACCATCCGCTCGTCGGCCAGCCCGGCCCGACCGACCAGCCGGACCGGCCGGGCGCAGAACCCGGTCGCAGCGGCCTGGCCCCACCAGCGGTCGAAGCCGCCACCACCGGCCCGCTCGACCAGCTGCCGCTGCAGCCCCCACAGCTCGCTCACCCCGCACCGCCAGGCTGAGCCGGCTGCCGGGATGCGTCCTGACGGAGGAGCTCGGCCCGCTGGCTGATCCGCTCGAGCCGGCCGTCGTCGAGGTAGAACGCCCGGCAGCGCACCGGCACGCCGCCCTCGTGCAGCAGCAGGCCCACCCCGCGCTGGCCGCTGTCGATGTCGGCAGCGGAGAAGTTCTGCGACGCCCAGCCCTGCCCGAGGATCGTGTCCGACGCCTGTGGCGTGTTGCACCGCAGCGCGAGCCGGAACCCGAACAGATCGCGGAGCGCGCTCGGCACCACGTCCGCCGCCGGCTTCTGCGTCGCCGCGCACACGATCACGCCAGCCGCGCGACCGCGGGCGACGAGATCACGCAGCAGCTCGGCGAACTCCGTTGCTTCTTGCGGTCCTCGTGACCGAGATAGAACGCCAGCTCGTCGCACGCCACCAGGTGCAGCGGCAGCCCGTCCTCACGACCACCTTGCGCTGCCCGCGGGCGAGCAGCTCGCGATAGCGCGCTCTCCATCTCGCCGCGCAGCTCGCGCAGCAGCTCGATCGCCTCGTCGATGTCCGGGCCCGCGAGCCGTTGCGCACACGGCGCCCACACCGACAGCTCGACGAGCTTGCCGTCAAGCAGCCACACGCGGACGCGCGGGTCCAGCGCCGCCGACGCCACCAGCACCGAGAGCGCCGCGCTCTTGCCCGCGCCCGGTTCGCCGCCCAGCAGCACGTTGCGCTCCGGCAGGCTCACCATGACCGTGCGCCCGAGCTCGTCGACGCCGACCGGCACCGGTTCCCACAGCGACATCACCGGAGCGTCCGCTGCCGGCCACACCGCCGGCTCCGGCACGTCGAACGGGTCCCGGCGCACCACCAGCACCGTCGCTAGCTGGGCGTTGCCCCGGTCCCGGCTTACCCGCAGCTCACGCACCGCCATCGCGGCCGCCAGCGCCTCCGCGCCGCTCTCCAGATCGGCCGTCCGGCAACCCGCAGGCACCGCCACCGTCAGCAGATCCCCCGCCGGCACCGCCCGGACCGCCCGGACCTGCGGCGCCTGCCCGTGCAGCGCCGGCAGGCAGGTCGCCCGCACCCCCGATACCAGCACCGCCGGGCCCGCGCCGAACGCAGCGCCACCAGCAGCCGACGACGCGCCGGCCGGATCGCCAGCAGCCCGCCGAACAGCACGACGGGCACCGCCACCGACACCGGCAACCACACCCGCCGGGACAGCAGCACGCCGAGCGCGGCCGGGACGAGCAGCAGCGCCAGCTCCAGCCGCCACCACCACACGCCCCGGCCCAGCCCGGTCAGGAGCACCTCCACGGGCGAGACCTGCGCCGGCCGGCTCGGCCGCGCTGGCCACGAGCCGTCAACCACCGGAACCAGCCAGGAGCACATGCGCGCCCCGCAGCGCCGCGTCGACCAGCCCCTGCGCCGCCGTCGTCAACACCGACGGCACCAGCACGAGCAGCACGACCAGCAGACACACCGCCTTGAACCGCATCAGGTCAGCCCCTACGCCGCCGGCTTCGCCGGCACCTGGGACACCGATGAGGACGCGGGCGGCGTCAGCGCCTCGATCCGGGCCGCCTTGAACGACACCCCCGACCGGTCCCCCATGGACCACGGCAGCGCCACCAGCCCCAGCACCTTCACCGGCACCCCCGCCGTCAGCCCGCGCGGCTCCCCGGCCACCTTCACCGTGATCACCTCCGCGCCCTCGCTGCCCAGCGCCACGAGCTGCAGCTGGAACAGCGGCTCCCCGTTCTCATCCGCCTTCGGCCGGCGGGTCTCAAAGTCCAGCACCGCCTCCGGCGCCAGTCCCACCAGCAGCGTCAACCCGCTGGTGTCAATCGGCAGTCGCATCGTCATCACGCACTCCCTGCGCTCGAGGAACTCAACGCGCCCACCCTCGGCCGGCCGGCCGGACATCTCGACCTCACCGGCGACCAGCTGCAAGACATCCCGCGCCGCCGCCAGATGTCCGAAGACGTCCCCAGGACATCTCGCGACAACTTCGCTGCCCGCAGATGTCCCGAGCTGCCCGCCGATGTCTCGAGCTGTCCGGCCGTTGTCCACTGCGCCCGCGGCAGTTGTCCACAGCCGGATCAGGACGACCAGATCTGTCGGAACGCCGTGCGATCACGGGAGAGCCACGTCGGGTCCCGGGAGGACACATGACCAACAGCCGCAACCGCGCCCTCGAAGATCACCTGCTCCGAGCCGGCCTCACCCCCGGCCAGCTCGGCGAGCAGCTGGGCTTCAGCGACAAGACGGTGCAGCGCTGGCTCGGCGGATGCCGGCCGTACCTCAGGAACCAGTACGCAGTAGCCGCCGCGCTGCGCGTCGACCACCGCGAGCTGTGGCCCGAGGACGACACCGCGAACGACGGTCCGAACACCAGCGACCTGGTCACGCTCTACGAGAGCCGCCTGCACATCCCGCACGAGCTGTGGGGCGAACTCAGCGACACCAGCGGCGACGTCGAGATGAAGCGTCCACGGTTCAGTGGAGGGCGAGTTCTCCCGGCAGCGGCTGCTGCACGAGCTCGTTCTGACGGTAGTGCTGCTCCTCGAACTCGACCGGTGGGACGTAGTCGAGGCTGCTGTGCAGTCGGTTGTTGTTGAACCAGTGCACCCAGTTCAGGGTGGCGAGCTCGAGGTCGTCGACGCCTCGCCATGGGCCCTCGCGCTTGACCATCTCGTTCTTGTAGAGCCCGATCAGCGACTCGGCCTGGCTGTTGTCGTAGCTGTCACCGACGCTACCGATTGACGCGAGAGCGCCCGCGTCGGCCAGGCGCTCGGCGTAGCGAATAGCGGTGTACTGGGCGCCCGCATCCGAGTGATGAACAAGACCCGGAAGTTGCCCGTGGTCATTGGTCTGGCCGGCCCGCGCTCGGGTCCACAGCGCCATGTCGAGAGCGTCCAGGGGCAACGAGGTCGGCATGCTGCTCGCTGTCCGCCAGCCCACAATGCGGCGGCTGTAGACGTCGGACACGAATGCGGTGAACGCCATGCCCGACCAGGTCGGGACGTAGGTGAAGTCGACGACCCAGAGCTTGTTCGGGGCGGGCGCGGTGAAGTCCCGCTCGACCAGGTCGGGTGGCCGGGCCGCCTTCTCGTCGGCCCTGGTCGTGACGAACTGCTTGCCGCGACGCACCCCGCGCAGCCCGTCGGCCCGCATCAAGCGCTCGACCTTGCGGTGTGACACCGCCCGTCCGTCGACACCGCCCTCGCGGGCGAGCTGCGCCACGACCTTGCGGACGCCGTAGAGCCCGCGACCCAGCTCAGGGTCGCCGTGCACGACCCGGATCCGGGCGAGCACGGCCTGGTCCCGAAGCGCTCGCGCTGACGGCGGCCGCTGGAGGTGGGCGTAGTAGCCGCTCGGGGCGATCTTGACGCCGTGTGCGGTCAGCACCCGGCAGATCGGCTCGACCCCGAAGCGGCCGGCGTGCTCGGCCACGAAGGCCACTACCAGGGCAGTCGCGGGTCGAGCTCCCGCGCGAAGAACGAGCTGGCCGCCAGCAGGATCTCGTTGGCGCGCTTGAGCTCACGGACCTCGGCCTGCAGCTGCTTGATCGTCGCCGCGTCCGTCGTCGTCGTTCCAGGGGCCCGGCCGGCGTCGACGTCGGCCTGCTTGCACCAGCCCCGCAGGGTGTCTGGGTTGACGCCCACCCGCGGACCGATCCGCAGCACCGCCGCGTTCAGTGACAGCGCTGGCTCCTGCTCCCTGGCCTCGCGGACGAGGCGCTGCGCTCGCTCACGCAGCTCGTCGTTGTACTTCCTCGGTGCTGGCACCAGACCACTCTCCCGTGGCTTGGCACCCTCCACCAGACCGTGGACGCTTCACATCGCACGACGGAGGGCCCCGCCAGAAATTGGCGGGGCCCTGGTCGGAGTGCAGGTGGCTACCGCAGAGTCGCGATAATGCGAGCCAGTGCGGTGTTCGCGGCCTGCGCGTCGGCGGTGCTCAGCTTCTTCCCGCTCTGGGCCTGGATCTTGTTCTGCAGCGCCGACAGCATGTTGCTGGCGGTCTTGGTGTCGCCTGCGGCGATCTTCGCCTGGGCGTTGCTAGCCTCGTTCTGAAGGCTGGGCAGCGCTGCGAGTACGGCCTGGAGGGCGGAGAGCTGCTGCGTGGCCGAACGGACGGTGACCGTGAACGTCTTGGCCGTCGCGGCGTTGCCGCGCTGGTCGCTGGCCGTGCAACTAACTGTCGTCGTGCCGATCGGGAAAGTCGAGCCCGGAGCCGGGGCGCAGACCGCATGCACTGCGCCGTCGACAATGTCCGCGGCGGAAGCCCGGTAACTGACTGGCCCGCCGGCGGCGCTGATCGCATCGACGGTGTTGTCGCTGGGCACGGTCAGGACCGGCGAAGTGCTGTCGTTGACCGCGACGGTGAAGGAGCCAGTAGCGATGTTCCCGCGCCCGTCATCAGCGGTGCAGCTGACCTGCGTAAGACCGACCGGGAAGGTGCTCGACGCCGTTGGCGTGCAGCTGGTGATTACGGCTCCCGCCACGAGGTCCTGCGCGGTGACAGCGAAGGGAACTGTCGCGCCGCCGCCGCTGGTGGCCTCCGCGCTGCGGTCGGTGAGCCCGGTCAGGACCGGAGCCTTCCTGTCCTGGATGGTCACGGTGAAGCTGCCGGTGCCGACGTTGCCCGCGCCGTCCGTCGCAGTGCAGATGACGGTGGTGGTGCCGACGGGGAACTCGTCGCCCGGGTTAGCCCGGATCCACCGTTGATCTTGGCGATGGGTCGTCGTTGCCGTTGCTGACGGTGTTGTCGTCGTCGCCGTGGATGTGGACGTGACGGAACTGCCGGGCTGCCGGCTTGTCCGAGGTCCTGCTCGTCGGGAGGGGGTTGATCGGGTCAGCAGCGAAGCGGTATGGCGTGGATGCGGCCGAGAGAGGTCGTGATCGCGTCGGCCCAAGGCCATCGAGCTGGCAGTCGTAGATGTCGGCGCCGGCCGGTGTGGACGAGCCGACCGGGCATGGTGAAGACCTTGCGTCGCAGGGTCGCGGCGGTCGCCCGTTCCAGGTCGGCTCCGGCGAGCTGGCCGACGGCTCGGCCGAGGTTGTGGGCCATGACGGCCAGCGCGAGCCAGGCGGCGTTGGCCATGAACTTGCCTGAGGGCAGGTGCGCCAGCCCGGCGCTCTTGAGCTCGGCGATGGTCTGCTCGACAATGGCGTGCCGCCGGTGGTCGGCCTCGACCTCGGGCAGCGGCAGGTCGCGGTCGGTGACGAACGCGTGGTAGTCCCAGGCAGTGAACAGCGCGAGCTGCGAGCCTGGTGTCGGGCGGACCCGACGCACGACCAGACGGACCTCGCGGGCGTGCCGCTTGTCGCTGGCGAAGACGGTGAACGGTGTCTCGGCGATGTCCGCGCCGGAGACCTCCGGTGTGCTCAGCCAGTACGGGATCGGCTGCCACGCCGACTCGGAGATCTGCTCGATGGCGGCCCGGATCCGCTTGTCCTGCCGGGCGGTGACGGAGAACCGGACGTCGAACTTCGCAGCCGTCGCCAGCACGCTCTTGGAGTAGAAGGCGCTATCGGCGCGGACGGTCAGCTGCCCGGTCGCACCGGCGCCCCGGACCCGGCTAACGGTCTCGGTCAGGAACGACGCCGCGCCGCGGGCGGCGCCGGCGGACCCGCCACGCAGCCGGCTCATCAGCACCTGCCCGGTCTGCGCGCACGTCGCGAGCTGCGGGTGGTAGCCGCGGACCTTGGTGTAGCCGAACGCGGCGCCCTGCTTGGCCCGGCCATGAACCTGCACGATCGTGGAGTCGATGTCGATGGTCAGCGGCGCCGCAAGATCAGCGGGGCCGGCGCCGGCTGCCCACAGCCGGGCCAGCAGCTCGCGGCTGACCGCGTCGAGCTGCCGGACGTTGGACCACTTGTGCGCCCGCAACCACGACCCGACTGTCGACGGCGCCCGCGTCCCGTCGAACAACAAGCTGGCGGCTCCGGCACGAAGGACCGCGACGTCGTCGATGCTGTCCCCGCCGGTCAGCATCGACCCGATCACCGACAGCGCCTTCGCGCCGCTGTTCGCGCCATGCCGCGCGAGCCGAAGCCGCTGGTTCACCACCCCTGCGACATCGAGCCGCTGGGCCAGAACCGCGGCCGTCAGCAGCCCCGCGTTCGGCACCAGATTCGTCTCATCGAAGCTCACCGACACACGGCTCAACTCGTGATTTGCTCGCACCCTGCAAGTGCCCTTCCACCCGGCGGACTCTGACCCCTCGACAAGGTCATCGTCCCAGGTAGGAGGGCATTTGCTGATTCGGCAGGCCCGCAACGATCAAGCTCAAGCG
>CAVXMC010000015.1:0-120317 GCA_963762795.1 uncultured Actinomycetota bacterium | reverse complement strand
TACGCCGAAGGGCACGTCCCCGGCGCCAGGCTCATGCCGCTGGGGCTGGTCCCGGTCCTGGCCCACGAGCTCCCGAAGGACACGGCTGTGCACGTCGTCTGCGCCAGCGGCGCGCGCAGCGCCCAGGCCGCGGAGATCCTGCGCCGGGCCGGCGTCGACGCCCGCTCCGTCGCCGGCGGCACCAGCGCGTGGATCCGCAGCGGACGGCCCGTCGAGACCGGCGCGCCCCGCCCCTAACCCCGAGGAAGGCCAGCACATGAGCGACACCATCGAGAAGGACGGGCTCACCGTCACCGTCGTCGAGACCCCCAGCCTGGGCGACCGGAGCTACGTCGTGGACGACGGTGCGCGCGCGCTGGTCATCGACCCGCAGCGTGACATCGACCGCGTCCTCGACGTCCTGCGCGACCGCGGCGTCGCGCTCGCCGCGGTCGCCGAGACCCACGCCCACAACGACTACGTCAGCGGCGGGCTCCAGCTCGCCCGAGACGCCGGCGTCCCTTACCTGGTGCCCTGCGAGGCAGAGGTCGCCTACGAGCGGACCGAGGTCTGCGACGAGGACGTCCGCAACGTCGGCGCCATGACCGTCCGGACCATCGGCACCCCCGGGCACACCCACCACCACGTCTCCTTCGCCGTCGGCAGCGGCGACACGCCGTCGTTCGTGTTCACCGGCGGGTCGATGCTGTTCGGCGCGGTCGGCCGGACCGACCTCGTCAGCGCGGACGCGACCGTCGGGCTGACCCGGGCGCAGCACGCGTCGGTCCGGCGGCTCGCCGAGATGCTCCCCGACGACACCGCCGTCCTGCCCACCCACGGGTTCGGGAGCTTCTGCTCCGCCACCCCGACCTCCGGGACCGCTTCGACGATCGGCCAGCAGCGCGAGCAGAACCCCGCGCTCACGCAGGAAGCGGACGAGTTCGTCGCGGCCCTGCTCGAAGGGTTCGACGCCTACCCGGCCTACTACGCCCACATGGGACCGGCGAACCTCGCCGGGCCCGCGCCCGTGGACCTGTCCCCGGTCCAGCAGGCCGACGCCGACGAGATCCGCAAGCGCATCGACGCCGGGGAGTGGGTCGTCGACCTGCGCGACCGGACCGCGTTCGCCCGAGGGCACGTGCCGGGGACCTACAGCTTCGACGCGACCGGCAACGTCGTCACGTACCTGGGCTGGCTCATCCCGTGGGGCACCCCCCTCACGCTCATCGGCGACACCGCCGAGCAGGTCGCCGACGTCCAGCGGGAGCTGGTCCGGATCGGGATCGACCGGCCCGCCGCGCAGGCCACCGGGCCGGTCGACCGGCTTGCCGGAACGACGCCGCTGTCGCGGTACCGGACCGCGACGTTCGCCGACCTCGCGCAGGCCCGGGACGCCGGGACGGTCCACGTCCTCGACGTCCGCCGCGACGCCGAGTGGAAGGACGGACACGTCGCCGGAGCGCAGCACATCCCGCTGCACGCACTCCAGGACCGGCTCGCCGAGGTCCCGGACGGCCCCGTCTGGGTGCACTGCGCCAGCGGGTTCCGCGCCTCCATCGCCGCGTCGGTCCTGGACGCCGCGGGCAAGCAGGTCGTCGCGATCGACGACGACTTCGACGGCGCCCGCGACAAGGGGCTCCCCGTCCAGGACTCGACCTGACCCCGGCGGGCACGGCCCCTCACGTCGGGGCCCTGCTCGCCGGAACGCTTGCCGTGCCGCCTTGTTGAACACCAGGAACCGGGAACCGGCGCCATGAACCAGGAGACCCCATGCAGCTCGACGAAGACGCCGTCAAGACCGCGGTCAACCGCCTGCGCCGCGCGGAAGGCCAGATCGCCGGCGTGATCCGGATGCTCGAGACCGGCCGGGACTGCAAGGACGTCGTGACGCAGCTCGCCGCTGTCTCCCGCGCCCTGGACAAGGCGGGCTTCACGATCGTCGCCAGCGGGCTCAAGCAGTGCCTGCTGGAGGACGGCGACAGCGCCGAGCTCGACGTCGCCCAGATGGAGAAGCTCTTCCTCAGCCTCGCCTGAGGTACCTCTGGGCGTACGTCGCGCCACGGCGGGCAGCACCGGTCGCGGCACGCCGACCCCGGCGCGTCCCGAAGGAGACGCCGTGACGACGCCCGCCACGCCGACGCGCACGCCCCGCCCGGACGCGCCCGCCCGTCCCAGCAACTGGCCCGCGGTGGTCATGGGGCTCGGGCTAGGCGGCTTCGTCGACGGCATCGTCCTGCACCAGATCCTGCAGTGGCACCACATGGTCAGCGACACCGACGGCAACCCGGTGACCTCAGTCGAGAGACTCAACGCCAACACCCTGGCGGACAGCCTGTTCCACGCCGTCACGTGGCTGCTCGTCCTCGCGGCGATCCTCGGGATGGTCGCGCTCTGGCGCTCCGGCAGAACCGCTCCGCCCTGGCGCTCGACCGTCGGGCTGCTCCTCGTCGGCTGGGGCCTGTTCAACCTCGTCGAAGGCGTGGTCGACCACATGCTCTTGGGCGTCCACCACGTCCGCGACGACCTCGGCGGCCCGATGTCCTGGGACATCGGCTTCCTGGTCCTCGGCGCGCTCCTGGTCGCCGGCGGGGCCGCCCTGCACCGGTCGACGCGGAGTGGCTCGTAAACGACTGCTGTACCTCGCAGCGTGGGCTTCGGGTACCCTAGGGGGTATCAGCCACGAGATGAGGGAGCGACCCGCGATGTGCAGCAAGGCGACATGCCGCAAGTGCGGCAAGACCACGTGGTCCGGGTGCGGCAACCACGTCAAGCAGGTCATGCGGGGCGTCCCCGCCGACAAGCAGTGCACCTGCGGCACCGACAAGGTCACAGCCGGCAAGCCAGCCGCAGCCCCCGCCGCCCGCCCGACCGGGGGTCGGCTCAAGTCGCTGTTCCGGCGCTCATGAGCTCGCCCGTCCCCGAGGTCACCGTCCAGGAGGCCGCCGACGCCGCCGCCGGCAACAGCGTCCTGCTCCTCGACGTCCGGGAGGACGACGAGTGGGAGGCCGGGCATGCAGCCGGCGCCGTCCACATGCCGCTGGGCTCGCTCGACCCGAAGCAGTTCCGGGCCGACGTCCCGGTCGTCGCGGTCTGCCGGTCCGGCAACCGGTCCGGGACGGCCGCCGAACTGCTCGCCCAGGGCGGGATCGACGTGGTCAACATGGCCGGCGGAATGACCGCCTGGGTAGCCGCCGGCCTGCCCGTCATCGCCGCGGACGGCAGCGCCGGCGAGATCGTGTGACCCGCCCGTGATCGCCGGGGCCGTCGCGCTCGGCCTGCTGATCGGCCTGTCGCTCGGGGCGCTTGGCGGCGGAGGGTCGATCCTCACCGTTCCGGCGCTCGTCTTCGTCCTGGGCCTGTCCGCGCAGGAGGCCACGACCGCGAGCCTGGTCATCGTCGGGGTGACCGCCGCCGCCGCCAGCGCCGGCCACGCCCGCTCCGGCCACACCAAGTGGCGCTCAGGCTTCCTGCTCGCGGCAATCGGCGTCCCTGCGTCCCTGGCCGGGACGGTCCTGAACAGGCGCGTCGACCCCGACGTGCTGCTCCTTTCCTTCGCCGCACTCATGCTCGTCGCCGCGGTCGGCATGCTCCTGCGGGCCCGATCGGCCTCACGCCGACAAGCGCCCGTGGAACCAAGCCAACCGGCGTCCCCGGACGCATCCGGCGGGAGCACCGCGACGGCGACGCAAGCACGCCCGGCCCACGCCGCCCCCGCAGCCCGGAGCCGGCTCGGCCATGCCTGGCGGCTCGCCGCGGCCGGCTTGGGAATCGGCTTCCTGACCGGCTTCCTCGGAGTCGGCGGCGGCTTCATCGTCGTTCCCGTGCTCGTCGTGCTGCTCAGCACGCCGATGCCCGTCGCCGTCGGCACGTCGCTGCTGGTCATCAGCCTGAACTCGGCAGTCGCGCTCGCCGCCCGCGCCGGCCACGGATCCTTCGACTGGAACGTGATCGTCCCGTTCACCATCGCGGCCGTGGCCGGGTCCCTGGCTGGGAAGCGGGCCGCAGATCGCATCAGCCCGACCAAGCTCACCGTCGCCTTCGCCGTCCTGCTCGTCACCGTCGCCGTGTACGTCGCCGTGCAGGCAGTGCTCGGCCTGACCTGACCACCGCCCCCCGCAACTCGGAGACCACCTTGCACCGTCCCTTGGCTCGCGCGGCCCTCGTCCTTGGCGCCGCACCCGTGCTCTTGCTGTCCGCGTGCGGAACCGGCTCCGACGACCCGACCGTCAGCGCGCCTGCGGCGACGCAGCCTGGCGCCTCCACGGCGGTGCGTACGCTGCCGCCGGTTGAGACGCTGGCCCTGATCGAGGCCCAGGCCCCCACGGTGCTGGACGTCCGGACACCGCAGGAGTACGCCGCCGGACACCTCACGTCGGCCCGCAACGTCACGCTCGGCGACGACTTCGCCGAGGCCGTGGCGTCGCTGCCGCGCACCGGGACGTACGTCCTGTACTGCGCGTCCGGCAACCGCTCCGCCCAGGCCGCGTCGATTATGGCCGGACGTGGCTTCACCGACGTCGTCGACGCGGGCGGCCTGAACGACCTCGCCGGGGCGGGTGCCCGCGTCGTCACGTGACCAGCGCCGTTGCCCGGACGGAGAAGATGGCGCTCTTGGGGCGTGCTTCCCTACCGGTGTGACGCCCCGTCTGTGCACCAGGACGTGGGGACAGGGGCGTCCCGTCCTGTTCCTTCACGGCATAGGCGGGTCCGGCCGCTACTGGCGGCCGTTGGCGCAGGTGTCGCGTGGCTACAGCGCCGTGGCGCCGGACCTGCTCGGCTTCGGACAGTCGCCGTGGCCGGCGGAGTCCGCGTACGACGTCGACGCCCACCTCGACGCGCTTCTGGCGGTGGCCCCGTCGCGCAGCGTTGTGGTGGCGCACAGCACCGGCGCGGTCCTCGCGTTGGCGCTCGCGTCGCGCCACCCGGACCGCGTCGAGAAGCTGATGCTCGTCGGCGCGCCGCTGTACGAGGATGTCGCGCAGGCTCGGCGGGAGGTGCGGCGGCTCGGAGCGCTGGCGCGGGTGACGGCGTCCGGCGAGGTCGCCGGCCGGGCGGCGATGGTGGTGCTGCACGGCCTGGTCCAGCCCGTCAGCAGGCTGCTTCCGACGGGACTCCCGCAGGAGGTCGTCGAGGACTTCTGGCGGCACAGCTGGACGTCGTACTCCCGCACGCTCCGGAACGTCGTCGTGGGTTACCCGGCCGTTCCGCTCATCAGCACGCTGCGGATGCCGTGCACTCTGCTCTACGGCGCCGACGACTCGACGGCCTACCGGCCGTCGACGCAGCGCCTACGACAGCTGAACCCGCGGCTGGACGTACTGGAGACCGGCGGTGGACACCACGTAGCCGTCCAGGACCCGGCTGTCGTCGCGAACGCCCTCAGCGGCGTTCTCGCCGGTCCACCGACCGGCTGATCCGGCCGAAAAGGCGTTCAGTCCTCCCGCGGCTCCGTCGGCATAGCCAGGCTGACCCAGTCGTGCATGCCCCCGCGGTAGTACGCCAGGGACCGCGCGGGATGCCCCGCCTCCAACAGCTCCCGGATCGCGTGCGGAGACTGCGGGCACTGCGGACCGTTGCAGAACAGGATCGCCACCCGATCGGGGTCGAGCTCCGCTCGCCGCTCGATCATCTCCGTGTGCGGGATGTTGACCGACCCGGGGATCGTCCGTCCGCCGAACGAGCCTGCGGTGCGGCAGTCGACGACCATCGCGCCCCGCCCGACCAGGTCGTTCAGCTCAAGCTCGCCGACCGTCGGCACGCCCGGCGCGGCCTCGATCCGTTGCAGTTCGCCCCATGTGGTGTCGACGGCGACCACGTCGTCCTCGCCGTCGACGCGCCACGGGACGCTCCGCGGGTCGGCCTCGCGTGCGCGCTTCTGCCGTTCCATCCCGGCTCCCTCAGTCGCAGATCCGTCGGCGGACGGCCACGTACGCGGCCAGCCCGACCGTGAACAGGCCCCACCACAGCGGCTCCGAGAGGCGCAGCGGCCACTGCGGGTCGAGCAGGAGCACGACCCCGATCAGCGCCAGGCAGACCAGCGCCTCGTGCTTGAGCCGGGCGCCGGCCGCAACACCGGCCAAGCCCAGCAGCAGGAAGCCCGTGAGGTCGCCGACCACTCCGCGGGACAGGTAGGGGAACCCGGCGGCCACGTACGCCGCGCTCGACACGACGGCCGCAACGGCCGTCGTGGCCCACTCCGCCGGGGACAGCGCGAAGCGCCTCGTCGTGCCTCTGCTGCTAGCGGCGACGGTCCGGTCCATGACTGGCGCGGTACCCGCTCCCGGACACCGCATGTGCGTTGCGCCGCGGTCTGGGTAGGGGCCGAGTCACATACCACTGGAGGTATCACATGGAGTACGGATCGACGATCACCACCGACCTCGGGTTCGACGAGACGGTCGAGCGGACCCGCGCCGCACTGGCCGAGCAGGGCTTTGGCGTCCTGACCGAGATCGACGTGCAGGCCACGATGAAGAAGAAGCTCGACAAGGACCTCGAACCGCAGGTCATTCTCGGCGCGTGCAACCCCGACCTGGCGTTCCAGGCGCTCCAGGCCGACCCCGGCATCGGACTGCTCCTGCCCTGCAACGTCGTCGTCCGACGCGACAACGACCGCACGATCGTCGCCGCGCTCGACCCGCAGATGATGGTCAGCCTGCCGGGCCTGCCGGAGCTCCAGCCGGTGGCTGACGAGGCCGCCGAGCGCTTGAACGCCGCGCTTGCTGCCGTGGCCGCCAGATGACCCCGATCGACGTCATCGGCAGCCAGCCTGGGCGGGTCCTGCGGATCGTCGCGGGCGCAGGTCTCATCGGCTGGGGGCTGCGTCGCGGCGACCGCACCGGCCGCGCCGTCGCCGGCCTGGGGCTGGTGCCGCTCGGCGCCGGAGCGGCAGACGTCTGCCTGCTCGGGCCCTTGGTCCACGGGCCGCTGGGAGGCAAGGCGTTCCGCACCCACCGAGCGCATCAGGCGTAGCCCCGCGCCCGCTCACCACCACCCTCACCCCTGACCCCGAACACGGAGCGCCTGCATGTCCGGCAGCGACCACAACGACCCCGTCGTCATCGTCGGAGGCGGCCACAACGGGCTCGTCGCCGGCTGCTACCTCGCCAAGGCAGGCCGGCGCGTCCTCGTCCTGGAGGCCGCCGACAGGCTCGGCGGCGGCTCTCGGACCGACGAGACGATCCCGGGCTACCTGTTCAACACCCACTCGGCGGCGCACAACATCATCAACATGACGTCCATCCCGGGCGAGCTCGACCTCGCCGGCGCCGGGCTGGAGTACATCCCGATGGAGCCGTTCGCGACCGGGTTCTTCCGCGACGGCCGGATCGTGCGGTTCCACCGCGACATCGAGCAGACCGTCGCCTCCATCGCCGAGCACGACAAGGCCGACGCCGAGGCGTACCGCGCGTTCATGCACAAGGCCGTCCCGCTGGTGAAGACCGCCGTCACCGGCCTGGAGAGCGGCAGCAGCGCCGGCGGCGTCCTCAAGGCCGCGAGCAGCAAGATCTGGCCGCTGCTCCAAGGGCTCAAGCGCTCCGGCGGCCCGCTCGGCCTCGCCCACGACCTCGTCACCCCGTACGGGTCGCTGCTGGAGACGGTCCTGCGCTCCGACCTCACCCGCGCACCCGATCTCGTCGTTCGCCAGCCACAGCTCCGCGGGGCCGCACCAGCCCGGCGGCGCGTTCTACGTCTACTGGCAGGCCGCCTACCACCTGTTCGGGCAGTGGCACCCCCGCGGCGGCAGCCAGGCCCTCACCAACGCGCTGGAGCGCCGGCTCACCGGCTGGGGCGGGGAGGTCCGGACCGGCGCGGTCGTCGAGCGCATCGACGCCGCCGGCGGACAGGCACGCGCCGTCGTCCTCGACGACGGGGAACGCATCGACGCCAGCGCCGTCGTCACCGCCGTCGACGTGCAGAACGCACTGCTCGGGCTGCTCGACCCTCCGCTGGCCGGCGACGCCGGACGAGAGCTCGCCGCAGCCCACCGCGGCAACGCCGTCCAGCTCGTCGTCCACCTCGCCACCGACAAGCTCCCGCCCTACCCCGGCGCCCGCGACGGCGACTGGAACGGCCTGCAGTCCCACGTCGACCACATGGACCAGCTCACCAAGGGGTTCCTCGCCGCCGAAGCCGGGCGCCTGCCCGACCCGCCGCCGACGTACTGCTTCACGCCCAGCGTCTACGACGACAGCCTCGCGCCGCCCGGGCACCACACCGTCTACCTCGCCTGCCCCAGCGCGCCCTTTGACGTCGCACGGCGGCTGGGACAGCCAGGCCGAGCAGTTCGCCGACGCGATGGTCGCCCAGGTCGAGCAGCACGCCCCCGGCTTCAAGGCCAGCGTCATCGCCCGCACCGTCCGCACCCCGACGCTCATGGCCGACGAGCTCCGATGGCCTGGCGCCCACCCGATGTACCTCGACATCAGCCTCGACCAGCTCGCGTTCATGCGCCCCACCCGCAGGCTTGCCGGCCACACCGTCCCCGGCGTCGCCGGGCTGTTCACCTGCGGAGCGTCCACCGCACCCGTCGGCGGAATCTCCGGCAGCAGCGGCAAGGCCGCCGCCCTCAGGCTCCTCAAGGCGATGCAATGACCGGTCGGTCCCTGCCGCCCGAGCAGGTCCTCGCCGACGTCCAGGCTGGCCGCGTAAGGCTGCTGGATCTCGCGGGCCTGGCCCGAACGGCTACTGCTCGGCAGCCCTCCGGGCGCGGAGCCGGTCGGGCTGCTGCGTCACCTTGTACGGCCAGCGGGACCGGATGCGGTTTACCTCTGCGCCCACGCCGTCCGGTCGAAGTGGACGCTGCGTAATGGAGCCGCGGAGGTGAGTGGCGGGCACCGCGGATGGCGGAAGCACGGCCTACCGCTGAAGTAACCCGCCACCGACGGCGCGGAACGTGCATCGCCGATGAGGCGTGTCGCGGTGCTTGCACCCGCCAGGGTGCATTCATCGCCTTGCTGATCTTCCCGAGCGCGGGATCGAGTCGAGGCTGTGGATGACGGCGCACCGCCACCACTACAACCTGGTGGACTTCGGCCCGTACACCCGCATCCAGCACCCGACTTTTGGGACTTCGGTTCGAAGTGGTTCGCGGACGCTGCCGGGAAGTGGTCGACCGCCGGGACGTTCACATGCCTCGTCGGCCAGCACGAGCAGCCGGCGGACTCCTAGCGTCCAGCGTCGCGACGGGTTCTCCGACGAGATGGTCCCTCGGCCCTCTGCGGGGGACGTGGAGGCCCTGAGGTCCATCCGGAGCCGCTGGGCGGCCTAGTGGCCGGTGTCGCGGGGGTCGCTGCTGTCGGGACCGCCGTAGTGCCCGGCCTCCCGGTCCGCCGCCATGTCCCGATCCAGCTCGGCCTGCTCCGCGATCTTGATCCGCCGGGCCTCCGCAATCTCCTCGGCCTCGTCGGCGTGCTCTCCCATAACGTGGCCGAGCGCCTCGATGCAGTGCATGACCTCGAACGCCGCGGCGGCCTCGCCCTCCGTCTGCTCCCGGACCGCCGTGCTGCTGTTCCACGGGGTCGTGCCGTCCGAGGCGGTGATGCTCATGCCGAGGTGCTGCTGCACGGCCCAGAGCCGCTCCTCGATGTCGAACAGGGCGTGGTGGTCGTTCGGGCTCAGGCGGTACGTCGGCGTCTTCGGCGTCTTCGGCATCCCGCGTGTCTACAGCCCCCCGGGCCGGCGGGGGCAAGCATCACGGAGAAGGTTCTGTCGGGCCCGGGCGCCAGGGTCCCCCGTATGCCTCCTGAGACGCGCCTCCGGCCCTGCACTGTCGTCGTCACGCTCGTCCACGAAGACCGGCACCTCGGCCTCCCTCCTGGGCAGTGCGCCGCCGTGCGGGTCGGGATGGCGGCGTGGCTCGGCCTCTACCTCCGTCGCGAGCTCCGGGACCAGCCGGTCCGGGTCGAGCTCGCCGTCATCGGAGAGGGCACGCCCCGGATCACCGTCCTGTGGGACGACCCGGAAGAGAGCGCGGAGCAGACCGAGGCCGCGCTCACGGTCGGGGAGCTCGTCGCGACGACCGTCGCGGACAGGTACGAGGCCGCGCTCCAGCGGGCCCGGCAGCAGGTCACGACGGACACAAGCGACGGCGACGACGAGGACGAGTGCGTGGACTGCGCCGCCGGCATCCCCTTGAGCGCGACCTACCTCCTGCCGGGGGACTGGATCACCGAGCTCGACAGCCCGGCGGGCCCGTTCTACCGGGTCGTGGAGATCGACCGGGACACGTCGGTGCTGGTGCTCGACCCCGGCGACGGCGAGCCGCCGGTCGCGTTCGCGGTCGACATGGCCGCGCACGTCCTCAAGGCACCGGGGTCGCCTGCCGTCTAGCCGACCCTCTGTCCTGGCCGCCCGCCCCGCACCGCTTCAGGGGTGCGGGGCTAGACCCCGTCCGGGTCCAGGAGCACGCCGAGGTCGTCGTAGGCCAGGGCGATGTTCGTGAACGCCTCGAACAGCGGCGACCCCTCGTCCCGGTCGATGCCGTCGCGACGGAGCTCCAGGCTGAGCGCGGCCGCTGCGGCGGTGAGGTGCGCCTGGGCGAGGAGGATGTCGCGGCGGGCCGGCTCGGCGGGAGAAGTCATCGGGGGAGCGTGTCACGCCCGACGGCTAGACGGCGTCCGTCGGAGGGTCGTCGATCGAGTCGATGAGGTCGGTGAGCTCCATGTTCGCCGCCGCGAGGGCCGTGAAGGCCGGCTCCAGCGGATCGGCGGAACCGTGCTCGATGAACTGGCTCGCGAGGTCGAGCCGGAGGGCCTTGATAGCGGCGTCGACGTGGGCCAGCGCGGCGATTAGCTCGTCGCGGTCGATAGGCCGCCGGGTGTTGGTGATGTTGATGCCCATGCCTGAGCTTCTCACGGAGCGTTCTGTCGGACGGCTGTGCTCGCGCGTGTCAGCGCGGTGTCAGCGACCGGGGTGTGTCAGCGGCGTGTCAGCGTCTGAGGTCCTGCCTGGCACCGCATGGCCCGATCCTGAAAGCCTGTCGCCGCAGGGGCGTTCGATCACCGCAGGTCACGGCGTAAGGGACCCCTCCCGCGCATCCAACCCTGGCAGTGTGGGGGTCAGGGGTTCGAGTCCCCTCAGCTCCACCGCGGAGAGGGCCGCTGACCTGCACCTTCGGTCGGCGGCTCTTCTGCACTCTCCGGCGCCCCGAGGGATGCCCAGCCCCGCCGTGCCCTTCTCCGACGGCCGGTCCTGTGCCGACGCTGGCGGAGTGCCGCCTAGCGCCGCCGGGCCACCACGGCGTACAGCGGGTCGCCTGGTGAGGACGGCGGTGTGCGCAGCGACGACACCGGTCCGGGGAAGCCGGCGCGCTCCAGGTACGCGCCGACGATGGCGCAGTGCCCCTCGTCGTCGGTCGTCAGCCAGCCCCGGACAGCCTTGCTGGGGAAGCAGCGGTTGGAGAACGTCACCGCGATCACGCCGCCCGGCCGCAGCACCCGGTGAGCCTCGGCCAGCACGGTGACCGGCCGGACGAGGTAGTCGACGGACACGCAGCACAGGACCGCGTCGAACGACTCGTCGCCGAACGGCAGGACCGGGTCGGCGTTGAGGTCCTGCACCACGCGCTCGGTGGCCATCGAGTTGGCGGCCAGCTCGGCGGCGTTCATGCCCAGCACCACCAGTTCGCGGGGCGCGGTGACCAGGTGGGAGACCCACGACGACATCAGGTCGAGCACGCGGCCGTCCACGCCGAGTTCCTCGTACAGCGCGCCGACGGCCGCGATCGCCCCCTCGTCGATGTGCGTGACGAAGCGCGGCGGGACGTAGAAGTCCGCGTCCGAGGTCGGGTCTGCACGGTCGAAGAAGCCCGGCGGGAAGCCCTCGTCCACGTCGTCGACCGTCATGCGGACATCCTCGGGCCGGGTGCGGATGTCCGCACGGCGGTCCTCGCGCGCGGTGCCCGGCACGTCGAGCCGGCATCGGTGTGAGGACGCTGGTCCGGTGCCCGGCGCGGACCGAAGCCGTCCAGCTCCGCCGACATCGGGGTCGGTCGCGCGGAAGCCGGCGGTACTGCACAAGAGCGGGCTCAGCGGCCGGTGCGTCATCGGGTTACCGGCATCGGGGACCGGGGACGAGGACGGCCATGAGCGACGAGACCGCTGACCACGACCCGACCGCAGCGCGCGACCTGCAGCAAGCGCTGGAAGGCCTGCGCTTCGCCATGGCCGCCACCCCTGACGCGCAGGGCGAGTGGCGGAGCCGCCCGCTCGCCCTGGCCGGCCAGGAGGGTGGCCGGTTGTCCTTCCTCGTCGGTGTCGACGCCGACTGGGTCGCCGCCCTGGAGGGCGCCGGCTCACCCACCACCGTGACCTTCAGCGACCCGGGCAAGAACACGTACGTGGCTCTGCAGGGCACGGCCCGCGTGGTCCACGACCCGGACCGGACGAGCGCCCTGTGGAACCCCGGTGCCGGGGCGTACTTCGACGGGAAGGACGACCCGCGGGTGCGCGTCCTCGACGTCGACGTCCACTACGGCGAGTACTGGGACTCCCCGTCGGGGCGCCTCGGCAGCGTGCTGCAGCTCGCGAGTGCCGCCCTCGGGCACCAGGTGGGCACGCAGGGCGACGTCGTCGTCTGACGACGTGGCAGGCGCGGGCAGCGCACCGTGGTCGGCTGCCGTCACCGCGGTGCGCCGCCTGCCGAGATCGCGGAGGTTACGGTCGCGACCCACCGACCCCGAGCCCAAGAGGCGCAGATGCTGCAGGGACCCTCCGACGTCGACCTGGCCGCGGCCGACCACCTGTTGACCACCACGCGGGCGGTGCGCCGTCGGCTCGACCTCGAGCGGCCGGTGGAGCCCGAGGTCGTCCTGGACTGCATCCGGATCGCGCAGCAGGCGCCCACCGGAGGCAACAGCCAGGGCTGGTCCTTCGTCGTCGTCACCGACGCGGAGCGGCGCGCGGGGCTGGCCCAGCTCTACCGGGACGCGACCGGCGACCTGTTCGTGGAGTCCCAGCGCAAGGCGAAGCACGAGCAGACGGCGCGGGTCTACGGCGCGGCGCAGTACCTCGCGGACGTCCTGGACCGGGTGCCCGTGCACATCGTCCCGTGCTTGAAGGGACGGGTGGAGGGTGCGCCCACCGGTTCGGTGGCCGGCTTCTACGGCTCCATCCTGCCCGCTGTGTGGAGCCTGCAGCTCGCCCTGCGCGCCCGCGGTCTCGGGTCGGCCTGGACGACCATGCACCTCTACCGCGAGGCCGAGGCGGCGGCGCTGCTCGGGATCCCCGCCGACGTCACGCAGGTCGCGCTGCTCCCGGTCGCCTACTACACCGGCGACACCTTCAAGCCGGCCGATCGCCCGCCGGCGGAGACCGTGACGCACTGGGACCGCTGGGGCGGGAGCCTGCCCACCTGACCACGGTGCCGCCGACCGGACCGGGGTAGGGGCGGCGGCATGGCTGAGGAGACCAAGGGCACCGTCCTGCTGGCGCTGACCGCCAACCTGGGCGTCGGCATCGCCAAGGGGATCGGCGGCGCCTTGACCGGGTCCAGCGCGCTGCTGGCCGAGGCGGCGCACTCCATCGCCGACTGCCTCAACGAGGTCTTCCTGCTGCTCTCCCTCGGCCGCTCGAAGCGGCCGGCCGACCCCTCCCACCCGTTCGGCTACGGCGCCGAGCGGTTCTTCTGGTCGCTGCTGGCCGCCGTCGGGATCTTCGTCACCGGGGCGCTGTTCTCCCTGTACGAGGGGGTGCACTCGCTCCTGCACGAAGGCCCTCGGGAGACCTCGACGCGGGAGTTCGTCGTCATCTACGCGGTGCTGCTCGTCGCGCTGGTGCTCGAGGGCATCTCCCTGCGCAAGGCGCTGAAGCGAGGTCCAGCAGGGGGCGCGCACGGCGGGGCGCAGCGTGCTCACGTACGTCCGGCGCAGTCCTGACCCGACGGTGAAGACGGTGGCCACCGAGGACACGGTGGCCGTGATCGGCGTGGTGGTCGCTGGCATCGGCACGGCGCTGCACCAGCTGTCCGGCTCCGAGGTGCCGGACGCGGCCGCGTCGATCGTCATCGGCCTGCTGCTCGGCTACGTCGCGGTCGTCCTCGGCAAGGACACCTCGGAGCTGCTCATCGGCGAGGCGGCCGACCCGGCGGTGCGGCTCAACGCGTACGAGGCGCTGGTCAGCCACCCCGAGGTGACCGGCATCAAGGAGCTGCTGACCATGCAGCTCGGTCCGGACGACGTCCTGGTCGCGGGACGCGTCCAGTTCGAGGAGTCGCTCACCGCGCGGGAGGTCGAGCGGGTCTGCACCGAGGTCGAGCGCGAGATGCACGAGCGGGTCCCGTCGCTCACGCAGGTGTTCCTCGACCCGAGCGCGGTCGAGGAGGGCGACGAGCAGCGCGTGCGGCAGCGCCTCGCCCGAACGGTCGAGGAGGTGCGCGAGGCCGACGGCGAGCAGGCGCTGCAACGCATCCGCGGCGCGCGCAGCCGTACGGCGCAGGCGCTCACGTCCGGCAGCACCCGGCTCCCCGGCACCCGACGGTAGCGGCGGCGGGCCGATACCGTCTCGAGGTGCTGACCGACCACCGCCGCAACGACGGCGCAACCCCTCCGTCGGTGAAGTGGTCGGCGCGCTGGGCGATCGTGGGCTACGTCGCAGTGCTCGTCGCCCTGACGCTGAGCCGCACCCCGGACAGCGGCGGCCTGCACGCCTTCTACGTCCTCGTCCGCGACCTCACCGCCGCCGTGACCGGTGGGCGCTCGCAGCGTGTCCCTGCGCGAGGCCGAGGCGCTGGCGAACCTGCTCCTGTTCGTGCCGTTCGGCGCGCTGCTCGCCCTGGCCGTGCCACGGCTGCTGCTCGTCGCGCTGCTCGGGTTCACCTGCGCGACGAGCATCGGCATCGAGCTGACCCAGTACGTCTTCCTGCCCGACCGGGTGCCCTCGCTGCTCGACGTCATCATGAACATCGGCCGGCGCCGCCGTCGGGCTGGTGCTGGGTGGGGACGCGCGACGGCTCGTGCGCCGCTGGCGGCGGCTAGGACCGGCCGACCAGCCAGTCCTCCGCCGGCGCCGGGTAGCAGCTGCGCGCGCCCTCGTCGTAGCCGTCGGTGAAGGCGCGGGTGCGCTCGAAGCCGGTGCCGTGGGCCTGCGGGTCGGTGAACGGCGTGCCCGGCACGTCGCGGGCCTGGAAGACCGCGATCGTCGCCTCGTCGAGGTCGCCGGCCTCGAGCAGCCCCTGGTCCTGCACGTACCGCGCCCAGGCGCCCGCGAAGCAGTCGGCCTGCAGCTCGCGCAGCACGCCGACCTGCTCCTGCCGCGGGAGCCGGACCTGCATGGCGTGGCCGAACTCGTGGGCGAGGACGAACGCCGCCGCGAAGTCGCCGGACACGTAGTAGGGGATCATCAGCCCCGACTCGTCCCAGGCGATGAAGTCGTCCGGCGGGCAGTAGAACGCGTTCTTCGCCGGCGCCTGCTCGCCTCCGCAGGACGGGCCCGGCTGCTCCTCCGGGCGGTAGTAGACGTAGCGCGACGGCGAGCTGTACCTGCCGCCCAGCTGCGGGAGCTCGGTGGCCCAGAAGCCCTCGAGCGAGCCGATCACCGTCTCGAGCGTCTGCTGGTACTCGTCGTAGTCGAAGGCCGTCCGCGTGTCGGTGCGCAGCACCGTCCCGTCGGCAGCGGGCCGGCGGTCGACCTCACCGGACTGCCTGCTGTTCTGCTCCTTGGCCTTCTCGACCGCGTCGCGGGCGATGTCGACCAGGCGGTCGCGGGCCGCCTGGACGTCGGAGGCGTCGACGCGGCCGTCGCCGTTGCAGCCGGCGAGCAGCACGGCGCAGGCAGCGACGAGGGGGAGCAGGACGGCGGGGCGGCGCACGGGACCTCCAGGAGCGGGTACCTGCCCGCTACCCCGTGTCGCTCCACCGTCACTCCGACCTGCCCTGCCGGTCTGCGCACGGGACGGACCGGACGAAACTCGACCGGGAGGCGGCGGGTGTGCCGGAGTCGCTCGACAGGCGCCGCTCCTCCGGGCAGCCTGGCCGGGTGGCGAGCGGCAAGGGGACAGGGGGCCCGTGAGCACCGACGTCGGGCTGCCGGTGATGCCCGCCCAAGGTGCCGTCAGCGCCGCGGACGAGCCCGTCGACCTGGCCGTCTACGCCCCGCGCGTCGCCACCCGGTGGCTCCGCGACCGAGCCGGACGGAGCGCTGGGCGAGCCCCGAGGGCACGGTCGTCTTCGCCGACGTCACCGGCTTCACGCCGATGACCGAGAAGCTCTCCCGGCGCGGGAAGGTGGGCGCCGAGGAGCTCACCGACATCCTCAACGACGTGTTCGGCCGGCTGCTGCGCGTGGCCGACGAGCACGGCGGTGACCTGCTGAAGTTCGGCGGCGACGCGCTGCTGCTGCTGTTCACCGGTGGTGAGCACGCGGCGCGTGCCAGCGCCGCGGCGCAGGCCATGCAGGTCGAGCTCCGCCCGTTCCGGCGGTTCCGCACCGAGGCCGGCTCGATCAGCCTGACGATGTCGGTCGGCGTCGCGACCGGCGTCTGCCACCTGTTCCTCGTCGGCGGCTCGCACCGCGAGCTGATGGTCGCCGGCCCGGTCTTCAGCCGCGCGGTCGAGCTCGAGAACGACGCCGGCTCGGGCCAGGTGCTGCTGGCGCCGGAGGTGGCCCAGCAGCTGCCGAGCGCGTCGAGGGGCGAGCCCCTGGGCCGCGGCGTCCTGCTGGCCCGGGCCCCGCAGCCCCGGCTCCGGCCACCGCGCCAGGACCCGCGACCTGGCGGCGGTCGACCCCGCTGTCCTCGTCCCGACGGCGCTGCGCGACCACCTGCGCGTCCGCCGTACCGAGGGCGAGCACCGGGTCGCCGTGCTCACCTTCCTGCAGTTCACGGGCACCGACCGGCTGCTCGAGCGCTCCGGCGCCGACGCCGTCGCCGCTGCGCTGGACGAGCTCGTCCGCTCGGTGCAGGAGGCCTGCGAGACCCACGGCGTCACCTTCCTCGCCACCGACATCGACCGCGACGGCGGCAAGGTCCTGCTCGTCGCCGGGCGCGCCGCAGGCGACGCCGCGTGACGAGGACGCGACGCTGCACGCGCTGCGGGCAGGTGCTCGACGCCCCGCACGACCTCCCGGTGCGGGCCGGCGTCAACGCGGGCCGGGCCTTCGCCGTCGACGTCGGCAGTCCGACCCGCCGCACCTTCGCCGTCATGGGCGACGCGACCAACCTGGCGGCCCGCGTCATGGGCAGGGCGGGCCCGGGGCAGGTCGTCGCCACGCAGGCAGTCACTGACCGCACGCACGCGGCCTTCGCGTTGCAGCCGCTGGAGCCGTTCCGGGTCAAGGGCAAGAGCGAGCCGGTCCACGGCAGCGTCGTCGGTCGGCCGCTCATGACGCGCCAGCGTCGCGCAGGAGGACGACCTCCCGCTCATCGGCCGGGACGCCGAGGTCGGGCCTCCTGCTGCAGCGCCTGCGCGAGCGCCCGAGCGGGGACGGGCAGCGTCGTCGAGCTGATCGGCGAGCCGGGCATCGGCAAGTCCCGGCTGCTGGCGCGGGTCTGCGCCGAGGCGCCGGACCTCCCGCTCGTGCACGTCGAGGCGAGCCAGTACCTCGCGGCAACGCCCGTACCTGGCGCTGCGGGCGCCGATGCAGGCGCTGCTCGGGCTGACGGAGGACGCCGACGACTGCGCGGATCCGGCAGGCGCTGCGAGCGCCTGGTCGAGCGCCGCGCGCCGCACCTGCGTCCCGCTGCTCCCGCTGCTCGCCCTGGTCTTCGGCATCGAGGTGCCCGACACCGACGTCACCGCGGCCATCGACCCCGCCTTCCGGCGTGACCGGCTCAACGACGCGCATCGACCAGCTGCTCGCAGATCGACGCTGCCCGGCACCGTGCTCGTCCTCGTCGACGACGCACAGTGGCTCGACGACGCCTCGGCCGGCCTGCTGCGCCACCTCCTCCGGCGCCTGCCGAGCGGCCCTGGGCGGTCGTCGTCGCCCGTCGTCCGGAGGCGGGCGGGCTGGTGCTCGAGCCCGGTGACACGTGTCGAGGACCTCGAGCTGGGCCCCCTGCTGCCCGAGGCGGCAGAGGCGCTGGTCGACCGCGGCAGCGGGCGACTACCCCTCTGGCTCCGCACGTGCGTCGAGGCGCTGGTCGAGCGCGGCGCCGGGCAACCCGCTCTTCCTGGCCGAGCTGGTCGAGGCCGACCGTCGACGGCGGTGACCCCGACAGCCTGCCGGACAGCATCGAGGCGACCGTGGCCGCCGCCATCGACCAGGTGCCGACGACGGACCGGGCTCACCTGCGTCTGGCCGCGGTCCTCGGCCGTCGGTTCGACCTGGACGTGCTGCAGCGCATGCTCGCCGGGGAGGGCGACGGAGCAGAACGCCGGGTGGACGCCCACCGCGGTCGTCGAACGGCTTGGTCGCTTCCTCGCCGCTCGACGGCGAGCGAGGTCCGCTTCACCCAGGGACTCGTCCGCGACGTCGCCTACGAGGGCCTGTCGTTCCGTCGCCGGCGGTTGCTGCACGGCCGGGCCGGGGACCTGCTCCTGGCAGACAGCGGCGAGGCGACCAGGCGACGAGCTCGCGGACCTGCTGTCGGTGCACTACGCGGTCGCCGCTCGGCACCGTGAGACATGGACGTGGGCGCGGGTCGCTGCAGAGCGGGCGCGTCGCGCATCGGCGCCCCGTGGAGGCCGCGGCACACCTCCGGCGGGCGGTCGAAGCCGTCAAGCACCTGGCCGAGGACCGTGCGCAGGTCGCGACGACGTGGGAGCAGCTGGGGGACGTCTGCATCCTGTTCGGCCGGCACGACGAGGCGAAGTCCGCCTACCGAGCCGCGCGTGGCCTCCTGAAGGAGTCCCCGGTCAGGTTGCTCGGGCTGTACATCGAAAGAAGGCCGGCTGCGGAACGCCGCTGGCGCCTACGCCAGCTCTCTGCGCCTGGTACACACGTGGCCTCAAGCTCGCGCGTGCGGTGCCCGCCTCCGAGCAGCAGCGGCGGGCCACGGGCGCGTCTGCTCGCCGCCTACGCAGGGACCCGGCTCGACCAGGGCAAGTGGTCGCTGGGACCGCCGCTGCTCGAGCAGGCGGTGCTGCTCGCGCAGGAGACTTCTGACACGGCGACGCTGGCCTGGGCGTACTACCTGCTCGGCTGGAGCCACTCCGAGCTCGGCCATGCTGACGTGGGTCGCGACTACAGCACCCTCGCCTTCCCGCTCTACGAGGAGCTCCAGGACCAGGCGGGCCAGGCCAAGGTCCTCAACAACCTGGCGATCGACGCCTACTACACCGGCCGTTGGGGTGAGGCCGTCGAGCTCTACCGACGCTACGAGGCAGTCGTGGGGCGCGCCGGCGACCTGGTCAAGCAGGCCATCGCCTCCCACGGCATCGGCGAGATCCTGAGCGACCAGGGGCATCTCGAGGAGGCCGAGAAGCGCTTCCGGCAGTCGCGCGAGGTGTTCCTCTCAGGGTCCTTCGACGTCGGTGCTGCCATGGCCACGAGCAACCTCGGCGCGGGTGCTCGTCCGCGTCCGGCCGTCCCGATGAGGCTGAGGCGCTGTACGTGGACGCCGGCGCACGGTTCCAGGTCCTCGGTGCCGAGGCCTACGTCATGGAGACCCACGCCCGGGAGGCAGAGCGGCTCCTCTACCTGGGCACCCCGGCTGCGTCCTTCGCTCTCGCGGAGCAGGCCATGACGCAGATCGGCGGGTCAGCAGACGCCGCCGCTGGATGGGGCGGTCCGTTGCTTGCACTTCTGGAGCGCACGGCCGGCATGGCCCTGTCGGTGTCAGGGAACGCGGCCGAAGGGAGCACACGGCTCCAGCGCGGCATCGCAGCGGCGCGCAGCGCCGGGGCGGAGTTCGAGCTGGCACTGACGCTCGACGCGTGGGACCTGCTGGCACACGCCGCGGACCCCACACGAGCGCGGCCTTCCGCAGCCCGCGAGGAGGCCGACGCCATCTTCCGGCGGTTGAACGTGGTCACCGTCGCTCGACCGGCGAGGTTCGGGGCACTCGCGGCGACCGAGGAACAGGTGCGAACGGCTCCGACCAGCTGACCTCTACGGCGTGCCGGTGCCGACCGGGTGGTCAGGCCCGCCGTGGCCCGGCATCTGGCCGGGCTCCTGCCCGGGGCCGGGCGGCTGCACCCCGCGCCGCTCGAGCTCCTCGACGTCCTCCTCGAGCTCCTCGAGCGCCGCCTCCTCGCGCTCCTCGAAGTAGCGCGCCCGCCGCTCCGGTGTCAGCTCGAGCAGCAGCTGCACCGAGGCGACCGCGGCCGGCAGGAGCAGCGCGAGGACGGGTGCGACGCCGCCGAGGAACGCGGCGACGACGCACACCGCCGCGGACAGCAGGCGCGGCACGGTGCGCGCCCACTGGCTGGACGCCGCGTGCAGCATGGCCAGCGCCAGGAAGGCCAGCCCGACGGCGAGCGGGAGCAGCCAGGCCGTCGACCGGTCGAGGTCGGGGTGCTCGATCGCGTGCTCGATGCCGACACCGACCGCGGTCACGGCGACGAACAGCACGAGGTGGCCGTACACCCAGACCTGGCCCGCGAAGCGGGTGCGCGCGGTGACGGCCTCGGCGAGGTCGGCGAAGTAGACCCACCAGATCGCGACGACGACGATGATGCCGGCCGCGGCGATGAGCAGCGGGACGAGGACGCCGTCGTTGGCGACCAGGCCCTTGACGATGCCGGCGACGGCCTCGCCGAGGACGATGACGACGAACAGGCCGAAGCGCTCGGGCAGGTGCTGCGACTGCGGCGGCAGCCCGGCCTGCTGCTTGCGCGACAGCAGCGGCGTGGCGAGGTCGACGACCAGCGCCACGCCCCAGAGCAGGTAGCGGGTGTCGCCCTCGAAGAACACGGAGACGACCCACAGGGCGATCGCGCAGGGAGAAGCCGGTGACGTAGTGGTCGATCAGCGGCCGGGCCTCGGGCACGTACCTGCGTGCGCGCAGGTACTCCGCCACCAGCACGAGCCGCACAGCCGCGTAGGCGACGGCGAAGACGTGACCGCGGTCGTGCACGTGACCGATCGACGACGCGAGCACGGCGACCGCCAGCAGCTGCGCCACGGACATCAGCCGGTGCACGGTGTCGTCGGTGTCGAAGCGGTTCGCGTAGAACGTCTGGCCCGTCCAGGCCCACCACACCGGGACGAACAGCCCGGCGAAGGCGAGCGTCCCGCTGACCGAGACGTCGTCGGCGAGCAGGTGCGCGAGCTCGGCCACCGCCACGACGAACACGAGGTCGTAGAGCAGCTCCAGCCACGTGGCGTGGCGCAGCTCCTCCGCGGTCTCCCCGACGCGCAGGCGCGGCAGGTCGGCTACCGACGTACGGCTCATCCCGGCGGACCTCCTCGCCGCACCCACCCCCGTGGCGCGACGGGCTCATCGTCGCGTGCCGTCGTCCCGTCCGTCCCGGGAAACGGCCATCCGATCCGGCGGTGCCGGACCAACTCTGCAGATCTGCAGACAGCGCGCGACGCGCAGTCCTACCTTGCGAACACGCCCGTCTTCGTGAAACGGCGGGCACGACATGGGGGTGTCGACAACGTGACGAAGCGTGTTCTGGTCGTGCTGAGCGAGTACGGCTACTGGGGGGAAGAGCTGGTCGGCCCGCTGGCCGCCTTCGACAAGGCCGGCTACGAGGTCGTCTTCGCGACGCCGACCGGCAAGAAGCCGGTGGCGCTGCCGCCGAGCATGGACCCGACGTTCGTCGACCCGCCGCTCAACAAGTCGCGTGACCTCGCCGGAGACGGCCGAGATCGTCAAGGCGATCGAGGCGTCGGACCGGCTGGACAACCCGCTGGACCTCGAGGCGCTGCTGCCCGCTGCGGCCGTACGTCTCCTCGCCCGACTACCTGCGCGAGCTCGAGGCCTACAACAACGCGCTCGACGCGCTGCAGTCGAGCAGGTCGCGCCGCTACGACGCGCTGCTGATCGTCGGCGGCAGCGGGCCGATCGTCGACCTGGCCAACAACCGCCGGGTGCACGACCTGATCCTGCGGCTTCCTGCGCCAGGACAAGCTGATCGGCGCCGAGTGCTACGGCGTCGCCTGCCTCGCCTTCGCCCGCGAGTGGGAGCACGGCGAGAGCATCATCGCGCGGCAAGCACGTCACCGGTCACTCCAAGGAGTACGACTAAATCGACGGCACCGGCTTCATGGGCATCGACTTCAACTTGAGCCCGCCTCCGTACCCGCTGGAGTTCATCCTGCGCGACGCCACCGCGCCGGGCGGCGCAGTACATCGGCAACTTCGGCAAGGAGCTCTCGGTCATCGTCGACTACCCGTTCGTCACCGGCCGGTCGACGCCCGACTCGTACCTCACCGGCGAGAAGATGGTCGAGGTGCTGGAGGACGGCCTGCGCCGGTACGGCTGGTACGGACCGAGCGGCGGAGGGCGACCCGACATGGCAGCCGCGTCCAGGGCAAGACGGCGATCATCGAGCAGTTCCTCGCCGACGGCATCACGCACATGTTCGGCAACCCGGGCACCGTCGAGCAGGGCTTCCTCGACGCGCTCGAGCGCCTACCCCGAGTTCAGTACATCCTGACCCTGCAGGAGACGGTCGCCGCCGGCATCGCCGACGGCTACGCCCGCGCCACCAAGGCGCCGACCGTCCTGCAGCTGCACAGCGGCGTCGGCCTCGGCAACGGGATCGGCATGATGTACCAGGCCAAGCGCGGCCACGCGCCGCTGGTCGTGCATCGCCGGCGAGTCCGGGCATCCGCTACGACGCCATGGACGCCCAGATGGCCGCCGACCTGGTCGCCATGGCCGAGCCGGTGACCAAGTGGGCGACCCGGGTGGTCGACCCGGCGTCGCTGCTGCGGGTGCTGCGCCGGGCGATGAAGATCGCCATGACCCCGCCCCTGCGGGCCGGTGTTCGTGTCGCTGCCGATGGACGTGCTCGACGCCGCTCAACGACGAGCCGGTCGTGCCCGTCGACCCGGCTCGAGACGCGCACGCTGCCCGGCGCCCGACCTGGTGGCGCGGGCGGCGTCGCTGCTCGCCGGCGCCGAGCGCGCCGCTGATCGTGGTCGGCGACGGCGTGGCCATCTCCGGCGCGCAGGCCGAGCTGGTCCAGCTCGCCGAGCTGCTCGGTGCCGACGTGGTCGGCGCCGACGACTCCGAGCCCAACATGCCCTGGTCGCACCCGCTCTGGCGCGGCCAGCTCGGCCACATGTTCGGCGAGCACAGCGCCGAGACGACGCGGGCCGGCCGACGCGGTGCTCATCGTCGGCACCTACGTGTTCCCCGAGGTCTTCCCGCTGCTGGAGGACGTCTTCGCCGAGGGCGCGCCGGTCGTGCACGTCGACCTCGACGCCTACGAGATCGCCAAGAACTTCCCGGTCGACCTCGGCCTGGTCGCCGACCCGAAGACCACGCTCGCCGCCCTGGCCGGCTCGCTCGACGGGCTGCTCAGCGACGCGCAGCGCACGGCCGCGGCGGCCCGCCTGCAGGCCCGCCGCGAGCAGCGCGCGGCGCTCGGCGCCGCGGAGGCCGGCCGGCTCGACGGAGCCGGCCGACGCGGTGCCGCTGCACGCCGGCCTGTTCATGCAGGCGCTGGCCGAGCGGCTGCCGGCCGACGCGATCGTCTTCGACGAGGCGCTGACCACCTCGCCCGAGGTCACCCGCTACCTGGCGCCCGAGCGCGCCCGGCAGCTACTACCAGACCCGGGGCGGCTCGCTCGGCGTCGGCATCCCCGGCGCGGTCGGCATCAAGATCGCCCACCCGGACCGCACGGTCGTCGGCTTCACCGGTGACGGCGGCAGCATGTACACGTTCCAGGCGCTCTGGACCGCGGCCCGCTACGGCGTCGCCGCCAAGTTCGTCGTCTGCAACAACAGCCGCTACCAGCTGCTCAACCTCAACATCCAGCAGTACTGGCGCGAGCGCGGCATCGCCGAGCACGACTTCCCGCGCTCCTTCGACCTCGGCCACCCGGAGATCCAGTTCGCCGACCTGGCGAAGGCGCTGGGCGTCGAGGCCGTCCGGGTCGAGAAGCCCGACCAGGTCGTGCCGGCCATCGAGCGGATGCTCGCCCACGACGGCCCGTTCCTCGTCGACCTCGTCCTCGGCTCCGACATCCCTGGACACGACGACGCCGTTGCGGCGGCACGCCCCACATCCACCAGAGAGGCCAGCTCATGACGCAGCCCGCCGGGCGCGAGCTCTACGACCGCCAGATCCGCTACCTCGCGGACAAGGACGTCGACGGACTGATCAACAACCAGTACACCGACGACGCCGAGATCGTCTCCTTCGACTTCGTGAAGAAGGGCCGGGAGGCGCTGCTCGACCACTTCCGCGGCTACCTGGACCACCTCGGCGGGATCGAGCTCGTCTCGACCGACAACTTCCAGGCCACCGAGGACTCGGTCTACTTCGAGGCGACGGTGCGCACCGGCACGTACGGCCTGGTGCGCGTCTACGACGTGTGGGTCCTCGAGGGCGGCAAGATCGCTCGCCACTTCACCGGGCGGATGACGTGAGCGCCCCGACGGCGACCGGCGCCCTGACCGCCGAGTCGATCCGCCGGTTCGCCGAGGACTGGTACGTCGCGCTCGACGTGCACGCGCCCATCGAGCAGGTGCTGCCGCTGATGGTCGACGACGGCCTGGAGATGGTGTTCCCGGAGGCGACGGCGGTCGGGCACGACGGCTTCCGCGCCTGGTACGAGGCCGTCACCCACCGCTTCTTCGACGAGGTGCACACGGTCACCAAGGTCGACGCGGTCATCACCGGTGACACCGCCACGGTCGACGTGGGCGTGAACTGGCAGGCCAAGATCTGGGACGCGCCGGCGCCGAAGAGCGCCTGGCTCGGCTTCGACGCCCGGCAGACGTGGGAGGTCAAGGCCGGTCCCGAGGGCCAGGTGCTGCTGACGAGGTACGTCGTCGACGGGCTCGACCCGATGCCGGGGAGCGCGAGCCTGTGAGCGACGTGCGCAGCGTCATCGACGCCTACTACGAGCACGCCAACGCCGGCGAGTGGGACGCCTGGTGCGACCTGTTCACCGACGACATGGTCATGGACGAGCAGCTCGCCGGTCACATCGAGGGCCTCGACACGCTGCGGCCGATGATGGCGGGGATGGGCGACGCCTACAGCCGCTTCCAGAACGTGCCCAAGCACGTGCTCGTGGACGGGGACACCGCCGCGGTCGTCAGCCACATCAGCGCGGCCAACCGCGCCGGCGAGGCGATCGAGGCCGAGGTCATGAACTACTTCCGGATCGCCGACGGGAAGATCGCCTACATGGCGAACTTCCACGACAGCATGCCGTTCGAGCCGTTCCTCCGCCAGATGGCCGAGGCGTCGCAGTAGCCGCTGGGCACGACCGATCACGAGGGGGGGACACCGAGTGAGCAAGGACGAGGAGTACGACGTCGTCGTCGTCGGCGCGGGGGCGGCCGGCTGCGCGGTGGCGCGGCCGCCTGAGCGACGACCCGTCGGTGAACGTGCTGGTGCTCGAGGCCGGGCACGCGCCACCTGCCCGAGAACGTCGACGTCGCGCCGCTCTGGTTCACGCTGCTGGGCTCGCGAGATCGACTGGGGCTACAGCAGCGTGCCGCAGCCCGGTCTGGACGGCCGCTCGAGCTACGAGCCGCGCGGCAAGCTGCCCGGCGGCAGCAGCAACCTCTACATCATGATGCACATCCGGGGCCACCGCGTCGGACTACGACAACTGGGCCTACAACGGCGCGCCCGGGCTGGACGCTACGAGGAGTGCGTGCCCTACTTCCAGCGGCTCGAGGACCAGGAGGACGACACCAACCCGACCGCCGGCCACGGCGGCGCCGCAGCCGGTGACCAACGCCGGGCTGCACGACCCCAACCCGACCTCGCGCCGCCTTCATCGACGCGCCTGTGCGAGCTCGGGCTACCCGCGCACCGCCGACTTCAACGGCCCGCGAGATGGTCGGCGCCGGCTGGCACCACATCAACGTCAAGGACGGCAAGCGCGACAGCGCCTTCACCGCCTACCTGGAGCCGGTGCTCGACCGGCCGAACGTGACCCTGCGCACCAGCGCGCAGGCCACCCGGCTGCTCTTCGAGGGCGGCCGCTGCGTCGGCGTCGAGTACGCCTCGTCCGTCGCCGCCGAGCCCCAGTCGCCGGGACGCGACATGCCAGTCAGACGGGTCGAGCCGGGCACCCACACGGTGCGGGCCCGGCACGAGGTCGTCGTCGCGAGCGGCGCCATCGAGTCGCCCAAGCTGCTCCAGCTGTCCGGCATCGGCGACCCGAGCTGCTCGGCGCAGCACGGCATCGACGTCGTCGCACGCGCTGCCGGGCGTGGGGGAGAACTTCCACAACCACGTGCTGACCGGCGTCATCCAGGAGTGCGTCGCAGCCGGTGCCGCCGGCCAACGCAGAACCTGTCCGAGGCGGCGCTGTTCCTGCACTCGCAGCCGGGGCTGGCCGCACCCGACCTGCAGATCGCCTTCGTGCACGTGCCGTTCGACATCATCGTCGGCCAGGGCCACCCGAACGCGGTGAGCATCCTGCCGGGCGTCGTCCGGCCCGCTCTCGCGCGGCTGGGTGCGCCTGGCGAGCGCCGACCCCCTGGCCAAGCCGCTGGTCAACCCGAACTACCTCGGCGACCGCGTCCGACCTCGAGCGCCTCGTGCAGGGCGTCGAGCATCGCCCGGGACATCTTCGCGCACCGCGGCCTTCTCGCCGTGGGTCAAGCAGGAGCTGCTGCCCGGGCCGGACGTCTCCGCGCCGGAGCAGCTGCGTCGACTTCGTCCGGGCCAAGGCCGACTGCTACCACCACCAGGCCGGCTCCTGCCGCATGGGCATCGACGACCTCGCCGTCGTCGACCCGCAGCTGCGCGTGCACGGCGTCGACGGGCTGCGCGTCGCCGACGCGAGCGTGATGCCGGCCGTGCCGTCGGGCAACTGCCACGCGGGCATCCTGATGATCGCCGAGCGCTGCGCGGAGTGGGTCCTCCAGGACATGAGGGCGTGACCGTGGCTGCCGGGACCGCGCTCGCGGGCGCGCAGGATCGCCGTGCTCATGGAGAGCGACTTCTACGAGCCGGAGATCTTCTACTACCAGCACCGCTTCGCCGAGGAGGGCGCGGAGGTCGCACTTCCTGACCCGCTGTGGGGCCAGGAGTCGGCTGACCTTCCAGGGCCACGAGCACCGCGTGCCGTTCGAGGTCGACCGAGTCCTTCGAGGACATGACCGACGAGGAGCTGCGCAGCTACGACGCGGTCATCGTCCCGAGCGGCATGGTCAGCGACCGGCTGCGCTGGACCGAGGACGTCAGCGTCCTGCCGCCGGCGACCGCAGTTCCTCGCCGACGCCTTCGCCGAGCCCGGCATCACCAAGGGCATCATCTGCCACGGCCTCTGGCTGGTGGCGCCGATGCCCGAGCTGGTCCGCGGCCGCAAGCTCGTCGTGCACAACAACCTGCACGGCGACGCGCGCAACATGGGCGCCGAGTACGTCGACCAGGACGTCGTCGTCGACGGCGACCTCGTCACCGGCCGCACCGGCGGCCACCACCACCTGTTCGCCCGCGCCATCATCGACAAGCTGGTCGCGGAGAGGGCGGGCGTCGTGACCTGCGTTCTCCCACGTCGCGCTGAACTGCCGCGACATGCTCGCCACCGAGCGCTTCTACACCGACGCGTTCGGCTTCTAGCGGGCCCGCGTCGTCGACCTCGACGGCGGTGCGCAGATCGTCTTCCTCAAGCTGGGCACGGCGTACCTCGAGCTCTTCCAGGCCGACGACGGGCCGGCGGCGACGCCGACGCGCCGACGGACCGCACGCTGCCGGGCACCGTCCGCGCACCTGGCCTTCCAGGTCGACGACATCGACCCGGTGCTCGGCAGCCATCGACGGCACCGCCGACGTGACGCTCGGACCGCTGTCCTTCGACACGTTCATCCCCGGCTGGCGGACCGTCTGGGTCACGGACCCCGACGGCATCGTCGTGGAGATCAGCCAGGGCTACACCGACCAGGACTCGCCGCCGCCCTGCCCGGGCCCGCACTGACCTCGACCACCGCAGTCCCGCTGACCGCCGCCCCTCCAGACGAGGACCTCCCCATGACCGCAGACAACATGCTCTTCTCCTTCTCCGACACGATCGGCGGCTACGTCACCGTCCTACGACGCGGACAAGGGCTCGTTCGGCCTGCAAGACCTCCGACGGCCGCGAGTTCGAGGTGCGCCTCACCGACAGCACCTACGCCGAGCTCATGCGCAACCTCGGCAGCCGTACGCCGACGCCACCGGGCCATGCGCAACATGCTCACGCCCGGCCGCTTCCTGTTCGCCTACGGGGTCTTCTACCCGGAGGCGCGGCGGCCACGTGCTACGAGGCGAAGCGGCTGGTCTTCGTCGGCCGGACCGGGCGACGACTACCAGTTCGAGCAGCCGGACTGGTGGATCGACCAGGTCAACGAGCTGGCGGCGTTCTACCGCGGGCCCAGTTCGGCACCGAGGGCGTCGACTACCGCGACTACCGCACCGTGCTGCGCCTCGGCGGCGACAAGACCGACAGCCACGTGCAGGAGACCGACACGATCTCCCGCATGGTCTACGGCATGGCGTCGGCCTACATGCTCACCGGCAACGAGGAGTACCTCGAGGTCGCCGAGAAGGGCACCGACTACCTGCGCGACCACATGCGGTTCGTCGACCGCGACGAGGACGTGACCTACTGGTACCACGGCGTCCGCGTCGAGGGCGAGCGCGAGACGCAAGCTGTTCACCTCGGAGTTCGGCGACGACTACGACGCCATCCCGATGTACGAGCAGATCTACGCGCTGGCCGGCCCGACGCAGACCTACCGCGTCACCGGCGACCCGCGGATCATGACCGACATCGAGGGCACGCTGCAACCTGTTCGCGAAGTTCTTCCGGGACGAGCGAGGGCGGCGGCTACTACAGCCACATCGACCCGATCCTGCTCGAGCGCGCACACCGAGTCGCTGGGCTCGAACCGGGCCAAGAAGAACTGGAACTCCGTCGGCGACCACGCGCCGGCCTACCTGATCAACCTCTACCTGGCCACGGGCGAGGAGCGGCACGCCGACTTCCTCGAGGACACCTTCGACACGATCGCCAAGTACTTCCCGGACTACGACCACAGCCCGTTCGTGAACGAGCGGTTCACCGAGGACTGGTCGCACGACACGACGTACGGCTGGCAGCAGGACCGCGCCGTCGTCGGCCACAACCTGAAGATCGCCTGGAACCTCATGCGGATGAACTCGCTGCGCGCCGAAGGAGACGTACCAGCGAGCTCGCCGAGAAGATCGGCCAAGCTGATGCCGTCGGTCGGCAGCGACCAGCAGCGCGGCGGCTGGTACGACGTCGTCGAGCGCGTCCTCAAGCCGGGCCAGGAGCATGCACCGGTTCGTCTGGCACGACCGCAAGGCCTGGTGGCAGCAGGAGCAGGCGATCCTGGCCTACCTCATCCTGGCCGGCGAGACCGGCGACGAGGAGTACCTGCGCCAGGCCCGCGAGGCGTCGGCCTTCTACAACGCCTTCTTCCTCGACCACGACGAGGGTGCGCGTCTACTTCAACGTGCTCGCCAACGGCATGCCGTACCTGCTGGGCACGGAGCGGTTCAAGGGCAGCCACTCGATGTCCATGTACCACTCGGCCGAGCTCTGCTACCTGGCCGCGGTCTACACGAACCTGCTCGTCACCAAGACGCCGATGGACTTCTACTTCAAGCCCTACCCGGGCGCGTTCGCCGGACGGGCGTGCTGCGCGTGCAGCCCGACATCCTGCCGCCCGGCGCCGTGCGCATCACCGAGGTGCGGGTCGACGACAAGCCCTACGACGACTACGACGCCGAGGCGCTGACCGTCACCTGCCCGACACCGAGGAGCGGGTGACCGTGCGCGTCACCCTCACGCCGACCGGCCGGCTGAGCGCCGGTGACACAGGAGGACACTCGTGCAGATCGAACCGCGCGACGTCGGCGACGTCACGCGTCGTCGCCCTCACCGGCGACCTCGACGGCAAGACGGCACCGGCCGCCCAGGAGCAGCTGCTGCCGCTGATCCCGCCGTCGGGCAGCGTCCTGCTGGACCTGACCGGCGTCGACTACATGTCCAGCGCCGGGCTGCGCATGATGCTGCTCGTCTACCGCCACGCCCAGAGCGTGCTCGAGCCGGATCGCGCTGGTCGGCCTGTCGCGAGGACATCCAGGACACGATGTCGGCGACGGGGTTCCTGGACTTCTTCATGTTCCGACAGCGTCGACGCCGGCGTGCAGGCGCTGAGCTGCACCGTGACGACCTCGTCCACGCCCGCCGGCGACGGCTCGACCTCGACCGGCGCCGGTCGTCCGGGCGCATCGACGTCCTACCCGACGCACCGGACGGTCGAGCTACGGGCTGCGCGCCGGGCAAGCCGTTGCCCGTTCGGCGCCACCCTGGTGCCCGGCGGCATCAACTTCTCGGTGTTCTCCAGCGCGGCCACGGCGGTGACGCTGGTCCTGTTCGAGAAGGGCGAGGGCACGCCGACTCGTCGAGATCCCGTTCCCCGACGCGTTCCGGATCGGCGACGTCTACTCGATGACGGTGTTCGGGCTGGACGCCGAGACCATCGAGTACGGCTACCGGATGGCCGGCCCGTACGACCCGGTGGCCGGTCACCGCTTCGACGAGACGAAGATCCTCATGGACCCCTACGCGCGGGTCATCGGCGGGCGCGACGTGTGGGGCAAGCAGCCCGACTGGGACGACGCCTACCAGCACCGGGCACGGATCGCCTTCGACGACTTCGACTGGGAGGACGACCGCCCGCTCGAGATGCCGACGACCGACCTGGTCGTCTACGAGGCGCACGTCCGCGGCTTCACCCGGCACCCGTCCTCGGGTGTCAAGGCGCCGGGCACCTTCGCGGCGCTCAAGGAGAAGATCCCCTACCTCAAGGAGCTGGGGGTCAACTGCCTCGAGCTCATGCCGGTCTACGAGTTCGACGAGTTCGAGAACAGCCGCACCGACCCGGCCACCGGCGAGTGGCTCTGCAACTACTGGGGCTACAGCACCGTCGGGTTCTTCGCGCCCAAGGCGGGCTTCGCGGCGACCGGCCGGCTCGGCATGCAGGTCGACGAGCTCAAGACGCTGGTCAAGGAGCTGCACAAGGCCGGCATCGAGGTGATGCTCGACGTGGTCTTCAACCACACCGCCGAGGGCAACGAGCGCGGGCCGACCATCTCGTTCCGGGGCCTGGACAACAAGACGTACTACATGCTCACGCCGGAGGGCTACTACTTCAACTTCTCCGGCACGGGCAACACGCTCAACTGCAACAACCCGGTGGTGCGCAACGTCGTGCTCGACTGCCTGCGCTACTGGGCGGCCGAGTACCACATCGACGGCTTCCGCTTCGACCTCGCCGCGATCCTGGGCCGCGACGCGTCGGGCGCACCGCTGTCGCAACCCGCCGCTGCTGGAGACGCTGGCGCACGACCCGGTGCTGGCGCGCTGCAAGCTGATCGCCGAGGCGTGGGACGCGGGCGGCCTCTACCAGGTCGGCAGCTTCCCGGCGTACGGGCGGTGGGCGGAGTGGAACGGCAAGTACCGCGACACCGTGCGCAAGTTCCTCAAGGGAGAGCCGGGGCAGGTCGGCGAGCTGGCCACCCGGATGCTGGGCTCGCCCGACCTCTACGCCGGCCGCGGCACGGCGGCGTCGGTCAACTTCGTCACCGCGCACGACGGCTTCACGCTGGCCGACCTGTTCGCCTACGACGCAGAAGCACAACGAGGCCAACGGCGAGGACAACAGCGACGGCGGCAACGACAACGACAGCTGGAACTGCGGCGTCGAGGGGCCGACCGACGACCCGGAGATCAACGCCCTGCGGGCCCGCCAGATCCGCAACGCGTTCGTGCTGCTGCTGACCAGCCAGGGCATCCCGATGATCGTCATGGGCGACGAGGTCGGCCGCACCCAGCTCGGCAACAACAACATGTACTGCCACGACAACGAGCTCGCCTGGCTCGACTGGAGCCTGGCGGAGCAGAACGCCGACCTGCTCCGCTTCGTGCAGCGAGCTCATCGCGTTCCGCAGCGACCACCCGGTGCTGCGGGGCGCGGAGCACGTCAGCGGTGCCGACTCCGACGGCGACGGGCTGCCGGACGCCAGCTTCCACGGGATGACCGCCTGGGAGCCCGACTGGTCGCCCGACAGCCGGGTCCTCGGGCTGCTGCGCAGCGGCACGAAGGCCGACGGCTCGCCGGACGTCGTCTACATCGCGCTGAACGCGCACTGGGACACCCACGGCTTCCAGCTGCCGCAGCTGCCGGGCGGCCTGTCCTGGCACGTCTTCGTCAACACCTCGGTCCCGGCGCCGGGCGACGTGCACCCGGTCGGCGAGGAGCCGCGGCTCGAGGAGCAGTCGCACGCGCTCGTCGGCGCGCGGTCCGCCCTCGTCCTGGTCGGCCGCTAGCCAGCACGGCACCACCGCACGCCGCACACGTCCGCACCACCACCGCACGAGGGAGAGCAGCCATGCCGTTCGACGCGACCCTGTCCACCGAGGGTCAGGTGGCGACGATCACCTTGACCGGTGAGCTCGACGCCGCCGCAGCCCCCTCGTTCCGCGAGCGCATCGAGGAGGCGGCTGCCGCGTCACCCGAGCGCCTCGTGCTCATGGCCGAGGAGCTCAGCTACATGTCCAGCGCCGGGCTGCGCAGCCTCGTGTTCGCCAAGCAGAAGATGGGCCAGTCGGTCGACATCTACATCGTCGCGGCGCAGGACCCGGTCGTCGAGACCATCAAGCTCACCGGCTTCGACCACAGCGTGATCATGCAAGAGGCGTACGCCGGCTGAGTCGGCACCCGGGGGGTGGGGATGGACGCGCTCGAGGTACCCGGCGTGCTGGACTCGCTGCAGCCGATCGCCGACTTCGTGAAGCAGGCGTCGACCGAGGCAGGCCTGGAGCGCAAGGAGGCCTACCGGCTGCGCCTCGCGGTCGACGAGATCGCGACGAACGTCATCGTCTACGGCTACGAGGGGTCGGGCCAGACCGGCGACCTCCGGATCGAGATGGACCTCGACGCGGAGCGCCTGACGCTGTGCCTGGAGGACACGTCGCCGGCGTACGACCCGACGGCGCAGGCGCCGCCACCGGACCTGACGGAGTCGCTCGAGTCCCGGCCCATCGGCGGGCTCGGCGTCTTCCTGACGATCCAGGGCGTGGACGACTTCCGCTACGAGCACGTCGGCGGCCGCAACCGCAACTACTTCACCGTCCGCCGCCCGGCGACGGTCTGACCGGGGAGGTCGCAGGTGGACGAGCTGGGGACCGTGCTGGTCGTCGCGGGACCCGGCGCGCTGCCCGGGGTCGCCGAGGGGCTGACCGCCGCGGGCTACCGCGTCGTCGAGGCGCCGCTGTCCGAGGTGCTGTCCGCTGCACCGGTGCCCGCAGACGTGGTGGTGCTCGACGCCTCGTGCACGCCGGCCGAGCGGGCCGCCGTCGTCGAGCACCTGGCGGGGCTGCCCCTGGTGGTCGCGACCGCCGGTGACCCCTCGCTCGTCGAGCCGCACCTGGCCGACGGGGTGGACGCGGTGCTGCCGCCGTTCCTGCCGCCGCTGCTGCGCGGCCGGCTCGAGTCCGCGCGCGAGCACGTGCGCCTCGTGGCCAGCTCGGCGACCTCGGCGCAGGAGGCCGAGCAGGCGCGCATCGAGAAGGAGCTGCAGATCGGGCGGGACATCCAGGAGGGCTTCCTGCCGCGCACGCTGCCGCAGCCGCCCGGCTGGGACATCGCGGCGCGCTTCCGGCCCGCGCGCGAGGTCGCCGGGGACTTCTACGACGCGTTCGAGATGGTCAACGGCCGTCGGGTCGGCTTCGTCGTCGCCGACGTCTGCGACAAGGGCGTCGGGGCGGCGCTGTTCATGGCGCTGATCCGCACGCTGGTCCGGTCCGGCGCGCAGCAGAACGTGAGCATGGGCTGGATGGACGACGGCGGTGGGAAGCCGGGCAAGGACTGGCTCTCCGGCGACGCGTCGACCCGCCGCCGCGCCCTGCCGAGCATCGGGACCGGGCCGCTGCTGAACGCCGTCGCCGGCGCCAGCAAGTACATGACGGACAACCACCTGGAGCAGGGCTACTTCGCCACGATGTTCTTCGGGATGATCGACCCGAAGGACGGCACCCTGCTCTACGTCAACGGCGGCCACAACCCGCCGGCCATCGTCCGCGCCGACGGGACCCGCCAGGACCTGCCGCCGACCGGGCCGGCCGTCGGCATGCTGCCGGGGGTGCAGTTCCGGATCGGCGAGGCGAAGCTCGAGCCCGGCGACACGCTCTTCGCCTACACCGACGGCGTCCCCGAGGCCAAGGACGAGGAGGGGCACTTCTTCGGCGAGCCGCGGATGTACGCCCTGCTCGAGCCCGCGGTCGAGACCAGCGCCGGCCTGCTCGACCGGGTCGACGCCGGTCTGCACGAGTTCGTCCGCGGCGCCGTGCCGTTCGACGACATCACCATGATGGCCGTACGCCGGCTGCCCGCCAGCGAGACCTGAGAGGCGCTCCGTGGCCACCGTCATCTCCATCCACTCCTTCCGGGGTGGCACCGGCAAGAGCAACACCGCGGCGAACCTGAGCGCCCTCGCGGCGATGCAGGGCCTGCGCGTCGGCGTCGTCGACACCGACATCCAGTCGCCCGGCGTCCACGTCGTGCTCGGCATGGGCGACGACGAGGTCGGCAAGTCGCTCAACGACTACCTCTGGGGCAACTGCGAGATCGAGGAGGCGGCGTACGACGTCGGCACCCGCATCGGCCCGGAGATCACCGGCGCCCTGTACCTCGTGCCGTCCAGCATCAAGGCCGGCGACATCGCGAAGATCATCCGTGAGGGCTACGACGTCGGGCTGCTCAACGACGGGTTCCAGCGGCTCATCGAGGAGCTCGAGCTCGACGCGCTCATCATCGACACGCACCCCGGCATGAACGAGGAGACGCTGCTGTCCATCGCCATCAGCGACGCGCTCGCCGTGGTGATGCGACCGGACAGCCAGGACTACCAGGGCACCGGGGTGACGGTCGAGGTCGCCCGGCGGCTGAACGTCCCGCGGCTCGTCATGGTGGTCAACAAGGTGCCGTCGTCCTTCGACACCGAGCAGGTGCGGCAGCGGGTCGCCGAGGCGTACGAGGCCGAGGTCGGTGCCGTGCTGCCGCACTCCGACGAGATGATGACGCTGGCGAGCGCCGGTGTCTTCGTGCACCGCTACCCCGACCACCCGGTGACCGCGGAGTACAAGCTGCTGCTGTCCCGACTGCTGGAGTAGCGGTGTCGCCGGAGGGGCTGCGGCTGCGCGACGCGGTCCTGTCGTGGCCCGAGCGCACCGGCCTCCGCACGAGCGACCTGCTGGACGTCGAGCCGGTGCTGCGGGGGGCGCTGCTGGCTGTCGTCCGCAAGGGGTCGACCACCGACGAGCTGCTGGCGACGGCGCTGGAGCTCCCGGTCGACGAGGCGCACGCGGTCGCCGAGGCCCTGGTGCAGCGCGGCGCGCTCGAGCCGGCTACCGACGGCAGCTGGTCCCTGCGGCGCAGTGCCTCTGTACGCGCACGACCGCCGACGGCACGGCTCGCCGGGCTGCTCGACAGCCTCGTCGACGACGTGCCGCCGCGCCCGGAGGGCGGTGCCGGGTCGGGAACGACGTGAGCGCCGTGTGTGTTGTGCTCATCGGGCGCGCGGCGCCGTGGCGGCTGTTACCTTCCGCCCGGGCTCCGGGGCGACCGAGCAGGTCCCCGAGTCGGGAGGCAGGTCGGCGATGCGCATCGTGCTCTGCGGCGTGAGGGGCTCGACCCCCGCCAGCGGCCTCCCCTTCCTGCGCTACGGCGGTCACACGTCGTGCGTCGCGATCGCCCACGACGACGCGCAGGACCCGACGCTGCTGCTGGACGGCGGCACCGGGCTGACCAACGTCACCGGGCTGCTGTCGGGCCGCAGCTTCCAGGGCTCGTTGCTGCTCGGGCACCTGCACTGGGACCACACCCACGGCATGCCGTTCTTCCCGGCCGGTGCGCAGGCCGACAGCCGCGTCACGGTGCTCCTGCCGGAGCAGGGCGAGGACGCCGAGTCGGTGCTGGCGCGGGCGTTCTCACCGCCGCACTTCCCGGTGCTGCCGCACGTGCTCGGTCCCGGCTGGTCGTTCTCCGGCCTCGAGCCGGGGACGCACGAGATCGAGGGATTCACCGTGCTGGCCCGCGAGATCCCGCACAAGGGCGGTCGCACGTTCGGCTACCGCGTCTCGGACGGCACGTCGTCCCTCGCCTACCTGTCCGACCACAGCCCGGTCGCCATGGGGCCCGGGCTGGACGGCCTGGGGGAGTACCACGACGCCGCTGTCGAGCTGGCCCGCGACGTCGACCTGCTCATCCACGACGCGCAGCACACCGCGGCCGAGTTCCCGTCGCAGGCCTACCTGGGCCACGCGGCCGTCGAGTACGTCACGGGCCTCGCGCAGGTCAGCGGTGCGCGGTCGGTGCTGCTGTTCCACCACGCGCCCAACCGCACCGACGACGAGATCGACGCGATCGTCGCCGGCCAGTCCGGAGCGGCCGTGCCGGTCAGTGCGGCCGCCGAGGGCGACCACCTCGAGCTGGGCGTGGCCACCGGCCCGGCGCTCGGCGAGCCGGTCACCACCCGCTGAGCTAGTCGGCCTTGAGGTCCGGCGGGTAGAGGAAGTAGTTCGCCGCGGAGGCCGCCTGCGCGCCCTCGTGGACGGCGGCGGTCACCTGGTGGCTGTGCAGCTGCGTGACGTCGCCGGCGGCGTACACGCCCTCGACGCTCGTCTTCTGCTCGGTGTCGACGGCGATCCAGCCGCTCTCGGCGATCTGCACGCCGAGCTGCCGGGCGAGCCCGGTCTCGGGGGTCGCGCCCTGGACGACGAAGAACGCGTCGACGGGCAGCACGTGACCGCCCTCCGTCTCGAGCACCTCGAGCTGGCCGTCCTGGCCCTTGCCGGCGATGACCTTGTCGTGGATGACAGGGATGCCGGCGGCGCCCAGGCGGGCACGGTGCTTGTCGTCGATCTCGTCGACGTGGCTGTTGGTCACGACGGTGATGTCGGAGGACAGCCGCGACAGCTGCATCGCCTCACCGGCCGCGCCGTTCGTGTGGCCGGCGACCACGATCTTCTTGCCGACGGACTCGAAGCCGTCGCAGGTGATGCACCAGAACATGCTGGTGCCGACGTAGGACTCCCACCCGTGGAAGTGCGGGTAGTGGTCGAGCACTCCGGTGGCGATGACGACGCACCGGCCGTGCGAGGTGCCGAACTGCCCGGTGGCCACGAAGCCGCCCTCCGGTGCGGCGGCCAAGTGCTCGACGCGGTGCTTGTGCACCTGCACGTGCGAGTAGTCGGCCAGCTGCTGCAGGCCCAGCTCGCGCAGGTGCGTGGTGCGGACACCGCCCGGGAAGCCGAGGTAGTTGCGGTTGACCTGGTGGTGGGTGGAGCGGCCGTGGCCCGCGTCGAAGACCTGCACGCTGCGCAGGTACCGCGCCAGGTAGAGGGCCGCGGACAGCCCCCCGGGACCGGCCCCCACGACGATCGCGTCCGCCGTGTAGTCGTGCGCCATGCGTTGCCCCCCCGGGCCTCACGGCCCGCCAGCGCGGGCCTGCGACCGATCCTGCCGCTCGGCCGAGTCGCCGTCAGCCAGTTGCGCCGAGCAGGGGTGAGGGCACCCGGCGACCCCCTACGATGCGTGCCACGAGCAGGCCGGACGAGGGAGGGCCGCTGTGGAGGTCGAGCAGGTGGCCCAGGCGCTGGCCCGCACCGAGTTGTTCGCCGACATCGACGACTCCTCGCTCGCCGGTCTCGCCGCCGCGGCGACGGTCGAGGAGCGCAAGGCGGGCGAGCGGCTGTTCGAGGTCGGCGACCCGGGCGACGAGCTCTACGTCGTGGTCGAGGGCAGCGTCCGCTTCAGCGTCACCTCCAAGCAGGGCGAGGAGGTGCTGCTCTCCGAGCTGCACGCGCCCGAGGCGTTCGGGGAACTGGCGCTGGTGCAGGGCGGGGTGCGCTCGGCCCGCGCCGACGTCGGCGCCGACGCTGTCCTCGTGACCGTGTCGCGGGCGCAGCTGCTGGACGTGCTGTCCCGCGAGCCGGCCGCCGTCGAGGCGCTGCTGCGTGCGGTCGGTGGCATGGTGCGCCGGCTGACCAAGCAGTTCGCCGACCGCGAGCAGAAGCTGACCGCGCAGGTCGCGCAGCTCAAGGTCGAGATCGACCAGGCCCGGCGCGAGCGGGACGTCGCCCGGCTCACCGAGAACGACGACTTCAACGAGCTCCGCGACCGGGCAGCGGCCATGCGGGCGGCGCGGCAGCGCGCCCGGCCGCAGGTGCCCGCGACCGGGGCCTGAGGCCTCGCAGCGCGTAGGATCGGCTCATGGGAGCCCTCCGCCTTCTCCGGCCGCGCTGACGCACCCCCTCCTCAGCGTGGCGCCCTCGTGACGAGCGAGGGCTTTCGTCTGTCTGGACCCTGATCGACCCTCTGGAAGGACCCCGCATGACTGACGAGGTCGGCTACGACCCGCACGCCGTCCAGGACCGCTGGCTGCCGGTGTGGGACCGCCTCGACCTCAACCGCGCGGGAGTGCGGGAGGGGGCGCCGAAGAAGTACGTGCTGGACATGTTCCCGTACCCGAGCGGCGACCTGCACATGGGTCACGCGGAGGCGTTCGGCATCGGCGACGTGGTCGCGCGCTACTGGATGCGCCGCGGCTACGACGTGCTGCACCCGATCGGATGGGACTCCTTCGGGCTGCCCGCCGAGAACGCCGCCATCAAGCGCGGTGAGCACCCGGCCGCGTGGACCTACGCCAACATCGACACGCAGGCCGACTCCTTCCGGCGCTACGCGGTGAGCTTCGACTGGAGCCGTCGGCTGCACACCAGCGACCCGTCGTACTACCGCTGGACGCAGTGGCTGTTCCTGCGCTTCCTGGAGCGCGGCCTGGCCTACCGCAAGAGCTCGGCGGTCAACTGGTGCCCCAAGGACCAGACCGTGCTGGCCAACGAGCAGGTCGTGCAGGGCAGGTGCGAGCGGTGCGGAGCCGAGGTCACCAAGCGCGAGCTGACGCAGTGGTACTTCCGCATCACCGACTACGCCGACCGGCTGCTCGACGACATGAAGCCGCTGGAGGGCTCCTGGCCCGACCGCGTGCTGCTGATGCAGAAGAACTGGATCGGCCGCTCCGTCGGCGCGCACGTCGACTTCGTGGTGGGCGACCGCACGGTCACCGTCTTCACCACACGTCCCGACACGCTGTACGGCGCGACGTTCTTCGTCGTCGCCGCCGACGCGGCGCTGGCCGACGAGCTGTGCGCGCCGGAGCAGCGACCCGCGTTCGAGGCCTACCGCGACCAGGTCCGCAAGCTGTCCGAGATCGAGCGGCAGTCGACCGACCGCACCAAGACCGGTGTCCCGCTGGGCGTCACCGCGACCAACCCGCTGACCGGCGAGCAGGTGCCGGTCTTCGCGGCCGACTACGTGCTGGCCGACTACGGCACCGGCGCCATCATGGCGGTGCCCGCGCACGACCAGCGCGACCTGGACTTCGCCCGGGCCTTCGACCTGCCGGTCCGCGTCGTCGTCGACACCGGCGACGCCGACCCGGCCGAGACCGGCACCGCCACCTCTGGCGACGGCGTGCTGGTCAACAGCGGGCCGTACGACGGGCTGGGGAAGGCCGAGGCGATCGAGCGGGTCGTCACCGACCTGGAGCAGAAGGCGACGGGCAAGGGCGCGATCAACTACCGCCTGCGCGACTGGCTGCTGTCGCGCCAGCGCTTCTGGGGCGCGCCCATCCCGGTCGTCCACTGCCCCGCCTGCGGCGAGGTCCCGGTGCCGGACGACCAGCTGCCGGTGGTCCTGCCCGACATGAAGGGCGACGCGCTCAAGCCGGTCGGGCAGTCGCCGCTGGCGAGCAACCGCGAGTGGGTCGAGGTGCCGTGCCCGTCGTGCGGCGGTCCGGCCGAGCGCGACACCGACACGATGGACACGTTCGTCGACAGCAGCTGGTACTACCTGCGCTACTGCTCGCCGGACTACGAGGACGGCCCGTTCGACCCGGCTGCCGTCCGCGACTGGATGCCCGTCGCGCAGTACGTCGGCGGTGTCGAGCACGCGATCCTGCACCTGCTCTACAGCCGGTTCTTCACCAAGGTGCTGAAGGACATGGGGATGGTCGACTTCGACGAGCCGTTCTCCGCGCTGCTCAACCAGGGGCAGGTCATCCTCAACGGCTCGGCCATGTCGCAAGTCGACCGGCAACCTGGTCAACCTGGGCGAGGAGCTGGGCACCTACGGCGTCGACGCGGTCCGCCTGACGATGGTGTTCGCCGGCCCGCCGGAGGACGACATCGACTGGGCCGACCTGTCGCCGTCGGGCTCGGTGAAGTACCTCGCCCGCGTCGCCCGGCTGGCCGCCGACGTCGGCGCGCTGCCGGTCACGGACGACCGCGACCTCGCCGTCGACCGCGCGGTCGCCCGGGTCGTCGACGAGGCGACCCGGCTGACCGAGAACCACCGGCTCAACGTCGCGGTGGCCCGCTTCATGGAGCTGACGTCGACGCTGCGCAAGGCGGTCGACGCCGGCGCTGCGGTCGCGTCCCTGCGCGACGGCGTCTCCGCGCTGGCCGTCATGCTGTCCTGCTACGCGCCGTACACGGCGGAGGAGGTCTGGTCCCGGCTGGGCCACGACGTCGACGCCGGCGACTCGGTGCACGCGCAGCTGTGGCCGCAGGTCGACCCGGCGCTGCTGGTGCAGGAGACGGTGACCTGCGTCGTGCAGGTGCAGGGCAAGGTCCGCGACCGGCTCGAGGTCGCGCCCGGCATCGCCGAGGACGAGCTGCGCGCGCTGGCGCTCGCGAGCCCCGGCGTGGTCAAGGCGCTGGACGGTCGCGACATCCGCACCGTCGTCGTGCGCGCGCCCAAGCTGGTCAACGTCGTCCCTGCTTGACCCTGACGCGACGTCAGGGCCCAGGCTCGGGGTCATGGAGGGCTGGAGCGTCGGACGGGTCGCCCGCACCGCGGGCGTCTCGGTCCGCACGCTGCACCACTGGGAGGCCGTCGGGCTGCTCGTGCCGTCGCGGTCCGGTTCCTACCGGTCCTACACGGCCGAGCACCTCGACCGGCTGCAGCGCGTGCTCGTCTACCGACAGCTCGGGCTGGGTCTCGACGAGGTACGCGCGCTGCTCGACCGCGAGGTCGACCCGCTGGCCACCCTCCGCAGGCAGCAGCAGCTGCTGACCGAGCAGATCGACCGGCTGCAGCGCGTCGCCGCAGCGGTCGGCAGGGCCGTGGAGGCGAGGAGCATGGGCATCGAGCTGGACCCGCACGAGGTGCTGGAGGTCTTCGGGGACGAGGACCCGGCGCAGCACGCCGTCGAGGCGCGTGAGCGCTGGGGCGACACCGACGCGTATGCGCAGTCGCACGCCCGTACCTCGACCTACGGCAAGGACGACTGGCTGCGGGTGAGGGGCGAGGCGGAGGACGTCGAGCGGCGCCTCGCCGAAGCGCTGCGTGCGGGTCTCGCCGCGACCGGCCCCGAGGCCAGGGCGCTGGCGGAGGAGCACCGTCAGCAGATCAGCCGCAACCACTACGACTGCGGCCAGGAGATGCACCGCTCGCTCGCGGACATGTACGTCGCCGACGAGCGCTTCACGGCGCACTACGAGCGGCTCGCGCCCGGGCTGGCGCAGTACGTCCGCGACGCGGTGCACGCCAACGCGGACGCCGCGTCGCACTAGCCTCGCGGCATGTCCCGGGTCGCCGTCGTCACCGACAGCACGGCGTACCTGCCGCCCGGGGTGGCCGACCGGCACGCGGTCGAGGTGGTGCCGCTGCACGTCGTCCTGGGCCGGCGCACCGGTGTCGAGGGCTCGCAGGTGTCACCGCGCGACGTGGCTGAGGCGCTGGCCGAGCGGCGCGGTGCCGTCAGCACGTCGCGACCGACACCGGCCGAGCTGGCAGGTGCCTACCGGCGTACGGGCGCGGCGTCGGTCGTGTCGGCGCACCTGTCGCGGTCGCTGTCCGGGACCTACGACGCGGCTGTGCTCGCGGCGCGCGAGGTGGCCGAGGACGGCATCGAGGTGCGCGTCGTCGACACCCGCAGCATCGCCATGGGCCTGGGGTTCAGCGTGATCGCCGGGGCCGAGGCGGCGTCCGCAGGGGCCGACCTCGGCAGCGTCGAGGAGGTCGTCGTCCGCACGGCTGCCGGCACCAGCACCCTGCTCTACGTCGACACGCTCGAGCACCTGCGTCGAGGTGGGCGCATCGGCGCGGCGTCGGCGCTGCTCGGCACCGCGCTCGCGGTCAAGCCGCTGCTGCACGTCGTCGACGGCCGGATCGAGCCGCTGGAGAAGGTGCGCACCGCGACGAGGGCGCTCGCCCGGCTCGAGGAGCTGGCCGTCCGACTGGCCGGCGAGGACGAGGTCGACGTGGCCGTCCACCACCTGGCTGCGCCGGAGCGGGCCGAGCTGCTGGCGGCGCGGCTGCGCGACTCGCTGCCGCGTCTGCGGGACCTGCACGTGTCCGAGGTCGGCGCGGTCGTCGGGGCCCACGTCGGCCCTGGCGCGCTCGCGGTCGTCGTCTCCCGGCGGTGAGGCTGCTGCTGCTCGCCGCGGCGGTGGGCTACCTGGTCGGCTCGGTGTCCCCGGCGACGCTGCTGGCGCGTCGTGCGGGCATCGACCTGCGCGACGTCGGGTCGGGCAACCCCGGCGCCAGCAACACCGGGAGGGCACTCGGTCGCCGAGCCGGGGTCGCTGTCGCCCTGGCTGACGTGGCGAAGGGCCTGCTCCCGGCCCTGCTGTTCGGCCTGGCCGACCACGACGCGGGGCTGGTCGCCGGGGTGGCCGCCGTCCTCGGCCACGTCACCTCGCCGTTCCTGCGCGGCCGGGGCGGCAAGGGCGTCGCGACCGCAGCCGGGGCGATCCTGGGCTCGCACCCGCTGTGGGCGCCGGTGGTGCTCGCGGCCTGGCTCGTGACCCTGGGGGTCACGCGCTGGATCGCAGGGGCCTCGCTGTGCGCCGCGCTCGCCGCCGTCGTGGTCGCGGTCGTCGCGCGTGAGGACGTGCTGTGGGCCGCGCTGCTGTTCGCGGTCATCGCGGTGCGGCACCGCGACAACGTGGCGCGTCGGCTCGGGCCGGGCGCGGTGGTTGAGGCGGACCGCCCGGCTCCCGCGTCTTGGGGTCGCGGGAGCCGGGCGGGGTGCAGGGTCAGCCGTCCGTACGACGACTGAGCAGCCAGAGCCCGCCCAGCACGGCCACCGGGACCCCCAGCAGCCACGCGCTCAGGACAGCGAGGGTGAGGTGCACAGCTCCTCCTGAGGCATCCGGTCCTCGGGGACGACGGTCTTTCCGCGTCGGGGCAGTGAAACCCGGGCGTCCGCTTCCTCCAGGTCTGCTCTCCACAGGCCGGCCCGCTGTCCACAGCCCGCCGCGCGGTCGCGGCCGTCGTCCTGCGGCGTTCCTAGCGTCCGCGGGGTGCCCCCGCTGCGACGCGCTGCCCTCGACCCGTCGATGGCGTCGGCGCGGGTCCGGTCCCTGCTCGACGGCGGGGTGCTGCCGGGCTGGGTGCCGCCGCCGCTGGAGGACGAGGAGCCCGGAGCCGGTGAGGCGGACGCTGCCTGCGCCTGCCCCGCCGGAGGACCTGCTGCCCGGGCTCGACGCGCTCGAGCCCGTGCCCGGGGTCCTGGAGCGCCTGCGCGCCGCCCGGCTCGACCCGGGCCGGCGCGGCGCGGCTGGGCTGGCCCTGGTCGGCGTGCTGGCCGCCGTCGTCGCCTGCGTGGTCCTGCTGCGTGGCCGGCCGCAGGAGATCGCCCCGCCCGCGGTCGACCGGGTGGGCACCGCCGTCAGCGGCGCGCCGCTCGCCGCCTCCGCCGCGCCCGGGGTCCAGGTGGTCGTCGCGGTCGCCGGCCGGGTGCGCCGACCGGGCGTCGTGCGCCTGCCGGCGGGGAGCCGGGTCGAGGACGCCGTACGGGCCGCTGGCGGCGTGGCGCCCGGCGCGTCACCCGGGCTGCTCAACCTCGCGCGGCTCCTCGTCGACGGCGAGCAGGTGCTCGTCGGTGTCGAGCCGACCAGCGCCCCTGCGGCAGCGACCGGCGGCGGTGGACCGGGCGGCCTGGTCGACCTCAACGCGGCCGACGCGGCGACGTTCGACGCCCTGCCCGGCATCGGCCCCGTGCTCGCCGAGCGCCTGGTCGCGTGGCGCACGGAGAACGGTCGCTTCGCGAGCGTCGACCAGCTGCGCGAGGTGCCGGGCATCGGCGAGGCGAAGTACTCCCAGCTGCGCAGCAAGGTACGGGTGTGACAGCCCCGGAGCTCGACCTCCGGCTGGTCCCGGCGGCGGTGACCGCCTGGGTCGTCGCCTGGCAGGTCCGCGTGCTGCCGCCGCCCTGGGTGGTGACGGCGGCGCTGCTGCTCGCGCTGGCCGGCGGCCTGGTCCTGGCCCGCGGCCGCCGCGGCTGGGCCGCCGGGCTCGCCGCCGCCCTGCTGTGCGCCTCCGCCGCCGGGCTCGCCACCACCGCCCGCACCGCCGGTCGCACCGCCGAGCCGCTGCCGGCCCTGGCCGAGCGCCGGGCGGCCGTCGTGGTGACGGGGCGGCTGGTCGAGGACCCGCGCCTGGTCCAGGGCGCCCGCGACGTGGTGGTGGTCCGGCTGCGGGCCGAAGTGCTGACCACGGGCGGCCGGTCGTACGCCCTGCGGGCCCCGCTCCTCGTCCTGACCCAGGAGCGCGGCTGGCTGCCGCTGCTGCCGGGACAGCACGTCCGGGTCGAGGGGCGGCTGGGTCCCGCCGAGCCGGGCGACGACGTGGCGGCCGTCCTGTCCGGCCGCGGACCGCCGCAGGAGCTCGGCCCGCCGGGCGTCGTGCAGCGCATCGCCGGCCGGCTGCGTGCCGGGCTGCGGGAGGCCGTCGCGGTCCTGCCCGAGGCGGAGCGCGGCCTGCTGCCCGGGCTGGTCGTCGGCGACACCAGTCGCCTCGACCCCGACCTCGAGGAGGACTTCCGCACGACCGGGCTGACCCACCTGACGGCAGTCAGCGGGACGAACTGCGCCATCGTGGCCGGCGCGGCGCTGCTGCTGTCCCGCCGGCTCGGGGTGGGCGTCCGGGGCGGGTCCGCCTGGGCCGCTCTGGCACTGCTGCTGTTCGTCGTCCTGGCCCGGCCGTCACCCAGCGTCCTGCGCGCCGCCGTCATGGGAGCCGTCGGGCTCGCCGCGCTCGCCACGGGCAGCCGCCGCCAGGCCGTCCCCGCTCTCGCGGCCGCGGTGCTGGTCCTCGTGCTGGTCGACCCCGACCTCGCTGCGACGCCAGGGTTCGCGCTGTCGGTGCTCGCCACGGCCGGCCTGCTGCTGGTCGCGCCGACGTGGCGCGAGCGGCTCGGTCGGTGGCTCCCGCAGTGGCTGGCCGACGCGCTGGCTGTCCCGGCGGCAGCCCAGCTGGTCTGCGGTCCGGTCGTCGTGGCCCTGAGCGGCCAGCTCGGGCTGCTGTCGGTGCCGGCCAACCTGCTCGCCGCCGTGGCGGTGGCGCCGGCCACCGTGCTCGGCGTCCTGGTGGCGCTGCTGGCCCCGATCAGCCTGCCGCTGGCCCAGCTGCTGGCGTGGCTGGCCTACCTGCCGACCGCCTGGCTCGTGCTCGTCGCGCGCACGGGTGCGGTCGTGCCCGGCGCCACGGTCGGCTGGCCCGACGGCCGGCAGGGCGCCCTGCTGCTGGTGGTGGCGACGCTGGTGCTGTGCCTGGTCCTGTCGGCACGCTGGCCGCGGCGAGCGCTGGCTGCCGGCGCCGTCGGCGTGCTGCTCGCCGTCGTGGCGCTGGCCGCGGTGCGACCGGGGTGGCCACCGGCCGGCTGGTTCCTCGTCGAGTGCGACGTCGGGCAGGGCGACGCGCAGGTGCTCTCGCTCGGCCCGGGGACGGCGCTGGTCGTCGACGCCGGGCCCGACCCGCGCGCGGTCGACGGCTGCCTGCGCCGGCTCGGCGTCGAACGCGTCCCGCTCGTGCTGCTGACCCACCTGCACGCCGACCACGTCGACGGGCTCCCTGGCGTCCTGCGCGGCCGGTCGGTCGGTCAGCTGCAGGTCGGGCCGCTGGACGAGCCGCCCGAGCAGTGGCGGCAGGTGCAGGAGTGGGCCGCAGACCGCGGCGTCCCCGTCGTGCCCGCGGGGACCGGGGAGGTGCGGCACGCCGGGGCCCTGAGCTGGGAGGTGCTCGGGCCGGCGCGGGCCTACCGCGGGACCAGCTCCGACCCCAACAACTCCAGCGTCGTGCTGCGCGTGCGGGCCGGCCCGGTGTCGGTCCTGCTGACCGGCGACGTCGAGCCGGAGGCCCAGCGCGACCTGCTGCGGCGCCGGGTGGACCTGCGCGCGGACGTCTTGAAGGTCCCGCACCACGGCAGTCAGCACCAGGAGCCGGCCTTCCTGCGCGCCGTCGGGGCACGGGTCGCGCTGGTAGGGGTCGGGGCCGACAACACGTACGGCCACCCGTCGGTCCAGACGCTGGAGCGGGTGCGGGCCAACGGCGCCCGCTCCTACCGGACCGACCAGGACGGCGACACGGCGCTGGCCCTGGACCAGGGGCGACTGCTGACGGCGGGCCGGGAGGGCGCCGGCCAGGTGTCCGGGCCGGTGGCTGCGCCGAGGGCACCTCGCGAGCCGCACGACGTCGTGCTGATGACGGCCGCGTCCTGGGGGCCGCTCCGCGCGCTCGTCGCGAGCTCGGGGCCCCCTGCTGCCGCCGCGTGCACGCGGGTGTGGTCCGGAGTCCGCCCGCGGGCCCGGGACCCGCCGACCGGTACGCCTGCGTGGCACCATCGCTGCGTGCCCGACCAGCTGCTCGTCCCGCTCACCCTCGTCGTGGGTGACGAGGGCCTGCTGGTCGACCGGGCCGTCTCTGCCGTCCTGCGGGCGGCCCGCGCCGTGGACCCCGAGGTCGACGTCCGTGACCACGAAGCGAGCCAGCTCGAGCCCGGGACGCTCGACTCCCTGCTCACGCCGTCGCTGTTCGGCGAGCGCCGCGTGCTCGTCCTGCGCGGGGTCCAGGACGTGGGCAAGGACATCGCCGCCGAGATCACGTCCTACGCCGCCGACCCGCTCGACGAGGTCAGCGTCGTGCTGGTGCACGCCGGCGGCGCGAAGGGGAAAGCGCTGCTGACCTCGCTTGCTGCGCTGAAGCCGCGACGGGTCGAGGCCGCGAAGATCAGCAAGGCGTCCGAGCGGCGCGACCTCGTCCGCCGGGAGCTCAAGGGCGACGGCCGCAGGGTGGACGAGGACGCCGTCACGGCTCTGCTCGACGCGGTCGGCAACGACCTGCGCGAGCTCTGCTCGGCCGCAGGGCAGCTGCTGTCGGACACCGAGGGGCCGATCACCGAGGACGTCGTCACGACCTACTACCGCGGGCGCGCCGAGGCCAGCGGCTTCGCCGTGGCCGAGAAGGCGGTCGACGGGGACCTCGCGGGCGCGCTCGAGCTGGTGCGCTGGGGGCAGGGCGCCGGGCTGCCGCACCTGCTGGTGACCAGCGCGCTCGCCAGCACGCTGCGCACGGTCGCGCTGGTCGCCTCCTCGGGCCGCGCCCCGGTGGGCGCGCTGGCCGGCCAGCTGAAGATGCCCACCTGGAAGGTCGAGAAGGCCCAGCGCCAGGCCCGCGGCTGGCGGCCCGAGGGACTGTCGGCGGCGATGCGCGCGGTCGCCGTGGCCGACGGCGCGGTCAAGGGCGGCGCGGCCGACCAGGTCTACGCCCTCGAGCGTGCGCTTGATGGCCGTGGTCGAGGCCCGCGCGGCGGGGCGGTGAGCGGCCGCCGGCCGCTCTACCCGCGGCTGCTCCACCTGCAGCACGTCCACCCGAACGCCTGGCAGCGCGCCGTCCTGGGGGAGGGCGCGCTCGCCGTCGCCGCCCTGCTCGTCCTGGCCGACGTCGCCAGCGCCTGGGCCCTGCTCGTGCTGCCGCTCGCGGTCGCGTTCGTCGTCAAGCTGCACGACCTGCTGGCGGGGGTGCTGGCTCCCCGGTCCGCCGCGACCGGTGCCGACGAGGTCGGCGAGGTCGACGGAGGCGCCGAGGCGGAGGGCGCTGATGAGGTGGGCGTCGTGCTGGGCGACGGTGAGGCGGGCCGCGGCGAGACCGCTGACGCAGCGCGGCCGACGATCGGTGATCAGCAACGCTGCCGACAGCGGACCGGCGAGCAGCGCCACGGCCGACCTGGACCGCGGCGAGCCGTCCCCGTACCGGTCCGGGCCGCCCGCCGCCGGCGCACGGCCGAGGCCTCGCGCCGCGACGTCCTCAGCTGACCGCAGCACCGTCACGGTCGCCGTCTGAGCGCCGAGCGCCGTGACGCGCTCAGCTGACCGCCGCGCCGTCACGGAACAGCAGCTGGGCGCACCGCAGACTGCTCCGGACGCGCACCGTCCCACGACGCACAAGAGCGCCGTCCCCAGCGCGCGGACGCGGCTCCGCCCGGCAACGCACAAGAGCGCCGCCCCCTGCGGGACGACGCTCTCGGGAGGTGCGGAGTGCTAGGCGGCGGGCGTGCTCGTCAGGCCCGCGACGGCCTTGGCCATGGCCGACTTGCGGTTGGCAGCCTGGTTGGGGTGGATGACACCCTTGCTGGCGGCCTTGTCGAGCTGGCGGCTCGCGGTCTGCATCAGCGTCGTGGCGGTGGTGGCGTCCCCCGCGGCCACGGCCTCGCGGTACTTGCGGATGGAGGTCTTCAGCGAGGACTTGACGGCCTTGTTGCGCAGCCGAGCCTTCTCGTTGGTCTTGATCCGCTTGATCTGCGACTTGATGTTGGCCACGCGAAGAACGTCCTCAGGTCTGTCGTCGGAAGGCGTGGCACACCGGTCCCGGGGCACGCGTTGGGGAAGACACTAGCAGCCGGGCCGCAGGCCGAGCCAGCGAGCGCTCACCGCCAGCCCGTCCGCTGCCGGAGCCCGTCCAGCAGGACGTCGCCCCGCGCGCCCGGGAACGCCCGCAGCGTCGCCCTCACCACCGGCGAGCCGAGCAGCACGCCGACGCGGTCGCGCAGCCAGCGCGGCAGCGACCCGTACGGCGGTCTCATCGGGCGACCCCACCAGGCTCGAGCCCGGAGGGCAACCGGCGCGGTAGTGCGAGAATGTCGCGTGCCCACGACCGACCCGGCGATCATCCGGAACTTCTGCATCATCGCCCACATCGACCACGGCAAGTCGACGTTGGCCGACCGGATGCTCCAGCTGACCGGGGTCGTCGACGCCCGGGCGATGCGCGCGCAGTACCTCGACAAGATGGACATCGAGCGCGAGCGCGGCATCACCATCAAGGCGCAGAACGTCCGGCTGCCGTGGACCGCGGACGACGGCAAGGACTACGTCCTGCACATGATCGACACGCCGGGCCACGTCGACTTCACCTACGAGGTGAGCCGGAGCCTGGCGGCCTGCGAGGGGACCCTGCTGCTCGTCGACGCCGCGCAGGGCATCGAGGCGCAGACGCTCGCCAACCTCTACCTGGCGCTCGAGAACGACCTGCACATCATCCCGGTGCTCAACAAGATCGACCTCCCGGCGGCGCAGCCGGACAAGTACGCCGAGGAGATCAGCAAGATCATCGGCTGCGACCCCGGCGACGTCCTGCGGATCAGCGCCAAGACCGGCGAGGGCGTCCCCGACGTCCTCAACGCCATCGTGCGCGAGGTCCCGGCGCCGATGGGCAGCGTCGACTCGCCGGCCCGCGCGATGATCTTCGACTCGGTCTACGACTCCTACCGGGGCGTGATCACGTACGTCCGCGTGTTCGACGGGCAGCTGTCCACCAAGGACAAGGGCCTGATGATGTCGACGCAGAACGCGCACGAGATCCTCGAGGTCGGCGTCGTCAGCCCCGACATGAAGCCGACGGAGTTCCTGTCGGCCGGCGAGGTCGGCTACGTCATCCCCGGCGTCAAGAACGTCCGGCAGGCCCGCGTCGGCGACACGCTGACGACGGTGCGCAACAGCGCGACGGCGTCGCTCGGCGGCTACCGCGACCCCAAGCCGATGGTGTTCTCCGGCCTCTACCCGCTCGACGGCAGCGAGTACCCGGCGCTGCGCGAGGCCCTGGACAAGCTGCGCCTCAACGACGCCGCGCTGGTGTACGAGCCGGAGACCTCCGCCGCGCTCGGCTTCGGCTTCCGCGTCGGCTTCCTCGGCCTGCTGCACCTGGAGATCGTGCGCGAGCGGCTGGAGCGCGAGCACGGGCTCGCGCTGATCTCCACCGCGCCCAACGTCGTCTACCGCGTCCTGCTCGAGACCGGTGAGGAGGTCGTCGTCACCAACCCGAGCGACTGGCCGACCGGCGCCAAGATCAGCGAGATCTACGAGCCGGTCGCCAAGTGCATGGTGCTGCTGCCGAGCGACTACGTCGGCGCCGTCATGGAGCTGTGCCAGGCCCGGCGCGGGGTGCTGCAGGGCATGGACTACCTGTCCGAGGACCGCGTCGAGCTCCGCTACACGCTGCCCATGGGCGAGATCATCTTCGACTTCTTCGACCAGCTGAAGTCGCGGACCAAGGGCTACGCCAGCCTCGACTACGACGTGGCCGGCGAGCAGGTCTCCGACCTGGTCAAGGTCGACATCCTGCTGCAGGGCGAGGCCGTCGACGCCTTCAGCTCGATCGTGCACAAGGACAAGGCGTACGCGTACGGCACCAGCATGGCCACCAAGCTGCGCGAGCTGATCCCGCGGCAGCAGTTCGAGGTGCCGATCCAGGCGGCGATCGGCGCCCGCGTGATCGCGCGCGAGAACATCCGCGCCATCCGCAAGGACGTGCTCGCCAAGTGCTACGGCGGTGACATCACCCGCAAGCGCAAGCTGCTGGAGAAGCAGAAGGAGGGCAAGAAGCGCATGAAGATGGTCGGCCGCGTCGAGGTGCCGCAGGAGGCCTTCATCGCCGCGCTGTCCACGGGGCAGGAGACGGCCGGCTCGTGACGGTCTGGATGCCGGAGCACGGTCGGGTGGTGCCGCGCGGTGGCCGCCTCGTCGTCGCGTTGGCGGCCGGCGTGCTCTGCCTGCTGGCCCTGCGGGTCCTCGTGGCGGTCCCCGGCCAGGTCCGCTTCGCCCACCTGTACGCGCAGTGGGCCCACGAGGGCATCGGCTGGTTCCCCGTGCTGGTCTCCTGGACCGCGATCGGCCTGCTGGTGGGGCTGGCGTACGTCCTGTCGGTCGTCGCCCACGGCGTCGGACGCGGGGCTCCGCGCCTGGTCCGCGCCACCCGCGGCGCGGTGCTGCTGGTCGTCGCTGCCGGCTGCACCGGACCGGTGCTGGTCGCCGTAGCGGTCGGTGACGGCTGCTTCCGCACCTGCGCTCCCTTCCCGCAGTGACCGAGGGACCCGGCGACCTGGACCGCCTGTTCGCGGGCTGCGTCGAGACGGCCGGCCAGATGCTGGCGAAGCACGGCGAGTTCTACCCCTTCGCGCTCGCCATGACGGTCGACGACCGGATCGTCTCGCCGTCGGTCGACCCGGGGTCGGAGCACCCGTCGTCCGACCAGGTGCTGCGCCTGCTGGTCACCGCGCTGCGGCAGAACGTGGAGGACCTGCGCGCCGTGGCCCTGTGCGCGGATGTGTCGATCCCCGGCGAGGACGGCCCGCGGGACGCCGTGCGCGTCGAGCTGGAGCCCGCCGAGGGCGACCCGGTCACGCTCGTCGTCCCGTACGCCGCCGGGCCGGTGTTCGAGGCGCCGTTCGCGCAGGCCGGCGAGCGCCGGGTGTGGCGGCCGGACGTGCCGCAGCCCCGGCCGACGACCAGCTTCTAGCGCGGTCGGGCGGTCGGTCGCGGAAGGTCGTCGGCGCCCCAGCGCGGAAGACCTTCCGTGTCCTCGGGAGGCCCCGGCCGGGGAGGCGGCGGTCGGAGGTGGTCGCAGCCGGGTGCGGCGGGGCGGCCGCTGGTCGCAGGTCCCGCTGGGTGCCCCGTCCGGAGCAGGGCGGCGCGTGGAGGCCGCGGAAGGTCGCCGGCGTCCCAGCGCGGACGATGTTCCGCGTCCTGGGGAGGCCGGGGGTCCGGGCCCCTCGGGCAGGCGGCGGGCGGCGGCGGCCCGGGAGCGGCCGGCCCGGGGCGCCTCGCGGCACGGCTGCGGCGCGGCGGCGGCCCGGCGAGGGGCGGCCGGCCGGGCGCGCGCGGCCGGTGATGCTGCGGCTGCGCCTGCGGGGCGCCGCGCCACCGCCCGCGTCAGGCCGTGACGAGCACCTGGTAGGCCTCGGCCAGCCGCCCGGCCGGCAGCCCGTGCGCCTGCGCGGTCTCGCCGAGGTAGGTCCGCAGCTCCTCCTCGACGGTGCGGTCGAGCATCGGCGTCTGCGAGACGTGCGCGCTGCAGGCGGCGACCATGCGGTCCAGCACGTCGGTGACGTCGACGGCGAGATCCTCGACCGGCCCGCCGAACAGCCAGACCGCCGGCACCTCCCACGGCTCCAGGTCGAGCTCGGCGGGCGGGAAGGCGAAGGCGTTGCGGGCGTCGGGGTAGACGGCGGCAGCACCGCGGCGCCGGTGGCGAGGTGGTCGGGGTGGTAGCTGAAGACGTGCCGGTAGTCGCGGTCGGGGGAGTGCGTGACCACGACCTCGGGGCGCACCTCACGGATGACCCGCGCCAGGTCGAGCCGCAGCGCGCGGTCGACGGTCACCCACCCGTCGGGCCGCCCGAGGAACCGGCAGTCGCCGAGCCCGAGGGCGGCGGCCGCGGCCAGCTGCTCGGCCCGGCGGATGGCCGGGATGTCGCCGCGGGGGACGGAGGCGTCGAAGCCGCCGCTGTCGCCGTCGGTCACGCAGACGACGGTGATGTCGCAGCCGTCGGCGGCCCAGAGCGCGGCCAGGCCGCCGCAGCCGTAGTCCACGTCGTCGGGGTGGGCGCCGACGAACAGCGCGCGCGACGGGGTCACAGCAGGTCGCGGACGTGCATCGTCTCGTTCATGCTCCGGACGGCCCGCCGGCCGCTGCGCGACGCCGCGACGCGGTTGAGCGAGCAGTAGCCCGGGGCGTACCAGATCGGCTTGGCCTGCCCGAGGACGTGACCGAGGTAGGCGTTGCAGACGCCGGCGTGGCAGAAGAGCACGGCCGTCCCCGTCTCGTGCCGCGCGACGACGCCCTCGACCGCGGCGACGACCCGCCGGCGGAACTCGACCGGGTCGACGTCCTCGCTGTAGAGGTCGCCGTTCATCAGCCGCAGGAAGCGCGGGTCGTTCGCCGCGGCGAGCTCCTCGACCGGGACGTACGACGGGTCGTCGCGGTCGAACTCGTCCAGGTCCGGCTCGACCTCGGCGACGAGGCCCAGCGCGTGCTCCAGCGGGGCCGCCGTCTCCCGGGCGCGCCGGCGCGGCGAGGTGTAGAGCGCGGCGACGTCGTCCAGGCGCAGCGCGTCGACGAGCCGCTCCGCCTGCTCCAGGCCACGCGGCGCGAGCCCGGGATCGGCCGGACCGCCGTCCGGGGCGACGTCGACGCGCAGGGGAAGGGCGTGGCGGACGAGCACGAGCTCCATGCGGGCCGAGCCTAGGCGTCAGGTGACCGAGCGGTACTTCCGCACCGACAGGATGCTGAACACCACGGTGATCCCGACGATCCAGGCCAGGCTCTTGAGCAGCGCGCTCTGCAGCGGCAGGCCGTCGTTGAGCAGCGCGCGCACCGCGTCGACGGTCGGGGTGACCGGGGTCGCGTTGGCGAACGCCTGCAGCCAGCCCGGCATGCTGTCGAGCGGCACGAAGGCCGACGAGGCGAAGGTCAGCGGGAAGAGCCAGACGAAGCCGGCGAGGTTCGCGGCCTCGACGTTCGGCACCGACAGCCCGATGTAGGCCTGGATCCAGGAGAACGCGAAGCCGAACAGCGACGTCAGCGCGATGGCGCCGAGCAGCCCGCCGAACGACGACGGGCGCAGGCCGACCGCCAGGCCGACGGCGGTCATGACCAGGACCACCAGGACGATGCGGGCGAGGTCGCCGAGGGTGCGGCCGGCGAGCACCGCGGAGCGGGCCATCGGCAGCGAGCGGAAGCGGTCGATGATGCCCTTGGACAGGTCGTCGGCGAGGCCGACCGCGCTGCTCGTCGACGCGAAGGCCGTCGTCTGCACGAAGATCCCGGCCATCAGGAAGTTGACGTAGGACAGGCCCGGCGTCTCGATGGCGCCGCCGAAGACGTAGCGGAAGAGCAGCACGAAGATGACCGGCTGCACGGTGCTGAAGAAGAGCAGCTCGGGCTGGCGGGTCGTGTGCTGCAGGTTGCGGCCGGTCAGGACGAGCGCGTCCTTGACCGCCCACCGGAAGCCGCCCTGGCGCGGGGGCGTCGAGCCGGGTACGTGCGGGCCGTCATGCGGACTCCTCGGCGAGCTCGGCCGCGTGGCCGGTCAGGGTCAGGAACACGTCGTCGAGCGTCGGGCGGCGCAGGGCCAGCTCGCTGACGCCGACCCCCGCCTCCTCGAGCACGCGGGCGGCCTCGGTCACCAGGGCGACGCCGGTGGTCGCCTGCAGCGTGAGGTCGCCACCGGTGCCGCGCACCGGCTCGCCGAGGACCGACAGCGCGGTGAAGGCGCGGTCGCCGTCGGCCGCGTCGGCGGGGCGTACGACGACCACGCTGCCGCCGACCTTGTCCTTGAGCTCGTCGCTGGTGCCCTCGGCGATGACCTTGCCGGTGTCGATCACGGCGATCCGGTCGGCGAGGCGGTCGGCCTCCTCGAGGTACTGCGTCGTCAGCAGCAGCGTGGTGCCGTCGCGGACGAGGTCCTCGATGACCTCCCACAGCCGCAGGCGGCTGCGCGGGTCGAGGCCGGTGGTCGGCTCGTCGAGGAAGAGCACCTGCGGCCGGTTGACGAGCGAGGCGGCCAGGTCGAGCCGGCGGCGCATGCCGCCGGAGTAGCCCTTCACGACCCGCGAGGCCGCGTCGGTGAGCTCGAAGCGCTCGAGCAGCTCGTCGGCGCGACGGGTGATGTCGGCCTTCGGCAGGTGGTAGAGCTTGCCGACCAGCACGAGGTTCTCGCGGCCGGTGAGCAGCTCGTCGACGGCGGCGTACTGCCCGGCGACGCCGATGATCCGCCGCAGCTTGTCCGGCTCGCGGAGCACGTCGATGCCGAGCACCCGGGCGCGACCGCTGTCGGGACGCAGCAGGGTCGTCAGCACGCGCACCGTCGTGGTCTTGCCCGCGCCGTTGGGCCCGAGCAGCCCGAGGACCCGCCCCTCGGGCACCTGCAGCGTCACGCCGTCGAGCGCTCGCGTCTTGCCGTACGTCTTGACCAGGTCCTCGACCTCGACCGCGTCACCCATGACCCCCAACGTAGGCGGCGCGTGCAACCGGTTACGGGAAGGTGGTGAAGCGCAGCACCTTGTCGTCGCCGGGGCGGTCGGTGCCGCTGAGCCCGTTGTTGCTCGTCATCAGCCAGACCGAGCCGTCCTTCGGGTTCTGCATGACCGCGCGCACCCGGCCGTACGTCCCGCGGAACATCGACGTGGCGCTGCTCACCGTGGTGCCGGAGAAGCGCAGGCGCCAGACCCGCTCGCCCCGCAGCGCCGCGACGTAGACGCTGTCGCCCTTGATGGTCAGACCGGACGGCGAGGCCTCGGAGGGCGACCAGGTCCACTTCGGGTTGACGAAGCGGGTGTCGTCCGAGCGCCCCTCGACGATCGGCCACCCGTAGTTGCCGCCGCTGGTGATGACGTTGACCTCGTCCTGGGTGTTCTGCCCCAGCTCGCTGGCCCACAGGTTCCGGTTGCGGTCGAAGGACAGGCCCTGGACGTTGCGGTGGCCGTAGCTGAACACCCGGCCGTAGCGGTTGCCGGGTGCGGCAGCGCCGGTCGCCGTGACCTTGAGGACCTTGCCGCCGAGGCTGGCGGTGTTCTGGGCGTTGTCGCCGTTGCCCGCGTCGCCGGTGCCGGCGAACAGGTAGCCGTCGGGGCTGAAGACGAGGCGCCCACCGTTGTGGATGTTGCCCTTGGGGATGCCCGTCACGATCGGTACGGGGCGGGCTGCCGAGCCGCGCCGCACGTACGCGATGCGGTTGTCGCTGCCGGTCGTGTAGTAGAGGAAGAAGCGCGGGTTGCGGGCGTAGTCGGGGGCGACCGCGATGCCGAGCAGCCCGCCCTCGCCGGCCGGCTGCGACTCGGTGACGGTGTAGATGACCCGGGCCGGCTTGCCGGGCGTCACGGCCCAGACCCGGCGGGTCGCGCGCTCGGTGAACAGGGCGCTGCCGTCGGGCAGGAAGGCGATGCCCCACGGGATGGCCCGGCCGGTGGTCAGGACCTGCGGCGCGCTGGCCGCGGAGGCCGGCGGAGCGAGGGCCAGCAGGGAGGCCAGGACCGCCGCCAGGGCGAGTGCGCGCTTCATCGGCGAACGGTAAGCCGCACACTGGACATGTGCCCAGCGCGCTTCCCGACGGCGAGCCCGTCCCTCCGACCGGCGAGCTGCCGGCGTCCGCGCTGTCCGGGCTCGGGCAGGCGCCGTTCGGGCTCTACCTGCACGTGCCGTTCTGCGTGACCCGCTGCGGCTACTGCGACTTCAACACCTACACCGACCTCGGCGGGCTGCAGGCCACCTTCGCCGAGACCGCGGCGGCGGAGGTGCGCCTCGCCCGGCAGGTGCTCGGCGACGCCGCGCCGGCCGTCGACACGGTCTTCGTCGGCGGCGGCACCCCGACCCTGCTGCCCCCGGAGGACCTCGTCGCGGTCCTGCGCGAGGTGGAGCGGTCGTTCGGCCTGGCGCCCGGCGCGGAGGTCACCACCGAGGCCAACCCCGACTCGGTCGACGCCGCGTCCCTGGCGGTGCTGCGCGAGGGCGGGTTCACCCGCGTGTCGTTCGGCATGCAGTCGGCGGTGCCGCACGTGCTGGCGGTCCTCGACCGCACGCACACGCCGGGCCGGCCGCAGGAGGCGGTGCGGGAGGCGTACGCCGCCGGCTTCGAGCAGGTCTCGCTCGACCTCATCTACGGCACGCCGGGGGAGTCCGACGCCGACTGGGCCCGGTCGCTGGAGGCGGTCTCGGACGCGGGGCCGACGCACGTCTCCGCGTACGCCCTGATCGTCGAGGAGGGCACCCGGCTCGGGCGCCAGGTCGCCCGCGGCGAGCTGCCTGCGCCCGACGACGACGTGCTGGCCGACCGCTACCTCATGGCCGACGACGCGCTGGGGCACCTCGGCTGGTACGAGGTCAGCAACTGGGGCGAGCCGTGCCGCCACAACGTCGGCTACTGGCAGGGCGGCGACTGGTGGGGCGTCGGCCCGGGCGCGCACAGCCACGTCGGCGGGGTGCGGTGGTGGAACCGCAAGCACCCCGCGTCGTACGCCGCGGCGCTCGGTCAGGGGCAGACGCCGGCCGCCGGGCGCGAGCTGCTGGGCGACGAGGACCGCCGGGTCGAGCGGGTGCTGCTCGAGGTGCGCCTGCGCGAGGGCCTGCCGCTGGACGTCCTGCGCCCGGCGGGGCTGGCCGCCGCCGCCCGCTGGGTGGCGGACGGCGCGCTCGAGCCGGGGGCGTACGAGACGGGGCGTGCGGTGCTGACCCGACGCGGGCGGCTGCTCGCCGACGCGGTCGTGCGCGACCTCGTCGACTGAGACCGAGGGCACACGACCGGGGGACGGGGAATCCCCGCCCGCAGCGGTAGGTTCTCCTCCTCGGAGCGTGTGATGCTCCGCCCTCCTGCGGACGAGCCGTCCGCACGGTCGCTCAGTGTGTGTCGTCGTCCCTCCGCTCGAACCGGGAATGCGCCGCAGTAGCAACGCCAAGCGGCCCCCGTGTCATCGATCGGATAGGGAACACCTGTGCCCAGCACGTCCCGTTACTCCTCCACCTCCGGCCGCCCGTCCTCGGGCAGCCGCACCGGCGGGCGCCCGTCCTCCGGCCGTCGCCGCCCCGGGATCTCGACCCCCCGCCCCGCGGTCAAGTCCGACCTCGAGCTCGCGCTCGACGCCGCCGCCGAGGCCTCCGCCGCCGACGAGACCGCGGCGCCGACCTTCGCCGAGCTCGGCCTGCCCGAGAAGCTCGTCTCCCTGCTCGCGCGTCGCGGCATGGACGCCCCCTTCGCCATCCAGGCCCGTGCCCTGCCGGACGCCCTGGCCGGCCGCGACGTCCTCGGCCGCGGCCAGACCGGCTCGGGCAAGACGCTCGCCTTCGGCCTGCCGACCATCGTCCGGCTGCTCGCCGGCCCGCGCCGCACGCCCAACCACCCCCGCGCGCTGATCCTGGTGCCGACCCGCGAGCTGGCCCAGCAGGTGCACGACGCCCTGGCGCCGCTCTCGCAGCCGCTCGACCTCAAGCTCGCCACCGTCTACGGCGGCGCGTCCATGGGTCGCCAGATCGACCAGCTGCGCCGCGGGGTCGACCTCGTCGTCGCGACGCCGGGTCGCCTGCAGGACCTCATCGAGCAGGGCGTCTGCATGCTCGACAAGATCGAGATCACCGTCCTGGACGAGGCCGACCACATGGCCGACCTCGGCTTCCTGCCGGCCGTGCAGAAGCTGCTCGACCTCACCCCGCAGGGCAGCCAGCGCCTGCTCTTCTCGGCGACGCTCGACCGCGGCGTCGACCGCCTGGTCCGCGAGTACCTCGTCGACCCGGCCGTGCACGCCGTCGCGCCGTCCTCCTCGCCGGTCGAGAACATGGACCACCGCGTCTGGGCCGTCACCCACGACGCCAAGCCGGCGCTCGCCGCCGAGATCGCCGCCCGCCCGGGCCGGACGCTGTTCTTCGTCCGCACCAAGCACGGCGCCGACCGCCTGGCCATGCAGCTGCGCACCAGCGGCGTCGAGGCCGGGGCGATCCACGGCAACCTGACCCAGGGCGCCCGCAAGCACGCGCTGGACAACTTCTCCTCGGGCCACGCCCGGGTGCTCGTCGCGACCGACGTCGCGGCCCGCGGCATCCACGTCGACGACGTCGACCTGGTCGTGCACTTCGACCCGCCGGCCGACTCCAAGGACTACCTGCACCGCAGTGGTCGTACGGCCCGCGCCGGCGCCACCGGCACCGTGCTGTCCTTCGTCCTCGGCGACCAGGTCCGCGACCACCAGCGGATGCGCGACGCCATCGGCATCGACGCCAACGCGGTCGCCGTCACCGCCGGCCACCCGGAGGTGCGCGCCATCGCCGAGTCCGGCGAGCCGATCGTGCTCGGCCCGCGCCGTACGCAGCCGTCGTCCTCGAGCTCCTCGAGCCGGCGCAGCAACGGCCCCGGCGGCTGGTCGCGCCGCACCGGCGCCCCGAACGCCTCGCGCAGCGGTGCTCCCCGCACCGGCGCGCCGCGTGCGCCGCGCCCCACCTCGGCCTAGCCCGACCCAGGCGTCACCCCGGGGGGAGACCCTCGTTGCACCTACCGTCCGTCCGGCCCCGTGCCGGACGGACGGTGGCGTCTCGGAGCAGACTCGGCACAGCGACGGACACGACAGGAGCACGACGTGCGGGCAGGCTGGCGCAGGACCCTGGTGGCGGCGGTGTGCGCCGGGACGGCGGTGGCCGCCGCGACGGCGAGCCACGCCGCGGCCGCCCCGGACGCCGCCAAGCGCGTGGTCGTCGGCAGCGACGGCTACCTGTTCATCGCCCAGGACTGGACCGTCGCCTGCCAGGACCGCGGCAAGGCGCGTACGACCGCCGACCGGGTCGCGGCGCTCGCCTCCGCGCTGCAGGCCTCCGGCCGCCCGGCCACCGTCCTGGTCGCGCCCGACAAGTCCTCGATCATGACGAAGCAGGTCCCCGCGCGCGTGCCGGACGGTGCCTGCGGCAAGGCCGAGCGGGCCGCGCTGTGGACCGCCCTCGGTGAGCACGGCGGCCCGTCGTTCCTCGACGTGCGCCCCGCGGTCGCCGAGCTGAGCGGCAAGCAGCAGACCTACTGGCGCAAGGACACCCACTGGACGCCGACCGCGGGCACGGCGTACGCCTCGGAGCTGGCCCGGCGCATCGACCCGCTGACGCAGCTGCGCCTGACCACGAAGGCGGCGACCTACACCCGCACCGGTGACCTCGCCAGCGTCCTCGGGCGCCCCGCCGGCGAGACCGTGCGCGGCCTGCAGACGGTCAACCCGCTCGTCACCGTCCGCGAGCTGGCCCCGACCAAGGTCGGCCTGACCAACCCGGTCCGCCACACCCGCGCGACCGCGGCGCTCGGCGGCCGGGTCATCCCGGGTCGCACCGTCATCGTCGGCGACAGCATGGACGACGTCGTGGTCGAGCAGCTCGCGCCGCTGTTCGCCGACGCCGTCTTCGTCTGGGTGCTCGAGCAGGACCCGGTCGGACCGGTCATGGCGCAGGTGCGCGGTGGGGACCGCGTCGTCGTGGAGGCGGTGGAGCGGCTGGCCCAGCGCTCGCGCGTCCTGAAGCCGGATGCCGTCGCGGCGGCCAGGGCGCTGCCGAAGCGACCGGTCCCTGCCGGTCTGTCCCTCCGCTAGACCCCTCGGTGTTGCGCAGGTCACACCTGCGGGAGTACGCAGGCCCTCCGCCGCCCTGAGGAGACCCTGCCGTGCAGATCTCGTGCGCCTTCCCGACCACCATGGACTCGCCGGACCTGATCCGGGTCGCGGAGGAGATCGGCTTCGAGCGGGCGTGGGTCTACGACACCCCCCAGCAGAGCCCTGACGTCTGGATGACGCTGGCCATGGCCGCCGAGCGCACCTCGACCATCGGGATCGGCCCGGGCGTGCTGGTGCCCAACCTGCGTCACCCCATGACCAACGCCGCCGCCACCGCCACGCTGGTCGCGCTCGCCCCGGGCCGCGTCGTCATCGGCTTCGGCACCGGCTTCAGCGGCCGCCGCGCGATGGGCTACCGCGCGATCCCGTGGTCGTTCATGACCGCCTACATCAAGGCCTACAAGGGCCTGCTGGCCGGCGAGGTCGTCGAGTGGGAGGGCGCGCGCATGCAGATGCTGCACCCGGCCGACCACGGGGCCCCGCGCCCGATCGAGGTGCCCATCGTCATCGGCGCCCTCGGCCCGAAGGGCAAGGCGGTCGCGCACGAGCTCGGCGACGGCCTCTACGTCACCCTGACCGCACCCGACTTCGCGCACGAGTTCTCGTCCGTCTCGATGCTGATGTGGGGCACCGTCCTGGACGACGGCGAGGACACCTCGAGCCCGCGGGTCAAGGCCGCGGCCGGCCCGGGCACGGCGCTGGCCTGGCACGGCAGCTACGAGTTCGGCGGCCAGGAGGCGACCGCGGAGGTCCCCGGCGGCAAGGCGTGGCTGGAGGTCGTCAACCGCGAGCCGGTCGAGACCCGGCACCTGAAGGTGCACGTGCAGCACTGCGTGGGGCTCAACGAGGCCGACGAGGCCGGCTGGGGCGAGGTCGGCCCGGAGCTGGCGACCAGCGCCACCTTCACCGGTCCGGCGAAGGAGGTGGGCAGCCGGGTCGCCGAGCTGGCCGACCAGGGCGTCACGGAGGTCGTCTACCAGCCGTGCGGGCCCGACATCCGCCGCGAGCTCGAGCGCTTCCACGCCGCGGTCACCGCCTGAGCGCACCGCGTACGGTCCGCGGGTGGCCGCCTGGAGGAGTCTCGCGAGGACCGTCGCCCGCATCGCCGTCCGGGAGGCGCCGCGGGTGCTGCGCCAGGTGCAGCAGGCCCGTCGGCCCTCCCCGTCGCGCGCGCCCGCTCCGTCGGCCGGTCGGGAGCTGCGTCTACGCGCCGCAGCTGGACGGCCGCGCCGACCCGGGCGAGGTGGTCTGGACCTGGGTGGCGTACGAGGAGGACGCCTCCCGCGGCAAGGACCGCCCCGTGCTGGTGGTCGGCCGGCGCGGCCGGACGCTGCTGGGGCTGATGCTGTCCAGCCAGGCCGAGCGCGACGGGCAGCGCGGCTGGCTGGCCCTCGGTCCCGGGACCTGGGACCGCGAGGCCCGGCCGAGCTGGGTGCGGCTCGACCGGGTCCTCGAGGTCGACGAGGACGGCATCCGCCGGGAGGGCGCCGTGCTCGACCGCGAGCGGTTCGAGCGGGTGGCCGACCGGCTGCGCCGCGACCACGGCTGGGACTAGCCAGGCTCCCCAGCGCCGCGGCGACCCGACGGTGCTCGGCCGCCTCGGCGGCCTGCCCCGAGCGCTCGAGCGTGCGCGCGAGGGCGAACCGCGCCCACCCGTCGTCCGGCCGGCGCTCGACCAGCGTGCGCAGCCCCTGCTCGGCGCCGGCCAGCTGGGCCGACGCGAACAGCGCCCGGCACTGCAGCTCGAGCGCCGCCGTGCTCTCCGGGCTGCTCTCGACGACCGGCGCCACGATGCGCGCGGCCTCGGCCGGCTGACCGGCGCGCAGGAACAGCTCGGCGCGGCGGAACTCGTCGTACAGCGTGTCGGTGGACATGACGGTCACCTCCTGGGTGGCGGGGATGACGCATCAACCGCCGCGGGCCCACCGGCTGTTCCCGGGCGATCAGCGCGGCCAGCCGGGTCACGCCGGCCTCGTGTGACCCGCGGTCACCGCCAGGTGGAGCGCGGTCCCGCTGACCAGGTGCAGCAGGTCCTGGGCCTGCTCGGGCGGCGCGCCGACCTCGGCGAGGCGGTCCCGGACCTGGGCCAGGCAGGGCTCCTGCAGGCGGCGCAGCGTGACCGCCACCTCGGGGTCGCGGGCCGCCTCGGCGTAGAGCCCCAGCAGCCCGGCGCTGGTCCGCGGGTCGCCGACGCGCTCGGCGTACGCCCTGGCCGGCACCGCCGTCGCCGTCGCCCTGGCCGCGGTGATGCGCCGGCGGGCAGCCGGGACGGGCCAGCCTGCCTGACCCGGCGGTACTAGGACCAAGGTCTGATGGCGGTACGACCCGCCCGGCTGCGAGCCTGCGCCTGCGCCGGGAGTCCTCGCCGTCGGCGAGGGAGTCCCCGGCCCGGCCGGAGGTGCTGTGCCCATGACCACACCAGACGAGGCCCGGCCCTGCGCCGGCTGCGGACCGGCCGTCGGCCGTCGGGGGGCTCTGCTCGGGGCCGCCGGGACGGTGCTGCTGACGGCCTGCGGCGGCGGCTCCTCACCGCAGCGCGCGCAGGCGGCGTCGGACCCCGTCGCGTCCGCACCCGCACCGGCCGCTGGGTCGGGCGCGCTCGCCCGGCTCGCCGACCTCCCCGAGGGCACGGCCCTGGCCGCCAAGGCGCCCGACGGCCAGCCCCTGCTGCTGGTGCGCACCGGTCCGGCGCAGGTCACCGGCTACAGCGCCCGCTGCCCGCACCAGGGCTGCACGGTCGCGCCGGCCGGCGACGCGCTCGCCTGCCCCTGCCACGGCTCGAGGTTCGACCTGACGGGGAAGCGCACCGCCGGCCCGGCCCCCCGCGGCCTCACGCCGTTCCCCGTCGCCGTGTCGGGCGACGACGTCGTCCCGGCCTGAGCCGTGGACTGGGAGGTCCGGGGGCTGCCCGTCCACGTCCTGCTCGTGCACGCCCTGGTCGTGCTGGTCCCGACGGCCGCCGGCGCCGTCGTGCTCGCCAGCTGGTGGCCGGCCGCCCGGCGCCGGCTCGGCTGGCTGCCCGCGGCGCTCGCCGTGCTCGCCCTCGCGCTCACCCCGGTCACGACGGCCGCGGGGGAGTGGCTGCGCGACCGGCTGCCGCGCGCGCCGCTCATCGCCGAGCACACCGAGCTGGGGGACCAGCTCCTGCCGTGGGTCGGCGGGCTGGCGGTCGTCGCGGTCGCGTCCGCGCTGGTGGGGCAGCGCGGCAGCGGCCGCACGGTCCGCCTGCTCGTCGCCCTGCTCGCGACCGCGGTGGCCGTCGGCGCCACGGTGCAGACGGTCCGGGTCGGCGAGTCCGGCGCGCGGGCCGTCTGGGAGGGGTCCGTCGCGTCGTAGGACCGTCGCGTCGTAGGACCAAGGTCCGATGGCGCACAGACCCGTGCGACCGGCAGCGTCCTGGGTGCCGGGACAGCCCCGGTGCACCCCGTGGAGGTCCTCTCGTGCGTCTGTCCGTCCTGTCCGCTGCTGCCGCCGTCGCGGTGGCCGGCCTGCTCCCCGTCCTCGCCCCGACCGGCGCCAGCGCTGCCGGCTCCGCCGCCTGCGAGGGCGGCGGCTTCACCGTCACGCTCCCCAGCGGCCGCACCGTCAGCGGCGGCGCGAGCAGCAAGACCTCGACCGCCGCCCTGGCTGCCGACGCGCGCGTCCTGGTCAAGGGCCGCTACGTCGAGTTCTCGTACGCCCCCGTCACCGGCAACCTCTACGACTACGTCTACACCGGGGCGTCCAACCCGCTGAGCATGACCTCGACGCGCACGCCGGTGTGGGAGAGCAAGGTCCTCGACCTCGGTCCGGTGCTCCGCGGCGAGGTGGAGGTCCGGACCGACGGCACCGACCTGCTCCTCCTGTCGCGCGGCAACGGCGGCAAGGTCAAGGTGCAGGCCAAGGACTGCGCGACCGGCGGCATCTTCCAGCAGGAGCCCGAGGCCGGCCGCGCCGTCACGGCCACCCACACGCTCGCGGCCGGGCAGCACTACTTCGTCAACCCCTACACGGGGAAGCTGAACTTCGGCGACGGGACCGTCTTCCGCGGCAAGGACAGCGCCCAGGTCGCGACCCGGCTCTCGCAGACCGACCGGGTCAGCGTCTGGCAGATCGCCTCGGGCGGCCGCATGGGCCAGGTCCTGGGCGAGGACGCGGTCGAGCTCAGCGCCGGCCCGACCACCTGCGTCCAGGACTGCCAGGCGCAGAACCAGGTCCGCGGCTCCCTGCCGGTGACGGACCCCGCCTTCTCGTCCTGACCCACCCCTCGGGCGCCGGCCGGTCCCCCCGCCGGCCGGCGCCCCACTCCTCCCGGAGGACCTCGTGACCGCACCCACCCGCACCCTCGCCCTGCTGGCCACCGGCGCCCTCGGCGCGGCCCTGCTCGGCGGCACCGGGATGCTCGTCGCCGCGGCCGCCGGCCCGGGCAGCGTCCAGCAGGCCAACGACAGCCCGGTCGACAACCCGCACACCGCGCCGTCGCCGTCGTCACTGTCGGCCCGTGCCGCCGTCGCCTCCCCGGCGGCGGCCGCGTCGTCGCAGGCCGTCGTCCGCCGCTCCGACGCCGCGTCGCCGTCGGCGGGCGAGGACCGCACCCGTACGCGCACCCGGACCCGCGCCGCCGCCACCGTCGCGTCGCCCAGCGAGACGTCGCACCGCACCCGCTCGCGCGGCGCCGACGACGCGCCCGGGGACGACCGCGGCGGTGTGCGCAGCGGCTCCGACGATGCCCCCGGGGACGACCGCGGCGGTGTGCGCAGCGGCTCCGACGACGGCGCGGGCCACGACGCGGGTGACGACTCCGGTCACGGGACCCGGGACGGCTCAGGTCACGACGCCGCCGACGACTCCGGTCACGGCTCCGGCGGGCACGGCAGCGACGACTGACGCCGCGACGTGACCCGACCGGCCTCCCGCCGACCCGCGCGCATGCCACGCTCGGGTCCCCTCCCGCTCCCTCAGGAACCGGTCGTGCCTCCTCCTGCTCTGCCTGCCGTCCCGCCGCCGACGTCCCCGGCGCGCGCGGTCGCGGCGTTCCTCGTCGCCGGCCTGGTCGTGCTCAGCGTCGTCGGCGGCATCCTCGCCGTCGTGCAGCACCGCGCGGCGGTGAGCGAGGCCGTGCGCGACGCCCGCACGCTCACCGGCCTGCAGGCGCGCGACGTCGTCGAGCCGGCGCTGACCGACGCGGCCCTGCGGCCCGGCCCGGCCCACGACGCCCTCGACCGGCTGGTGCGCGAGCGGGTCCTCGGCAGCTGGGTCGTCCGCGTGAAGCTCTGGGACGCCTCCGGCCGCGTCGTCTACTCCGACGACCGCGCCCTGGTCGGCCAGGTGTTCTCGCTCCCGGAGGACGAGCTGGCGGCCCTCGGCCCGGGCGGTGTCCCGATCGCGGAGGTCAGCGACCTCGACGAGGCGGAGAACGCCGGCGAGCGGCAGTTCGGCAAGCTGCTGCAGGTCTACCTCGGCGTCCAGACCGCCGAGGGGACGCCGCTGCTGTTCGAGACCTACCAGCCGTACGACCGGGTGCGCGAGGGCAGCCGCCGGCTCTGGACGACGTTCCTGCCCGTGCTGGTCGGCGGGCTCGCGCTGCTGTGGCTGGCCCAGGCGCCGCTCGCCTGGCGGTTGGCCACCCGCCTGCGCGCCTCGCAGGAGCAGCGCGAGCAGCTGCTGCTGGCGACCCTGGCGGCCAGCGACCGGGAGCGGCAGCGGATCGCCGCGGACCTGCACGACGGCGTCGTCCAGGGCCTGAGCGGCGCCTCGTACACGCTGAGCGCCGCCGCCTCCCGGGCGTCCGGCCGCGGCGACGAGGACGCGGCCGGGGTGCTGCACGGGGTCGCGGTCGACCTGCGCCGGTCGGTGCGCGAGCTGCGCAGCCTGGTCGTGACGATCACGCCACCGGGGCTGCGCCGGCAGCCGCTGCCGACCAGCCTGCACGACCTGGTCGCGCCGCTGCAGGACCGCGGCATCACCCCGGCGCTCGACGCTCGAGGACGTGGAGGTCGACGAGCCGACCAGCGACCTGCTGGTCCGGGCCGCGCAGGAGGCGGTGCGCAACGTGCTGCGGCACGCGGCGCGCGACGACGGTCACCGTCGGGCTGCACCGGTCCGGCGACGACGTCGTCCTGGAGGTCGCCGACGACGGCGCCGGCTTCGGCCCGGGTGCCGGGCGCCGCGACAGCATGGGGCTGGACCTGCTGGCCGGGCCTCGCCGCCCAGGACGGCGGCACCCTCGACGTCGTCTCGACGCCCGGCGCCGGCACCCGCCTCGTCCTGCGCCTGCCGCTGCGGCGTACGGCGGTGCCCGCGTGATCCGCGTGCTGCTGGTCGACGACCACCCGGTCGTACGCCGGGGGCTCACCGACCTGCTGCGCGACATCGACGGCGTCGACGTCGTGGGCGCCGTCGACGACGGGAGCGGTGCGGTCGAGGCGGTGCTCGAGCACACCCCCGACGTGGTGCTCATGGACCTGTCCATGCCGGGTGTCGACGGCACCACGGCCACCCGCCTGGTCCTGGAGGCGGCGCCGGAGACCCGCGTCGTCGTGCTCACGTCGTTCGCCGAGGCCGAGCAGGTCACCGGGGCCCTGGACGCCGGGGCCGTCGGCTACCTGCTCAAGGACGCCGAGCCGGAGCAGCTGGTGCGCGCGATCCGCGACGCGGCGGCCGGCGGTGCGCCGCTGTCGGCGCGTGCGGCGACGGCGCTGCTGCCGCGGCGCACCCCTCCCAGCGCCGCCGACCGGCTCTCGGCCAGGGAGCGCGAGGTGCTGGCGCTGGTCGCGGAGGGCCTGTCGAACCGGGTCATCGGCCGCCGGCTCGAGATCAGCGAGAAGACCGTGAAGACGCACCTGACCCGGGTCTTCGCGGCGCTCGGCGTCAGCGACCGCACCTCCGCCGCGCTGTGGGCCCAGCGGCACGACCTGCGCTGAGCCCCGCGCATGGTCCGCGCCCGGCAGGGGGAGGACCGGGACCTCGCCCCCTGACCCGGGAGACCCCGTGACGCGTACGACCACCGCCCGCCCCGCCACACCCGCCGACCTGGACGCGTTGGTGCGCCTGCGCGCGGACCTGCTGCGGAGCATGCAGCTGGACGCCGAGGACCCCGGCTGGCACGAGGGCTTCCGCGCCCGGCTGTCCGACCCGGACGTGTTCACCGCCGTGGCCGAGCGCGACGGCGAGGTGGTGGCCAGCGCGGTCGCGCTGCTGCAGCGCCGACTGCCGACCCCGGGCACCCCGTCCGGCACGTACGGCTGGCTCGAGCAGGTGGCGACCCGGCCCGAGGCGCAGGGCGGCGGGCTGGCGTCCGCGTGCGTCGAGGCGTGCCTGGACTGGCTGCGCGAGCAGGGCGTGCGCGAGGTGCAGATGCAGTCGACGGAGGCCGGCGAGCCGCTCTACCGCGGGCTCGGCTTCACCGACGACCCGCAGGCGCGGCTCGTGCTGCGGCTGTCCTGAGGCCGTCTCCGGCCCGTATGCTTGGCACTCTGGAGACTGGAGTGCCAGCAGACGTCCGGGAGGTGCTCGTGCTCGACGACCGCAAGCTCGAGGTCCTGCGCGCCATCGTCGAGGACTTCGTCTCCACGAACGAGCCGGTGGGCTCCAAGGCGCTGGCCGAGCGGCACCAGCTGGGCGTGAGCCCGGCGACGGTCCGCAACGACATGGCGGCGCTCGAGGAGGAGGGCTACATCACCCACCCGCACACCAGTGCGGGGCGCATCCCGACCGACCGCGGCTACCGGCTGTTCGTCGACCGGCTCTCCAGCGTCAAGCCGCTGAGCCCGGCCGAGCGCCGGGCCATCCAGACCTTCCTCGAGGGCGCGGTCGACCTCGACGACGTCGTGCGCCGCACGGTGAAGCTGCTCGCGCAGCTCACCCGGCAGGTCGCCGTCGTGCAGTACCCCTCGCTGTCGCGCAGCGCGGTCCGCCACCTCGAGATCGTCCACCTGGCGCCGCAGCCGGCTGCTGCTCGTGCTCATCACCGACACCGGGCGGGTCGAGCAGCGCGTGCTCGAGCTGCCGGTCGACCTCTCCGACGCCGAGGTCGCGCAGCTGCGCCAGGCCTTCGGCCAGCGGCTGCACGGCGCCCGGCTGGTCGACGCGCCCGCCGCGCTGTCCGACCTGCCCGACGCCGCGCCGCCCGGCCTGCGCCCGGTCCTGACCAGCGTCATGACCGTGGTCCTCGAGACGCTGGTCGAGCGTCCCGAGGAGCGGGTCGCGATCGCCGGCACGCACAACCTGACCCGCTCGCCGCTCGACTTCCCGCGCACCCTGCAGCCGGTCCTCGAGTCGCTCGAGGAGCAGGTGGTGCTGCTCAAGCTCATCGGCGAGGTCAACGACCCGACGCTGGTGCACGTGAAGATCGGCGAGGAGAACGCCGTCGAGGGGCTGCGCTCGACCTCGGTCGTGACGGTCGGCTACGGACCGGACCAGGGGGCGTACGCCGGGCTCGGCGTCGTCGGCCCCACCCGCATGGACTACCCCGGCGCGATCGGCCAGGTCCGCGCCGTCGCCCGCTACGTCGGCGAGCTGCTGGCGGGCGCATGACACTCACACGGAACGGTGGTTGCTGACAGCGTGGCGACGGACTACTACGGCGTCCTCGGCGTGGCCAAGGACGCCTCGGACGACGAGATCAAGAAGGCCTACCGCAAGCTCGCGCGGCAGCTGCACCCCGACGTCAACCCCGACCCGGAGGCGCAGGAGCGCTTCAAGCTCGTCACCTCCGCGTACGAGGTGCTGTCCGACCCGCAGAAGCGGCAGGTCGTCGACCTCGGCGGCGACCCGCTGAGCTCGGGCCAGGGCGCGGCCGGCAACCCGTTCGCGCAGGGCTTCGGCGGCCTCGGCGACATCATGGACGCGTTCTTCGGCGGCGCCGGCGGCGGGCGCGGCCCGCGCAGCCGCATCCGCCAGGGCGCCGACGCGCTGATCCGCATCGAGGTCGACCTGGCCGAGGCGGCGTTCGGGGTGGAGCGCGAGCTGACCCTCGACACCGCCGTCGTCTGCAGCACCTGCACCGGCGAGGGCACGGCGCCCGGCACGCACGTCGAGACCTGCGGCACCTGCCGCGGAGCCGGCGAGGTGCAGCAGGTGCAGCGGTCCTTCCTGGGCCAGGTCATGACCAGCCGCCCGTGCCCGCGCTGCGGCGGCACCGGCTCGACCATCCCGCACCCCTGCCACGAGTGCGGCGGCGACGGCCGGGTGCGCTCCCGCCGCACCCTGACCGTCAAGGTCCCGGCCGGCATCGAGAGCGGCATGCGCATCCGCCTGACCGGCGAGGGCGAGGTCGGCCCCGGCGGAGGGCCGGCGGGTGACCTGTTCGTCGAGGTCCTCGAGCGCGAGCACCCGGTCTTCCAGCGCGAGGGCGACGACCTGCACTGCACCGTCTCGCTGCCCATGACCGCGGCGGCGCTCGGGACGACGATCCCGCTGGCGACCCTCGACGGCGAGGAGCAGCTCGACATCGCGCCGGGGACGCAGCCCGACGAGGTGCTGACCCTGCGCGCCCGCGGCATCCCGCACCTGCGCGGCACCGGGCGCGGCGACCTGCACGTGCACCTCGACGTGCAGGTGCCGACCAAGCTGGACGCCAAGCAGGAGGAGCTGCTGCGCGACCTGGCGCGGCTGCGCGGCGAGGAGCGGCCCGGCTCGACCGGCAAGCACGCCGGCGGCCTGTTCGGCCGCCGCCGCCGCTGAGGTGAGTGCCCCGGTCTTCCTGACCGAGGAGCTCTCCGGTGACCGGGTTCTCCTGACCGGTCCGGAGGGCCGGCACGCCGCGACCGTCAAGCGGCTGCAGCCGGGGGAGCCGGTCGACCTGGTCGACGGCCGGGGCACCCGGGCGACCAGCCGGGTGGTCTCGGTCGCCCGGGACGAGGTCGTGCTCGAGGTGCTGTCCCGCACGGTCGAGCCGGTGCCGGCGCCCCGGCTGGTCCTGGTGCAGGCCCTGCCCAAGGGCGACCGCGGCGAGCTCGCGGTCGAGCTGGCCACCGAGGTCGGCGTCGACGAGGTGGTGCCCTGGTCGGCGTCGCGCTGCGTCATGCAGTGGAAGGGCGAGCGCGGCGACAAGCAGCTGGCCCGCTGGCGGGCGACCGCGCGGGAGGCGGCCAAGCAGTCCCGCCGCGCGCGCGTCCCGGAGGTGACCGCGCTGCACAGCACGGCGCAGGTGGCGGCCCGGCTCCGGGGCAGCCACCGGGCTGGTGCTGCACGAGGCGGCGACGGCGCCCCTCAGCGCCGCCGCGCTGCCGGTCGACGGCGACGTCGTGCTGGTCGTCGGCCCCGAGGGCGGCATCTCGGAGGAGGAGCTCGCCGCGCTGGGCGGCACCGCCGTACGCCTCGGCCCGACCGTGCTGCGGACCTCGACGGCGGGTGCGGCAGCGCTGGCGCTGCTGAGCGGACGCACCGGACGCTGGTGAGTCGCCCCCGGCGGGCCTCCTGGACACCTAGCATCCGCGCCGTGCCCCGACCGACCGTGCGCCGCCGCCTGCCGGCGCTCGCCCTCGCGCTGGCGGTCGGGTGGCTGGCGCTGCCGGTCGCGGCCTCGGCCTCTTCCGCGCCGACACCCGCCGCCGAGCAGCACGCCCCGTACGGCGGACGCCACCGGCGCGACGCCGCGGGCCTCCTCCAGCGCCGCTGCTGCGCCCTCGCCGGTGATCCCGCTGCCCGAGCCGTCCCCGAGCGCGCAGGAGGAGGAGCCGTCGCCCTCGCCGTCGCCGACGCGCACCCGGCGGGCCAGCCGCTCCCCGCGGCCGGTGCCCGTGCAGACGGCGGCCGCCCCGGCCGAGGAGCCGTCGCCGGCCCGGACCTCCGCGGCGCCGTCGCCCAGCCCACGTGCCGGTGCAGGTCCTTGCCACCGCTTCCCCGTCGCCCGAGCTGCAGGTCGTGCCGCTGGGCTCCGAGGAGCCGTCCGAGCCGGCTCCCGACCCGAGCCCGACCGCAGCGGCCGAGCAGCCGGTCGCGAGCGACCCCATCACCCGTACGGTGCAGCTCACCGTCGGCGGCGCGGTCGTGCTGGGCCTGCTCGGCGTGGCCGGCCTGTACCTGACCCGAGGACGCTGATGACGACCGACCCGAGCTGCCTGTTCTGCAAGATCGTCGCCGGCGAGCTGCCGTCGACCCTCGTGCACGAGGACGAGCGCACCATCGCCTTCCGCGACCTGCACCCGGTGGCGCCGACGCACGTGCTGGTCGTCCCGCGCGACCACCACGCCGACCTCGCCGCCACCTCCGCGGCCGACCCCGCCCTGGTGGCCGACCTGGTGGCCGCGGCGGTCGAGGTGGCCCGCAAGGAGGGCCTGGACAACGGCTACCGGCTGGTCGTCAACACCGGTCCCGACGGCGGCCAGACCGTCTTCCACGTGCACCTGCACGTGCTCGGCGGCGGCCCCGTCACCGGGCTGGCCGGCTGATCGTCTCGGCCGTGCTGAGCCGGCCCCACGCGGGTAGCGTGGGCGCATGACCCACTGCAGCCGGCAGGCCTGACCGTTGGCCGACGAGCCCACCCCCGCGCCCGAGCGCGTGACCACCAAGATCGTGGTCCCAGGTGCCCACAGCATGGTCGGGCTGCTCGGCAGCCGCGACGAGCTGCTGCGGGTCATCGAGAAGGCGCTGGCCAGCGACATCCACGTCCGCGGCAACGAGATCACCATCACCGGTGCGGCGGCCGACAACGCGCTGGCCGAGAGCCTGTTCCAGCAGCTGCTCGAGCTGCTCGCCAAGGGCCAGCCGCTGTCCGGCGACGCGGTCGAGCGCAGCCTGGCCATGCTGCAGAGCGGGAGCCCGGCGGGCGACCGCCCGGCCGACGTCCTGACGCTCAACATCCTGTCCAACCGCGGCCGCACCATCCGGCCGAAGACGGTCAACCAGAAGCGCTACGTCGAGGCGATCGACCAGCACACGGTGGTCTTCGGCATCGGCCCCGCCGGCACCGGCAAGACCTACCTCGCGATGGCCAAGGCCGTGCAGGCGCTGCAGGCCAAGCAGGTCAACCGCATCATCCTGACCCGCCCCGCGGTCGAGGCGGGCGAGCGGCTGGGCTTCCTGCCCGGCACGCTCTACGAGAAGATCGACCCCTACCTGCGCCCGCTCTACGACGCGCTGCACGACATGCTCGACCCCGAGTCGATCCCCAAGCTCATGGCCGCCGGGACCATCGAGGTCGCGCCGCTGGCCTACATGCGGGGCCGGGCGCAGCCCGTGGACACGCTGGTGATGACACCCGAGGGTGTCGTCCCGATCGGCTCGCTCGACGTGGGCGACCTGGTGGTCGGGGCCGACGGCCGTCCGACGCCCGTCCTCGGCGTCTACCCGCAGGGGCGCAAGGAGGTCTTCCGGGTCACGACCCAGGACGGCGCCTCGACGCTGGCCTGCGGCGAGCACCTGTGGCAGGTGCGCACCGCCTCGGACCGCCGGCGGGGCATTGCCGGCCGCGTGCTGGAGACCCGGGAGATGCGCGGCCGGCTCCGTGCCGCCCATGCCCGCCGCTACGAGCTCCCCGTCGTCGCGCCGGTCGAGATGGTCCCGTCCGAGGTGCCCCTGGACCCGTACGCCCTCGGGCTGATGCTCGGTGACGGCTGCATCACGGGGGCGACCACGCCGACCTTCACGACCCGGGACCCGGAGCTGGCCGAGGCGCTCGAGGCCGCGCTGCCGGACATCGAGCTGGTCCGCAAGGGCGCCGGTGACTACGTCCTGCGTCACGAGGGCTACCACCGGGGCGGGCTGCTGACGGTCAACCCGGTCACGGCGGTCCTGCGGGCGCTCGAGCTCGAGGGCACGCGGTCCTCGACCAAGTTCGTCCCCGTGCCGTACCTCGTCAACTCGGTGGCCGTGCGGCTGGCGGTCCTGCAGGGGCTGCTCGACACCGACGGCGGACCGGTCCGTCAGCTCGGGCGCACCTGCCGCATCCAGTACACGACCTGCTCGGACCAGCTGCGTGATGACGTCGTGTGGCTCGTGCGCTCCCTGGGCGGGGTGGCCTACGTCCGCACCCGGCCCGCAGAGGGCCGGCGTGCCCGGTCTGGCGAACGGCCGTCCCGTGCACCACCGCACCGACGCGCACATCCTCGACATCCGCCTGCCGGCGGGCGTAGAGCCGTTCCGGCTGCGCCGCAAGAAGGACGCCTACGACGCGGCGGGCGGCGGTCGCCCCATGCGCTTCATCGACAGCATCGAGCCGGCGGGCGAAGCCGAGTGCGTCTGCATCTCGGTCGGGGCCCAGGACTCGCTCTACGTGACCGAGGACTTCCTCGTCACCCACAACACCCTCAACGACGCCTTCATCATCCTCGACGAGGCGCAGAACACGACCGCCGAGCAGATGAAGATGTTCCTCACCCGCCTCGGCTTCGGCAGCAAGATCGTGGTGACCGGCGACGTGACCCAGGTCGACCTGCCGGGCGGCGCGACCAGCGGCCTGCGCGTCGTGCGCGAGATCCTCGACGGGGTCGAGGACGTCCACTTCGCGCAGCTGACCAGCACCGACGTCGTGCGCCACAAGCTGGTCGCGCGCATCGTCGACGCCTACGCGCAGTACGACGCCGAGGTCGAGTCCGCCGCGCGGCCCGCAGCGCGCCTCCGGCCGCCGCGACGACGCGCGGCGCTCGCGACCGTGAGGCACCGAGCATGAGCATCGAGGTCGCCAACGAGTCCGGCGTCGAGGTCGACGAGCAGGCCCTGGTCCGCATCTCCCGCCACGTCCTCGACCGCCTCGGCGTGAGCCCGCTGGCCGAGCTGTCCCTGCTGCTCGTCGACGTCGACCAGATGGAGAAGCTGCACGTCCGGTGGATGGGCGAGCCGGGCCCGACCGACGTGCTGGCCTTCCCGATGGACGAGCTGGACCTGCGCGGCTCGCGCGGCGTCGGCCACGGCGGTCCTGACGACACCGGCGACGACACCAGCCCGGCCGTGCTGGGCGACGTCGTGCTCTGCCCGGTCGTGGCGGAGCGGCAGGCCGTCGAGGCCGGTCACCCGGTCTCCGACGAGCTCGAGCTGCTCTGCACCCACGGGGTGCTGCACCTGCTCGGCTACGACCACGGCGACGCCGAGGAGCACGCGGAGATGTTCGGCCTGCAGGGCGAGCTGCTCTCGTCCTGGCGAGAGGCGCGGCCGACCCCCGGATGATCGGCACCGCGCTCGGTCCGCTGCTGATCGCGGTCGGCTTCGTCGTCCTCGCCGGCCTGCTGGCCTGCCTCGAGGTGGCGCTCGCCCGCGTCTCCCGGGTCCGGGTGGAGGAGCTGCGGTCCGAGAGCCGCGCCGGCGCCGTACGCCTCGAGCAGCTGCTCACCGACCCGCCGCGCACCCTCAACCTGCTGCTGCTGCTGCGGCTCGCCGCCGAGCTCGCCGCGGCCGGCATCGTCACGTCGTACTGCGTCGACCGCATCTCCGGCTCCTGGGCGGTGGCCCTCGCCGTGGTCGTCATGGTGGTCACCAGCTACGTGTTCATCGGCGTCGCGCCGCGCACCATCGGCCGGCAGCAGGCGGAGCGGGTCGCCCTCATCGGCGCGCCCGTAGCCCTCGCGCTGACCCGGGTCTTCGGGCCGCTGCCCAGCTTCCTCATCCTCGTCGGCAACGCGCTCACGCCCGGCAAGGGCCTGCGCGAGGGACCGTTCGCCTCCGAGGCCGAGCTGCGCGACCTCGTCGACCGGGCGCAGGAGCGCGGCGTCGTCGAGGAGGCCGAGCGCGACATGATCGAGAACGTCTTCGACCTCGGCGACACCATCGTCCGCGAGGTCATGGTGCCGCGCACCGACATGGTCTTCATCGAGCGCGAGAAGACGGTGCGCCAGGCGCTGAACCTGGCGCTGCGCAGCGGGTTCTCCCGCATCCCGGTGGTCGGCGAGAACGCCGACGACGTGGTCGGGGTCGCGTACCTCAAGGACCTGGTGCGCAAGGAGCGGGCCGACGGCGGCGCGGCCAGGTCGGTCGAGGACGTGCTGCGCGACCCGGTCTTCGTGCCGGAGAGCAAGCCGGTCGACGACCTGCTGCGCGAGATGCAGGCGAGCCTCGGGCACATCGCGTTCGTCGTCGACGAGTACGGCGGCACCGCCGGCCTGGTCACCATCGAGGACGTGCTCGAGGAGATCGTCGGCGAGATCACCGACGAGTACGACCGGGAGGCCCCGCCGGTCGAGCGGCTCGACGAGGACCAGGTCCGGGTCACCAGCCGGCTGCCGGTCGAGGACCTCGAGGAGCTGTACGACGTGGAGCTGCCCCACGAGGACGTCGACTCCGTCGGGGGCCTGCTGGCCAGCGAGCTGGGCCGCGTACCGATCCCGGGAGCGACGGTCCGGGTCGGCGGCCTGGAGCTCGTGGCCGAGAGCGCCAAGGGCCGGCGCAACCGGATAGGTACGGTGCTGGTCACCCGGCTGCCACCGGACATCACGGACAACACGGACGACCACGAGGAGACCGACGGTGCTGGAGCTGGACCCTGAGGACGCCAAGATCGTGACCTTGGCGCGCGGGGCCCGCCTGCGGGCGCACGCCCCGCACACCGGCTGCTCCGAGGGCGCCGCGGTCCGCGACACCGACGGCCGGACCTACGCGGCCGCGACCGTCGAGAACGCCGACCCCTCGCTGACCACCTCCGCGCTGCGCGCCGCGGTCGCCGCGGCGGCCTCGAGCGGCGTGCGCACCTTCGAGGCGGCGGCCGTCGTCACCGAGGGCCTGGTCTCGGAGGCCGACCTCGCGGTGCTGCGCGAGTTCGGCGTCGGCACCCCGGTCCTCGTCGCCGGCGGCGACGGCCTCGTCCGCGAGTCCCTGCACACCTGACCCCCGACTTCCCCAGGGCTCCGGTACGCCGACACGCCGTGGGGGCGTACGCGAACCCAGGGGAAGTGGGCCGGGGCCCCGGCGCAGGTTCTGCGAGAATGGGAGCGTGACCGCGTCCTTCCGCTCCGGCTTCGCCTGCTTCGTCGGGCGGCCCAACGCGGGCAAGTCGACGCTGACCAACGCGCTGATCGGGCAGAAGGTGGCCATCACCAGCAGCCGCCCGCAGACCACGCGCCACGCGATCCGCGGCATCCTGCACCGCCCCGACGCGCAGCTCGTCCTGGTCGACACCCCCGGCCTGCACAAGCCGCGCACGCTGCTCGGCCAGCGGCTCAACGACCTGGTGCGCGAGACGTACGCCGGCGTCGACGTCATCTGCCTGTGCATCCCGGCCGACGAGAAGGTCGGCCCGGGTGACCGCTTCATCGCGGCCGAGCTGGCCGAGGTGAAGACGCCGGTCGTCGCGGTCGTGACCAAGACCGACAAGGCCAGCAAGGAGCAGATCGGCGAGCAGCTGCTCGCGGTCAGCCGGCTGCACGACTGGGCCGACGTCGTGCCCGTCAGCGCCGTCAAGGACTTCCAGGTGCAGCTGCTGGCCGACCTGCTCGTGCAGCGGCTCCCCGAGGGGCCGGCGCTCTACCCCGAGGGCGAGCTCACCGACGAGCCGGAGCAGGTGCTGGCCGCCGAGCTCATCCGCGAGGCCGCGCTCGAGGGCGTCCGCGACGAGCTGCCGCACTCCATCGCCGTCACCATCGAGGAGATGACGCCGCGCGAGGGCCGCCCGGCCGACCGGCCGCTGCTCGACGTCTACGCGACGCTCTACGTCGAGCGCGACAGCCAGAAGGCCATCGTCCTCGGTACGCAGGGCCGCCGGCTCAAGGCCGTCGGCAGCCAGGCGCGCCTGCAGATGGAGACGCTGCTCGGCACGCCGATCTACCTCGACCTGCGCGTCACGGTCGCCAAGGACTGGCAGCGCGACCCGCGCCAGCTGCGCAAGCTCGGCTTCTAGACCGCCCGCTCCCACTCGGTCCAGGTGTCGACCTGGCGGTAGCCGAGCAGCTCGTTGATGCGGATCATCCACGGGTTGTCCGAGGCGTTGGTCGTCTCGATCTCGAGCACGTCCGGCCGCTCCTGCTGCAGCACCCTGACCATCTCGCCCTTGATGGCCAGGCCCAGGCCGTGGCCGCGGTGCGCCGGCGCGACGCTGGTGTCCCACTGCCAGGCCCGCTCCGGGCGCAGGTCGTCCACGATCACCTCGGTCAGCGCGGCGAGGTCGCCGGTCCCGACGTGGCGGGCGACCATGACGTAGCGCGACAGCCGGCGGGCGGCGTGCGCTGCCTCGACCGCGCGGACCGCCGTCGCGTCCCAGAAGCCGTCGTCCCAGGCGAGGTCCTGCATGGGCGCGTCTCCGATGGTCCGCTTCTGCACGGCGTAGGCGTCGACGAGATCGTCCGGCGCCGCACCGGTCCAGCGCACCAGCTCGTACCCCTCGGGCAGCGGCGCGGGCAGCCGGACGTCGGCGACGACGCTCACGCGCCGCGGCTCGACCAGCGCCCGCTCGAAGCCCTGCGCCGACAGGAACGCCGCTCCTGGACCGTCCTCCGGGGCGGCGGCGACCAGGCGGGTGCGCCCGTCCTCGGTGGCCAGCTCGCCGGCCCGCGCGAGCAGCAGCCGACCGGTGCCACGCCGTCGCGCGTCCGGAGGCACGGCCAGGTCCGGCATGGCCACCTCGAGGTTGGCCTGTGTCGTCAGCCGCAGGACGAGCAGGCCGGCCACCCGGTCGCCGTCGACCGCCAGCACGACGCGGCAGCGGTCGTCGCCGTCGCCGTGCACCCACGAGGCGACCACCGAGTCGTACGGCCGCGCCGGCACCCCCGGGTCGTACTCGCGGTCGACGACCTGCTGGACGGCCACGGCCTGCTCGAGCAGCGCGCGCGGTGCCGTCCGCGGGTCGATCTCGGGCAGCTCCACGTGCCTGTCGTACCGGCCGGGTCAAGGCCTTTGCGACTACCGTGAGCCGGTGGCGCTCTACCGGGACGAGGGGATCGTCCTGCGCGTCCAGAAGCTCGGCGAGGCCGACCGGATCGTCACCGTCCTGACCCGCCGGCACGGCCGCGTCCGCGCGGTCGCCAAGGGCGTGCGCCGCACCCGCTCCAAGTTCGGCGCGAGCGTCGAGCCGTTCAGCCACGTCGACCTGCAGCTGTACGAGGGGCGCTCGCTCGACATCGTCACGCAGGCCGAGAGCCTCACCGCGTACGGCGACCGCCTGGCTGGCGACTACGGCCGCTACACCGCAGGGACCGCGGTCCTCGAGACCGCCGAGCGGCTGACCGCCGAGGAGCGCGAGCCCTCGCTCAAGCTGTTCCTGCTGGTCATCGGCGCGCTGCGTGCCCTCACCGGCGGCGGGCCCGACGCCCTCCCTCCGCGCGACCCGTCGCTGGTGCTCGACGCGTTCCTGCTCCGCGCGATGTCGGTCGCCGGCTACGCCCCGTCGCTCGAGGACTGCGCCCGCTGCGGCGCGCCCGGGCCGCACGCCGGCTTCGCCGTCGCGCAGGGCGGGCTGGTCTGCCCCGACTGCCGCCCGCCCGGCTCGGCCTACCCCGGCCCGGCGTCGGTGCAGCTGATGGTCGACCTGCTGACGGGGGAGTGGGACGCCGCCGAGGGCGCCGACGCGCGCTCGCGCCGCGAGGCCAGCGGGCTGGTCGCGGCCCACCTGCAGTGGCATCTCGAGCGCGGGCTGCGCAGCCTGCCGCTCGTCGAGCGCGTCCAGGTCCCGTCATGCGCCGAGCCAGCCGTCCCGTGCGTCCGCCCACGCCGCACCCGTCCGGGCTCCGGCCGCCGGAGCTGCCGCCGGCGCTCGTGCCGCAGCACGTCGCGATCGTCATGGACGGCAACGGCCGGTGGGCCAAGGACCGCGGCCTGCCGCGCACCGCCGGTCACGAGGCTGGGGAGTCCTCGCTCTTCGACGTCGTCGAGGGCGCCATCGAGCTGGGCGTGAAGTGGGTGTCGGCCTACGCGTTCTCGACCGAGAACTGGAAGCGGTCGCCCGACGAGGTCCGCTTCCTCATGGGCTTCAACCGCGACGTCATCCGCCGGCGGCGGGACGAGATGCACGAGCTCGGCGTACGCGTCCGCTGGGCCGGCCGGCGCCCGAAGCTCTGGCGGTCGGTGCTGCACGAGCTCGAGGCGGCCGAGGAGCTGACCCGCGGCAACGACGTCTGCACGCTGACGATGTGCGTCAACTACGGCGGGCGCGCCGAGATCGCCGACGCCGCCCGGGCGCTGGCGCTCGATGTCGAGGCAGGGCGGGTCAACCCGGACAAGGTCGACGAGAAGGTGCTCGCCCGCTACCTCGACGAGCCGGACATGCCCGACGTCGACCTGTTCCTGCGCACCTCGGGGGAGCAGCGGACCAGCAACTTCCTGCTGTGGCAGTCGGCGTATGCCGAGATGGTCTTCCTCGACACGCTCTGGCCGGACGTCGACCGCCGCCACCTGTGGCACGCGTGCGAGCTCTACGCCAGCCGCGACCGCCGCTACGGCGGCGCCGTCCCCAACCCGGGCCGCCATGAGGCTGCAGCACGTCAACGTCGTCGTCGCACCCGGGCGTACGGATGCCGTCGTGCCGTTCTACGAGCTGCTCGGGATGGTCCGCGTGCCGAAGCCGGCGGGCACCTCGTCGCCGGACGGCGCGTGGTTCGAGGTGCCCGGCGGCACGCAGGTGCACGTGTCGGAGCGGTCCGGGCAGCGCCACCCCGACCAGCACTTCGCGCTGGTGGTCGACGACCTCGACGACGTGGTCGCGCGGCTGCAGGCGGCGGGGCACCCGTGGTCGGCCAAGCCGTCGATCGGCGGGGCGCGGCGCGGGATGACCGCCGACCCGGAGGGCAACGCGGTGGAGCTCGTGGAGCCCGTCGGTCCCTTCGCCTGACCCCGTGTCGGCTGCTCGCTCGCCGCGCTGGCCCGCGCCTCCCGCCGACGCCCGGACCGCGGGACGGGCGCCGCCCGCGGTCGCGGTCCCGTGAGGTCGCGATCTTGCAGTCCGTGCGGGTCGCTCACGCTCAGCCGGTGCGCAACAACTGCATGATCGTCAGCGTGGGCGGCCCGCCGGTCCCGCCGCCGCCGCGATCTTGCAGTTCGTGCGGGTCCTCACGCGGCGCCGTCAACACGTGCATGATCGCGGCGTGGGGGGCCGGCGCGGGGCGGGTCAGCCCGTCGCGCAGGCGCGGCAGGTGCCGAACACCTCGACGGTGTGCTGCACGTCGGAGAAGCCGTGCTCGGCGGCGACCCCGTCGGCCCAGTCCTCGACCGCGGGCCCGGCGACCTCGACCGTCGCCCCGCAGCTGCGGCAGACCAGGTGGTGGTGGTGCTCGCCGCTGGCGCACCGGCGGTAGACCGACTCGCCGTCGTCGGTCCGCAGGACGTCCACCTCGCCGGCGTCGGCCATCGACTGGAGCGTGCGGTAGACGGTGGTCAGCCCGACCTCGTCGCGCAGCGCGGCGTGCAGGTCCTGGGCGCTGCGGAAGCCGTCGGCCTCGCCGAGCGCGCGGGCGACCGCGGTGCGCTGCTTGGTGGCCCGGCTCACCGCGCGGCCCGCCGGCTCGTGGTGGCCAGGCCTGTCACGGAGGCGACCAGGAAGAAGCCGAGCGCCAGGACGACGATGCTGGCGCCCGGCGCGACGTCGGCGTAGTAGGCGATCACGAGCCCGCTGGTGGCGGCCAGCACGCCGATCGTGCTCGCCGCGAGCAGCGTGCCGCGGAACGACCGGGTCAGCTGCTGCGCGGTCGCGACCGGCACGACCATCAGCGCGCTGACCAGCAGCAGGCCGACCACGCGCATCGCCACCGTGACGGTCACCGCCGCGGTGACCGCGACGAGCAGGTTGAGGAAGCGCACCGGCAGCCCCTGCACGCGGGCCACCTCCTCGTCCTGGCACACCGCGAACAGCTCGCGCCCGAACACGGTGACCACGCCGACGACGGCGAGCGACAGCCCCACGATGACGACCAGGTCGCCGCGGTCGACGCTGGACAGCGAGCCGAACAGGTACTGCACCAGCTGCGCGTTCGACCCGTTGGGCGACAGCCCGATGAGCAGCACGCCGCCCGCGATGCCGCCGTAGAAGAGCAGCGCGAGGGCGACGTCGCCGCTCGCGGTGCCGCGCTCGCGCACCAGCTCGATGGCGATGGCGCCGAGGATCGCGACGACGATGGCGGTGAGCACGGGGGTCGTGCCGAGCAGGAAGCCCAGCGCGACGCCGGTCAGGGCCACGTGGCCGATGCCGTCGCCCATCAGCGACAGCCGGCGCTGCACCAGGAACGTGCCGATGGCCGGCGCCGCCATGCCGACCAGCACCGCCGCGACGAGCGCGCGACGCATGAAGTCGAACTCGAGGATGCTCACTGCCCCTCCCGTCCGAGCGCGGGGGAGCGCAGGATCGGCTCCCTGGCGGGTGCCGGCGTCTCGTGCGCGTGCAGGTGGACGTGGTCGGGGTGGGCGTGGTGGCCCTCCGGGTCGGGCGGCGGCCCGTCGGACAGCACCTGCCCCTGGTCGAGCACGACGGCCCGGCGGATGAGCCCGGCCAGCGGGCCGAGCTCGTGCGCGACCAGCACGACGCTGCCGCCCTCCGCGGACAGGTGGCGCAGCGCGCCGGCCAGGGTGTCCTGGCTGTCCGCGTCGACGCCGGCGGTGGGCTCGTCGAGCACGAGCACCTCGGGCTCGCCGGCCAGCGCGCGGGCGATGAGCACCCGCTGCTGCTGGCCACCGGACAGGTCGAGGACCGGGTCGCCGGCGCGGTGCGTCAGCCCCACGTCCTCCAGGGCGTGGTCGACCGCGGCCCAGTCGTCACGGCCGAGGCGGCGCAGGCGGGACGCCCGGCCCGTACGCCCGCTGGCCACGACCTCCCGCACCGTCGCCGGGACGCCACCGCCCACGGTCAGGCGCTGCGGCACGTAGCCCAGGCGCGGCCACTGGCGGAAGCGCGCGACGGGCGTGCCGAACAGCTCCAGCGAGCCGGCGGCCAGCGGGACCAGGCCGACCAGCGTGCGCACCAGCGTGGTCTTGCCGGAGCCGTTGGCGCCGAGGACCGCGACGAACTCGCCCTGGTCGACGCGCACGTCGACGCCGCGCAGGATGTCCCGGCCACCGAGCTGGACGACCGCCGACCTCAGGTCGAAGACGACGCTCATGTGCAGCCCAGGCCGGTGCGCAGGGCCTGCAGGTCGCGCCGCATGACCGTGACGTAGTCGTCGCCGTCGGCCACCGTCTCGACCGGGTCGAGCACCGCGGTCTTCGGCGCCCGACCTCGGACGCCAGGGTCGCGGCGACGCCCGGCTGGGCCGCCGTCTCGAAGAACACCGTGGTCACCCCGTTCTGCTCGGCGTAGCGCGCGACCTCCGCCAGCCGCCCCGGCGACGGCTCGGTGTCGGGGGACAGGCCGCTGACGCCGACCTGCCGCAGGTCGTAGCGCGCCGCCAGGTAGCCGAACGCCGTGTGCGCCGTGACGATGTCGCGCCGCGCGCAGGTCTGCAGCCCGGTGCGGAAGTCGGTGTCCAGCGCGGTCAGCTGCTGCGCGGTCGTCGCGGCCCTCGCCTTGATGTCGTCGGCGGCGTCGGGCGCCAGCGCGGCCAGCCGGTCGCCGAGGGCGGTCGCGGCCGTGGCCATCTTCGACGGGTCCAGCCAGACGTGGGGGTCGAGCCCGGACTCCTCCTCGTCGCCGAGGTCGGAGCTCACCGGCTGCTGGCCCATGACGGGCCCGAGGTCGTACAGCTGCTCGTCGGAGCGGAGCGCGTCGTCGACCGCGGTCTGGAAGCCCTTCAGGCCGACGACCAGGTCGGACTCCTTGAGCCGCCCGACCTCGCGCGGTCCGAGCTCGACGTCGTGCGGCTCGACACCCGGCTTCACCAGGTCGACGACCGAGACGTCGTCGCCGCCGACCTCCTGCACGAGGTAGGAGAACGGGTACGCGCCCACCGCCACCGACGGTCGGTCCGACCCGCCGTCGCCGCCGGAGGAGCACCCCGCCACGAGGCCGAGCAGGAGGAGGGGCAGCAGCCGGCGCATGCCGCCGACCTTACATGGAAATGGTTGTCAGAACCGCGTGGCGAGGAGGACGACCAGCAGCACCGCGACGAGCAGCCGGAGGACGCGTTGGGCCGGCCGCAGGACCGGCCAGGACAGCAGGCTGAGCCAGAGCACGAGCAGCAGCACGAGCACCAGGCAGGGCACCCCGGCGGCGGGCGGCAGCAGCGCCCCGCCGACGAGCAGCAGGAAGACGAGTCCCGGGACGAGCAGCTTCGGCTGGTGGGTCAGCCAGACGAGCAGGACGGCGCTGCGCCGCTCGACCGCCGCGCGGAAGCCGGTGGCCGGGGCCGGGGTGGGCTGCGGCGGCGGCCGGCGGCGCGGCGTCGGCCCGCGGCGGGAGGAGGACATGGCGTCTAGCGTGTCACCGTGCTGGTCGTGACGCGGTTCGACGTGCCGGAGGCCGACGGGCCCGGCTTCCTGGTGAAGGCGCAGGCGGCGCTGGCCGCCTTCGCCGCGCGCCCCGGCTACCTGCGCGGCCGCATCGGCCGCGCCGCCGACGACCCCTCCGCGTGGGTCCTCACCACCGAGTGGGAGGGCGTGGGCGCCTACCGCCGGAGCCTGTCGGCGTACGACGTGAAGGTCGACGCGGCGCCCCTGCTGGCCCTCGGTCGTGACGAGGCCAGCGCGTTCGAGCTGCTGGTGTCCGACGACGGCACCGCCCCGTCGCGGCGGGCGCCGGACGCGGGGACGGTCGCCGTGGGCGAGGCCTCGGGGCCTACAGGCCCTTGAGCACGCCGACGATCGTGTCGGTGTCCTGGTAGGTCAGGCCCAGCGTCGACACGTGCGACCAGCGCAGCACGCCCTCGCCGTCGACGACGAACACCGACCGCTTCGACAGCCCGAGCACGCCGGCCACCCCGTACGCCTTGTGCACGCGCTTGTCGGTGTCGGCCAGCAGCGGGAAGCGCAGGCCGCGCTTCTCGGCGAAGCGCTGGTGGCTCGCGACGTCCTGGGTCGAGATGCCCCACACCTGCGCGCCGACGCCGCGCAGCACGTCGAGGTCGTCCTGGTAGGAGCAGAGCTGCTTGGTGCACACGGGCGTGTCGTCGCCGGGGTAGAAGGCGAGCACGACCGGGGTGCCGCGCTGCTCGCTCAGGCGGAAGCGGCCGGCGGCGCCGTCGGCCCACCCGTCGAGGTCGACGTCGGGAGCGGGGACGTTCAGCGGGAGGCTCATGCTCGCAGTGTGCACCGGTAGCGTGACGCGCTCACCCGACAGCCAGCCGGACCAGGAGCACCTCATGGCCAAGACCGCCGACCGCATGGACACCATCGTCAGCCTCTGCAAGCGGCGCGGCCTGGTCTTCCCGTCCAGCGAGATCTACGGCGGGCTGCGCGCCTCCTGGGACTACGGCCCGCTCGGCGTCGAGCTCAAGAACAACGTCAAGCGGCAGTGGTGGAAGTCGGTCGTGCAGGGCCGCGACGACGTCGTCGGCCTCGACTCCTGCGTGATCCTGGCGCGCGAGGTCTGGGAGACCTCCGGCCACGTCGCGACGTTCACCGACCCGCTGACCGAGTGCTCCTCCTGCCACAAGCGCTTCCGGGCCGACCACCTCGAGGAGGCCTCGCCCGGCAAGACGCTGGCCGAGCTCGCCTGCCCCAACTGCGGCAACCGCGGCACGTTCAGCGAGCCCCGCAACTTCAACGGCATGCTCAAGACCCACCTCGGCCCGGTGGAGGACGAGAGCGGCCTGGCCTACCTGCGGCCCGAGACCGCGCAGGGCATCTTCATCAACTACGCGAACGTCCAGCAGGCCTCGCGCAAGAAGCCGCCGTTCGGCATCGGCCAGATCGGCAAGAGCTTCCGCAACGAGATCACGCCGGGCAACTTCATCTTCCGCACGCGCGAGTTCGAGCAGATGGAGATGGAGTTCTTCGTCAAGCCGGGCGAGGACGCGCAGTGGCACCAGTACTGGATCGACGAGCGCATGGCCTGGTACGTCGGGCTGGGGATCGACCCGGAGCGGCTGCGGCTGTTCGAGCACCCGACCGAGAAGCTGTCCCACTACTCCACGCGCACCGTTGACATCGAGTACAAGTTCGACTTCACGGGGACGGAGTGGGGCGAGCTCGAGGGCATCGCCAACCGCACCGACTACGACCTGTCGGTGCACAGCAAGGCGTCCGGCACCGCCCTCGACTACTTCGACCAGGAGTCGGGCGAGCGCTGGACCCCGTACGTCATCGAGCCGGCCGCCGGCGTCGACCGCTGCGCGCTGACCTTCCTGCTGGACGCCTACACCGAGGACGAGGCGCCCAACGCCAAGGGCGGCGTCGACAAGCGCGTCGTGCTTCGTCTTGATCCCCGGCTGGCCCCGCTCAAGGCCGCGGTGCTGCCGCTGTCGCGCAACGCCGACCTGTCGCCGGTGGCGCGGTCGCTCGCCGCCTCGCTGCGGCAGCACTGGAACGTCGACTTCGACGACGCCGGCGCCATCGGCCGTCGCTACCGCCGCCAGGACGAGGTCGGCACGCCGTTCTGCGTCACGGTCGACTTCGACACCCTCGAGGACCAGGCCGTCACCATCCGCGAGCGCGACGCGATGACCCAGGAGCGCGTCTCCCTCGACGCCGTCGAGCGCTACCTCCACGACAAGCTCGGCCCCCTGTAGCGCCCACCGCCTCGCGACTTCCCCAGGGTTCCGCGTACGCCGATCACGCCGTGTGCTCGGCGATTAGGCTCGCTCCCGATTACCCTGGGCGCACACGTTGGCCGGCCCGACGGTGTGCCCAGCAGCACCGAGACGGGCCCTGTGCGCGGCCCGAGCCTGCCGGGCGCGGATGCGGCGGCGGCGCGAGGCTCCTGCTCGCCACCCGGCAGGCAGGCGTGGTCACCCGCGCGCAGGCCGTCGCGCTCGGCGTCACCGAGCGCCAGCTCGCGCTCCGGCGGGCCGTCGTCCCGGTGGGGTGCGGCGGTCCTCGCCGAGCGGAAGAGGCTGCGCACGGCGGACCGCGGCGCTGACCGCCCGGGCCGTCGCCGCGGCGCCGCCTCGCCAGCCCGGTCGACCTGGTCGCCGCCGGGGCCCCGACCGCAGCGCTGCTCCGCGACCTGCCGCTGCCTCCGCGCCGGGGCCGCGCTCACCCTGGTGGAGCGCCGAGGACCTGCGCCCGACGTCACCACGGGGCCAGCCGGGCGGTGCGCCTCGCGGACACGACCGAGGTCTGGGGCGTCCCCGTGACCACAGCAGCGCGGACAGCGGTCGACCTCGCGCGCGCACGCGCGGGCTCGTCGCGGGTGTTGTCGCGGCGGACGTGGCCCTCGCCCGCGGGGCACTGCGCGCGGAGCTGGCTCGACGCGCGTGGATGCCAGCCGCCGGTGGCCGGGGATCGCGCGGGCGCGCCAAGCCGTGGCCCTGGCCGACGGGCCGTGCCGAGTCGCCGCTGGAGTCGCTGGGGCGGGTCCGCTTCCACGAGCAGGGGCTGCCGGCGCCGGAGCTGCAGGTCGTGCTCGGTGATGCGGACGGCGTCATCGGCCGGGTCGACCACTACTGGGCGCAGCACCGCACCGTCGCGGAGGCGGACGGAGCGCTGAAGTACGTCGAGCGCGCCGCCCTGTTCGAGGAGAAGCGGCGCGAGGACCGGCTGCGCGAGGCCGGCTTCGAGGTGGTGCGCTACACGTGGGCTGAGGCGCTGCGGCTGCCGGAGCTCGTGGCCGCCCGGCTCCGTCGGGCCTTCGCCCGTGTCGGCGCAGCGCCGAGCCGCCTGACCGCGCGGACCGGCCCGCAGCCCCCGACTTCCCCAGTGTTCGCCGTACGCGCACACCGCCGACAGCGGGCGTACGCGGAACCCTGGGGAAGTGCGGGCCGGGGCGGGCCGGGCGGGCCGGGCGAGTCGGGCGGGCGCGGGCGAGGCGGAGGCGCGGGCCGCGTCAGGGGCGGTCGCGGAGGTCGACCTCGGGGATGTCGCTGGGGGAGTCGCCGAGCGGGCCGACGCCGCGCACCTGCAGCGTCCGCAGGACCCGGTACGCCACCACCGCGGTCAGCGAGCCGATGGCGATGCCCTCGAGGGTCACGTCGCCCTGGGTGAAGCGGTAGTTGGCGGCGCCGATGACCAGCGAGATGGCCGCGGTCAGCAGGTTGACCGGGTCGCGGAAGTCGACGCGGGACTCCACCCAGATGCGCGCGCCGAGGACGGCGATCAGGCCGTAGAGCACCGTGGTGGCCCCGCCGAGCACGCCGCCCGGGATGGCCGCCACGGCCGCGCCGAACTTCGGGCACAGCCCCAGGAGCACGGCGACGACAGGCCGCCACCCAGTACGGCGCGGTGCTGTAGACGCGGGTCGCCGCCATGACGCCGATGTTCTCCGCGTAGGTCGTCGTGCCCGACCCGCCGAACGAGCCGGCGACCGCCGTGGCGATGCCGTCGCCGACCAGCGCGCGCCCCATGGTGTCGTCCAGCGACCGGTCGGTCATGGCCGCGACGGCCTTGACGTGGCCGACGTTCTCGGCGACCAGGACGAGCACGACGGGCAGCATGAGCAGAGCCCCGCGCAGCGTGAACGACGGCGCCGTGAAGTCCGGCAGCCCCACCCACGAGGCCCCCCGCACCGAAGCCCAGTCGACGTCGCCCCGCACGCCCGCCAGCGCGTAGCCCACCAGCACGCCGATGACGATCGACAGCCGCCCGAGCATCCCGCGCGAGGCGACCGTGATCACGAGGATGACGACCAGCACGACGGTCGCCACCAGCGGGTCGGTGGCGTAGGACGTGAACGCGACCGGCGCGAGGTTGAGGCCGATCAGGGCGACGATCGCGCCGGTGACCACCGGCGGCAGCAGCCAGTCGATCGGCCGGATGCCGACGGCCTGCACCAGCGCGCCGACCAGCGCGAGCAGCACGCCCGCGACGACGATCCCGCCGAGCGCGGCCGGGATGCCGCCGTCGGCCTTGGCCGCCAGCACGGGGGCGATGAACGCGAACGACGAGCCGAGGTAGGACGGCAGCCGGTTGCGCGTCAGCAGCAGGAAGACGACCGTGCCGATGCCGGAGAAGAAGATCGTCGTCGACGGCGGGAAGCCCGTGATCGTCGGCACGAGGAACGTCGCCCCGAACATCGCCAGCACGTGCTGGGCGCCGACGCCGACGGTCGCCGGCCAGGCCAGCCGCTCCTCCGGGCGGACGACGCCTTCGCCGTCGTGCAGGGTCCAGATCGCCACGCAGGCTCCTCGAGTCGGGTGCAGAGCGGCCGGGACGGTAGTCGCTACGGTGACCGCGTGCGCACCCTCGTCGTCGACCACCCGCTCGTCAGCCACAAGCTGACGGCGCTGCGCGACGGGCGTACGGACTCGCCGACCTTCCGCCGCCTCGCCGACGAGCTGGTGACCCTGCTGGCGTACGAGGCGACCCGCTCGATCCGCACCGAGCCGGTCGAGGTGCAGACGCCGGTGGCGACGGCCTCGGGCGTACGCCTGGCGCGGCCGCTGCCGCTGGTCGTCCCGGTGCTGCGGGCGGGCCTCGGCATGCTCGACGGCATGGTGCGGCTGCTGCCGACGGCCGAGGTGGGCTTCCTCGGCATGGTGCGCGACGAGAGCTCGCTGGTGGCGACGACGTACGCCGACCGGCTGCCCGACGACCTCACCGGCCGCGAGGTGTTCGTGCTCGACCCGATGCTGGCGACCGGCGGCACCCTCGTCGCGACGATGGAGCTGCTGGTCGCCCGGGGCGCCAGCAGCATCACCGCGATCTGCCTGCTCGCCGCGCCGGAGGGCCTGGCCCGGCTCGACGAGGCCTTCGCCGACGACAGCGGGTGCGCCATCACCGTCGTGACGGCGGCGGTCGACGAGCGCCTGACCGAGGTCGGCTACATCACCCCGGGGCTCGGGGACGCGGGGGACCGGCTGTACGGCGTGGTCTGAGGTGCTGGCCGCGCTGGCGCTCGCCGCACTCCTGCCGTACGGCCCCGCGCAGGTCGCCGTTCGAGCTCGCCGACCCGGCGATCGCCGAGTCCAGCGGCCTGGTCGCCAGCTCGCGCGACGACGGCGTGCTGTTCACCCACAACGACAGCGGCGACACGGCGCGGTTCTTCGCGGTCGACCGCCGCGGCCGGACCGTCGGCACCTGGCGGCTGCCCGGCGTGCAGGCCCGCGACTGGGAGGACCTGGCGCGCGGGCCGGACGAGCAGGGCCGCAGCAGCCTGTGGCTCGGCGACATCGGCGACAACCGCGGGGCCCGCGACCGCGGGATCCTCGTGCACCGGGTGCCCGAGCCGGCCGTCGGCGAGCGGCTGGGCCGCGTCACGAGCTTCCGCCTCGTCTACCCCGACCGGCCGCAGGACGCCGAGACGCTGCTGGTCCACCCGCGTACGGGCCGGTTGTACGTCGTGACGAAGGCGGTCCTCGGCCCTTCCGTCGTGTACGAGGCGCCGCAGCGGCTGGACCCCGCCGGCCGCAACGTGCTGCGACGGGTCGGTGAGGTGGACGTGCCGCCGTCGAGGACTGCCGGCGGCCCGGCGCAGGCCGGCTCGTTCGGCCGGGTCCTGGTCACCGCCGGCGACATCGCGCCGGACGGCAGCCGGATCGCGCTGCGGACCTACACCGACCTGCTCGAGTGGCCGCTCGGCGACCGCGACGTCGGCAAGGCGCTGGAGGGCACGCCGACGGTGACGCCGCTGCCCGCCACCCCGCAGGGCGAGGGGCTCGCCTACCGCGCGGACGGCCGCGCCGTGCTCACGAGCAGCGAGGGGGCGGGCTCGCCGGTGCACGAGCTGGCGTACGTCCCGGTCGACGCCGTCGCCGCGCGCGGAGTCGGAGCCGGAGCCGCCTGCCCCCGACCCTCGAGTCGCGCGACGAGGAGGGGAGCCGGCTCCCCGCGCTGGGCGCCGCGGCGCTCGCGCTCGCGGTGCTGGTCACGGTGTTGCGGGGACGTCGCACGCGGCGGCGAACGGGTCGGTAACCTGCACGCCCCCCACCCGCTAGGAGCCCGTTGTGACGAAGTACGTCTACGACTTCGCCGAGGGCGGGCGGGACATGAAGGACCTGCTCGGCGGCAAGGGCGCCAACCTCGCCGAGATGACCTCGCTCGGCCTTCCCGTCCCGCCCGGCTTCGTCATCACGACCGAGGCCTGCCGCGCCTACCTGGCCGACGGCGAGGTGCCGGACGAGCTGGCTGCCGAGGTCAGCGAGCACCTGGCGGCGCTCGAGGCGGAGACCGGCAAGCGGCTGGGCGACCCGGAGGACCCGCTGCTGGTCAGCGTGCGGTCCGGCGCGAAGTTCTCGATGCCCGGGATGATGGACACCGTCCTCAACATCGGGCTGAACGACGAGAGCGTCAACGGGCTGGCCAAGCAGTCGGGCAGCGAGCGGTTCGCGTGGGACTCCTACCGGCGGCTGCTGCAGATGTTCGGCAAGACGGTGCTGGGCGTCGAGGGCTTCGAGGAGGTCCTGGACGAGGTCAAGACGGCCAAGGGCACCAAGAGCGACCTGGACCTGGACGAGGTGGACCTGCGCGACCTGGTCGACCGGTTCAAGGTCGCTGGTGCAGGACGCGACCGGGCAGCCGTTCCCGCAGGACCCGCGCACGCAGATGACGCTGGCCACGCGCGCCGTCTTCGACTCCTGGGACGGCGAGCGGGCCAAGCTCTACCGCCGCCAGGAGCGCATCCCCGCCGACCTCGGCACCGCGGTCAACATCTGCACGATGGTCTTCGGCAACCTCGGCATGGACTCCGGCACGGGCGTCGCCTTCACCCGCGACCCGGCGAGCGGGGCGCAGGGCGTCTACGGCGACTACCTGCAGAACGCCCAGGGCGAGGACGTCGTCGCCGGCATCCGCAACACGCTCCCGCTGGCCGACCTCGAGGGCCTGGACAAGGCGTCGTACGACGAGCTCATGGGCGTCATGGAGACGCTGGAGCGGCACTACCGCGACCTGTGCGACATCGAGTTCACGATCGAGCGCGGCAAGCTGTGGATGCTGCAGACCCGGGTCGGCAAGCGGACGGCGGGGGCGGCGTTCCGCATCGCCACGCAGCTGGTCGACGAGGGGCTGATCAGCGAGGACGAGGCGCTGGACCGGGTGACCGGCGCGCAGCTCGTACGCCTCATGTTCCCGGCGTTCGGGGCGACCGACGAGGCGACCAAGGACGAGACGCTGCTCGGCAAGGGCATGGGCGCGAGCCCCGGCGCGGCCGTCGGCAAGGTGGTCTTCGACAGCGACACCGCGGTCGCCGCCGCGGCCCGCGGCGAGGACGTCATCCTCGTCCGGCGCGAGACCACGCCGGACGACCTGGCCGGCATGATCGCCGCGCAGGGCATCCTCACCAGCCGCGGCGGCAAGACCTCGCACGCCGCCGTCGTCGCGCGGGGCATGGGCAAGACCTGCGTCTGCGGCGCGGAGGACCTCGAGGTCGACCTCGAGGCCAAGACGATCACGAGCCCGGACGGCACCGTGGTCGCCGAGGGCGACGTCGTCTCGATCGACGGCACCAGCGGCGCGGTCTACCTCGGCGCCGTGCCCGTACGGCCGAGCCCGGTCGTGCAGTACTTCGAGGGCGAGCTCGACGTCGCCCGCAGCGACGACCTCGTCCGCGCCGTCGACCGGCTGGTGAAGCACGCCGACGCCGCCCGCCGGCTGGCCGTGCGCGCCAACGCCGACAACGCCGAGGACGCCGAGCGCGCCCGCCGGTTCGGCGCCGCCGGGATCGGGCTGTGCCGCACCGAGCACATGTTCCTCGGCGACCGCCGCCAGCTGGTCGAGGACCTGGTGCTCGCCGACGGACCGGAGGAGCAGGAGGCGGCCCTCGCCGCGCTGCTGCCGATGCAGCGCGACGACTTCACCGGCATCCTGCGCGCGATGGACGGCCTGCCGGTCACCGTCCGCCTGATCGACCCGCCGCTGCACGAGTTCCTGCCCGACATCACCGAGCTGTCGGTCGAGGTGGCCGTCGCCGAGGCGACCGGCGAGAGCGTCGACCCGAAGCGGCACGCGCTGCTGGACGCCGTACGCCGGCTGCACGAGCAGAACCCGATGATCGGCCTGCGCGGGGTGCGCCTCGGGCTGGTGATCCCGGGCCTGTTCGCGCATGCAGGTGCGCGCGCTCGCCGAGGCGGCCAAGGGGCTGCGCGACGAGGGGCTCGACCCGCGCCCGGAGATCATGGTGCCGCTGGTGAGCGCCGTGCAGGAGCTCGAGATCGTCCGCGAGGAGGCCGTCAGGCGATCCTCGCCGAGGTCGGCGTCGAGGCGCTCGTCGGCACGATGATCGAGATCCCGCGGGCAGCGCTGACCGCCGGGCAGATCGCCGAGGCGGCCGACTTCTTCTCCTTCGGCACCAACGACCTGACCCAGATGGGCTGGGGCTTCAGCCGCGACGACGTCGAGGCTGCCTTCTTCTCGCGCTACCTCGACCTGGGCATCTTCGGCGTCAGCCCGTTCGAGTCGATCGACCGCGACGGCGTCGGCCGCCTGGTCCGCATCGCCGTCGAGGAGGGCCGGGCGGCCAAGCCGGGCCTCAAGGTCGGCGTCTGCGGCGAGCACGGCGGCGACCCCGACAGCGTGCACTTCTTCCACACCGCCGGCCTGGACTACGTCTCGTGCTCGCCGTTCCGCGTGCCCGTCGCGCGGCTCGAGGCCGGCCGCGCCGCCGTCGCGGGCGGCAGCAGCGACACTCGATAGTGCTCTTCCTGCTCTCCAAGACCTTCCGCCGGATCGTCGCGGCGCTGCTCCTGACCGTCCTGGTGGTCGTGGGTGGCACCGCCGCGCGCGTGTGGTGGGTCGCCCGCTCCGACGCCCGGCCGACCAGCGACGCGATCGTGGTGCTCGGCGCCTCCCAGTTCGACGGCCGGCCCAGCCGCGTGCTCGCGCACGGCTCGACCATGCGCAGACCCTGTTCGAGGCGGGCGTCGCGCCCCGGGTGATCACCGTCGGCGGCGGCGCTCCCGGCGACCGGTTCACCGAGGCGCAGGCCGGCGAGCGCTACCTGACCAGCCACGGGGTCGACCGCAAGCGCATCCTCGCGGTCGGCGAGGGCCGCGACACGCTGCAGAGCCTGCAGGCGCTCTCGCGGACCATGGACGAGCGCGGCTGGAAGAGCGTCGTCCTCGTCACCGACCCGTGGCACTCGCTGCGCAGCCGGCGGATGGCCGACGACCTCGGCCTGGACGCGGTCACCTCGCCCACCCGCAGCGGCCCCTCCGTGCGCAGCCGCTCGACCGAGGTCCGCTACATCGCCCGCGAGACCGCGGCCTACCTCTACTACCGCGCCTTCGGCGGCAGCGTGGCCGAGCGGGTCCCCGGCGCGGTCTGAGCCCCGCCGCGGCCCCGCCCCCTGCGCCGATCATGGAGTTGCTGCGGCCCGGTGCGGCGTGTCGCCCGCACCAACTCCATGATCGGCGGAACAGGAGGCGGCCGGAAAACCGCGTGCGGTCGCGTGACCGCACGCGTACCGTCCGCGTCCCGGTACGAGCAGAGGAGGTGGACCCCATGGCTGTCGATGTCGCCGTGCCTCAGTCCCCTCCCTCTCCCGAGGTGCCGCAGCCGTAGCGCGCGGTGCCTCTCCGCCCGGAAGGCACCTGCGTTGACCTCTGTCCTGCCCGGCTGGTCCGACGACCTGGCCGACTCGCTCGTCCCGCTCCTCCCGTCCGGCACCCGGCCGGCCCGCCTCGCGCGGGTCGACCGGTCGGCCTACGACGTCCTCACCGAGGACGGGCTGCTCCGGCTGCCCGCCCTCCCCGCCCCCCGTGACCCGCTCGAGGCGGCCACCGTCGGCGACTGGCTCGCCGTCGACGACACGGGCGTACGCGCGCTGCTCCCGCGGCGCACCCTGCTCACCCGCGGCGCAGCCAGCGGCACCAGCACCTCCCAGCCGCTGGCCGCCAACGTCGACGTCGTGCTGGTCTGCGCCGGCCTGTCCGGCCCGCTGCCGGTCCGCCGGATCGAGCGGCTGCTCACCCTGTCCTGGGAGAGCGGCGCCGTGCCGGTGCTGGTGCTGACCAAGGCCGACCTGTGCGCCGACCCCGACGCGGCGCTGCGCACCGTCGCCCCGCACGCGCCCGGGGTCGAGGTCGTCCTCGTCTCCGCGGCGACGGGGGACGTCGGCGCGCTCGACCCCGTACACCGGACCCGGCACCACGCTGGTGCTGCTCGGCGCCTCGGGCGCGGGCAAGTCGACCCTGCTCAACGCGCTCGCCGGCGCGGAGCTCATGGCGACCGGCGACGTCCGCGACGTCGACGGCAAGGGGCGGCACACCACCAGCCACCGCGAGCTGCTGGTGCTGCCGACCGGTGCGGCCGTCGTGGACACCCCGGGCCTGCGCGGGGTGGCCCTCGGCGCGAGCGACGCCGGGCTGGCGCAGGCCTTCTCCGACGTCGAGGAGCTGGCGACGGCGTGCCGGTTCGCCGACTGCGCGCACGTCGGAGAGCCCGGCTGCGCGGTGGCGGCGAGCGTCGCGGCCGGCGACCTGGCCCAGGCGCGGGTCGACTCCTGGCGCCGGCTGCAGCGCGAGGTCGCCTGGCAGGCCCGCCGGCAGGACTCCCGGCTGCAGGCCGAGGAGAAGCGCCGGTGGAAGCAGGTGCACAAGGAGCAGCGGGTGCGCGGCTACCGGCCGTAGGGTCCGCGCATGACCGCGGAGTCCGCCGTCGCGCGCCCCGGCCCGGCGCTGACCGGGCTGGTCACGCGCTACGTCGGCTACCGCTACGAGGGCCTGCGGCCCGGCACCCACCTGGGCATGCCGTCGCCCTCGCTGACCGTCGTGCTGAGCCTGGCGGGACCCACCCGGACCGTCGCGATGCCCGACCCGGCGCAGTCGCCCGCCGACCTGACCGCCCTGGTCGGCGGGCTGCACACCCGGCCGGCGGTCATCGCGCACGACGGGACGGCGTACGGGGTGCAGCTCGAGCTCACCCCCGCCGGCGCCCGGTCGCTGCTCGGGCTCCCCACCGCCGAGCTCGGCGCGCTCGTGCTCCCGCTGGAGGACCTGCTGCCGCTCGGGCCGCTGCTGGACCGGATGCGGGAGGCGCCGACCTGGCCGGAGAGGTTCGCCCTGCTCGACGACGCGCTGAGCCGCAGGGCCGGGCGGCTGCGGCCGGTCGACCCCGTCCTCGCCCGGGCGTGGGACCGGCTGGCCACCGGGCGGGTCCGGGTCGCCGACATCGCCGCCGAGGTCGCGCTCAGCCGGCGGCACCTCGGCGAGCGCTTCCGCCAGGAGTACGGCCTGGCGCCCAAGACCCTTGCCCGGGTCGCCCGCTTCGACCGCTCCCGGACGCTGCTCCAGAGCGCCCCGCGGCGGCTGGCCGACGTGGCCGCGGTCTGCGGCTTCGCCGACCAGGCGCACCTGGCCCGGGACTGGAACGACCTCGTCGGCGTGCCCGCCGTCGGCCTGGCTGGCCGCCGAGGAGCTCCCGTTCGTCCAAGACTGGACGCCGGACGAGGCGCGAGGCTGACGGCATGACGAACCCCGGAGTCTGGCCCTGCCTCACCTACCGCGACGCCCCCGCGGCGATCGCCTTCCTCACCGACGTCCTCGGCTTCACCCTGACCGCCCGCTACCCGGCCGAGGGCGACGTCGAGCACGCCGAGCTGCGCTGGCCCGAGGGCGGCGGCGTCATGCTCGGCAGCCCCAAGCCGGGCCGCGCCACCGGCGGCCTGGTCTACGTCGTCACCCAGGACCCGGACGGCGTGCACGACCGCGCTGTCGCGGCCGGCGCCACGATCTCCCGCGCGCTGCACGAGACCGACTACGGCTCCCGGGACGTCGCCGTCCGCGACCCCGAGGGCGTCGAGTGGAGCTTCGGGACCTACGCCGGGGAGTGACCCGCCCGTACGCTGGGGGTGATGACGTCCGACGAGCAGCGCTGGGTCGACGAGCCCGGCCAGCGGCCCGGGCGCACGCCCTACCAGCGCGACCGCGCCCGGGTGCTGCACTCCGGGGCGCTGCGCCGCCTCGCCGGCAAGACCCAGGTCGTCGAGCCGCACGGCCCGGGTGCCGCGGTCCCGCGCACCCGGCTCACGCACTCGCTGGAGTGCGCGCAGATCGGGCGCGAGCTCGGTGCTGCGCTGGGCTGCGACCCCGACCTGGTGGACGCCGCGTGCCTGGCCCACGACCTGGGCCACCCGCCGTACGGGCACAACGGCGAGAAGGCGCTCGACGCGGCGGCGCAGGCGTGCGGCGGGTTCGAGGGCAACGCCCAGTCGCTGCGGGTGCTCACCCGGCTCGAGGTCAAGGTCCCCGGGGCCGGCCTCAACCTGACGCGGGCCGCCCTCGACGCCGCGACGAAGTACCCGTGGCCGCGCCGCGAGGGCACCCGCAAGTACGGCGTCTACGATGACGACCGCCCCGTCTTCGACTGGGTCCGCGAGGGCGCCCCAGAAGGCCGGCGGGCCCTGGAGACGCAGGTCATGGACTGGGCCGACGACGTCGCCTACTCCGTGCACGACCTCGAGGACGGCGTGCTCTCGGGCATGGTCTCGCTGGAGCTGCTGCGCCGGCCGGAGGAGCGCGCGGCCCTCGCCGAGCTGGCCGCGGAGCACTACAGCCAGGCCGGCGCGGGGGAGCTCGAGGAGGCGCTCCACGCGCTGGTCGAGGAGCCCGACTGGCCGCGCTCCTACGACGGCGGCGAGGCCGACGCGGCCCGGCTCAAGAACCTGACCAGCAGCCTCATCGGCCGATTCTGCCTGGCCGCCGAGCTCGCGACCCGCGCGGCGTACGGCGACGGGCCGCTGCGCCGCTACGCCGCCGACCTCGTGGTGCCGGCGAAGGAGCGCGCCGAGTGCGCGGTGCTCAAGGCGGTCACGGCCCGCTACGTCATGGCCCGGCCCGGCGTGCTCGCCACCCAGGAGCGCGAGCGCGCGCTCGTGGTCGAGCTGGTCGAGGCGCTCGCCGACCGGCCGGACGCGCTGGACCGGCCGGCCGCCGCGGCGTGGCACGCGGCGAGCGACGACGCGGGCCGGCTGCGGGCCGTCGTCGACGCCGTGGCGAGCCTCACCGACGCCGGAGCGGTGGGTCTGCACAGCCGCCTGACCAGCAGCTCCGTACGCGCCGCCGGCCACTAGACTCGGCCCGTCCCGGGACGGGGCGCAGCAGGGGGGTGGACGATGGCCGGGCGCATCCGCGACGAGGACGTCGTCCTCGTCCGCGAGCGGGCCGACCTCGCCGACGTCATCGTCGAGTCCGGCGTCCAGCTGCGGTCCGCCGGCGGCGGGCGGCTCAAGGGCCTGTGCCCCTTCCACGACGAGAAGACGCCGTCGTTCAACGTCAACCCGACCGTCGGCTACTTCATGTGCTTCGGCTGCGGCGAGTCCGGCGACGTCATCACGTTCCTGCGCAAGCACGAGCAGCTCTCCTTCGTCGAGGCGATCGAGAAGCTGGCCGGCCGGTTCGGCATCGAGCTGCGCTACGAGCAGGGCGGTGCCGCGCCCGGCCGGCAGACCTCCCACCGCACGCGGCTGGTCGAGGCGCACAAGCTCGCGGTCCGCTTCTACACCGAGCAGCTCGGCGCGCCCGGAGCCGAGGCGGCTCGGACGTTCCTCGCCGAGCGCGGCTTCGACCAGGCGGCCGCCGCGGCGTACGGCCTGGGCTACGCGCCCGAGGGCTGGGACGTGCTGGTCAAGCACCTGCGCGGGCAGGGCTTCTCCGCCGAGGACCTGCTGTCCTCCGGGCTGGCCTCGCAGGGCAGCCGCGGCCCGATCGACCGCTTCCGCAACCGGCTGGTGTGGCCGATCCGCGACATCACCGGCGACCCGATCGGCTTCGGCGCCCGCAAGCTGTCCAGCGACCCGCGCGACGACAGCCCGAAGTACCTCAACACCCCCGAGACGCCGATCTACAAGAAGAGCCACGTGCTGTACGGCGTGGACCTCGCCAAGAAGGAGATCGCCAAGCGCCGCCAGGCGGTCGTGGTCGAGGGCTACACCGACGTGATGGCCTGCCACCTGGCCGGCGTCCCGACGGCGGTCGCGACCTGCGGCACGGCGTTCGGCGGCGACCACATCTCGGTGCTGCGCCGGCTGCTGATGGACCAGGACGAGTTCCGCGGCGAGGTGGTCTTCCTGTTCGACGGCGACGCCGCGGGGCAGAAGGCCGCGCTGAAGGCCTTCGACGACGACCAGCGCTTCGTCGCGCAGACCTTCATCGCCATCTCGCCGGGCGGCATGGACCCCTGCGAGCTGCGCCTCGCGAAGGGTGATGCGGCGGTCCGTGACCTGGTGGCCTCGCGGGTGCCGCTGGTCGAGTTCGCGATCCGGTCGATGCTGGCGAAGTACGACCTCGACACCGCCGAGGGCCGGGTCCAGGCGCTCGGGGCCACCGCCCCGCTGGTCGCGCGGGTCAAGGACCGAGCGCTGCGCCCGGAGTACGCCCGGCGCCTCGCCGGCTGGCTCGGCATGGACCTCGAGGCGGTCGTCGCCCGGGTCGCCGAGCTGTCGGGCGGGGTCCGCGCGCCGCAGCAGCGCCGGGCGCCGGCGCGTCCGGCCAGCCGCGACCAGGTCGTCCTCGAGCTCGAGCGCGAGGCGGTCAAGCTCGCCGTCCAGGCGCCGGTGCTGGTCGCGCCGCGCTACGACGACCTCGACGAGGACGTCTTCACCGACCCGGGGCTGCGCGCCGTCCACCAGCTCGTGCTCGTCGCCGGGGGCGTCTCCGGCCAGGTGGGCGGGGAGCAGTGGGTGTCGCTGCTGCACGAGGTGGCGCCCGACGACGGCGCCCGCCAGGCGGTCGCCCAGCTGGCTGTCGAGCCCCCGCGCACGGACGGCGAGCCCGACGCCCGCTACGCCACGGCGGTGCTCAACCGGCTGCAGGAGTTCGCGGCGACCCGGCAGGTCACCGAGCTGAAGGGCCGGCTCCAGCGGGTCAACCCGGTGGAGGAACCAGAGGCCTACCGGCGCGTGTTCAGCGAGCTGGTCGCGCTCGAGCAGACCGTACGAGCCCTGCGCGACCGAGGGATCGGAGAGCTGTGAACGACGGCGGGGAGCCCCGGCGGGACGACGGTCCCGGGCTCTCCGCCGAGGTCGACGCGCTGGTCGCGCTGGCCGGGTCCAGCAGGTCGCTCACCGACGAGCAGGTCGCCGACGGCACCACCCGCCTGGCCGATCAGCAGGTCGAGGCCGTCCTCGCCGAGCTGGCCCGCCGGGGCGTGACCGTGCGCGAGGAGGACCCGGAGCCGCTCGCCGCCGACACCGGCGCGACCGGCGACCCGGTGCGGATGTACCTCCGGGAGATCGGCCGGGTCGCCCTGCTCACCGCTCCCCAGGAGGTCGACCTGGCGCAGCGGATCGAGGCCGGCCTGCTCGCCGCCGAGGCGCTCGACGGCTGCGACGACCCCGCGCTGCGGGCCGAGCTGACCCTGCTGGCCCAGGACGGCGTCCTCGCGAAAGGCCACCTCGTCGAGGCCAACCTGCGGCTCGTCGTCTCCATCGCCAAGCGCTACGCCGGCCGCGGGCTGCTCTTCCTGGACCTGGTGCAGGAGGGCAACCTCGGGCTGATCCGCGCGGTGGAGCGGTTCGACTGGTCGCGCGGCTTCAAGTTCTCCACCTACGCCACCTGGTGGATCCGCCAGGCGATCACCCGGGCCATCGCCGACCAGGGCCGCACCATCCGCATCCCGGTGCACCTGGTCGAGACGATCAACCGCCTGGTCCGCACCCAGCGCTCGATGCTCCAGGAGCTCGGGCGCGACCCGACGCCGGAGGAGCTCGGGGCCGCGAGCGACCTGGCGCCCGTACGCGTGCTCGAGCTGCTCCGCATCGCGCAGGAGCCGGTGTCGCTGGACAGCCCGGTCGGGACCGAGGAGGACGCCCACCTCGGCGACCTGATCGAGGACGGCGACGCGGTGATGCCGGCAGAAGCGGTGTCCTTCCGGCTGCTCCAGGAGCAGCTCGCCTCGGTGCTGCACACCCTCTCGCCGCGCGAGCAGGAGGTGCTGTCGCTGCGGTACGGCTTGGCCGACGGCATCCCGCGCACGCTCGAGCAGGTGGGCCGCCAGTTCGGCGTCACCCGCGAGCGGATCAGGCAGATCGAGAGCGGCACGCTGTCCAAGCTGCGCGCCCCCGCCCGCGCCTCCCAGCTGCGCGACTGGCTGCAGGACCCGGGCTAGCTAGGCTCGACGCATGAAGCTGTTCCGCCGCTCGCGTCCGCCCGAGGCCGTCACCGCCGTGGCGCTCGAGCCCGGCGACCGGCGGCTCGCCTGGGCGCTCACGACCGACGGCAGCGCGGTCGTCGCGACCGAGCGCGGCCTCGTCCTGCCCGGTCAGGAGCGGCTGCTCTGGGCGCAGGTCGAGCGGGCCGGCTGGCAGCGCCCGCGCCTGGTCGTCGTCCAGGTCGCCGAGGTCGAGGGCACCGGCCCCACCACCGAGCTGGAGCTGGCCGACGAGGGCGACCTGCCCGACGTCGTGCACACCCGGGTCACCGGCAGCGTCGCCTGGTCCACCCACGCCAAGCTCCACCCCGCGGGGGGCGTACGCGTCGTCGGCCGCCGCAGCCCTGGCCTCGAGGTCCTCGACTGGCAGCTGGTCTACGACCGTGGCACCGACGTCGACGACCCCGTGGTCCGCGCCCAGGCCGCCGAGCTCCTCGACGGCGCCCGCCGCGCCATCGGCTGAGGTCCGCGCCACGCCCGTCGGCGCCCGCGTCCCAGCCCCTCGCCCCCCCGCCGCCCCCCTGCGCTGCTGCACCACCGCTGCCATGCATGACCGCCGTCACCCCCCATGATCGTCAGCGGTTCTCGGGACCCACAGGTCCTCCGAACCGCTGATCATCGGCGCCGCCCCTCAGTCCGGGCCCTCAGGGCGACGGTTGCCTTCTCGACGTCATGCGCGGGAGGGCATAGACCGGGGCGGGACATGCCTCCTGGCGCATACCGGCCGGAGAAGAACGTGCCCCGGGGCGAGGCGCGGCGCGGCGTCGGGGAGAGCGAGGGTCCCGGCGGTCCGCGCGGAGCCCGGCGCGGGCCTCGGGCCTACCGGCGGCGCGGGCTGAGCACGACGCCGCCGGCGGCGCCCAGCACGAGCGCGGCGGCGACCGCGAGCACCGGGGTCGGCACGCGGGAGTCGTCGGGCGGCGCCGCGACGGGTGCGGCCGAGGGGGCCCGGACGGGGGAGGGCGCGCGGCGGGGGCCGGGGGAGCGGGGGGGACGGCGCGAAGGGGTCGCGGCGGCGACCGCGACGGCGGTGGGGGCCGGCTGGGTCACCACCGGCGAGAGGCGACCGGCGGACCGGGACGGGGACCGGCGCCGGAGCGACGGTCGAGGTCCGCGCCTGCGGGGCGACCACCTCGCTCGGTGCCGGGGACGACGCGGGGCGCACCGGCGCGGGCGCGACGCCGAGGGCCGCCGCCGCGTCCAGGCTGCCCGCGCCCGCGTCGGCCAGCGGCCGGGCGGTGAGGCGCATGCGGTCGGCCAGCTGCTCGCGCGTCGCCCGGGCTCCTGGGCCAGCAGCAGCGCGGCGGTCCCGCTGACGTGCGGCGCGGCCATGGAGGTGCCGGCCGCGACGGCGTAGCGGTCGGAGGGGTAGAGCGAGGTCACGCAGTCGTCCTGCGTGCAGCTGTCCTCGTCGGCCGGGTCGCCGCCCGGCGCGGCCAGGTCGATGCCGATGCCGTGCTGGCTGTAGGACGCCAGCTGCCCGTCCGGCCCGGTCGCCGCCACGATCAGGGCGTCCCCGCCGTACGTGTCCGCGACCGGCAGGTTGGCGTTGCCGGCGCTGAAGACCACGAGCACCCCGGCGGCGGCCGCCTCGCGCACCGCGGTGGGGATCGCGGACGAGGTCGACAGCCCCGGGACGTCGGGGCCGAGCGAGAGGTTGAGGACCGCGGCCTTCTGCGCGACGGCCCAGCGGATGCCGGCGGCGACGTCGTCGGGGCGGCCCAGGCAGTCGCCGCTGGGGACGTCGTAGGCGAGGACGCGTACGGGCAGGACCTTGGCCTTGGGCGCCACGCCGTACGAGGTGGACGCGACCGTGCCCGGCGACGTGCGTGCCGTGGTCGCAGCTGTCGGCCTTCGCGGGCCCCGGGACGCACTGGCCGCGCAGGCAGTCGGCGCCCGGGAGGACCCGGCCCTCGAAGTCGGGGTGGGTGCCGTCGACCCAGCTGTCGATGACGGCGACGAGGACACCGGCGCCCCCGCGCCCGGCGGCGCGGGCGCGGGGGACGTCGGCCTGGTCGGCGTGCCAGGTGTCCTGCGCGGGCGTCGGCTCGGCGGCCGACGACGGACCGGCGAGCGTGACGGTCAGCAGCCCGGCGAGCAGCCACACGGCACGTCGGGTCACCCCGTCACGATATGCCCCGACTAGGGCCAGGAGCCCTCCCACGCCGACGCGATGACCAGCTCCTTGACCTCGCAGCCGGGCGGCTGGGTGAGGACGTGCAGGACGCTCTGCGCGACGTCCTCCGGGCGGTTGAGCTTGGCGTCGGGGCCGGGCTTGTACTGCTCGTCGCGGTCGTCGAAGAACGCCGTGTGCATGCCGCCCGGGGTGAGCAGCGTGACGCCGACCTCGCCCTTGAGCTCGGACTGCAGCGCGCGGGTGAAGCCGACGACGCCGAACTTCGAGCGCGCAGTAGGCCGTGGCGTCCGGGAAGACCCGGTGGCCGAGGGTCGAGGCGACGGTGACGACCTTGCCCTGCGAGGTCTTGAGGTACGGCAGGGAGGCGCGGACGACGGCCGCCGTGCCGAGCAGGTTGACCATGACGACCTCGTCCCAGTGCCGCCGGCTCGACGTCGGCGAGGGCGCCGCACTTGTCGGTGCCGGCCGCGGTGAAGACGGCGTCGAGGGTGCCGCCCGCGCCGTCGACGAGGCGCTTGACCGCCGCCTCGGCGGCGCGGGTGTCGGCGAGGTCGACGACCTCGTGGGGCATCCCCTCGACCGGGACGCGGTCCAGGGCCAACGGGCGGCCGCCGGCGTCGCGCACGGCGGCGGCGACCGCGGCGCCGAGGCCGCTCGCTGCGCCGGTGATGAGGACGGTGCCGATGTCAGAGGACACGAGTTGCTGCTTCCTTGATCAGGTTGGTGGTGGACCGGCCGTCGAGGTAGGGCAGGACGACCGCCTGGCCGCCCCACCTCGCCACGACGTCCGCCTCCGGGATGGAGGTGAGGGCGTAGTCGCCCCCCTTGGCGAAGACGTCCGGCCGCAGGCGCTCGAGCACCTGCACCGGGGTGTCCTCGTCGAAGACGATCACCGCGTCGACGCAGCCGAGCGCGAGCAGCACGGCTGCCCGGTCGTCCTGCGACTGCAGCGGCCGGGTCGGGCCCTTCAGCCGGCGCACCGAGTCGTCGCCGTTGAGGCAGACGACCAGGCAGTCGCCGAGCGCGCGGGCCTGCTGCAGCACGGCCACGTGGCCGGCGTGCAGGAGGTCGAAGCAGCCGCCGGTCGCGACGACGGTGCCGCCCGCGGCCCGGACCCGCTCGAGGACGTCGAGCGCCGGGGCGCCCGCCGCCGGGGACGGCGAGCCCACGCGTACGGACGCCGCACCCCCCGCGGCGACGAACGCGCTGGCGGCGGCCACCGCCCCGGCCACGGCCTCGCTCGGCAGCAGCCCGTCGGCCAGCAGCCCCGCCGCGGCGGAGGCGAAGCGGTCACCGGCCCCGCACGGGTCAGGGCAGGGGACCTCGGGCGCCGGCACGACCGACGGCGGGGCGTCGCCGGAGACCAGCAGGGCGCCCTTGCCGCCGAGGGTCACCGACACGGCGGTGGCGCCCCAGCGGGTGGCCAGCTCGCGGGCGCGGGCGGTGGTGGCCGTCAGCAGTGCCCCGTCGTGGCCGGGCGCGAAGTGCGCCGCCTCGCCGCCGTTGGGCGTGACCAGCGCGCAGCCCTCGACCGGCTCGGGCCCCCGCGGGTGCGGGTCCCAGACGACGGGTGTGCGCCGGGGCAGCGCCGACAGGGCGGCGCGCAGGCGGGGGCCGGCCGCGACGCCGCGGCCGTAGTCGGCGACCAGGACCGCGGAGGCCTCGGCCAGCACCGCGGCGGCGTCGTCGGTGAGGTCGCCCGGGACGCCGGCAGGCCCGCCGCGGTCGAGCCGCAGCAGGGAGCGGCCGTCACTGCGCACGCGCACCTTCTCCGGGGTGCGGCCGTCCAGCCCCAGGTCGACGACGCGCACCCGGGCGCGCTCGAGCAGGTCGGCCAGCTCGCGGCCGGCGTCGTCGTCCGCCAGCGCGGTCACGAGCACGACGTCGCGGCCGTCGGCGGCCGCGAGCAGCGCGGCGAGCCCCGCGCCGCCGGGGCGCGAGGTCTCGACCGGCTCGTCGACGACCGGGACGGGGGCGTCCGGGCAGAGCCGGCTGACGCTGCCGACCAGGTCGCGGTCGAGCAGCGCGTCGCCGACGACGACGAGCGTCACCGGGCCGCCGGGTAGGGCTCGACCGCGCTGGACGGGCGGTCGGCGCCGACCCGCAGGTCGACGGCGGCGCAGACCAGGTGCAGGGCGACCTGGTGCACCTCCTGCACGGTGGCGGTGGCGGGCGCGGCGACGGCCAGCGCGTCGTCGGCCGCCTCGCTCATCGGGTTCGGCCCCGGCCCGGTCATCACCCAGGAGGTCAGGCCGCCGTCGCGCGCCGCCTGCATCGCGGCCAGGACGTTGCCGCTGCGCCCGCTGGTCGACATGCCGAGGAAGACGTCGCCGGGCCGGCCGTGGGCCTGCACCTGCCGGGCGAAGACGTGGTCGTAGCCGTAGTCGTTCGAGATGGCCGTGACCGCGGAGGTCTCCGCGTGCAGCGCGATCGCCGACAGGGCCGGCCGGTCGTCGCGGTAGCGGCCGACCAGCTCGGCGGTCAGGTGCTGGGCCTGGGCGGCGCTGCCGCCGTTGCCGGCGACCAGGAGCCGGCCACCCCCGACCAGGACGTCGGCGAGCTGGGTGCCCCAGCGGTCCAGCTGCTCGGTGTCGAGCAGGGGGAGGGCCTGGAGGAGGGCGGCGACGTGGTCGCGGCCGGAGAGCAGCGGAGCGGTCATGAGGAGGTGGCCTCTTCCTCGACCAGCACCGGGTGGGGGAGCAGGTCGGCGTAGGACTGCAGGGTCAGGGCCGCGACGCGGTCCCAGGAGTAGAGGGAGCGGGCGCGACGGGCGCCCGCGGCGCCGAACGCCTTGCGGCGCGGGGTGTCGGTGAGCAGGTCGTGCAGCGCCTGGACGACCGCGTCGGGGGAGCGCGGTGGGACGTGCAGCCCCGTACGCCCGTCGACGACGGTGTCGATGAGGCCGCCCACGGCCGAGGCGACCACGGGGACCCCGCAGGCCATGGCCTCGAGGGGGACGATGCCGAACGGCTCGTACCACGGCAGGCAGACGACGGCGTCGGCGCTGCGCAGCAGGGCCGGCAGCTCCGAGCGCCCCACGCGTCCGCGGACGTGCACCCGGTCCTCGACCAGAGCCTTGCGCGACAGCGCGCGCAGCCGGGCGACCTGGCGGTCGGTGTCGACGTCGGCGGCGTCCGGGCCGCCGGCGACGACCAGCTCGGTGTCGGGGCCGCCGCCGTTGACCAGCCCGGCGAGGGCGCTGATCGCGTTGCCGATGCCCTTGCGCTCGACCAGGCGGCCGACGTAGACGAGGCGCCTGCGGTCGGTCGGGCGCGGGTCGGTCGGGCCGTGCGGCGTGAACAGGGCGGTGTCGACGCCGCAGGGAGCGACGCTGATCCGGCGGCGGTCGCCGCCCAGCCGGAGCAGCTCGAAGACCTCGTCGCTGCAGGTCGCGACGATCCGGTCGACGTCGCGGACCAGCTCCTCCTCGACCGCCAGGCGCTCGGGCGGGCTGGTGTCGGCGGCGCCCTGGTGCCGTCGCTTGACGACGCCGAGCGCGTGGAACGTCATGACGACCGGGATGCCGAGCCGTCGTGCCGCGCGCAGCGCGGCGTAGCCGCTCATCCAGAAGTGGGCGTGCACGACGTCGGGACGAGACCGGCGCCACTGGCGCTGCAGGTCGTCGGCGAACGCGTCCATGTGCGGGAAGAGGTCGTCCTTGCTCATGACCTCGGGCGGCCCCGCCGGGACGTGGTCGACCGTCACACCCGCGCAGAGCGCGACGCGCCGGGGCCCGAGCGCCTCACGACGGGTGTGCACGGTGACCTCGACGCCCCGCCGGGCCATCGCCTCGGCCAGCGCCGCGACGTGCACGTTCTGGCCGCCGGCGTCCTCTCCGCCGAGCACGGCCAGCGGGCTGGCGTGCTCGGAGACCATGGCAACTCTCATGCACTCACCTCCAGGACGCTCTCCCGGCGGGCGGGCCGGTCGAGCAGTGACCCGACGGCGGCCACGGCGTCGTGCACCGGGACGTCGTCGAGGCAGGGGTGCCCTGCGACAGGGCAGTCCCGGGCGCGGCTCAGGGCGCACGGGGCGGACTGGTCGCCGAGCAGGACGTGCGGCACCCGCCAGGGGCGCCACCGCTCGGCCGGGACGACAGGGGAGAACAGCGAGACGACCGGGGTGCCGACCGCCGCGGCCAGGTGGGCCGGGCCGGTGTTGCCGACGACGACGCACCCGGCCCCGGCCAGGACGGCGGCCAGCCCGGCCAGGTCGGTCGCCCCGCCGAGGTCGGTCCCGCCGACCTGCGCGGTCAGCTCCCGCTCGCCCGGGCCGCCGGTGACCAGCACCCGGTGGCCGGCGGCGGTCAGCGCGGCGACGAGCCGGGCCGACCACGCCGCCGACGGCTGCCGGGCCGGCACGGAGGCGCCGGGGTGGACCACGACGTAGGGGCCGTCGCCGACGACCGCGGAGACGTCGGGAAGCGGACGGCGTACGGCCAGGCCCCCGTCGTCCCCCGCCGGCAGCGCGAAGCCGGCCGCCTCGGCGAGGGCGAGCTGGCGCTGCGCCTCGTGCAGGCCGGACTCGGGCAGCCGGTGGCGCAGGTCGAGCAGCGAGCCGGGGAAGTCCTCGCTGGTCGCGCCCACCCACGGGACCCTGGCCAGGCGCAGCAGCAGCGCCGTCGGGAGCGGGCTCTGGTGGAACGACGTGAGGACCAGCGCGCGGTCGATGCGGGCGGCCTGGACCCGGGCCACGAGGTCGGCGACGTCGGCGGGGTCGACCGGCCGCGGCTCGGCGTCGATCCACGGGCAGTGCCAGACGAGGACCTCGTCGACACCGGGGAGCAGCCGGGCGGCGGCTGCCCCGCGCGGCCCGCAGAGCAGCACCACCCGGTCGGCGCCGGCGGCCACCGCACGCACGGCCGGGCCGGCCAGCAGCACGTCGCCGTCGCTGTCGAGCCGCACGACCAGGGCGGTGGTCACGACACACCGAGCAGGTCGAGGGCGGCGAGCAGGTCGGGCGCCACCTCGGGGGCGTCGCGGACCTCCTCGGCGCGCGTGACGGCGGTGGGCACCAGGACCGGCCGCGCTCCGGCCGCCAGCGCCGCGCCCACGTCGGCGCCGATGTCACCCACGACGGCGCAGTCGGCCGGATCGACGCCCAGGGCGGCGGCGGCCTGCAGGACCAGCCCCGGCGCCGGCTTGCGGCAGGCGCAGCCGTCGTCCGGGCCGTGCTCGCACACCAGCACCGGCCCGAGCGGGCCGATCAGCTCGGCCAGCCGGACGTGGCAGGCGTCCGCGTCGGCCCGGGTGATCAGGCCCCGAGCGATGCCGCTCTGGTTGGTCACCACGGCCGTCGGGATGCCGGCCGCCCGCAGCCGGTCGAGGGCGGCCCGGGCCTGCGCCACCGGCTGCACGAGGGCCGGGTCCCCGTTGTAGGGAACGTCGACGACGAGGGTCCCGTCGCGGTCGAAGAGCACGGCCGAGGGCCGGCCCGCCCTCACGCTGAGGGTCCGGGTCGGCTACCGAGGGTCAGGCGGCAGGTCGGCACAGCGGGCGGCTACCCGGGCCCCTGCGACGAAAACTGGTCCCCTGCGGATAGATGCGCCTTACCCGGCGAGTGCCTGCTCCGCGGGTGTGCGCAGCAGTCGCAGGACCGCGCTCTCGAGCGCTCCCTGCACCGCCGGCTGCCCGAAGGTGCCGTCGGCGCCGAGCTCCTCGAGGTCGCGCGCCACCGTGATGCCGGAGTCGTACAGGTCGATGATCCGGGGGTCGATGTAGGAGGACCGGCAGACCGCCGGCGTGTTGCCGAGGTACTCCGCCACCTCCTTGACCACCCGGGTGACCGCCCGCTTCTTGGCGGTCGGGCTGCTCGCCGCCTCGGTGCTGACCGCGAGGCCGACCGCGGTCAGCACGGTGGCGTTCCAGGTGCGGAAGTCCTTGGCGGTGTAGTCGCCGCCGGTGACCTCGCGCAGGTGCCCGTTGATGTCGGCGCTCTTCACGTCGACCCACTGCCCGCGCTCGCGCCAGGCCAGCAGCTCCTCACCGCCGCCGCGCCGCCGCTTCAGGGTCGTGATGATCGTCAGCAGGTCGGCGTCGGCAACGGACTGGACGCGGTGCTTGCCGCTCTTGGCGGTGTAGTCGAAGGTGATCACGCCCTTGCGCGACACCGTCACGTGCTCCTTGCGGATCGTCGCGAGGCCGTAGGTGTGGTTCTCCTCGGCGTACTGCTCGCTGCCGACGCGGAAGAAGCCCAGGTCGAGCAGGCGCACCGCGCAGGACAGCACCCGGCGGCGCGTCAGCTCGGTGTCCTGCAGGTCACGCTGCACCCGCTCGCGGGCGGCCGGCAGCGCCTCGGCGAAGTCCAGGATGCGCTCGTGCTTGGCCAGGTCGCGCATGACGCGCCAGGCGTCGTGGTAGCGGTACTGCCGTCGCCCGCGGGCGTCCACGCCGGTCGCCTGGATGTGCCCGGTGGCGATCGGGCAGATCCACACGTCCTCCCACGCCGGCGGGAGCACCAGCGCCTCGACCCGCGCCAGGGTCGCCTCGTCGGTCACGGGACGACCGGCCGCGTCGACGTACGCGAAGCCCTTGCCGCGACGCACGCGCGCCAGCCCCGGGCTGCTGCAGGAGACGCGCTTCAGGCGGGGCACACAGCGGTTGCTACCCGCACGCGGCGCCGACAAGCCGACGGCCCGGCCCTCCGCGAGGAGGACCGGGCCGTCAGGGCGGTGCGGGAGGTGTCAGACCTCGGGCTCGAGGTGCATCGCCGACTCCTCGGCGGTGTAGCCGCCGAGGTCGGTCCCGGCGTCGCTGGCGACCAGGTCGGCCTCGGTGTCGCTGCGGGCGCCCTCGTCCGGCTCGACCAGCCGGCCGACGCCCTGGCCGGACCGCTCGTCGAACGGCGTGTCCGCCCCGGCCGACTCGTCCGCCGGCTGGTCGACGGCGGCGAGCACGTCCGGCTCCTCGCGGGCGACGCGCCCGTCGAGGGTCTCGCCGTCGTGCTCTCCTCGGCGGTGGTGCCGAAGTCGTCCACCGCGAGGGCGGTGTCGTGCGGCGGCTCCATGCCGTACGCCGGGTCGCCGCTGACCTCCTGCGTGGTGCTGGTGTCACCGGGGTCGGGGATCCCCTCGGCCTCCATGGCGGACGGCGGCTCCGGGATGCGGGACGTCATGGCGTGCTCCTTGCTCTGGTGGTGGCGGCGCTCCCGGTACGGGCGCCGTGGCGCGGCCGAGGCCGCTCTCGCCGGAGCGGGAGCGGCCTCGACGGCAGGGTGCTGCTAGCTCTGCTTGACGGTCGTGCCCGAGCCGGGGGTGGCCGACTCGATGGTCGACTTGAAGGCGGCGAGCGCCTTCTCGACCTTGTCCTGCGGGTCGGCGAAGATCTTGGCGACGGCGTCGCCCAGGATCCCGGCCGGCGGGTCGTACTGCAGGCTGACCTCGACGCCCGTGGTGCCGCCGTGGTCGTCGAAGCGGACCGCGCCGGCGTTCTTGACGTCCAGGCCGCTGCTGTCCTCGCTGGCCCAGGCGATGCGGGTGTCGGCGACGTCCTCGACGATCTTGGCGTCCCACTCGACGGTCTTGCCCAGCGGGCCGTGGACCTTCCAGTGGGTGAGCTCGGTGCTGCCGCCCTGCGGCTCGACCGACTCCACGTCCGGCATGATCTGCGGGAGGTTGGTCAGCCCGCGCCACCAGGCGTAGCACTGGCTGGCCGGAGCGTCGACCTCGATGTAGTGCGCGACGGTGCCCATTGCTGTTCTCCGTTCCGGGTTCAGGGGATCGTGAGGAGGCGTGCTGGTCCGGGCGACGGTGCCTAGACGGTCTTGGAGGCTGCGGCGCCGCTCATGGGGGCCGCGCCGGTGTCGTACCCGGTGGTCGAGGCGTTCAGGTCGACGACCGGCGGGGTGCCGTTGCCGGTGCCCGCGACCTTGTCGCTGGTCGACGTGATGGTCTCGTTGACGGTGCTCTTGGCCTTGTCGGCGACCGTGCTCGCGGTCTGCGACAGGTTGGTGGTGACCTCCTGCACGGCCGGCTGGCCGGCGAGCTCACGGGCCTTGGCGACGATCTGGTCGTAGCGCTCCGTGCCGGCCTTGGCGCCGAGGACGTAGCCGGCGGCGAAGCCGGCCGCGAGGGTGAGCTTGCGGATCATGGTGGGTCCCTCCAGGGGTGCGGGTGCGTGTCTGCTCTGCCCCAGCCCCTACCCGCCTTCCGCCGCCTCACCACCCCCGCGCGTGAGTGATCCGCACGGCAGGGCGGCCGACCCCGTTGCGCTATCGTTCTGCTCCGCCGGGCGACCGGCGCGGTCCCGCGTAGCTCAATTGGCAGAGCATTCGACTGTTAATCGAACGGTTCCTGGTTCGAGTCCAGGCGCGGGAGCCCTCACCACCCAGGCGGTACGGGTCGGCGGGCGCCGGGTAGACAGTCACCACGCTCGCTGCCCGGCCCCGCAGCCCGTACGCCGGAGGACCGTGTGCGAGTTGCGACGCCGTTCGCGCTGGTCAGCGCGGTCGAGCAGCCGCAGCCGGCTGACAAGGCGGCCCTGATCGATCTGAGCCGGTCGCTGGAGAGCGCGGCCCTGCAGTCGCCTCCTTCACGCGCCGTGGCCTGCCTGCAGGACGAGCGCTTCCTCGTCCGGCCGACCCTCGAGGCCTACACCCGGCTCGCCGCCGCCGGCGCGCGCGTGCGCCTGCACGCCCGCGGGCTGCGCAGCTGGCTGGCCCCCGGCGTCGCCGGGGTCCCCCTCGACGACGACCACCCGCTGGTCGACGAGTGGGTCGTCGTCCTGCTGTCCGAGCGCGACCCGGTCGCGATGGCCGCCACCGACCTGCGCGTCCCGGGTGCCGCGGACCTCGAGCGCTCGTTCTCCTACGCCGTGACGCGCGACCCGGCCGTCGTGCAGGCCTGTGCGGAGCTGCTCGACCCGCTCTGAGGTCGGCGCAGCTGCTCGACGGCGATGCGTGCGTCCGGCAGCGCGGCCACCTCGGCGGCGAGCGCCTGCGCCGCCGTGCCGTAGCGATCGTCCTCCAGCAGCCGGCGGACCGCGGCGGCCAGGCCGTCGGTCTCCGCCGGGCCGTACGGGACCAGGTCTGCGGCCGGCCGGGTCCCCGGCGCGTCGCCGACCAGGGCCACGCCGACCCCGACGGCGGCCACCCGCTCCGCGTTGGCGTACTGGTCGAAGGAGAACAGCGGGAGCGCCACCTGTGGCACGCCGGCCACCAGCGCGCCCTGCGTCGTCCCGAAGCCGCCGTGCCCGACGACGACCGCGGCCCGGGCCAGCACGTCGTCCTGCGGCCACCAGCGCTCGACGCGGACGTGCGGGGGCAGCGGGCCCAGCTCCGCGGGTCCGCGGCGGCGCCGGTCGTGAGCAGGACCCGCACGGGCACCTCGGCGAGCTGCTCGAGCACGCGCCGGTAGAAGGCCGGGAACAGGCCCATCCCGGCGGCGACGCTGCCGAACGTGACGTAGACGAGGGGCCGGTCGCCGCCCGGCCACCAGTCCGGCAGCGGTCCTGCCGGGGCAGGGTCGGGCGCCCGGGCGTACGTGACCGGACCGGTGCGGGTCGTGCTCGGCAGGTCGAACGACGGCGGCACGGTGGTCCAGCGCGGCGCGTCGGTCAGGCCGGCCGCCGGGCAGTCGAGGTCCTGCAGGGCCTCGCCGAGCAGCGGCAGCATCCGGTCGTCCAGCGCGCTCAGCCCGATGCTGGTCTGCACGTGCGGCAGGCCGCACTCGGTGGCCACGACGTACGACGCGACCTCCGCCGGCTCCCGCAGCACGACGTCGGGCCGCCAGCGGTCCACGATCGCGCGCATCGCCGGCAGGGCGGCGTCGCGGTCGAGCCGGCCGAACACCTCCCGGAGGACCAGGTCGTCGGCCTCGTGCATGGTGAGCGACGGGATGCGGCCGAAGACGGCCCCGAGCGCCGCCGGCGTCGGCGTCGCCCAGCGGCTCGTGCACGAGGCCGGCGCCCGTCACCGCCTCGGCGAACGACGCCGGCGCGGCGACCCGCACCTCGTGGCCGGCCGCGACGCAGGCCCGGGCGAAGGGGAGCAGCCCGGCGAGGTGGCCGGCTCCCGCTGTCGTCGCTGCCAGGACGCGCATGGCCGTCACTGCCGGGCGCGCCGCAGGAGCCACAGACCGAGCGCCAGCCCGCCCGGGAACCCCGAGCGCGGGATGGCGACCCAGCCGGCGACGCTGACCGCGGTGACGGCGCGTGCCGACGCGCGCTGGGCGTCGCGGTCACCGGCGGCCTCCGCCGCGGCGTGCAGCCGGCCCAGGAGGGCCAGCAGCGGGCCGACGAGCAGGAACCAGAAGGCCGCCGCCCGCGCGTCGTGGCTGTGCCGCCGGTCGAAGATGCCGTCACCGACCGACCCCGGCAGCTCGCTCAGGAGGTCGCCGACCTCGCGGCGGTAGGCGTACAGGCCCCACGCGGTGTGGCCGACGGCCAGCACGTCGAAGGCCGTCCGCGGGGCGAGCCGCGGGCGGGACTGCCGGGCCGGGGCGCCGAGGGCCACCACAGCCGGACCGTACGCCTGGGAGTGCCGCCGTGGTGCGTCGTGCACCTGCAAGGATGTGGCCCGCCAGGTCCGCGGCGGTCTCGCGGGCCCGGGGGCGGTAGCTCAGCCGGTCAGAGCAGGGGACTCATAATCCGAGTTGAGCCCGATCTTGGCACTTCTGCACCACACGCGACCTCACTAAAGCGCTGGTCAGCAGGGGTGTCCGGGGTTGAAGGCCCACATGGCGACCTCGTCGATGACCCCTGCTGACCGCTCGATGTGGCACGCATGTGGCACGCGCAGGGGCGCTCTGGGTGCCTGCCAGGCGGGTCGGCTCAGGTGCAGGCGGTGGGTTGGCGTCGATGGCCCGAGCCGGGGCCAGCGACTGGGCGCAGAGGAGACGTGCTCGGGCGCTGCTGGCCGACCGCTAATCCGAAAGTCGACCCAACTCGAACCCGTATGCCCGTTCTGACCGGTCCACTTTCAGCCCGGAACGGGCCGCCCGCATGGGCGACGTGGGACTAGGCCCACCTCTAGTGCGTTGCGGCTGACGGCACCTACCCCCGCCGCGCGCGGTGCTGCTGCCATGCCGGGCGATGGCGAACGGAGAGCATCGCCACGCCGGCAATCCACACGACCATGAAGACGGCGCTCATGTAGGCCCCCAGCGCTAGGAAGCGCACCAGGCCCACCACGCCGGCGACCATGAAGAAGACGAGCGCAGGCCAGGCCCACCAGTGGCCTGGCGTGCTCAACCAGCCACCCGTCGGACTCACGACAACCCTCCCATTGGTGAACGGCACGAACCAGTGCCGTCAGGTGCGGAGGCTGGCGCCGGATGCCACGGCGCAGACGACGCTAGTGCCGGCTCTGCGGCCTCTGGCCCGCTGTTGCGAGAGGCGACCGCTGAGGCGGTGCGGTACCAGCACCTGGCTAGCCCTCGAGCCAGGCCAAGACGGCTAGCACCCTGCGGTGGTCGTCGGGTTCCGGCATGAGCTGGAGCTTGCTCAGGATGCTCGCGATGTGGCTCTCGATGGTCTTGTCGGTGAGCACGAGCTGGCGGGCGATCGCGCCGTTGGAGCGGCCCTGCGCCACCAGCGCGAGCACCTCCCGCTCGCGCCCCGACAGGACGGCGAGCCGGTCCTGGGCGTGCCGGCGTCCGAGAAGCGCGGTTACCACGTCCGGGTCGAGCACCGTCCCGCCCGCGACCACCGAGCTGAGCGCGTCGACCAGCGTCGACACGTCCAGCACCCGGTCCTTGAGCAGGTAGCCGAAGCCACGAGGCGCCGAGCGGGCCAGCGCCGACGCCCTGCGGACCTCCAGCGTCTGGGACAGCAGCACGAGCCCCATAGAGGGCCAGGCCGCGCGCAACCGGGTCGCGGCCTCGGCGCCCTCGTCGGTGAAGCTGGGGGGCATCCGCACGTCGATGAGGGCCGCGTCCGGCCGGTGCTCCTCGACCGCCTGGAGAAGCGCGGCGGCATCGCCTGCGAGGGCGACGGGCTCGATGCCCGCCTCGACGAGGAGGCGGGCCAGCCCCTCGCGCCAGAGCACCGCGTCGTCGGCGATCACGACCCGCACGGCAGCACCGCCTCGACACGGGTGCCACCGGCCGGCCGGTCGGCCACACCGAGGGAGCCGCCCACGGCCTCGACCCGGTCTGCCAGACCACGCAGACCGCGCCCGTCGGCGACGGCCCCGCCGAGACCGTCGTCGACGACCGCGACCAGCAGGCTGTCGCCCTGCTCGGCGAGCTCCACCGTGATCGAGCGGGCGGAGGCGTGCTTGACCGCGTTGCTGACCGCCTCGCACACCACGAACCAGACGGTGGCCTCCACATGCGGGGCATAGCGTCGGGTGGGCAACCGGATGTCGGTCGTCACCGGCAGCCGGGCCGCCAGGTCCTCGAGCGCGGCGGTCAGGCCGCCATCGGCGAGCGCGGAGGGGTGCAGGCCGTTGGCCAGCTCGCGCAGCTCGAGCACGGCGCTGCGGCACTCGGCGATCCCGAGCTCCAGGGCTGCCCGCAGACGTGGTTCCTCGCCGTTGAGCAGCGCCGCCTGGAGCTGCGCTGCGGTGCCGAGCAGGCGCTGCTGGGCGCCGTCGTGCAGGTCGCGCTCGATGCGCTGCCGCTCCTCCACCTGGGCCTGCGCGATGCGGGTCCGGGAGGCGCGCACCTCCTCGAGCTGCACGGCGATGGCCGCCCGCAGACCGGCGTTGTCGAGCTCACTCGCGGCCTCGTGCAGTGCGGCACGCGTGGTGGCCGGGTCGCTGCCGTAGGCGACTGCGGCCACCGTGCGCCCGGCCCGCAGCACCCGCTGCGGGCCCGGCTCGGCCGGCTGCCCGTCCTCGGTGACCCAGCCGTCGCCGACCTCGTAGGCGACGCGCAGCGACGGGTCCTGCAGCGCGCTGCGCAGCACCGACTCGATCGAGCCCTGCTGCGAGGGGTTGGCCACGAACGCGCGCACCTGGTGGAGCGCGTCCCAGCGACGGCGGGCAAAGCGTCGGTCGACCGCGTCCTGCACCGCGGAGTAGACCGGCCGGGCCGCCGCGGCGACAGCGAGGGTGGCGAGGACGAGCGCGGTGGGTGAGCGGCTGACGGCCTGGCCCGCAGCGCGGGCGACGAGCACGATGACGGCGGCGCAGGTCGCGCCGAGCAGCGCCGAGACGAGCAGGTAGGACAGTGCCCGCGACAGGATCCGGTCGACGTCGTAGAGGTGGTAGCGGCTGATCGCCAGGCCTGCGCCGATGGGCAGCGGCAGGACGAAGCCGGCCCCGGCGAGGTTGAGGATCGTGGTGTTGTCCGTAGAGGCGGCGACGTAGGCGACGACGACCAGGACCGGGAACGGGACGGCGACGACGGCCATCCACAGCAGTTGCCGGCGCTCGTCACCTCGAGAGCGGCGGAAGCGCACGATCAGCGAGGAGGCGACGACGAGGATGAGGATGTTGCTCGCGAGCGCCAGCGGCCCCCGGAGCGCGCTAAGGTCGACGCCGTCCACGGCCCACGGGTTCATCACGTCGGTGAACGGTTCCTCGAGCGGACCGGGGTCGAGCACCTTGGCGACCAGCCACAGCACGTTGCTCGCCACCATCAGCCTCGCAACACGGCGCCAGCGCGGGGTCAGGTGCCGACCCGTGGGAGTCAGCGAGAAGACGAGCGCGACCAGCATCAGCCACAGCACGAAGCCGTTGCTCGACAGCGCGGCGGCCGAGGCGGCTGCGGGCATTCCCTGGTGCAGCCGCAGGCCGTAGAGACCGTAGGTCTCACCCGTGCCGACCGCGCTGATCGACACCGAGAGCGCGGCGAACAGCCATCCCACGGGGTGCTCAGGCTGGCGGACGAGCAAAATGACGCCGACGAGGGCGGCCACCACCATGGCCAAAAGGAAACCGAGGCTGGACAGTGTCAGCTCGCGCAGGTCGTCCCGTCCGGTAGCCACGAACCGGTGATCTAGCACCGCCAGCGCGATGAACGTGGCGACCAGGCAGGCGGCACTGGAGGCAGCCACGCAGCGCGCCGCGAGGACCCGCTGACCCCCCGTCATGCCGGGGAGCATGGCACCGGGACCCGGCGGCGTGCTCAGGGACAGCCCTGAACCGATGTCCAGGGTCAGCCCGGCGGACGCGAGCGCCGCGGAGCGGCAGCGTCACCGTTGGTCGCAGCCGGGGGTGCAGCGACCGAAAGGAGACACTGAGATGACCATGGTCGACGAGAACCGGACCGCACAGCCGATGGTGGGCTGGCCGGGGACGACCGGGCTGCTCATCGGGGCGCCGCTGCTGATGGCCGTGGGTCGCGGGCTGCTGGTGCCCTTCGACGACCAGGATTGGGACGGGACGCTCACCGAGATGGCCGAGCACCAGGGCCGCTCTGATGCTGGCTGGTTGCTGGCGATGGCCGCCTCCGGCCTGCTGACGCTGACGGCCGTCTTCCTCGCCAGGCGCCTCCTGGTCGCCGGGCGACGGCGGTCGGCGAGCTTTGCCATCGTGGCGACTGCGCTGGGTTGGGCGGGGACCGCGGGGATCTGCGTCGGCGGGCTGTTCCTGTCAGAGGCGGCCTTGGCGCCCGACCGGGCCGCGCAGGTGATGATCCAGGAGCAGTTCAACGACGGCAACAGCGGCTACGTCTTCCTGATGTGCCTGTTCGGTGTCGTCGGTTACCTGGTGCTCGCGGTCTCGCTCGCCCGCGCCGGCGTCCTCAGCACGGGTGCCGCCGTGCTCCTCTTCGTCGGTGCCGCCGGCACCCTGGCCACGATGGGCGGACCCCTGACTCCGCTGCTCGTGGTCGCAGCGCTCGTGCTCGCTGCGGCGCACGGCCTCGCACTGCGCTCCGTGCGTTGAGTCGGGTGGGCCGTCACGTCACACCGTCGTTCGCCGGTACTTCCGTCCGGTCGTGGCCGCCGCCGGCCTGCCGCGCGCCGGCTTCCACGACTTGCGGCGCACCTTCGCGACGCTGCAGCTTTCTAACAAACAGCCCGTCAAGATCGTCAGCGAGATGATGGGGCAGTCCCCACGCGGACCGCGATCACCCAGGACCTGTACACGCAACGTGTCCGCCCAGCTCCAGCGGCGAGCCCCCACGGCAATGGACGCACTGCTTGCCGCGGAGCCCGATGCTGGTGTCGACGCTTCAGCGGGCGGAGAGACTCCGCGTCTGCACGCCTCTTGCGCCTCTCACGTGCGGGAACGCCTAGAGTGCGCGGGCCGGGAAGGCTCGCCTAGTGGCCGATGGCGGCGGTCTTGAACTCGTGGACCGGCGTTGTCTCTGGACCTGGTCAGCGCTGTTTGCGCAGGTCAGGGGCGGTCGGCATACGGCGGCGAGATGTAGAGCGAGGACGTGAGAGGTCGGCGTTGCTGGCGGCGTTGCTGGCGGGCGCCCGAAGGAGCAGTGCGCTGATGGGACGCGTTGCGGTCGGCTGGGGTGTGTCCCTCCCTCCGGACAGTGACCTGAACCAGGAGAATGTTTCCTGACGAAGGGTTGCTTATGGGAAAGTACCGAAAGTTCACTGCCGAGTATCGGCTGGAGGCGGTGAAGCTGGTGATCGACTCAAGCCGGCCGACCGCGGAGGTTGCTCGAGAGCTGGGTATCAACGAAGGCACCCTGGGGAACTGGGTGAACACGTATCGCCGAGAACATCCGGTGAGCGAGGAGCTCACCCTTCCGGAAAGGGCTCGACTGCGTGAGCTCGAACGGGAGAACCGAGAGCTGCGCCTCCAGGCGGATTTCCTAAAAAAAGCCGCTGCCTTCTTCGCGAGAGAACAACTGTGAGCGACAAGTTCGCGTTCGTTGCCGCGGAGAAGGCCGACCCGGCCAGCCCGTTCCCCGTCACCTTGATGTGCCGGTGGCTGGAGATTTCCACCTCCGGGTTCTATGAGTGGTTGGAGGCGCTGCCATCGGCGCGAGCCCGCCGCCGCGCGACCGTCGGCAGCCATGTCCAGGCGGCGTTCAAGGCTGGCCGCGGCACCTACGGCGTGCGCCGGGTGCGGCTCGTCGAGGAGGACGACGCGGAGCCAGTACGCCTCGACCTCGGTCAGGTGCCGCAGGGCGCCGAGCAGGCTCATCGTCGACGGGGGGACTGCCCGGTGGGTCAGCTGACCGGCGTCGAGGCCGGCGAGCTTGAAGCCCACCGTGTCGCGGTAGAGGTCGAGCCGGTGGTCCAGGACCGCGCGTTCGCCGCCGGTCATCGGGCCGTCCTGACGGGGGTCCTCGTGCTCGGGGACGACGGCCTGGCCCGTCGGGTCGGTCATCGGCCGAACTGTAGGACGGCCCTGCGCGGGGTGGCCCCCGCGCGGTCTGTTCGAAGCGTGCGTCGGCATCCCTGGTGGGGCGGGTGCCTCGTGTCGTGGCGGACCTCGGCAAGGCCCTGAGGGCCGGCGAAGGGCGGTCCACCCCGACACGGCTGGCAGCGTTGAGGCACCGGAGGTCTTGACGTACCCACCGATGTCTTTAGGGCGAGTGGAGCCTTGCCTCTTCGTGCCGCACGCGGCGTTCAGCTTCGAGGGCGGGATGCACCCTTCGATCGGTACATGGCCGCATCCGCACGGCGCAGCGCGCCGTCGAGGTCCTCGTCGGGAGCCACCACGACTGACCCGGTGCTCGCGCGGACCGTCACCAGCCTGCCGTCGGCCATGACCGTCACGGGCAGCATGGAAATCAGACGGGCTTCCAGCCGGTCCATGACCATCGGTCCCTCGACCGGCGCACAGAGCACCACGAACTCGTCACCACCCATGCGGCACACCGTGTCGTCGTCCCGCACGACCTCCCGCAGCCGCCGGCCCATCTCGACGAGGACGCGATCGCCGACCTCGTGGCCGTAGGTGTCGTTGACCGTCTTGAAGTCGTCGAGGTCGACGTAGAGCACGCCCACTCCGCTGCCGTCGCGCTCCTGGCGGCGCTGTGCCTCGCCCAGAGCTTCGCTCAGCGCTCGCCGGTTGGCCAGTCCCGTCAACGGGTCCTCTGCCGCGGCGGCGCGCAGCTCCTGCTCGAGAGCATGTCGTGCCGTGAGGTCGACGACCTGGACGATGAGGTGCAGGGGCGTGTCGTCGTTGTCGCGCACCAGCGCCACGGACAACTGGCAGGAGAGCCAGCCCCCGGAGACGTGAGGCAAGCGGCGGTCGATCAGATGACGTTCGCCAGATCCGGACAACCATGTGGTGAGCAGATCGCCGTCGTGGTCCTGCTCGTCGGGATGCGCTGCCCACTGGAGCCCGTCGGTCATCAGGCGTGCCTCGGTGACTCCGAGCAGGTCGCAGAGCGCGGCGTTCGCCTCGAGCAGGCTGCCGTCAGGCCGCAGGACAGCGATCCCGATCGGTGCGTTGTCGAACGTCAGGCGCAGGGACCGCTCGGCGACGGCCAACCGGCGACGTGCCTCGTGCTGTGACGTCACGTCGTCGAGGGTGACGACGGTGCCGGTGGAGCCGTCGCCCAGGTCGACGGGTGCAGCCCGGACCCGGTACCAGGCGTACCCGCCGGCCGGCAGCCCGTATCCGAGGATGGCGTCATGATGAGCGACCTCGCGGATCGCTGACACGACCGGGAGAGCTGCGGCCTCATAGGGACGGCCGTCCTGGTCCACCACCTCCACGTGGTCCATCAGGCTGCTGGGGCTGCTCGCGATGGCATCGACCCCGACCCCCAGCCGCGCGAGGTGGCGCTCGCCACCTGGGTTGATGTGCAGCAACGTGCCGTCCGGGGCGCGGAGCATCACCGCGAGCGGCAGGCCGTCCAGGATGGTCACCAGATGCGCGTGCTGCGACTCGCTCGTGCTGAGCACCGGCACACACCTCCTCGGCCCTACATCGACAGGGACGTGACGCCCTTGAGGGGGACCGTCGCGAATGGCCGCGGCGGCGGTCGAGTCTCACATGCCCGCCTGAGCCACGTGCTGTCATGCGCGGCGCCAGCGCTGCCCTTGGCCACCGCCTCTCGCCCGACCGCGCAGTCGGTGGCGAGTCACCACGGGCTCGCCTACCTCACCGTTGCAGGGCCACCTGCAGCTCGCGGTCCCTGCAGGTGACGATCCGGTCTTCTCGTTCTCCGCGTGCTGGGTGCGGAGACGGCGAGCCCGTAGGCCTGGGATGTCGTCTCGACCGCCCGACGGTTCGGTG
>CAVXMC010000014.1:0-576525 GCA_963762795.1 uncultured Actinomycetota bacterium | reverse complement strand
CCGCCTCGAGGATGGCGTTGACCGGCTGCTTGATGCCGATGTTGACGACGTCGTAGCCGTTGTTGGTCAGGATGATGTCGACGAGGTTCTTGCCGATGTCGTGGACGTCGCCCTTGACGGTGGCCAGCACGATCTTGCCCTTGCCCTCGTCGCCCTCGGCCTTCTCCATGTGCGGCTCGAGGTAGGCGACCGCGGTCTTCATGATCTCGGCCGACTGCAGCACGAACGGCAGCTGCATCTCGCCCGGAGCCGAACAGCTCGCCGACGACCTTCATGCCGGACAGCAGCGTGTCGTTGATGATCTGCAGCGGCTTCTGGCCGCCGGCCATCGCGGCGTCGAGGTCGGCCTCGAGGCCGTTCTTCTCGCCGTCGATGATGCGGCGCTGCAGGCGCTCGTCGAGCGGCAGCTCCATGAGGATCTCGTTGCGCGTCTTGCCGCCGGTGTCGGCCTCGACGCCCTCGAACAGGTCCAGGAACGCCGTCAGCGGGTCGTAGCCCTCGCGGCGGCGGTCGTAGACCAGGTCGAGCGCGGTCTCCCGCTGGTCGTCCGGGATCCGGTTCATCGGCAGGATCTTGCTGGCGTGCACGATCGCGCTGGTCAGGCCGGCCTTCTGGCACTCGTGCAGGAAGACCGAGTTGAGCACCACGCGGGCAGCGGGCTTCAGGCCGAAGGAGATGTTGGACAGGCCGAGGGTGGTGCCGACGCCCGGCCGGCGCTGCTTGAGCAGCTTGATGGCCTCGATCGTCTCGATGCCGTCGCGCCGCGACTCCTCCTGCCCGGTGCCGAGGGTGAAGGTCAGGCAGTCGACCAGGATGTCGCCCTCGCGGATGCCGTACTCGCGCACCATCGCGTCGATGGTGCGCTCGGCGATGGCGACCTTCTTCTCGGCCGTGCGGGCCTGGCCCTCCTCGTCGATGGTCAGGGTGACGACGGCGGCGCCGTGCTCCTTGACGATCGGCATGATCTTGCGGAAGCGGCTGTCCGGCCCGTCGCCGTCCTCGAAGTTGACCGAGTTGATGACGGCCCGGCCGCCGAGGCACTCGAGGCCGGCCTCGATCACGGGCGGCTCGGTCGAGTCGAGCATGATCGGCAGCGTGCTGGCGGTGGCGAGGCGCGAGGCGGCGTCGCGCATGTCGATCGCGCCGTCGCGGCCGACGTAGTCGACGCAGAGGTCGATCATGTTGGCGCCCTCGCGCACGGCCTCGCGGCCGATGTCGACGACCTTCTCCCAGTCGCCGGCGATCATCGCCTCGCGGAACGCCTTGGAGCCGTTGGTGTTGGTGCGCTCCCCGACCATCAGGACGCCGGCGTCCGGCACGAAGGGCACCGCCGAGTAGAGCGAGGCGGCGGACGGCTCCACCTCGGGCGTGCGGGCGCGGCACCGGCGCGCCCGCGCACCCGCTCCACGACCTGGCGCAGGTGCTCCGGCGTGGTGCCGCAGCAGCCGCCGACCAGGCCGACGCCGTACTCGTCGACGAAGCCGGACAGCGCGTCGGCCAGCTGCGGCCGGGCCGAGCGGGTAGACGGCGCCGTCCTTGCCGAGCTCGGGCAGGCCGGCGTTGGGCATGACCGACAGCGGCACGGTGGCGTGCTGGGAGAGGTAGCGCAGGTGCTCGGCCATCTCGCCGGGGCCGGTCGCGCAGTTCATGCCGATCACGTCGATGCCGAGCGGCTCCAGCGCGGTCAGCGCCGCGCCGATCTCCGAGCCGAGCAGCATCGTGCCGGTCAGCTCGACCGTGACCTGGGCGATGAGCGCGACCCGGGTCCCGGTGACCTCCATCGCCCGCTTGGCGCCGACGACGGCGGCCTTGGTCTGCAGCAGGTCCTGGCTGGTCTCGACGAGGATCGCGTCGACCCCGCCCTCGATCATGGCCTCGCACTGCTCCTGGTAGCCGTCGCGGAGCACGGCGTAGGTCTCGTGGCCCAGGGTCGGCAGCTTGGTGCCGGGGCCGACCGAGCCGATGACCCAGCGCGGGCGGTCCGGGGTGGAGAACGCGTCGGCGGACTCGCGGGCGATGCGGGCACCGGCCAGGGCGGTCTCGCGGATGCGCTCGGGGATGCCGTACTCGTTGAGGGCGGCGAAGTTGCTGCCGAACGTGTTGGTCTCGACCGCGTCGCTGCCGGCCTCGAAGTAGGCGTCGTGCACCGACCGGACCACGTCGGGGCGGGTGACGTTGAGGACCTCGTTGCAGCCCTCGTGGCCCTGGAAGTCGCCGTCGACGGACAGGTCGTGGGCCTGGAGCATCGTGCCCATCGCGCCGTCGGCCACGACGACGCGCTCACGCAGCGCGGTCAGCAGGTCAGGACGGGCGGCAGGCGAGGCAGTCACCTCTCGAGTCTACCGGCGGCACGCCGGACGCTCCGCAGGGCGCAGCGCGGCCGGGCGGTAGGTTCCGCTCACCCGCGCGTCTCCGTGATGGAGGACCCCGTGAGCAGCTCGACGTACGCGACCGTGCTGGTCGGCACCGACGGGTCCGACTCGTCGTTCCGGGCGGTCGACCGCGCGGCGATGATCGCCCGCGACGCCGGCGCGACGCTGCTCCTGGCCTGCGCCTACCGGCCGATGTCGGCCCGCGAGGTGCAGGACGCGCAGGACGCCCTCGGCGGCGAGAGCTACAAGGTGAGCGGCTCGACGCCGGCCGAGGACGTGCTGCGCGACGCGGCCGACCGGGCCAAGGGCCTCGGCGTCGAGCAGGTCGACACCATCGCGGTCGAGGGCGACCCGGTCGACGAGCTCATCGCGCTGGTCAAGGACCGCGGGGTCGACCTGCTGGTCGTCGGCAACCGCGGCCTCAACAGCCTGGCCGGCCGCCTGCTCGGCTCGGTGCCCGCCAACATCAGCCACCGGGCCCAGTGCGACGTCCTGATCGTGCACACCACCGGCAAGGGCGCGAAGAAGTGACCCGCTGCCCGTGACCTCCGGGCCGCTCGGCGTCCGGCCCCCGGTCGCGGGCGGGCTCGACCTCGACCTGCCTGGGCAGGCGTGCGCCTGCGGGCCACCCGCTGGCCCGGCGCCGGCACCCCGGTGCTGCTGCTCCACGGCCTGGCCTCCACCCGGCGCTTCTGGGACCTCGTCGTCCCGGGGCTCGCCGGGCTGCCGGTGCTCGCGCTCGACCAGCGCGGACACGGCGACAGCGAGCGCCCGGAGGGCCCGTACGACGGGGCGACCGTGGCCCGCGACGCGCTGACCGCGCTGGACGCCCTCGGGCTGTCCCGGGCCGTCGTCGTCGGCCACTCCTGGGGGGCCTCGACCGCCCTGCGGCTGGCTGCCGACCACCCCGAGCGGGTGCTCGCGGTCGTCGCCGTCGACGGCGGCCTCGGCGCCCCCGGCGAGCCGGGAGTCCCCCGCTCCGAGGTGCGGGAGCGGCTGACGCCCCCGCGCTTCGCCGTGCCCCCCGACGAGCTGGTGGCCCGGCTGCGCAGCGGACCGCTCGCACCCTGGTGGTCCGCCGAGGTGGAGCAGGCGGTCCTGCCGATCTTCGCGGTCGGCGACGACGGCCTGGCCCGGGCGCGGCTGCCCTTCGAGGCCCACATGGCGATCGTCGACGACCTGCTCGACGGCGACGCCGACGGCGTGCTGGCCCGCATCACCTGCCCGGCGTGGCTGGTGGCCTGCACACCGGTCGAGGCCGACGAGACGCCCTGGGCGGCCCGTCGCGCCCAGGCGATGGAGCGGGCGGGGCAGCTGCTCGCCCGGCCGCGCCTGCAGCGCTGGGCCGGCGCCGTCCACGACGTCCCGCTCCAGTGGCCGGCGCTGGTCGCCGGCCTGGTCCGCGCCGCCGCCGAAGAGGTCTCACAGGAGGCTGCACGGGAAGGGATGCCCACGTGACGACACTGCCGACCCGCCCGGACCTGGACGCCCCGCTGCGTCGACCGGTCCTGGTCGCCGCCTTCGAGGGCTGGAACGACGCCGGCGACGCGGCCACCTCCGCGGTCGAGCACCTGCAGGACGTCTGGGGCGCCGAGGCGGTCTGCGCCATCGACCCGGACGAGTACTACGACTTCCAGGTCAACCGCCCCACCGTCCAGCTCGAGGACGGCGAGACCCGGCGCATCACCTGGCCGACGACCCGCTTCGCCGTGGCCCGCCTGGAGGGCGAGGACCGCGACGTCGTGCTGGTGCGCGGCCTGGAGCCCAACATGCGCTGGCGCGGCTTCTGCGAGGAGCTGGTCTCGGTCGCGAAGGAGCTCGGCGCGGAGCTGGTCGTGACCCTCGGCGCGCTGCTGGCCGACAGCCCGCACACCCGCCCCGTCCCGGTCAGCGGCACCGCCTCCGACCCGGCCGTCGCCCGGTCGATGGGCCTGGAGCGCAGCCGCTACGAGGGCCCCACCGGCATCGTCGGCGTCTTCCAGGACGCCTGCGCCAAGGCCGGCCTGCCCGCCGTGTCGTTCTGGGCCGCCGTGCCGCACTACGTCGCGACGCCGCCGTGCCCCAAGGCCACCGTCGCGCTGCTGCGCCGGGTCGAGGACCTGCTCGACCTGTCGGTGCCGCTGGAGGACCTGCCCGAGCGGGCCCGCGCCTGGGAGCGGCAGGTCGACGAGCTGACCTCCGACGACCAGGAGGTGCGGGAGTACATCACCTCGCTGGAGGAGCGCGAGCCCGAGACCGACCTGCCGGAGGCGTCCGGCGAGGCCATCGCCAAGGAGTTCGAGCGCTACCTGCGCCGCCGCGGTGACGAGTGACCCACGGCTAGAGCGCGACCCCCAGCAGGGCGTCGACCACCTCGCGCACCAGGGCCGGCGCGGCGGTGTCGGAGCCCTCGGCGCGCGCACCACGCGTCGACCGCGGCCAGCGCCGCGGGCGTGTCGAGGTCGTCCGCCAGCGCCGCCCGTACGGCCGCCAGCAGCGCGGTGCCGTCCGGCCCGGACGGCCGCGCACGCCCGGCCCGCCAGGCGGCCAGCCGCTGCTCGCCCGCGGTGAGCACCGGCGCCGACCACTCCCGGTCGGCGCGGTAGTGCGAGGCCAGCAGCGCGAGGCGCAGCGCACCCGGGTCGACGCCCTCGCGCCGCAGCACCGAGACGAAGACCAGGTTGCCGCGCGACTTGCTCATCTTCTCGCCGTCGAGCCCGACCATGCCGGCGTGCACGTACGCCTTGGCGAACGGCCAGGTGCCGGTCAGCGCCTCGGCCTCGACGGCGGAGTGCTCGTGGTGCGGGAACACGAGGTCGCAGCCGCCGCCCTGCACGTCGAGCGTCGCGCCGAGCCGGTTGAGCGCGATCGCCGCGCACTCGACGTGCCAGCCGGGGCGGCCGCGGCCGAGCGGGGAGTCCCAGGCGGGGTCGTCCGGGCGCTCGGCCTTCCACAGCAGCGCGTCCAGCGGGTCCTTCTTGCCCGGCCGCTCGGGGTCGCCGCCGCGCTCGGCGAACAGCGCCGTCATCGCCGCGGTGTCCAGCCCGGACACCTCGCCGAAGTGCGGCGCGGCCGCGACGGAGAAGTAGACGTCGTCATCGACCCGGTAGGCGACGCCCGGCATCCAGCAGCCGGACGACCGCCTCGGCGATCTCCTGCATCGCCTCGACCGCGCCGACGTAGTGCGTCGGCGGCAGCACCCGCAGCGCGGTCATGTCCTCGCGGAACAGCTGGATCTGCTGCTCGGCGAGCCCGACCCAGTCGACGCCGTCGCGCAGCGCCCGCTCGAGCAGCGGGTCGTCGATGTCGGTGATGTTCTGCACGTAGTCGACGTCGAGGCCGCGGTCGCGCCACACCCGCACCAGCGTGTCGAACGCCAGGTAGGTCGCCGCGTGGCCCAGGTGCGTCGCGTCGTACGGCGTGATGCCGCAGACGTAGATCCGCGCCGTCCCGTCGGGGTCGACCAGGACGCGGTCCCGCGTCGAGGACGAGTGCAGCAGCACGGGCGGGAGGTCGGCCGCGGACGGCAGGGTCGGGAGCGCCGTCGCGGGCCAGGACTGCATGCGCGCAGCCTAGCGACGCCTGCTGCACGCACGTCCGGGTGAGAGGTCGAGCGCCCTCCGGGGCCGATCCCCTGGTCATGGTCCTCGCCGTACGCGTCCGCGCCGCCCTCGTGGCCGCCGCCCTGGCCGTCGCGACCGGCGGTCACGGGTGCGAGCGGTCCCTCGCTGCACCTGAGGAGCCGCACGCGGCGGCCACCGGCGCGTACCGCTTCTCCGAGGTCCTCGACGGCCGGCCCGTGCGCTGGGACCCCTGCCGTCCGGTGCACTGGGTCTCCAGCACCGCGGCCGGCCCGGCCGGCGGGCTCGCGGTGCTGAAGGCGTCGGTGGCCCGGGTCAGCCGCCTCACCGGCACGACGTGGGTCTACGACGGCGCGGTGTCGACGGTCCCCTCGACCGGCTGGCTGCCGCGCTCCCCCGGCCGCTACCCGCCCGTCCTGATCGGCTGGGCCACCCCGCGCTCGAGCGACCTGCTGCGTGGCCGGGCCGCGTCGGTCGTCGGCATGACCCGCACCGTCTGGTTCGGCACCGTGGACGCGGCCGGCGCCAAGAAGGGCGCCACCCGGGCCGCGGTCGTGGCGCTGGACGCGACCGACCGGATGCCGCTGCAGGGCGGCAGCTCGTGGACGGCGACCACGCTGCACGAGCTCGGCCACGTCGTCGGGCTCGACCACGCCGCCGACCGCCGGCAGCTCATGGCGCCGGTGCTGCCGCGCACCGCCGCGGACTTCCAGGCCGGCGACCGCGCCGGGCTCGTCCGCGTCGGCCGGGCCGCCGGCTGCGTACGCGCCTAGCTAGAACGGCGGCCAGGGGATCGCGGGCCAGTCCGGCGAGGGCTCCGGGTGCACGCCGGTCAGCAGCAGCCGGTCGACCCGCTCGACGGTGCGGCGGACCTCGCGACGGGTGAGGTGCTCGTGCAGCTCTCGCAGAGCGGTCCCTCGAGCTGGGCCCGCAGCGAGGACAGCACCTCGACCGCCTCCTCGGTCAGCGGCAGCGAGCGCCACTGCCACAGCAGCGTGCGCAGCTTGTCCTCGGAGGAGAAGCAGATGCCGTGGTCGACGCCCTGCACGCGGCCGTCGGGGCGGGGCAGCAGGTGACCGCCCTTGCGGTCGGCGTTGTTGACGACGGCGTCGAAGACGGCCATGCGGCGCAGGTCGGGGTGGTCGCTGCGGGCCAGCGCCGACAGGTCGACGGTCTCGTCGACGTCGACCCAGAGCTGGCACATGCCGGGGCCGAAGGGACCCTCGCGCAGGACGGTCGGGGGGACGACCTCCCAGCCCGTCGCGGCGCTGACCAGGTAGGCGGAGATCTCCCGGCCGGCGAGCGTGCCGTCGGGGAAGTCCCACAGGGGGCGCTCGCCGGTCACCGGCTTGTAGACGCAGGTCGCGGTGACGCCGTCGAGCGTGGTGGTGCAGTAGAGCGTGGCGTTGCTGGCGTCCACGAGGCGGCCCTCGATCGACAGCTCCCCGTCGTGCAGGAGCCGCCGTACCTCCTCGATCTGCACGCCGACATCCTCCCGCACCGTGCCCGCTGCCCGCCGCACGGGGCGGCAGACTGTCGCCCATGGGGTCCCTCCGGCTCCGGCGGTCGCCGGACATCGCCACGACCGAGCTCGACGGCCAGGTCCTGCTGCTCGGCGCCGACAGCCAGGTGGTGCTGCACCTCAACGAGGTCGCGGCCGACGTCTGGCACCTGCTCGGCGAGGTCGACTCGGTCGACGAGATCGCCGCGGTGCTGTCCGAGGCCTACGCCGTGCCGGCCGGCCAGGTGCGGGCCGACCTCGACCCGGTGCTCGGACTGCTGCGCGAGCACGGCGTGGTCCTGCCGGCGTGAGCCTGCGGCTGACGGTCCTCGCCACGACGTACGACGTGCAGGCCCCGCCGGAGCTGCTGGCCACCCTGCAGGCGCTGTTCCCCGCCGCCCCCGAGGTCCCGCGCGTGCGGTCGCTGGAGCTGGTCGAGGGGGCGGTGCTGCTGGACGGCGAGCCGGTCCAGCCCGTGCCGACCGCGGCCGACGCGCTCGACGCCCTGCTCATGGCGGTCAACGCGCGCACCGTCTTCGACAGCCCGGGGCTGTCGGTGCACGCCGGCGTCGTCGCCGCGGGGGGCGTGGCCGTCGCCTTCCCGGCCGACTCGGGCGTCGGGAAGAGCACCCTGACCGCGGCCTGCCTGCGCGCCGGCCTGGACTACGTCTCCGACGAGGCCCTGGTGCTGTCCTGGGAGGACGGCGCGGTGCTGCCCTACCTCAAGCCGCTGACCCTGTCGGCCTGGTCGCTCGCCGCGGTCGGGGCATCGCCGCCGCTGCCCGGGCGGGAGGAGCGGCCGGTCACCGCCGGCCGAGCTGGGCTCGGCCCCGGCCGCCGGTCCCCTGCGGCTCGGTCACCTGCTGCTGCTGGAGCGCGGCCCTCGGCGGCCGCACTGCGTCCGGCCGCTCGGGGCGACGGCGCGGCCGCCCTGCTGAGGAACTCCTTCAACCACTTCGCCGCACCGGCCGAGGCGCTGGGCCTGGCCGGTGCGGCGATGAGGGACGCGGAGTGCTGGACGCTGCGCTACGACCGGCCCGAGCCGGCCGCGGCGCTCGTCGCGGAGCTGCTGCGCTAGACCTGCGGGGTGCTGTCGTCCGGCGCGTCGTCCGAAGCGGCCGCGGCCCGCAGCGGCCGGGGTGGCGGCGCGACCGCCGGCGGCCACCAGGCCGCACACCGGCGGCGACCGCGGCACCCGCGGCGGCGGCGATGAGGCCGGTGTCCTGACCGGTGCGCGGCAGGTCGACCGAGGCCGGGCCACCGGTGACGCGCGGCGAGCGGGCTGGGCGGCTGCCGCCGCGCGGACGACCGTGCGGCGGGTCGGGCTGACCGACGGGCTCGGCGAGAGCGTCCCGGGACCACCGGTCGGGCTGCTGACCGGCGAGGGGCTGTCGAACGGCTGGTGCGTGATCGACGGACTCGGGCCGACGTTGCCCGGCTGCCCGGGGGTGGTCGACGGCTCGGCGCCGGCGTGCTCGGCGACGGGCTGACCTCGCCGCCACCGCCCCCGGTCGACTGCGAGGGGGACGGCGCCGGGCTCTGGCTCGTCGGCGGGCTGTTCGGCGGCTGCTTCGGCGGCTCGGTGGGAGGGGTGCCGCCGCTCGGCGCAGCAGCGTTCGCGGCCGCAGACGCCGATCACCTGCACGGTCGGCGACGACGTAGACGAGGGCCCGCCGCAGCGGCGGCACCACGCAGCATGTTGCGGCGCGACATCGCTCCCGACGTGGGCTCGGTCTCGAGGGGCGTCTCAGGCGTTCCGCGTGTCATGGGCACAAGATAGGCCCATCCGTGCCCCTGGCAAACACCATGCCACCCGAACGGACTACTCGTGTCACCTGCGGTGACCGTTCTGTCGCGGACAGATGTGACCCTCGGGGTCCAGCGGGAGGCTGCACAGCGGGCACGGCGGCCGGCCGGCGGCGACGACCCGCTGGGCCCGGCGGACGAACGCCTGGGCCATCTCGGCGGTCAGCACGACCCGCAGCGCGTCCGGCCCCTCCTCGGCGTCCGACAGCGGCTCGACCTCGGCCTGCGCCTCGTCCTCGGGCTGGGCGAGCGCCTCGATGACCACGCGGGAGGCCTCGGCGTCCCAGGCCAGCCCCATGGCTCCGACGCGGAACTCCTCCTCGACCGGCGCCTCGAGCGGGCCGGTGTCCTCGAGCTCGCGGGCGACGGTGACGGGCACGTCCGCGCCGGCCGTGCGGCGGGCGGTCTCCAGCAGCTCCTCGAGCCGCTCGGCGAGGACCTGCACCTGCACCTTCTCGAGCGAGACCGAGGTCGTACGGCCGCCGCCGCTCGCCTGGAGGTAGAAGGTCCGGTCGCCGGGCTGACCGACCGTCCCGGCGACGAAGCGGCCGGGGCTGTCGTAGGAGAAGACCTGTCGTGGCACGACGTCGACCCTATGCGCTGCCGGCGCCCCCGCCGACCGCTGCGTCGGAGGAGGCCTTCCTGCGGGTCTTCTTCTTCGGCGGCAGCAGTGCGGCGACGTCACCGCCGGTGTCGTTGGTGCGGACGACGAAGGGCCGCAGCTCGGTGTAGTTGATGACCGTGACCGAGCACGGGTCGGCCGTGATGCGCTGGAACTGGTCCAGGTGCAGGCCCAGGGCGTCGGCGACGATCGCCTTGATCACGTCGCCGTGCGAGCAGGCCAGCCAGGTCGCGTCGGGGCCCAGGCGCGCGTTCCAGTCGCGGACGGCGGCGACCGCGCGGTTCTGCGTCTCGCGCAGCGGCTCCCCCTCGGGTCCGGGGAACGTGACCGCCGAGGGGTGGCTCTGCACGACCTTCCACAGCGGGTCCTTGACCAGCTCCTTGATCGGGCGGCCGGTCCAGTCGCCGTAGCGGCACTCCCCCAGGCGGTCGTCGACCTGCAGCTCGAGGTCGCGGCCCTCGAGGATCGCGCCGGCGGTGTCGAGGCAGCGGTCCAGCGGGCTGGAGACGATCGCGGCGAAGGGCACCTCGCGCAGCCGCTCGGCGACCGCGGCGGCCTGCTTCTGGCCGCGCTCGTCCAGGTGCAGCCCGGCGTCCAGCCCGCCAGGACGGGACCGGTCATGTGGGTCAGGCCGTGGCGGACGAGCACGAGGGTGGTCACCCGCCGGACGCTACGTGAGAGCGACCCCCACCAGCACGGCGACGCCGAGCAGCACCCGGTAGGGCACGAAGGCCACGATCGTGTTGCCGGCGACGAAGCGCAGCAGGAACGCCACCGAGGCGTACGCCACGACGAACGACACGACCGTGCCGACCAGGACGGGCCCGAGCCCGACGCCCTCGCCGAGCGCGCTGGGCAGCTCGAGCAGCCCGGCTGCGGTGAGCGCCGGCACCGACAGGAAGAAGGACAGCCGGGTCGCGGTCACCCGGTCGAAGCCGAGCAGCAGGCCGGCCGAGATGGTGGCGCCGGAGCGCGAGACGCCGGGCACGAGCGCGATGCACTGCGCCAGCCCGATCAGGACGGCGTCGCGGACGGTCACCGCCTGCTCGTCGCGGTCCTGCCGGGCCCGCCGCTCGGCGTAGACCATGACCGCGCTCCACAGGATGAGCGCGATGCCGACGGTGACCAGCGAGCGCAGCGTCGAGCCCTTGATGACATCGCGCCCGAGCAGCCCGATGACGCCGATCGGGACGGAGCCGCGACGACGCCGAGGGCGAGCCGCCAGCCGGGGTCTGCCGCCGCTCCGCGCTCGCCAGGCCCGCCGAAGAAGTCGCCGACGAGCCGGACCCAGTCCCGGGCGAAGTAGACGAGGACGGCGACGATCGCGCCCATCTGGATGACGGCGGTGTACGCCGTGACCGCGCTGTCGTCGACGTCGAGCCCGAGCAGGCCCTCCGCGATGGTCAGGTGACCGGTGCTGCTGACCGGCAGGAACTCCGTCAGCCCCTCCACGACGCCCAGCACGACGGCGTCGACGATCCCGAGGCTCACCGGCTGCTTCTCCTCTGCTCGCGCACGACGACCACGGTGGCCAGGGCCAGACGGTAGAGGGCCGGACCTGTCAGGCTCCTGAACGGGCGGCGTACGGCCACCGCGGCGGCGACCGCCGCGGCCGGCAGCCCGGCAGCCAGCGGGCCGGCCAGCGCGCGCAGGACCGGCGGCTCGGCCCGCGCCAGCGTCAGCCCGGCCGCACCCGCGGTGACCGGCAGGGACATGAGCAGCGAGAAGCGGGCAGCCTCCTGGCGCTCGACGCCGGCAGCGCGCAGCGCGGTCAGCGCGGCGCCGCTGCCGCGAGACGCCCGGGGCCAGCGCGGCGACCTGCGCGAGCGCCGCCACCGCGGCCTGCCGCGGCGCCGACCGCAACCTCCTGCGGCCGCCGGTCGGCCGACGGCCAGGGCCAGGCCGGCAGCGCCGAGCAGCACCGCGACCTGCCGCGGGCGGCCGAGCCGCGCCTCGACGGCCTCGCCGCCCAGCAGCCCGGCGACCGCCGCCGGGACCGAGGTGGCCGCCGCCGAGCACGGCGGTGCGCCGGCCGGCGGGGCGTCCTCGCCAGCGCCGCCAGGTCGCGGCGCAGCGCCCAGCAGATCCCGGCGGTGCTGCCGGCGTGCAGGGCCGCGGCGAAGGTCGTGCGGTGCGGCGGCTCCGGCCAGCCGAGCAGGCCGGGCAGCAGCGCGAGGTGGGCGCTGGAGCTGACCGGCAGGACCTCGGCCACGCCCTGCGCCAGGCCGAGCAGCGCCGCCTGGTGCGAGCCTCAGCTGCCGACGCCGGAGAGCTCGAGCGCCTCGACCGCGGTGCGCAGGGCCGCCTTCCGCTCCTCCTGCGTCGCGCCGAACGGCGACAGCGTCAGCGTCGTGACGCCGCTGGCGGCCAGGACCTGCATCTTCTCGGCGATGCGCTCCTTGCTGCCGAGCAGGGACGTGCCGTCGAGGAACTCGTACGGCACGGCGTCCGCAGCGCCCTGGTAGTCCCGCGACAGGTAGCGGTCCTGGATCGTCCCCGCCGCCTCCTCGTAGCCCATGCGCACGGCGAGCTGGTTGTAGAAGTTCTTCTCCCGGCTGCCCATGCCGCCGACGTACAGCGCGGCGTACCAGCGGACCGGGTCGGCGCAGGCCCGCGGGTCGGCGCCCACGACGATCGGCATCGTCGGCACGACGTCGTAGCCCTCGAGCGTCTTGCCGACCTTGGCCCGGCCGGCGGCGATCGAGGCCAGCGAGTCCTTCGCGTGGTCGGGCGAGTAGAAGATCGCCAGCCAGCCGTCGAAGAGCTCGCCGGAGAGCTCGAGGTTCTTCGGCCCGACCGCGGCGAGGTACATCGGGAGGTGCTCGCGCACGGGGTGGACGGTCAGCTGCAGGGCCTTGCCGGGGCCGTCGGGCAGCGGCAGGACGTAGTGCTGGCCCTCGTAGCGGACCTTCTCCCTGCGCAGCGCCATCCGGACGATGTCGGTGTACTCCCGCGTACGGGCCAGCGGCTTGTCGAACCGCACGCCGTGCCAGCCCTCGGACACCTGCGGGCCCGACACGCCGAGGCCCAGGCGGAACCGCCCGCCGGACAGGGTGTCGAGGGTCGCGGCGGTCATCGCGCAGTTGGCCGGCGTACGGCCCGGGATCTGGAAGATGGCCGAGCCGATGTCGATGCTCTTGGTCTGCGCGCCGACCCAGGCCAGCACGGTCGGCGCGTCGGAGCCGTACGCCTCCGCGACCCAGGCGACGGAGAAGCCGAGCGTGTCGGCCTCCTGGGCCAGCGCGAGGTTGTCGGCGTCGTTGCCGGCTCCCCAGTAGCCGAGGTTGAGGCCGAGCTCCATCGCGTGCTCCTGCGGGGTCGAGGGAGCTCCGGACGCTAGCGTGCCGCCGGTGAAGCAGCGACACCTCGGACGCAGCGGGCTGGTGGTCTCCCGGCTCGCCCTCGGGACCATGACCTGGGGACGCGACACCGACGAGGACGACGCGGCCGCCCAGCTCGTCGCCTTCCGCGAGGCGGGCGGGACGCTGGTCGACACGGCCGACACCTACGCCGGCGGCGAGAGCGAGCGGCTGCTCGGCCGCATCCTGGCCGACGTCGTGCCGCGCGACGAGGTGCTGGTCGCCAGCAAGGCGTACGGGGTGGTCGGTCCCGGCCCGATGGGCCGCGGCACCTCGCGCGGCCACCTGCTGTCGGCGCTCGACGCCTCGCTGGGTCGGCTGCAGCTGGACCACCTCGACCTGTGGCAGCTGCACGCCTGGGACCCCGTCACGCCGTGGGAGGAGGCGCTCGCGGCGGTCGACACCGCCGTGACCTCCGGACGCGTGCGCTACGCCGGCGTCTCCAACTACTCCGGCTGGCAGCTCGGCGCCACGACCTCCTGGCAGAAGGCGTGGCCGGGGCGTACGCCGATCGTCTCCAACCAGGTGGAGTACTCCCTGCTGCAGCGCGGCGTCGAGCGCGAGGTCGTGCCGGCCGCCCAGGCCCTGGGCGTCGGGCTGATGCCGTGGTCGCCGCTCGGGCGCGGGGTGCTCACCGGGAAGTACCGCGACGGCTCCCCCGCCGACAGCCGCGGGAACAGCGACCACTACCGCCGCTTCGTCGAGCCCTACCTCGACGAGCGGTCGGCCTCGGTCGTCGACGCGGTGCTGACGGCCGCGGACGGCCTCGGCACCTCCCCCGTGGCGGTCTCGCTGGCCTGGGTCCGCGACCGCCCCGGCGTCGTCGCCCCGGTGGTCGGCGCCCGGACGTCGGCGCAGCTGCAGGGCTCGCTGGCGGCCGAGGACCTGGTCCTGCCGGCCGAGATCCGCAGCGCCCTCGACGACGTGTCGGCGATCCACCTCGGCTACCCCGAGGCGATGCCGCGCTGGTCCTCCGACGACCTCGAGGACTGAGTGGCGCAGTCCCCCGCGGTCCTCGCGGTGGCCGAGCAGCTGACCGCCGCCGGCCTGCCGCCCGCGGGGGCCGCCGCTGTCGTACGGCGGATGGGCAGCTCGGCCGCTGCGCTGCTCGCCGCCGACCCGTGGCGGCTGCTCGACCTGCCCGACGTCCCGCTCGCCGACGCCGACCGGCTGGCCCGCGCGCTCGCTCCCGACGCCGGCCCGGGCGACCCGCGGCGCGGCGCGGCGGTCGCCGCCCACGTCCTCGTCCGCGCGGCGCGGGACGGCTCGACCTGCCTGCCGGCGAGCGTCGTGGCGAGCGCGCTGGCCGGTGAGGGGCTGCCCGACCCGGCGGCCGCCCTGGTGGCCGCGGTCGAGGACGGCCGGCTCAGCGCCGACGAGGACGGCGGGGTGTCGCTGGTCCGCTACGCGATGGCCGAGGAGACGATCGCCGAGGGCGTCGCCCGGCTGCTGGCGACGGCCGAGCCGCTGGCCGACGTCGCCGCCGTCAACGCGGTCGCCGCCGACCTGGACCGGGCCCAGCACCGCGCCGTCGGCACGGCGCTGACCTCCGGCGTCTCGGTCCTGACCGGCGGGCCCGGGACGGGCAAGAGCCGCACCGTCGCGGCGCTGGTGCGGCTGCTGACGGCCCGCGGGCGCTCCGTGGCGCTGGCCGCGCCGACCGGCCGGGCCGCCCAGCGCCTCGGCGTGCTGTGCGACGCGCCGGCCTCGACCCTGCACCGGCTGCTCGGCGCTGTCGGGCGTCGACGGCGGCTTCGCCCGCGGCGAGGCCTGGCCGCTGGACGAGGACGTCGTCGTGGTCGACGAGGCCTCCATGCTCGACACCGAGCTCGCCGCGGCGCTGCTCGAGGCCTGCGGCGACGGCTGCCACCTGGTGCTCGTCGGCGACCCGGAGCAGCTGCCCTCGATCGGCCCGGGGCGCGTGCTCGGCGACCTGGTCGAGAGCGGCGCCGTGCCGGTCACCGCGCTGTCGACGCTCTACCGGTCGGCCGAGGGCGGCGGCATCGCCCGGCTGGCGACCGCGGTGCGGGCGGGCGAGCTGCCGAGGATCGAGCCGGACCCGGCCAAGGAGGTCGTCGTGGTGCTCGCCCGCGACGCCGACGAGGCGGCGCACCGCACCGTCCAGCTCGTCACCGACTCCATCCCCCGGGCCCTGGGCATCCCGGCCGGCGACGTCCAGGTCGTCACGCCGGTCCACCGCGGCCCGGCCGGCACGGTCGCCCTCAACGCCGCGCTCAAGGCCCGGCTCAACCCCGGCGACGGCGCCGTCGGCGGCTTCGACGTCGGCGACCGGGTCGTCGCGACGGCGAACCACGCCTCGACCGAGGACGGCGCGGGCTGGGCCAACGGCGACCTCGGCGTCGTGACCGCGACGACCGGCAGCGGGCTGTCGGTCGACTTCACCGGCGCCGGCCCGGTCGACGTGGGCGCTGCTGCCCTGGGCGACCTGGCGCACGGGTGGGCCCTGACGGTGCACCGGGCGCAGGGCTCGGAGTTCCCCGCCGTCGTCGCGGTGCTGCCGGCCGACGCCGGCGGGCTGCTGTCCCGCCCGCTGGTCTACACCGCCTTCACCCGTGCCCAGCGGCACCTGTCGGTGGTGCACGCCGCCGGAGCCGGCCCTCGCCCGGTCGGTGTCCGAGGTGGGCGCCCGCCCCCGCCGCACGCGCCTCGTCCCGCTCCTGAAGGACGCGGTCGCCCAGCTCTGAGCCGCACCCGCGCTCGACCTGGCACCATGGAGGCGTGGCGGAGTACGAGTACCGCGCGGTGCCCATCCCCGCGGACGCTGACCGGCAGAAGACGCGCGAGCTCCTCGTGCTGCACGCCGAGTTCGGCGACTGGGAGCTGTCGAGCCACACGATCTGGCCGGACGGCCGCCGCAAGGTGACGCTGCGCCGCCGGGTGCGCGCGGAGCCGATGCCCCCGCTGATGACCTAGCCGCGTCCTCGCTGGTCCCCCCGCTCGGCGCGGGCCCGCTCCCACTCCTGGCGCAGCTGCTCGAGCAGCGCCGCGCGCGAGGCGGCCGCCTCGGCCCGGGCCTTCGGCCGCCGCCTCGGCCCGAGCCTGCTCCTCGCGCGCGCGGCCTGACGAGCCGCCTCCCGGGCCTGTCCTCGCCGTGCCTGCTCCCGGGCCTCCTCCCGGGCCGCGCTCCGCGCGGCCGCCCCCGCCTCGCCTCGCCCGCGCGCAGCCTCTCGCCGCGCGCCTCAGCCTCCGCCCGTGCGGCGGCCCTCGCCCCGGCCTTCGCCGCCGCCTTGGCGGCCTCCTTGGCCGCCGCCTTGGCGGCGGCCTGCTGGGCCGCGGCGTCCTGGTGCGAGGCGCGGCCCGCGGGGTGCCAGCCGCCCTCGTGGTCGTCGTGGTCGTCCGGCAGCGCCACCGGGAAGGCCGGCTTCGGCTGCGGCTTCGGGGCCGGCGGAGCGGCGCCGCGGGGCGGGGTGGGCAGGGCCTTCGCTCGGGGCCGGCGGGGCGGCCACCCGGAACCAGGACGTGCTGCCCTTGGCCCCGGCCCAGCTGAACGACAGGTGCATGTGGTCGGTGTGCGGGTTGGCTCCCCCGTACGCCCGCCAGCCGGTGCCGCCGCTGTAGGCCGACCAGATCTTGCGGTCGAAGATGAGGTACATCAGGCCGACGCGGCGGGCGTTGGCCGCGCGCTGGCCACTGGCGTCGGTGGCGAACAGCCACCGCATCAGGTCGTGCGCCTGCGCCCGCTGCGTCGCGCTCTCGGCGCTGACCTTCCAGTCCCAGGCCCGGCCCTCCTTGTGCTCGCTGCGCCCACCGACGGTGCAGCCGCGGACGATCCCGAACGACCCGGTGCCGGCGTACGCCTTGAGCACCGAGGCGGAGAAGCGCGTGACGCCGGTCTTGGCCGTGGGGCTGCAGGTGGTCTGCGGCTCGTACGACGCCAGGCGCTCGACCGGCGCCTTCGTGGCGACCGTCGGCATGGCCGCGGTCGCCGGCACCGCCAGCGTGCAGGCAGCGAGGAGGGCAGCGGCGAGCGGACGCAACATGCCTCAGGGATCGGCGCGTCCGGAGCAGCGTCGTACACCCGGACGGGTCAGCAGGCGCTCAGCTGGCGTCGAGGAAGCGGTCGAGCACGCGTACGCCGAACCGCAGCGCGTCGAGCGGCACCCGCTCGTCGACGCCGTGGAACATGCCGGAGAAGTCCAGGTCGGCCGGCAGGCGCAGCGGCGCGAAGCCGAACCCGCGGATGCCCAGGCGGCTGAAGCTCTTCGCGTCGGTGCCGCCCGACAGCGTGTAGGGCACGGCGCGCGCGCCGGGGTCCTCCGCCTTGAGCGCGCCGACCATGGCGTCGACCAGCGCGCCCTCGAACTCGGTCTCCAGGGCGATGTCGTAGTGGGTGTACTCCCGGGTCACCCCGGGGCCGATGGCGGCGTCGAGCTCGGCCTCCCACTCGTCCTCGAAGCCGGGCAGGAAGCGGCCGTCGACCATGGCGTGCGCCCGGCCGGGGATGACGTTGTGCTTGTAGCCGGCGTCGAGCATCGTCGGGTTGGCGGTGTTGCGGACCGTGGCGCCGACGATGCGGGCCATCGGGCCGAGCACGCGGTAGAGCTGCTCGCGGTCGGTCGGGTCGAGGTCGACGCCGAACGCGTCGTTGACCTCGGCGATGAACCGCTTGACCGTCGGCGTGATGTGCAGCGGGAACTCGTGGCTGCCGAGCCGCGCGACCGCCTCGCACAGCTTCGTCACGGCGTTGTCCTGCGACAGCATCGAGCCGTGGCCGGCCGTGCCCTCCGCGGTCAGCCGGATCCAGGCCATGCCCTTCTGGGCGGTCTCGATCATGTAGAGCCGGGCGTCGTCGTTGACGCTGAGGCTGAAGCCGCCGACCTCGCTGATCGCCTCGGTGCAGCCGTCGAACAGCTGCGGCTGGTTGTCCACCAGCCACTGGGCGCCGTAGACCCCGCCGGCCTCCTCGTCGGCGACGAACGCCAGGACGACGTCGCGCGGGGGCTTGCGGCCGGTGCGCATCCGGTCGCGCACGACGGCCAGCACCATCGCGTCCATGTCCTTCATGTCGACGGCGCCGCGGCCCCACACGCACCCGTCGGCCACCTCGGCGGCGAACGGGTCGTAGGTCCACTCCTTGGGCTCGGCCGGCACGACGTCGAGGTGGCCGTGGATGAGCAGGGCGTCCCGGCTCGGGTCGGCCCCCTCCATCCGGGCCACCACGCTCGTACGGCCCGGCGCCGACTCGAACAGCTGCGGCTCGAGGCCGACCTCGGCGAGCTGCTCGGCGACGTACTCCGCCGCCGCCCGCTCCCCCGGCCCGCGGCCGGTGCCGTCGTTGACGCTCGGGAACCGGATGAGCTCGCGGCAGAGGTCGACGACCTCGTCCTCGGCGTTGGGCACGGCTGCTCCTCTCGACGGCGACCGCACGGTACTGCCGTCGTGTGACAGCCGCGGTCCCGTCGCCCTGGGGGCCCGGGTTGCTATGGTGTCGCCCGTCCGGAGATCGCTTCCGGGTGCACCTGTCCGGGTGGCGGAATTGGCAGACGCGCTAGCTTGAGGTGCTAGTGCCCCAAAAGGGCATGGGGGTTCAAGTCCCCCCTCGGACACACGATCTCCACCTTCCTGACCTGGCACAACCCGTCTGCACGAGGTGCGAACGGTCCCCCGTGCTGCGCATGTGCGGCGCATGCATGCCGGAACTCGCCCGGAAGGCCTGGTCGGAGGCGACGGGTCCAGCTCCGAGGCCGGCGTCGCGCACGACGCCAGCCCCAGCAGCGACCCCGTGAGCCCACGCCCCGCATCGTGGAGGACCGGTCCCCGACTCCTGTCTCCGGGCACCCCAGCAGCGCTCCGCGACCATCCCAGCAGCGTTCCGGACCGCCCCCGAGCGACGGCTGCCCGGCCCGGACCGACGCGGCGGGACTCTCCGCGCGTCGCAGCGTTGTCGGCGCCGCCTGGACGCCAGGAAGCGGCGGTGGGGGCAGCTGGCTGGACGCCGGCCGATCTCCGGCCCGCTCGCAGCGATGGCATGTGACCGTGATCCCGCACGGGTGTTCATCCACGTCGCGCACGTCCAGGAGGCCAGCATCAGCGATCACGAGCACCCGGTGGACCCGGAGCGGGTCGCTGCGGCCCGGTCGCGGCTCATCGATCGCGAAGAGGCCAGCCGCCTCGCCGGTCTGCTGGGCCTGCTGGCGGATCCCACCCGCGCACGGATCCTGTACGCGCTCGACGTCGTCCAGGAGCTCTGCGTCGGCGACCTCGCGCTCGTGCTCGACGCGACCGAGGACAGCGTCGGCTACGGGCTGCGGGTGCTGCGCACCGCGGGTCTTGTCTCGACCCGCAAGGACGGGCGGGTCGTGTTCTACCGGCTCTCGGACGGCTTCCCCGTGCCGTTGCGTGAGCACTGCCTGCGGGCCCTGGTCGACCTGTCCCGAGACGTCAAGAACGAGGACGAGGACGACTGAGCCAGGCCCAGGCGGCCGAGGGATCAGGGACGTCACCCTCCATCCTGTGCCACGCGGGTCAGCTCTCGCGCGAAGGCGCCCGGCGCGAGGCGTGCCGGCCACCGGCCGATCGGCGCTCGGACCCAGCGTCCCTCTCGACCCGCCCGAGGCGTAGGTCGACATCCGTGCGGGTACGCGGACATCGCTGGACGACCCGGACGAGCCGCCTGGCGACCTGACCCTTCGGCCTCGGGAGACGTCATGCACGTGCTCACCACCCTCGGCGACAGCGTCGTCGAAGGCTTCTTCATGTTCTGGGAGACCCTGTGGGCACTGGTGCTGGGCTTCACCCTGTCCGGCGCGGTGCAGAGCTTCGTCTCCCGTGACGAGATGAACAAGCTGATGGGCGATCACCGGCCCCGCACCCTGGCGCGTACGAGCCTGATCGGGGCGGCCAGCAGCTCCTGCTCCTACGCCGCCAGCGCGCTGGCGAAGTCGCTGTTCCAGCGCGGTGCGGACTTCACTGCCGCGATGGTGTTCATGTTCGCCAGCACGAACCTGGTGCTCGAGCTCGGCATCATCCTGTGGCTGCTCATGGGCTGGCAGTTCGCGCTGGCCGAGTTCGTCGGTGGTGCCATCATGATCGCGCTGTTCGCCGCCTTCGCCCCGCGCATCTTCCCGGCCGCAGAGCTCGAGGCGGCCCGCGCTCGCCTGTCGGGCGACAAGGGCGCCGCGGCGGGAGGCAGCTCCGGCGGTCACGAGCACCACGCCAGCACGAGCATGGGCGACGACGGCGCGCCGTCCGCCCAGGCCGCCCTGCCGCTGCGGCAACGGCTGCGCTCACGCGCCGGCTGGGCCGACGCCGCCAGCTACACGATCGCTGATCTGACCATGCTCCGCCGCGAGCTCGTCATCGGCTACCTGCTGGCAGGCGTGCTCGCCGTCGCCGTACCGGCCAGCGTGTACGGCCACATCTTCCTGTCCGGTCACGGGCTGCTGACCGACCTGGAGAACGTGGTCGTCGGGCCGTTCATCGCCTTCATCAGCTTCGTGTGCTCCATCGGCAACGTCCCGCTGGCGGCCGCGCTCTACAAGGGCGGCATCAGCTTCGGCGGCACCGTCGCGTTCATCTTCGCCGACCTCATCGCGCTGCCGCTGGTCATCATCTACCGCAAGTTCTACGGCACCCGGCTGGCACTGCGGCTCTTCCTGAGCTTCTGGGCCACGATGAGCGTGGCCGGCCTCGCCGTCGACCTGCTCTTCCGCGCGGTGCGGATCCCCTTCCCCGGCCGGCCCGACGAGATCGCGATGACCCGGTTCGAGTGGAACTACACGACGTTCCTCAACATCGTGTTCCTGGTCGTCTTCGCGGTCGTGCTGTACGTGTACCGCAACCGCGCGCGCCTCGGCGGCGGCCAGGGCTACGCGACCGACCCGGTCTGCGGCATGCAGGTCGAGACGGCCAACGCACCCGCTACCGACTCCTACGAGGGACAGACCTTCTTCTTCTGCTCCGACCGCTGCCACGACCGGTTCACCAAGGAACCGGCCCGCTTCGCGGCCAAGGCCGGAGCAGCGGCAGAGCCCGGCGACGGCCACCAGGCGGCCGGCCACGGGCCCGACGATCCCGCCGACCGGCCGGCCCAGGAGAGCGCCGACGGCACCGCTGCTGACCCGGTCTGCGGCATGGCCGTCCCGGCCGACGCCCGCGCGACCACCTACGCCGGGCGGGAGTACCGGTTCTGCTCCGACGGGTGCCAGCAGAGCTTCCAGGCCGACCCGCTGGCGCACCTGGACGTCGCGGGTGACCCGGTGTGCGGCATGGACGTCCCGGTCGCCAGCGCACAGCACCGGGCTCGACACGCCGACCGCGAGTACGTGTTCTGCTCCCCCGACTGCAGGCAGCGGTTCCTCGGTGACCCGCACGCGTACCTGCCCGAGCACAGCGCCGCCGGCGGACGGACCGCGTGACGCCGACGGCCGCAGCCGGACCGAGCTCGGCCATCGGCAGGCCACGGTGCTCCAGTCCGTTCCGGGGGCTGGACCGGGCCGAGCTCGTCACCACCGCGGTCGCCGTTCTGGTGTCCTCGGCCGGGTACCTCGTCGGAGGCCATGCCTACCTCGCGCGCGGCGTCCTCGGCGACCTCCTCGGCTTCGCCCTCCTCGCCGGTCTGCTGCTCGCTCGGCGGCGCCGGCTGCGGCACGAGGCGCTGGCCTGCCTCGCGCTCATCGGGATCGTGCTGCTGGCCGCTCCGGCCTGGCCCCTCCGCCTGGCGGACGCGTGGTGGTGGTCGGCGTGGAGCGCAGCGCTGATCTCCTACCTGCTGCTCCGGCAGCGCCGTACCGTCTCGCGCGTCGACGGCCGGCCGGGGCTGACCGGCCCGTCGGAGACCTGGAGTCCGTGGCACATCTGCCGGCTCAGCCTCACGACGGTCCGGAGCGGGATCTCTCAGCAGCAGGTCGGCTCGGAGGCTGATGCGGTGCCGCAGCAGACGTCCGGCGGTCGCCTGGCCGGCGTCGAGGAGGGTCTGCGGGCTGGTGCCGAACGTGGGGCTGTCGGCGAGGACGGTGTAGACCTCCCAGCGCTCGCTGCCCGGGGCGGTGACCCAGACCTTGTCCTGAGTGGCGAAGCAGCAGGTGGTGCCCCTCTCCTCGTCGGTGAACAGGCCCTCAGCGCTGAGCCGCGCGATCTCGCTGTGGACCCGTTCGGTGCTGGGGACCTCGACGCCGAGGTGGTTGAGGGTGCCGCCCTTGCCGGGGTTCTCCAGCAGGACCAGCTTGAGCGGCGGGCTGGCGACCGCGAAGTTGGCGTAGCCGGCGCGGACCTTGGCCGGTGGCGTGCCGAGCAGCGCGGTGTAGAACGCGATCGCACCGGTGAGGTCGTCGACGTTCAGCGCGAGCTGGACGCGGCCGGTCTCCGGCGTCGGGGCCGGGCTCTCGTCCAGCGCCACCGTGCTGGCGTCGGGGCCGTCGGTGACGGGCATGGCGAACCTCCGCAGGAGACGTCGATCAGAGGAGCGAAGGCTCGCTCCTCATTCGACGTTCGTCAAGGATTGGCTCGACATTCGTCGAACCGGTGGCATGATGGCGCATGCCCAAGGCCCTGCCGTTGCTCGACACCACGAAGCCGGTCTGCTGCTCCCCGATCGCGGCCGGCCCGGTCGAGCGCCGCTGACGCGCTGGAGGTCGCGCTGCGGCTCAAGGCGCTGGCGGACCCGGTCCGGGTGCAGCTGATGTCGATCCTGCTCGCGCACGCCGAGACGGGCGTCTGCACCTGCGACCTCGCGCCGGCGGTGGCGCTCTCGGAGGCGACCGTCAGCCACCACCTGAAGCAGCTCCGCGACGCCGGCCTGGTCGAGGGGACCCGCAAGGGCACCAACGTCTTCTACCGCGCGCAGCTCGATGCCCTGGGCGCGCTGTGCCGCGTCATCGACCCGGCGTGCTGCTGATGACGACGCTTGCTCGCAAGGCGTTCGCCGAGGCCCTCGGCAGCGCGCTGCTCGCCTGCACGGTCGTGGGCAGCGGCATCGCCGCGCAGCGCCTCTCGCCCGACGACGACGGCCTGCAGCTGCTGGAGAACAGCCTCGTCACCGGGGCCGTCCTCGTCGCGCTCATCCTGGCGCTCGGGCCGGTCTCCGCCGCCTTCAACCCCGCCGTCACGCTGGCCGAGCGGGCCCTCGGCGCGATCACCACCCGGGCCGCTGCCGCCTTCGTCGTCGCGCAGGTCGTCAGGCTGCTGCCTCGGCGTGATGGTCGCCAACCTGATGTTCGACCTGCCCGCCGTCCACCTGAGCCAGCACGACCGCACCGGTGGCGGGCTCTGGCTGGGCGAGGTCGTCGCCACGCTGGGCCTGCTCGTCGTGATCTTCGGCGTCGTCCGGTCCGGCCGGACGAGCCACGTCGCCTACGCCGTCGGCGGCTACATCACCGCCGCCTACTGGTTCACCAGCAGCACGTCGTTCGCCAACCCCGCGATCACCGTCGGCCGCACGCTCTCCGACACGTTCGCGGGGATCGCCCCGTCGTCGGTGCCGCTGTTCGTGGTCATGCAGCTCGTCGGCGCGACCCTCGCTGTCGGCGCGGTGCTGGCGCTCTACCCCGACGCGCGGCAGGTCGCCGGGGACGTCGCCCACCCCGACCGCGCCCGCGAGGAGAGCCGCCGATGACCGGCAAGCCCGTGGTCCTGTTCGCCTGCGTCCACAACGGGGGGCGGAGCCTGGCCGCGAAGGTGCTCGCCGAGCACCACGCCCGAGGTCGGGTCGAGGTCCGCTCGGCAGGCAGCGAGCCCGGCGACAGCCTCAACCCCGCCGTCGTGCAGGTCCTGCACGAGCGCGGCCTGAGCACCGAAGGCGAGGCACCGAAGCTCCTCACCCACGAGGGCGTGCAGCAGGCCGACGTCGTCGTCACCATGGGCTGCGGCGAGACGTGCCCGGTCTTCCCCGGCAAGACCTACGAGGACTGGCCCCTGGACGACCCGAAGGGTCAGGACCTCGACACCGTCCGGCGCATCGTCGACCAGGTCGACGCGCGAGTCCTGGACCTGCTCGCCCGGATCGGCTGACCACGCCACGGCGCGAGGACGGTGCGGGACGCGTCGAAGACATGGTCTCGGAGCAGCCGCTCGTTCAGGACGATGAAGAACGAGCCGCTGACGGCGTACACGGGCAGGGGCAGGGCCAGGGCGAAGAGGATGGCCGAGGTGGGGTGCGCGGCGCGCGTCCCCTTCATGTGACCAGGGACGGCGCTCACCGCCACCGGGTTCCGCGACCCGGTGTGGACGCGACGCCCACCGAGCCAGCCGGGGCCAGGTGCAGCGAGGCGCTTGCCCCTCAGTGGGACCAGGTGATAAACACTGAACCTGATGGTTCAGCAAGAGCACACTCCTCTCGATGCGGCGTTCCTGGCGCTGGCGGACTCGACCCGCCGCGGCGTCCTCGAGCGGCTCGGCCGTTCCGAGGCCTCGATCACCGAGCTCGCCGACCAGTTCCAGATGACCCTGACCGGCATGAAGAAGCACGTGAGCGTCCTGGAGGGAGTCGGCCTGGTCACCACCGAGAAGGTGGGACGGGTGCGGACGTGCCGCATCGGGACGACGCGCCTGGAGCACGTGGCCGGGTGGATCGAGCAGTACCAGCAGAGGTGGGAGGCGCGCTTCCGCGCGCTGGACGACGTCGTCGAAGACCTTCAACGCAGGGAGAAGCGGATGAACGCTCGGACACGTGACGAGTCGGCGGTGGGGCGGAACCCGGTCACCGTGGAACGGGCCTCGGACCGGGAGATCGTGGTCACGCGCACCTTCGACGCGCCGGCAGAGCTCGTCTTCGAGGCGTGGACGAGGCCGGAGCTCTTCCGGCAGTGGTGGCTCCCCCGCTCCATGGGCATGACGCTGCAGTCCCTGGAGATGGATGCGCGCACCGGCGGCGGCTACCACCTCGACTTCGGCGACGGCGTGGACTTCTACGGCACGTACCTCGAGGTGACGCCGTGCTCGCGCATCGTGTGGACCAACGACGAGGGCGAGAACGGCTCGGTCACCACGATCTCGTTCGAGGCGCGCGGCGAGCAGACGCTGCTCGTCATGAGCGAGGTGTACGCCTCGGCGGAGGCGCTGGAGGCAGGCGCCGGCGCGGAGGACGCGACGCACGAGACGTTCGGCCAGCTCGACGACCTGCTGGCGCAGCGGCAGGTCTAGGCCGGCCCGAGCAGCCAGGTCCCAGGCTGCCGGGCTCAGCGGCCGACCTGTCGCCCGCTGCGGTCGCCCTGCCCTGACGCGGCCCGGCAGGAGCGCGGCGCACACGAGGCTGACGACCGTGGCCGCCAGGAACAGGGCGAGCACCGTGCGGTGCTCGGCGAGGACCTGCGCCCGGTCGCCGTCCAGGTCGAGCACGCGGCCGAGCAGCAGGATGCCGACCACGCCACCCAGGTAGCGCATGGTCGAGCCCACCCCGGCGGCCATCCCGCTCTGGGAGGGCAGGACGGCCGACATGGACGCGGTCTGCGCCGGCGGCGCCGCCAGCCCGAGCCCGGCGCCGAGCAGGACGAGCGGCAGCCGCGCGTCGCCGGGAGCGGACAGGTCCGACGCCAGCAGGAGCAGCAGCGCGCCGAGGCACAGCAGCGCCCCGCCGACGGCCACCGGGCGCGCGCCGAGCCGGTCGGTCAACCTGCCGGACAGCAGCGACATCGCGACCATCGAGAGCATGAGCGCGGTCAGCAGGCGCCCGGTCGCCTGCGCGGAGAGGGCGAAGCGGTCGGCGAGCACGAGGGGCAGCTCGAACAGCAGGCCGTACATCACGAGGTTGTGCAGCGCCGTCAGGGACGCGCCGGCCGTGAAGGACACCGAGCGGAACAGCGCGAGGTCCACGACCGGGTCGGCGGCCCGCCGCTCCCACCGGCCGAAGAGCACCAGGACCAGCAGCCCGGCGGCGACCAGCAGCAGCGACGCGTACCCGTCGTCCTGCGCCCCCACGACGACCAGGACGAGCGCGAGCGTGAGCAGGGCCGAGCCCCCTGCGTCGAAGCGCAGCCCTGAGGGGGCCGCGGACCGTCGAGGGACCTGCGTGCAGAGCAGGACGCCCACGGCGAGCACCGGCACGTTGACGAGGAAGACGGCCTCCCACGAGAACGCGTGGACGAGCGCCCCGCCGACGACCGGGCCGGCCGCGGCCGCGAGGGCCATCGCCGCACCGAAGGTGCCGAAGGCCCGGCCGCGACGCTCCGCCGGGAGCTCCGCGCGCAGGAGCGCGACGGTGGCCGGGACGACGAGCGCCCCGCCGCCCGCCATCACGACGCGGGCGAGGGCGAGCACGGCGAGGCTCGGGGCCACCACCGCGAGCAGGACGCCGGCAGCGAGCACCCCCTGGCCCAGCCACACGGCCCGCCACGGGCCGAGCCGGTCGCCGAGCTTGCCGCCCGGGCTCTGGAGCGCGATCGCGGTGACGAGGTAGGTCGCCACCAGCGCCTGGGTGACGGCGGTCAGCGAGTGGCCGAGCTCGGCGCTGATGTCGGGCACGGCGACGGCGACCATCGTCGAGTTGAGCGGCATCAGGCTGGCCGTCAGCCGGGCCCCCAGCAGCCCCCGCCCCACGCCGTGGTCGGGCGGTTCAGCCATGCGTGATGGGGCGGCGCTGGAGCAGGTGCAGCGTGCCGCCGGCGAACGCGAACTCGATGTCGTGCGCGGTGTCGCCGTAGGCCAGGTCGCAGGTGCGGACGAGCGCGTGCAGGGCCCGCACCTGCGCGTCGTCCAGGCAGGGCACCGCAGCCCGCTGCCGGGGCACCGGGACCTCCGCGGTGCCCCCGTCGGCGGTGAGCCTGATCGCGAGGTCCTTGTCGCCGACCACCCGCTCGAGCACGCGGCCGGAGCGGTCGGCGCGCACGTGGTCGGGCGTCACCAGGCCGGCCACCACCGCCTCGCCGAGCCCCCAGCTGGCCTCGATGACCAGCTCGTCCGCCCCCGTGACCGGGTTGCGGGTGAACAGCACGCCCGCGACGTCGGCGTCGACCATCTCCTGCACCACGACGCCCATGCGGATCGTCCCCGTCCAGGCCGAGGCGGTCGCGGTAGGCGAGCGCGCCCGGGTCGACCGCCGAGGCCTGGACGCGGCGGACCGCGTCGACGACGGCGTCGCTCCCGACCAGGCCGAGCACGGTGAGGTGGCTGCCGGCGAAGGAGGCGTCGAGGGAGTCCTCGCCGATGGCGCTCGACCGCACGGCGAGGGGCCCGCGGCCGGCACAGGCAGCGCGTACGGCGTCCTCGACCTCCGCCGCGCCTCTGCTGAGCGCGTCCACGTCGTCCCAGGCCAGGGCCCAGCCGTCGGGCACCGGGAGCCCGGCGTCGCAGGCAGCGGCGAGCTGCGCCGCCTTGCCCCCGAACCGGGCGGGGTCCGCGGCGGCCGACAGCGAGGTGACGCAGGCCAGCTGGCTCATCCCAGCAGCCGCACTGCGCCGGTCGAGCCGTCCACCCGGACCCGCGCCCCGTCCGGGATGCGCGCGGTGGCGTCGCCGGTGCCGACGATGCCCGGGATGCCGTACTCGCGGGCGACGATCGCGGCGTGCGACAGCTGCCCGCCGCGATCGGTGACGAGCGCGCCGAGCAGCGGGAGCACCACGTTGAAGTACGGCGAGGTCATCCGGGTGACCAGCACGTCGCCCGGCTGGACCTTCTCGAAGTCGGCCGCCGAGTGCACCAGCCGCGCGGTCCCCTCGTACGCCCCGGAGCTGACCGGCATGCCGGTCAGCTCGGTGTCGGTGCTCGGCGTGTCCGTCACCGTGAACAGGTTCCGCAGGAAGATGTCCATGGCCAGGGCGCTGCGGCGGGCCTGCTGCGGCAGCCACTCCACCGGCGGCGGTGGCGCGGGCATGGCCCGCAGGAAGGGCGGTGCGTCGTCGGTCGTGTGCGTCCGGCGCCACTCGTACCGCTCGGCGACCTCGTCGGCGCTCGGCCCCTGCTGCCCGCGCAGCAGCGCGGCCGCCTGCCCGGCGGTCAGCTCGGTGGCGTGCTCGTGGTCGTGCAGGCGGCCCGCGGCCACGAGCCGCCGGCCGGTCTCCAGCAGCGCCCGGCGGGCCAGCCCGGTCGCCCAGCCGTCGGAGTAGACGCCGCGCTCGTCGCGCAGGCGGTAGAGCAGGCGGACCTCGCCGAGCCGGTCGTCGAAGTCGGGGCGGTGCTGCTCCGGCACGAGCTCGCGGATGCTCGCGAGCCCCTCGTCCCCGTCCGGCTGCGCGCTCAGCCCCTCGACGGCGACCCGCAGGGATGCCAGCAGCAGGTCCGGCATCTCGCCGGCCGTCTGGTCCGCCACGTCGTAGCCGACGCTGCGCCAGCGGACGGCGTCGACGTACGCGCACACGTCCGGCCCCGCGTCCGGGTCGGCCTGCAGCGCAGCCAGCTTCTCGCTCGCCGGCTGCGGCCCGTCGAGGACGTCCCGGGCCGTGGCCGAGGCGGCGATCGCCTTGCCGGCCGCCTCCAGCTCCGCCGCGGCGAACCCCCGCGAGACCGCGGAGCGCCCGCGCAGCAGCCCGAGCAGCTCGCCGCTCGAGCGCCCCGTCCAGGCGACGGCACCGGCGAGGAAGTCACCCACCGGCAGGCTCGCCGGGATCGTGTACTTGTGGTGCAGGTAGACGCTCTCCGCCGCGTGCCGCGCGCAGGCCAGCACGTGCGCGGCCAGCTCCTCGTCCGACAGCCCGCCGACGTCGACCGCCTGGACCGCGCGGTGCCGGGCGATGGCCGCGGGCTTGTCCACCTCGTCCCAGCGGGACAGGTCCTCGCGCCACAGCTTGCCCTCGATGGCCTTCGCCGACTGGGCGATCCGCCTGCGCATCCCGGGGTGCAGCCGGGTGAGCAGCGTCAGCACCGGCTTCGGCGGCGGGCCCATCGCGCCCTTCGGCGCCCCGAACGCGACCGGCTGGACGTAGGTGAACGACCGCGCGTAGCCCGGCTCGAGGTGGTCGAGCAGCAGGCCGTAGCGCGCCGTCCCCTCCTGGAAGCCCTTGACGAACCCCTCCGCCATCAACGGCTGGAGGAAGGCCGTGATCGGGCGCGAGTAGTGCGTGGCCTCGAGCTCCCACGGCCCCTTGTCCGGCGGCTGGAAGCCCTGCTCCGTGACCGACGTCTCCGCTGACATGGCGTCCCCCCGGACAGGCGCGTCGGGCGCGCGGCCTGACCACTCCGGAGGCTAGGGGCCGTTCACCTCCCGTTCACCCAGAACGGAGATCTTCGTACGCGGCGACCTGCGGACCTCCCCGTGGACGGGCCCGGCCGGCTCCCTCAGGTCCCCAGGGCGATGACGAGCTCGGCGACCTGGTCGAGCGGTGTGCCGGCCCGCCTGGCGGCGTCCCGGAGCCGGTCCCCGGCCTCGTCCGTCGACCAGCCCCGCGTCCCGCTGAGCACCCCGATCGCCTGGTCGACCACGGCCTTGGTGGCGAGCTGCTGCGGCAGGGCGCGGGCGGCGTCCCGGGTCATGAAGCCGAGGTCGGCGTTCATCACGAACTCGTCCACCGGCGTCTGGAAGACCTCGGCGAGCAGCTCCTCCTTGCCGCGGAAGGCGTGGACCTCACCGGCGTAGAGGTTGATGGCGCCCGGCGTGCGGCCGCCGGCACCGCCCAACGGCAAGGACAGGGACGACCGGACGCCCTGCGCCGTGGCGGCCTCGCGGAAGAGCTGCCAGCGCTCCTCGGACAGCAGGTCCTCGACCGACAGGGGCGCCGTCCCGCCGGCGGCGTCGGTGCAGGGACCGCCGTCGAGGTACTGCGTGGCGTCCAGCGCCCCGATCTCCGGCGACGTGGCCGTGACGGTGAACGCCTCGCCGTCCACCACCACGGTCAGGCTCACCCCGACGACGGACGGGACCAGCGACACGGCGACCTGCGACAGCACCTGGAGCCCGTGCAGCAGGTCGAGCTCACCGGTGAGTGCGGACAGCCTCTCGGCGGCCTGCTCGACCTCGGGCAACGGGTGCATGGGCGGCGCCTACCCGCCTCCCGGCGAGCAACCCCCCGGTCCAGCGAGCTCCAGCGGCGGCGCGGGTGCTCCCGGGTGGACCCTCGTGCGCGCGAGCCGAGGACGGCCACGGTCGCGATCTCCCAGCGCGACGGGGCGTGAGCCCCCGGGAGCAGCCGGTCCGGTTGCGCCGATCGGCCCTGCGCGGCGGTGCCGCGCGCGGCCCGATGCACCGGGTGAGGACCCGCACGCCCGTCCTCCCCTCGACCCGTGGAGACCCCCGTGAAGCGCTCCTCCCTCGCCGCCGCACCGGTGCTCGGCCTCGCCCTGCTCGTCGGAGCGGCACCCGCCCAGGCCGCAGCACCGCGCACCGGCACCCTGACCTGCGGCGCCGAGGTGATCCACGTCAGCGGGCAGCTCTACGGCAACGCCTACGACGTCGTCGGGTCCACCCGCACCTTCGTCGTCACCTCCCTGCGCGTCGGGGACGACGTCCTCGTCAAGGCCTCGCCCGGCGACGCCCGGCGCACGACCCACACCTGCGACTACACCGTGTCGGACCGCAGCCAGACCGCCTCCGTCCAGGGGTTCCTGACGCCTGCCCGCTGAGGCGGCTCAGCCCGGCGACGCTCCCGTCGCGACGGCGTCCGGCCGGCAGGTGGTCGCGGCCATGACGCGGTTGCGGCCGGCCCGCTTGGCCTCGTACATCGCCTCGTCGGCGGCGACCAGCAGCGCCTGCGCGGTGGTCGGACCGAGCCGGGTGGCGACGCCGACGCTCGCGGTGACGCCCCACCGCAGCCCGGCCTCCGCGACGGCCCGCCGGACGTCCTCCGCGACGCGGGCGCCCGCCTCGGGCGGCGTGTCCGGCAGCAGCACCGCGAACTCGTCGCCGCCGAGCCGGCCGACGGCGTCGTCGGAGCGCAGGGCCGAGCGCATGGCGTCGGCGCACAGCAGCAGGACGGTGTTGCCCTCCTCGTGGCCGCGGACGTCGTTGACGCTCTTGAAGCCGTCGAGGTCGACGACGAGCAGCGTGTGCTCGCCGGGACGGGGCAGGGCGCCGGCGAGCCGCTCCAGCAGGCCGCGGCGGGTCAGCGCACCGGTGAGCTCGTCGACGGCGACCAGGGTGGCGAGCTGCTCGGCGAGGGCCAGCTGGCGGTCGTAGTTCTCCCACTGGTTGTGCGCCGCCCAGGCCGTCATGGCGGTGACCAGCGCCAGCACCAGAGGCATGATCAGCGTCGCCGCGGTGACCGGCGTCGTGTCGTTCACCAGCAGGACGAGGTCGGCCAGGATCATGAGGACGCCGAGGACGGCCACGCCGGCCGGGCGGTAGGCGAGCCCGGCGAAGGCCAGGGTCAGGAAGAGCAGCAGGGCCAGCGGGCTGTCCGCCCCGCCGTCCAGGGCGGCGCCGGTCGAGACGACGAGGATGAGCGCCAGCGTCCACAGGGTCGGCAGCAGCGTGCTGTTGCGGTGCCGGGCGATCCGGGTGACCGGCAGCGCGAGCAGGCCGGGCGAGAGCAGCAGCACCGCGCCGATCAGCGCGCGCAGGGCAGGGCGGTCGGCGGTCTCGCTGCGCTGGACGTAGGCCAGCACGGCCAGGGCGGTCACCTCGGTGAGCACCACCCCCATGCGGACGTGGTTGACCCAGAAGCGGGCCCGGTGCTCGTCCTCCGCCAGCGGGCGGGTCAGCCAGCGCGCCCACCACGCCTGCGGCGCGGGCTCCGGCCTCGGCGGGGTCTGCATGCCTGTGCATCGACGCCCGCGGCCAGAACTTGCGCGGCTCCCGTCGGCCAGTCCCCCGCCCGTCCCTCCTGCCCAGTGCTCCTGGTCCCTGCGGACCATCCTGCCGATCGCGGCTCATCGTGGGGCGGCGGCGGCCGATGAGGCGGGCCTGCCGGCGTACTTCGTCACGTACCGTTGGTGCAGGTACGACACCCAGCCACTGACCCACCGGGCTCCCCGGTCACCGGCCGACCCCCGTCCGGTGGGCTGCCGCTCCAGGCGACGCGCTGCGGAGGACCTCGCATGTCGCACTCCACCGGCTCCACCGCAGGACGCGGTCTGGACACGCCGGTCACGGTCGTGCCCGCGGAGACCTACGCCGACCTGGTCCGCGGGTCGGACGACGCGATCATGGCCGTGGACCTCGCGGGCCGGGTGACGGTCTGGAACGCCGGGTGCGAGCGCCTGTTCGGCTGGAGCGACGCCGAGGTGCGCGGACAGGACGTCGGGATGCTCCTGCCCGCGGACCGCCGGCAGGAGATCGACCGGGTCCTCGCGGCCTTCGACGGGCGGCCGGAGGCGGCTGCCGTGGAGACCTACCGGGTGCACCGCTCCGGCGAGCTGCTGCCCGTCGCGTGCCGCATCTCCCCGCTCGTCGACGCCGACGGGCGGGTCTACGGCGCGTCCGCGGTCGTCCGCGACCACAGCGGTGAGCTGGCGCTGCGGGCCCAGCTCGAGCAGGCCCGCCACGAGGCGGAGGCCCGCTTCCTGCAGTCCCCCGTGGCACAGGTGACCCTCGACGGCGACGGCGTGGTCGTGTCGGTCAACCCGTCGCTGGTGGCGCTGTCCGGCTACCCCGCGAAGGAGCTGCTGGGCCGGTCGATCACGCACTTCCTGGCCGAGGACGAGTCCGACGGCGTGACCGCGAGCCTGTCGGCGCTGCTGCCCGCCGAGCCCGTCCCGGGCTGCGCCCCGGGGATGACCCGGCACACGCGGCGGCTGCGGCACGCCGACGGCCGGCTCGTCGACTGCAAGATCACGGTCTACCCCGTCACCGACCCCGTGACCGGCTCCGTCGAGCGGCTCGAGGCCATGGTCGAGGACGTCAGCGAGGCGGTCGCCGCCCAGCGCGAGCTGACCCTGCGCGAGGCGAGGTGGCAGTCGCTCGCCGCCAACTCCGCCGACGTGGCCCTGCTCGCCGACGCCGACGCGACCCTGACCTTCGTGTCCGCCTCCGCCGAGCAGCGCTTCGGCTACCCCCCGAGCGAGGTCCTCGGCGCGACCGGCTTCGCCTTCTACCACCCCGACGACGAGCCGGCCGTGCACGCGCTGTGGGACGAGGTCGTCGCCGAGCCGGGGGCCTCGCGGCACTTCGAGGCCCGGATCCGCCACGCCGACGGCACCTGGCGCTGGGTCGAGGAGTCGCTCACCAACCGGCTCACCGACCCGAGCATCGGGGCCGTCGTCGCCAACATCACCGACATCACCGACCGCCGGAGCGCCGAGGCGGTCCTCCGGGAGCTGGCCGGCGTCGACTCGCTGACCGGCCTGGCGACCCGGCCGGCGCTGCTGGCGTCGCTCGACAGCGCCTTCGCGGCGGGCCGGGCGGCACGGACCGCGGCGGTGGTCGTCGACGTCGCCCGGTTCAAGCTCGTGAACGACACCCACGGGCTCTGCGTCGGTGACCAGCTGCTGGCCGAGGTGGCCGTCCGGCTGCTGCGGGCCACCGAGTGAGGGCGACGTCGTCGCCCGGCTCGGCGGCGACCGGTTCGCCGTCCTGCTGCCCGACGCCGACGACACCAGCACCGGCGCCGCGCTGTCCCGCCTCGTGACGGCCCTCGAGCAGCCCGTCGACGTCGCCGGCGGCATCAGCGTCTCGGTGCGCATCGGTGCGGCCCTCGGCCCGGCGGCCGACGCCGGCGCGCTGCTGTCCGCCGCCGAGCAGGCGGTGCAGACGGCCAAGGACAGCCCCGAGGCCGGCGGCGTGCACGTCGTACGCGGTGAGTCGCCCTCCGTCGCCGTCGCCCGCGCCCGGCTGGTCGAGGACCTGCGACGGGGCATCGACGCCGGCGAGCTGGTCGTGCACTACCAGCCCGTCCTGGCGCTCGACGGCGTCACCGTCGTCGGGGCGGAGGCCCTCGTCCGGTGGCAGCACCCGGAGCGGGGGCTGCTGCTGCCCGGCGACTTCATCGAGGCGGCCGAGGAGAGCGGCCTCGTCGTCGCCCTCGGCGAGCGGGTCCTGACGGACGCCTGCCGGGCCGCTGCGCGCTGGTCCGGGGCGGGGCCGTTCCACGTGGCCGTCAACCTGTCGGCCAAGCAGCTGGTCTCCCCCGACGTCGTCGACGTGGTCCGGCGCTGCCTGGCCGACGCCGGCGCGCGGGCCGAGAACCTCATGCTGGAGGTCACCGAGAGCGCGGTCATGGCCGACGTCGAGGCGGCCGGCAGGACGCTGACGGCCCTGCGCGGCCTCGGCGTCGCGCTGGCGGTCGACGACTTCGGGACCGGCTACTCCTCGCTCACCTACCTCAAGACCTTCCCGGTCAGCGCCCTGAAGGTCGACCGGTCCTTCGTGGCCGGCCTCGGCGAGAACGCCGACGACGAGGCGATCGTCTCCTCCACGCTGAGCCTGGCCCGGGCCATGGGCCTGGACTGCATCGCCGAGGGCGTCGAGACCGAGGAGCAGCGCCGGGTGCTGCAGCTGCTCGGCTGCGGCTCGGCGCAGGGCTGGCTGTGGTCACCGGCGCTGCCCGAGGCCGAGTTCGCCGACTGGGTGGCCGAGCGCCGCGTCCTCGCCCTCGACCGGGGCGTCGGACGGCCGCAGCGGGACGCCACCGCCTCGGTGGCGGGCACCGCGGCCATCAGCGAGCGCATCCAGCAGCTCCAGGTCGCCGGCTCGAGCCTGCACACCATCGCGGCCGCGCTCAACACCGAGGGGCTGCTGCCCGAGCCCGGCCGGCGGTGGAGCGCGCGCACGGTCGCCCGGTTCTACGGCGCGCAGCGGCTGTCGCAGGGCGCGGCTCATCTCCGCACGGGGAGCGCCGACAGGCAGGTGTGACCGGCGTCGACGGGGTGCTCGCGCGCATCAGCGAGCTCGAGGGCCGGCTGTCGACGCTGCGGGCGCCTGCGCCCTCCGGCTTCTCCGCCGCGCTCGCGCAGGCGCAGTACGCGCCGCCCGCGCCGGCCGCAGCCACCGCGGCGACCGACCCCGGCACCACCCGCAGCGCCGCCGCCTGGGCCGCCGCGCAGCGCCCGGCCGCGCTGATGACCCCGGCCCCTGCTCCGGCGTCGGTCGCCGGCTTCGCCAACGGGCGCATCCCCGAGACCGCGCTGGTCGACATCGGCGGCGGGGACCGGCTGCAGGAGCCGGCGGCCCGCGCCTTCGTCGGCATGCGCGAGGCGGCCGCCCGGGAGGGCGTCTCCCTCGAGGTCAACGACTCCTACCGCTCGCTGCCCGAGCAGGAGGAGCTGGCCGAGCGCAAGGGGCTCTACTCCCAGGGCGGTCTGGCCGCCCGGCCCGGCACGAGCACCCACGGCCTCGGCCTGAGCGTCGACCTGCACCTGGACGGCCCGGCGCAGGCCTGGATGCGCGCCAACGCCGGGCGCTTCGGGTTCAGCGAGGACGTCCCGCGCGAGCCGTGGCACTGGACGTACGCCCCTGCCGTCCGGCACCTGACCGGGGCCGACTGGCGCTCCTGCCCTCCGGACGGCCTGGACGATCCGGGACGAACCACGGAGCCTCGCGACGAGTGCTCTGCGGACGGGCCTGCACGTGAGACCCTCCGCACGGGAGGGCCGCCATGTCGGAGCAGATCGCCGCGCAGCACCGTCCGGACCTCGCGGTGACCACCGCGGGCCCGAGCGACGAGGACCTGGCCGGGCTCGTCGCCCTCAGCCGCGACGTGCTGGTCCTGCTCGACCCGTCGGCCGTCTGCCGGGCGGTCTCGCCGTCCTGCCTGCCGCTGACCGGCTACCGGGTCGAGGAGCTCGTGGGGCGCTCCACCCTGCAGTTCGTCCACCCCGACGACCGCGAGGAGGTCCAGGCGACCATCTCCCGCCTGCTGCGCCGGCGCCGCCCGCAGTCCCTGCGCTTCCGCGTCGTCCGGCGCGACGGCGGCACCGCCTGGGTCCAGGCCTACGCGACGCCGCCCGAGGGGCGAGCGCACGGCCTTCGGCGTGATCCTGCACGACATCACCGAGCGCATGGAGTTCGAGCAGCTCATGCAGCACGCCGCGCTGCACGACGCCGTCACCGGCCTGGCCAACCGCCGCATGCTCGACGACGCGCTGGTCGCCGCGGTCGCCCGCGCCGGGCGCTCCCGGCGGCCGGTCGCGGTGATCTTCACCGACCTCGACCACTTCAAGGCGCTCAACGACACCTTCGGCCACGCCACCGGCGACCACGTCCTGCGCGTCGTCGCCGAGCGGCTGGAGCACGCAGCGCGCACCGGCGACCTGGTCGCCCGGTTCGGCGGCGACGAGTTCGTGACGCTCGTGCTGGACGCGTCCGTCGACCAGCTCGACGGCGCCGTCGCCCGGATCCGGGACGCCGTCGCCCAGCCGATCAGCACGGCCGGCGCGGTGCACCACGTGACGGCCAGCGTCGGCGTCGCGGTGTGGCACCCGGGCATGACCGCGGAGGAGCTGCTCGTGGCCGCCGACGGGGCGATGTACGCCGACAAGCGGCGCTGAGCTCAGGCGGCCTGCGAGCCGTCTGCCAGGACGAGCGGGCCGGTCCACGGGACGGCCCCGCGGCCGTGCAGCTGGGCCAGCACCTGCGAGCAGGCCCAGCGCCGGACCTCGAGGACCGCCGGCGGGCCGGGCACGGCGAGCAGCTCCCCGGACGACGCGAGCCGCTCGGCCTCGTCGAGCACGTCGCGCAGCGCGGTGAACCAGCCGGCCTGGTCGGGCCGCACCTGCAGGACCAGGTCGACGCTCGGCGTCTGGCCGGAGGCGCGCAGCGCGGACAGCACCAGGCTGCGGGCGCGGTCCGCGGCCACCAGGCGCTCCGGGATGCGGCCGGGGGTGGCCGAGGCCACCTGCTCGTGCAGGGAGAACTCCCGCATGAGGTTGTTGTGGTGCTCGCGGGCCGAGAGCCACAGCGCCGTCGGCATGGCCTGCAGCAGGACGCGTACGGGCTGCTGCTCGGCGCCGGACCCGTCCTCGCCCGCGCGGTCGCGCCAGCGGTCCATGAGCAGCTCGTCGGAGCTGTCCGGCCGGGCCATGCCCAGGCAGAACCACACGACCTTGGTCGGGCCGACGGCCTGCACGCCGTGGAACGTCGAGACCGCCTCGAGCAGCTCGAGGCCGCGGCCGGTGGTCGAGCTCAGGTCGCTCACCCGGCGGGCCGGCAGCACGGGGTCGTCGTCCCAGACCTGCACGTAGACGCCGTCCGGGCCGGCCATGACCGTGACCTCGAACGGCGAGTGGGCGTGCAGCATCGCGTTCGTGCACAGCTCGCTCACCGCCAGCTGGGCCTCGTCGAGCCACTGCGCCTGCCCGGCGTCCTGCAGCACGGAGCGGACGAAGCGACGGGCCGCCGGGATGCTGACGGCCTCGGGCGCGAAGGACCGCGACACGGCGGTCGGAGTGCGAGCGGACAAGGGTCAAGGCCCCTCTCGAGGTGCGCGGGCGATGCCCGACGGGCTCGGTGTCGGCAGCAGCGGACAGGCACTTGAGCGGATCGGCGCAGGAGCTTCCTAGCCGCCCAGCTCGAACAGGCACCAGACCGCCTTGCCGGTCACCGTCGGGCGGGTCCCCCAGCGCTGGGAGACCGCCGATACGAGCTGCAGGCCGCGACCGTGCTCGTCGCCGGGCTCCGGGCGCTGCCGCCGCGGCAGCACGGTCGCGCCGTCGTGGACCTCGAGGGCCAGCGACCGCGACCCGCAGCGCAGCCGCACCTCGACCGGCGCCTTGCCGTGCAGCAGCGCGTTGGTGAGCAGCTCCGACAGCGACAGCAGCACGCCGTCCTGCTGCTCGCCCTCGACGCCCCAGTCCTCGAGCACCGCGGCCACCTCGTGCCGGACCCGGCCGACCCCGGACAGGTCGGAGCCGACCTGCACCCGGAAGGACGGCATCTCCACGCCGTCGTCGACCTCGGCGAGCAGCACCGCCACGTCGTCGTCGGGGCCGTCGGGCAGCAGCGCCTCCACCAGCCGGCCCGGCAGCTCGGGGTCGACGTCGCCGGGGGTGCTCGCCAGCAGGTCGGCGAGGGCGTCGACGCCGGCGTCGATGTCGCTGTGCCGGTTCTCGACCAGGCCGTCGGTGTAGAGGACCAGCACCGACCCGGGCTCGAGCGGCCGGGTCTGGTTGGTGACCGTCCCGCCCGCGGTGCCCAGCGGCGGGCCGTCGGCGTCCTGCAGCCGGACGACCTCGCCGCCCGGACTGCGGACCAGCGGCGGCAGGTGGCCGGCGTTGGCGTAGGTGAGCACCGCGTCGTGCGGGTCGTAGACGGCGTAGACGCAGGTGACGATCTGGTCCTCGCCGAGCTCGCGGACCACCCCGTCGAGGTGCTCCAGCACGTCGGCCGGCGGCAGGTCGAGCCGGGCGTACGCGCGCACCGCCGACCGCAGCTGCCCCATGACGGCAGCGGCCCGCACGCCGCGGCCCATCACGTCACCGAGCACCAGCGCGGTGCGGCCGGCGCCGAGCTCGATGACGTCGTACCAGTCGCCGCCGACCTGGGTGCCCTCCACGCCGGCCCGGTAGAAGGCGGCGATGCGCAGGGACTCGGCCTGCACGTCGGCGGCCGGCAGCAGGCTGCGCTGCAGCTCCTCGGCGATGCGGTGCTCCCGGACGCCGGCCTCGGCCTGCGCGGCCGCGGTGGCGAGGGCCTGCTCGGCCTGCCGCTGCTCGGTGACGTCCTGGTTGCTGCCGCGCAGCCGCACCGGCCGGCCGTCCTCGTCGACCTCGACCTCGCCGAGGGTGCGGTAGCTGCGGGTCTGGCCGTCCGGCGTGACCAGGCGCACCTCGTAGTCGAGGGGCGAGCCCGGCGTCGCGGCCGACAGCACCGCCCGTACGCGCTCCCGGTCCTCGGGGTGCACGCGGCTCTCGACGGCGGCCTGGAACCCGGCGCCGGCCAGCTCCTCGGCGCTGAGCTGCATCTGCCGGACGAACTCCTCCGAGGCGGTGATGGCGCCGGTGGCGAGGTCGAGCTCCCAGCTGCCGACCCGCGCCAGGCGCTGGGCCTGGTCGAGCAGCTCCTGGCTGCGCTCCAGGTTGCGCCGGGTCCGGCGCACCCGGTCCAGCTCGAGGTTGGCGCGCACCCGGGCCAGCAGCTCGCGGCCGGAGAAGGGCTTGGCGAGGTAGTCGTCGGCGCCCGCGTCCAGGCCCTCGACGGTGGCCTCCTCGCCGGCCCGCGCCGACAGCAGGACCACCGGGACCTGCGCGGTCAGCGGGTCCTCGCGCAGCGCCCGCAGCAGCCCGAAGCCGTCGAGCCGCGGCATCATCACGTCGCTCAGGACGAGGTCAGGAGCTTCCCGGCGGGCCAGCTCCAGGCCGTCGACGCCGTCCACCGCGACGAGCACGTCGTGGTCGGCGCCGAGCAGCCGGGCGACGTAGTCGCGCATGTCGGCGTTGTCGTCGACGACGAGCACCCGGGGCCGGTCGTCCGGGGTGCGCCGCGGGCTCGGGGGCGGCCCGGTCCCCGCGGACCCACCGCAGCGCCTCGGCCAGGAAGCCGCGGGCGGTGCGCTCGGCCCCGGCGGCCAGCGGCGGTCGGCACCGCCTCGAGCACCTGCTCGGCCGGCAGGTGCGCCCGGCCCAGCGGCACGCTGACCGTGAAGGTGCTGCCGGCGCCCTCGGCGCTCTCCAGCGCCACCGTGCCGCCGTGGGCGGCGGCCAGGTCGGCGACCAGGGCCAGCCCGATGCCGGACCCCTCGTGGCTGCGGGACTCGGCGCCGGCGACGCGGGCGAAGCGCTGGAACAGCTGGCCCTGCTGGTCCTCGGGGATGCCGGTGCCGGTGTCGGCCACCCGCAGGCGGGCCGAGCCGTCCGCGGCCTCCAGCGTCACGGTGATGCCGCCGGCGAAGGTGAACTTCAGCGCGTTGGAGAGCAGGTTCAGGACGATCTTCGCCCACATCTCGCGGTCGACCCAGACCGGCTCCGGCAGGGGCGCCAGCTGCACGTCCAGGGACAGGCCCACCCGCTCGACCGCCGCGGAGAACGCCCAGGTCAGCTCCGCGGTGTAGGCGGCCAGGTCGACCGGCTCGTACTGCGCGTGCAGCGAGCCGGACTCGGTGCGGGAGAAGTCGAGCAGCGTGTTGACCAGCTTGAGCAGCCGCTCGCTGTTGCGCTGCACCACGGCGACCCGCTCGTGCTGCACCGGGTCCAGCGGGTGGTCGCGGTCGGCGAGGGCGTCCTCGACCGGCCCGAGGATGAGCGTCAGCGGCGTGCGGAACTCGTGGCTGACGTTGGTGAAGAAGGTCGTCTTGGCCCGGTCCAGCTCGAGCAGCCGCTCGGCCCGCTCGCGCTCCTCCTCGTGCGCCCGGGCGCTGGCCGAGGGCGGCGCCGACCTGGCCGGCGAGCAGCTCGACGAAGCCGCGGTGGTCCTCGTCGAGCGGCCGCAGCGGGTTGAGCGCGGCGAGCAGGAAGCCCAGCGGGCGGTGCTCGCCCTGCTGGCGGAAGGGCACGAGCAGGGCGGTCTGCGGCGGCGACGTCCCAGCCGCCGGTCGGCAGGTCGTCCGACAGCGCGGCCAGGTCCCGGACCACGACGGTCTCGCCGGCCAGCACCTCGGACAGGGGCCACGGCGCGACGCCGTGGACGAGGTCGACCCGCTCCGGGGCGACCGGCGAGCCCGGCGGCAGGGCGGTCGCCGCGGCGAGGACGGCGGCGTCACCCGTCGCGTCCAGCAGGTAGGTCGCGGTGAACGGCAGCAGCGCCTCGCCGGCGGCCAGCTGGGCCGACGCCGCGTCCAGCACCTCGCGCTCGCTGCGCAGGGCCGTGACGTGGGCGCCCAGGTCGCGGGCGAGCGCCATCCGGCGGGCGCCGACGACCCGCTCGGTGTCCTCGCTGACGACGCAGAGCATCCCGGCGACGTCGCCGTCGTCGTCGGTCAGCGGGCTGTAGGAGAAGGTGTGGTAGGTCTCCTCGCGGAACCCGCTGCGCTCCAGGAAGAGCATCAGCGCCTCGTCCCAGGTCGCCTCGCCGGTGGCCATGACGTGGGCGATGCGCGGTCCGATGTCGGGCCAGATCTCGGCCCAGACCTCGCTGGCGGGGCGCCCGAGGGCCCACGGGTACTTCCCGCCGAGCGTGTCGCGGCGGTAGGCGTCGTTGCACAGGAAGGTCAGCTCCGGGCCCCACGCCATCCACATGGAGAAGCGCGAGGACAGCATCACCCGGACGGTGCTGGCCAGGCTGGTCGGCCAGGTCTCCGGCGGCCCGAGGGGCGTCGCCGCCCAGTCGACCGCGGCCAGGTCCCGCCCGAGGGCGGCGTCCAGGGGGAAGACGCTGCTGTGGCCCGACCCGCTCGGCACAGCCCACTCCCCTGCTCAGTCGGGCAGGTGCCCGCGGACGGGCACCGCTCGTCGTCCGGCTCCCGAGGCTACTGGCGGCCGGCCCGACCGGCACTCCGGGTCAGCGCAGCCGCCTGCAGGAAGCGGGCGGCGACCGGCGCGGCCACCTGCCCGCCGAAGCCGCCGTCCTCGACCAGCACCGCGAAGGCCAGGTCGCCCGACGAGCCGGCGAACCAGGCGTGCGTGCGGGGCGGGGTCGCCGTGCCGTACTCCGCCGTCCCGGTCTTGCCCAGCACGGGCGGGCCGGCGACGTCGCGCAGCGCGGTGCCGGTGCCGCTGGTGACGACCAGGCGGCTGAGCGCCTGCAGGTCGGCCGCCTGCGGCAGGACGGGCCCGGCCGGCGGCGCCGGCGTCGCCGCGAGCAGCCGCGGCGGGTGCAGCCGGCCGGAGGCGACCGTGGCGGCGACGACGGCGACGGTCAGCGGGCTGGCCAGCACCTGGCCCTGCCCGATCATCTGCGCGGCGTGCACCACCTCGCCGCCGGTGGTCGGGACGTCGCCGCCGAAGGAGCCGACCCCGAGGTCCTGGTCGGCGTAGCCGAGGTCGCGGGCCGCCGTCGCGAGCTGGTCCGGGGTGACCCGCCCGGCGCTGCCGACGAAGGCGGTGTTGCAGGACTGCGCGAAGTCGGTGCGGAAGGGCTGCGGTCCGAGCGCCTCGGCCTCGGCGTTCTTGAACCGCTTCCCGTCGACGGTGACGGTCGCCGGGCAGGGCACGACGTCGTCGGGCCGCAGGCCCTCCCGCAGCAGCGCGAGGGTCGAGGCGACCTTGAACGTCGAGCCGGGCGGGTAGCGGCCGTTCAGCGCCCGGTCGACGCCCGGGCCGTCCGGGCCGGCGTTCGCGACGGCGAGCACCGCGCCGGTGCTGGGCTGCACCGCCACGAGCGCGGCCGCCTGGCCGACCGGGACGGTCGACAGCGCCGTGTCAGCGGCCTGCTGCACGGCGAGGTCCAGGGTGAGCTGCACCGGCGTCCCCGGCACCGGTGCCGTGGTCAGCAGCGGCCGCGCGCCGTCTGCACCGACCGCCTCCACGACCAGGCCGGCTGTGCCGGCCAGCTGCGCGTCGTACGTCCTCTGCAGCCCGGACAGGCCGACCTGCTGGTCGGGGCGGACCCGGCCGCCCCCGGCCTGGACCGCCTCCGCCGTCGCGGGTCCGACGCTCCCCAGCAGCGCGCGGGCGAAGGCCGCGGTGGGCGCGAGCTGCCGGGTGCCCTCGCGGAACACCACGCCCGGCAGCGGCCGCAGCCGGGAGCGCAGCGGGTCGTAGTCGGCGCGGCGCAGGGTGATGACCTCGACGAACGCGTCCGGCTTCGCGGCCCGGGCCCGGCGCAGCAGCGCGGCCTCGTCGACCTCGGTGAGCCGGGCGACCTGCGCGACGGTGCCGGCCAGGTCGGTCGCGCGCGAGGGCTGCAGGCCGACGGTCACGACCGGCCGGGCCGTCACGATCGGCGCGCCGGCCCGGTCGGTGACGGCCGCCCGCGGCGCCTGCACCACCCGGGCGCGGAGGACCTGGCCGGCGGCCAGGTCGGGGTGCACGACCGCGGGGGTCACCACCGGGCGCCAGGCGCCGTCCTGCCGGACGAGCGGGAGCGTGGTGGCGTAGGCCCAGGGGGTCCCGAGGTCCCAGCGCACCTGCAGGCGGGCGGTCGCCCGGTCGCCGTCCCGCGTGACCGAGGCGACGTCCACCTGCGACGGCAGGTCCTGCGGCTGCGGTGTCAGGCCGGCCGTGAGCGTCGCGACCTGCGCGGCCGGGTCGGAGCCGCTGGCCGGGTCGTCGACGAGGTCGTCCAGCGTGCCACCGGTCCAGGCCCGGGCGAACGCCTGCGCCGCCGACCAGGTCGCCGTCGTCGGGGCCGCCGAGCAGGCGGGTCCCCTGCCACACGCCGACGCCGGCCAGGGCGACGGCCGCGACGAGGGCAGGGACGAGCCGGGAGGGGCGGGGCACGAGCAGGAGGCTCAGCCGAGCCAGTCGTCGACGCCGAAGACCCGCTGGTCGCCCGACCAGACCTCGCAGGCCACCAGCTTCAGGTCGGGGTCGTACTCGATCCGCAGCTCACCGGCGCCGCCGGTCGCCCAGTAGGACGGCAGGACGCCGAGCCACGAGCGCGCCATGCCGGGGCGCAGGCCCCACAGCACGAGGGTCTCCCCCAGCCACTGCTCGGCCTCCGCCAGCGCCTGGCGGTCGATGGGGTGCGCTGCCTGCATGACCGGACAGTACGGGTCAGCGCAAGTCCGCCGTCAGCCGGCGAGCCGCACGGCGGCGAGTCCCAGCTGCTCCACCGGTCCCGGGCGTCCCAGCAGGTACCCCTGCACGAGGTCGCAGCCGGCCGCGTCCAGGGCCGCGAGCGTCGCCTCGTCCTCGACGCCCTCGGCGACGACGTGCAGCCCGAGCCCGTGCGCGAGGTCGACCGTGGAGCGCACGATCAGGGCGCTGGCCGGGTCCTCGACCATCCGCGCGACGAAGGACCGGTCGATCTTCAGCTCGTCGACCGGGAGCGACCGCAGGTAGCTCAGGGAGGCGAGCCCGGTGCCGTAGTCGTCCAGCGAGACGCCCACCCCGAGCTGCCGCAGGTCCCGCAGCGTCTGCAGGATGCGCTCCGGGTCCGACATGACGACCGTCTCGGTCACCTCGATCCGCAGGGCCTGCGCCGGCAGGCCGGCGGCGGCCAGCCGGTCGCCCACGTGGGCGACGAAGCCCGGGTCCATCAGGTCGGGAGCGCCGACGTTGACCGCCACCTGCAGCAGCGGCTCGTACGCCCGCAGCGCGGCCACCTGGCCGAGCGACAGGTCGAGCACGCGCCGGGTCAGCGCGGGCAGCAGCCCCGCCTCCTCGGCGGCGGGGAGGAACGCCATCGGCGGGACGAGCCCGCGGGTCGGGTGCTGCCAGCGCACCAGCGCCTCGAGGGCGACCAGCTCACGGGTGCCCGGACGGACCTTCGGCTGCTGGTGGACGACGATCTCGTCGGTCCCGAGGGCGCGCCGCAGGTCGGCGACCAGGGCCAGCCGGTCGCGCGACCCGTGGTCGAGCTGCGGCTCCCAGCTGCTGACGGCCGAGCGGGTGCGCCGGGCGCAGTCGAGCGCCACCCGGGCCCGGCGCAGCAGCTCGCCGGCGTCGGCAGCCGGGACGTCGCTGCCGGCGAGGCCCAGGCGCGCGGCGATGCTGACGGTCATGTCCTCGACGAGGAGGGGCCGGCCGACGGCGTCGGCGAGGCGGGTCGACAGGGCTCTCGGCCTCCTCGGGGCTGCCGTCGGCGACGACCACGAACGAGTCGCCGACGAGCCGGGCGACCAGCCGCGGCAGGGCGACCTCCTGCAGCCGCTGCGCCACCGCGCACAGGACCAGGTCGCCGGCGGTGTGGCCGAGCGTGTCGTTGAGCTGCGCCACGCCCTCGAGGTCGACGAGCACCAGCACCGTCGGCCGGTCCTCGCGCAGCCGCCCCTGCACGTCGGCCAGCAGGGCGCGGCGGTTCCACAGGCCGGTGAGGTCGTCGGTCATCGCGTCCCGGCGGGTCTGCTCGATGGTGACCTCCTGCCGCAGGTACAGCGCGGTGCGCGCCACCCCGAGGACGACGGCGGCGGCGGACAGGGCCACGGCGGCCGTTGGCAGGTCGACGCCGTGGTCCAGGACGAGCAGCCCGACCGCGGCCAGGATCGCCAGGCCCGGCACGGCCAGGCCGAGCCGGTGGTCGGGAGTCCCCGGCACGCCCACGGGCACCCGGCGCCAGCCCGCGAGCGCGACCAGGAGCGGGCCGGCGGTGTAGGCGGCGTCGAGCGGCGTGCCGTAGGCGAAGGTGCCCGCGGCGGACTGCGCGCCGTACACCGCGTCGCCGACCGTCATGACGGCGAAGGCGAGGGCCAGGAGCAGCCAGCAGCGGTCGACGCGCCAGCGGCTGACGGCGAGGCTGGTCAGGACGACGACGAGCAGCGTCGCGCCGCCGACCGGGTAGGCGAGGGCGTAGACGACGGTGACCAGGTCGCCGTGGAGCAGCTGCGGGAAGGCCATCCCGGCCCAGGCGACCGCCCCCGCGGTCGCGGCAGCCCCCACGACGCCGGCGTCGAGCAGCTGGCCGGCGCTGCGACGCGGCGTGCGCGCGCGGGCCAGCAGGAACAGGCCGGTCCAGCCGGCCGGGTAGAGCACCAGCGACACCGTGTCGGAGAGGTTGAGGTCACTCGGCCCGAGCCGCTGCAGCGCCGGGGCGAAGAGCCCGATGACGAAGCCGGCGGCGTACCCGGTCCAGCCCAGGGCGAGCATCGCCCAGGGGAGCCGGTCGCTGGCGCGCAGGACGACCCGCAGCCACAGCGACAGCGCGGCGCTGCCTGTGGTCACGCACAGCAGGACCGCGACCGGGCGTCCGGTGCCCGCAGGCAGCACGGTGGCCGCGAGCAGCCCCAGCCAGGCCGCGACGGGGAGCGCCTGCCCGGCGGTGCCGGTGCGTGCGCGCACCGACGCGGAGAGGGTCACCGTCCGGCCATCGACCGGCGGGCGCCACGGCACGAGCACCACGACGGGTGACCTCCGGGCCACTCGTCCCTCGCGGTGGCGCGCCGCTGGCTCGTCCGGTGACCGCCGTCAGGGACCTTGGTCCTGCAGGAGCTGCGCCTTCTCGCAGATGCAGAACTCGTTGCCCTCAGGGTCCGTCAGCACGACGAAGTGGTCGCCGTCCTCGTCGACCTCGCGCCGGGCGACCGCGCCGAGCGCGACCGCACGGGTGACCTCGCCGTCGAGGTCGTCGCTGTAGAGGTCGAGGTGCATCTGGTCCCGGGCGGTGACCGGGGTGTCGCGACACCTGCAGCGACAGGTTCACGCGGTCGCCGCGGAGCAGCCGGAAGCGGTCGTCCGGCTCCGCGCTCGACGGCGCTGAGCCCGAGCAGGGTGGCCCAGAAGCGGGTCATCACCTCGAGGTCGGCGACGTTGACGACGGTGCTGCCCACACGGATGCCCACACCGGCTGCCTTCCCGGGTCCGGCCCTTCCAGACGCCCCCGCCAGGAGGTGGTCTGCGCCGCGCGACGGTGGTACACCCGTCGCCATGGTCTCCGAGCTCGACGTCCTGCGTGCCGGGTACGAGCGCACGGCCGCGCTGACCGCGTCCCTCTCCCCCGGCGACCTCGACCGCCCGACGCCGTGCCCCGACTGGGACGTGCGGGCTCTGCTCGCTCACGTCATCGCCACCGCCGACGGGCTCGTCGACGTGCTGCAGGGCCGGGAGGCCGACTGGGGCAAGGACGCCCTCGGCGAGGACCCCGCCACCTCGGTGCGGCGCTCCGTCGACGCCGCCCTGGAGGCGTGGGCCGCACCCGGCGCCGTCGACACGCCGTCCCGCCAGATGCCGGGCATGCGCGTCGTGGACTTCGCCCTGGGCGACGCCGTCATCCACGCCTGGGACCTGTCCGCCGCGCTGGGCCAGCCGCTCGCGCTGGACGACGACGTCCTGCAGGTGGTGCACGCCCGGTGGCAGGGCGAGCCGTCCGACACCGGCCGGCAGTACGGCGTCTTCGGTCCGCGCGTAGACGTGCCCGCCGACGCACCCCTCCTGCACCGGTTCCTCGGTGAGGTGGGGCGCGACGCCAGGCGTCCGGTCAGCGGGTAGTCGGTGCCGCGGGGAGCACGCCAGCAGGACGGCCCGTACGCCGGCCGGTGTCAGCCCTCGCCCGGGTGCGTCACAGCGCCGGGTGCAGGTAGCCGACGGGCAGCCAGCGCTCCACCACCCGCTGCGCCTCGGCCGGCAGGGCGAGCACGTAGATCACCCGACCGCTCCAGCCGGACTCGTCCTGGCGCCACTCGACCAGCACGCCCGGCCACTTCCCGCGCTCCCCCGGCGGGTCGACGACCCAGCAGTGCCGCCCCGCCGTGCTGGCCGTCGTGTCGGTCGCCGACCGCCCGCCGCGGCTGCGCCGGGTGCGCTCGGACAGGGGCAGCCCGTCCCCTGGTCCCATCCCTCCGGCCACCCGGTCGAGCCTGGCAGACGCCGGCCTCGTTGTCGAACACGTGTTCGACCCGCGGCGCTACGCCGCCCGCCGCCGCAGCATCGGCGCCACCTCGTTGTCGTACGCCGTGAGCGCCGACGCGATGGCCATGTGCATGTCGAGGTACTGGTAGGTGCCGAGACGTCCGCCGAAGTGCACGCCCGGCTCGGCCGCGGCCAGCTCGCGGTAGGCGGCGAGGCGGCGCCGGTCCTCGGGCGCGTCGACGGGGTAGTAGGGCTCGTCGGCCTGCTGCGCCCAGCGGGAGTGCTCGGTCATGACCACCGTCCGGCCCGGCACCGGCGGCCGCTCCGGGTGGTAGTGCTTGAACTCGTGCACCCGGGTGTGCGGCACGTCCTCGTCGGCGTAGTTCATGACGGTGGTGCCCTGGTGGTCGTCGACCTCGAGCACCTCGCTGTGCAGGTCGAGCGTGCGCCAGCCCAGACGGCCCCGCGCGGTGGTCGAAGTACCGGTCCAGCGGCCCGGTGTAGACGACGGGCGCCGGCACCCCGGTCTCGCACGTCGAACCAGTCGACGCCCGTGTGGACGGTCACGCCCGGCGTACGCGCCATCCGCTGCAGCAGCGCGCCGTACCCGTCGACCGGGATGCCCTCCCAGGTGTCGGCGAAGTAGCGGGTCTCGAAGGTGAAGCGCACCGGCAGCCGGGTGATGATCCGCGCCGGGAGCTCGCGCGGGTCGGTCTGCCACTGCTTGGCGGTGTAGCCGCGGATGAACGCCTCGTACAGCGGCCGCCCGATCAGGCTGACCGCCTTCTCCTCCAGGTTGGCCGGCGAGCCGCTGCTCTGCCCGGCCTGCTCGGCGACGAGCGCCCGCGCCTGGTCCGGCGTGAGGTGGCGGCCGAAGAACTGGCACATCGTCGCCAGCCCGATCGGCATCGGGTAGGCCTGCCCGCGGTGCACCGTCCAGACGTGGTGGCGGTAGTCGTTGAAGGCGCCGAAGCGCGTGACGTAGTCCCAGACCCGCTGGTTGGACGTGTGGAAGATGTGCGAGCCGTAGGTGTGCACCTCGATCCCGGTCTCCGGGTCGGGCGCGCTCCAGGCGTTGCCGCCGAGGTGGTCGCGCCGGTCGAGCACGACCACGCGCGCGCCGTCGGCGGCGGCCCGCTCGGCCATGGTGAGGCCGTAGAACCCCGAGCCGACGACCACGAGGTCGGCGTTGTCCAGTCCCAGTGCCATGGCGAGCGCCTCCCCGGCGCCCGGTCACGGAAACGCTGGTGGCCGGGGGCCCGGCGAGGAGGACCCGGCCGCCGGTGGACGCGGCGGGGCTACTCCTCGAAGCGCAGGCCCTCGGCGATGGGGGCCTTGGTCGTGGGTCCGGCCGGGTAGGCCGGCACGAGCCGCTCGGTGGACGACAGCGGCGTCGCGACGTCCTCGAGCGACTTGCCCTCGGCCGCGACGCCGAGGATCGCGGCGACCACGCCGCCGAGGGCCATGACGCCGGCGCCGAGCAGGTAGCCGAGGAAGAGCCGGGTCGAGTCGGCGCCGTCGCCGATCAGGGCGCCGTAGATGACCGGGCCGAGCGCGCCGAAGCACTGCGCGATGGCGAAGAAGACCGCGATGGCCTTGGCGCGGACCTCGATCGGGAAGATCTCGCTGACCGTCAGGTAGGCGGCGCTCGCACCGGCCGAGGCGAAGAAGAAGATCAGCGACCAGGCGATGGTCTGGGTCAGCGCGGTCAGCGCGCCGGCCTGGAACAGCACCGCGGTGATGGCCAGCAGCACCGCCGACACCAGGTACGTGCCGGCGATCATCTTGCGGCGGCCGAGCGTGTCGAACAGGTGGCCGAGCACGAGCGGCCCGGCGAGGTTCCCGACCGCGAAGGCGATGAAGTAGTACGGCAGCGAGCCGTTCGGGACGCCGTAGAACTCCTTGAGCACCAGTCCGTAGGTGAAGAAGATCGCGTTGTACAGGAACGACTGCGTGATCATCAGCGTCGAGCCGAGCACCGCGCGGCTCGGCATCTGCTGGAACAGGACCTTGACGAGCGTGGCGTAGCCGAGGTCGGTGGTCGGCTTGATCTCGAGCGCCTTGGTCTCGTCGACCTCGGGCAGGTCGCCCTTGGACTCGCTGACCCAGCGCTCCATCTGGGCGATCTGCTCCTCGGCCTCGGCCTCGCGGCCCTTCATCATCAGCCAGCGCGGGCTCTCGGGCAGGTGCCGGCGGACGAAGATGATCACGAGGCCGAGGACCGGCCCGATGATGAAGCCGAGCCGCCAGGCGTACTCCTCGCTGATGTTGTTGAAGATCACCAGCTGCATCACGGTGGCCAGCAGGGCGCCGGCCCAGTAGGTGCCGTTGACGGCGATGTCCACGCGGCCGCGGTAGCGCGCCGGCATCATCTCGTCGATGGCCGAGTTGATCGCGGCGTACTCGCCGCCGATGCCCACGCCGGCGATGAAGCGGGTGAGGTAGAGGAAGGCGACCCAGCCGGCGCTGTTGCCGAGGGTGAAGGCCGTGAGCCCGCTGCCGACCAGGTAGATGGCCAGCGTGATCATGAAGAGGTTCTTGCGGCCGAGCCGGTCGGAGAGCTTGCCGAAGACGAGGGCTCCGACGACCTCGCCGAGCAGGTAGACCGACGCGACCGCGCCGACCGCGCCACCGGACAGGCCGAGCGTGGCCTTGTCGGTGAGCGTCGGGACGACGGTGGCGGCGATGGTGATCTCGAGGCCGTCGAGGATCCAGGCCACGCCGAGCGCAGCGACCATCCGCGTGAAGAACGGCGACCAGGGCAGGCGGTCGATCCGGGCGGGGATGAGGGACCTGATGACGCCGTCTGCGGGTGCTGCGGCTGTCGACGTTGACATGGGGCCGCCTTCGGAGGGTCACGGACGGGTGCGGTGCGGCATCCGTCCCCGGGTGGGGAACTCGCGCCGAATACCCGCATCCGCGCTGGTCATCCGCGTGACAGCGGGTGTTCTTGCCGGGGTGCTCAGCGCTCCGGCTGCGGCACCACCAGTCGGCAGGACCAGGCGGAACCGCGCGCCACCGCCCGCGGCGTCCTCCAGGACGACGTCACCGCCGAGCGCCCGGGCCGTCTCGCGCGCGATGGCCAACCCGAGCCCGGTGCCGCCCCGCTCGCGGTCGCGGGCGTCGTCCAGCCGGGTGAACCGCGCGAAGACCCGCTCCCGGTCGGCCACCGGCACGCCGGGCCCGTCGTCCTCGACTCCCACCTCGCCGGCGGCCACCTCGACCCGCACGGCGGTGCCGGCGTGCCGCACCGCGTTGTCGACCAGGTTGCGCAGGACCTGCCGCAGCGCCTCCCGGTCCGAGCAGACGGTGGCCGCGCCGGCCACCTCGGCCCGGCCCGCGGCGACCTGCTCGGCCAGCGCCCGCAGGTCGACCTGCTCACGGCGTACGGGACGGGCGCCGACCGAGGCCAGCTGCAGCAGGTCGTCGACCAGCTGCTGCACGCGCAGCACCTCGCCGTGCACGTCGCCGGCGAGCGAGGGCACGTCGTACGCCCCGGGGTGCGCGAGCGCGACCTCGACGGTGGCGCGGACGGCGGCCAGCGGGGAGCGCAGCTCGTGGGCGGCGTCGGCGACGAAGGCGCTCTGCCGCGCGCCGGCGGCCTGCAGGCGGTCGAGCATCCGGTTCAGGGTCACCGCGAGCGCGGCCAGCTCCCCCGTCGGCGGTACGGGCAGGCGTGCCGCCGCCGCCCAGCGCGGTGACCTGCTCGGCGCCCCGCCGCAGGTCGTCGACGGGCCGCAGCGCCCGGCCGAGCAGCACGAAGCACAGGCCGCCCACCCCGAGCGACAGCAGCGGCACGAGGACGAGCAGCGCCAGGCGCAGGGCGCGTACGGCGGACAGCACGTCGCGCAGCGGCACCGCGGCGACCACGGTGACCGGCCGGCCGTCCAGCACCGCCGGGCGGGTCTCGACCCGCAGCGGCACGGCGCCGTACGGCGAGCGCCGCAGGACCCCGTGGCGCCGCAGCCCGGCCAGCTGCCCCGGGCGTGACGAGCGGCAGGGTGCGGCTGGCGCTGGCCGAGCTGGCGAGGACCGCGCCGCGGGCGTCCAGGACCTGGACCACCTCGCCGGGCTCGACCGTGGGCAGCACCGTCGGCAGCGCGTCGGCCCGGGCGAGGGCGGCCACCGTCTCCGCGCGCGCCGCCGCCAGCTCGCCGAGCGCGGCGACCCGTGACCGCGACAGCAGTCCCGCGAAGGCGAACGAGCCGGCCGTCAGCCCCAGCAGGACCACGACGGTGGCGAGGGCCGTGAGGCGCCAGCGCAGGCGTCGACCTCACGCCGGCACGCGGTAGCCGGCGCCCCGCACCGTCTCCACGAGGTCGGCGCCCAGCTTCTTGCGCAGGTAGGCGACGTAGACCTCGACGACGTTGAGCCCGTCGGTCGCGGCGGCGTCCCAGACGTGGTCGCGCAGCTCGCCCTTGCTGACCACCTGGCCGGGGTGGCGCACGAGGTACTCCAGCAGCGCGAACTCCCGCGTCGTCAGCTCCACCGGCTCGCCGTCGCGGGTCACCGTGCGGGCCGCCGGGTCGAGCGCCAGCCGGCCGGCCCGCAGGACCGCCGGCCGGGGCGGCGCCCCGCGGCGCAGCAGCGCGCGCACCCGCGCGACGAGCACGACGAAGCTGAACGGCTTGGTCAGCCAGTCGTCGGCGCCGACGTCGAGCCCGTCGGCCTGGTCGTGCTCGCCGTCCTTGGCGCTGATCATCAGCACCGGCGTCCAGACGCCCTCGGCCCGCATCCGGCGGACGACGTCGTAGCCGTTCAGCCGGGGCAGCATGACGTCGAGCAGCACCGCGTCGTACGCCTCGTCGAGCGCCTGCTGCAGCCCGCTCGCGCCGTCGGCCCGGACGTCGACGGCGAAGCCCTCAGCGGTCAGGCCGCGCACCAGGGCACGGGCCAGCCCGGGCTCGTCCTCGACCAGCAGCAGGCGCACGCGGGCCAGCCTGCCCTGCCGCGCGCCGGAGCGCCCGCGCCTCTCAGCGTGGTCTCAGCCGGCGTCGCGCACAGTGCCGCCATGAGCCTCTCCCTGTCGTCCCGTCGGCTGCGCTGGGCGGTGCCCGGCGTGGCCGCGGCGCTGGTCGCCGGCGCCGTCACCCTGCCCTCGCTCGCGTCGGCCGGGCCCGACGACCTCGCGCCCCGCACCGCCGCCCAGCTGCTCGCCGACCTGACCGCCAGCCGGACGACCGCGCTGTCCGGCACCGTGGTGCAGACCAGCCGGCTCGGCCTGCCGGACCTGCCGAGCACCGGCGGCGGCGAGACCGGCCCGATGTCGCTCACCTCGGGCAGCAACACGCTCCGGGTCTGGGCCGACGGCGCCGACCGCACCCGGCTGGCGCTGCTCGGGCAGCTCGCGGAGTACGACGTGGTCCGCGACGGGCGGGACGTGTGGACCTACAGCAGCCAGCAGGACGAGGCCGTGCACTACGTCCTGCCGGAGCACGAGGACAGCACTGCCCCGGCGCCGAGCCTGGTGCCCAGCACGCCGGCCGAGGCGGTCGACGCGGTGCTGTCGGCGCTCGACCCGACCACCGTCGTCGGCGTGGAGCCGGTCACGACCGTCGCCGGCCGCACCGCTCGCCAGCTGGTCCTGACGCCGCGCGACACCACGTCGCTGGTCGGCAGCGTCCGGGTCGCGGTCGACGGCACGACCTCTGCCCCGCTGCGCGTGCAGGTGTTCTCCGCCGCCGAGCCGGCCGTGCCGGCCTTCGAGGTGGGCTTCACCGACGTCTCCTTCGACCGCCCGGCCTCCTCCGTCTTCGCCTTCACGGCCCCGCCCGGCGCGAAGACGCGGACGGTGGAGGTGGCCGGGACCGAGCGCCCCACGACGGCGGAGCCGCAGGGCGACGGCTCCCGAGGTCGTCGGCACGGGGTGGACCTCGGTGCTCGTGCTGCGCGGCGTCGACGTCGCCGCGCTGACCAAGGCCCAGCCGCAGCTGCTCGACTCCCTCACCCGGCGGGTGCCCGAGGGCCGGCTGCTGACCACCGCGCTGCTGTCGGTGCTGCTCACCGACGACGGCCGGGTCCTGGTCGGCGCGGTCGAGCCCGCCGTGCTCCAGGCCGCCGCATGACGGCCGGCCCCGCGCTCGCCGCCCGGCCGGCGGCGACGACCGGCCCGGCCGCCGTGCGCACCCGCGGCCTGACCAAGCGCTTCCGCTCCGGTCAGGTGGCGGTCGACGGCGTCGACCTCGACGTCCCGGCCGGCGCGGTCTTCGGCTTCCTCGGCCCCAACGGCTCGGGCAAGACCACGACGATCCGCATGCTGCTCGGGCTGGTCGCGCCCACCGCCGGCGAGGTCGAGCTGCTCGGCGAGAAGGACCCGGCCCGGGTCCTCCCCCGGGTCGGCGCGCTGGTCGAGGGCCCGGCCTTCCACCCGTACCTCTCCGGCCGGGCCAACCTGGCCCGGCTCGACGCCGCCGACGCGACGTCGGACCGCCGCACCTCCCGGCGCGCGTACGGACGCGGCGCTCGAGCGGGTCGGCCTCTCGGCGGCCGCGGACAAGCGCTACCGCCAGTACTCCCTCGGCATGAAGCAGCGGCTCGGCCTCGCCGCCGCGCTGCTGCAGCCGCGCGACCTGCTGGTGCTCGACGAGCCGACCAACGGCCTGGACCCGCAGGGCACCCGCGAGGTCCGCCACCTGGTCTCCGAGCTCGCCTCCGACGGCACGCACCGTGCTCGTCAGCTCGCACCTGCTCGCCGAGATCGAGCACATGTGCACCCACGTCGGGATCATGAGCCGGGGCCGCCTGCTGCGGCAGGGCCCGCTGGCCGAGCTCGGCGCGACCGGCGCCGCCACCGTCACGGTGCAGACCTCCGCGGAGGCCGTCCCGCGCCGCCGTCCGGGTGCTGCACGGCCTGGGCCTGGCGACCGTGCGTCCCACCGGCACCGGGGCCAGCGCCGACCTGGGCGAGCGCCCGCCCGAGGACGTCACGGCGGCCCTGGTGACGGCCGGCGTGCCCGTGCGCGGGCTCGCCGTCACCCGGGCGAGCCTCGAGGACCTGTTCGTGGAGCTGACCGGGGAGGGCTTCGATGTCGCTCGCTGAGCCGCTGGCGCTGCCCGTCGTCCGCCCGCGGCAGCGCGGGGCCACCGCCCGGCTGTGGCGCAGCGAGCTGCGGCTGGTCTTCGGCCGCCGCCGCAACCAGGTGCTGCTGGCGGCGCTGGGCCTCGTCCCGGTGCTGGTCGGCCTGGCCGTGCAGCTGTCCAGCAGCGAGCCGCAGGCCGGCGAGGGACCGCCCTTCCTCGAGCGGGTCAGCAGCAACGGGCTGTTCCTCGTGTTCACCTCGCTGGTCGTCTGCCTGCCGCTGTTCCTGCCGCTGACCGTGGGCATCGTCAGCGGCGACGCGATCGCCGGCGAGGCCTCGACCGGCACCCTGCGCTACCTGCTGACCGTCCCGGTCTCGCGCACCCGGCTGCTGCTGGCCAAGGGCTTCGGCGGGCTGGTCTTCGCCGCCGCCGCGGTGCTGACCGTGTCGCTGGTCGGCCTGGCCGCCGGCGCCGCCTTCTTCGGCCTCGGCGACGTCACGCTGCTCTCCGGCGACGTGGTCGGCGTCGGCGAGGGCCTGCTGCGGGCCCTCGGCGTCGCGGCCTACGTGACGCTGTCGCTGTCCGGGCTGGTCGCGGTCGGGCTGTTCGTCAGCACGCTGACCGAGGTCCCGGTGGCCGCCATGGCGACGACCATCGTCATCGCGGTGGTCAACAGCGTGCTCGACGCGCTGCCGCAGCTGTCCGTCGTCCACCCGTTCCTGCTGACCCACCACTGGCTCGACTTCGGCGAGCTGCTGCGGGCGCAGGTCGACCTCTCGACGCTGCTCGGCGGGCTCGCCGTCCAGGTCGGCTGGGTGGCCGTCGCCGGCGCCCTGGCCTGGAGCCGCTTCACCACCGCCGACATCACCGCTTAGGCGCGGGTTTCCGGGTGACGCTCCGGGGTCACCTCCTCCTCAACCCTTCAGGAGGCGCGCATGTGGTGGTCGACGCTCACCGGACGGCTCGAGCGGGCCACGGCCCTCGACCCGGCCACCCACGCGGTGGAGAAGGCGGTCGGGGCCGTGCTGCCGCGCGGACCGGTCAAGGACGCTCTGCACGGCGTGTGGCTGGGCCACCAGGCCCACCCCCTGCTCGTCACGGTCCCGATCGGCATGTGGACCGGTGCGCTGCTGCTCGACGCCACGGGCGACCCCGGCCGGCGCCGGGCCGCCCAGACCCTCGTCGGCGCCGGCGTGCTGGCGGTGGCGCCGACCGCGGCCACCGGGCTGGCCGACTGGAGCGAGCTCGGGCTCTTCGAGCGGCCCAAGCGGGTCGGCCTGGTGCACGCGCTGCTGAACGTCGTCACCGCCGGCCTGTACGCCGCCAGCTGGTCCGCCCGCCGTCGCGGCGACCAGTCGCGCGGCACCGCGCTGGCCCTCGTCGGCGCCGGCACCATGGCCGCCAGCGGCTACCTCGGCGGCCACCTGTCGTACAGCCAGGGCGTCGGGGTCAACCGCAACGCCGACGTCGCCCCCGAGCCGGTCGACTGGACCGACGTCGCCGCGGAGGAGGAGCTCGTCGCGCCGGGCCTGCACCGGGTCGACGTCGGCGGCGAGCCGGTCGTCATCACCGCCCGCGGCGGTCGGTGGCTGGCCGTCCACGCGCGCTGCAGCCACTACGGCGCGCCGCTGGACGAGGGCGACGTCGTCGACGGCGACGCCGGGCCCTGCGTGGTCTGCCCCTGGCACGGCAGCACGTTCTCCCTCGAGCACGGCGGGGTGGAGCGCGGGCCGGCGACGTCGCCGCAGCTCGCGTACGACGTCCGCGTCCAGGGCGGTCGCGTGCAGGTACGGGTCAAGCGCTAGCCGGAACCCCCGTCCGGCGGCGCGCGTCCCACCCGTGCCGCCGTCCCGAGGAGCCCGCCGTGCCCGTCCGCCTGCTGCTGCTCCTGGTGACCGCCCCGACGGTGGTGGTGCTGCTCGCCGCGCCGTCGTCGGCCTGCTCCTGCGCCGGCGGCACGGACGCCGAGCACCTGGCCCGCGCCACGGCGGTCTTCGAGGGCGAGGTGCTGGCCCGGCACGACCCACCGCGCGGGCTCCCCGAGTCCTCGAGCGAACCGGCCGCGTACGAGGTGGCGGTCGACCGCGTCTACAAGGGTGACGTCGCGCGCCGGGTCGAGGTGGTGACCGCGTCCAGCGGCGCGAGCTGTGGGCTCGAGCTGCCGGCGAACGGCCGGGCCGTCTTCTTCGCGCAGGGCTCGGGAGCGTCGGTGCAGGGCCAGCTCTGCGACGGGACGCGGGTCGGGGCGGCTGACACCGCGGTGGTGGGCGAGGGCACGCCACCACCTCCGCCGGCCGCGGCGGCGGTTCCTCCCCCGGCGCCTCCTTCCCCGGCGGCCTCGGTCACCGGGCCTGCCGTGGTCGCGGGCGCGCTGGCCGGCGGGGTCCTGGTCGCGGGTTGGGTCGCCCGCCGCGTCCGCCGCCACTTCGCCTGAACCCCGTTGCGCCCGGCCTGCACCGCGCCCCGCCTTCACCGCGACGCCGCCGCACCCGCCGCCGCCCACCGCCGCCCGGCCCACCCGCCGCCCGGACCTGCTGGACCACGCCGCCTCCCGCACCGCACCGGGCCCCGTCGCGGCAACGGCGGACACAGCCTGATCACCGACGGAGCACGTCTCGCGGAGGCAGCCCGCGCAGTGGATCAGGCTGTGTCCCGGATCGACCCGCACACGTCGTGATCACCGACGGCGCCCCGCACGCGGCCGACGCCGCGACGTGGACCACGACGGGTGCAGCGCGTCCCGTGGGCCTCTGCGCCACCCGACCCGTCCGGCCAGGCCCGACGCAGCGCGGCCGCTGCCGCAGGGCCGACGCGCGCGACCGCCACTGCTGCAGGGCCCGACCACCCACGCACGGCGAACCCCGTTGCGCCCCGCCTGCCCCGCGCCCATCCTCGTCCGGCGCAGGCACCCCGCCTGCTCCCCCACCACCCCGAGGAGGCTCGCCGTGACGGCGACCCAGGTCGCGCCCAAGCTGCTCAGCTGGGCCAGCGACATCGAGCAGGACACCGTCGACCAGGCTGCCCGCACCGCGCGGCTGCCCTTCGTCGAGGGTCACGTCGCCCTCATGCCCGACGCCCACATCGGCCTCGGGTCGCACGGTCGGCTCGGTCATCCCGACCCACGGCGCGGTCATCCCGTCCTGCGTCGGCGTCGACATCGGCTGCGGCATGATCGCGTCCGAGACGACCCTGACCGCGGCCGACCTGCCGGACAGCCTCGACCGGCTCATGCCGCTCGTCATGCAGCGCATCCCGGCCGGCGTCGGCAAGGGCCACGCGCAGCCGGTCGGCCAGGACGCGCTGGCCGCGCTCGGCCGGCCGCGCACCGAGCTCACGGCCAAGCAGGAGCGCACGGCCGCCGAGCAGTTCGGCACGCTCGGCTCCGGCAACCACTTCGTCGAGGTCTGCCTCGACGAGCGCGACCTCGTCTGGATGGTCCTGCACTCGGGCTCGCGCGGCATCGGCAACCAGCTCGCGCAGCGGGCGATCAGCGAGGCCAAGGGCCTGATGAAGCAGCGCTTCATCGAGCTGGAGGACCCGGACCTGGCCTACCTCGTGCAGGGCGAGCCGTCGTTCGACACCTACATCGCCGACATGCTCTGGGCGCAGGCGTACGCCATGGGCTCGCGCGCCGTCATGGCCGAGCGGCTGCTGGCCAGCCTGTTCGAGGTCGTCGGCACCGGGCGCGCGGTGCGCACGATCAACTGCCACCACAACTTCACCCAGCTCGAGCACCACGGCGGCAAGGACCTGTGGATCACCCGCAAGGGCGCGATCAAGGCCGGCCGCGGCGACGAGGGCGTGATCCCCGGGTCCATGGGCACCCGCTCGTACGTCGTGACCGGGCTCGGCTCGACCGCGTCCTACAGCGTCCTGCTCGCACGGCGCAGGCCGCCGGATGTCGCGTACGGCCGCCCGCAAGCGGCTGACCGTCGACAGCCTGCGCGAGGCGATGGCGGGCCGCTCGTGGAACGCCGACGCAGCGCAGGCGCTGCTCGACGAGCACCCGGCGTCGTACAAGGACATCGACCGGGTGATGGCCGACCAGACGGACCTGGTGGCGGTGCAGCACACGCTGCGCCAGGTCTTCAACTACAAGGGGGTGTGACCATGACGGACGACGAGCAGGCGGCGCGTGACTTCGCCGCGGCCTTCGCCGGGCTGCTGAGCTGGGTCGGCCAGCACGAGCACGGCGAGCGGCGCGGCAACGAGGTCGTCGAGCTCGTCCGCGGCCACCTCGGCGAGGAGGGTCGCTCCCGGTCGGTCGTGTCCCGGGAGCGGCCGCTCTTCGAGCAGGTCAACCTGCAGGTCGCGCTGGACGCGTGGCTGGCCCGCCCGGGCCGCACCGTCGTCGTGCACGGCATCGCGCTGCCCCAGCACTACGGCCCGATCGGGCTGCAGGAGCTGATCAGCGGCGACGGGCTGCCTCCGGTGCGCCTGTCCGCGCCGGACCTGGCCGACCTGCCTGCCGGGCCCGAGCGCACCGTCGCCTGCTGGCGCACGGCCGTGCTGCTGGTCGAGGACGAGCACGGCCGGTCCGTGATGTTCGTACGCGGGGCGCACCCGCACGGCGAGCCGGTCCTGCTGCTCGAGGTCGCCGGCCTCGAGACCGCGGACGCCCAGGAGGTGCAGCGCGAGCTGTCCGACCTGGCGCACCAGCTCAACGTCTACCGCGGCCAGGTGCTCGAGCTGGTGCAGGGCCAGGGTGGCCTGACCATCGCGTTCCCGGTGCTGCCGGAGACCGCCCGCGGCGACGTCGTCCTGCCCGAGCAGGTCCTGCGGCGGATCGAGCGGCACACCGTCGACATCGCGGCGCGCCGGGACGACCTGCGGGCCGCCGGTCAGCACCTCAAGCGCGGGCTCCTGCTGTACGGCCCGCCGGGCACCGGCAAGACCCACACCACCCGCTACGTCGTGCAGCAGCTGCGCGGCGCGACCGTGCTCATGCTGTCCGGGCAGGCGCTGCACCTGATCGGGATGGTCTCCCAGCTGGCGCGCGACCTGCAGCCGGCGGTCGTGGTCCTCGAGGACGTCGACCTGGTCGCGGAGGACCGCGGCTTCGGCTCGGGCACCAACCCGGTGCTGTTCGAGCTGCTCGACGCCATGGACGGCGCCGCCGCCGACGCGGACCTGCTGTTCCTGCTCACCACCAACCGGGCCGACCTGCTCGAGCCGGCGCTCGCCGCCCGCCCCGGCCGGGTCGACGTCGCGGTCGAGGTGGGGCTCCCCGACGCCGACGCGCGACGGCGGCTCTTCGGCGTCTACAGCCGCGGCGTACCGCTGGAGGTCGACGAGGCCGCCGTCGACGAGGTGGTCGAGCGCACCGACGGCGTGACGGCCTCGTTCATCAAGGAGCTGCTGCGGCGGGCCGTCCTCGAGTCGCTCACCGAGCACGAGGGTCCGCTGCGGTCGGTCACCGGGGCGCACCTGTCCCGGGCCCTCGACGACCTGCTCGACAGCACCCAGTCGGTCACCCGGGCGCTGCTCGGGGTGCCGTCCGACCAGAGCGGTGTGCCCGCCTCCGCGCCGATGGGCCCGGTGCCCGGCATGGTCCACGGCGGCATGTGGGCGACGGGCGCGTACAGCAGCGCGTTCGAGGTCTCCTACGACGACTGAGGTGCCGCCGTGTCCTACCCGCCCGTCCGCTTCACCGGCGATGCGCCGGCGGTCAGCGCCTCCGTGCGCCCCGCCGGCGCCTCGCCCGACCTGGTCACGCCGACCACCGAGGTCACCTACCTGGCCACCGGCGGCGACCTCGGCGCCTACCGCTACGTCATGACCGGCCCGGGCGGCCCGGCGCCGCACTTCCACCGCACCATCAGCGAGTCGTTCTACGTCCTGTCCGGCACCGTCCGCCTGTACGACGGCACGCGCTGGGTCGACGGCGGCCCGGCGACTTCCTGCACGTGCCGGTCGGCGGCCTGCACGCCTTCCGCAACGACTCCGGCGCGACCGCCGAGATGCTGCTGCTCTTCACGCCCGGCGCGCCGCGGGAGCGCTACTTCGAGGAGCTCGCCGCGATGCGGGCCGAGGGCCGGCAGCTCTCGCCGGAGGACCGCACCGCCTTCCTCGCCGAGCACGACCAGTACGAGCCCTGACGCGCCGCGCCCGCCTCCGCACGCCAGCCCCTGCGCGCCCCTGCGCACGCCGATCATGGCGTTGTTGCACGCTCCTGCGGCGTGTCGCGTGCACGAACTCCATGATCGCGACGTCAGCGAGGGGCGTGGTCACCACGGCGGGACCCGCGATCATGCAGTTGTTGCGGATCCGCTGAGCGTGGCGGAGCCGCACGAACTGCAAGATCGCGGCGGTACGGCGCGGGCGCGCGGGCAGCAGCCGGGCGGGCGCGGCGGCGCGGCACGCGGCCGGGCGGGCGGGGCGGCGAGAGGGCGCGGCGCGGCGGGTGGCGGCGCCGCCACAGGCGGGGCGTGATGGACCACCGGGACTAGGGCGCCCGCGCCCGGGCAGGAGCAGGGCGTGACGTCGACCCGCAGCGAGCCGCCCGCACCGGACAGCCGCGCTGTCCCCCTGGTGGAGGCCCCCGCCGCACGCCCCGCCGCGGCCCCCGCCCCCGACCTGGCCCGGACCGACGCGCCCGCGACGGCGCCGCTGGAGCGCGGGCAGGCCATCGGCAGCGGGCTGTCCTGGCTCTCGACCTGGAGCCTGCGGCTCATCCTGGTCTCGATCGCCGCGGTGGGGCTCGGCTGGCTCGATCGGCACGCTGTGGTCGATCGTCTTCCCGGTCGTGCTGGCCCTGCTGCTGGCCAGCGTGCTGTGGCCGCCCACCGCGTGGCTGCGCCGCCGGGGCGTGAAGCCGGCGCTGGCCGCCCTCCTGTCGCTGCTCGGCTTCCTCGTCGTCCTGATCGGGTCGCTGGCGCTGCTCGCCCCGTCGGTGACCAGCCAGGTCGGCGACATCGCGACGCAGGCCATCGGCGGTCTGCAGCGCATCCAGGACTACGTCAAGGGCCCGCCGCTCAACCTCAACGACACCCAGGTCGACACCGCCGTCCAGGCGGTCACCGACCGGCTGCAGGGCAGCGCCACCCGGGTCGCCTCGGGGGTGCTGACCGGGGTCGGCGCCGTCACCTCGGCCCTGGTCACCGGCGCGCTGGCCCTGGTGCTGGCGTTCTTCTTCATCAAGGACGGCCCGAAGTTCCTGCCCTGGCTCAACGGCGTCGTCGGCCAGCGCGCCGGCCGGCACCTCGACGTGGTCCTCACCCGCTCCTGGGCCACCCTGGGCAGCTTCATCCAGGGGCAGGCGGCCGTCGGCCTGGTCGACGCCGTCCTCATCGGCATCGGCCTGGTCGTGCTCGGCGTGCCGCTGGCGCTGCCGCTGGCCGTGCTGACCTTCTTCGGCGGCTTCGTGCCGATCATCGGCGCCTTCGTGGTCGGCGCGCTGGCGGTCCTGGTCGCGCTGGTCACCAAGGGCACCACGACAGCGCTCATCGTCACCGCCATCATCTTCGCGGTGCAGCAGGTCGAGGGCAACGTGCTCCAGCCGATGCTGCAGGGCCGCAGCCTGCGCCTGCACCCGGGCGTCGTGCTGCTGGCGGTGGCTGCCGGCGGCGGGCTGTTCGGCATCGCCGGGGCGTTCCTGTCCGTGCCGGTCGTGGCGGTGGCCGCCGTGGTGCTGCGCTACCTCGGGGAGGTCGCCGACGGGCGCCCGACCGACCAGGCCCGGTCCGCGACTGACGCCGAGGCGCTGGCGGACACAGGCCGGCCTCGCCGCGGAGCCTGGTGCCGCCGAGCGCGACTGACCGGCTCCCGCCGCTACCCTGCCGCCTCCCCCGACGAACGGACGCCCCATGCCCGCGGAGCCCTCCCGCCCCTCCCCGGGAGCCCTGCTGGCCGCTGGGGCGGTGCACGCCTACACCGCGCTCGGCGCCGTGCTGGCCTTCCTCATCGTCGTGGCCGCGATCGACGGCGACGCCGAGCGCGCCCTCTGGCTGGGCCTGGCCGCGCTGTGGGTCGACGGCACCGACGGCATGCTGGCCCGCCGGTTCCAGGTGAAGCAGGTCATGCCCTGGTTCGACGGGGCGCTGCTCGACAACGTCGTCGACTACCTGACGTACGTCTTCGCGCCCCTGGTGCTGCTGCGGCAGCTGGGCTACCTGCCCGAGGGCGACGCCGGTCTGCTCGTCGCCGCGGTGCCCGCTGCTGGCGTCCTGCTACCAGTTCTGCCGGGTCGACGCGAAGACCGACGACCACCTGTTCCTGGGCTTCCCGTCGTACTGGAACGTCGTCGCCTTCTACGCGATCGTGCTGGACCAGTCGGTGACCACCGTGACCGTGATCCTGCTGGTCTGCGCCGCCCTGGTCTTCGTGCCGGTCGGCTACGTCTACCCCTCGCGCACCGCGACCCTGCGCACCCTCAACCTGGTGCTCTCCGCGGTCTGGGCGGTGTCGTACGCCGTGCTCGTCGTGCAGCTGCCCGACCCGTCGCCGTTCTGGGTCGTGCTGTCCCTGCTCTACCTCGCCTACTACCTCGGCATCAGCGTCGTCCTCGACGTGCAGCGCAGGGCGCGCCGGCGCGCCGCTGTGGCGGCGTAGCCGTGCTGCTCGGTCTGGGAGCGGCGCTGGCCGCTGCGGTCGCCTTCGGGGTGGCCGCCGTGCTGCAGGGCATCGGCGTGCGCAACGTCGAGAGCACCGCCGGTGTCGACCCGCGGCTGCTGGTGCGGCTGCTCCGCCAGCCCACCTTCGTGGTGGCGCTCGCGCTCAACGGCTTCGGCTTCGTGATGCACCTCAGCGCCCTGCAGGTGCTGCCGCTGTTCCTCGTGCAGGCGGTCATCGCCGCGAGCGTCGTGGTGACCGCCGTCGTCGCCGTCCTCGTCCTGGGCGCGCGGCTCAGCCGGCTGGAGTGGACCGCCGTCGCCACCGTCTGCCTCGGGCTGGCGCTGCTCGCCCCGTCGGCCGAGGGCAGCGAGGCGGCCGAGACGGGTGCGGGGCTGCGCTGGGCGGTGTGGGGCGGTGTCGTCGCCGTGGCCGTCGGCGGCGTGCTGGCCGGGCGGGTGCCCGGCACCGCGGGGGCCGCCGGGCTCGGCTTCGTCGCCGGGACCGGGTTCGGCCTGGTCGGCCTGTCGGCCCGCCTGCTGCCGGACCTCGCGCCGGCCACGCTGGTCGGCGACGCGGCGGCCTACGCGCTGGTCGCGGCGGGCTGCCTGGCGTTCCTGCTCTACGCCACCGCTATGCAGCACGGCTCGGTGACCACGGTGACCGCCGTGCTCGTGGTCCCGCAGACCGCCGTGCCTGCGGTCCTGGGCATCCTCCTGCTGGGCGACCGGGTGCGCCCCGGGGCCGAGCCGTTCGCTGTCGCCGGCTTCCTGCTGGCGCTCGCGGGTGCGATCGCGCTGTCGCGGCTGGAGGCTCAGACCGCCGGCGAGGCCGCCAGCATCGCCGCGTCGGGCTCGACGGCGAGCCCCACCTCGGTCGAGGGCGGGTAGGCCGCGGCGTTCTCCGACGCGGTGTCGACGCGGACCAGCTCCTCACCGGACAACCGCACCGTCAGGCGGGTCACCGGGCCCAGGAAGCTCTGGGTCACGACCGTGCCGGCGAGCGCGCCGGACCCGACGGCGCCGAGCCGCAGGTCGGCCGGGCGCACCAGCACCCGCACCGCCGCGCCGGACGGCAGGCCGCGGACGACGGTGGCCGGCAGCCGGCGGCCGCCGCCGCAGCTCGACGGAGCCGTCGGCAGACCGTGCCGGACAGCGCGTTGTTGACGCCGACGAACTCCGCCACGAAGGGCGTCGCCGGCCGCTGGTAGACCGCCGCCGGACGTCGAGCTGCTCGAGCCGGCCCTGCGACATGACGCCGACCCGGTCGGAGATGGCCAGCGCCTCCTCCTGGTCGTGGGTGACGAACAGCGTGGTGATCGACAGCTCGCTCTGGATGCGCCGGATCTCCTCGCGCAGCTGCACGCGCACCTTGGCGTCGAGCGCCGACAGCGGCTCGTCGAGCAGCAGCACCTGCGGCTGGATCGCCAGCGCGCGGGCGAGCGCGACGCGCTGCTGCTGGCCACCGGACATCTGGTGCGGGTACTTCGCCGCCTGCGAGCCGAGGCCGACCAGCTCGAGCATCTCGCCGGCCCGGCGCGCGCCGCTCGGTGGCGGTGACCTTGCGCAGCCGCAGCCCGAACCCGATGTTGTCCAGCGCCGTGAGGTTGGGGAACAGGCTGTAGGCCTGGAAGACCATCCCCATGTCGCGCCGGTTGGCCGGGACCGACGTCAGGTCGGTGCCGCCGACCAGGACCTGCCCGGAGTCGGCGGTCTCGAGCCCGGCCAGGATGCGCAGCGCGGTCGTCTTGCCGCAGCCGGACGGGCCCAGCAGCGACACGAGCTCGCCGGGCCGGACGTCGAGGCTGAGGCCGTCGAGGGCGGGCACCCCGCCGTACGCCCGGTGCAGGTCGGAGAGCCGGACCCCGGCGCCGCCGCTCATGCGGCCACCGCCGTCGGCGCGGCCGGGGCGAGGGTCTCCTCGCCGGCGCGCCGGCGGCTGACCAGGCGGGTGAGGACGACGAGGAGCACGAACGCGAAGACCAGCGCCGCCAGGGAGACGGCGATGGCGAGGGCGGCGTCGCGCTTGCCGGTGAGGGTGATGGCCACCTGCAGGGTCTGGAAGTTGAGGAGCGAGGCCAGGGTGAACTCGCCCAGCACGAGGGCCACCGACAGCAGCGCGGCGGACAGCACCGCGCCGCGCAGGTTCGGCAGCACGACGCGCCACAGCACGGTCCCCCACGAGGCGCCCAGGCTGCGCGCGGCCTCGGAGAGGGTCTTGAGGTCCATCGCGGCGAGGCCGGCGTCGAGGGCGCGGTAGGCGTACGGCAGGACCAGGACGACGTAGACGAACGTGAGCGTCAGGGCCGAGTCGCCGAAGAAGTAGGTGACCCAGGAGTAGAGCGGCGCGATGCCGACGACCAGCACGATCGCCGGGATGATCAGCGGGAGCAGGCACAGGAACTCGACCAGCCGCTGCACCTTGGGCAGCCGCAGCCGCACCCAGGCCAGCGTCGGGCACCAGCAGCACCAGCATGAGGACCGCCGTCAGGGCGGCCAGCTCGAGCGAGGTGACGATGGCCGCCCGCAGCTCGGCGTCCTGCCCGATCGCGCGCCACGCGCTGAGGTCGCGGGCGCCGCCGATCCCCTTGGTGGAGAAGTCGAGCATGGCGTAGAGGGGCAGCAGGAAGAACAGGCCCATCAGGCCGAGGATCGTCCAGCGGACCGCGGCGCTCGCGCGGCGGGCACCGGGGCGGGTCACCGCAGCCATCGCGTCGTCCTCCTCTGCAGCACGGCGTAGAGGGTCATGACGAGCACGACGACGACGACCATGGCGAGCCCGAGGGCCTTGGCCGACGCCCTGCTGGCCGAGGATGACCTCGCCGGTCTGCAGGGCGCGGATCTGCAGCGGCACGATCGAGGCGCCCTGGGAGATCAGCGCGGCGGCCGTGGCGTACGCCGAGAAGGCGTTGGCGAACAGCAGCAGCAGCGAGCCGAGGAACGCGGGGGCGAGCACCGGCCCGCCGATGTGGCGCCAGTAGGTCCAGCCGCTGCCGCCGAGGCTGTCGGACGCCTCGCGCCACTGCGGGCGCAGCCCGTCGAGGGCCGGCAGGAAGACGATGACCATCAGCGGGATCTGGAAGTAGGTGTAGACGAGCACCAGGCCCGGCAGCTCGAAGATCCAGGCGCCGCCGGAGAACAGGTCGATGCCGAGGTGGTCGCGCAGGAACACCGTGACGATGCCCTCGAAGCCCAGCGTGGCGAGGAAGGCGAAGGTCAGCGTCACGCCGCCGAACTGCGCCAGGACGCCCGCGGCGGCGTTGACCGAGCGGCGCAGCCGGCCGTCGGGCTTGCCGCTGACGACCGCCCAGGCCAGCAGCGCGCCGAGGACGGCGCCGATCAGCGCGGTGATCGCCGACAGCTCCAGGCTGCGCAGGAACGCGTCGCGGTAGACCGGCCCGTTGAGCGCCCGGACGTTGGCGAGGGTCGCTCCGCCCTGCCCGTCGGAGAAGGCGCCGGCGACGACGGTGCCGGTCGGGTAGAGCAGGAAGACGCCGACGAAGGCGAGGAAGGGCACCACGCCGAGGTGGTCGAGCAGCCGGCGTCGGGTCCCGGAGCCGGAGGGACCGGGGGCGGTCGCCGTGCCCCCGCGGGGGACGGCGACCGCCTCGGTGAGCGCCACGTGCGTCAGCGGATGGCCGCGGCCCAGGTGGCCGCGAGGAGCTCCTTGGCCTTCGCCTGCTGCGCCTCGGTCTGGAAGACCGCGGTGCCGTCGGCGGCGGGGAGCTTGGCGAAGGCGGCCTTGTCGATGGTGCCGGCCTTCTCCATGGCGTCGGCGCGGACCGGCCGGCCGAAGCCCTTGAGCCAGAGGTTCTGGCCCTCGTCGGAGTAGAGGAACTCCTCCCACAGGCGGGCGGCGGCCGGGTGCGGGGCCTCCTTGTTGATCGCCTGGACGTAGTAGGAGCCGACGACGGCCTCCGACGGGACGACGACCTTCCAGTCGACCTTGCCGGCGAGGGCCTCGGTCTGGGCGGCGTTGGTGTAGTCCCAGTCGATGACGACCGGCGTCTGCCCGGAGGCGATGGTGGCCGGCGTCGGGTCGACCGGCAGGAAGTTGCCGGCCTTCTTCAGCGCCGTGAAGAACTCGACGCCGGGCTTGATGTCGTCGGCCGAGCCGCCGTTGCCGAGGGCCGCCATGACGACGCCGACGAACGCGGCACCGGCCTGCGTCGGGTCGCCGTTGAGGGCGACCTTGCCCTTGTACTCCGGCTTGAGCAGGTCCTTCACGCTGGTCGGCGCCGGCACCTTCTTGCTGTCGTAGCCGATCGACATGAAGCCGCCGTAGTCGCTGACGTAGCGGCCGTCCGGGTCCTTGAGCTCGGTCGCGACGTCGTCCCAGGTCGTGACCTTGTAGGGCGCGAACAGGTCGGCGTTGGCGGTCGCGACGGCGGGGCCGAGGTCGAAGACGTCGGGGGCGCGGTCGGTGCCCTTGAGCTGCTTGGCGGCGTTGATCTCGTCCTGGCTGGAGCCGTCCGGCTGGGCCGAGTTGACCTTGATGCCGTACTTGCTGCTGAAGGTGGAGATGACCTCGTCGTAGTTGGTCCAGTCCGGCGGCAGCGCGATGACGTTGAGCTGGCCCTCGGCCTTGGCGGCGGTGACGAGCGCGTCCATGCCGCCGGCGGCCTCGGCGCTGGTCGCGGTGCCGGCGCTGGTCGCGCCGGAGCTGCTGCCGCCGCCGGCGTCGGCGTCCTTCTCGGGGGCGCTGCCGCAGGCGGCGGTCATGGCGAGGCACAGGGCCAGGGCGGCGAGGCCCCCGGCGCGGGGAAGAGAGCGGGCGGTACGGGTCAGGACGGCCGGCACGGCGGGACTCCTCTGGGGTGGGCGGGCCCGGAGGGGCACCGCGCGCGGAACGTACCCCAGCAGTACGACAGGAACATGAACGCGGGAGTCGCGCCGGTGCAACGCTCCTGGCAGGGACGACAGGGCGCCCCGTCGAAGGAGGAGGCACCCGTCCCGTGCCTCTGGAGGTCCTGTGCGCCGTCCCCTTGCCGTTGCCGCCGCGCTCGTCCTCGGCCTGGCCGGCGCCCTGCTCGGGGGCGCCCCGGCCAGCGCCGGGCACGCGTCGCCGGCGCTGGAGCAGGCCTGCGGGGGCACCTCGTGGTGGGCCGGCACCACCAACGTGTGCGACGGCAGGGTCGTCTACCGCGACTACGTCAACGACGACCACGGCGCCGACACCGGCGGCCTCGGGCAGGACGGCAGGACGCAGAACGCCTTCGGCACGCTGGCGCTGCCCGCCGGCGACGTCCGCTACCCCGACGACCGGATCAGCAGCGCCGACCTCGTCCGCCTCGAGCTGAGCCGGCGCGGCGGGCTCGTCGACGTCGTCGCCGAGACCGCGGCGCTCTACTCCCCCACCGACACCGTGGTCGCGCTCGCGATCGACACCGACGGGCGCCAGGACACCGGCGGCGGCGCCTGGGCCGACCTCGGGGTGCGCAGCCGGGGCTGGGACCGCCTCGTCCTGCTGACCCGCGGCGACCCGGGCACCAACACCCTGCGCGGCTCCTTCCCGCTGCCCGCGGCCAGGACCTGGCGGGTGCAGGCGGTGACGGCCCAGGCCGCGACGCGCCAGGTCATGAACGTCGCCTTCCGCGGCGCCCAGGAGCAGGCGCAGTTCAAGCTCGACTACACCAACCCGTCGGCCAACCCGCCCTCGGGCCAGGGGGCGTGGTTCGAGGACCAGCAGGCCGCGGCCCTGCGCGCCGGCGACATCAGCGCCTTCGGCCAGCGGGTGTCCACCGCCGACCTGCGCCCCGGCGTCCAGCGCCGGCACCGCATCACCAGCGGGCTGCGCGAGCGCGTCTACACCTCGGCCTACACCGTCCCGGCCACCTCCGGCCCGCCGACCGAGAGCATGAGCTACGCCGGCGTGAAGGGCCGCGGCAACGGCGGCACGGCGACGGCCTTCGCGCAGGTCTTCAACCTGCTCGGGAAGTACCAGCCGTACTCCGTCTACGTGCCGAAGAAGGCCCGGCCCGTGGGGCCTGCAGATGGAGTGGCACGGCTCCAACCAGGGCCTGACCGGCCAGGTCAACCAGCCGGGCATGCAGCAGCAGCTCGGCGAGGACCTCGGCCGCCTGCTCGTCGTCCCCGAGGCCCGCGGCCCCAACGGCTACGGCTCCGACGTCTCCGAGCGCGACCTGCTCGACGTCGTGGCCGACGTGCTGCGGACCCTGCCGGTCGACCGCTCGCGCCTGTTCTCCAGCGGCTACAGCCAGGGCGGCTACATCACGCTGCGGATGGCGATGCTCTACCCCGACGCCTTCGCCGGCTTCACCGGCTGGGTGCCCTTCACCGGCAACGCCGCGAACGGCACCCCGGCGGTCGGGACCGCCGACGTCACCGCCGGTGCGGTCGGCAACATGGCCGACTTCGTCGGCAACGTGCGCCACGTGCCCGGCGCCATGGTCTTCGGCGGCGCCGACGAGCTGGTGCAGGCCAGCACCGCGAACGACCTGCGGCAGCGCTTCGAGGACTCCGACGCGGAGTTCCAGTGGTTCATGCACCCGGCCGCCGACCACTTCACCTTCGCCCTGCTCGACGACTGGCGCAAGGAGGCGGCGTACACCCGGGACCAGCGCCTGGTGCGCGACCCGGGCCGGGTCACCTACCGCACGGCCACGTTCCTGGACGCCCCGCAGTACGGCATCCGCCACGACAGCGCGTACTGGGTCAGCGGCATCCGGCCGCGCGGCGACGGCTACGCCGACACCGACGTCACGTCGTACGGGTGCGGGCTGGTCGTGCCGACCGGCGAGCTCGGCAGCGGGGCCGGCGAGGCGCCGGTCCCCTGGGTGTCGCGCAGCCGGACGCGGACCGGCGTCACCGTGCAGGCGAAGGAGCAGCGGCTCACCGGCACGCTCGCGAACGTCGCCGCGCTGCGCGTCGACCTGCGGCGGGCCTGCCTCGGGCGCGCCTTCTCCTACGACGTGACGAGCGACGGCCCGGCCGTCCTGACGCTGTCGGACGGCCGGACCGTGGCGCTGCGGCAGGGCCGCAACCAGGGGTCGGTCGGCTAGCCGCGCAGCACCTTCGCGAACAGCGCGCAGCCGTCGTCGATGGCCGCCTGCGCCCCGGGCGAGATGTTCCCCATGTCGAAGAAGCCGTGGATCATGCCGTCGTAGCGCTTGACCTCGACCGGCACGCCGGCCGCGCGCAGCGCGTCGGCGTACGCCTCGCCCTCGTCGCGGAGCGGGTCGAACTCCGCGGTCACGACGACCGCCGGGGCCAGCCCCTCGAGCGAGCCGTGGAGCAGCGGCGACAGCATCGGGTTGCTTGTGGTTGGCCGGGTCGGCGTTGTAGTGGTTCATGAACCACTCCATCGTCTCGGTCTCGAGGAAGTAGCCCTTGCCGTTCTCGGTCCGCGAGGGGTAGTCGCCGCCTGCGTCGACCGCCGGGTAGATGAGGAACTGGCCGACCAGCGCCGGGCCACCGCTGTCGCGGAGCTGCTGCGCGACGACGGCGGAGAGGTTGCCGCCCGCGCTGTCGCCGGCCACGCGCCACGCGGCCGTCACCCTCGAGCTCGCCGGCGTGCTCGGCGATCCAGCGGGTGGCGGCGACGGCGTCGTGGGCCGCGGCCGGGAAGGGCGCCTCGGGCGCGAGCCGGTAGTCGACCGCGACGACGACCGCGTTGCAGCTCCGGCAGATGTTGCGGGCCATGTTGTCGTGGGTGTCGAGGTCGCCGATGACGAAGCCGCCACCGTGGAAGAAGGCGACGACCGGGAACGGCCCGTCGCCCTCGGGTCGGTAGAGCCGGGCCTTGAGGTCGCCCTCGGCGCCGCCCACCGTGAGGTCGCGGGTCTCGCGGACCGGCACGACGTGCTCGGGTGCGCGCATGCCGGCGGTCATGCCGAGGTAGGCCTGCCGGCCCTCGTCCGGCGTGCCCTGCTGGATCGGCGGTGCCTCCATCGTGGCGAGCATGTCGAGGACGGCGGCGATGTGCGGGTCGACCGGCACAGTGGGTCTCCAAGGGGTGCGATGGGCGGAGCGGGTCAGGTGCGGGTGCCCTCGATGAGGGCGGACTGCAGGCGGTCGGCGGTCGCGACGTCCGGCTGGCGGGCGGCGAGGACGTCGGCGTACAGGAAGGACTCCCCGACCCGCACGACGGCGTAGGCGAGGTCGTCGACGTCGATGATGGGGACGAAGCCGAGCTCGCGCTCGTCCTGCCGGATCAGCTCGGCCAGCAGCCGGACGATGCCGGCCTGCACCCGGCCACGCGGGTCGGTGAGCACGCGGATGGTCAGCACCGGCTCGTCGTCGAGCAGCTTGCGCAGCCCGGGTGAGCGCGAGACGAGCTTGTTGAGGTTGCGCATCGCCGGCGGAGCGAGCAGCTGGCCGCGACGGCGGTGGCGGGACGCCCGGTCGACGGCCAGCCGGAAGGTCTCCTCGGTGAGCAGCCAGAGCGCGTCGCCCAGCAGCGCCTCGCGCCCGCCGACGTGGCGGAACAGGGTCACCCGGGAGATCCCGAGGTAGGAGGCCATGCCCTGCATGTCCAGGCGGCGGCCGTCCACGATCCACTGCGCCGCCACCTCGACCGCCCGCACGTGCAGGCTGTCCGCCTGGTCGGCGGTGCGGGGGCTGGCGGTCACAGGGCTCCAGGGGACGGGACGGGTCGCGCCCACCACCGACGACGCTGGCGGCGGTGGACGGGACGACTAGACGGCGCCGGGTGCTGCGCTCTGCGGAAGGGCCTCGGCCGGCGCCGCGCCGCCCACCACGCTGTCGACGATGGCCTGGGCGGCCGCGCCGTAGGGCGGCAGGAAGGAGTCGATGAGGTCGCCGGTGCCGCGGACCACGACGCCCCGGGGGTTCGAGAACTCGCGGAAGCCCTCGATGCCGTGGTGGCGCCCGCTGCCGCTCTGGCCGATGCCGCCGAAGCCGAGCGAGGGCAGCGCGCCCTGGCTGGCGCAGACGTTGACGCACGCGCCGCCGGAGGTCGTCCGCGTCAGCACCCGCTCGGCGAGGGCCTCGTCCTTGCTGAAGACGTACAGGCCCAGCGGCCGCTCGCCGGCGTTGATCCCGGCCAGCGCCTCGTCCAGGTCGTCGTAGGGCACGACCGGCAGGATCGGCCCGAAGATCTCCTCCGACATGAGCCGCAGGCCCTGCGGCGGGTCGACGACCAGGGTCAGCGGGAGCTGGCGGGTGGCGGGGTCGCCCTCGCCGCCGAGCTGGACGACCCGGGCACCGGCGTCGCGCGCCTCGGCCACCAGGTCCAGGATCCGGTCGCGGTGCCGCTCGGTGATGATGCCGGCGCAGTCCCCCGACGCCGCGTAGCCCGGCAGCTCGCCGTCGACGTACGCCGTGGCGTGCTCGACGAAGGCGTCCAGGTCCGCGCGGGGCACCAGCGCGTAGTCGACCGAGATGCACATCTGGCCGTTCTTGATCAGCTTGGTGCCGACGACCGTGCGCACGTTGGCGGCGTCGACGCTGTCCGGCGCCAGCACGGCCGGGCACTTGCCGCCGAGCTCCAGGGTCACCGGCACGAGGTTCTCGGCGGCGGCGCGGGCGATCTCTCGGCCGATGGCCGGGCTGCCCGTGTAGAGCAGGTGGTCCCAGCGCAGCGTCGGGAACTCCTTGGCCAGGGTCAGCCCGCCGACGGCCACCGCGACGCGGTCCTCGCCGAACGTCTCGCTGATCATGGTCTTCAGCAGGTCGGCGCAGGCGGGCGTGTAGTCGGAGGGCTTGATGATCACGCGGTTGCCGGCGGCCAGCATCTCCACGAGTGGCCCGACCGACAGGTCGAAGGGGAAGTTCCAGGGGACGATGTTGCCGACGACGCCCTTGGCCTGGTAGCGGACGGCCGCCTTGGCCGTGCCGTAGAACGCCGGCTCGGTCGCCCGCTCCTCGTCGGCCATCCAGCTGTCGAGGTGCTCCAGGGCGTACGCCGCACGCCCGGCGACGCCGAGGACCTCGACCAGGTCGGTGAACAGCTCGGGGTGGACCGCGAAGTCCTCGCTCATGGCGGCACGGATCTGCTCGCGGTGGCCGAGCAGCATGCCGGCCAGCGCCATCAGGTGGCCCTTGCGCTCCTCGGCGCTCGGGTAGGGGTCGGCGAGGAAGGCGGTCCGCTGGAGGGCGAAGACCCGGTGCAGCTCGGCGATGGCCGGGCCGTCGTCGACGTCGGTGGTGCTGGGCGGGGTGACGAGCGTGGTCACGGGACCTCCAGGAGGAAGGGGGCCGGCGGCCGGGCCCCGCAGGGCCCGGCCGCCGGCGGGGGCCTAGCTGGCGCCGGCGCGCCGACGTCCGATCACGGTGGACAGCGCCACCGCGGCGACCAGGGCGGCACCGGTGAAGAAGTCGGTGATCCACTGGCTGACGTTGTTCAGGTTCAGGCCGGAGAGCGCGAACGCGACGAAGAACACCGCGAGCAGGGTCCCGACGACGTTGAACCGGCCGGGCCGGATCGAGGTCGCCCCGAGGAACGCGGCGGCCAGGGCCGGCAGGGTCAGGATCTGACCGCCGACCTGGGGGTTGGCGTTGCCGTTGCGGGCCACGAGCAGCACGCCGGCGATCCCGGCGAGCACCCCGCTGATGACGAAGCTGAGCATCACCAGGCGACGGACGTCCAGGCCGACGAGGCGCGCTGCGGTCGGGTTGGACCCGATCGAGTGCAGGTAGCGGCCGAACGGCGTGTGGCCGAGCAGGTAGTAGACGACCACGGCGATGATCGCCAGCGCGTAGATGATCTTCGGGATGCCCAGGAAGTTGTCGGAGCCGAGGCTCCCCAGGGTGCTGTCGCCGATGATGATCGTGTCGCCGTTGGTGTAGAGCGTGATGAGCCCTGCTATCACGCTCGCCATGCCGAGTGTCGTGATGAACGCGTTGACCCCGACGTAGGCGACCAGGTAGCCGTTGAGCAGGCCGACCACCAGGCCGATGACGACCGCGAGCACGACGGCGATCCACAGCGAGTACTCGAAGCGGGTCAGCGCCGCGGCGGTGGACAGGGCGGTGAGCCCGGCCACCGAGCCGATCGTCAGGTCGAACTGGCCGCAGACCAGCGGCACGATCGCCGCCAGCGCCAGCACACCGGGCACCGCGTAGGTGCCGAGCACGCTGCGCAGGTTGTCGCGCGCTGCGGAACGTCCCCGGCCGGTCCCAGAAGCTGGAGAAGAACAGGAACATCAGGATGAACAGCACGAGCAGGCCGTACTGCTCCAGGATCGGCATGACGCGGGACAGCGGTCCCCGCGACGGCGCCTTCTGGGCCGCCGGGTCCTCCGGGCCGAGGCCGCTGGTCGCGACCGCGGTCTCGGTGGCCTCGCCCTGGCCGGCGGTGGTGTTGGCGGTGGTCATGACGCGGCGACCTTCCGGTTGGTGTCCGTCTTGTCTGAGGTGGCCGACGCGAACGCCAGCTCGGTGAGGCGGTGGGGCTCGATGTGCGGTGCCACCAGCTGGGCGACGACCCGGCCGTGCGCGAGCACGACGCACCGGTCGGCGACCCGCGAGAGCTCCTCGAAGTCGGACGTGACGACCAGGACCGAGGTGCCCTCCTCGACGGCCTTGCGGACGGCGGTGTAGATCTCGGCGCGGGCGTTGACGTCGACGCCCTGGGTGGGCTCGTCCAGCAGCAGCAGCTTGGGCCGGCGGCGCAGCCACCGGGCCAGGACGACCTTCTGCTGGTTGCCGCCGGACAGCGTGCCGAAGGGCTGCTGGTCCGAGCTCGCCTTGACCAGGTAGTCCTTGATCGACGCCTTGGCGTCGGTGGCCTCGGCGCCGTGGCGGTGGCGCAGCCCCCGCCAGTAGCGGTTGACCTGGCTGGCCGAGACGTTCTCGCGCAGGCTCATCTCCAGGAACGCCGCCTCGGCGGCGCGGTCCTCGGGGATGTAGGCGACGCCGGCGTCCATGGCCTGCTCGACGTCCTTGAACCGGACCGGCTTGCCCTCGAGCAGCACCTGGCCGGCCTGGACGGGGTAGGCGCCGAACAGCGCCTTGAGCAGCTCGGTGCGGCCAGAGCCCAGGAGCCCGGCGATGCCGAGCACCTCGCCCTTGCGCAGGGTCAGGTCGACGCCCTTGAGCGGGCCGGCCACCAGGCCCTTGACCTCGAGGACGGCCTCCTCGCTCTCGACCGGCGGCATCTCGGGGAAGACGCGGTCCAGGGCCCGGCCGACGATCATCTCGACCAGGTCCATCTCGGTCTTGCCCTCGGCGTCGACGGTCCCGACGTGCCTGCCGTCGCGCAGGACGCTGACCCGGTCGGCGATGGCGACGACCTCGTCGAGCCGGTGGGTGACGAAGATGATCGTCTGGCCGGCGGCGGCGTAGCGGCGCAGCGCCGTCAGCAGCACGTCGACCTCGGAGGCCGGCAGCGAGGCGGTCGGCTCGTCCAGCACGAGGACGCCGTCGTGGCCGCCCTCCTGGTCCTGCAGCGCCCGGGCGATCGCGACCATGGTGCGGTCGGCGGGGCGCAGGATCCCGACCGGCATGTCGGGCGTCGCCTGGATCTGGAAGCGCTCGAGCAGCTCCGCGGTACGGCGCCGGAGCGCCTTCCACCTGATCGAGCCGACGCCGCTGGTCTCGAACCCGCGGCCGATCGCCATGTTCTCCGCGACCGTCATGGTCGGGAAGACGCCGGGGTTCTGGTGCACGAAGTGCAGGCCCGCGCTGCGGGCCCAGGCCGGCGAGGTCTTGTCGGAGTGCGAGGACGCACCGCCGACCGTGATCTCGCCGCCGGGGTCGCCGTGGTAGACGCCGGCGAGGACCTTGATGAGGGTCGACTTGCCCGAGCCGTTGCCGCCCAGCAGCGCGTGGATGTGGCCGGGCCGGACCTCGATCGACACGTCGTCGAGGGCCTTGGTGCCCGGGAACGTCTTGGAGAGGGAGGTGACGCGCAGGGCAGGGGCGCTGCCCTGCGCGTCACCGTGGAGCGAGGTCAAGTCAGACGCCCCAGGCCTTCTTGTAGACCGAGCGGAAGTCCGGGAAGTCGTTGAACTCGGCGCCGGCCTTGGCGGGCAGGCCGTGCTCCTTGTCGACCAGGGTCCAGCCGACGCCGGAGTCGACCGGGTCGGTGCCGTTGAAGGCGCTGTTCAGGCTGTCGATCGTGGCCCAGCCGACCCACGCCGGCGGCGTCACGTTGACGACGTCGACCGAGCCGGCGCGCATGAGGTCGAGCTCGGGCGCGAAGCCCTCGCCGCCGATGACGAAGACCTTGCCCGCGCGACCGGCCTTCTGGATGCCGCTCTGGATGCCGAGCAGCGTGGCGCCGGTGTAGGGGCTCTTGATGACGTTGACGTCAGGGTTCTTCAGCAGCTCGCCGGAGACCTTCGCCTCGAGCTTCGGGCCGAGCTCGGAGACCGTGAACGTCGCGTAGACGATCTTGCCGCCGCCGGCCTTGATGCCGCGCTGGAAGCCCTCGCTCGTGTAGTCGAGGATGCGGAACTCCTCGTCGTTGAACTGCAGCACGTTGGCCTTGTCGCCGAACTTGGCGATCGCCGTGTTGGCCTGCAGCTCGGCGTAGGTGCGGGTGAACTCACCCGGGTCGCCGTTCGCGGAGGCGTAGAACGGGATGGCGTCGAAGTGCTTCGCGCCGCCGAACTTCGGGTCGTCGCAGTCGAAGGAGTAGCCGGCCGAGATCTTGATGCCGGCCTTGCGGGCCTCCTCGAGCGGCTTGGCGACCAGCGGGCAGTCGATGGCCTGCAGGGAGATCGCGTCCGGCTTGGAGGCGATCGCCTGGCGGACCAGGCCGGGCCACAGCGACGGGTTGCTCTGGCCGTCGAGCAGCTGGGTCTGCCAGCCGAGGGCCTTGGCGGCCTCGATCTGGCCGGCCATCGGGACGGCCGTCGAGATCGAGTTCTGGCCGGACGAGATGAAGATGACCCGCTTGCCCTTCGCGCCGGGGCGCGAGGTGCTGTCGGGCAGCGTGCTGGTGCCCGCGTAGCCCTTCTCGACGGCGGCCTGGGCCGCCTCCTGGGCGCCGCCACCGGCGGCCTCCGCGGAGGCACCGGTCGAGGCGGCCGGCGCGGCGGAGTCCCCGCCGGCGGCGGGCGTGGACTCCTCGACCTTGTCCTCACCGCAGGCGGAGAGCGCCAGGGCAGACAGGACGAGCACGGTCGCCGCTGCGCGGCGACGCGCAGAGGTGTGGATCGACATCACGAAGAGAGCTCCTGGCTTGGCGGACGGCGGCACGCCCGCGGACGCGGACGGCTGAGGTGCACACGAGGAACGGGGCGGTCTCCCGGCGCGGGCCCGGTGGGGCCGCGGACACGAGCCCGTCAGAGCCGCCGGCGGGCATGTCCGTCCGCCGGTGTGTGACGGACGTTACATCCGTCGCGTGTGTTGCACACCACTTCCGCGAACTTGCTTCGGACGTGTCGCGGCGCGAGCTCTCAGCCGGCGCGCAGACCCGGTGCGGCGGGGGCACCCAGCTCGGCCAGGCCCTCGGCGAGGGCGGCCACGAGAGCCGCCGCGCCGGCGCGGTCGAGCCGCACGGTGCTGGCGCAGGTGTCGCCCCGCCAGGTGCTCAGCACCACGCAGTCGAGCTCGGCGTGCCACGACACGCGCAGCGCGCGGTCCTCACCGCGGGCGTCGGGCAGCCAGCGGCCCGGGGCGCACAGCGCGACGACGGTCATGGGCGGATGCTCCGCCCGCCGGCCGCGCGCGGTCAACCGGTCGGTCGGGTGACCGGTCAGGCGTACGGCGTGACCGCGGGCCGCAGCGGCGCGACGACGTTCGGCGCGTACTGCGTGAGGACGTTGCGCGGCGCGTCCATCGGGACGCTGTAGCGCCACTGCTGCCCGTCGATCTCGGTGAGCGGCGTGCCGAGGGTCGCGTTGTCGCTGTCGTGGGTGGCGAAGAAGTGGATGCCGTGGGCGCCGAACGCCCCCTGGAACGGCGTGCTGCCGGCAGCGGGGTCGCAGCGCAGCTGGTCGTAGGGCTTGCCGTTCAGCGCGGCGTAGCCGTCCTTGACCCGCTGGTCGGTCGAGGCCTCCCCCGGCCAGGGCCGGGCCACCGGGTCGTCGCCGGTGCCGTCGTCCAGGCAGGCGTCGTCGCGGTAGTAGGGCACCGCGGCGGCGTTGGTCGCGAAGGTCGGCCCGGTGGGCTCGAAGACGTAGACCAGCGAGCCGGCGCTGCCCTTGCCGGCCACCTGCTCGGGCCGGTAGACCGCGCTCGGCAGGTCGAAGGTCGGGTCGGCGGCGTCGAAGTAGGCCGGCTGACCGGTCACGGGCAGCTGGTCGACGCTGCCCGTGTCGTCGTTCAGCCCGTCGATGGCCACGCCCTCGGGCTTGAGCAGGTTGTAGTAGCGGTCCGCGACGCCCTTGTTGTAGTCCCAGGACGTGTAGAGCCCGTCGCTCGGGATCGGGTGCACCCGCACCCGGTAGCGGTAGGCGTCGGCCCCCGCGTAGTAGGTCTCGGTCTTGGTGACGTTGGTGCCCGAGTCGGCGCCCCACACCTCGCGGATCGCCCGCACCGGGCCCTGCCGCCAGCCGAGGAGCGCGGCGTTCGCCTCCCAGTTGACCTGCTCGTCCTCGAAGCCGACGACGCTGATGGTCGAGTCGGGGCTCTGCTGGAACGCCCGGCCCTTCCAGCGGTCGATCAGGTCGGGGCCGTACGTGGTCTTCTTCTTCCCGGACTGCTGCGCCACGTTGAGCTCGCGCACCATCCAGCGGCCGGTCGCCCGCAGCCGGTAGGACGGCGTGGTCACGGTCATCGCGTCGCGCGGGAAGCGGTCGGTCGACTGCCGCACGACCACGCCGGCGTCGTCGCAGACCGGGCCCGGCAGGTTGGCGCCGTAGCCGGTGTTGCTCGTGCCGAGCTTCTCCGGGTCCTCGGGGGCGAACGAGCCGCGGTCCAGCCACCGGTCCGCGTCGGCGTCGCGCTTCATCTGCACGACGCCGCTCTTCGCCGTGTACGACGAGCCGCCGGCCTTGCGGAAGAGGTAGACGAAGCGGGTGCCGGTCGGGTCGAGCGGGTCGGCGAGCGCGACCGTGCGGCCGTCGGAGGCCCCCTTCGGCGGAGCGGTGCCGACCGGCGCGGCGGGGCCGGCGTCGCCGGCCTGGAGCGCGACCTCGTCGTCGTCGTCGAGCCCGGCGACCGGGTCGGCCATCGCCCGGGTGTAGTCCTCGAGCGTCTCCTGCGGGCCGAGCGAGACGTGGCCCGCGGCGACGGCCGCGGCGACCTCGGCGGTGCTGGTGGCGTAGCGCGCGGTGCAGTCGCCGAAGACCTTGCGCCACGCCTCCTCGCCGGTGCTGTGCCGGGTCGGCGCCCAGGCGTAGGTCAGCTCCTGGTCGGTGCCGCTGTAGAAGGAGAAGTCCGAGCGGCCGTTGGCCAGGAAGTAGGGGAAGCGCTCGTCGACCTGCACCGGCACCTCGCGCCAGGCCGTGCCGGTCCAGGAGTACGCCGCGACGTCGTCCACCGGCACCCCGGTCCCCGCGCCGGGCGGCACGACCAGCGTCCCGTTGTGGGCGGTGCGCTCGCCGCCGACCTGCTGCACCCCGCTCGGGTAGGGCTGCGCCACGCCGGTGGCGGCCGGGCCGCCCCAGCCGGCCAGCTGCGCGCCGGTGAGCACGACGGGAGCGGCGTCGCGGGCGACCGGGACCGGCCCTGCCACGGCGGCCTGGGGTGCGGCGGCGGCGAGGCCGGCTCCGGAGACGGTGCACAGGGCGACGAGGCCGGCGGTGACGACGCGGCGAGCAGGCACGGGGAGGGCTCCTCGGGTCCGGGGGTTGCCTGCCTGTTTCGCCGCCGGGCCGCCGACTCCTGCCGGCTCAGCGCGGCGGCAGCTGCCGCAGTGCCGGCGCGACGTCCGGCTGGATCATGCGGAACTGCCAGCCGACCCGCTCCACGCTCTCCAGCACGACCCGGTCGGCGTCGCGCAGCTGGTCCAGCACGGGGCCGAGCGGGTCCTCCGGGATGGCCCAGACGAAGACCGCCTCCTCGAACAGCGGCGCGAGCTGCTCGACGGCGATCGCGGTGAAGCTGTCCCCCACGAAGACGGTGCGGCCCGGCACGACGTGGCCGGTGGGGCCGACCCGCGTCGTGGTGCGCTGCAGCTGGTTGCGCAGCCCGATGTCGCTCGGCGCGTCGGCGACCACCTGGACGCCCGGGTTGACGGTCGTCAGGGCGCTGACCTGCTCGCGGCTGGGCTGGCCGAGCACCTGCGCCAGGTCGCCGTCCCGCTCGTACGTCGCCCGCCGCGTGGTCAGGCGGCCGGCGAGCAGCGGGTCGAGCCGCTCCGCCAGGGCCTGGGCGTAGACGGTGCCGCCGGTCGGCGACCAGTGGGTGTCCAGCCGCCAGTAGGGCTGCTCGTCCTGCGACGACCGGCGCAGCGGGGCCCGGACGTCGAGCACGCTCGGGCCGCCCGCGCTGGTCAGCGCCTGCCAGTAGTCGGCGGAGCTCTGCTCGCCGCAGGCCCGCTGGGGCACCCCGTCGGCCGGGACCTCGGCGGTCTGCACCGTGGCCTTGTTGGGCCCGATGACCAGCACGGTCGGGCGCCCGCCGTCGCGCAGGGCCGCGGTCACCTCGGCGACCGCGTCGGCCGCCGCGCCGGCCTTCCCGGCGTACTGGCAGGCGACGGTCCAGTCCTGGGCGATGAACAGGTAGCCGTCCTCGCCGACGACGACCCGGCTGTTGCGCGGGGCCGCCTTCGTCGGCGCCGGGGACGCCGGCGGCCGCGGCGAGCCGGTGACGGTGCGGACCTCGGGGGGCGGCAGCGCCCGCGGGCGGGCGGGCGCCGTGCCCCGGCGCGTACGGGTCGGCGCGGCGACGACGACCGGACGGCGCGGCGCGCGGGCGGCGGCGGCGACGGCGGTGCGGGCCGGCGCTCGCCGACGGGGCGACGGCCGCGCTGGGCGAGCGGCGCGCGGCAGCTGCCGCCGCGGGTGCGGACGTGGCAGCCGACGGGGCCGGCTCCACCGCGAGCACGTCGGGGCCTCCCCCGGTCGCCTCCTCGGACGGTGCGCCGAAGCCCGTCACGGCGGCCAGGGCGGTGACCGTGACGCCGACCGCGACCAGCGCGCCTGCCCTGCTCCGCACCTGCCCGACCTCCTCGCCCACGACCGCGCGCCTGCCCCGCCCTCGGGGGCATCCTGCCCGACGCCCGGCGACGGACGCGCGGGCGTGGGGTCAGGCCGGCCGGGGGTGCGCTGCCGGGGCGGCTGACCTCCGTAGCGGACCGGTCCTGTTCTGCACCACTCTGTCCGGCAGACGTGACCTGCATCACCGTCAGGAGCCCGCCGTGTACCGCAGCTCTCCCGCTCGCAAGTACGGACCGCTCGCCCTGCTGGCCGCCGCGCAGCTGGTGGTGGTCCTCGTCGCACCGTCGACCGCGCCGTCGACCGCCGCCGACACGGCCTCGCTGGCCGCAGTCGGCGCGGACGCCGGCGCCCCGGTCGACGGGGGCGCCCCCGTCGCCGGCGGCGACCCGGCCGCCGGCACGACGACCGACCCCGCCGCGGGGGGCACGACCGGCGGCGAGGCGACTGCGCCCGGCGCGGGCGGCGACACCGGGGGCGGCACCGCGGGCGGGGCCTCGACCGGCGGTCCCTCGACCCCCGGCGGCAGCAGCGGGACGGCCCCGAGCGGCGGCAAAGCGCCGGCAGCCGGCGGGGGCGGCGGCGGCAAGGCCCCGGCCGGCGGCGGCACGGTCGCCAAGGGCGACACCTCGCACTGCAAGGGCGGCCGCCAGTTCGACCCGGCGATCGACTTCTACGCACCCCCCTGCGTCCCGGGCAAGCCCGGGGTCACCGGGACCGCGAACGGCGGGGCGACCGCGCCGGGCGTCACCAAGGACACGATCGACGTCATCCACTACGTCGGCGACGCCGGCGCGACCGTCAACGCAGTCCTGCGGGCGCAGGGCCTCTACTACGACGCCAAGAGCGCCAAGCCCGTCAACGACACGTGGGCGAGGTTCATCAACAGCCACTACCAGCTGCACGGCCGGGCGCTGCGGATCAAGACCTACCAGGGCACCTGCCGGACCGTGCCGCCGGACTACCCGTGCCTCATCGCCGAGATGGACAAGCTGGCGTCGATGAAGCCGTTCGCCGTCTACTGGGGCACGACGCTGTGCTCGGTCTGCTTCACCGAGCTGGCCCGCAAGAAGGTCGTCAGCTTCGGCGGCGCCGGCTTCTCGGAGGAGTTCCGGCAGGCGCTCAAGCCGTACAACTACGACGCCGGGATGAGCTCGACCCGGATGGCCAAGACCTTCGCCGGCTGGTGGTGCAACCAGCTCGCCGGCAAGAACGCCATCTTCGCCGGCGGCCAGAACCCCGCCCAGGACTTCCGCAAGCAGAAGCGCCAGCTCGGCGTCATCAGCACCAACGACCCCGACAACGAGCGCGTCATCAAGAAGGTCCTCTACCCCGAGCTCGCCAAGTGCGGTGAGAGCACCAAGGGCCACGAGTACTTCTACGAGCAGGACATCAACACCGCCGCCCAGCAGACCCAGGCCGGCATCGCCCGCATGAACACCGCGCAGAACCCCGCCACCAGCGTCGTCTGCTTCTGCGACCCGGTCGCGCCCCAGTTCTCCTACGGCGGCTCCTCCAACAACAACTACTGGCCCGAGGTGCTGCTCGCGAGCAACCAGCTGATGGACACCGACGCGTCGGGCCAGAGCTACATGGGCGAGCTGGCCTGTCCCCAGCGCCAGCGCGGCTGCGCGTTCGAGGGCGCGCTGGGCCTCGGTCAGCAGCCCATGGACGTGGCGCCGAAGGACATGTCCGGCGCGAAGGTCTACAAGGCGGGCGGAGGCGGCCAGACGCCGATCACGCCACTGGCCCTGAACAGCTTCTGGGGCAACTGGAACATGCTCGCCAGCCTCATCCAGAACACCGGCCCGAACCTGACGCCGACCACCATGGCGGCGCTGGCACCGCGGCTGGGCTCGCGCGGAGGCGGCGCCGGCTACCAGGCCCGGCGGGCCTTCGAGGGCGGCGAGCTGTCCTGGACCCGCGACGTCCGGCTCCTCTACTGGGACGCGGACAGGAAGAGCCCCTACAACGGCAAGGCGGGCTCCTACGTCAAGGTCGGCAGCACGCGCTTCGACGTCGGCGCCTTCCCGAAGGCCGCGCAGCCGGCCGTCCCGACCTCCGACAAGCGGTGACGGGCCGCGGCGTAGCCGCCCTGCCGCCACGGCGGCAGCCTGTTGCACCCTGCGTGCAACCTCCCTAGCGAAGACGGCCCTGTCTGGCCCACGATGTCCAGCGACAGAGTGACGCGCCTCACAGTCAGGGGTCCTCCCGTGTACCGCAGCTCACCCGCCCGCAAGTACGGACCGCTCGCGCTGCTCGCCGCAGCGCAGCTGGTGGTGGTCCTGGTCGCCCCGTCGACCGCGCCGTCCACCACCGCCGACACGGCCTCGTTGGCCGCGATCGGCGGCGACGCCGGCGCGCCCGTCGACGGCGGCGCCCCCGTCGACGGCGGCGACCCGGCCGCCGGCACGACGACCGACCCCGCCGCGGGGGGCACGACCGGCGGCGAGGCGACTGCGCCCGGCGCGGGCGGCGACACCGGCGGCAGCACCCCGGGTGGCGGCACCACCGGCGGCACCTCGACCGCCGGCAGCAGCGAGCGGGACGACCCCGAGCGGCGGCAAGCGCCGCCGGCGGCGCGGCGGCAGCAAGGCCCCGGCCGGCGGCGGGCACGACGTCGCCAAGGGCGACACCTCGCACTGCAAGGGCGGCCGCCAGTTCGACCCGGCCATCGACTACTACGCACCGCCGTGCGTGGCCGGCAAGCCCGGCCTCAAGGGCGTCGAGAACGGCGGGTCGACGTCCATGGGCGTCACCAAGGACAGCATCTCCATCATCCACTACGTGCCCGACTACGGCGCGACGGTCAACGCGATCCTGCGGGCCCAGGGCCTCTACTACGACGCCGCGGCGGCGTCGAAGGTGAACGACAAGTTCGCCAAGTTCATCAACGACAAGTACCAGCTCTACGGCCGGACCCTGAAGATCAAGACCTACCAGGGCACCTGCCAGACCGTGCCGCCGCAACTACTCCTGCCTCATCGCCGAGATGGACAAGCTGGCGTCGATGAAGCCGTACGCCGTCTTCTGGTCCGGCACGCTGTGCTCGGTCTGCTACACCGAGCTGGCCCGCAAGAAGGTCGTCAGCTTCGGCGGCTCCGGCTTCTCGGAGGAGTTCCGGCAGGCGCTCAAGCCGTACAACTACGACGCCGGGATGAGCTCGACCCGGATGGCCAAGACCTTCGCCGGCTGGTGGTGCAACCAGCTCGCCGGCAAGAACGCCATCTTCGCCGGCGGCCAGAACCCCGCCCAGGACTTCCGCAAGCAGAAGCGCCAGCTCGGCGTCATCAGCACCAACGACCCCGACAACGAGCGCGTCATCAAGAAGGTCCTCTACCCCGAGCTGGCCAAGTGCGGTGAGAGCACCAAGGGCCACGAGTACTTCTACGAGCAGGACATCAACACCGCCGCCCAGCAGACCCAGGCCGGCATCGCCCGCATGAACACCGCGCAGAACCCCGCCACCAGCGTCGTCTGCTTCTGCGACCCGGTCGCGCCGCAGTTCTCCTACGGCGGCTCCTCCAACAACAACTACTGGCCCGAGCCGCTGTTCGCCACCAACCAGGCCATGGACTTCGACGCCTCGGGCCAGAGCTACGAGGGTGACCTGGCCTGCCCGCAGCGCTCCCGCGGCTGCGCCTTCGACGGCGGCGCTCGGGTCTGGGGCAGCAGCAGATGGACGTCGCGCCGAAGGACCTGGCCGGGCAGAAGGTCTACAACGCCGGTGGCGGCGGCGGCACGCCGCATCTCGGCGACCAGCCTGGACATCTTCTGGACCAACTACAACATGCTGGCCAGCCTGCATCCAGAACACCGGCCCCAACCTGACGCCGGCCAACATGGCGGCCCTGGCGCCCCGGCTCGGCAGCCGGGGCGGCGGCTCGACCTACCTGGCGCGCCTGGCCTTCGAGGACGGCGAGCTGTCCTGGACCCGCGACGTGCGCCTCATCTACTGGGACAAGAACAAGAAGAGCCCCTACAACGGCAAGGCGGGCTCCTACGTCAAGGTCGGCGGCAAGCGCTTCGGCGCTCGGTCGAGTTCCCGAAGGCCGCGCAGCCGGCCGTCCCGACCTACGACAAGCGGTGACCCCGGTGACCACCTCCGTCCTCGCCCGCGAGAGCCAGGCCGAGCCGCCCGCGGCCCCGCGCCCCACCCCCGCCCAGCGCCTCGGCTCCGCCCTCAAGGGCGGTGGCAGCGGGCCGGTCCTCGGCCGCTACGTCGCGGCCACGGTCGTCTACCTGCTGTTCATGAACGTCGTCGTGGGCCTGTCGTCGGCGAACATCCTCAACGGCATCGCTCTCGGCTCCCTGTACGGGATCGTGGCCGTGGCCCTCGTGCTGGTCTACCGGACCAACCGCATCATCAACTTCGCGGCCGCGGCCATCGGCGCCGTCCCGGCGATCTTCGCGCTGCTCCTGACCACCTCCTCGGGCATCAGCTACGCGCTCACCTTCCCGGTGGCGGTGGTCGGTGGCCTGGTCATGGGCGCGCTGACCGACATCCTGGTGATCCGCCGGTTCGCCAGCGCGCCGCGCCTGATCGTCACGGTCGTCACGATCGGCCTGGCGCAGAGCTTCGCCGTGATCGGCTTCTTCCTGCCGATCTGGTTCGGCCAGAAGGCCGACGCCCCGCCGGTCGTCCCGACGCCCTGGACCGGGCTGAGCTTCGACAACTCCCGCGGCGAGCCGGTCCTGTCCGGCAACCAGGTCTTCGCCTTCGTCGTCGTCGGCCTCGTCACCGCCGGGCTGTCCCTGTTCTTCACCCGGACCCGGATGGGCATGGCGCTGCGGGCCTCGGCCGAGAACGCCGAGCGGGCCTCCCTGCTGGGCATCCCGGTGAAGCTGGTCGGCACCCTGTCCTGGGCGCTCGCCGGCCTCTGCGGAGCGCTCGCGATCTTCGCCCAGGCGCCGCTGATCGGCGTCCCCAGCAACGCGACGCTGGGCTTCGACACCCTGCTGTACGGCCTGGCGGCGGCGGTCGTCGCCGGCATGGAGAAGCTCGGCACGGCGCTGTTCGCCGGCACCTGCATCGGCATCCTGATCTTCGCCTCGGTCGCCAAGACCGGCAGCAACGACGTGGCCTCGGGCCTGATGCTCCTGGTCATCCTCGGCGCGCTGCTGCTGCAGAAGGGGACGATGTCCCGGGCCAAGGACAGCGGGGTGTCCACCTGGCAGGCGGTCAAGATCTTCCGGCCGGTCCCCGCCGAGCTGCGGGACGTGCCCGAGGTCCGCACCGCCCGCTTCCTCGGCTACGGCGTCGCCGTGGCGGTGGCCGTCCTGCCCGGCATCCTGGTCGGCGAGGCCGACCTGCCCAAGCTCATCCTGCTGCCGCTCTACGGGATGATCGCGGTCTCGCTGGTGGTCCTCACCGGCTGGGCGGGGCAGATCAGCCTCGGCCAGTTCGGGCTGGTCGGCATCGGCGCCGCGGTCGCCGGCGGCATCGCCTCCGACCACAACATCGACTTCTTCGTCGCCTGCTTCGTCGGCATCGCGGCCGGCGCGATCGCGGCGGTCGTCATCGGCCTGCCGGCCATCCGCATCCAGGGCCTCTACCTCGCGGTCACGACCCTGGCCTTCGGCTACGCCATGACCAACTACGTGCTCAACGAGAGCTTCGCCGTCGGCCGCTTCCTGCTGCCCGACGGCTTCACGGCCGACATCCGCCGGCCGATGCTCTACGGCCGCTGGGACCTCGAGAGCGACCGGCGCTTCTACTTCGTCTGCCTGGTCGCGCTGGTGCTGGTGATGGCGGCCGCGCTCGCGTTCCGCTCCAACCACAGCGGTCGCGTGATCATCGCGATGCGCGACAACCAGAAGGCGGCCGCGTCGCTGGCCGTCAACCCGGTGAAGACCCGCCTGGCGGCCTTCGCCGTCTCCGGCGGCATCGCCGGGCTGTCCGGCACGCTGTTCGCCTACCTGCAGCACGACGTGATCCCCGGCAGCTACGACATCACCGGCAGCATCTTCGTCTTCCTGGCCGCGTCCGTCGCCGGTCTGACCTCGGTCTGGGCGGCCACCGTCGGCGTCGTGCTCTTCGAGGCGTCGGTGCTGTTCGGCCCCAGCCTCTACCAGCAGCTCGGGCCGAACGTCTCGGCGATCGTGCCGCTGCTGCTGACCGGACCGCTGCTGATCCTGCAGCTCTACCAGGAGCCCGGCGGCCTGGCCGGCTACGTCTTCGGCGAGCGCGACAAGTACCTGCGCAGGATCGCCAACCGGCACGGGATCCTCGTGCCGAGCCTGGTGGCCGACCGGCTCGTGCCGGGCACCGACGTCGCCGACCCGCGCGAGCACGAGCTGAGCACCACCGCGGCGGAGCACTCCTTCGAGGAGGCCCTCGCCCACGACACCGACGACCGGCCGGTGACCTGCCCGGTCTGCAGCACCCGGCTGACCCTCGCCGAGGTGCCCGAGCACGAGCACCTGAGGGCCGGGACGACGACGGGAGCACCCCGATGAGCTGGTGGCAGCGCAAGGGCAAGGGCGCGCAGGACGGCGCGCCGTACGACGGACCGCTGCTCAGCTGCCGCGGTGTCGACGTGGCCTACGACAAGGTGCAGGTGCTGTTCGGCGTCGACCTCGACGTCGAGGAGGGCGAGATCGTCGCCCTGCTCGGCACCAACGGCGCCGGCAAGTCGACCCTGCTCAAGGCGGTGTCGGGCATCGTCGCGCCGGCCGCCGGCACGGTGCACTTCGCCGGCCGCGACATCACCAAGGACGACGCGGTCTCCTCCGCCCGCCAGGGCATCGTGCAGGTGCCCGGTGGCAAGGCGGTCTTCCCGACCCTCACCGTGGCGGAGCACTTCAGCGTCGGCGCGTGGCTGTTCGGCGACGAGGACCCGGCCGACGTCAAGCGCCGCACCGAGGAGGTGCTGGACATGTTCCCGCGCCTGCGGGAGCGCTGGGACCAGATGGCCGGCAACATGTCCGGCGGCGAGCAGCAGCAGCTCGCGCTCGGCATGGCCTTCGTGGCCAAGCCCAAGCTGCTGATCATCGACGAGCTCTCGCTGGGCCTCGCGCCCAGCATCGTCGGGCAGCTGCTCGACATCGTCCGCAAGATCCACGCCAGCGGCTGCACGATCATCCTGGTCGAGCAGTCGATCAACGTCGCGCTGACCATCGCGACGAAGGCGTACTTCATGGAGAAGGGCGAGGTCCGCTTCTCGGGGCCGACCGCCGAGCTGCTCGAGCGCGACGACATCCTGCGCTCGGTCTTCCTCCACGGAGCCTCGAAGGGGCTCTCCGGCGACACGCCGGCCGTCGTCCGCGAGCGGTCCGCGCTGCCCAGGCCGCAGCAGCGGCCGGTGCTCGAGGTCTCCGGCCTGACCAAGCGCTTCGGCGGCATCCGGGCGGTCAACGACGTCACGTTCACCGTCCACGCCGACGAGATCCTGGGGCTGATCGGCCCCAACGGCGCCGGCAAGACGACGATCTTCGACCTGATCTCCGGCCACCTCGCCCAGGACAGCGGCGCCGTCCGGCTCAACGGCATCGACGTGTCCACCTGGGGCGCCGACCGGCGGGCCGCGATCGGCCTGGGCCGCTCCTTCCAGGACGCCCGCATCTTCCCGTCGCTCACGGTGGCGGAGAACATCGCGATGGGGCTGGAGCGCCACATCGAGGTCCGCGACCACCTCTCCGCCCTGCTGGCGAGCCCGGCCATGCGCGAGTCGGAGGAGGACGTCGCCTTCACCGTCGACGACCTGGTGGAGCTGCTCGGGCTGCAGGCGTTCCGCGACAAGTTCGTCAGCGAGCTCTCCACCGGCTCGCGGCGCATCGTCGACCTGGCGATGTCGATCGCCCACGACCCCAAGGTGCTGCTGCTCGACGAGCCGTCCAGCGGCATCGCCCAGCGCGAGACCGAGGCGCTGGGGCCGCTGCTCGAGGACATCCGCAAGGCCACCGGCTGCGCGATGCTGATCATCGAGCACGACATGCCGCTCATCACGTCGCTGTCGGACCAGATCGTCGCGCTCGAGCTCGGTGCGGTCGTCCTGCAGGGCACGCCCGACGAGGTGCTGGCCGACCCGCGGGTCGTGTCGGCCTACCTCGGCGGCGACCTGTCGACCATCCAGCGCTCCGGCGGCGGTCCGAGCGAGCCGGTCGACGCCGGCGCCTGCCGCCCGCAAGCGCCGCCGCTCGGTCCCGTCCGACGACGTCCTCGTGCTGGACGACGAGCCCACCGGGTCGGTCCTCGTCGGCGCGGACGGCGACACCGCGCCGCTCGCCGGCGCGCGCCGCCGCCGGGTCTCGGCGGGCGACCGGGAGCCGTCGTGACCGCCCGCCGGCGGGCCGCCGTGCTCGCGTGCGCCGCCGGGCTCGTCGGCCTCAGCGTCGCGCAGGCCGGGGCCGACGCCCCGGCCAAGACGGCCTGGTACAGCGCGGCCACGGTCGGTCCCCTCGTCGTCCCCGCCCCGACCCTCGCCGACGGCGAGCTGCGGGTCAGCGGCACGGGCGAGGCGCCGACGGCGTACGCCACGCTGTCGCTGAAGGCCGCGGACGCCACCGGCGGCCTGCTGTCGCTCACCGTCAAGCCCAACAGCGGGACCGGCGCCGTCGGCCTCAGCCTGGTGGCCTGCCCGACCAAGAAGACCGACTGGAAGGCGGGGGGCAACCAGGCGTTCCCCGGCCCGGAGTACGACTGCGCCAAGGCCTCGACGCCCGGCGTGCCGTCCTCGGACGGGCTGGCCCTCGAGTTCGAGCTGGACGAGACGACCCAGTCGGCCAAGGGCACCTGGGACCTGGCCATCGCTCCCGCGCCCGACGTGCCGACGCCCTCCAGCGTCGACTTCGCCAAGCCGGGGCCCGAGGCCTTCACCCCCGAGACGGCGACGTCCGGCGGCGGGCTGCCCACCGGCATCTCGGAGGAGCCGACGACGACGGACTCCGAGCCGGCCGCCCCGCCTGCCGAGCCGCCGCCGGGTGAGCAGCTGGCCGCCGGGACCGACGCGCCGGCCGAGGCGCCGGACACCGCGCCGCTCGAGGCTCCCGGGCCGGACCTCGCCGGTGCCGAGCCGCTCGCGCCGGACACCGCCGGCGAGGCCCCGGTGACGGCGGCCGACCCGGCGGTCGACGCGGCCGCCGACCAGGGCCAGGGCACGACCGCCCTGCCGGCCACCCAGCAGGTCGCCGCCGACGACGGCGACGTCACGTCGCGGGCCCGGCTGCTCGCCTTCCTGGCCCTGCTGGCCGTGGTCGCGGGCGCGGCCTACGCCGCAGGCCAGCCCAGCTCGTTGCCGCAGCTGCTGGGCGGGCGCGCCCGGGCCAACCCGGTCGGGCCGGCGGAGGTCGGGCGACCGGCCGCACCGACCGTCCTCGAGCGCGGCATCGGGCGCTTCTCCAAGGTCCGCGAGGCCGCCCCCCGAAGGCTGCGGTGATGCGCCGGTCCGGCAGAGTCCGAGCATGACCAGCGCACAGCTCGCCGACGACGACGGCGACGACGCCCCCGCCGTCGCGACCGTCGACGGCCGGACGCTGCGGGCCCACCGCAACCGCGCGTCGGTCGTCGAGGCCCTGCTGTCGCTGTGGGAGGAGGGCGACCTGTCCCCCACCGCGCAGCGGGTCGCTGCCCGGGCCGAGGTCGCGCTGCGCACGGTCTACGGCCACTTCTCCGACATGGAGACGCTCTACCTCGAGGCCGGCACCGCCGAGCTGGAGCGCCTCGGCGAGCTGGCCGACGTACCGCCCGCAGACCTGCCGTACGCCGTGCGGCTGGAGCGCTTCGCCGGCTCCCGGGCCCGCGTGCTGGAGCGCTTGCTGCCGGTCATGCGCGCCACCCGGCTGCGGGTCGGCAGCTCGCAGGCGGTGGCCAGCAACTGGCGGCTCTACGTCGAGGTCGGCGACGACGAGGTCCGCTCGGTGTTCGCCACCGAGCTGGCCGGGCTGAGCCCCGAGGAGCAGGCCGCGCTCCTGGACCGGCTCTACCTCGCCGCCAGCGTGTCGGCCTGGGACGTGCTGCGGGCCGACCGCGGCCTGGACCCCGATGCCGCCCGCGACGTCCTGCATGACAGCGTGCACGCGCTGGTGACCGCCACCGCACCGACTGCTCCTGGAGACGCCCCGTGACCTTGCTCGACCACCGACCCGCCACCCTGGGACTGCGTGCCGAGCAGGCGCTCGAGCGGCTCGGCGACGGTCCGAGCCTGTTCTTCGAGGGCACCTGGCACACCGCCGGGGAGCTCGCCGGACGGGCCCGTCGGGTGGCGGCGGGCCTCGCCGGGCTGGGGGTGCAGCCGGGCGACCGGGTCGTGCTCTGCATGACCAACTGCCCCGAGGTCGGCATCGCCTACGCCGCCCTGTGGCGGGCCGGCGCCGTGCCGACCCCGGTGCTGTTCCTGCTGACCGAGCCCGAGCTGCGCCACGTCGTCGCGGACTCCGGCGCGAAGGCCGTCCTCACGACCCCCGAGTGGCTGCCCAAGATCCAGGCCGCCGCCCCGGGCCTGCCGGTCGTCGTCGTCGGTGGCGACGGCGCGGCCGGCACCGTCTCCTTCGAGGAGCTGGAGGCCGGCGACGAGCTGTCGCTGGTCCCCCGCGACGTCGACGACATGGCGGCGCTGCTCTACACCGGCGGGACGACCGGCCGGAGCAAGGGCGTCGTCCTCACCCACGCCTCGCTCGACACGGCGGGCGCGGCGGGCATGGCCGCCTCGTACCAGCCGGGGCGCAACCGCGGGATCCTGCCGCTGCCGCTGGCCCACGCGTACGGCCTGATGGTGTCGGTCGCCGGGCTGCACGCCCGCGAGCGCGGCGCCTCGGTGCTCATGCGCTGGTTCGACCCGGCCGGCTTCATCGCCCTGGTCGAGGAGCACCGGATCCAGACCGCCGCCCTGGTGCCGTCGATGATCCAGATGCTGCTGACCCAGCCGCTCGAGGAGCACGACCTGTCCTGTCTCGAGCGCATCGGCAGCGGCGGCGCCCCGCTGGCGACCGAGGTCGCGCTCGAGATCGAGCGGCGCATCCCCGGCGCGGAGGTCCGCGAGGGCTACGGCTGCACCGAGACCAGCGCGCTCATCGCCACCCAGCCGCTCGAGGAGCGCAAGCTGGGCTCGGTCGGCAAGCCGATCCCGGCGATCGAGCTGCGCATCGAGGGCCCCGACGGCGAGCTGCTGGGCGCCGGCGAGGACGGCGAGATCGTCGTGCGCGGGCCGGTGCTCATGCAGGGCTACTGGCAGGCGCCGGAGGAGACCGCCCGCGCGGTCCGCGACGGCTGGTGGCACAGCGGCGACGTCGGCCACCTCGACGAGGACGGCTGGCTCTACGTCGTCGACCGGCTGAAGGACCTGATCATCCGCAACGGCTTCAACGTCTACCCGCGCGACGTCGAGGACGTCCTGCTCGCCCACCCGCAGGTGAGCGCGGCGGCGGTCGTCGGCCGGCCCGACCCCAAGGTCGGCGAGGAGGTCATCGCCTTCGTCTCGCTGCACGCCGGCGCGACCGTCACGCCGGAGGAGCTCATCGCCCACACCCGGCAGCACCTGTCGGCCGCGAAGTACCCGCGGGAGGTCCGCGTCGTCGACACGGTGCCGGTGACCAGCGTGTTCAAGACCGACCGCAAGGCGCTCCGCGCCCTGATGAAGGAGGAGTCCGCGTGAGCACCCCCACGAGCATGCGCGCCGCCCGGTTCGACGCCGCGAGCGGCAAGCTCGACGTCCAGGACGTGCCGGTGCCCACGCCGGGCCCGACCGAGGTCCTCATCAAGGTCGAGGCCTGCGGCATCTGCCTGTCCGACGTGCACCTCATCGAGGGCACGCTGCCCGGGCCGCTGCCCGTGGTGACCCCCGGCCACGAGGCGGCCGGCACCATCGAGGCCGTCGGGGACCTCGTCCCGGGGTGGAAGCCGGGCGACCGCGTCGTCATGGCCGGCGGCCGCAACTGCGGCGTCTGCGCGGCCTGCCAGCGGGGCCGCTTCGAGGAGTGCGCGAACTTCGAGATCCTCGGGTTCAACTTCGACGGCGCCTGGGCGCAGTACGTCGTGCAGTCCTTCGGCGCCCTCACCTCCGTGCCGGACGGCATCCCGATCGAGCAGGCCGCGGTGCTCGCCGACGCCGTCTCCACCCCGTACGCCGGGCTCACCGACCGGGCCGGCCTGCGCCCCGGGGAGTCCATCGGCCTGTGGGGCATCGGCGGGCTGGGCGTGCACGCCGTGCAGGTCGCCCGCATGGTCGGCGCCGCGCCGATCATCGCCCTCGACCCGTCGCCGGCCGCCCGCGAGCGGGCCCTGCGCCTCGGCGCCGACGTCGCCCTGGACCCGACCAGCGCGGACGTCGTCGCCGAGATCATGGGCCTGACCGGCGGCCGCGGCCTCGACGTCGCGGTCGACCTCGTCGGCGCCAACGTCGTGCTGGCCCAGGCCGCCGCGTCGCTCGGCCGGTTCGGGCGCTGCGTGATGATCGGCCTGTCGCTCGACACCATCGAGCTCGGCCCGGGTGTCTTCTTCGGCATCCAGTCGCAGTCGCTGCTCGGCCACCTCGGCTACAAGAAGAAGCACCTCGACGAGCTGGTCGAGCTGGTGCGCCACGGCCGCCTGGACCTGTCGGCCTCGGTCAGCGGCCTGATGCCGCTGGAGGACGTCGTCGACGGGGTCGAGCAGCTGACCAGCAAGCGCGGCGACCCCGTACGCCTCGTCGTGCAGCCGTGGGCGTGAAGGCGCGCACCGCTCTCGCGGCGTCCGTCGCCGCGGGGGTCGGTGGTGGCCCGGCGCCGGGCGAGGCCCCGCGCCGTGGCCGCACCGCGCGACCCGGAGCCGGCGCTCGCCGGGCGGGAGCGCGAGCTCACCACCTCCGACGGCGTGCGCCTGCACGTCGAGGAGCACGGTCCGGCCGACGCGGCCGACGTCGTGGTGCTGCTGCACGGCTACACCCAGTCCGGGGCGCTGTGGGGCGGTCAGGTCCGCGACCTGCTCGCCGCCCGGCCCGACCTGCGCGTCGTCACCTACGACCACCGCGGGCACGGCCGCTCCGGCCGCACGCAGCGCGAGGCCGCCAGCATCGAGCAGCTCGGCCGCGACCTGGCCGCGGTGCTCGACCTCGTCGCACCCACCGGCCGGGCCGTCGTGGCCGGCCACTCGATGGGCGGCATGACGATCATGGCGCTGGCCGAGCAGCGGCCCGAGCTGTTCGGCGACCGGGTCGCCGGCGCCGCGTTCGTCGCGACCTCGTCCGGCGACCTGTCCTCGGTCACGCACGGGCTGCCCGCCCCGGTGGCCCGCGTGGTCCGCGCCGCCCTGCCCCGGCTCAACGAGAAGGCGCTGCGCGACGAGCTGGCCGGCAAGCCCCGCAAGCTCGCCCCCGGCACCGCCCGCATGATCTTCGGCCGCGGTGCGCACCCGGACGACGTACGCCTGACGCTCGAGGACATGACCGGCTGCTCGGCCGAGACGATCGCGTACTTCCTGGCGACCTTCGACGACCACGACCGGCGCACCGCCCTGCGCGCGCTGGCCGAGGTGCCGACGCTGGTGCTCGGCGGCGACGACGACCGGCTCTGCCCGATCGCGCACAGCCAGGCGATCGCGGCCGAGGTCCCGCACGCGCGCCTGGTCGTCTACCCGGGCGCCGGGCACATGGTGCAGCTCGAGCGCCGGCAGGAGGTCAGCCGGCAGCTCGTCGCGCTGGCGGCACAGGCACTGCCGCGTCGGGTCTGCGGGAGTCCGTCCCGGCCTGACAGGCTGTCGGCATGAGCCGGCTCGGGGTGCTGCAGCTGCCGGGGCACGGCCCCGGCCCGCTGCGTGCGATCCTGCAGCGGCTCGCGCTCGCGGCGGCCTGCCTGGCCGTCATGGTCACCGTGGTCTACGTCGACCGCAGCGGCTACCGCGACACCGTGGACGACAGCGTGTCGCTGCTGGACGCCGTCTACTACGCGACCGTCAGCCTCTCCACCACCGGGTACGGCGACGTCACGCCCGCCAGCGACGCGCGCCCGGCTGGTCAACGTGCTGGTCGTGACGCCGCTGCGCATCCTGTTCCTCATCGTCCTGGTCGGGACGACGGTGGAGGTCCTCACCGAGCGCACCCGTCAGCAGTTCCGGCAGGCCCGGTGGAGGTCCTCCTTGCGCACGCACACCGTCGTGGTCGGCTACGGCACGAAGGGCCGCAGCGCGGTGCGCGCGCTGGTCGCCGACGGCTACGGCAAGGACCGGATCGTCGTGGTCGACCCCGACCCGGCGATGGTGACCCAGGCCAACGAGGACGGCCTGGCCGCGGTCCTCGGCGACGCGACCCGCCGCGAGGTGCTCGAGCAGGCCCGCGTCCGCGACGCCGAGCGGGTGCTGGTCTCCTCCGCCCGCGACGACACCGCCGTGCTCGTCGTGCTCACCGTCCGGCAGCTCAACACCACCGCCTCGGTCGTCTCCGCGGTCCGGGAGTCCGAGAACGCCCCGCTCCTGCGCCAGAGCGGCGCCACCAGCGTCGTCGTCTCCTCCGAGGCCGCCGGTCGGCTGCTCGCGCTGTCCTCCACCAGCCCCGCCACCGGCGACGTGCTCGAGGACCTGCTCGTCCCGCAGACCGGCCTCGAGGTGGCCGAGCGCGCCGTCCTCCCGCACGAGGTCGGCCGCGACCCGCGCGACAGCGAGGACCTCGTGCTGGCGGTCCTGCGCGGCGGCCACGCCCTGCGCTTCGGCAGCGCGGAGGGCAACCCGCTCCGGGCCAGCGACCGGCTGGTCGTCGTGCACGACAACCGCGACACCGACCTGCTCCCCGGCGGCCACGAGCACCCGAACGCCTGAGCCCCGCCGCGGCGCCATGATCGTCAGCGGTTTCCCGTACCCCTGGGTACGTCAGAACGCGCGGGTGCGACACCCGGAGGCGGCGACGCCGCTCGTCCGCCCGGGTCGCGGTGCGTACGGCGTGTCGCGGTCGGCCCGAGCAGACAGGCGCAGGTCCGGGGTCTGGCGCGGGGCGCGGGGGCGGGTCATGCTGGGTCCATGGCCGAGAAGAGCAGGTACGCGGTGACGCTGGCGGCGCTGGAGACCAGCGCGCGGGTCGAGCCGGCTGAGCAGGTCGAGGAGCAGCCGGCGCACCCGCCGCGGGAGTACCTCGACCAGGGCGAGCTCGACCGCCTGCGGCTGCTCGCCAACCCCGCCGGCGCCGGCCGCTACTGAGCGCCCGCCCCGCAAGCTGATCTGCGGAGGCGCGCCCCCAGGACCGCTGACGATCACGGGGTGCGCCAGCCCCGGTCAGCCGTTGCGCACGTCGGCGCGGCGGGCGCGGGCGTCCAGGCGGGCCATCACCGGGCCGGCCGTCGCGCCGTGGATCAGCACCGAGAGGGCCACCACCAGGCCGACCATCGCCCACACCTGGTCGCCGCCGGCGAAGGAGGCGGCGCCCACCGCGTACGCGACGTAGTAGAGCGAGCCGATCCCGCGGACCCCGAAGAACGCCATCGTGGCGCGCTCGCCGACCGTGCCGCACGAGCGCAGGAGCGAGACCCCCGCCGCCAGCGGCCGGACGACCAGCAGCAGGAGCAGCGCCAGCAGGACCTCGCGCACGCCGATGCCGGCGAGCAGGCCGTCGGCGATGGCCGCGCCCAGCAGGAGCAGCACCAGCACGGTGAGCAGCCGCTCGATCTGCTCCACGAAGTCGTGCAGCACCAGGTGGTAGCCGTGGAAGCGCTCCGACCCGCGGATCACCACCGCGGCGACGAAGACCGCCAGGAAGCCGTAGCCCTGGGCGACCTCGGTGATGCCGTACGCCAGGAAGGTGGCGGCCAGCGCGACGAAGCCCTCGCTGTGCTCGGACAGGCGCAGGACCTTGCGCCGCGAGGAGAAGGCGAGCCGGCCGAGCACCCAGCCGACGGCGTAGCCGCCGACCAGTCCGACGACCAGCTTGTAGAGGACGTCGGTGAGCACCCACTCGCCGAACCACGCCGACAGGCCGGTGCCCTTCTCCGCCATGAGGATCGCGGCGTAGACGAAGGGGAACGCCAGCGCGTCGTTGAGGCCGGCCTCGCTGGTCAGGCCGAAGCGGACCTCGTCCTCGGCGTGCTCGAGCTCCTCTCCCTCGACCGCCTCGGTGGCCGGCTCGCCGACCTGCACCTCGCCGGCGAGCACCGGGTCGGTCGGGGCGAGGGCGGCGCCGAGCAGCAGCGCGGCCGGCAGGGCGAGACCCAGCACGAGGCTGCCCAGCAGGGCGCCGATGCCGATGGTCAGCGGCATGCCGACCGCGAGCAGGCGCCAGGTGTTGGCCCAGCGGGTCCAGCCGGGCGGGCGGTCGAGGCCCAGGCCGGCGCCCATCAGGGCGACGATGACGGTGACCTCGGTGACGTGCTCGGCCAGGTCGGGCGAGCCGACCGGGTCGACCTCGGGCAGGCCGGGGGCCAGTCCGAGGGCGACGCCGAGCAGCAGGAAGACGATGGGCAGGGAGACGGGCCGGCGGCCCTCGACGAGGCGGGGCAGGACGGCGGACAGCAGAGCGCCGAGGCCGACGACCGCGAAGGCGGCGTCGGCGAGGGAGAGCTCCGGGAGCGCGAGCTCGGTCATGGTCAGGGACACACCTGTGGCCCTGCCCAACCGGCAGGAGGTCTAGAGCAGTCGCGGGGACCAGAGCAGCGAGGTGACGGCGGCCGCGAGCGCCGCGGCCAGCCCGAACCCGGTCAGGACCGCGGTGACCTCCTGGCGCTCGGTCGTCGTGCCGACCTGGCTGCCGATGTCGTCGTAGACGCGCGCCAGCTCGTCGCCGCTCTGCGCCTCGTACGCCCGGCCGCCGGTGCTCTCGGCGAGGTCGGCGAGCGCGGGGCGGTCCACCGGCACGGGGACGAGCGTCCCCTCGACCTCGACCACGCCGTCCTGGGTGCCGTACGCGATGGTGGAGATCGGGACGTCGGCGCTGCGCGCGGCGTCCTCGGCCACCCCGACCGGCCGGCCGCTGGTGTTGGCCCCGTCGCTGAGCAGCACGACCCGGGCGGGGGGCGCGGGCAGGCCCGGCTCACCGGGGACCGCGGTCAGCGCCTGGAGCGAGGACACGACGGCCTCGCCGATGGCGGTGCCCGGGCCGAGGCCGAGGCCCTGGACGGCGCGCGCCACGCTGGCGTGGTCCTGGGTCGGCGGGACGACCACGGAGGCCGTGCCGCTGAAGGCGACCAGCCCCACGTTGAACCGGTCGGGCAGCGAGGCCACGAAGGCCTCCGCCGCCTGCTTGGCCGCGGTCAGGCGGTCGGGCTCCACGTCGGTGGCCTGCATCGACAGCGAGACGTCGAGCGCCACGACGACGGTGGCCCGCTCGCGCGGCACCTCGCGGTCGGCCTGCGGCCGGGCGAAGGCGGTGGTCAGCGCGACCAGCGACAGCAGCAGCAGCCCGGCGCTGACGTGGCGACGCCAGCCGGGCACCTTCGGCGCGACGGAGGCGAGCAGGTCCAGCTCGGTGAAGCGCACGGCGTAGCGGGGTCGCCGTCGCTGCAGCAGGACGTACGCACCGGCCAGCGCGGCGACCAGCAGGAGCAGCAGCAGCCGCTCGGGCGCGAGGAAGCTCACCGGTGCCGCCCGGCGGCGCGCAGCCGGCGGCGCGCGGCGAGGAAGCGGGCCAGCTCGGGCAGCCAGTCCTGGTCGGTGCGCAGCACGCAGTGGCCCGCGCCGGCGCCCCGCACCGCGGCGGCGTGCCCGGCCCGTCGCGCGGCGGCCGCGGCGGCGTAGCGGGCCCGGACGGCCGCGGTCGTCGCGACCTCGAGGTGGCGCCCGGTCTCCGGGTCGACCAGGCGCAGGACGCCCACGGAGGGCAGCGCGAGCTCGCGCGGGTCGACGACCTCGACGACGACCACGTCGTGGCGGCCGGCGAGCAGCTTCAGCGGGCGGGCCCAGCCGGGCTCGCCCTCGGTCCGGCCGGGCTCCAGCAGGTCCGAGAGCACGACCATCAGCCCGCGGCGGCGGGGCGGGCTGAGCAGCGTCGTCAGCCCGTCGGCCAGCGACGGCCCGCCGCCGTCCTCGCCCCGCGGGGTCTCCAGCAGCAGGTGGAGCAGCGCCAGCCCGGCGTCGCGGCCGCCCTTCGGGGGGACCCGCCGGACCCCGGCGCCGCTCATGACCAGCGCGCCGAGCCGGTCGCCGGGGCCGCCGGCCAGGTGGGCGAAGGCGGCGGCCGCCGCGATGGCGACCTCGCGCTTCTCGGTGCGGGCGGTGCCGAACTGCATGGACGCGGTCAGGTCGACCAGCAGCGTCGTCTCGAGCTCGCGCTCCGCGACCGCGTCGCGCACGTGGGTCTCGGAGGTGCGGGCCGTGACCGCCCAGTCGATGCGGCGGACGTCGTCGCCCGGCGCGTACACCCGGGCCTCGGCCGGCTCGCTGCCCGGGCCCGGGAGGTAGCCGAGGTGGTCGCCGTGCAGCAGCCCGTCGAGCCGCCGGGTGATGTCGAGCCGCAGCTGCCGCGCCGCGCCCGCGGGGGCGAGCGGCGCCGCCGGCAGGGCGGGAGCAGCCTTCACGCAGACAGCTCCGTGCGGCCGTCCTGCTTCGGCGAGACGCGCGGCGCCTCGATGGTGGCGACGACCTTCTCGACCAGGGACACGGCCGAGACCTGGTCGGCCAGCGCCTCGTAGGTGAGCACCAGCCGGTGGGCGAGGACGTCGACGGCGAGGTCGGCGACGTCGACCGGCATGACGTAGTCGCGGCCGCGCAGCACCGCGAGGGCGCGGGCGCCCTGCACCAGGCCGAGCGAGCCACGGGGCGAGGCGCCGTACGCCAGGAGCGGCTTGAGCTCGGCCAGGCCCCAGCGCTCCGGCTCGCGGGTCGCCACGACGAGGCGGACGGCGTACTCGGCGACCGCGTGGTGGACGAAGACGTCGTCGACGGCGGCCTGCAGCTCGACCAGCTCGGCGAGGGAGAGGACCTGCTCGGCGCGGGGCGGGTCGACCGACATCCGCCGGACGATCTCCATCTCCTCGGCCATCGACGGGTGGCCGACGGTGACCTTGAGCAGGAAGCGGTCGCGCTGCGCCTCCGGGAGCGGGTAGACGCCCTCGTTCTCGATCGGGTTCTGGGTGGCCAGCACGACGAACGGCTTCGGCAGCGGGTGGGTGACCCCGCCGATGGAGACCTGCCGCTCGGCCATGACCTCGAGCAGCGCGCTCTGCACCTTGGCCGGCGCGCGGTTGATCTCGTCGGCGAGCACCAGGTTGGCGAAGACCGGGCCCAGCTCGACGTCGAAGGACTCCTGCGAGGGCCGGTAGACCCGGGTGCCGACGATGTCGCTCGGGACCAGGTCGGGGGTGAACTGCAGGCGCACCGAGCTGCCGCCGACGACCCGGGCGAGGGTCTCCACCGCGAGGGTCTTCGCGACGCCGGGGACGCCCTCGATGAGGCAGTGCCCGCGGGCCAGCAGGGCCACCAGGATGCGCTCGACCATGCGGTCCTGGCCGACGACGACCTTCTTGACCTCGAACAGCGCGCGCTCGAGGTCAGCGGTCGCGGCGGTCCGGCTCATGGGAGGCGCCTCCGGGTCGGGGGGAGTCTTCGAGAGCTGCATGCCCACCAGCGTGACCCACCTCCCGTGAAGCCGCCGTGAGGGCTACCGCTTGCGCACCGGCCGCGGCCCGTGCAGCGCCTCCTCGCGCTCGGTCTCCGACAGCCCGCCCCAGACGCCGTACGGCTCGCGCATGACGAGCGCGTGCTCGCGGCACTCCGGCTGGACCGGGCAGCTGGCGCAGATCGCCTTGGCCGCGTCCTCGCGCTGGCTGCGGGTCGGCTCCCGCTCGCCGTGCGGGTGGAAGAACAGGTCGTCCCGGCCGCGGCAGGCGGCGAGGAGCTGCCAGTCCCAGCGCCAGGACTGGGCGCCGGGAGGCTGTGCGGTGCCGACGACGTCGGGCATGGTCGGGGCTCCAGTCGCTGTCGCGGGTCGGGTTCGTCCCAGTGTCTACTACGCCAGGTAGAACTTCTACCGGGCGTCGTAGGATTCCCTCCATGACGCGCCTGGGGGACCTCGAACGCGCCGCCATGGAGGTGATCTGGGCCGCACCCGGCCCGCTCACCGCCCGCGACGTCGCCGACGCGCTGGCCGACCGCGGCCTGGCCTACACGACCTGGCTCACCGTGCTCGGCCGGCTCGAGCGCAAGGGCCTGCTGCAGCGCGACAAGGGCGCCCGCGCCCACACCTACGTCTCGCCGACCTCGCGCGAGGACCACATCGCCGTCCTCATGCAGCAGGCGCTCGGACAGGCCGAGGACCGCACCGCCGCGCTGGCGCACTTCGCCCGCTCGGTCAGCCCCGACGAGGCGGAGGCCCTGCGCCGGGCGCTCGAGGGACGCTAGTGCTGACCGCGGCCGCGCTGCTGGCGGTCGCCCTGGTCCTGCTGACCCTGGTGCCGCGCCGGCTGGCCGCGGCCGCCTGGCCCAGCCGCTCCCCCGTCCTGGCGCTCGTGCTGTGGCAGGCCCTGGGCCTCGCCGCCGGCCTGCTCGCCATCGAGGTGGCCGCGACGGTCGCGCTCGCGCCCTACGGCGACGACCACGTGCGCGCGCTCGCCGGCCTGTCCGACGGGCCCGCCCGCTGGTGGTCGCTGGTCGCCGCGCGTCGTCGCCCTGGCGGTCTTCCTGCGACTGACCCAGGTGCTGGTCTCCGCGACCCTGCGCACCCTGCGCGACCGGCGCCGGCACCGCGACCTCGTCGACCTGGTGGCCACCCGCAACCCGCTGCTGAAGGGCATCGACGTCGTGGGTCACGACCTGCCGGTCGCCTACTGCCTGCCCGGCCTGCGGCCCCGCGTCGTGGTCAGCTCCGGCGCGCTGCGGGCGCTGTCGTCCGACGAGGTCGACGCGGTCCTCGCCCACGAGCAGGCCCACCTGGACCAGCGGCACGACCTGGTGGTCCTGCCCTTCATCGCCCTGGACGGGACCTTCCCCGCGCTGCCCGCGCTGCGCACCGCCGCAGGCGAGGTGGAGCTGCTCGTCGAGATGCTCGCCGACGACCGCGCGGCGCGCAGCCATGACCGCGCGACCCTGGCCCGGGCGCTCTACAAGATCGGCTGCGGCGCGGTCCCCGCCGGAGGGCTCGCCGCCGGCGGTCCGCAGGTGCTGCTGCGGGCGTCCCGGCTGCTCGACCCGCCGCCACCGCTGCCGTCCGGGCGCGCCGGGCTGGCCGTCCTGGCGGCCGCCGCCGTGCTCTCCCTGCCGCTGCTCGGGGTCCTGCTGCCGGTGTGGTCGGGCTGACGTAGTAAGCAACGCCCATGACCGTCGCTCGCCCCGACCCGTCCGCCCTGCAGGCCCTGCTCGACGGGCCGCACGCCGCCGAGCGGGAGGCCACGCGCACCGCCCTGTGCTCGCTCGACCTCGCGCAGGCCGACGGGCTGCCGCGCGAGGACTACCGCGACCTCGTCCTCGACTGGTGCCGCCGGGTCGCCAAGACCGGCAGCGGCGCGCGGTCCTTCCCGACGCAGTACGGCGGGGCCGACGACCCGGGCGGCCGCGTCGCCGGCTTCCAGACCCTCGGCCACGGCGACCTGTCGCTGCTGGTGAAGGTCGGCGTGCAGTTCGGGCTGTTCGGCGGGTCGGTGCACCGGCTCGGGACCGAGCGGCACCACGAGCGCTACCTGCGCGACATCGGCACGCTGGACCTGCCGGGCTGCTTCGCCATGAGCGAGAGCGGCCACGGCTCCGACGTCCGCAGCATCCGCACCCAGGCGCGCTACGACGCCGCGGCCGGCGAGTTCGTGCTGCACACGCCGGACGAGAGCGCGCGCAAGGACTGGATCGGCAACCTGGCCCGGCACGGCCGGCTGGCGGTCGTCTTCGCCCAGCTCGACGTCGCCGGCGAGCAGCGCGGCGTGCACGCCTTCCTGGTGCCGCTGCGGGACGAGGACGGCGCCCTGCTCGAGGGCGTCGAGGTCGAGGACTGCGGCGACAAGATGGGCCTGCAGGGCGTCGACAACGGCCGGCTGCGCCTGTCGGCCGTCCGCATCCCCCGGGACGCCCTGCTCGACCGCTTCGGCCAGGTCTCCGCGGACGGCGACTACACCTCGCAGATCACCTCCCCCGGCGCCCGGTTCTTCACGATGATCGGCGCCCTGGTCGAGGGCCGGATCTGCATCGGCGGCGCCGGCCTGTCGGTCGCCCGCAACGCGCTGACCATCGCGGTGCGGTGGGGCGAGCGGCGCCGCCAGTTCGGCACCGGCCTGGACATGGACACCCCGCTGATGGACTACCTGACCCACCAGCGGCGGCTGCTGCCGGCGGTCGCCACGTCGTACGCCCTGCAGAGCGCCCACGACGCGCTCACCGAGCAGTACGCCACCGCCGTCCTGGGCTCCCCCACGACCGAGGAGCAGCGCTCGCTCGAGGCCTTCGCGGCGGGGCTCAAGGCGTACGCGACCTGGCACATGGTCGGCGCGGTCCAGCAGGCGCGGGAGTGCTGCGGCGGCAAGGGCTACCTGGCCGAGAACCGCTTCGCCGCGCTGCGCAACGACTCCGACGTCTTCGTGACCTTCGAGGGCGACAACACCGTGCTGATGCAGCTGGTCGCCAAGACGCTGCTGTCGGACTACGCCTCGCAGTTCGAGGACCTCGACGCGGTCGGCATGGCCCGGCACCTGACCACCCGGCAGGTCTCGCGCTGGCTGGACCGCTTCACGACGCCGACCGTGGCGCTGCGCGACCCGGAGTGGCAGGCCGCAGGCGCTGCGCTTCCGCGAGGAGCGCATCGTCGACGCGCTGGCCCGGCGGCTGCGGCGGCTGGTGCAGCAGGAGGGCATGGACGCGCTGCGGGCCCTGTCGCACTGCCAGGACCACGCCCTCGCCGCGGCGACCGCCCACGTCGAGCGGGTCGTGCACGAGCGCTTCGCCGCCACCGTCGAGGCCTCCGACATCGAGGTGCTGCCGCTCGTGCGGGACCTCGCGGTGCTGTCGGCGATCGAGCGCGACCGGGCCTGGTGGGTCGAGCACGGCTTCCTGTCCGGCGAGGAGTCGCGCGCGGTGGTCACCGAGGTCAACGAGCTGTGCCGGGCGCTGCGGCCGCACGCCCTGGCGCTGGTCGAGGGCTTCGGCATCCCCGACGAGCTGCTCCGGGCGCCCATCGCGACCGAGCAGCAGCACGCCCCAGCCGGGACGGACTAGTCGAAAGCCACCCGAGTGCGTCATGGACCGGGGCCCTCAGGCGCCGACATGATCTCGACGACCACCTCGCGACCGCGGGGTGTCGCGCCCCTGGGGGACACGTGACGACGAGCCGCCGCGCGCTGCTGCGGGCCGGGCTGCTCGCCGCCAGCGTCCCGCTGCTGGGGGCCGCGGTGCCGGCCCAGCGCACGTCGGCCGCCGGCCCCAACGGCATCGTCGCCAAGCCCCGCTCGGCCGCCTGGGTCGAGCACGGCCGGATCGCCCGCGCCGCCGGCATGGAGCGCGAGGTCTCCCGCTGCGGCGTGGTCAAGGTGCTGTGGGGCGCCGCGACGGCGGAGAAGGCCGTCGCGCTGACCTTCGACGACGGCCCGTCGGCCGAGTGGACCGCGGCGACGCTCGACGTGCTGAGGGCGGCGGACGCCCAGGCCACCTTCTTCGTCGTCGGCCGGCAGGTGCGCCGCTTCCCGGACCTGGTCCGCCGCCAGCGCGACGAGGGCCACGAGCACGGCAACCACACCGACACCCACGCCGACCTGTCGGTGCTGACCGAGGAGCAGGTGCGCGACCAGCTCTCGCGCACCGACGACGCGATCAGCAGCGTCACCGGCCGGCGCCCCACGCTGATGCGGCCGCCGTTCGGCCACCTGTCCGGTGCTGCCCTCGCGGCGGCCGGCGAGCTGGACTACGACATCGCGCTGTGGACGAGCTCGATGAACGAGCTGCGCCTGTCCGCCCAGGGCAACGTGGACGCCCTGCTCGGCGACCTGCGCCCCGGTGGGGTCCTGCTCAGCCACGACTTCGGCGACGCGCGCCGTGGCGTCGGCCTCGCCGCGCTGCCGGGCCTGCTGGCCGGGCTCGCCGACCAGGGCTACCGCACCGTGACGGTGTCCGAGCTGCTCGCCCTGGACGCCGCGGGGACGACGACTAGAGCTTGACGGTGATGCCGCGGCGGCGCAGGACGACGGCGACCGCGCAGCCCAGCCCGGCGGCCATCAGCGCCCAGGCCAGGGACACCAGCCAGCCGGGGAGCTCCTGCCCGAGGAAGCCGACCGTGGCCGGGCGCAGCCACTCGAGCACGGTGTAGGTCGCCAGCGTGGCCAGCACGTAGACCGCGAGCGGGTTGCCGCCGACGGTGCGCAGCAGCCCCTGCCGGCGGTCCGGGAGGGTCAGCAGCAGCGCCAGCAGGGCGCAGGCGGCGGCGTGGCCGAGCAGGGCGTACGACGGCGTCCACAGCGCCTTGACGACCGGGACGTCGAGGGCGAGCACCGCGCCGGCAGAGGCGCAGGCAGCCGCGGTCAGCAGCGCCCGGCGGCGCACCTGCGCGGCCGGCAGCCCGTCGCGGACCGCGGCGCCCATGACCGCGCCGGCCACGACGCTCACGGCGCTGAGCAGGCTGGAGATGATCCCCTCGGCCCGCGGAGCGCCGAAGACGGCGGTGTCGAGGACGCCGGCCGGGGTGGTCGCCTCCACGTAGGACCCGGGGACGACACCGGGCCCGCCGACCAGCTCGTACACGACCCAGCCGGCGCCGAGCAGGGCGATGGCGGCGGGCGCCCACCAGCGCCGGGGCAGCCGGGTGACGGCCCAGCCGACGAGGTAGGCGACGGCGATGTGCTGGAGCACGCCCATCGTCAGCACCGGCTCGCCGCGCTTGATGCTCGACAGCGCGCAGCCCAGCAGGAAGAGCAGCCCGGCCCGGCGCAGCGCCGTGCGGGGCGTCATCGCCTTGGTGCTGAACGGCAGGCTGGCGCCGACCGCGAACAGGAACACCGGGAAGACCAGGTCCGCCGGGCTCAGGCCGGCCCACTCCGAGTGGCGCAGCGGCCACAGGGTCGACTCCCGGTCGCCGGGGTTGTTGACCAGCAGCATCACGACGACGGCGAGGCCGCGCAGCGCGTCCAGCGCGAGGACGCGGGGCGGGGCGGCGGCCTGGCGGGTGAGCAGACCGAGGGGTGAGCCGAGGGTGCGCTCCGGCGCGGACAGCGTCGACGTGCCAGGCAAGGGGGCTCCTCGGTCGCACGGTGGCAAGGTGGGGACCCTCCGGTCCTTTCCCCCGCGGCGCCCGGATGACTCCTGCTTGTCCGGCTCCGTCCCCGTCAGCCGGCCGGGTCGACCAGCTCCACGCAGGCCCGGAAGCCGTAGTCGCGCATCCAGCCGAGGTCGGCGTCGGTGCGGGACGGGGCCTGGCCGAGCAGGTCCAGCACGGCCGCGGTGTCCGGCGCCTTCTCCACCCGGTCGGCGTAGTCGCGGCTGCGCTGCACCTGCTCCTGCAGCGGCCGGACGACCTTGGCGTCGAGCTCGGCCTCGTCGGCCTCCGGCGGGCGCAGGGCGGCCAGCTCCGCCGCCGCGTCGCCCTGCACGGTCACCAGCCGGCGGACGTACGCGGCGAGCGCCGTGGGGTCGGCGGGCGTCGGCTCGGCGGCCTGCGCCTCGACGGCCGCGCGGCAGACGCCCTCCGCCTCGCGCAGGTAGGCCGCCCGCGGGTCGTCACTGCTGCTCGAGCAGGCCGCGACCAGCAGGACCGCGAGCAGGGCACGACGCACGCGCCCACTCAACCAGGGGACCGACGTCAGGGACGGCGGCCGACCACCCAGCAGGCGACGGCCGCGGCGGCGGCCACGTTGAGCGAGTCGACGCCGGCGGCCATCGGGATCCGCACCTTCACGTCGCTGGCCGCCATCGCCGCGTCGGTCAGCCCGGGGCCCTCGGTGCCGAGCAGCAGGGCGACCCGCTCGTCGGGGTCCAGCGCCAGCTGCTCGAGCCGGACGGCGTCCTCGTCGGGGGTCAGCGCCAGGACGCGGAAGCCGGCGTCGCGCACCTGCTGCACGCCGCCGGGCCAGCTCTCCAGGTAGGCGTAGGGCACCGCGAAGACCTGCCCCATCGACACCCGTACGGAGCGGCGGTAGAGCGGGTCGGCCGACTGCGGGCTCAGCAGCACGGCGTCCATGCCGAGCCCGGCGACGCTGCGGAAGACCGCGCCGAGGTTGGTGTGGTTGGTGACCGCCTCCATGACGACGACCCGCCGGGCGCCCGCCAGCACGTCGGCCGCCGTGCGCAGCGGTCGCCGGTCGAACGACGCGAGCACCCCGCGGTGCACGTGGAAGCCGGTGACCGCCTCGAGCACGTCGTACGACGCCACGTGCACGGGTGCCAGCGCCGTGACCTCGTCCGGCAGCTCCTCCGCCCGCGACGGCGAGACGAGCAGCGACCGGGCCGTGTAGCCCGCCTCCGCCGCCCGCAGCACGACGTGGAGCCCCTCGGCGATGAAGAAGCCGGACTCCGGCTCGTGCTTGCGCCGGCGGGCGCCGTCGGTCAGCCCGACGAAGTCGGCGACGCGCGGGTCGGACGGGTCGGTGACCTGCTCGGTCACCGGCTGCCGGCGGTCGCGGTCGGGCGCGGCTTCGCGCGCTCGTACTGCACCGGCCAGGCCAGCTCGCCGTCCAGCTCGGTCGCGGCGCGCAGCGGCCAGTGCGGCTCGCGCAGCGACGCCCGGGCGAGCAGCACCGCGTCGGCGGCACCGTCCTGGAGCACCTGCTCGGCCTGCGCCGGCTCGGTGATGAGGCCGACCGCGGCGGTCGGGACGCCGGCGGCGCGGACCGCGGCGGCGAACGGCACCTGGTAGCCCGGGCCGACGGTGATCTGCTGCGCGGGGGTCAGCCCGCCGGAGGAGACGTCGACCAGGTCGACGCCGGCCGCGTGCAGCTGGCGCGACAGCTCGACGCTCTGCTCGAGGTCCCAGCCGCCCTCGGCCCAGTCGGTCGCCGAGATGCGTACGAGGACCGGCACGTCGACCGCCGACAGCAGGTCGCCGACGACCTCGCGGACCAGGCGGGTGCGCCCCTCGTACCCGCCGCCGTAGGCGTCCGTGCGGTCGTTGGACAGCGGCGAGAGGAACTGGTGGAGCAGGTAGCCGTGGGCGGCGTGCACCTCGACGGTGTCGAAGCCCACCTCGACCGCCCGCTCGGCGGCGGCGACGAAGTCCCGGCGGACCTTCGCGATCCCGTCGGCGTCCAGGGCGGTCGGGACGGGCAGGGCGCCGAAGGCCTGCGCCGAGGCGCTGACCGGCTGCCAGCCGCCGTCCTCCGGGCGGACCCAGTCGTGGCCCTCCCAGGGCGCCTGGGTGCTGGCCTTGCGGCCGGCGTGGGCCAGCTGGACGCCGGAGACGGCGCCCTGGCGGCGCAGGAAGTCGGTGATGCGGGCCCAGCGCTCGGCCTGCGCGTCGTCCCAGATGCCGGTGTCGGCCGGGCTGATCCGGCCCTCCGGGCTGACCGCCGTGGCCTCGGTCAGCACCAGTCCGGCGCCCCCGACGGCGCGGGCGCCGAGGTGCACCAGGTGCCAGTCGTCCGGCAGGCCGTCGACCGCGGAGTACTGGCACATCGGGCTGACCCAGATGCGGTTGCGGACGGTGACCCCGCGCAGGTCGTACGGGGAGAGGAGCAGGCTCATGCCAGGGCCAAGGCAGGGCGGGGCCTCCGCGATTCCCACCCCTCCGGGGTCCTAGGATGCTGGGCGCAACCCGCACCCACCAGACCCCGGAGGCACCGTCATGGCCGATCTCGGCGAGAGCTCGACGGCCAACAGCTCGTCGGTCGCCGGCGGGCCCGGCCACAAGGCCAGCTCCTGGGCGGTCGTCGGCCTGATCACCGTCGCCAGCATCATCCTGGCGTTCGCGTTCGTCGCGCGCAGCATCCCGCTCGCGATCGTCGGCGGCGTGGTCCTGCTCGTCGGTCTCGTCGTCGGCGTCATCGGCGGCATCATGGACGACGTCCACTAGGAGGCCGCTGCACGAGGCCGTCCGCAGCAGGACAGCACGCGCACGGGTCCTGCATCGGCGCGTCGCGCTGGGACCTGACCCTAGCGGGCGACCTGCTCGAGCAGCCAGTCGCGCCGGCGGGTGAGCAGCTCGGAGGTGGCCGCCGCCGACGGCGGTCCGGGCACCGCCTTGCGCACGCGGGCGTGGACGACGCCGTGCGGCGTGCCCGAGCGGGCGGCCAGCTGCCCGACCAGGCTGTTGACCTCGCGTCGCAGCGCCCCGGCGGCCTGCCAGGCGGTGACGTCGACGGCCGGCTCGTCGGCCTCCGGCACCCCGGTCGAGGCGCGCTTGCGGTGCTCCTCGTCGCGGCGGGCCAGCAGCGAGGCGGTCTGCTCCGGCGACAGCAGCCCGGGCAGGCCGAGGAAGCCGTCGTCGTCGGCGTCGTAGTGCTCCGCGGTGACCGCGCGGCCGCCGGTGAGCACGTGGGCGAACTCCGCCTCGGCGCCCAGCGCCTGCCACTCCTTGAGGCCCTCGTCGTCCTTCTCCGGCAGGGGCAGCGGGTCGAAGAGCTCCTCGCCGCCGGCCGACTTCGGCGGCGGCAGGACGTGGTTGCGCTCGCTCTCCATCTCGGCGGCGAGCGCGAGCAGCGGGCGTACGGCCGGCAGGAAGACGGTGGCCGACTCCCCCGGCCGCCGCGACCGCACGACGCGGCCGACGGCCTGGGCGAAGAACAGCGGGGTCCGGTAGGAGGTCATCCAGGCCAGGCACGCCGCCCGCGGCACGTCGACGCCCTCGCTGATCATGCGTACGCACACCGCGAAGCGCTGGTCCCCGGCGGCGAAGGCGTCGATCTTCTTCGACGCCTTCGGGTCGTCGGACAGGATCAGCACCGGCGCCTTGCCGGTCACGCGCTTGACGATCGCGGCGTACGCCCTGGCGTCGTCCTGGTCGCTGGCCAGCACCAGGCCGGCGGCGTCGGGGACGGCGGTCTCGCGCAGGTGGGTGATGCGCTCGTCCATGGCCGCGATGACGTGGGGCACCCACTGGCCGCCGGGGTCCAGCGCGGTGCGCCAGGCGGTCGCCTCCACGCTCTTCGTCGACGCGTCGGTCAGCGAGGCGGCGACGACCTCGCCGGCGCTGTTGCGCCAGCGCGAGACGCCCGTGTAGGCGGCGAAGACGACCGGGCGCACCACCCCGTCGGCCAGCGCGGCGCGGTAGCCGTAGGTGTAGTCCGCGACGCTGGCCAGGTTGCCGTCGCCGTCCGGCTCGTAGCGGACGAACGGGATGCGCTCGTCGGGGCGGGTGCGGAACGGCGTGCCGGTCAGCGACAGCCGCCGCTTGGCCATGCCGAAGGCCTGCGCGGTCGCCTCGCCCCAGGACAGCCCGTCGCCGGCGTGGTGCACCTCGTCCAGGACGACCAGCGTCTGGGTGCCGGCGCGGTTCTGGTGGATCTGCGGCCGACCGGCGACCTGCGCGTAGGTCGTGACGTAGCCCTGCATGTCGGCCCGCAGCGCCGTCGCGTTGGTCAGCGTCGGGTCGAGCCGGATGCCGACCCGGTGGGCCGCCTGCGCCCACTGCGTGCGCAGGTGGTCGGTCGGGCAGACGACGATGACCCGCTGGACCACCCGGGCGGCGAGCAGCTCGGCGGCCAGGGTGAGCGCGAAGGTGGTCTTGCCCGCGCCGGGCGTCGCCGTGACGAGGAAGTCGCGCGCGCCGGCGGCGCGGTAGGCCTCCAGGGCCTGCGTCTGCCACAGGCGCAGCGCAGGGGTCGTCGACGGGCTCAGCAGGGGGGCGGTCACGTGCTTCTTCCACTTGGTGCGGCGCGCCGCGGCTGGGGGGGAAGGTCGCGGCGCCCGACGGACACTAGGCGAGCCCACCGACACGACGGGTGACGGACACGCCCGTCACACGGCGGCAACGGCGACGGGGCAGGATGCGCGGATGAGAGCGGTCCCGACCGTCCGACCGGCGGCCACGGTCACCCGGCACACCCGGGTCGTGCACGGCCACCGGCGGGCCTTCCTGCTGGCCGGGCCGCCCCCGGGCACGGCCCCCGCGCTGCTCCTGGTGCACGGCATCGGCGACTCCTCGCGGACCTGGCACGACGTCGTCCCGCTGCTCGCCCGCGACCACACCGTCGTCGCGCCGGACCTGCTCGGCCACGGCGCCAGCGACAAGCCGCGCGCCGACTACTCCGTCGGCGGCTTCGCCAACGGCATGCGCGACCTGCTCGCCCTGCTCGGCCTCGAGCGCGCCACCGTCGTCGGCCACTCGCTCGGCGGCGGGATCGCGCTGCAGTTCGCCTACCAGTACCCCCAGCTGGTCGAGCGGCTGGTCCTGGTCGCCAGCGGCGGGCTCGGGGCGGAGGTGACGCCGCTGCTGCGCGCGGCGGCCCTGCCCGGCGCCGGGCTCGCCATCTCGGCGTCGGTCCTGCCGGCGGTGCGGCTGCCCGTGCTGGCGGCCGCCGACGTCGTCGCCCGCTTCGGCCTGATCGACCCGTGGGACGTCGACGAGGTGGCCCACGTCTGGCGGGGCCTGAAGGACCGGTCGACCCGGGCGGCGTTCCTGCGCACGCTGCGCAGCGTCGTCGACCTGCGCGGCCAGTGCGTCAGCAGCACCGACCGGCTCTACCTCGCCGCCGCCATCCCGACGCTGCTCGTCTGGGGCGGCCGCGACCCGATCCTGCCGGTCGCGCACGCCCGCGCGACCGCGGAGGCGCTGCCGGGTGTGCGCCTGGAGGTCGTCCCGCGCGCCGGCCACCAGCCGCACCGCACCGACCCGCGACGGTTCGTCACCGTGCTGGAGGAGTTCCTCGCGACGACCGCTCCGGCCACCCACGACCCGGCCTCCTGGCGGGCCCTGCTCGCCGGCGCCGAGCCGCCCGAGCCGCTCCCGCTGTCCGGCTAAGGGCCGACGGTGACGAAGTCGACCAGGCGCTCGACGGACTGCAGCAGCGGGACCTCGAGGTCCCTGTAGGAGTCGACGGCCGCCAGCACCCGCTTCCAGCCCTCCCACGACTCGCCCCAGCCGAGCGCCGCGCAGACGCCCTCCTTCCAGGGCGTGCCGCGGGGCACGACCGGCCAGGCGGCGATGCCGACGGAGGACGGCTTCACCGCCTGCCAGACGTCGACGTACGGGTGGCCGGTCACCAGCACGTGCGGCGAGGTGACCTGCGCGACGACGCGGCTCTCCTTGGTCCCGGCGACCAGGTGGTCGACGAGCACCCCGAGCCGGCGGTCCCTGGTGGGCGCGAAGGTGCGTACGAGCCCCGGCAGGTCGTCCACCCCGTCCAGCGGCTCGACGACGACGCCCTCGACCCGCAGGTCGTGGCCCCAGACCCGCTCGACCAGCTCGGCGTCGTGCTTGCCCTCGACCCAGATCCGGCTGCCGAGGGCGACCCGGGCGCGCAGCCCCTCGACGGCGACCGACCCGGACGCGGTGATCTTCTTACCCGCCACCGGAGCCGCGGGTCGCGGACGCACCAGCGCGACCGGCCGGCCCTCGACGTGGAAGCCGGGCCCCAGCGGGAAGACGCGCACCTTGCCGTGCCGGTCCTCCAGCGACACCCGCTCCTTGTCGCACGCCACGACCGCCCCGCACCAGCCGGTGATGACCTCCTCGACCACCAGCCCGGCGTCGGCCGGCACCTCGGGCGGCGGGGCCTTGGGCCGGCGGGAGGCGCTGATCACGTCGGCGGAGTAGTCCCTGCTGCGCATCCGGCGGACGCTAGCCGGGGCCTCGCGCTCCCCCGGCTAGGCTCGCCGCCCGTGCCCGACGACAGCGCGCCGCACCTCGCGCCCGCCCCCCGCAGCGCGCTGCTGGCCTGCTGGGGGACGGCCTTCCTCGCCGGCGAGGCCGCGCCTCGGCGAGCTGGAGGAGCGGGTGCTCGCGCACGACGACGCCGCGTCCGTCGTACGGGCTCGCCGACACCGACCTGCCGGTCGACCGGGCGCTGGCCCGGCTGCGGGCAGGGGGCGTACGCCGGCTGCGCCTCGTGCTCCCCGTCCCGGGCGACGTGCTCGGGCTGCCGGGTGCCGGGCCGTTCAGCACCGCGGCCCTGGCCGCCAGCGAGGGCGTGCTCGCCCTGCGCGAGGACGGCAGCGGCACCGGCCTGGTGCCCCAGGTCGTCGCGCACGGGTCGGCCTTCGACGGGACGGTCACGACCGCGACCTGGCAGGCGTACGACGTGCAGGTGACCGGGCCGGACCCCGGCCCCTGGCTGGCCGACGCGGAGCACGACCTGCGCCGCGGCGTGGTCGAGGCGGCCGGCGCGCTGCGCGACCTCGACGTCGCCCGCTGGCGCCCGGAGGTGGCGGGCGCGCTGCAGGACCTGCGCCGGCAGGCCCGCTCCGGCATCGACACCGAGGAGCTGCCGGCCTGCTGGCCCGAGCGGGCCCGGTCGGTGCTGGTCATGGCCCGCCAGCTGGCCGGGATCCTCGAGCTGGCGCGGGACGACACCGGCGGCGCGGTCGACACCCGCGAGGCGGTCGCCCGCGAGGACGTGCTGCGGCGGCTGGCCGCGCAGGTGCGGCAGGCCCGGGTCGCGGCCTACAACGCCTACCGGCCGGAGGCCGCCGCGTGAGCCTGCTGCTGACCGTCACCGGCCGCGACCACCCCGGCGTCACGGCCGGGCTGCTGGACGTCCTGGCCGCCCACGGCGCCGAGGTGAGCGACGTCGAGCAGGTCGTCGTGCACGGCCGGCTGCTGCTCGGGATGGTCGTGCGCGGCGAGGGCGACGGCCTGTCGCTCGTGGTCGCGCTGCGCGACCGGGCCCGCGCGCTCGGGGTCGAGGTCGAGCCGACGCCGCTGCCCGACGACGAGCCCGCGGTCGCCGCCGTGCGCCACCACGTCACCGTGCTCGCGGCGCCGCTGCGGCCCGAGGCGCTGGCCGGCGTGACCCGGCGCCTCGCCGCCTGCGGCGCGAACATCGACCGGGTGGTCCGGCTGTCGGCCCGGCCCGCGCAGGCGTACGAGCTCCTCGTCTCCGGTGGCGACACCGCCCGGCTGCGCACCGAGCTGGCCGCCGAGGCCGTGCTGCAGCAGGTCGACGTCGCGGTGGAGCCGGCCTCGCTGCTGCGCCGCGGCCGCCGCCTGGTCGTCATGGACGTCGACTCCACGCTGGTGCAGGGCGAGGTCATCGAGATGCTGGCCGCCGAGGCCGGCTGCGAGGCCGAGGTCGCGAGGGTGACGTCGGCGGCGATGGCCGGCGAGCTGGACTTCGAGGCCTCGCTGCGGGCCCGGGTCGCCCTGCTCGAGGGGCTGCCGGTCGAGGCGGTCGACCGGGTGCGCGCGGCCGTACGCCTGACCCCCGGCGCGCGCACGCTGGTGCGGACGCTGAAGCGGCTGGGCTACGCGGTCGGCATCGTCAGCGGCGGCTTCACCGCGGTCACCGACGACCTGGCCGCGTCATTGGGCCTGGACCACGCCCGGGCCAACGTCCTCGAGGTCGTCGACGGCCGGCTGACCGGCCGGGTGGTCGGCGCGGTCGTGGACCGGGCGGCCAAGGCGACCGCGCTGCGGGAGTTCGCCGCCGCGCAGGGCCTGACCATGGCCCAGACGGTGGCCGTCGGCGACGGCGCGAACGACCTCGACATGCTCGAGGCCGCCGGTCTCGGCATCGCCTTCAACGCCAAGCCGGTGGTGCGCGACGCCGCCGACACGGCCCTGTCGGTGCCGTTCCTGGACGCCGTGCTGAGCCTGCTGGGCATCCCGCAGGAGGCGGTCGAGGCCTCGGACCGCGCCTGACCGACCGCGTCGGACCATGATCGCGGCGCCCGGAGAACCCTCTTAGCGGAGCCAGACCGTGGTCGCGGCCGGCACCGTCAGCACGCCGTCGGCCAGCTCCGCGCCGTCGGCCGTCGCCTCCAGCAGCTCGGTGGCGCTGACCTGCACCTCCACCGGCTCGGTCGCGGTGCTGGTCACGCAGACCAGCCCGCCCTCGCGCCGGAAGGCGAGGACGTCCGCCGGGGACGGCAGCCACTCCACGCCGTCGCCGAGGCTCCCCCGCAGGGAGCGGCGGCGGGCCAGCAGCCGGCGGTAGGTCTCCAGCACCGACGCGGGGTCGCCGGTCTGCTGCTCCACCGAGGTCGGCGTCGGCGCCGAACGGCAGCCACGGACTCCCCGGTGGTGAACCCGTGCCCAGGCCCGTCGGTCCACGGCAGGGGCGTGCGGCAGCCGTCGCGGCCGACCTCGGCTCCCCCCGTACGCAGGAAGATCGGGTCCGTACGCCGCTCCGGCGGCACCTGCGCCTCCTCCATCCCGAGCTCCTCGCCCTGGTAGAGGTAGGGCGAGCCGGGCAGCGCGAGCAGCAGCGCGGTGGCGGCCAGGCCGCGCCGGCGGCCGAGGTCGCCGCCGCCGTAGCGCGTGACGTGCCGGACGAGGTCGTGGTTGGACAGCACCCAGGTCGCCGGGTGCAGCACCTCGAGCGACCGCTCGACGGTGGTCCGCAGCGCGGCCGCGTCGAACGGCGTGCGGAACACCGTGAAGTTGAAGGCCTGGTGCAGCCGGGTGTCGCTGACGTAGCGGGCGACCCGGTCGACGTCGAGCAGGAACACCTCGCCGACCAGCATCCGGTCGCCGTCGTAGGAGTCGAGCAGCCGCCGCCAGTCCTCGTAGACCTCGACGACCTCGGGCTGGTCCCAGGCCTCGGCCTTGGTGTTGGCGGCGAACTCCTCGTGCTCCTCCGGCTCCGGCTGGTCGGGCAGGTCCGGGTGCTTGTAGAGGCCGTGCGCGACGTCGATGCGGAAGCCGTCGACGCCGCGGTCGAGCCAGAAGCGCAGGATGTCGAGCCACTCGGCGTGCACGTCGGGGTTGCGCCAGTCGAAGTCGGGCTGCGCGCTGTCGAACAGGTGCAGGTACCACGCGCCGTCCGGCGCCTGCGTCCACGCCGGCCCGCCGAAGACGCTGGTCCAGTTGTTGGGCGGGCCGTCGCCGCGGCCCGGGCGGAACAGGTAGCGGTCGCGCATCGGCGACGCCGGGTCGGCCAGCGCCTGCTGGAACCACGCGTGCGCAGAGCTGCTGTGGTTGGGCACCAGGTCGACGATGACCTTCAGGCCCTTGCGCGTGCGCCTCGGCGAGCAGGGCGTCGAACGCGGCCAGGTCGCCGAACTGCGGGTCGACGTCGCGCGGATCGGCCACGTCGTACCCGTGGTCGGCCATCGGCGAGACGTAGAACGGGGTGGTCCAGACGGCGTCGACGCCCAGGTCGGCGAGGTGGCCCAGCCGCGAGCGGATGCCCTCGAGGTCGCCCACCCCGTCGCCGTCGCTGTCCATGAAGGACCGGACGTAGACCTCGTAGACGACCGCGTCGCGCCACCACTCGCTCATCCGGCGGACGCTACCGGGCGGCTCCCGGCCGCTGCGGAGCCGGGCAGCAGCGCGCCGGGCAGCGGTCGTGGGTCGCCACGCCGCCGTGGTCCGGCAGCTCGTCGGGGGCCTCGAGCCGCTCGACGACCAGGTCGCGCAGCATCGCCACGAACTCCGGCGCGGTGCCGACCGTGGCGGCCCGCTTGGCCACCATCCCGGGCAGGCCGGCGACCCGCTCCTGCGCCTGCACGTCCAGGTCGTAGAGCACCTCGACGTGGTCGCTGGTGAAGCCGATCGGCACCATCACGACCTCGCGGACGCCCTCGGCGTGCAGCTGCTCGATCCGGTCGCCGACGTCCGGCTCCAGCCACGGCACCTGCGGCGGGCCGCTGCGCGACTGGAAGACCAGCTCCCACGGCCGGTCGCCCGCGACGCGCGCGCTCGCCTCGCGCAGCGCCTGGACGTACGCCCCGCCGTCCGGGCCGCTGCTGGCCGCCATCGACTCCGGGATGGAGTGAGCGGTGAACAGCAGCCTCGCGTCCGGCCCGGGCTGCGTGTCGTCGACGTTGCGGGCCATCGGCCCGAGGAACCCGTCCTCGGCCCAGTAGTGGCGCAGCTTGGTCACCAGCGGTGCGCCGGGCGTCTCGGCGGCCGCCCGGGTCCAGTCCTCGCGGTACTGCCGGCAGCCCGAGTAGGACGGGAACGCGCTGGTCACGACCGCGAGCGCGTGGCGTACGCCGTCGTCGCGCATGGTGGCCAGCGTGTCGGCGAGGAACGGGTGCCAGTTGCGGTTGCCCCAGTAGACCGGCAGGTCCGGCCCGCGCTCGCCCAGCTCGCGCCTCGAGCGCGGCCTTGAGGTCGCGGGCCTGCTGGTTGATCGGGCTCACGCCGCCGAACAGGTCGAGGTAGTGCCGGCTCACCTCGCGCAGCCGCTCCTCGGGGATCCCGCGGCCGCGGGTGACGTTCTCCATGAACGGCAGCACGTCGTCCGGGCCCTCCGGGCCGCCGAACGAGACGAGCAGCAGGGCGTCGACGGGCGGGGCGTGCACGGGGCGGTCGTCGATCACGACCCCATCCTCCCGGTGTCCGCGCGGGGCCGCACCTCGGTACGGTCGTGCGCATGGGTCCCCTGGCGCTCGTCGGCAGCGGGGAGTACCTCGAGGTCATGCTCGAGGTCGAGCGGGGGCTGATCGCGGGCCGGCCCGCCGCGCTACGTGCAGCTGCCGACCGCCGCCGCGCCCGAGGGGCCGGCGTCGCTGGACCGCTGGGAGGCGCTGGGCCGCGCGCAGGCCGAGCGCCTGGGTGTCGAGGCGGTGCCGCTGCTGGTCCGCGACCGCGCCGACGCCGACGACCCGGCCCTCGCCGCCCAGGTCGAGGGCGCGGGCCTGGTCTACCTGTCCGGCGGCAACCCGCCGTACCTCGCCTCCGTGCTGCACGGCACCGCGCGTCTGGGCGGCGATCGAGCGGGCCTGGCGCGACGGCGCCGCGCTCGCCGGCTGCAGCGCCGGGGCGATGGCGCTGACCTCGTGGGTGCCGCACCCGCGCCACCCGCTGCGGGAGGCGCAGCCGGGGCTCGGCGCGGTGCCGCTGCTGCGGGTCATCCCGCACTTCGACCGCTTCGTCGGCTGGATGCCCGACCTCGTCGGCCGCTACCTCGCCCGCGCGCCCGAGGGCGTCACGGTGCTCGGGGTCGACGAGGACACCGCGCTGGTCTGGGCGGACGGCCGGTGGACGGTCCAGGGCCGCCAGCAGGTCTGGGTCCTCACCCGCGAGGGGCGTACGGGGTCCGCCGCCGGCGCGGAGCTCGACCTGCCGGCCCCGGGTTGAGCCCCGGGGACGTCGCCCTGCTGGCCGCGTCCGGGTTCGCCGCGGGTGCGGTGAACGCGGTGGCCGGCGGCGGCTCGCTGCTGAGCTTCCCGGCGCTGCTCGCCGCGGGGCACTCGCCGCTGGTGGCCAACGTGACCAACACGGTCGGGCTGCTGCCCGGCTACGTCGGCGGGGCACTCGCCTACCGCACCGAGCTGGCCGCCCAGAAGGAGCGCGTACGCGCACTCGCCCTCACCGTGGCCGTCGGTGCGGCGATCGGCTGCGCCGTCCTGCTGCTCACGCCGGAGGACGCCTTCGGGCAGGTCGCCCCGTTCCTCGTGCTCACGGCCTGCGCGCTGCTGGCGGCGCAGCCGCGGATCACGGCGGCGCTGCGCCGGCGGGGGGCCGTACGGGAGCGGCCGGCGCTGCTGCACCTGGCCGTGCTGGTCGGCGGGATCTACGCCTCGTACTTCGGCGCGGCCGTCGGGGTCATGCTCCTCGCCGCCCTCGGCGTCCTGCTGCCCGACGGCCTGCAGCGGATCAACGCCCTCAAGGGGGCGCTGACCCTGACGGCCACCGTCATCGGCGCGAGCGTCTTCGCCGTCCTCGCCCCGGTCGCCTTCGGCTCCGCCGGCGTCCTCGCGGTGGCCAGCCTCGCGGGCGGCCGGCTCGGCGGCGGCCTCGCCCGCAGGCTGCCCGACGCGCTGCTCCGGGCGCTGGTGCTCGCGCTCGGCACCACCGTCTCGCTGGTCCTGCTCCTGCGCTGAGGTGCGGGCCAGGTCCGCCTGGCCGACAGTGGACGGGTGACGGCGCCGTTCGCGATCCTCGTGCTGATGGGGCCGCTGCTGCTCCTGGCCGCGGCCTGCGTCGGGCTCGCCGCCCACGGCCCGCTCGGCTGGCTGGCCGCGGCGGCGCTGCTGGCCGCCGTCGGCTGGGTCTCCTGGCGGAGCTGCCGCGCCTGCCTGCGGTGGTGGGCGGGGACTCGGGCGCCGGACATGGCCCCCGGGGGCCACGCGCACCTGGCCCGTCGGCGCGCGTGACGCGCGCGGCACACCACCCGAACGGACCAGTGCGAGGCCGTCACCAGGTGTGACGCTGCTCGTTGAGGTGCATGACGGTGACGGAGCGGCCCCCCGCGGACCGGCGAGAGCGGAGCACACGGACATGACGGACCAGCACCTCGGCAGCGCCCCCCTCGGCACCCGTGGGCTCCGCCGCACGGCCCGGTGGGCCACGGTGGCGCTCGTCCTGAGCACTCCGCTGGCGCTCGCCGCGCCCGCCTCGGCGCTGCCGCCCCTGCCGCTGCCGAGCGCGGTCGCCTCGCTGACCGACCCGGTGGTGTCGCAGCTGCTCCCGTCGCCGTCCCCCTCGCCGAGCGCGTCGCCCACCAGCGACCCGAGCCCGGCGCCCGGCCCGGTCGCGAGCGTGCTCGCTCCTGTCGTCGAGGCGGTCACCCCGAGCCGCGCCCCGAGCTCGTCGCCCAGCAGCAGCGGCGCCCTGTCCGGGCTGGTCCCCACCGGCTCCTCCCCCGCTGCGGCCGCCCCGGTCTCCGGACCCGGCGCCGTCCGCCCTGCCGGCAGCCAGGCCCGCCCGGTCGCCGCCCCCGCTGCGCCGGTGTCGGCCGACGCCGCTGCCGCGAACGACGGCGGCTCCGGCGTCGCGACCCTGCCCGGCTTCGGTGACGTCGGCCTGCGCGCCGACCGCATGGACGGCGCCCTGGGCGGCACCGGCATCGCGCTCGCCCCGATGGTCGGCGCCGCCCCGCTCGAGGCGTTCGGCGCGCCCGCTGAGGCCCCGCTCACCGCTCCCGAGGCCGCGGCGGCCCTCCCGGCCGCCGCTCCGATGGCCGGCGTGCTCCCGGTCGGCGCCCTCCGGCCCGAGCGACCTGCCCGGCTCGATCGCCGTGATCGCCCTCGTCCTCGTCGCCGCCGCCGGCGTCGGCCAGCTCACCGAGGTCGTCACCCGCCGCAAGGCCGCCGCCACCGCCTGACCCACGGCGCCGCCCTCACCGCGCGCGGCGCGGGACACGCCCGCCCGCAGGTCAGCGGAGGGGCGTAGCCCGACCCTCGGCGCTCGGCACGGTCGGGGGGCGCTCGGGGCGACCGTTGTTCTCGGCGCGGTATGCCCCCCGAGGCATGAGCCGGCCCTCTTCATGCCCCCCAGCGCATGAGCCCCCGACCGCAGGGGCACCCGGGGCCAGCGCGCCGGGCAGCACCGCCCGGCGCCGGCCCGCGAACGTAGCGGTACGCCCCGATCGGGGCCCCACGACCAACTACACCGCTACGTCCGGCGCGATGCGGGCGCCGCACAGGCCAGGCAGCTCCGAGACGCTCCTCGTCGGCGGGGCGTCCTGGCGTCGCGGCCTCGACCGACCCTGATCGTCTGGCACGGTCGGACCGCGCTCGGGGCGACCCTTGTCTCGAGCGCGGTATGCCCCCCGAGGCATGAGCTGGCCCTCGTCATGCCACCCAGCGCATGCGTCCCCGACCGCAGTGACACCCCGACCGAGTGCGGGGGTCCGTTGCCCGGCGCTGGCCCGCTGCCCGGCGCGGGTCCGCGTCGCCCCGCGCGGGCCCGCGGACGTAGCGGTACGCCCCCATCGAGGCCCCAGGACCAACCGCACCGCTACGTCCGGCGCGCCGAGGGCAGCGGACGGGCCAGGCAGCTCGGCCAGCCCTGAGCCGCTGTCAGCGGGGCGTCGCGGCGTGGACGTCGAGGTCGTCGGGGACGCCCTTGACCCGGCGCAGCGCGAAGGTCTTCTTCCGCCGGGTGCTGACCCGCGACGGGTCCAGGCCCGCCAGCGCCGGCCCGGACACGAGGATCTCTCCCGCGCCGGCCTTCTCGACCAGCCGGGCGGTCACGTTGACGTCGACGCCCAGGTAGTCGCCACCGAGCGAGCGCGGGCGGCCGGTGTGGATGCCGGCCCGCAGCGCGGGGCGGTGACCGTCGACCGACACGGTCGCCAGCCGCTGCTGCGCCTCGACGACCGCGTCGAAGGCGAGCTGCGGGGCGGGGAAGACCGCCATCAGGCCGTCGCCGAGGCGCTTGACCACCGTGCCGCGGTGGGACAGCACGGGCGGCTCGAGCGCTCTGCTGACCTCGCGGAGCAGCCGCAGCGCTGCGTCGTCCCCCGCCGTCAGCGCCCAGTCGGAGAAGCCGACCAGGTCGGTGAAGAGCAGCGTGGTCTCGGCGTCGCCCTGGCCGCGGCCGGTGCGCTGGAGGACGGCCTGCCAGACCTGCAGGCCGGCCAGGCCGAGCTCGCGGCTGGCCCGCGGCTGCTCGTCGAACAGCCGGTCGGCGAGCCGGGCCACCGTGCCGGCGCCGTCGCGACCGGCCACCGACAGCGGGTCGCCGAAGCCCGGGTCACCGGGCAGCACCTGCCGGACGCGACGGAGCCCCGCGACCAGCCCGGGGTGCAGGTCGGTGCTGCGCAGAGCGCCGAGCCACGCGCGGCGGCGCGCAGCCCCGTCCGTCACGCCGGCTCGCCGGTCCGCAGCTCGCCGACCGCCGGCTCCCCGCCGACGACCGGCTCGCCGGCCGGGACCTCGCCAGCCGGGACGTCACGAGCCGGCAGGCCACCGGCAGCGCACGGCGCGACCGGCGCCGCCCCCTCCAGCGCGATGATCTTGGGACACGGGCACCAGGCGTCGTGCCAGGCCCGTCGGCAACCCGGCGGGTAGCTCAGCGACCGCACCACCCGGGCCGGGTTGCCGGCCACGAGGACGTCGTCCGGCACGTCGCGGGTCACCACGGACCCGGCGGCGACCAGCACCCGCTTCCCGATCGTCACCCCGGGCAGGATCATCGCCCGGGCGCCGACCCAGGTGCCCGAGCCGATGTGCACGGGTGCGTCCACGTGCGGGCGGCCCTCGACGCCGTGGCTGTTGCTGTCCATGACGTAGACCTCGTTGGCCAGCGCCACGTCGTCGCCGATCGTGATCTCGAGGACGCTGAGCACGACGGTGCCGGAGTTGAGGAACACCCGGTCGCCGATCCGGATCTTCCCGCCGCCGCTGACCAGCGTCTGCCGGTGGGCCTGCCAGATGATGACGTCGTCACCGATCTCGACGTCGGTCCCGTCGACGCGCGGGTCGCCGAGCACCTTCGCCCGCCGACCGAGCTCGTTCACCTTCCGCAGCTTCCAGCGCGCACGCAGCTCCTGCCGGAAGCCCGCGGCGTGCCACTGCAGCTCGATCCGCCGCCGTTCCCAGTCCACGGGACGGAACCGTAGCCTGGGCGCGTGGAGGACAGCGTGGACCAGACTGCCGGCGAGGTCGTGGTCTGCTCGGCCAAGGGCTGCCGGCAGCCGGCGGTGCACGTCCTGGTCTGGAACAACCCCAAGGTCCACACCCCCGACCGCGAGAAGACCTGGGTCGCCTGCGACGCCCACCGGCAGTCGCTCGCCGACCACCTGGACGTACGCGGGTTCCTCAAGCGCATCGACCCGCTGCGGTGGGCGTGCCCGACGTGCGGAGCGGACTTCCCGCCCGAGCAGCAGTCCTGCCCGGTGTGCCTGCAGGTCGACGCCGGCAGCTGCGGGAGCAAGGACTAGTGCTCGCGCTGTCCGGCCAGCAGGTCGTCGCGGAGGACCTGACCGGGACGGCCGCGCTGGTCATGAACACCCACATCACCGGGCTGGCCGTCGCCCGGTCCCTCGGTCGCGCCGGTGTCCCGGTGCTGGGCCTGGACAAGGAGCGCGGCGGCCTCGGCCAGCACAGCCGCCACCTGGCCGGGCTCGGCCTCGTCCCCGGTCCGGAGGTCGACGACGGCGCGGCGCTCGCCGACCACCTCGTCGCCCTCGGCCCGTCCTTCGCCGAGCGCCCTGTGCTCTTCCCGACCAACGACGACTGGGTGCTCGCCCTCGCCCGGCACCGGGACCGCCTGGAGGTGCACTACCGCTTCCCGTACGCGCCGTACGCCGTCGTCCAGCGTGCCCTCGGCAAGACCGCGCTCTACCGGGCGTGCGAGGCCCTCGGGGTCGACGCGCCGCGGTCCTGGTACCTCGACGAGGGCGACCCCGCGGACGTCGTGCCGTACCCGTGCGTGCTCAAGCCGGACGACAGCCGCGGCTTCTACAACGCCTTCCAGGCCAAGGTGTTCGTCGTCCACGACGCGGCGGAGTTCCGTGCCCGGGTGGCCGAGGCGGCGGCGTACGGGCTGACGCTGGTGGCGCAGGAGTGGGTGGAGACCCGGCCGGGCGGGTTCTGGTCGGTCGCGTCGTACCTGTCGGCCGACGGGACGCCGCGGGGCGTCTTCACCGGGCGCAAGCTCGAGCAGTGGCCGCCGGACTTCGGCACCTCGTGCCTGGCGGACGCGCGCTGGGACGAGGGCATCGCCAAGGCGGGCGTCGCGGTGCTGCAGGAGCTGGGCTACTGGGGCATCAGCGAGATCGAGTTCGTGCAGGACGCCGCCACCGGCCGCCTGCTCCTGCTCGACGTGAACACCCGGCCGTGGAAGTGGGTGGGGCTGCCGGTCGCCGCCGGCGTCGACCTGCCGCTGCTGGCCTACCGCGACGCGGTCGGGCAGCCGTTCGACAGCGGGCCGCAGGTCGACGGGACGCGCTGGACGTTCCTGCGCGACTACGTGCAGCTGGTCAAGGCGCGTGCCAACGCGGTGCCCGAGGAGCAGGTCACCAAGGACGAGTGGGTCGCCCTGCTGGCCGGCCGACCCACGTCGCTGGTCGACGGCGTGCACGACCCGGACGACCCGGAGCCGTCCTACGACGTGCTCTGGGGCGAGCTCACCGGCGGTCTGGGCTACACCTGCGCCTGCTGAGCCCGGGCGTGGGGCTGGCGCTGCGAGGGGCGTGCGTCCCGAGCAGCGGACAGACGCCCGGGAGAACGGACAGGCTGCTCGGTCTGGAGGACATCCGTCCCGACGACGCGACACGTCCCGGCCCCGCGTGGCACCCGGCCTGCGCCCAGCGGGCCGGGCGGCGCGGCGCCGGCCGGCCGTCAGCGGTAGCGGAAGCCGTCGCGGCGCCACTGGAACAGCGACGGCTTGGGGAGCGGCGGCCCGACGGGGACCGGCTCGGTGCGGACCCGGCCGACCGGCGCGTCGTAGTCGGCCCGGGCGATCGCGTCGACGACCCCCGCCTCGTCGAGCCCTTCGGAGCCCTCGACGACCGGGACGAAGCCGACCAGCACGCCGTCGCGCAGGACCGTCGCGGACAGCGCGGCGCTGCTGTCGGCGTCCCAGACCGCCCGCCGCCCGTCGGGCAGCTGGCACGGCGACGCCGAACTGGTAGGTCGCGGGACGCTCGAGGTGGGCGTCGACGCCCCGCTCGCGCAGCTGCTCGACGACCCGCCGGGCCTTCATCTCCTCCACGAGCAGTGGCAACGCCCCGACCCCGGACAGCGTTCCGGCCCCGCCCCCGCAGTGCGGGGACGGGGCCGGGAGGCGGAGCGGACTAGACCGAGGCGGAGAGCGCGGTCAGGCGCTCCTGCGCGGCGGCCAGCACGCCCTTGCGGGCCTTGTTGGCGGCCTCGAACGCGAGGATCTGGTTGAGCTCCTCGACGTCCTCGGTGTCGCGGATGTGGCCCATGATCCGGTCGCCCGAGAGCTTCTCGTAGCCCGCGAACGGGTGCGCGACCTCGCCGCCACCGGCCAGGTCGATCACGTCGGCCACCGACTCGGCGGTGTCCTGCGCCTGCTCGGCCAGGTCCGCGACGGTCGTGTCGACGGTCTCGGCGGCGCTGCTGGCGGCGTCAGCGGTCGCCGAGGCGGCCGCGGTCGCAGCGTCGGCCGTCGCGGAGGCAGCGGTGGTGCCGTCGTGGCGGCGTCCTTCGCGGCGTCGGCTCGCCTTCGTGGTCGCGGTGCTCACGGCGTCGCGGGCCTCGTCGGCGAGCCCCTCGGCGGCGGTCGTGGCCGCGACGGCCTTGTCCTCGCCGCGCTGGGTGGCGAGGCGGGCGGCGTGCACGCCCTTGTCGAGCGCGCTGTCGGCGGCGGCGACGGCCTCGGACAGGGCGTCCTGCAGCGACTGCGGGGTCTTGCCGGCGAACCGGCTCACCAGCGCGCTGACGCGGTTGACGCCCGCGGCGGCCACGCCGAGCGGGGCGGCGGCAGCGGAGCGGACGCTGGTCACGACGGCCTGCACCGGGGTGGCGCGCAGCATCGAGGTGCCGGTCTTGCCGACCTCGGCGAGGCGGGTCTCGAGCCAGTCGATGGTGGCGGTGTGCGCGGTCTCGAGGCGGTCGAAGACGGGCAGCAGGCGCTGCTCGCCGAGCGACTCGGCCAGGGTGCGGGCGTAGCGGGTGCGCTCGCGCAGCTGGTGCTCGAGCGACAGGTCGCCGAGCAGCGCGCCCTGCAGCGTCTGCACCTGGTTGAGCTGGGTGGTGGCGAAGGCGCCGGCCTTGCCGAGCGCGGAGCCGACGACGTCCGGCACGCCGCCGAGCTCGCGGATGGCCTGCACGAGCAGCACGGAGCGCTCGCGGGCCTTGCCGACGTTCTCGGCGAGCTCCTTCTCGAGCTCGGCGGTGCGGGCCTGCGTACGCCGCACGGTCGCGATGGTCTGCTCGAACGCGGTCAGGCGGAGCAGGTTCTGCAGCTCGGTGACAAGCATGTCGCGGGTGACAGGCACAGCGGGTTCCTCCAACGGATCGGTGTAGACGCTGTGTGCCCCGTGCTGCCTGTTGCAAGCACCCTGCGAGCAGGAGTGACGGGGACCACAGCCGTAGGGTTCTCCGATGCGCTTCGGGTACTGGATGCCGGTGTTCGGCGGGTGGCTCCGCAACGTCCGTGACGAGCAGATGTCGGTCGACTGGCCCTACGTCAGGGCCCTCGCCGTCGAGAGCGAGCGGGCGGGCTTCGACCTGTCCCTCATCGCCGAGCTCAACCTCAACGACATCAAGGGCCACCGCGCCCCGTCGCTGGACGCCTGGACGCTCGCGCCCGCCGTCGCGGCGGTCACCGAGCGGCTCGAGCTGATGCTGGCCGTACGCCCGAACTACCACTCCCCGAGCCTCACCGCCAAGGCCGTCAGCACCCTCGAGACGATCGCCCCCGGCCGCACCAGCCTGAACGTCGTCAGCTCGTGGTGGAAGGACGAGGCCACGCAGTACGGCGCGCCGTTCGACGTCCACGACGCCCGCTACGCGCGTACGGACGAGTGGCTGGAGGTCTTCTCCCGCCTCATGGTCGAGCCGGAGGTCACCCACCACGGCGGCGCTGTACGACCTCGACGGCTGCGTCCTCGAGCCCAAGCCAGCGGTGCCGCCCACGGTCTACATGGGGGGCGAGTCGCCGAAGGCCAAGGAGGTCATCAGCCGGCGCGGGAGCGCGTACGTCATGCACGGCGACCCGCCCGAGGTCATCGCCGAGAAGGTGCGCGACATGACGGCGCGCGGCCGCCGGCCCTTCCAGTACGGCGTCAGCGGCTACGTCATCGTCCGCGACAGCGAGGCCGAGGCGCAGGAGGAGCTGGCGCGCATCCTCGACGTGCAGGCCGACCCGGAGGCGTACGCGTCCTACCAGGACTTCCTGGCCGGCTCGCAGCTGGAGTCGCAGGTGTCGCTGGAGGAGTACTCCGTGTCCAACCGCGGGCTGCGCGCCGGCCTCGTCGGCACGCCCGATCAGGTGATCGAGCGGATCCGGGCGTACGAGGAGGCCGGCGTCGACCTGGTGCTGCTGCAGTTCTCCCCGCAGCGCGAGGAGATGGCCCGCTTCGGCCGGGACGTGATCAGCCGCTACTAGCCCTGCACGGCCGGGTAGGCGCCCTTCGGGCTCCACGCCCTCTTGTTCAGCTTGACGTTGAAGAAGCCGGTGTTGCCGTCGGTGTACCAGACCTCGTTGCGCTCGGGGACGAACGCCGGGGCCGACATGGCGTACGCGCCGCGCTCGCGCGGGTTGACGCTGTCGACCAGCGGCTGGTTGAAGTAGGCCACCTCGCGCGGGTGCAGCGGGTCGCGGATGTCGAACACCCGCAGGCCGGACAGGATCATCGAGCAGGCGACGATCCCGGGGTCGGTGGCGCGGGGCACGGAGCAGTAGTGGGCGGCGTAGCCCTGCAGGCCGTTGGTCGCCTGCGGGTCGGACTGCTGGTCGCTGGTGCGGGCCTTCGGGTCGTGGACCTCCAGGCGCAGCTGCGAGACGACCTTGGGCTTGCGCTCGTCGCTGAGGTCGATGATGCGGCCCGCGCCGACCGTGCTCTTCGGGTCGTACGACAGGGGGTTGCTGTCGAACTCGTCGAACTCGACCGCGTACTTCTTGCCCTTGATCGTCACCGGGATGACGTTCTGCGGGATGGACACCTCGGGCCAGGTGACGAAGCTGACCTGCTTGACCGACCGGGTTCGGCACCCGCTTCTGCACCTGGCTGACGTCGAGGATGCGGACGCCGCTCGGGCCCTCCTTGCCGCCCATGTCGGCGAGGTAGGCGCGGGTGCCGTCGGCCGACAGGCTCATGCCGTGGCTGGTCCACTCGGTGGAGCGCCACACGATGCTCGGCTGCGTCGGGTCGCTCAGGTCGATCGCGGTGATGCCCGGCTGCGAGGTCGTCGTCGCGTAGAAGGTGCGGCCGTCGGGGCTGAAGCCGCTCTCGTGGCCGAGGATGCCGAGCGGGGTGCTGCTCTTGAGGACCGGGAAGCGGCAGTCCTGGCTGACGTCGTAGACGTCGACCATGCCGAGCTGCGTGGCCGGGCTGCCCATGTCGGCGACCAGCAGGCCGCGCTTGTGGTTGAGCCGCAGCGACTCGTGCGTCGACTGCATCGCCGCGGTGCGCAGGGTCGCGGTCTTCACCGGCCGCGTCGGGTCGCTCATGTCGAGCACGGTGGCGCCGGTGGCGCCCGCCCCTGCGTCGGTCGGGAAGAGCAGGGTGCTGTCGTAGAAGGCGCACTCGCGGCCGGTCCGGTCGACGTAGCGGTGGACCTGGTAGCCGCCGGTCGTCCCGACGTGCGCCAGCTGGGTGGCGTTGCAGGTGTAGCCGAGCTTCGCCCGCCCGCTCGCGTAGTCCGCCGCGGAGACGCGGCCCTGACGACCCGGCTCCGGCCGGTCGCCCTTGCTGCAGGTCGCGCGCGGGGTCGCCGTGGTGACCGCGGCCTCCTTCTGCACGCGCGCGCTGATGTCGGGCTGCAGGCCGTGCGCCTGGGCGTAGCCCCGGACCGCGCCGAGGTCGGTGCCGCCGACGCCGGCAGCGGCACCGGCGGTGCCGGCCCCCAGGGCCAGCAGCGCGGCGGACGTGACGAGCAGGCGGGTCGACGGTCGGCGGTGCTGGCTCACGGGGCTTCCCTCGGTCGCGGGGGCTCGGTCGAGGGGGGACTTCGACGGCGAGGGGGTCGACTCCTGCAACGGGACGCGCAACCCGCCGGACCTTGGCCACGGAGCAGACAAGCGCCAGGGGTTCACGGCAGCGGCAGGAGCTCGACGTCCAGCACCTCGCCGGTCCCGGGCGGGACGACGGCGAAGTGGGTCGCGGTCGCGGCGCCGCGCAGCATCGCCGCGCCCCCGTGGCCGGTGACGAGGGCGACGCCGCGCTGCACCCGCACCGGTACGAGCCGGGTGGACCCCTCGGCCAGGAGCGGTGCGGTGAGCCGGGCGCGGGTCGGCGCCGGAGCCGCCGACCCGGCCAGCGCCGTCAGCAGCGGGGCGGCCAGCGTCGCGAGGGCCGACAGCGCCGCCAGCGGGTTGCCCGGCAGCCCGACCAGCGGCCGGCCGTCGGGCAGCCGGGCGAGCAGCTGGGGGTGGCCGGGCCGCACGTCGACGCCCCGGACGAGCAGCGTGGCGCCGAGGGTGCCGAGCACCGACGGCAGCAGGTCGGCGCGGCCGACCGACGTCGCGCCGCTGGTGAGCACCAGGTCGGCGTCGGCGGCGAGCACGGCGGTGCGCAGGGCGTCGGCGGAGTCCCGCACGTGCACCACCGAGACCAGCTCCCCGCCGTACGCCGGGACGGCCGCCGCGACCAGCGGCCCCACCGCGTCGCGGACCGCTCCCCCCGTCGGCAGCCCGGCGGCCAGCAGCTCGTCGCCGGTCACGAGCGCGGCCACCCGGGGACGCGCGCGCACGGTCAGCGCGTCGTGGCCGACGGCCGCGGCCAGGCCGACCGCCGCCGCGCCGAGGACCGTCCCGGCGCCGAGCAGCGCGGTCCAGCGGGGGCACTCCTCGCCCGCGCGCCGCACGTGCCGCCCCTGCGGGGCCTCCGCGACCAGCACCGCGCCGTCCCGGACCGCCTGCTCGTAGGGCACGACGCCCTCGACGCCCCCGGGCAGGGGCGCCCCGGTGGCCACCTCGAGCGCCTCCCCGTCGGCGAGCGGGGCGGGCGGTGGCGATCCGGCGAGCACCCGGCCGACGACGCTCCACGGGCCGGGTCCGCGCACGGCGTAGCCGTCCATCGCGGAGGCGTCGAACGGCGGCACCGCGACCAGCGACCACAGCGGCGCGGCGAGCTCACGACCGGCCGCGGCCGACAGCGGCACCTCGACCGGCGGCAGCGCCGGCCAGGCGGCCGCCAGCGCCCGTGCCTCGGACCAGCTGGTCACTCGGCTGCCGGCCAGCCCTTCGCCAGCTCGGTGACCAGCGCGGCGGCCTCGGCCGGGTCGGCTCCCCGGCCCACGGCGACGCCCATCAGGTAGGTGGTCAGCGGGGCGGCGGGCCGGACGACGCCGTGCGCGACGTCGCGGGCCACGTCGAGCAGCAGCTGCTGGTCCACCTCGTCGGTGAGCTCCAGCGACGCCGCGGCGGCGGTCATCCACTCCTCCAGCCGGCTCATGTCGCGCTCCCCCTCGCCGCCGCCAGGTCCTCCGGCGTGTCGCAGTCGACCCAGGGTGCCGGACCGCCGGACGGGGCGGGCACCCGGGCGTACGCCAACCCGCCCAGCACCCGCCGCAGCGGCGCACCCGCGAGGTCGCCCACCGCGGCGGAGCGCAGCGCCGCCGTGCGCCAGACCCCGGTCAGCACCTGCTCGCGGCCGGTGTCGTCGACCAGGACCGCGCCGTCCGAGCCCTGGGCCGCCGCGAGCAGCGCAGCCACCACCGGAGCCGTCAGGAACGGCAGGTCGGCTGCCAGCACCGCGACCCACGGCGCGGTGACCAGCGGCAGCCCGGCCGCCAGCGCCGCCGCCGGCCCGCCGCCGGGCGGGTCCTCCCTGGCGAACAGCACCGGCCGGGACGTGTCGCGGACCGGCCCGACGACCACGGTCACCGACGCTGCGTCGACCGCAGCCAGCACCCGGTCCAGCAGCGAGACCCCGCCGACCAGCAGCGCCGGCTTGTCCGACCCCATGCGCCGCGCGCTGCCGCCGGCCAGCACCAGCGCGTCGAAGCTCACGCGCCCCGTCGTACCCACTCGTCGTAGGACGGCGCCTCGGCGCCCACGGTCGTCTCGTCGCCGTGCCCGGTGAGCACCCGGGTCTCGGGCGGCAGCCCGAACAGGCGGGTGCGGATCGAGTCCAGGATGGTGCCGTAGTCGCTGTACGAGCGCCCCGTCGCGCCGGGCCCGCCGGAGAAGAGCGTGTCGCCGCTGAAGACGACCCCGAGGTCGGGCACCGAGAAGCAGACCGCGCCCGGCGCGTGGCCCGGCGTGTGCAGGACCCGCACCCTGGTGCCGGCGACCTCGATCACCATGCCCTCGCGCAGCTCGCCGTCCGGCTCGTGCCGGCTGTGGGTGAGGTCCCAGAGCACCCGGTCGTCGGGGTGCAGCAGCACGTCGGTGACCAGCCGCTCGGCCAGCTCCGGCGCCTCGCGGACGTGGTCGTCGTGGGCGTGCGTGCAGGCGATGGCCACCACGTCGCGGTCGCCGACCGCGGCGGCGATGGCGTCGGCGTCGTGCGGCGCGTCGATGACGAGCACCTCGTCGTCGTCGCCGATCAGCCAGACGTTGTTGTCGACCTCGTACGTCTGGCCGTCCAGGCTGAACGTGCCCGAGGTGACGAGCCGCTCGATCCGCGCGGTCACAGCACGACCACCGACCGCGAGGACCTCGCCGCGCTCCATCCGGTGGAACGCCTCCTCGACGTCCTCCAGGCCGATCCGCTCGCTGACGAAGGCGCCGAGGTCGAAGCGGCCCTGCAGGTACAGGTCGATGAGCAACGGGAAGTCGCGGGTCGGGCAGGCAGTCGCCGTACCAGGAGCTCTTGAGCGCGCCGCCGTGGCCGAAGACCTCGATCAGCGGGATCTCCAGCTGCATCTCGGGGTTGGGCACCCCGACGAGCACCACCGTGCCGGCGAGGTCGCGGGCGTCGAAGGCCTGGCGGTAGGTCTCCGGCCGGCCGACCGCCTCGATGACGACGTCGGGGCCGAACCCGCCGGTGAGCGCCCGCAGCTGCTCGACGACGTCGCCGCTGCCGGCGTTGACCGTGTGCGTGGCGCCGAAGCCGCGGGCCCACTCCAGCTTGCGGTCGTCGAGGTCGACCGCGATGACCTGGCGGGCCCCGGCGTAGACCGCGCCGGCGATGGCCGCGTCACCGACACCGCCGCAGCCGAGCACGGCCACGGTGTCGCCCTGGCGGACCGGCGCGGTGTTGACCGCCGCGCCCCAGCCGGCCATGACGCCGCAGCCCAGCAGGCCGGCGGCGGCCGGGTCGGCCCGCTCGTCGACCTTCACGCAGGCGCCCTCGCCGACCAGCGTCTTCTCCGCGAACGCCCCGAGCCCGAGCGCCGGCGACAGCGGCGTGCCGTCCTGCAGCGTCATGGGCGAGCCCTGGTGGCGGCTGTCGAAGCAGTACCAGGGGCGGCCGCGCAGGCAGGCCCGGCAGGTCCCGCAGGGCGCGCGCCAGGCGAGGACGACGTAGTCGCCGGGGGCCACGGACGTGACGCCGTCACCGACGGTCTCGACCCGGCCGGCCGCCTCGTGCCCGAGCAGGAAGGGGAACTCGTCGTTGATGCCGCCCTCGCGGTAGTGCAGGTCGGTGTGGCAGACCCCGCACGCCTCGATCTCCACGACGACCTCGCCCGGACCGGGATCCGGGATGATGATGGTCTCGAGCGTGACGGGCGCGCCCTTGCTGCGGGCGACGACCCCGCGGACCTCCTGCGGCACGGGCACTTCCTCTCGCTCGGCGACGGCCGACGCTATCGGACGACCTCCCGCAGCGACCCGTCGAGCCGACGGGTCCAGCCGCGGGCGTCGAGGTGCTCGAGGAGAGGTACGGCCACCCGCCGCGTCGTGTCGAGCGCCTGCCGGGCGGCGCTGAGCGTGAACGGCTGGGGCAGGCCGGCGAGCACCCGCATCGCGCGGGCCGGGCCGTCCGGCAGCAGCACCAGGTCGGCGCCGATGCGCAGCAGCCGGCCGGCGGTCGCGGCGGCGGCCAGCTCGCGCGGCCCGAGCCCCAGCGCCTCCAGCTCCGGGGCGTCGGGAGCGGCGAAGGGCGAGGCGGCGAGCCGCGCCTCGACGGCGGCGACCCCGGCCTCGGCCGGGCCGAGCGAGGGCACGGCGCCCGGGCGGCGGACGCGGCCGAGGACCTGCTCCAGGCCGGCGGCGGCGACCAGCGGCGCCAGCAGCCGGTCGTCAGGCAGCCCGACCGCCTGGGCGGCGGAGCGCTGCGGCAGCCCGGCCTCCAGCGGGGCGGCGGCCGCGTGCGCGTCCACGGCGGCCGCCAGCTGCACCTGCCAGCCGGCCCAGGCGGCCGGGTCGACCAGCCAGTCGCCGACCTCCACGGCGGTCCCGTCCAGGGGCACCCCGAGCGCCGACCAGGTCGGCCCGCCGGGCCGCCCCGCGCCGGCCGAGCTCGGCAGCCAGCGACGGCACCCCGCTGGCGTCGGCCAGGTCGTCACCCCGGGCGGCGGCGGCACCGCGCCGGCGCAGCGCCGGGCGGGTCGGTGTCGAGCACGAGCACCCCGGCCGCCACCGACTGCTTGCCCGGGTCGCGCAGCAGCGCCCGGTCGCCGGCCACCAGCGGCAGCGGCCGGGACAGCCCGAGCCGGGCGGTGTCCCCGCCGAGCGGGCGGACCCGCACGGGCACGCCGGTGCTGCCGACGTGCAGGACCAGCTCGACCGGCAGGTCACGGGCGTCGGCACCCAGCCGTACGTCGAGCACGCTGGTCGTCCGCCAGCCGCCGGGCGTCAGCAGCGCGTCGCCGCGGCCGACCTCCTCGCGCTCGACGCCGCGCAGGTTGACCGCCACCCGGGCCACCGCCGACACCGCGCCGTAGGTCTCGCCGAGGCTCTGCAGGCCGCGGACGCGCACCGGCCGGCCGTCGAGGTCGAGCTCGTCGCCGACCCGGAGCGTGCCGGCGCCGAGGGTGCCGGTGACCACGGTGCCGCTCCCCGCACGGTGAAGGCGCGGTCGACCCACAGCCGCACGCGGCCGGTCGTGTCCGGCGCGGGCAGCCGGCCGACGAGCCGGTCCAGGGCGTCGCGGAGCCCGCCGAGCCCGACCTTGGTGGCCCCGGAGACGGCCACCGCCTCGACGTCGCCCAGCGACGACGCCCGCAGGTGGCCCAGCGCCTCCTCGGTCGCCGGGCCGGGGTCGGCGAGGTCGCTGCGGGTGACCGCGAGCAGCCCGTGCGTCAGGCCGAGCGCGTCGACCGCGGCCAGGTGCTCGCCGGACTGCCGCCGCCAGCCCTCGTCGGCCGCGACGACGAACAGCACCGCGGGCGCGGGCCCGAGGCCGGCCAGCATGTTGCCGATGAAGCGCTGGTGCCCCGGCACGTCGACGAACCCGAGCACCTGCCCCGACGGCAGGGTCGCCCACGCGTAGCCGAGGTCGATGGTCATGCCGCGACGGCGCTCCTCGGCCCACCGGTCGGGCTCCATCCCGGTCAGCGCCCTGACCAGCGTCGACTTGCCGTGGTCGACGTGGCCCGCCGTCGCGACGACGTGCACTAGCGGCGCACCGCGCGCACGGCCGCGGCAAGCCGCTCGTCGTCCTCCGGCCGCACGCACCGCAGGTCGAGCAGGCAGCGCCCGTCGACGACGCGCCCGACCACGCAGGGGTCCCCGGCCCGCAGCGCCTCGGCGTAGGCCGCCGGCAGCGCCACCGCCCAGCCCGGCAGCAGCTGCCCCGGCGCGCCGCCCCCGCCGACCGCGCCGTCGCTCGGCACGACCTCGCCGCCGACCGCCGCGGCCAGCGCCTCGGCGCGCTCCCGCAGCCCGGTCGCCCGCAGCGCGGCCCACACCGGCGGGACCGGCCCGCGCAGGGTCGCCTCGAGGGCGGCCAGGGTCAGCTTGTCGACCCGCAGCGCCCGGGCCAGCGGCGACCGCCGCAGCCGCTCGACGACCCCGGCCTGCCCGAGCACCAGGCCGGCCTGCGGCCCGCCGAGCAGCTTGTCGCCGCTGCAGGTGACGAGGGCGGCGCCCGGCGCGCAGCGCCGTCGCGCGTCGGGCTCGTCCGGCAGCAGCGGGTCCGGCGCGAGCAGCCCGCTGCCGACGTCGGCCACCACCGGCACGCCGAGACCGGCCAGCTCGGCCACCTCGACGCTGCTGGTGAAGCCCTCGACCCGGAAGTTGCTGGGGTGCACCTTGAGCACGCAGCCGGTGTCGGGGCCGATCGCGTCGGCGTAGTCGCGCAGGTGGGTGCGGTTGGTGGTGCCGACCTCGCGCAGGCGCGCCCCGGTGCTGGCGATGAGGTCGGGCAGCCGGAAGCCGTCGCCGATCTCGACCATCTCGCCGCGGCTGACCACGACCTCGCGGCCGGCGGCGAGCACCGTCGTCGCGAGCACCAGCGCAGCCGCGCCGTTGTTGACGACGAGCACGTCCTCGGCGTCGGGCACTGCGTCGCGCAGCGCGGCCAGGGTGCCGCGGCCGCGCCGGGCCCGGGCGCCGGTCGCGGTGTCGTACTCCACGTCGACGTACGCGGCCGCCGCGACGACCGCCTCGACCGCGGCGGCCGACAGCGGGGCCCGGCCCAGGTTGGTGTGCAGGACCACGCCGGTCGCGTTGAGCACCGGCCGCAGCGTGGTGGCGCGCGAGGGCAGCGCCGCGACCGCCGCGTCGGCGGCCGCCTCGGGCGCCAGCGAGCCGTCCCGCACCCGCTGCTGCACGCCCGTCACCACGGCCTTGACCAGCTCCGCGCCGAGCGCGCCGGCCGCCTGCGCGAGCCGCGGGTCGGCGAGCAGCGCGTCGGTGCGGGGCACGCGCCGCCGCGGGTCGGTCGTGCTCACGGGAGGACCCTACGGGCGGGCGTCGGCCGGTGCGCAGCGGGAACGGGACGCATCGTGACGAAGCCCGACCCTCCCGCCGACCGCGCCGCCCGGCGCGCCGAGGTGCTCGCCCAGCGCGCCGAGGTGCGGGCGCTCAAGGAGCGCCTGGCGCCGCAGCGGACCCGGCTGGCGCGCAGCCGGGCCGCGCTGCTGCGCACGCTCAGTCGTCTTTAGGACTCAGCGGACCGCGACCCGGCGGACCGGGCTGCGCCCCTCCTGGTTGAGCCCGGTGGCCCGCGAGGCGGTGAAGAGGTCGAACGTGCCGAGCGCGGCGAACCGGCGGGTGAGCAGGTAGGTCCCGTCGCTGCGGACCGGCGTGCTGGCGAGCAGGCGACGCCCGCCGTTGCCGAGGCGCAGGAACAGGTCGACCGCGCCGCCGCGGGCCGGGCTGACCCGGCCGGCGAAGCGCAGCGTCCGCGGCGCGGTCGTGCGGGTCGGCGTCATGGAGATGACGCTGCGCACCTGCAGCAGGACCCCGGTGCTCTCCTGGCCGGCGATGCGGACCTTGAGGTCGGTGGCCGTCGGCGGCTGGACGGAGAAGGAGTAGTAGCCGCTGGGCGAGGCCGTCGTCGTGCGGACGACGCGGTAGGCGCCGCTCGGACGCGTGGACGCCAGCAGCTCGACGGTCGTGCCGGGCTCGGCCGCGCCGTCGAGGGCGGCGGCCTGGCCGGCCGTGATGACCGGCTGCTGCAGCGTCGGGGCCGGCGGCGGCTCGGGCGCGCTGTCCGGGGTCGGCGAGGGGCTCGCCTCGCCGGGCGGCGGGACGTACGGCGTGTGCGGCGGGTCGAAGGCGAGCGTCATGCGGGTCTCGGCGCACGGGTTGACGACCACGCCGAACTGCTTGCGCACCGTGCCGTCGGTGGCGGTGACCCAGACCTGGTAGCGCTGGTCCGGCACCAGGTTCGGCACCGACGAAGGTGCCGTCGGCCGAGGCGGTGCCGATGTTCCACCCGAGGACCGGGCGGTTGACCGGGTCGAAGGCGTCCAGCGACCAGGCGACCACCCGGCGCAGCGACGTCGGCTGGTCACCGACCGTGCCGGTGCCGCGGATGCTGCCGACGGTCCCGCCGTCGTCGCAGCGGGTCACGGGCAGCTGCATCGGCAGCGGCCCGTTGTGGGGCAGGGCCACGCGTGTGCCGCATCGCGTGCCCGTACCGCGTCTCGTCCGTCCGGAACTTCTCGTTCTGCGGGTAGGCCTCGATGAAGACCTGGGTCGCCCCGGGCGGCGTCGGCACCTCCCAGGTCGTGCTCGCGGTCGCCGTGTCGCTGGTGCCCTCGGCGACCAGCGTCGGGTTGACGCGGACGACGCTGGCGTAGCCCGGCAGCGGGCACTCCGGCGACTGCACGCAGCCCTTGCGGTCGATCCGCCGGCCCTCGGCGTTCTGCCAGTCGAAGCCGAGCAGCGCGTTGACGGCGCGGCCGTCGGTGCCGAGCAGGGTGCCGGTCAGCAGGTTGGGCGGCTCGACCTCCTGGGCGGAGGCGGCGGGGCCGGTGATCGCCGCGACGGCGAGGCCGAGCAGCAGGACAGGGGTGGCGAGACGCCGGGTTCGGGGGGTCACACCCTGATTGTCAGGGGTGTCGAGGTGCAGGGACGCACCAGGACGTTCTTCGTGACGACCTTGTTGCCTCGCGGGCCGTACGCCCAGACGACGTAGCGCTGGCCGGCGGCGAGCGAGCGGAGGGCGTAGCCCGGCGTCGTCGGCTTGTGCGCACCCCAGCCGTGGATGCCGGGCGCGGCGTTCCAGGAGGCCTCGGTCCAGGCGTAGACCTGCTTCAGCGTCACCGGCTTGCCGGCGGCGTCGATGCCCTTGCCGACGATCGAGCCGGCGGTGCCCCGGTAGCCGCAGGTCGTCGGCAGGACGACCTTGATGCCCTGGGTGCCGACCGGGATCTTGATCAGGTTGCTGTAGCCGTACTTGCGGACGTCGGTGGGGTTGAAGCACCAGTTGCCCTTGCTGTCCTTGCACGGCGAGCCCTGGTAGCCGCGGCTGTAGGCCTCGATCCACACGAAGGCCGCGTTGCTCGGCAGGTCCGTCAGCCTCCACGCGCGGGTGGTCCGGTTGCCGTCCTTCATCACCGTGCCGGGCGTGGCGCCCTGGTAGGTGACGAAGTGGTTGAAGTAGCGCTGCGGCACCGAGTAGCCACCGGACTTGGCGCAGCCGTAGTCGGCCCGGGCCGGGTCGGCGTTGATCGGCTTGCCGGCCTTGTCGAGCACGTCGAAGCCGACGCTGGCGTTCACGTCCAGCCCGTCCTGGCCGTAGACGCTGCCGGAGATGCTCTTCGTCGTACGCGTGGCGCACGCCGCGCCCGCGGGCGCGGCGGTCAGGACCCCGGCAGCGGGGGCGATCAGGCCGACCAGCAGGGCGGCGACAGGCAGGGCACGACGGAGGGGGGAGCGCACCCTGTCATCCTCGGCACCGCGGCCCGGTCAGGCCATCACCCGTCCGGACCATCCGGACGGACTCACCCTCGCGCCAGGTCCAGCAGCGCGGTGGTCGTGCGCCAGTTGCGCGACGTGACGTCGAGCCCCTTCGGCGCCTTGATCAACCACTTCGTCAGCGGGGCGTCGTTGGAGGGCCCGCCGAAGTGCAGGTAGAGCACGCCCTCGCCGACCGCCAGCTCGTCCGGCGCGACCGCGTCCGGCTCGGGCAGCGCGCCCTCGGGCGGCGGTCCGGACAGGAACGCGACGTGCAGGCGGTCGGGCGGGTCGACCGGGAACGGGTTGCCCGCGACGACGGCCTCGAGCTGGTCGGCGCTGCGCACCAGCACCGCCACCCGCTTGCCGAGCACCGCCTCGACGGCGTCGCCGATGCCGGTCGCCACCGCCTGCGCGCCGCGGTCGGAGGTCAGCACGACGTTGCCGCTGCGCAGGTGCGTCCTGCACCTCCGTGAAGCCGCGTTCCTCCACCGCGGCGCGCAGGTCGGCCATCGGCAGCAGGTTGCCCTTGCCGACGTTGACGCCGCGCAGCAGCCCGACCCAGCGCTGGTCCCCCATGGCCGCAGTCCTCCCCCCTATCCTCGTCGACTGACCCACCCCCTGACAGCACTCGAGGAGACGACCGTGGCACGACCGGCCAAGAGGAGCCAGCCCAGCGCGGCCAGCAGGCGTCGCGCGGCGACGGCGGCCACCGCCGCCGCGGCCCCCGCCGAGCAGGCCACCCCCGCGGCGCCGCAGTCCTCGCGCACGGCGTCCGCGCCGCCCGCCGGCAGCATCGATCTGGCCCGCGACCTCGGCACGCTGCTCGAGGCCGTGCGGGTCGAGGTCGAGGCCGTCAGCACGCTTGTCCGAGCAGATCGACGAGCTGGTCACCGAGCTCAACGGCGTCCGCGAGGAGCAGGCGACCCGCCTGCTCGTCCTCGACGACCTGCGCGGCTCGGTGGGCGACGACACCCTCGGCACGTTCCTCAACCAGACGATCCAGCCGCGCACCGTGCGGGTGGAGGAGGTCGTCCCCGAGCGGCTCACCCGCGGCTGAGCGACGGGCCGTCGTGGAGCTCACCGCCGAGGAGGGCCGGGTCCTCGGCTGCCTCGTCGAGAAGGAGCTCACGACCCCGCAGGCCTACCCGCTCACCGACAGCGCGCTGATCGCGGCCTGCAACCAGACGACCAACCGCGACCCGGTGGTGCAGTACGACCTCACCGCGGTCCGGCTGGCCGTCCGCAGCCTGCGCGAGCAGGAGCTGCTGCGCACCGTGCACCGCACCGGCGAGCGCAGCGAGAAGCACCGGCACCTGCTCGAGCGGCGCGCTGTCGCTCGGGCCGGCCGAGGTGGCGGTGCTCGCGGTCCTGCTGCTGCGCGGGCCGCAGACGCTCGGGGAGCTGCGGGCCCGCACCGAGCGCATGCACCCCTTCGCCGCGGTCGAGCAGGTGCAGCAGGCGCTGGACGTGCTCTCCGGTCGCGACGAGCCCCTGGCCGCCCGCCTGGAGCGCCAGCCGGGGCGCAAGGAGGCGCGCTGGGCGCAGCTGCTCGCGGTGTCCGACCTGCAGGTCGAGCCGGTGGCAGGTCCGCCGCCCCCCGACGAGCTGGCCGCGCTGCGCGACGAGCTCGCGGAGCTGCGGGCGCGGGTCGAGGCCCTCGAGGCCCGCTAGCGGGTCGTCGTCTGCTGGTGCAGCGCCGCCCGGTCGGCCTCGATCTGCGCCTGCACCTGCGGGTCGGGGGTCCAGCCGGCGTCGATCAGGCTCTGCTGCAGGGCGAGCCGGGCTGCCAGCACCTCGACCGCGGCGGCGCGCCGCTGGCCCTCCAGCTCGAGCGCCAGCGGTGAGCCGGCCGGGTGCTCCCCCAGCCGGGCCGCCCGCGCCTCGACGGCCTTCTGCCACGCGATCGCCTGCGCGTAGCGGTCCGAGCACTCCGCGAGCGCGTCGGCGAGGTCGTCCAGGGGCACGGCCGCGAGCGTAGGGGCTGCGGCTACGGACGGGTCCCGCACGTCGTGGAGATCAACCGGACGAGCGTCCGCGTCACCTGGACGAGCTCCGCCACCGGCACCGACTCGTCCGGCGCGTGCGCCTGGCGGACGTCGCCGGGGCCGTAGAGCACGGTCGGGATCCCGCCGATCCCGGTCAGCAGCCGCTGGTCCGAGCCGTACGGCGCGCCCATGCACCTCGGGCCGTCGGCCGTGCACGCCGGCGTGGGCCGCCGCGACCAGCCGGGTGACCGGGGCGGTGTCGGCGACCTCGCCCGGCGCGAACTGGCCACCCCACCACTGGACCTGCACCGGGTTCTGGGCCAGCCACGGGTCGGCGGCGCAGGCCTCGGCGACGGCGCGCTCGAGCTCGGCGCGGGCGTCGGCGACGTCCTCGCCCAGGCGCGACCCCGAGCCGGCCCTCGGCGACCAGCCGGTCGGCCACCGTGCTGGCCCAGTCGCCGCTGCTGACCGTCCCGACCGAGAGCGGGTACGGCAGCCGGTAGCCGGCCATCAGCGGGTGCGGGTCGCGGTTGCGCCGCTCCTCGAGGCGGCGCAGGGCGGTGTGCACCAGGACGTACTTCTCGAAGGCGTCGACGCCGTCCAGCCGGGCGCTGGCGTGCACCGAGCGGCCGTGCACGACGAGGCGGAAGGTCAGGGCGCCGGCGGTCGCGGTGACCAGGCGGCCACCGGTCGGCTCGCAGATGACGGCGAGGTCACCGGTGTGGCCGCGGCGCAGGGTCGCGAACGTGCCGAGCCCGCCGTCCTCCTCGCCGACCACGCTCTGCAGGACGACCTTGCCCCGCAGGTCCACGCCGGCCTGGCGCAGCGCCTGCACGGCCAGCAGCTGGCAGGCCAGCCCCGCCTTCATGTCGCAGGCGCCCCGCCCGACGACGCGGTCGCCGCGGACCGCGCCGGACCAGGGGCCCGCGCTCCAGCCGACCTCGCCCGGCGGCACGACGTCGATGTGCCCGTTGAGCACCACCGTCGGCCCGTCGTCGCCGCCCCACGCGCCGACCAGCCCCCACGCCTCGTCGCGCGGCGCCTCGCTGCCGGGGAACTCCGGGTCGGCCGTGGTCGTGGGCAGGTCGATGCTCCACAGGTCGGTGTCCATGCCGACCGCCCGCAGGCGGGCCTCGACGCGGTGCTGGGCCTCGCTCTCGGCGGCCGTGCCGGTCACCGACGGGACGGCGAGCAGGTCCTGCAGCTCGGCGACCAGGGCGTCGGCGCTGACGGCCGACAGGGCGTCGGCGACGCGCGGGTCGAGGGCGCTGCGCGGCGCGGGCACGAGCGGGGACACGACGGAGGGCCGGAGGGTCACGGCAGGACTGTCGGCGCTGCGGAGGGCCCGCGCCGAGCCTGACCTGCGAAGATCCCCACAAGTGATCCGCCGGGCGGACCCGACCGGGTCCGCCGCGGATAGCCCGCCGGGACCCTGCGACACACGCATGTCACCCGGCGGTCACGTCGACACGAGGAGACGCCGTGGTGCAGGAGCTGTCGAAGGGCGCGAACTGCCCGGTGCCGTCGGCCCGGCTGACCGTGTCGGTGGCCTGCGCCAGCCCGGTCGACGTGTCGGCGCTGCTCGTCGCCGAGGACGGCAAGGTGCGTTCCGATGCCGACCTGGTCTTCTACAACGCGCCGCAGGGGCCGGGTGTGCGCTACTCCTCCGCCGGCCCGCGGGGCGTCGACGCGGTGGTCGTCGACACCACGGCGGTGCCGGCCGACGTGGCCAAGGTCGTGGTGACCGCCTCGCTGGACGGCTCCGGCCCGGCGACCTTCGCCCAGGCCGGCTCGATGGTCGTCACCGTGCTGGACGCCGACGACGCCGACGCGGTGCGGTTCGAGCTGACCGGGCTCACCACCGAGCAGGCGCTGGTCTGCGCGGAGGTCTACCGCCGGGGCGACGCGTGGAAGGTGCGGGCCGTCGGCCAGGGCTACGACAACGGGCTGGCCGGGATCGCGACGGAGTTCGGGGTGGACGTCGACGACGAGCCGGCGGCGGCCGCCCCCGTCGCCGCGCCCCCCGCTCCCCCGCCGCCGCCGCGTCCTCCGGCCCGGTCAACCTGGACAAGGGCCGGGTGTCGCTGAAGAAGGACCAGACCGTCTCGCTGGTCAAGACCGGCGCCCCCGCGCTCACCCAGGTCTCCATGGGCCTGGGCTGGGACCCGGCCAAGGCCGGCAAGGCGGTCGACCTCGACGCCTCCGTCATCGCCTTCGACGCCCGCGGCAAGGACGTCGACAAGGTCTGGTTCATGAGCAAGCAGGGGTGCAAGGGCGCCATCCGGCACTCCGGCGACAACCTCACCGGCCAGGGCGAGGGCGACGACGAGGTGATCAGCGTCGACCTGCGCGCGCTGCCCGCCGAGGTGACGACGCTCGTCTTCACCGTCAACAGCTTCGCCGGCCAGAAGTTCACCGACGTCGCGTCCGCCTACTGCCGGCTGCTCGACAGCAGCGGCACCGAGCTGGTCCGCTTCGACCTGGCCGAGTCGCCGCCGTCGACCGGCGTGCTCATGTGCAAGCTCGTCCGCCAGGGCGACGGCAGCTGGAGCATGACCGCCCTCGGGCAGTTCCACGACGGCCGGACCGTCAAGGCGATGGTCAAGCCGGCGAAGGCCGTCCTCTAGGCGACGTCCTCCAGGCGGGCCCGCAGCCGCACCTCGACCTGCCCGTCGGCCACCCGGACGTCGTGCACCGGCACGGCCGTCGCCGGGTCGTCGAGGGCGACGCCGGTGCGCGAGGTCGAAGGCCTGCTTGTACATCGGGCTCGCGACCGTGTCGGCCTCGCCCCGGGAGCCGACGATGCCGCGCGACTGATCACCATCGCCCCGCTGAACGGGTCGCGGTTGCCGAGCGCCGTCACCGTCCCGTCGGGCAGCGCGGAACAGCGCCACCTGCTCGCCGTCGACCAGGGCGCAGACGCCGCGCTCGACCGGCAGCCGGTCGTACGGGCAGATGCGGCGTCCAGCTCATGCTCGGACCACCTCCAGCTGGGCGGGGGCCACCAGGACCGGTCCCGCGGGCTTGATCTGGCCGCGCTCGTCGCCCGAACACGATGCTCGGGTCGGGCGACCTCGGGGGCGTTGACGAAGGACACGAAGCGCGACAGCCGCTCCGGGTCGGCGAGGGTGTCGGCCCACTCGTCGGAGTAGGTCCCGACGTGGCGGGCCATCGCGGCGTCGAGCTCGGCGCACAGGCCGAGGCTGTCGTCCACGACGACGGCGCGCAGGTGCTCGAGGCCGCCGTCCAGGCCCTCGACCCAGGGCGCGGTGCGCTGCAGCCGGTCGGCGGTGAAGACGTAGAACATGAGGAAGCGGTCGATCGTGCGGACGAGGGTCTCGGTGTCGACGTCCTGCAGGAACAGGTCGGCGTGCCGGGGGCGGAAGCCGCCGTTGCCGCCGACGTAGAGGTTCCAGCCGTTCTCGGTGGCGATGACGCCGAAGTCCTTGCTGCGGGCCTCGGCGCACTCGCGGGCGCAGCCGCTGACGCCCATCTTCACCTTGTGCGGGCTGCGCAGCCCGCGGTAGCGCAGCTCCAGCTCGATCGCCAGCGACGTCGAGTCCTGCACGCCGTAGCGGCACCAGGTCTGAGCCGACGCAGGACTTCACCGTGCGCAGCGACTTGCCGTACGCGTGGCCGCTCTCCATGCCGGCGTCGACCAGCCGCTGCCAGATCTGCGGGCAGCTGCTCGACGCGGGCGCCGAACAGGTCGATCCGCTGACCGCCGGTGATCTTCGTGTAGAGGCCGAAGTCCTTCGCGACCTGGCCGATGACGATGAGGTGCTCGGGCGTCACCTCGCCGCCGGGGATGCGCGGGACGACGGAGTAGGTGCCGTCCTTCTGCAGGTTGGCGAGCATGTGGTCGTTGGTGTCCTGCAGCGTGCCGCTGCTCGCCGTCGAGGACGTAGCCGTCGTCAGAGCTGGCGCAGGATCGAGGCGGCGGTCGGCTTGCAGATGTCGCAGCCCCGGCCGCGGCCGTGCTCGGCCAGCAGCTGCGACCAGGTGCGGATGCCCTTGCACCCGGACGACCTCGAACATCTCCGCGCGGCTGAGGTCGAAGTGCTCGCACAGCGCGTTGCTGACGGCGACGCCCGAGCGCGTCGAGCTCGCTCGGTGACCAGCGTCCTTCACCAGGCCGACGCAGGAGCCGCAGACCGTGCCGGCGCCGGTGCACGCCTTGACGCCGGCGACGTCGCGGCAGCCGCCGTCGCGGACCGCGCCGCAGATCTGCGCCCTTGCGTGACGTCGCATGCAGGAGCAGACCTGCGCCTCGGCCGGCAGCGCGCCGACGCCGAGGCCGGCACGCGGCGACTCGCTGGCCGGCAGGACGAGGTCGGCCGGGTTGCCGGGCAGCTGGCTGCCGACCATGCGGCCGCAGCAGGGCGTACGCCGAGGCGTCGCCGACCAGGACCCCGCCGAGCAGCGTCTTCGCGTCGTCGGAGACGACCAGCTTCTTGTAGACGCCGGCGAGCGGGTCGGCCCAGACCAGCTCGAGCGCGCCGGGCGTCGTCGCGTGCGCGTCGCCGAAGCTGGCGACGTCGATGCCGAGCAGCTTGAGCTTGGTCGACATGTCCGCGCCGGTGAAGGTGCGGCTGCCCGCCGAGCAGCCGGTCGACGACGACCTCGGCCTGCGCGTAGCCGGGGGCGACCAGCCCCCAGCGCGCGGCCGGCGGCGTGCGCGCACTCCCCCACGGCGTAGACGTCCGGCGCGCTGGTGCGGCAGCCCTCGTCGACGAGGACGCCGCCGCGCTCGCCGAGCTCGAGGCCGGCCGCCGCGGGCCAGCGCGTCGTGCGGGCGGATGCCGGCGGAGAAGACGACGAGGTCGACGTCGAGCGGCTCGCCCTCGGCGAAGACCATGCGCAGGCCGTCGGCTGGTCTCCTCGATCCGCTGGGTCGCGGCGCCGAGCGCGGACGCGCACGCCGAGGTCCTCGACCAGCCGGCGCAGCGCCTGGCCGCCGCCCTCGTCGACCTGCACCGGCATCAGCCGCGGGGCGAACTCGACGACGGTCGTCTCGAGCCCCAGCGCGTCTGCAGCGCGCCGGCCGCCTCCAGGCCCGAGCAGCCCGCCGCCGACGACGGCGCCGGTGCGGGCGCCGGCGGCGTGCGGCCTTGATCGCCTCGCAGGTCGTCGAGCGTGCGGTAGACGAAGCGGCCCGTCCCCGTCGCGCCGGGGACCGGCGGCACGAAGGGCGTCGAGCCGGTGGCCAGCACGAGCGCGTCGTACGGCGTCACGATGCCGCTGCGGCGCGTGACCGTCTGCGCGACCGGTGTCGATCGCGGTCGACCGGGTCGGCGAGCCGCAGCTCGAGCGCCGGGTGGTCGAAGAAGCCGTCGCCGACCAGGCAGAGCGCCGTCGTTGCCGGAGAACCAGCGTCGACAGGGCCGACCCGGTCGTACGCCGGGCACCGCCTCCTCGGCGTGGACGACGACGTCCCACTCGTCGGTGAGCCCGCGCTCGACGGCGAGCTCGACGAGGCGGTGGCCGACCATGCCGTGGCCGACGACGACGAGGCGTCTTGCGGGTCATGCGGTGCTCCCTGCGGGGACGGGGGTGCGGCTCTGCAGCAGGGCCGCGACGGACGACGGTGCAGGTGCCGCAGCCGGTGGTGGCGCGGGTCTCGGCGGCGACCTCGGCGACGGTGCGGCAGGCCGCCTCGGCGCAGCCGCGCAGCGTGCCGGCGGTGACGGCGTTGCAGGTGCAGACGACGTCGTCGTCCTCGGGCTCGCTCGACGGTCTGCGCTGGCGAGGCCCGCGAAGAGCAGGTGCAGCCGGTCGGCCGGCGAGCGGCGTGCCGCGGTCGAAGGCCTGCGTGACGGTGCCGGCGGTGGACAGGTCGCCGAGCAGCACCGCGCCGGCGACGACGCCGTCGCGGACGACCAGCTTCTTGTAGACGCCGCGCGCCGGGTCGGCGCACTGCAGGACCTCGACGCCGTCGCGCGCAGTCCTCGAGGCCGGGCCGGCACGTCGCCCATCGCGGCGACCTCGAGGTCCATCGCCTTGAGGCGGGTGACCGTGCGGCTGCCGGTGTAGCGGCGCCTGGCCGCCGGTCAGCACGTCGGCGAGGACCGCGGCCTGCTCCCAGGCGGGCGCGACCAGGCCGTACACCTGACCGCGGTGCTGGGCGCACTCGCCGATCGCGTAGACGGGCGGGTCGTCTGGTGCGCAGCGCGTCGTCGACGACGACGCCGCGCTCGACGGCGAGGCCGGCGCCGCCGGGCCAGGTCGACCTCGGGCCGCACGCCGCAGGCGAGCACGACGAGGTCGCCGTCGACGTGCGCGGCCGTCGGCGAGGCCCACGCCGGTGACGCGGCGGCCGCCGGTGACCCGACGGGCGAACGAGCCGAGGTGCACGCCGACGCCGAGCCGCTCGACCGCGCGGCGCAGGACCGCGCCGCCGACCGCGTCGAGCTGCACGTCCATGAGGTGGCCCATGCCGTGCACGACGTCGACGCTGCAGCCCGTGCTGCAGCAGCCCGCGGGCCGCCTCGAGCCCGAGCAGGCCGCCGCCGACGACGACCGCCTGCGTCGCCCGCCCGGCGTGCGCGGCGATGGCGGCGCAGTCGTCGAGGGTGCGGAAGACGAAGCACGCCGTCGAGCAGCTTCCCGGCCGGCCCGGCGATGCCGTGCACCGGCGGGACGACCGGCGTGCTGCCGGTGGCGAGCACCAGCGCGTCGTACGCGTGCGCCGCCCCGTCGGCGACGGTGACCGTGCGGGCGCCGCGGTCGATCGCGACGACCTCGGCGCCGAGCCGGCGCACCGCGCCGTCGACGAGCCGGCAGCTCGATGTCGCCGTGCCGGCGCTTCCCGGCGAGCACGTCGGACAGCAGGATCCGGTTGTAGGCCGGCTGCTGCTCGGCGCCGAAGACGGTGACCTCGACGCCCCGGTCGCGGCGCAGCAGCTCGTCGACGAGCGGGCGCCGGCCATGCCGTTGCCGACGACCACGACGCGGGTCACCGGACCACCTCGGCGAGCCGGTCGAGCCGGGCGGCGCAGACCTTGAACGCCGGCATCCGCGAGACCGGGTCGAGCGCGTCGCTGGTGAGGGTGTTGGCGCGCTGCTTGCCGGCCCAGTGGAACGGCACGAAGACGGTGTCCGGGCGGATCGTGTCGGTGACCTGCGCGGCCAGCCAGGCCTGCCCGCGCCGGGTGCGACACCGTCACCCGCTCGCCGTCGGCGATCCCGAGCCGCTCGGCGAGGTGCGGGTGCAGCTCGACGAAGGCGCGGGCGCCGCCTCGGTCAGCGCGGCGATCCGGCGGGTCTGCGCGCCGCGACTGGTACTGCATGGCGACCCGTCCCGGTCGTCAGGTGGAGCGGGTACTCCTCGTCGACCGGCTCGAGCGCGTCGGGCTGCTCGACGGCGACGAATGCGGGCCCGGCCGTCGGGGGTGGCGAAGCGGTCGAGGAACAGCCGCGGCGTGCCGGGGTGGTCCGCCGACGGGCACGGCCAGTGCAGCGCCTCGCCCGCCGCCAGCCGCTCGTAGGTGATGCCGGCGTAGTCGGCCATGCCGCCGGCGCTGGCCCGGCCGCAGCTCGTCGAAGACCTCGCGCGGCTCGGTCGGGAAGCCGGTCGGGCAGCCCAGGCGCTGCGGCCAGGCCGGCGCAGCACCTCGAGGTCGGTGCGCACGCCCTCCGGCGGCGTCGAGCGCCTTGCGCCGCAGCAGGACGCGGCCCTCCAGGTTGGTCATCGTGCCGCTCTCCTCGGCCCACTGCGCGATGGGCAGGACGACGTCGGCCAGGGCCGCCGTCTCGCGACAGCACGAGGTCGCGCGACGACCAGGTGGTCGAGGCGAGGCGAGCCGCTGGGCGACGTGCGCGGGCGTTGGGGGCGCTGACCACCGGGTTGCGAGCCGAAGCAGCAGCAGCGCGCGCGGGCCGCCGCCCGTCGCCGAGGGCCGTCCAGCAGCTCGTACGCCGACCGCCCCGGGCCGGGCAGATCGCTCCGGGTCGACGCCCCACACGCCGGCGACGTGGGCCCGGGCCGCCGGGTCGGTGATGCTCCGGTAGCCGGGCAGCTGGTCGGCCTTCTGCCCGTGCTCGCGCCCGCCCTGGCCGTTGCCCTGGCCGGTGAGGCAGCCCCAGCCGGAGCCCGGCCGTCCCGGGCAGGCCGAGCGCCAGCGCGAGGTTGATCGAAGCCGGAGACGGTGTCGACGCCGTGGCGTGCTGCTCGGCGCCGCGGGCGGTGAGGACCATCGCGCGCTCGGCCTGCGCCGAGCATCCGGACGGCGCTGGCGCAGGTCCGGCTCGCGAGACGCCGGTGAGCCGCTCGACCCGGCCGGGCCAGTAGCCGCGCGACGGCCGCGCCGCACCGTCGTCCAAGCCGGTGGTGCGGGCGGCGACGTACGCCTCGTCGACCAGGCCCTCGTCGAGGGCGAGGAAGAGCAGCCCGTTGGCGAGCGCGAGGTCGGTGCCGGGCTGCGGCTGCAGGTGCAGGTCGGCGGCCGCGGCGGTCGGGGTGCGCCGCGGGTCGACGACGACGAGCTCGCCGCCGGCGGCCTCGCGCAGCCTGCAGGTGCTGCACGAACGGCGGCATCGTCTCGGCGAGGTTGCTGCCGACCAGCAGGACGCAGCCGGCGTCGCCGAGGTCCTCGAGCGGGAAGGGCAGGCCGCGGTCGAGGCCGAACGCGCGGTTGCCGCCGGCCGCCGCGCGAGCTCATGCAGAAGCGGCCGTTGTAGTCGATCTGGCTGGTGCGCAGCGCGACCCGGGCGAACTTGCCGAGCAGGTAGGCCTTCTCGTTGGTGAGGCCGCCGCCGCCGAAGACCGCCGACCGCGTCCGGGCCGCCGGCGGCCTGGGCGCTCGGCATGCCCGCGGCCGCGCGGTCGAGCGCCTCGTCCCAGGTCGCCGCGCGCAGCGGGCCGCCCTTGCGGTCGCGCACCAGCGGGGTGGTCAGCCGCTGCGGGCTGCCGAGCAGCTCGGCGGAGGTCCAGCCCTTGCGGCACAGGCCGCCGCGGTGGTCGGGAAGTCGCGGCGCCGACCTCCACGCCGGCCGGCCCGGTCGTGAGCGTCATGCCGCACTGCAGGGCGCAGTACGGGCAGTGGGTGTCGACGGGCATGGCGACGACGGTGCAGGGCGGCGGTCTCCGGGACCGTGTCCCGCGTGTGTCACGGGCACGTCACGTGGTCCTCATGCGACCGGGCTCACGCCGTGCGGCGCCGCCGCTGACACCGCGCGGAAACAGCGGCGGTAACCCCGGTCGTGCAGGCTGGCACCGGTGACCGACCCTGTCGGCGGAGCTGCTGCCGCTGCACGGCTTCACCGTCGCGGTGACCGCCGCCCGCCGCCGCGAGGAGCTGACCAACCTGCTCGTAGCGCCGCGGTGCCCGCGTCGTCGAGGCCCCCGCCATCCGGATCGTGCCCACGCAGGACGACGAGGAGCTGCGCGCCGCCACGAAGGCCTGCGTCGCCGAGCCGCCCGACGTCGTGGTCGCCACCACCGGCATCGGCTTCCGCGGCTGGATGGAGGCCGCCGACGGCTGGGGCCTCGGCGAGCCGCTGCGCGGCGCAGTTCGCCGCCGCCGAGCTGCTGACCCGCGGGCCCAAGGCCAAGGGCGCCGTGCGCGCCGCCGGCCTCGCCGAGGCCTGGTCCCCCGACTCGGAGTCGACCGACGAGGTGCTCGCGCGGCTGCTGGCCGAGGGCGTCGCCGGGCGCCGGGTCGCGGTGCAGCTGCACGGCGAGCCGCTCGCCGGACTTCACGGCTGCGCTGCGCGCGGCCGGCGCCGTCGTCGTCGAGGTGCCCGTCTACCGCTGGGTGCCGGCCGAGGACATCCGGCCGCTGCGCCGGCCTGGTCGAGCAGGTCGCGGCCACCGCGGTCGACTGCGTGACCTTCACCAGCGCCCCCGCGGTCGCCTCGCCTGCTGACGCTCGCCCGCGACGAGGGCCGCTTCGACGCGGTGGTCGCCGCGCTGTCGGACCGACGTGCTGGCCGCCTGCGTCGGCCCGGTCACCGCCGCGCCGCTCGCCCGGCTCGGCGTCCCGACCGTCCAGCCCGAGCGCGCCCGGCTCGGCGCGCTCGTCCGCACCGTCGTCGAGGAGCTGCCCCGGTCGCGGTCCCGCGCCGTCCTCGCCGGCGACCACCGGCTCGAGCTGCGCGGCCACAACGTCCTGGTCGACGGCGCGCCGGTCGACCTGACCGTCCGCCAGGCCGCCATCCTCGCCGCGCTCGTCAGCAGCGAGGGCCGGGTCCTGTCCCGCGCCGAGCTGCTCAAGCAGGCCTGGCCCGACACGAGCGCGCCGACGAGCACGCGGTCGAGATGAACGTCGCCCGGCTCCGCAGCGCGCTCGGTCCCGCCGGCCGGGTCGTGGAGACCGTCGTGAAGCGCGGCTACCGCCTCGCCGCCCCCGCCATCGCCGTGACGGCGCCTGTCCCTGGCCCGACGCCCTCGCCCTGACCTCGGGGGTCGTCCCGACCCTGGGCCTCGCCCCGCCGCCGCGCGCGCTCACCGGGCCCGCCCGCCCGGGCGCTCCGTCCTGCGCCTGCTCGGGCGGTGAGGGTGTTCGTGTCCGGCCAGGTACGGCAATCCGTACGAATGTCCGGTCGTCCGTACTCGGCGTCACGGCGCACACACGCCCTCAGCCCGGCCAGGTCTCCCGCCTGGGCAAGGTCCCTACCGGCGCCGCGGCCGCGCAGCACGTCGCTCGCGCCCATCGCCCGTGACCGCCCGAGAGCAGGCGTCGACCCGTCATCGTCGGCGTCGTCACGTGGTCGGGGCCACGGGGCACCGCTGACGATCAACGCCGGGGGTCGGTCGGGGCCCGGCAAGCGAGGGCGGCGGCAGGGCCTTGGCCGAACGGGTCTCGGGGCCGCGGCGTGCCCAGCAGCGCGGCGCGCCCCGGACAGCGACGGACCCCCTCGCGCGAGGCTGCCGGGAGGGGGTCCGGCAGGGCCGCCAGCGGGTCAGACGCCGGCGAGCCGGCGGGGCGAGGGCCGCAGGTACACGGCCCAGGTGACGACGACGCAGACGACGTAGAAGAGCAGGAAGGCCAGGTAGGCGCCGTCGCCGCTGCCCGTGCGCAGGAACGACTCGCGGAAGGCGACGTTGACCAGGACACCGCCGAAGGCGCCGATCGCGCCGGCGATGCCGATGAGCGCGCTGGACAGGCGGCGGGCCTCGCGGTCGGCGTCGACGCGGTCGCCGTCAGCCGGGACGAGCAGCCGGGCCTTCGACCGGAAGATCGCCGGGATCATCTTGTAGGTCGAGCCGTTGCCGACGCCGGAGAGCAGGAACAGCACGATGAAGCCGACGAGGAACAGCGGCAGCGACTCCGTGCTGGGACGCCGCCAGCACGACGCCGGCCGCCGCCGCCATCGCCACGAAGTGGCAGCAGTGACCTGCGCGCCGCCGAACCGGTCGGCGAGCTTCCCGCCGAACGGGCGGACGAGCGAGCCGAGCAGCGGGCCGAGGAAGGTCAGGTAGGCGGCGTCGAGCGGGGTCGGGAAGTCGGCCGTGAACTGCACCTGCAGCACCTGGCCGAAGGCGAAGCCGAAGCCGATGAACGAGCCGAAGGTGCCGATGTAGAGGAACGACATGACCCAGGTGTGCGGGTCCCTGCGCGACGTCGCGCATCGCCCGCTTGTCGTTGCGGGCGGCGGAGAGGTTGTCCATCGACCGCCACGCCAGGAAGCGCCGCGAGCACGACGAGCGGGATGTAGATGCCGACGAGCACGCGCGGGTGCGCCGCGCCGGCGGTGGCGAGCACGAGCAGGCCGACGAGCTGGACGACCGGCACGCCGAGGTTGCCGCCGCCGGCGTTGATGCCGAGCGCCCAGCCCTTGCTCCGCTCCGGGTAGAAGGCGTTGATGTTGGCCATCGACGAGGCGAAGTTGCCGCCGCCGATGCCGGCGACGGCGGCCACCACGCAGCAGCGTGCCGAGCGAGACGCCCGGGTGCGAGGACGAGCAGCATCAGCACCAGCGGCAGGACCAGCGCCAGCGCCGTGACCACGGTCCAGTTGCGCCCGCCGAACTTCGCCACCGCGAACGTGTACGGCAGGCGCAGCACGCCCGCCGACCAGCGTCGGGACCGCGGTCAGCGAGGAACTTGTCGGCGGGGCTGAAGCCGTACGCCGGGCCGAGGAAGAGCACGAGGACCGACCACATGGTCCAGACCGAGAACCCGATGTGCTCGGACAGCACCGAGAAGACCAGGTTGCGCCGGGCGATGCGCTCACCGCCGCCGGCCCAGAAGGCCTCGTCGTCGGGACGCCAGTCGTCGATCCACCGCGACCCCTGCCCTCGGCGTGCGCTGGTCTGCAGGTCGGTGGTGGCGTCGAGCGTCGCCGTCATCGGTCGTCCTCCCGGGTCGTGGTCCGGCGGACGCTAGGAAGGGCCGGTTACGAGGCGTACGCCCCGCGGTGTCGGCGCCTTCACGTTGTCCTCACCCGCCGGCGACCCGGGTGTGCGCTGGAGGTCTAGAGGTCCAGGCGCACCACCACGCGCGGGAAGCCGCCGGAGACCGCCGTCGTGTCAGCGGCCCACCGGAAGCCGGCCCGCTCGAACAGCGACCTGTGCCGACGTAGGCCATCGTGAGGTCGACCCGCCGGCCCTGGTTGTCGACGGGGTAGCCCTCGACGGCGGGGGCGCCGTTCTGGCGGGCGTAGGCCACGGCTCCCTCGAGCAGGCTCGACGCGATGCCCCTGCCGCGGAAGCCCGGGCGCACGCGCACGCACCACAGCGACCAGACCGGCAGGTCGTCGACGTGCGGGATCTTCCTCGAGCGGGCGAACGGCAGCTCGGACCGCGGGGCGACGGCGGCCCAGCCGACGACCTGGTCGTCGTCGTAGGCGAGCACGCCCGGGGCGACGTCCCGGCTGCACAGGGAGCGGACGTGCTCGCCGCGGGCCGGGCCGACCAGCTCGCGGTTGGTCCGGGCGTCGAGCCGGTGGCTGAGGCACCAGCAGACCGAGGACGCCGGGTTCTTCGGCCCGAGCAGGACGGCGACGTCGTCGAAGCGGTCCGCGGTGGCCGGGGCGGTCTCGACCGTCATCAGGGCAGCAGCGCGCCGGACAGCACCTCGGCCGCCGCGTCCGTGGTCGCCCTCGACCCGCAGCCGCGGGTCGTCCAGGGTGGTGCGCCGCCAGAGCAGGAGCAGCAGCGCCTCCGCCGGGCCGTGCAGGGTCGCGGCGGCAGGACCGTCCGGGCCGAGGCGCCAGCGGCCGCCCTCCTCTCCGTGCAGCTCCAGCGCGTGCGGCAGCGGCGGCGTGCGGCCGAGCACCACCTGGCGGGGGACGAACACGGTCAGCGCCTCGGCCAGGCCGTCGGCGGCGAGCGCGGCGTCGAGGGAGGCCGGCAGCCCGCGCGCCCGCTCGGCGTCCCACCGGTGCACCGCGGTCTCGTGCAGCTGGCGGCGGGACCAGAACGCGGCCGTCCGGGGGCGCGGGCCGAAGCCCCAGGCCGGGTCGTCCGGCGAGGCGGCCTCGAGGACCGCGAGCATCCCGGCCGCGCACCCGGCGTACCAGCCGGCGAGGTCCTCCGGCGGCGCCTCCTCCACGAGGTCCTGGCGCTCCCCCGCGGCGGCGACCTGCGCGGCGGCCCAGCGGTGGATGTTGCCGAGGTGGGCGCCGAGGTCGCGCAGCGTCCAGCCCGGGCAGCCGTCGACCGGCAGCGTCGCGTCACCGTCCAGCAGCGCGGTCATGCGCTCGGTCTCGGCCCTCAGCTGTGCCGTCTGGCTCATCGCTCTCCTCAGGTCTCGCCGGTCGCCAGCAGGCGCGACCGGTCGACGTCGTAGCTCCGGCGCGCGAGCAGCAGCACGCCGCCGGCCGCGACCAGCGCGGGCAGCGCGGTCAGGAAGGCCACCTGCAGGCCCCGGTCGTCCTCGCCGACACCGCGCGCGACCAGCCCGAAGACCAGCGGGGCGCCTCCCTCGGCGACGGCCCGGACCAGCGTGCGGACGGCCTCGGTGCGCCCGCGCAGCCCGGCCGGCACGACGTCGATGCGCACGGCGTCCAGCGTCGGGAGGGTCGCCGCCAGCGCTGCCGAGCCGAGGACCAGGAACGGCAGGGCCGCCGCGAGCGAGGTGACCAGCAGCGCGGGCAGCCACAGCACCGCGGTGAGCAGGTAGCCCTGACCGGCCCGCACCAGGCGCGTCGACTCGCGGCCCTCCAGGCTGAGCCGGTCGCTCGTACGGCTGCCGAGCGCGATGCCGAGGACGGCGCCGACGCCGAGGGCGACCAGGGCCAGGTCGGCCACGGCGGTGCTGACGTCGTAGTGGGCGACCGCGAACAGCGTCGAGAACGCGCTCGCGCTGGCGAGGTAGTAGCTGCCGACGCTGCCGGCCAGCAGCACCCAGAGGGCCGTCGGGGTGGCCCACAGGCGGCGCGCCACCTGGGACATCGACACCTGCTGGTCCGCGAGGCTCCCGCGGCGCTCCGGCTCGGGTGTGCGCAGCAGCCAGACGACCAGGCCGAGCCCGGGCAGCGCGAGCAGCCAGAACGTCCAGCGCCACGACAGCAGCGACACGCACAGCGCCCCGAGCCCGACACCGATGGCTCCGCCCAGCAGCTGGCCGCTGCCGATCAGGCCGAGCGCCCGGCCGCGCTCTGCCGGCGGCACGGCGTCGCCGACCAGGCTCGGGTAGGCCGGCCCGACGGTCGCCAGCACGACGGCCAGCGCACCGCGCGCGACCAGCAGCCACCCCAGGCTCTCGGCGGAGCCGGTCGCCACCATCGCGACCGACCACGCCAGCGCGCTGAGCGCCAGCAGCCGCAGCCGCGGGACCCGGTCGACCAGCGCGCCGGCGACGAGGGTGGCCAGGCCGCCGACCAGGCCGAAGGCGGCGCCGAGGTAGCCGAGCTCGGCGACGTCGAGCCCGAGGTCGTCCTTGAGCGCCGGCGCGACGGCCCCGAGCGCGGCCCGGTCGGCGTAGTCGACGACCACGACGACGGTGAGCACCGTGACGACCGGCGAGCTGAGCCGCCGCAGCGCCCCGGCGGCGGGCGCGGCGACCGGCGCAGCCTGCGCGTCGCACCCGCTGGTCACCGCTCGCCCCCGTCCCGCGGCCCCCAGGTCCGCTGCTGGCGCAGTGTGTCAGCCGGGTCCGACAGTCCTACCGCCGGAGCAGCTCCCGCCGCCGCCGCAGCAGGGCCCGGGTGCCGCGCACCCGGACCAGCGAGCGGGAGCCGTCGGGGTCCGTGACCTCCAGCGTCCAGGTGAGCAGCCCGACGGCGCGGCACACCAGCAGCAGCAGCGTGACGACGAGCAGCACCAGGAGCTCGCCACCCATCAGCAGGACCCCGACGCCGACCAGGGGCAGGAGGAGCAGGGCGAGGACGGCCAGCACCGGGTCGTCCAGGAGACCTGCGAGGTCGCCGGCGGCGTCCGAGCCGCGACCACGCCAGCGCAGGCGCCAGGGGGACAGCCGGACCCGTACGGTCGTCATGCCCCGAGCGTCCGCCTGCCTGCGACCCGGGGACAGGTGCGGGGCGGGCAGCACAAGACCCCCGCCCCTGCCGGACCCCGGCAGCGTCAGCGCCCCTGCTGGGCCGCCTTCACCAGCCCGGCGCCGACGATGAGCTTCTGGATCTCGCTGGTGCCCTCGTAGAGGCGCAGCAGGCGGACCTCGCGGTAGATGCGCTCGACCGGGACCTCGCGCATGTAGCCCGTGCCGCCGTGGACCTGCACCGCCAGGTCGGCGACCTTGCCGACCATCTCGGTGCAGAAGAGCTTGGCGACCGACGGCGCGATGCGGCGGTCCTCGCCGGACACCCACTGCCGGGCCGCCTCGCGGGCCAGCGCGCGGCCGGCCATGACGCCGGCCTGCATCTCGGCGAGCATCGCCTGGACGAGCTGGAAGCTGCCGATCGGCGTACCGCCCTGGGTGCTGGCGGCGGCGAAGGCGACCGACTCGTCGAGCGCGCGCTGGGCGGCGCCCACCGAGAGCGCAGCGATGTGGACGCGGCCGCGGGCCAGCGAGGTGAGCGCGGCGCGGTAGCCGACGTCCTCGGAGCCGCCGATGACCGCGGCGGCGGGCAGGCGCACGTCGGTGAACGTGACGTCGGAGGTCCAGGCGCCCTCCTGCCCCATCTTCTTGTCCTTCTTGCCCGACCGAGACGCCGGGAGCGTCCGCCGGGACGAGGAAGACGGCGATGCCGGCGCCCTTGTCGTCGGCAGGGCGGGTGCGCGCGAAGGTCACGAACAGGTCGGCCAGCGGGGCGTTGGTGATCCAGCGCTTGTCGCCGTTGAGGACCCACTCCTCGCCGTCGCGGACGGCGGTGGTGCGCAGCCCGGCGGGGTTGGAGCCGGCGCCGGGCTCGGTCAGCGCGAAGGACGCGACGACCTCGCCGGACGCGAGCCGGCCGAGCCACTCGGCCTTCTGCTCGTCGGTGCCGAAGCCGACCAGCACCTGCCCGGCGATGCCGTTGTTGGTGCCGAACATCGAGCGCAGCGCCAGCGAGGTGTAGCCGAGCTCCATGGCCAGCTCGACGTCCTGCTGCAGGTTGAGCCCGAGCCCGCCGAACTCCTGCGGGATCGCGTAGCCGAACAGCCCCATGTCGCGGACCTTGGCGCGCAGGTCCTCCGGGATCGCGTCGGTGTCCATGATCTCGAGCTCGCGCGGGACCACCTGCTTGCGCACGAAGTCCTTGACCTGCGAGAGGACGACCTGGAAGTCGTCGTCGGACACCTCGGGTGCGGCGGTCGTCATGGCTGCAGTCTCCCCCGTCACCCCGTCCACCGCTCGAACACGGCCGCCAGCCCCTGGCCGCCGCCGATGCACATGGTCTCCAGCCCGTACCTCGCCTCGCGCCGGACCATCTCGCGCGACAGCGTCGCGAGGATGCGCACGCCGGTCGCGCCGACGGGGTGGCCGAGCGAGATGCCCGAGCCGTTGACGTTCATGCGCTCGAAGTCCTTCTCGCCGAAGCCCCACTCGCGGGTGCAGGCGAGGACCTGCGCGGCGAAGGCCTCGTTGAGCTCGATGAGGTCCATGTCGGCCAGCGTCAGGCCGGCCTTGCCGAGCGCCTTCGCGGTCGCCGGGACCGGCCCGATGCCCATCGTCTTCGGGGGTACGCCCGCGAGCCCCCACGACACCAGCCGCACCAGCGGGCGCAGTCCCAGCTCCTCCGCCTTCTCGGGCGTGGTGACGATGCAGGCCGCGGCCGCGTCGTTCTGGCCGCTGGCGTTGCCTGCGGTGACGGTGGCGTCCGGGTCGGCCTTGAGCCGGATCGGCCGCAGCGCGGCGAGCCCCTCCAGCGTCGTGTCGGCGCGCGGGTGCTCGTCGGTGTCGACGACCTGCTCGCCCTTCCGCGTCCTCACGGTGACCGGGACGATCTCCTCGGCGAACGCGCCGGACTGCTGCGCGGCGACGGCGCGCTGGTGGGAGGCGAGCGCGAGCCGGTCCTGCTCCTCGCGCGGGATGGAGTAGTCCTTGCGCAGGTTCTCGGCCGTCTCGAGCATCCCGCCGGCGACCGGGTAGTTGGCCCCGCCGGCGGTGACCCGGCCGCGGGCCAGCGCGTCGAGCATCTGCACCGTCTCGCCCTTCGGCCCCCACCGGACGTCGGAGGTGTAGAACACCGCGCCGCTCATGCTGTCGCCGCCGCCGGCGATGACCAGGTCGGCGTTGCCGGTCTGCACCTGCATCGCGGCGTAGACGACGGCCTGCAGGCCCGAGCCGCAGCGGCGGTCGACCTGGATGCCGGTGACCTCGATCGGCAGCCCGGCGTCGAGCGCGACCATGCGGCCGAGCGCCGGCGCCTCGCTGGTCGGGTAGACGTTGCCGAAGACGACGTCCTCCACCGCCTCCGGGGGGATGCCGCTGCGCTCGACCACCGCGCGCACGACGGTCGACCCCAGCGTGTGGACGGGCACGTCGCGGAAGACGCCGCCGTAGCGGCCCACCGGGGTGCGGAGCGGCTCACAGATCACGGCTTCGGGCATGTCGTCTCCTCGTCGAGCACGAACGTCGGGTGCGCTGCGGAGACTGCCAGACGGCGGCCGGGTGGCCCCGACGCACCCCGGACCTCAGGCGTAGTAGCGCAGCCAGAGGTACACCCAGCTCACCGCGAGGGTGACGAGCGCGACCGGAGCGCCGTAGCGGGTGAAGCGCCAGAACGAGATCGGGTGGCCGTTGCGCGCGGCGATGCCGATGACGACCACGTTCGCGCTCGCCCCCACCGCGGTGGCGTTCCCGCCGAGGTCCGCCCCGAGTGCCAGCGCCCACCACAGCGCGGTCCCGGCCGGTCCGGGCGGGGACGCCTCGACCAGGTCCTTGACCAGCGGCGCCAGCGTCGCGACGTACGGGATGTTGTCGACCACCCCGGACAGTGCGCCGGAGCCGAACAGCAGACCGGTCGCCGCGACCAGCTGACGGTCACCGACGGCGTCGGTCACCACCTCGCCCAGGCTCCCGATGACCCCGACCTCGACCAGTCCGCCGACCATGACGAACAGCCCCATGAAGAACACCAGGGTCGACCACTCCACCTCCTCGAGGTACTCCGCCGGCGTCAGGCGCGAGACCCCGACGAGGGCTCCGGCGCCGAGCAGCGCGACCAGCGACGGCTCGACGTCCAGCACGGAGCGGCCGACGAACCCGGCCATCACCAGGGCCAGCACGATGCCCGAGCGCAGCAGCAGCCCGCGGTCGCGCAGCGCCTCGCGCTCGTCCAGCGCCATCAGGTCGGCCACCCGCTGCTCGTCGTAGCGCAGGGCGGACCGGAACAGCACCCGGCACATCGCCAGCAGGACGAGGACCAGCAGCACCACCACCGGCGCCACGTTGACCAGGAAGTCGTTGAACGTCAGCCCCGACCGGCCGGCGATGATGATGTTCGGCGGGTCGCCGATCAGGGTCGCGGTGCCGCCGACGTTGGACGCCAGGACCTCCGCGATGAGGAAGGGCACCGGCGGCAGCGCCAGGCGGTCGCAGATGAGCAGCGTCACCGGAGCGACGAGCAGCACGGTCGTCACGTTGTCGAGCAGGGCGGAGGCTGCCGCCGTGAACACGACCAGGGCGGCCATCGTCGCGAACGGCCGGCCGCGGGTCCGCTTGGCCGCCCAGATGGCGAGGTACTCGAAGACCCGGTCTGCTTCAGCACGCTGACGATGATCATCATGCCCAGCAGCAGGAAGATGACGTTCCAGTCGACGCCGGAGCGCTCGCTGAAGAAGGCGACCTCCGCGTCGACCACGCCCAGCAGCACCATCGCTGCGGCGCCGGTGAGCGCGGCCGCCACCCGGTGGATGCGCTCGGTCGCGATCAGGACGTACGCGGCCGCGAACGCGGCCACCACCAGGACGGTGGTCACGTGGCGGGGCCGGCGAGGACGTGGCGCAGCACCCGGGCGGCCGTGACGGCGCCGACGACGCGGGAGCCGTCGACCACGGCGACGAGCGGGCTGCGGGTCCGGGCCAGCACCGCGGCGACCTCGAGGCTGGTCGCCCTCAGCTCGACCACGGGCAGCTCGTCGCGCGGGCGGGGCGAGGGCACCAGGTCGCCGATCGTGCCGCGGGCCAGCCGGCGGCACGCCTCGTCGGCCGCCGCCGCGTCCAGCGTGCGCGCGAGTCCCGGGTCGTCCCGCAGGTAGCCGGGGAGCATCAGCCGCAGCAGCGCCTCGCCGGACAGCACCGCGTACGGCCGACCGTCGCCGTGGGTGACCACCAGGCCCGGCAGACCTGCGGTGACCATCTGCTCGGCCGCGTCCGCCACCGCGGTCGCGGGATGGATCGCGGGATGGGCTTCGACGAGCTCGGACGCGGACACGTGACCCCTCAGCGACGCAGGACCGGGAGACCGACCGTAGCGAGGTGCAGCCCTCAGCCGCGGAAGACGCTGACCGTCCCGCGCACGCCGACCCGTACGTCCTCACCGAGGCGCGGCGCGAGGTGACCGGCGGTGCGCGCCACCAGCGGCAGGTCGCCGTCCTGCAGCTGCAGGCGCACCGCCGCGTCGTGGCCGTAGTAGCTGATCTCGACGACCCGCGCGGCCGGTCCCTGCGCGGCGAGCTCGAGCTGCTCCGGGCGGACCAGCACGGTGACCGGGCCGTCGACCGCCTCGTCGCGGACCGGCAGGTCGCCGAGCACGCACTGCACCCGCCCGCCCGCGCCGACCCCCTCGAGCAGCACGACCCCGCCGACGAAGGCCGCGACCCCCGCGTCGGAGGGCCGCTCGTAGACCGCGTCCGGCGGGCCGACCTGCACCAGCCGGCCGTCGCGCATGACCGCGACCTGGTCGGCCAGCGACAGCGCCTCGCCCTGGTCGTGGGTCACCAGCACCGCGGTGGCGCCGGTGGCCCGCAGGGCGGCCCGGACGGCGCGGCCGGTGTCCTCGCGCAGGCCGGCGTCGAGGGAGGAGAACGGCTCGTCGAGCAGGACGACCGCGGGGTCCGGGGCGAGCGCCCGGGCCAGCGCCGCCCGCTGCTGCTGCCCGCCGGAGAGCTGGTGCGGGTAGCGCTCGGCCACGACCGGGTCCAGGCCGACCAGCTCGAGCAGCCGGGTGAGCACCGGCCCGGGCCGCCGCTCGCGCCGCGGCAGCCCGAAGGTCACGTTGTCGGCGATCGACAGGTGCGGGAAGAGCGCGCCCTCCTGCGGCACGTAGCCGACCCGCCGGCGCCGGGCGGGCACCGTGGGGCCGTCGCCGACGACCGGACGGCCGTCGAAGCAGATGGTCCCGGCGTCCGGGTCGGCGAAGCCGGCGAGCAGCCGCAGCAGGGTCGTCTTGCCGCACCCGGACGGGCCGAGGACGGCGGTGAGGCTGCCGGCCGGGACGTCGAGGTCGACGCCCTTCAGCACCTGCGTGGTCCCGAACGCCTTGTGGATGCCGCGCAGCGCGAGCGCGCTCACCGCTGCGTCGTGCGCCGGACGTCGCGCGTCAGCAGGAACGTCGCGGGCGCCGACACGAGGACCATGAGGCAAGCGTACGGAGCCGCCGCGGCGTAGGCGATCTGGCTGCTCTCCGTCCAGAACTGCGTGGCGAGGGTGCTGGTCCCGAGCGGCGCGAGCAGCAGCGTGGCGGTCAGCTCGGTGACCACGCCGAGGAAGACCAGCGCAGCGCCGGCCCGCAGCCCGGGCGCGATCAGCGGCAGCACGACGCGCCACGTCGTCGCCCAGGACCCGGCGCCGAGCGTGTGCGCGACGTCGTCGAGCACGGGCGGCGCCTGCGCCAGCGCGGCCCGCAGGCTCACCACCGCGCGGGGCAGGTAGAGGATGGCGTACGCCGCGAGCAGCAGCGTGGTGGTCTGGTAGAGCGGCTCCAGCAGGCGCAGGGAGAACGACACCAGCGCCAGCGCGACGACGATGCCGGGCAGGGCGTTGGCCAGGTAGGTGGTCCGCTCCAGGGCGCTGGTGAGCGGCCCGCGGTGGCGTACGGCGAGCAGCGCGACCGGCAGCGCCAGGACCGTCACGAGCACGGCCGCGGCGACGCCGAGCGCGACCGAGGTGGCGGCGCTGGTGAGGAGCTGGCCGGTCGGGAAGCCCGTACCGGTGCCGATGACCAGCCAGCGCAGCAGGCTGTACAGCGGCACGCCGAGCCCGAGCGCGACGACCCCGGTGAGGGCGAGCAGCACCGGCCCGGCGGCCGCGCCGAGCGGCTGCCGGCGCACCGAGCGGGCGGCGCCGCCGCCGACCTTGGCGTAGCGGCGCAGCCCGCGCACCCGCAGCTCGCCGACGAGCAGCAGCAGGCAGAGCAGGAGCAGGACCGCGGCCAGCGTGCTGGCGGCCGGGCCGCTGAAGGACGACGTGTACTGGTCGTAGATCGCCGTGGTGAAGGTGTCGACCCGCAGCAGCTGCAGCGCCCCGAACTCCGACAGCAGGTGCAGCCCGACGAGCAGCGTCCCGCCGAGGACGGCGGGCCGCAGCTGCGGCAGGACCACGCGGCGGAACGTCTCCGCCCCCGACAGCCCGAGCGCCTCGGCGGTCTCCTCGAGCGCCGGGTCGAGGGTCCGCAGGACGGCGGCCACGGGCAGGAAGACCAGCGGGTAGTACGCCAGCGTCACGACGAGCACCGCCCCGGCCGGCGAGGCGACCGCCGGCAGCAGCGACACCCAGCCGAAGCTGGTCACGAAGGCGGGGACGACCAGCGGCGCCGCGAGCAGCGCGGTCCAGGCCGGCCGGCCCGGCAGGTCGGTGCGCTCGACCACCCAGGCCAGCGCCGTGCCGAGCACCGCGCTGGTCAGCATGCCGACCACCGTCAGCGCGACGGTGTTGCGCAGCAGCAGGCCGACCCGGCGGCGCAGCAGCAGGTCGGTCGCCTCGGCGCCGCCGACGCCGATGACGTCGCCGGCGATGTAGAGCATCGGCAGCAGGCTCAGCAGCGCGACGGCGACGCCGGCGGCCAGGAGCAGCGGCGGGCTGCCCGCCGTACGCGGGGTGCGTACGGCAGGCAGCGGCGCGGCGGTGAGCGTCAGAGGATGCCGACCCGGCGGAACGCGGCGAGCACCTTCTGCCCGTCCAGCTCGGACAGCGCCACCGCCGGCGGCTGCAGCTCCGACAGCGGGCGCAGCTCGGCGTTGGACGGGACGTCGTGGCTGATGGCGTACTGCAGGTCGTTGCTGCCCGCGAGCACCTGCTGGCCCTTGGCGCTGGACAGGAAGGCGACGAAGCGCTGGGCCTGCGCCGACCGCTTGCTGGACTTGAGGACGCCGGCTCCCGCGACGCTGAGGAACGCGCCCGGGTCCTGCTTGCCGAAGTAGTGCAGCTCCGCGTTGTCGCTGTCCTCGCCGGTGCCGGCCCGGTCCTGGAACCAGTAGTAGTGGTAGATGATCCCGGCCGGGACCTCGCCGGCGTCGACGGCCTTGAGGATCGCGATGTTGTTGGCGTACTTCTTGCCGTTGTCTGCCAGGCCCTGCACCCAGGCGTCGCCCGCCGCGTCGCCCTTCAGCGCGTAGACGGCCGCGGCGATGGCCTGGAAGTCCGCGCCGGTCGGGGCGTAGCCGAAGCGGCCCTTCCACTCCGGCTTCGCGAGGTCGAGCATCGAGGCCGGCAGCGCGGTCTCGGCGACTGCGCGCGGGTCGTAGACCATGACGGTGGAGCGGGCGGCGACGCCGACCCAGGCCTTGCTCGCCGGCACGAACTGCGCCGGGACGCCCTCCAGCGCAGCCGGCTCCAGCGGGGCGAAGAGCCCGGCCCGGTCGACCAGGGCCATGGCGGTGGCGTTCTCGGTCGTGAACACGTCGGCGGGCGACTTCGCGCCCTCCTGCACGAGCTGGCTGCCGAGCTCGGAGTCGCCGCCGTTGCGTGCCTTGACCGCGATGCCGGTCTCCTCGGTGAAGGCCTTGGTCAGCGCCGACATGAGCCGCGAGTTCTGCGCGTTGTAGAGGACCAGCGCGTCGTCGTCCCCGCCGCCGGAGCAGGCGGTGAGCGCCAGCAGCAGCGCGACCACCGCCAGGGCGAGCGACGTTCGGTTCCTGTGGTGCCTCACTGCTGGTGCCTCCTGGTGCGCGGGTGGTCGAGGGAGACCCTACCGGGTGAGGTGAGGCTCCCCTTAGTAGCCTCTCCCCCATGACGGTCCCCCTCGTGCGCGCGCCGGCGTTCGTGCGCGACCTCGCGACGTACGGGGACGCGACGGCGCTGCGGGGTGACGGCCCGGCGGTCAGCTACGCCGACCTGGCCGCGCGCGCGGACGCCTGGGCCCGACGGCTCGGTGACACGCGGCGGCTCGTGCTGCTCGTCGGCGCCCACACGGTCGAGACGGTCGCCGCCTACCTCGGCGCGCTCGCCGGCGGGCCACGTCGTCCTGCTCGTCCCGGCCGGCGGTCACCTCGGGAGCTGGACCGCGGCGTACGACCCGGACGTCGTCGTCGACACCGCCGCGCGCCGGCCGCTGCTCGAGCGCCGGGAGGGGACCCGGCACGAGCTGCACCCCGAGCTGGCGCTGCTGCTCAGCACCTCCGGCTCGACCGGCTCGGCCAAGCTGGTCCGGCTGTCGCACGACAACCTCGAGGCCAACGCCGAGGCGATCGCCACGGCCCTCGACATCGGGCCGGACGACCGCGCCGCGACGACCCTGCCGATGGCCTACTGCTACGGCCTGTCGGTCCTGCACTCCCACCTCGCCCGCGGCGCCGGCCTGGTCCTGACCGGGCTGTCGGTGACCGACGCCGGCTTCTGGGACCTGTGCCGCGAGCACGGGGTCACCTCGCTGGCCGGCGTCCCGCACACCTACGCGCTCCTCGAGCGGTACGGCTTCCTCGAGCACCGGCTGCCGTCGCTGCGGTCCATGACCCAGGCCGGCGGGCGGATGTCCCCCGACCAGGTCCGAGCGCTTCGCGCTCGCCGGGCAGCGGCAGGGGTGGCGCCTGCACGTGATGTACGGCCAGACCGAGGCGACCGCGCGCATCGCCGTGCTGCCGGCCGAGCTCGCCGCCGTACCGGCCGGACGCCGTCGGGCTCCCGGTGCCCGGTGGCGCGCTGCGCCTGGACCCGGTGCCCGGTCAGCCGGGGCAGCAGCGAGCTGGTCTACACCGGCCCCAACGTCATGCTCGGCTACGCCCACGGCCCGGCCGACCTGGCCCAGGGGCGGACCGTGCACGAGCTGCGCACCGGCGACCTCGGGCGCGTCGGCCCGGACGGGCTGTTCGAGGTCGTCGGGCGGCGGGCCCGCTTCGCCAAGGTCTCCGGCCTGCGGATCGACCTCGACCGGGTGGCCCGCGCCGTCGACGCCGACGCCTGGTGCGGCGAGCTCGACGACATCCTCGTCGTCCTCGTGGAGGGCCGGTCCGACGCCCGCTCGGCCCGTCGGGCCGCGGCGACCGCGGCCGGTCTGCCGCTCGCACGCGTACGCGCCCACGTCGTCGAACCGCTCCCCCGCCTGGCCAACGGCAAGCTCGACGGGGCGGCCTGCGCGGGTACGGCTGCCGACCTGGCCCCGCGGGTGGCGAGCGGCGAGTCGGTCCGCGGGCTGTACGCCGACGTGCTCGGCCGGCCGGACGTCGACGACCGGTCGACCTTCGTCGGGCTCGGCGGCGACTCGCTGTCCTACGTCGAGGTGTCGCTGCGGCTCGAGGAGGCGCTCGGCGAGCTGCCGCCGGACTGGCCGTCGCAGCCGGTCGGCGCGCTGCAGGCGCTGGTCGGACCGCACCGCCGACCGCACCGGGTGGAGACGACCGTCGCGCTGCGGGCCGTCGCCATCCTGCTCATCGTCGGCAGCCACGCGCACCTGTTCCACGTGCTCGGCGGGGCGCACTCGCTGGTCGCCGTCGCCGGCTACAACTTCGCCCGCTTCCGGCTGACCGACGCGCCCCGCCGCGACCGCGCCTCCGGGACGTGGGCTGCGGTGCGCCGGGTCCTCGTGCCCAGCGTCGTCGTGGTCGCCCTCGCCTCGCTGGTCACCCCGGGCGTCGGCTGGGCCCAGGCGGCCATGGTCAACGCGGCGCTCGGGCCGCAGGTGCTCGGCAACGCCTGGCGCTACTGGTTCGTGGAGGCGCTGCTGCAGGTGCTGGTCCTGCTCTGGCTGCTGCTGCAGGTCCCGGTGCTCGACCGGGCCGAGCGCCGGCTGCCGTTCGCCTTCCCCGCCGCCGTGCTGGCCGCCGGCGCCCTGCTGCGGTTCTGGCCGGTGGCCGACGGACCGGCCGCCACCCAGTCCGGCCCGGCCGTGCTGTGGCTGTTCGCGCTCGGCTGGTGCGCCGCCCGGGCCGAGCAGCACCCGGCAGCGGGCGGCGGTCACCGCGGCGGCCCTGTGCCTGCTCCCCGGCTTCCTCGGCCGGCCCGGCCAGGAGCTGGTGATCGGCGCTGCGGTCCTGCTGCTGGTCTGGACCCGGTCGGTCCCGCTGGGCCGGCTCGCCGCCCCGCTGCGCCCGGTCGTCGGGGTCCTCGCCGGCTCGTCGCTCTACGTCTACCTGACCCACTGGCAGGTGCTGCCGCTGTTCCCCGGCCAGCCGGTGGCCAAGGTGCTGGGCTCCTTCGCGGTCGGCGTCACCGTGTGGCGGCTGGCCGCCGGGGCCGGCCCGGCTCTGCGCTGGGCCCGTGCGGCGGCTCTGGGCCGGCTGGTCCCTGGCTCACGCTGAGATCCGCCTCACCGTTCCGGCGCGTCAGCAGACGGCACGACCCGTGCCGGGAAGGCTGGTGGCTGTGTCCTTGCCCGCCCTGTTCCTCATCGCCCTCGGCGTCTCCGCCGACGCGTTCGCCGTCAGCCTGGGCAAGGGGCTGCAGATGCGCCGGCTCGACCTGCGGGCGGCCGGCATCGTGGCGGGGGCCTTCGGCGCCTTCCAGGCCGGGATGCCCCTGCTCGGCTACCTGCTCGGCAGCCAGCTCGAGCGGTCCATCACCTCGGTCGACCACTGGATCGCCTTCGGCCTGCTGGCCGTCGTCGGCCTCAAGATGATCCGCGAGGCGCTCAGCCCGCACGACGACTCACCTGACCGGGACGCGTCGCTCGACCTGCGCGAGCTGCTCGTGCTCTCCGTCGCCACCAGCATCGACGCCCTCGCCGTCGGCATCGGCTTCGCCTTCCTGGAGATCGACATCGCGCTCGCCGTCCTGCTCATCGGCGGCACGACGGCGGTCCTGTCCTTCGGCGGCGTCGTCCTGGGCCACCGCGCCGGCACCCGCTTCCGCACCCCGGCCGAGCTGGCCGGCGGCCTCATCCTCATCGCCATCGGCACGAAGATCCTGTTCGACCACATCGACCTGTTCTGACCCCGCCCGGTCCGCGATCGGCACCCGCTCCGGCTCCGGCGCCCGGCTGAGGCCAATGCGCTCCGACGGAGTCGGTCGTCCTCGTCCACTGACCGACCGCGTTGGTGTCAGACGGCCAGCGGCAGCTGGTCGGTCCAGCCGGTGTCGGTGATGAGGCGTCCGTCGCGCAGCCGCAGGGTGTGGTGGTTGTCGTGGACGTCGTGGTGGTGGTGTTCGCAGATGGGGATGAGGTCGGCGAGGCGGGTGCGGTGGGTCTTCCACCAGGGTTCGACGTGGTGGGGGGTGGTGCCGGGTCGGGTGCAGCCGTTGACGGCGCAGCTGCTGCCCCAGCGGGCGTGGAGGGCTCGTCGTTCTCGTCGGGTGGCGTGGCGGTGGTCGCCGGAGGCGCCGACGGGGTTGTTGGCGGCGTTGAGCAGGACGGCGGTGAGGGTCGCGCCGCACCCGAGGCGGCGCAGCGCGTCCAGGCTGAGGGGGACGGGTCGGGGGCTGTCCTGCTGGGCCGGGAGCGTCCCGGGGGTGCCCTGCAGCGCGTCGAGGGTGGTGGTGACGGTCAGCTGGACCGGCTTGGGCCGTCCGCTGCCGGGACGGATGCCGGTCAGGTCGGCCAGCAGCGTGGCGAGTGCGGCGGCGAGGCGCTGTCCGCGGGACAGGGCGGGGGTGCCGTCGATGATCCGTTCGGTGCAGGCCTGCGCCAGCGGGGTGGGCTGGCCGGGACCGACGGTGCCCCAGGCTGCGCTGGCGTCGGTGGCGTCTGCCGCCTCACCGTCTGCTGTCTGACCGTCGGCTGTGTCGGCTGCTGTGCCGTGCGCTGTCGTGCGGCTGGGCAGGCGGCTGTGCAGGGCGTCGTGGAGCAGCTGGCCGGTCTGGTCGTCCAGGTGCCCGCGCAGGGTCCAGCCGGTTCCGGTGCGCTGCTGCAGGGTGAGGGAGGTGTCGGTCCAGGACTGGCGGGTGTCGTCGGCGAGCTGCTCGGGCAGCAGCGCGTCGACCAGCGCGCGCAGCTCGACCGCGAGGGTGGTCGGCGGCAGGTGCCGGGCGAGCAGCACGCAGGCCGGTTCGAGCAGGTCAGCGGTCGTCCCGACGGCGGTGCAGGCCGTGTCGAGCAGCTCGGCGAGCTCATGGGCCGGGACGTCGCGGTCGGCGAGCAGTGCCGGGACGGCGTGGCGCAGCACTCCGAGCAGCTGGTGCTCCTCGACCGTCTGCGGGCAGGCGGGCCAGCGCGGTCGCGATCGTGTCGGCGGTGGTGGCGGACAGCTGTCCGGCGGCCAGGGCGGCGTGCAGCAGCGGCCGTGCGGACAGCCGGGTGGCCTCGCCGGCCAGGCCGGTGCGTCCGGCGGGTTGCTGCGCGAGCCAGGAGCGGGTCGAGCCGGCGCCGTCCAGGGCGTAGAGCCGGCGGTCGTCCAGCTCGGTCACCGCGCCGAGCACCGCGGCGTGCAGTCGCTGCTGCTCGCGCAGCACCCCTCGGGTCAGCTCCAGCGCTGCCGCCGCCGGCGAGGCCGGTCAGGTCCAGCGCGAGCACCGCGTCGACCGCGGCACGCAGCGCCGCCAGCTCAGCAGGTGGCTCGGCCGGCGTGGCCGGACGGGGCACACCGGGGACGCAGAAGTCCGTCTCCCCGGGTCCCGCCGACGCCTCGAACATGTGTTCGATGGTACGCCTGGATCTCGTCCGGCGCAAGACATCTGCGCAGGTCAGAGCCGGTGCGACGGTGTACGCGGCAGCAGTCCCCGGGCCCCGCCCCGTTGCCGCCGAGTGTCGGGCTACGCCCCGGTCTCGGCGCCTGCGCGGGGCGTACCCCGACACTCGCGCAGACGGCGGCGCCGCGGGCCAGCGCCGGCAGCGCCGGCAGCGCAGCTCGCCGCAGCGCAGGCCGCGCCCCGCGCCGGCCCCCGTACCGACCCTCAGACCGGGCTGACGGCACTGCTCGCCGGGTCGATGAGGATCTTCGCGTGCGCCTCGGGGTCCGCCAGCGCGGCGAAGGCCGCCTCCACGCCCTCGAGCCCGACGCGGCCCGTGATGAGCGGGTCAGCCCTCACGACGCCGTCCGCCAGCAGGTGCAGCGTCTCCCGGAACTCCGCCGGCCCGCAGCCGATGACGACGGCCACCTGCTTCTTCGAGATCCCGCTGCGCCGTACGGCGTGCAACCCGACCGCGAGCGGCTCCGTGAGCGCGGCGGTCTCCCGCGACAGGCCGTTCGGGACCGCGAAGGTCAGGGCCTCCTGCACCAGCACCCGCTCGGCGTAGCCCCCGGGGCCGACACCGACAGGCCGGTCGTGTGCACGTCCGCGCCACGCCGCAGCAGCGGGAAGGCGACCACGGGCGTACCGGTCGGCAGCGACCGTCGGGTGCGCCGGCCGTGCTCGAGGACCTCGCCGCTGAACTCGTGCCCGAGCACGACCGACTGGTCGGACCGGAAGATGCCGTCGTAGCCGACCGCCGCCGTCATGTCGGCGAGCTCGTCGCACGACGTCCGGGCGTGCAGGTCCGAGCCGCAGATGCCGCAGCCCATCCCAGATGCCACGCCGCACGGTCAGCAGCAGCTGCCCTGGCGCAGGCACGGGCTCGGGCAGCTCGACGACCTCGAGCCGGGTCTGCGTGCAGGTGACCGCGCGCACGTGCTCTCCTCCGCGTCGAGCCGGACGTGTTCCGCGCCCCCTCGTCTACCCGCCGGGTGGCCAGGCCCTCCCGGCCTCGACAGAGGTCACGCACAGCGCGTCCTCGTCGGCCGGAGCCTGCACGACCACCCCGTCGAGCCGCCCGTGCACGGGCACCCACCAGTCGTGCACGCCCTCCTCGAACACGACCGGGTGGCGGCGACCGGCGACGGTGATGACCCCCGGCCGGGTGGAGCCGGTGAACCAGCTGACCTTGACGTGCCCGTCGTACGTCCTCGGCTGCTCGGCCAGCGGGACGGCGCGCGGCTCGTCGGTGACCGCGGTAGCCGCAGTCCCCGTCGGGACCGGGAGGGGCGAAGACGCGGTCGAGCAGGTAGCCGGTCACCAGGCGCCCGCTGCGGTCGAAGACGCGGAGCCGTTGCCCGGGACGGGTCATCCGGTCGGCCTCGGGCAGCGGAGCCAGGACCTGCGACACCGATGCCTGCCCGCCGAGGAAGGCCTCGACGATGGCGACGGGCGCCGCGGGGCTGTCGGCGAGCGCGACGTCCGGGGCCGCCCTGCAGCGCCTCCCGCAGGCGGTCGACGTAGTGGCGGGCGCTGTACCGCTCGGCCTGCTGCCCCAGGGCGACCGTCGTGACGACGGAGCCACCGGCGACCAGCGCCATGGCCGCCAGCGCCGCGGCGGCGCGCGGGCGGGAGGTCGACGTGCGCGGCGTACGGGCGACGTCCCTGTCCTGCACCGCCCTCAGGGCGAGGGCCAGCGCGAGCGCGGCGACCGGCGCCGCGTCGGCGTAGTAGCGAGGGTCGCTGGCCAGGAACGGGGCGAGCGGGCCGCGGGCCGACACGAGCAGACCGATGTCCAGGGCCAGGTAGGCGACGAGCACGAGCCAGGCCTCGAGCGCCCGTCGGCCGCCGCGCAGGACGGTCCAGCCCACGAACGCGGCGACCGCGACCCCCACGGCCGCCGCCACTCCCTCGGGCGGAGCGAGGTGGGCGGCGACCGGCATGTCCCCCACGACCCGCCACGGGCCGCCGACGAGCGCCGTCGTGACCGTGCGCACCGCCTCGACCGTCACCGTCCACCAGTCGCCCGGCGGCGAGCGCCGGCCGTCGGGGCCGCCGGTCAGCGCCAGGTACAGGACGGCGTACGCGGCCGCCAGCAGTCCCTGAGCCCCCCAGTACGCCCGCTGGTCGCGCAGCGCCGTCAGGCGGCGCCACCCCCGCTCGCGCGCCAGGGGCAGGACCGAGAGCAGGACCAGCAGCAGCGGGACGAGCAGCACCTTCTCGTAGAACAGCAGCCCGCCGGCGACGCCCAGCAGGCTCTGCACCGCGTGCCGCCGGCGGTGGCCGCGCAGCCAGCGCAGGTGGCCGTCCACCGCGACCACGACCGCGAGCTGGTGCGGCAGCGCCTGCAGGCCGCTCCCCCACCACAGCACCGAGTTCAGGGTCAGCGGCGTCAGCGCGAACAGCGCGACCGGGGCCAGCGCGGCGATCCGCTGACGTAGCAGGAGGAGCACCGTGCGCAGCAGGACCAACCCGGTGGCCAGCTGCAGGAGCAGCATCAGCGCGAGCGGCGGCCCCCACTGCAACGGCGCTGCCCAGGTGACCAGCCACACCATCAGCAGCCCGGCCGGCATCAGGTGACCGGAGTACTCCTGCAGCAGGAAGTCGGCCGACAGCCCCCGGCTGGCCTGCGCCGCCAGGAGGAAGTCGTCCTGGAAGAACCACGACGACCCCGCCGCCCACGCCCGCAGCCCCAGCTGGACCAGCAGCAACCCGGCACCCAGCAGGAGCACCGCATGCCCCTGCCGGCGGAGCACTCGCTGCACGCGAACCACCCTAGCCAGCGCGCCTCGCCGGCCGACCCGACACCGGCGTCACGTACGGTCCGCGGACGGGCCTGCTGGGGTGCCGGCCGACGTGGTGGAGGGCTGCATGGACTTCGACGAGGTCGTTCTCGGTCGCAGGAGCGCGCGCGGGTACGAGCCCCGCCCCGTCCCGCGCGAGCTCATCGAGGAGGTCCTGGCGCTGGCGATCCGCGCCCCCTCGTCGTACAACTCCCAGCCCTGGCACTTCCACGTGATCACCGGCGAGCCGCTCGAGCGCATCCGGGCGGGCAACACCGAGCGGACCCTGTCCGGCCAGCCCGCGACCCGCGAGTTCCGGGTCGGGAGCCCGTACGCGGGGGTCCACCGCGAGCGGCAGATCGGCGTCGCCAAGCAGCTGTTCTCGGCGATGGGCATCGCCCGCGAGGACAAGGAGGGGCGCCAGGACTGGGTCCTGCGGGGGTTCCGCCAGTTCGACGCGCCGGTGTGCGTGATCATCACGTACGACCGCGTCATGGACGGCAGCGACGACACCCCGTTCGACTGCGGTGCCGTGGCGACGATGCTGGTCAACGCGGCCTGGTCCCGCGGGCTGGGAGCGGTGATCAACAGCCAGGGGATCATGCAGTCGGCCGTGGTCCGCGAGCACGCCGGCATCCCGGAGGACCAGGTCATCATGAAGGCCATCGCCCTCGGCTGGCCGGACGAGAGCTTCCCCGCGAACGCGGTCGTCTCGGAGCGCAAGACGGTCGAGGAAGCGGCGACGTTCGTCGGCTTCGACTGACCCGCGACGTCCGCGACCGCTGCCGGTCTCAGGGCGCGGAAGGTGGTGCGCGTCCTGACCCTGAGGACCTTCCGCGACCTCGCACCGGGGGGCGCCATGAGCACCAGCAGGGCACCAGGCTGGCTGTACGCGGCGATCGGGCTCACGACCGGGGTGGTGCTCGCCGGAGGCGGGGTCGCCTGACCCCGGACCGCCCCTACAGGTCGAGGCGGTCGTAGCTGTACCAGGCCGCGGCGTCCAGGACGTCGGCCGGCCGCTGGGCCTGGCCGAGCAGCGTCAGCATCGTGTCCTGCAGCCGGTGTCCCTGCGGCGCGTCCGGCTCCGTGCCCACCGGCAGGTAGGACCGGCCGTGCCGGCTCATCCACGCCTCCCACAGCCGGTCCACGTTGCAGTGGTTGAGGTAGAAGAGCGGGTCGTTCGGCGACGTCCCCGGCGACATGTCCCCGCCGACCCACACGTGCACCCGGTTGTGCAGCTGCGCCGCCGACCCGCCTGCCGGGTCCTCCCAGCCCTCCAGCCGGTTGCGGAACGCTGCGGTCGTCGCGTCCCACGGCGTGGTGTCGTACGCCCCGTCGCTCGTCTCCCCCAGCGCCCAGGTGACGTCGGCCCGGGTGGGCAGGGTGGCGACGTCGCGCCCCGCAGCGCGCTGCAGCGGGCGGGGCGCGACCGACCAGAGCTGGCCCTGGAAGCCGGCGAGCCGGACCCGCAGGGCGGCCAGCGGCCCGCTCGAGACGTCGCCGCGGGACGGCCCGAGGGCAGCGCCGGCACCGCTGCCCGTGACACCCGCGGGGCCGGCGGTCCAGTCCCAGTAGGGCAGGCCGGTCTCGGCCGTCGTCACGCGCTGCAGCTGCTGCTCGAGCCGCAGGAGGAACATCCGGTGCCAGGGCAGGAAGATCGGCCCGCCGTGGGCCCGGTTGCGCAGCGGACGCGGCGGCACCGTGGGCTGCGACATCGCGATGTAGTGCCAGAGCACGAACAGGTCCCAGGTCATCAGCTGCTGGTCGAGCCCGAAGATCCGGAAGCCGGGCAGCCGCGGGCCGAGCAGCCGGTTGACGTCACTCGTGCTGAGACCGGCCGGCTCGGCGCCCAGCGCGAGGACGCCCGCGACGAAGCCGTCGCGGGCGACGGCCGACCCCGTGATGCTCCGCCGGACGGCGGTCACCCGAGCTCGTCCGGTCCGGGCGGGGTGGTCCCGAAGTGGCTCAGGACCAGGCGGGCGAGGTCGACGGTCGAGGCCACCGCGTAGTTCGGCAGGCCGTGGTAGTGGACGCGCCCGTTGGCCAGGACCTCGACGTGGCCGGGCAGCGGCTGGCCGTCGACGGTGATCCGGTAGGTCGTCTCGATCCGGATCTCGTGCCCGTCGTACGACGCCGTCCGCACCGTCGTCGACTCCCCGTCCGCGTGGTGCTGCGCGCCGTGGTCCATGTGCCCGGCGTGCTCGTGCTGCGGCTCGGGCCAGCCGTCGCCACCGGAGCGGAGCGAGCTGGTCAGGGCGTCGAGGCTGGTACCGGTCTCGGGACGGTCCATGCGGTGCCTCCCTGCACAGCGGGTGGTCCGGGTGAGCATGCTCCCGATCCGCCGGTGCGGCGAGAGCTCGCCCGCAACGACCGGCGGCCGGAGGTCGTCACGCCCCCGGGTCCGAGCGCGCGCCGGGACAGCGGGCGGCCGGCCCCGCGCGTTCGGCGGGTGCGGTCTGCAGGACCGTGGTGCTCGTGCCCGCGCGGAGGTTGTCCTCCGGGGGTTCCGGTGCCACGATCGGCTCGCGAGCCCGGCGCCCGCGGTCCCGAGGGGCCCGGCTCGGGCCGCTCGCTCCTGGGAGGCAGCGATGGCCGACGAAGACGGGACCCCGGCTGGCGGGTCGAGCCTGGCCGGCGTCCAGCCGGACGACGCTGCGACCGCGCCCGACGAGGAGCTCGAGGGGCCGTCCGACATGCCCGGCGCCGGCATCGAGGACGACAGCGGCTTCCTCGAGGTGGTCCTCGACGACGACGATCCGCTGCTGCAGATGGACGAGGGCACCCGGGTCGGACTCGGCGGTCCAGAGTGAGCGCCGCCGAGGTGATCGCTCGGCTCACCGCGATCGAGGCCGGCGAGATGGGCACCGCCCGCGCGCCGCTCGGCAGCAACCGCGTCAAGTACAACACCTCGTTCTACGGCCGCGTCGTGCGCGGCGACGAGTTCAAGTGGTGCGTCGTCTTCCAGTGGTGGTGCTTCCAGAAGGCCGGCATCTCCACGAAGATCTTCCCGAAGTCCGCAACGGTCTTCGCGGTGCGCGACTGGTACAAGGAGCGCGGGGCGTTCCACCGCACGCCCAAGCCCGGTGACCTGATCATCTACCGGGAGAGCCACATCGGGTTCGTGGAGGCGTTGCTCCCGCGGAACCGCGTCCAGACCATCGAGGGCAACTTCAACGACCGGGTGGTCCGGCGGGTCCACGCCGCCGACGACCCGAAGATCGAGGGCTACTGCCGTCCGGCCTACGACAAGGCCGCGGGAGCTCAACTGCCGCCCCCGGGCGGCCCGACGGAGGCCATCTTGAAAGCACTGCCGAGGCTCCAGAACGGCGACAAGGGCGCCGACGTCAAGCGGCTGCAGGGGTTGATCATCGCGAACGGGCACGCGCTGAAGGGGTCGGTGAAGCAGGACGGCACGCTCGACGGCGAGTTCGGGGACGACACCGAGAAGGCCGTCGTCAAGCTCACCGGCTCGAAGGTCGTCGACGGCGCCCAGTGGAAGAAGCTGCTCGGGCTCTGACCCGACCGGCGACGTGGCAGGACCGTCTCCGCCGGCTGTCAGACGCCGTGGCGGAGGCGGTGGGGTCCGGACCTCGGCGCCGCCGTGCCGGACGTGCGCCTCGGTCGAGGCGAGCGACTCGCCCTCCGAGGTCCGATCTCCTGGGAACCGCGACGGGGAGCAGGGAACGCGGTGCTGCGCCAGGTCCCGCGAGCGCTCGTGGTCACGCCCTGGCGGCCCTCGGCCGATGCGCAGCGCGCGCAGTGAGCCTTCAGAGCCGGCCCGCGATCCGCTGGCGACCCTCGGTCGTTCGAGCTCGCCCGTCTCCGCGTGGTCCGCTGCAGCCGAGTCCCGTTGCGGACGCTCCCACCCCTCAGCGGGCGTCGGACACCCCTCCGGTGGTGACGACCGTCGCCCGGCCGCGGGCGGCCGTGACGCCGGACAGGCGCACGATCGCGTCGGCGGCGTGCGGGCCGAGCGGCAGCTCAGTGACCGAGCGGACCGCCGCCGCCGTCACGTCGCGGGCGTACACGCGCTGGGTCTGGCTGCCGCCGGAGGTGAACAGCTCGGAGGTGACGACGAAGGCCGAGCCGCTGGAGGCGTCCAGGCCCAAGCCGGTCACGCTGCCGCGGGACGGCAGGTCCCGCCGCGTGCCGTCGCGGCCCAGCTGCAGCACCGGCCGCTGCTCACGCGACCAGGCGAACACCTCGGTGCCCCCGGACAGCACCACCGTCGGCAGGGCTGCCGCCGCACCGCCGTTGGAGGCGATCCCGCCCGTGCTGCCGAAGCGCTTGCCCGGCAGGGCGTGCGTGATCCGCAACGGCTCGTCCAGCGATGCGGTGAACACCAGCACCGCGCAGCTCGGGACCGGCCGGCCGGCGACGTAGGCCCCGGTGCCGCAGTCCTTGTCGGGCCCGTAGGCGACCGACGGGCTGACCGCCCGCGGCTCGTTGAACACCTGCGTGCCGGCGGCGAGCAGGGTGCCGCGGGTCTTGAGCGTGCTGCTGCCGCTGCCCGGCTGGTCCAGCTCGCGGACCGTCTCCACCCAGGCAGCAGCCCACCGCCCGCCGCTGGCGGTGACGCTGGCCTCGACGGACGCCTCCGAGCTGCCGAGCGTGGTCAGCGCGCTGGGCCGCCCGCCGTGCGGCAGCTTGCCGATGAGCAGGTCCTCGCCCTGGCCGGCAGCCGCCCGGGCCAGCAGCACGAAGGTCGCCGCGCCGTCGGCCGCGACATCGACGACGCGGGCGTCGCCCGCCCAGGAACCGACGGGCCGGAAGGCGCCGCCCGGCTCGCGCCGCGACACCTGCACGCGGCCGGCGCAGGAGCCGGCGGCGAAGACGGTGCCGGTCGAGACGGCCGACACCCGCTCCACGCACGGCACCGACGTCGCCGGACCGAAGGTCGCCGCCGACGCCGGGGCGGCCAGGAGCAGGGGCAGGACGGCGAGCGGCACCAACCGGAAGAACCTCATGCTTCCTAGGACGACCGTGAGCCCGTCACGTTGCCCGCGGGCACGCCGACCTCGTCGCGCGGCTCCGAGGGGCGTGCGGACCAGGATCCTCATGGGTCAGACCCAGGCCGTCTGCCGGACAGGTCGACGGCACTCCCTGTCGCCACCGTCTCGAGCCGCCGTGGTCCCCACCGCTCCGGTCCATCGGCTCCACGCTGACCCGGACGGCGCGACGTTTGCCGACGCGACCGTTGACCAACGCTGACAGCATGGCTTCCCCCGGTGTCGTCGTGTTCGACGTGAACGAGACGCTGTCCGACCTGGCGCCGATGGCGGACCGGTTCGTCGACATCGGCCTACCGGCGCACCTGGCGCCGACCTGGTTCGCGAGCGTGCTGAGGGACGGCTTCGCCCTCGCCGCCACGGGGAACCAGGAGAGCTTCGCGGTCATCGCGGAAGGGGTCCTGCGCACGCTGCTCGCGGCTGAGGCGCCGCAGTCTGACCCCGATGCAGCCGTTCAGCACGTCCTCGCGGGGTTCACGTCACTGCCGGTCCACCCGGACGTCGTTCCCGGTGTCACGGCGCTGGCCCGCGCCGGGCTGCGTCTGGTCACCCTGACGAACGGCGCGGCCAGCGTCGCGGAAGCCCTCCTCGGTGACGCCGGCGTCCGTCCGTCGTTCGAGCGGCTGCTGAGCGTGCAGGACGCCGGCGTCTGGAAGCCAGGAGCCGCCTCCTACGCGTACGCCGCGAAGGAGTGCGAGGTGTCCCCGGCCGAGATGCTGCTGGTCGCCGTCCACCCCTGGGACATCGACGGGGCGTCGCGGGCCGGGCTGCAGACGGCATGGGTCAACCGGACAGGGGCGCCGTACCCGCCGTACTTCTCCGCGCCCGACCTCACGGTCACCGGCATCGACGACCTGGCCCGCATCCTCACCGCCGGCTCCACCTGACCCGGTCCTCGGGGGCCGGGCCAGGCAGAGAAGGTGGCGAGGCACGTTGACGCAGGTCAGACCACATGGCGGAGGCGGATGGGAATCGAACCCACCAGGACCGGATACCGACCCTCACCGGTTTTGAAGACCGGGGCGCCCACCAGGAACGCGTACGCCTCCCCGCCCGGACTGCACCCCGGCCGTGAGCAGCGACCTTACGCAGGGACCCGGCGGTAGACGATCGCGAGGTCCTCCTCCCATGTCGAGCCGTCGCGGCACAGCTGCGTGGTGCCGCGCAGGACGTCGGCCCCGTCGAACACGAACGCCATCCGCTGGGCGAAGGCCTCGTCGCCGCGGTCGCGGACGATCGACCAGCCGTCCGGGCTCATGGTCAGCGCGAAGAGCCGGTGCACGCCGCGGACGTCGAAGTAGTGCATGGCCGTGTCGCCGAGCACGGCGAGGGCGTCCGGGAAGTCCGGGTGGTCGAACTGCGTGCGGTGCACGAGGAAGCGCTCCCCCGGCATCGCCTCGACCTGGCTGGTGCCGTGGATGACCTCCCCGGGCACCAGCGGGTGGGTGGCCTCCGTCGTCCAGCTGCCCGCGAAGCGGCGGGCGAGGTCCTGCAGCGCAGTGGTCATGCCGGATCTCATCGCCGCGCACCTCCGTTGCGCAACCCGGGCAGAGCGCACGATGCTCCCCCCGTGACTGCGACGCCGACGCGCCCGGACGGGACCCCCATCGACAAGGAGGCGGTCCGCCGCAAGTACCTCGCGGAGCGCGACAAGCGGCTGCGCCCTGACGGCAACGAGCAGTACGTCCGGCTCACCGGCCGCTTCGCGCACTACCTGGAGGACCCGTACACGCCGGTGGCGGAGCGCGGTCCCGTCACCGACCACGTCACGGTGGCCGTCATCGGCGCGGGGTTCGCCGGGCTGGTCACCGGGGCGCGGCTGGTCGAGGCCGGCGTGACCGACGTGCGCCTGGTCGAGAAGGGCGGTGACGTCGGCGGCACCTGGTACTGGAACCGCTACCCGGGCGCGCAGTGCGACACGGCGTCGATGGTCTACATGCCGCTGCTCGAGGAGACCGGGCACATGCCGTCGGAGAAGTACGCCCACGGCCCGGAGATCCTGGAGCACTGCCAGCGCATCGCCAAGCACTACGGCCTGTACGACGGCGCGCTCTTCCACACCGAGGTGACCGACCTCGAGTGGGACGAGGGGACCGCGCGCTGGACCGTCCGCACCAACCGCGGTGACGCCTTCACCGCGCAGTTCGTCACGATGGGGACCGGGCCGCTGCACGTGCCGAAGCTGCCGGGCATCCCCGGCATCGACGACTTCCGCGGCCACGCCTTCCACACCAGCCGCTGGGACTACGCCTACACCGGCGGCGACCCGCAGGGCGCCCCGCTGACCGGCCTGCGCCGACAAGCGGGTCGCCATCATCGGCACCGGCGCCACCTCGGTGCAGTGCGTCCCGCACCTGGCCCGCGCGTGCCAGGAGCTGTACGTCTTCCAGCGCACGCCGTCGTCCGTCGACGCGCGCCACAACGCGCCGATCGACCCGGAGTGGTTCGCCGGATCGCCACGCCCGGCTGGCAGCAGCGCTGGCTGGAGAACTTCACCGCCAACCAGGCCGGCGGCGCCGCCGACGGCGACCTGGTCATGGACGGCTGGACCGACCTGGCCCGCCGCATCCGCGAGCGCATCCTGGCGATGCCGCCCGGCGACATGACGCCGGCGTCGATGCTCGCGGCGTTCGAGGACTCCGACCTGGAGAAGATGGAGGAGATCCGGGCCCGGGTCGACGCGGTCGTCGAGGACCCGCAGACCGCCGAGGGGCTCAAGGCGTGGTACCGCCAGCTGTGCAAGCGGCCGTGCTTCCACGACGACTACCTGCAGGCCTTCAACGAGCCGTCGACCCGCCTGGTCCACACCGACGGCCAGGGCGTCGAGCGCATCACCGAGACCGCCGTCGTGGCCAACGGTCAGGCGTACGAGGTCGACTGCATCGTCTTCGCCTCGGGCTTCGAGGTCGGGACCGACTGGACCCGGCGCTCCGGCTACGACCCGCGCGGCCGAGGCGGGCGCCGGCTGTCCGAGCACTGGGCCGACGGCATGCGCACCAAGCACGGCACCCACGTCCACGGCTTCCCGAACGTGTTCCTCGTCCAGCCGACGCAGGGCGCCAACCTCATCTCCAACGTGCCGCACAACCTCACCGAGGCGGCCCGGACGATCGCGATGACCATCCGGCACGCGCTCGACGTCGGCGCCCGCGAGGTGGAGGTGACGCAGGAGGCCGAGGACGCCTGGGTCGACCTGCTGCTCACCCACCCCGGCATGCTGCTGACGTCCACGGACTGCACTCCCGGCTACTACAACAACGAGGGCCAGGACGCCGGCCGCAAGGCCAAGCTCAGCGTCGGCTACCCGGCCGGCGCGTCCGCCTACTTCGCCTACCTGGACGAGTGGCGGTCCACCGGGGAGTACGCCGGCCTCGCGTTCCGGTGACGACCGCCGTTCACCGAGCTCGTCGGGATCCGGCACCCGCTGCAGCAGGCCGTGATGGGCGGCGTGTCGTCCCCGCGGCTGGCCGGTGCGGTCAGCCGCGCCGGTGCTCTCGGCATGCTCTGCCAGTACGCCGACGAGCCGGCGCTCGGGCGGATCACCGCGGCCCTCGAGCTCTCCGGCGGGCACCCCGTCGGCATGGGGTTCTTCGGCCACTGGGTGCACCGCGACCTGGCGACGCTGGAGCTCGCCGCGGCCCGGCTCCGCGTGGTCGAGCTCTTCTGGGGCGACCCCGACCCGGCCCTGGTCGACCGGGCGCGGGCGGCCGGTCCCGCGGTCGTGGGCTGGCAGGTCGGCTCCGTCGAGGAGGGGCTGCGCGCGGTCGACGCCGGGTGCGACTACGTCGTCGCGCAGGGCGTCGAGGCCGGCGGTCACGTCCGCGGGACGGCGCCGCGGGCCGAGCTGCTCGAGCAGGTCCTCAGCCGCGTCGACGTCCCCGTCGTGACCGCCGGGGGCATCACGACCGCTGCCGACGTGGCTGCCGCGCTGGCCGAGGGCGCCGCGGCCGTCCGGGTCGGCACCCGCTTCGTGGCGACGGAGGAGTCGGACGCGCACCCGGCGTACGTCCAGGCGCTGCTGGCCGGCGGCGAGACGGTGCTCACCACGGCGTACGGGGTGGGCTGGCCGGACGCGCCGCACCGCGTGCTGGCCGGCGCCGTCGCGGCCGCGGAGCAGCTCGACGGCGACGTCGCGGGGCAGCACGGGTCCCGGCCGGTCCCCCGCTTCGGCGTCGCGACGCCCAGCCGCGGCACCACCGGGCGCATCGACGCGATGGCGCTCTACGCCGGGACCGGCGTCGGCAGCGTGACCGCGGTGCAGCCGGCTGCCGACGTCGTGGCCGACCTGGTGTCGTCGACCGGGGGCTAGGGAGCGCCGGCCAGCCGGGTCTGGTGGCTGACGGCGAGGACGCTGCCGTCCGCGGCCCAGAGGGTGCCCTCCTCGACCGCGAACCCCTCGGCGGCGAACGGCGACCGGCAGGACAGGTAGGCGTACGTGCCCGGCTCCAGGTGCGGCGCCCCGGTGGCGAGGTGGACGACGAACTCGAGCGACGCCGCGTTGACCGGCCCCGCGGTCCGGCTGAAGACGGCCGGGGGCAGCACCTCGCACATCGCCACGACCCAGGCGGCGTCGACCACGTCGCCGTCGAGCGGGCGCAGCCACGCCGCCATCACGGACGCGTCCTGCCCTGTGAAGGGCGCGGTGTCCGGGTCGAGGCGCACCTCCGCGTTGGCGAAGTGCGGCACGGGCGGCTCCGGGACGAACACCGGCGCGCGGCCCGGGTCGGCGGAGCGCGGGCGCACGCGCTCGTCGTACGCCAGGCCCGGCCGGGTCGGCGCGCTCACCGTGTGCGCGACCAGGCGCACGTCGTCGCCCTGGCGCAGCCTGGCCGTGCACGTCGTCAGCGAGCGGCCGGTGCGCTCCACCACCACGTCGAGCTCGGCCGGCCCCGGCCGGGGCGACGACGCGAACTGCACCGCGATGCTGCGCAGCGGCCGGCCCGGGTCCGCCACCTCGGCCTCGACGGCGCGCGCCACCACGGCCGCCGCGTACCCGCCGTGCACGCCCAGCAGCGACGACCAGTGGTCCTGGAGCACCGCGGTGTACGCCCCGCCGCCCAGCCGCTGCACGGCTGTGTCGGCAGCGAAGGTCATGGGCCGACCCTAGGCCGGAGGCGCACGGTGTGGGTGGGCACCGTCCGGGTAGCCGCGCCACAGACCCGCCCGGACCTGGAGGTGCCCGCATGACGACGACTCCCGACAGCGACGTGGTGGACGTCCTGTCCACCGACCACCGCGAGGCGTTCGAGCTGATCGCCGAGATCCGCGCCACGGCCGACGGCGAGCACCGCCGCGACCTCACCGACTCCCTCATCGCCGAGCTGGTCCGCCACTCGGTGGCCGAGGAGATGTTCGTCTACCCGGCGATGCGCGACTCCGTCCCGGACGGCGCGGAGGCCGTGGACCACGACACGGCCGAGCACAAGGAGCTCGAGCAGCTCATGAAGGCGCTCGAGCACGCCGACACCGGCGAGCCGGCCTTCCTGGAGACGCTGGCCCGGCTGGAGGAGGTGCTGCGCGACCACGTGCAGGACGAGGAGGGCGAGCAGTTCCCCGAAGCTGCGGGCCCACCTGTCCCGCGAGCAGCTCGTCGAGCTGGCCGGCAAGGTCGAGACGGCCAAGAAGGTCGCGCCGACCCGCCCGCACCCCGCCGCGCCGAACGCCGAGCTGTTCCACAAGACCGTCGGCCCCGGCGTCGGCCTGGTCGACCGGCTCCGCGACGCGCTGAGCGGACGCAGCACCTGACCCGTCGTAGCGTTCGGGCATGACCACGACCGCGGTGCGCCTGACCCAGCTCGCGAAGGGCGGCGGCTGCGCCTGCAAGATCCCGCCGGGTGAGCTCGAGGACGTCGTCCGCGGCCTGGTCGGGCCACCCAGCGACGACCTGCTCGTCGGGCTCGACGACGGTGACGACGCCGCGGTGGTGCGCATCGACGACACCACCGCGGTGGTCGCCACCGCCGACTTCTTCACGCCCGTGGTCGACAGCGCGTACGACTGGGGGCGCATCGCGGCGGCCAACGCGCTGTCCGACGTCTACGCGATGGGCGGCCGACCGGTCGTCGCCGTCAACCTGGTCGGCTGGCCGCGCGAGGTGCTCGGCATGGAGCTGCTCGGCGAGGTGCTGCGTGGCGGCACCGACGTCGCCCGGCTGGCCGGCTGCCACGTCGCCGGCGGGCACAGCATCGACGACCCGGAGCCCAAGTACGGCATGGCCGTCACCGGGCTGGTCGACCCGCGGCGGCTGCTGCGCAACGACGCGGCGAGGTCCGGCCTGCCGCTGTCGCTGACCAAGCCGCTCGGCGTCGGCGTCCTCAACAACCGCCACAAGGCGACCGGCGAGGTGTTCGCGCACGCGGTCGAGAGCATGGCGTCGCTCAACAAGGCGGCCAGCGAGGCGGCGGTGGCTGCGGGCGCCGAGGCGGCCACCGACGTCACCGGCTTCGGCCTGCTCGGGCACCTCTACAAGATGATGCGCGCCAGTGGCGTCACGGCGGTCATCGACAGCGCTGCCGTTCCGTACCTCGACGGTGCCCGCGAGGCGCTGCGCGACGGCTACGTCAGCGGTGGCACCCGGCGCAACCTGGACTGGGTCCGCCCGCACCTGTCGTCGGCGGTCAGCGAGGACGAGCTGCTGCTGCTCGCCGACGCGCAGACCAGCGGGGGCCTGCTGGTCGTCGGCGAGGTGCCCGGGGCGCCGGTGGTCGGCGAGGTCGTCGCTGCGCCGCGACGCGGTCGTCGAGGTCCGCTGACCCCCGCCACGTGTCGAGCGCTGCTCCCTGGGCAGACCCGCCGGCGTGAGCGAGGACCTGTCCAGCGGTGACGGCGTACCGCCCCCCTCGCCGGACCAGCTGCCCCACCCGGCCCTGTGGTCGCCTCCGCCTCCCGGCCGGCAGCCGGCCGCCTACAGCGACCTGGCGGAGGAGCACGTCCCGAGCAACGACCGGCCCACCAGGGCCCGCTGGGCGATGGCCTGGACGGCGGTGGCGCTCGGCGTGCTCACGGCCGTCCTGCTGGCGGTCGCGCTGCTCCTGCGCAGCTGGGTGCCGCTGGTGCCGGCCGCGGTCGCTGTGGCCGCTGGGCTGGTCCTGGCCCGCCGGGGCCGCATCCTCACCGACGTGAGCGTCGGGCAGAGCCCGCTCCCCCGATGACCGGGGCGGCGGTCAGGCCTGCTCGCCGAGCTCGCCGCCCTGCCGCCCGCCGTCCTCGCGGGCGGGGTCCTGCTGGAAGACCAGCGTCACGGCGCCGAGTTCGAGCCGGTTGCCCGAGTGCAGGGCGGCCTCACGGACCGGCACCCCGTCGACGCGCAGGGTGTTGACGCCGCCCAGGTCGCGGATGCGCACGGCACCGTCCGGCTCCACGTCGAGCCGGACGTGCCGTGGCGAGACGGTGAGGTCGGTGAGCCGCAGGTCCGCCTCGCGGTCCCGACCGACCACGGTCGACCCGGCCGGCAGCACGACCTCCTCGAGGGTCAGCTCGCCGTGCCGCACCGTGTCGCCGTGCACCGGGAGCAGCCGCGGCCGCCCGGCCACCGGGAGCGACGCCGAGCGGGTCGGGCGGGTCGACGACGGACCGGCCGGCCGGCGACGCCGGCGCAGGACCGCCACCAGGCCGCCCAGGCCCGCGCCGAGGAGCGCCGCGAACAGGACCGGTGGGCCCGCCCAGCGACGACGGCGCGGGCGCGTCTGACGTCACGGGACCTAGCCGCGCGGCGAGGTGGCCGGGTCGGCCGGCACGCCGTCCGGGACGCCGTTGCGGCTCGAGCCCTGGGCGCGACCGGTGGTGCCGGCGGCGGCCCGCTCCTGCCCCTCGCCGTCAGGCGTGCCGCGCAGGTGCAGGAACCAGTACAGGAACGCGACGAAGAAGCCGGCGCCGACCGCGTTGCCGAGGAAGGCGAAGACCAGGTTGTTGGTGACGTCACCCCAGCCCAGGCCGGGCGTGCCGATGTAGTGCCCCAGCGGCAGGAAGAACATGTTGGCGACGACGTGGTCGAAGCCCATCGCGACGAAGCCCGTGATCGGGAAGAAGATGGCCAAGATCTTGCCGCCGATGTCCTCGGCGGACAGGCCCATCCAGACGGCGAGGCAGACCAGCCAGTTGCACCCGACCGCGCGCAGGAAGATCTGCGAGTCGCTCTCGCCGACCGCCTTGCCGGTGGCGATGGCGACCGCCCGGGTGTGCTCGAGCCCGGCGCTGCCGGCGGCGTCGGCCGTCGCGCCGATCACCCCGGTCTTGTAGGCCAGGAAGTACGCGACGAACAGCGACCCCAGCAGGTTGCCGACGAGCACCAGGCCCCAGTTCACCGCCAGCTGCTGGACCGTGATCTTCCCGCGCAGCAGGGCGACCGGCAGGAGCGCCATGTTGCCGGTCAGCAGCTCGGCCCCGGCGACCACCACCAGGATGAGGCCGAGGGAGAAGACCGCGCCGGTGAACAGGGTGGGCAGCGTGCCCCACGTCGCCGGGTCGAGCCCGGAGGACACCGCGATGGCCAGCAGGCCGCCGAAGGCGATGTAGGCACCGGCCAGGAAGCCGCCCACCAGCGCGCGGTCCCACGTCATGGTGGCCTTGCGGGTGCCGGCGACCGCTGCGGCTGCGCTCGTCTCCTGCGGGGTCTTGAACGACACGGGTCCTCCTCGAGGGGGGCGTCAGGTCAGCCGCGGGTGGCCTGACCTCGGTCCACCCGCTCACGCTGCGGGACGACCGTGTAGCGGGGATCGCGGGCCGAGTGCTGCCCCGCCTCGAACACACCGAACCGCAGGCAGGCCGAACCGCCCATCAGCGCGGCGCCGGACAGCGCCGCACCCAGCCGGCTGCGCGACCCGACGGCGAGCGTGCCGACGACGCCGGCCACGGTCAGCGCCGTGCTGGCACGCATCAACCGGCCAGCGGTGCCCTCGTGCAGCGGCTCGGCGGTGATGCCCATGGCCTGCTCCATCCGCCGCTCGGCGGCGAGCTCGAGCAGGGCGCCGCCGACGGCGAGCCGGCGGGCCGGCGCCGCCTCGGACACCGGCGCGCCGATCATGCCGAGCCCCCCTGAGGCGGCCGAGGCCGAGCCCACGAAGACGAAGGGCAGGTGCTCGTGGGCGCCGTGCCAGGTGGGCGTCGCGGTGTCGCTGAGGAGCACGGCGGTGTACGACGCCACCGCCGGCGCGAGGGTGGCCGCGACCAGGCCGGCCGGGCGGGCGGCGAACCCCAGCAGCGGCCGCAGGTCGGCGGGGCAGCAGCCCGCGCAGCTCGGCGACCGCGGCGAGGCCGGCGAACGGGCCGTACGCCGTGAGGATCCAGGTGCCGACCGACATCGGCGAGGTCGGCTTGGCGACCCGCAGCATGTGGTGGAAGCGCTCCGGCCGGCCGAGGTCGTGGACCAGGGCGGCCATGCTGGCGGCCAGCGTCACCAGGGAGGCCAGCCGCCCGGTGCGGCGCAGCGCCGGGCGGTCGGTGAGGTCGGCGCCGGCGGCCAGCAGCGACGAGCCGGCCGCGACCCCGCCGAGGAAGAGGTAGGCCGGGATGTCGGCCTCCCACGGCGAGGCCTTGAGGATCGGCCGGCCGTAGTAGGACGTGAACTCCGCGGGCGGCACCACCGCGTTGGGGTCGCCGCGGCGCTTGCGCCGTCGTCCACCGGCCTGACCCGTCAGCGCCTGCTCGGCGCCGCGCGTCTGCGCCGGTCCCTGCCGGGTGACGGTGTTGGGCTCGGCGACGCCGGTGGCCCGGCCCACGACGTCGCCCCGCAGGTGCCCCACCGAGCCGTGCGGCTGGTCGTGCCCGGCGCCGGCCTCGTCCGGCGGCGTGCTCACGCGTCGCCCTGGCCGGCGGCGAAGACCGCGACGGCCCCGGCGAGCATCGTCAGCGCGGCGAGGCCGGCCCGGCGCCACATGGTGGGCAGGTCGCGCGTGGTGACGACCGGGTCGGGCGGGAGCCCGTAGACCTCCGGCTCGTCGAGCAGCAGGAAGAACGCGCCGAGCCCGCCGACCCCGTCGTTCGGGTCCTCCCCGTAGAGCCGGGCCTCGGGCACCCCGGCGGCGTGCATCGCCTCGACCCGGCCCTGCGCCCGCTCGCGCAGCTCGTCGAGGTCGCCGAACTGGATGGACTGGGTGGGGCACGCCTTCGCGCAGGCCGGGGTGAGGCCGTCGCCCAGCCGGTCGTAGCAGAGCGTGCACTTCTGCGCGATGCCCTCGTTCTTCGTCACGCCCTTCTCGCCGACGCGGCGGTCGATGACGCCGAAGGGGCAGGCCGGGACGCAGTAGCCGCAGCCGTTGCAGATGTCGTCCTGCACGACGACGGTGCCGAACTCGGTGCGGAACAGCGACCCGGTCGGGCAGACGTCCAGGCACGCCGCGTGGGTGCAGTGCTTGCAGACGTCGGACTCCATCAGCCAGCGGAAGTCGGTGCGCGCAGCGCCCTCCTGGTGGCCGGGCAGCACGGTCGACGGCATGCCCAGGTCGACCGGCTGGGCGACCCGGTTGTCGGTGCCCAGCAGGCTCCGGTCGCCCTGCAGCGCCTCGCCGCTGTGCCGGTTGAGCACGTCGGTCGCCGACGGGCCGACCGGTGTCCCCTCGATCCCCGGCTCCTGCCCGCCGAGCCCCGTGGGCTGCTCGATGAACTTCACGTGCCGCCAGGTGCTGGCGCCGAGCGCGCCGGTGTTGTCGTAGGACGAGCCGAGGAACGTCATGCCGTCGTCGGGGACGGCGTTCCACTCCTTGCAGGCCACCTCGCAGGCCTTGCAGCCGATGCAGATCGAGGTGTCGGTGAAGAAGCCCTTGCGCGGCTGGGCGTCGCCGTCGACCCAGCCGGCGTCGCGCGCCGGGTCGTCGAGCGGGCCGTAGAACGAGTTGCTCACGGGCTGACCTCGCGGCTGGTGCGCAGCAGGTTGCCGGTCTCGGTCGTGATGCCGGCCCGGCTGCGGTACTCCTCCACGAAGCGCAGCAGCTCCGGGCCGCGCGGGCGCCGGCCGGGCTGGATGTCGCAGGACGCCACCTTGTTCTCCTGGATGAAGACGTTGGGGTCCAGCACGATGCCGAACAGGTCGTTGGCCGAGTCGCCGCTGACGTAGGCCTCCTTGCCCACGCCCCAGTGGTAGGGCAGGCCGATCTGGTGCACGGTCCGGCCGCCGACCCGGACCGGCACGACGCGGTCGGTGACGAGCACCCGGGCCTCGATGGCCGTCCGTGCCGTGACGATGGTCGCCCAGCCCAGGTGCTCCAGCCCGCGCTCGCGGGCCAGCTCGGGGCTGATCTCGCAGAAGAACTCCGGCTGCAGCTCGGCCAGGTAGGGCACCCACCGGCTCATGCCGCCCGGCGGTGTGGTGCTCGGTCAGGCGGTAGGTCGTGAAGACGTACGGGAAGACGTCCGCGCCCGGCTCCCCCGCGGACGGGTTCATCGGGTTGTCCTTGCGCTTGAACACCTTGCGCGTCGGGTTGGCCTGCTGCCGGTAGAACGGGTTGCGCACCGGGGACTCGGCCGGCTCGTAGTGCGCCGGGAGCGGACCGTCCATGAGGCCGGACGGGGCGTAGAGCCAGCCCTTGCCGTCGGCCTGCATGATGAACGGGTCGTCACCGGCCAGCCCCTCCGGGCCGCTCGCCCCCTCCTCGGGCCGGTAGCCGGGGGCCTTGGTCAGCGGGAAGTCGGGCACGTCGTGGCCGACCCAGCGCTCCTGCTCCTCGTCCCACCAGACCAGCGCCTTGCGCTCGCTCCACGGCTTGCCGTCCGGATCAGCGGAGGCCCGGTTGTAGAGCACCCGGCGGTTCGCCGGCCAGGCCCAGCCCCAGTCGGGCGCCAGCCAGTTCTGCTCCGAGCCGGGCGTGCGGTCGGCCGCGTGGTTGACGCCGTCCGTGTAGACGCCGGTGTAGATCCAGCAGCCCCCCGTCGGTGCTGCCGTCGGCCTTCATCTCGGTGAAGGCCGGCAGCGGCTGGCCGGCCTGGTCCCCCGTCAGGTAGCGGCCGTTGATCTCGCGCAGCACCGCGTCGGCGCTCGGGTCCTGGGTCTCGCCGTGGGTCGGGTAGTCCCACGTCAGGTCCAGCAGCGCGCGGTCGCGCTCCAGGCCGCTGTCGGCCAGGCGCTCACGGAGCATCCGGCCGAGGTGGAAGAAGAAGTGCAGCTCGCTGCGGCAGTCCCCCGGCGGCTCGACCGCCTTGTGGCGCCACTGCAGCATGCGCTGCGTCTGGGTGAACGTGCCCTCCTTCTCCGTGTGGGAGGCGGCCGGGAAGAAGAACACCTCGGTGCTCGATGTCCTCGGTGCGCAGCTCGCCGGTCTCGATCTCCGGCGCGTCCTTCCAGAAGTTCGCCGACTCGATGAGGTTGAGGTCCCGGACGACCAGCCACTTCAGGTGCGGCATGCCGAGCCGCTGCATGCGTCCCTGGGCCGAGCCGACGGCCGGGTTCTGCCCGAGCAGGAAGTAGCCCTCGACCTTGTCGTCGAGCATGTCCATCACGGTCTGGTACGTGCCGTGGTCGCCGTTGATGCGCGGCAGGCGGTCGAACGCCCAGCCGTTCTCGGCGGTGGCGTGCTCGCCGTACCAGGCCTTCAGCAGGCTGACGGCGTAGCTCTCGGCCTGGGTCCAGAAGCCCTTCTGGTCCGGGCTGGCGATGCCCGCCGAGGTAGTCCGCGAACGTGTCGTGCTCGCCGGCCTTCGGCATCGGCAGGTAGCCCGGCAGGAGGTTGAACAGCGTCGGGATGTCGGTCGAGCCCTGGATGCTGGCGTGACCGCGCAGCGCCAGGATCCCGCCGCCGGGCCGGCCCATGTTGCCGAGCAGCAGCTGGATGATCGCCGAGCCGCGGATGTACTGCGCGCCGACCGAGTGCTGGGTCCAGCCGACGGAGTAGACCCAGGCGGTCGTGCGCTCGCGACCGCTGTTGGCGCGTGACGTCCTCGCAGACCTGCAGGAACAGCTCCTGCGGGACGCCGCAGACGTCCTCGACGACCTCGCGGGGTGTAGCGCGCGTAGTGCCGCTTGAGGGTCTGGAAGACGGTGCGCGGGTGCTGCAGCGTCTCGTCCCTGGCCACCTCGAGTGCGGGATCGGCTCCCTTGTTGCCCATCTCGTGACCCGAGGGGCCTCCTTCTCGGACTCGCTGCCCTGCTGGCCCGGGCCGCCGTTGCGCACGTTGCCGCGCTGCTTGCCGGCCGCGCTGTGGACGTCCTGCCCGTCGTACGCCCACGTAGCTCGGGTCGTAGGTCGCCGTCGCCTCGTCGTAGCCGGAGAACAGCCCGTCGAGCTCCTCGACTGTCCTGGAAGTCCTCCGACAGCAGGACGCGGCGTTGGTGTAGGCGACCACGTAGTCCTTGAACCACCGCTCGTGCGTCCAGGATGTAGTTGATGATCCCGCCGAGGAAGGCGATGTCGCTGCCGGCGCGCAGCGGTACGTGCAGGTCCGCCACGGCGGAGGTCCGGGTGAAGCGCGGGTCGATGTGGATGACCTTCGCCCCGCGCGCCTTGGCCTCCATCACCCACTGGAACCCGACCGGGTGGCACTCGGCCATGTTCGAGCCCTGGATGACGATGCAGTCAGCGTTCTGCCAGGTCCTGCAGGAAGGTCGTCGCCCCGCCGCGACCGAAGGAGGCCCCCAGACCGGGCACGGTGGCAGATGTGTCATATGCGCGCCTGGTTCTCGATCTGCACGGCGCCCAGCGCGGTGAAGAGCTTCTTGATGAGGTAGTTCTCCTCGTTGTCCAGGGTCGCGCCTCCGAGGCTCGCGATCCCCAGCGTGCGGCGACGCGGCGCGCCGTCGCGCGTCGATGTCCTGCCAGGTGCGGGCCCGGGTCTCGACCACCCGGTCGACGACCATGCTCGACGGCCGTGTCCAGCTCGAGGTCCTCCCACTCCGTGCCGTGCGGCCGCCGGTAGCGGACCTTCGTCGACCGCGCTCGGGCGAGTTGACGAGCTGCTCGCTGGCCGACCCCTTGGGGCACAGCCGGCCCCGCGAGACGGGCGAGTCGGGGTCGCCCTCGATCTGGACGACCTTCTCGTCCTTGACGTAGACCCGCTGGCCGCAGCCCACGGCGCAGTACGGGCAGATGCTCTGCACCACGCGGTCGGCCGTCGCGGTCCGGCGGCTCCAGCGCCGCGGTCCGTGCGCGGACTGCACGGCCGCGCCGCGCCCGAGCGGGTCGTCCCCGGTGAGCTGGCGCACCACGGGCCAGCCGAGGAAGACGTCCTCGACGTCCCACGCCGCCCACCTCCCGCTCGCTCCGTCCGGCCGCACTACCCAACCCCTCGCCGTCACGCCGCGCAACCACAGGCGAGGTGCCAGCCTGGGCGCCGTGGGACGGGTGACGGCGCGCCGGCCGGTGCTGCGGGTCGGACGGCGCCGGCCGGGTCGAGCGGCCCGACACGCTCGTCGGTCGAGGAGCCGCTGGAGATCCGGGTCGGGGGCCGCCCGCTCGCCGTCACGATGCGGACCCCGGGCCACGACATGGAGCTGGCCGCCGGGTTCCTCGTCAGCGAGGGCGTGGTCAGCCGCCGGCGACCAGCTGTCCGCGCATGCGCTACTGCGCCGGAGCGTCGACGACGAGGGCGTGCAACACCTACAACGTCCTCGACGTCGCCCTCGCCCCCGGCCGCCGGCCCCGCCCGACCCGTCGCTGGAGCGGTCGTTCTACACGACCTCGTCCTGCGGGCGTGTGCGGCAAGGCGTCGCTCGACGCGGTGCGCAGCAGCGCAGCGTTCGCCGGTCGCGGACGACCCGCGAGGTGACGGCCGCCGCTGTCCTCACCGGGCTGCCCGACCGGCTGCGCGACGGCCAGCAGGTCTTCGACAAGACCGGCGGGCTGCACGCCGCCGGGCTGTTCACCGCCGACGGCGACCTGCTCGTGCCTGCGCGAGGACGTCGGCCGGCACAACGCCGTCGACAAGGTCGTCGGCTGGGCGCTGCGCGAGGGCCGGCTGCCGCTGCGCGGCACGGTGCTGCTCGTCAGCGGCCGGGCGTCGTTCGAGCTGACGCAGAAGGCCTGGATGGCCGGCCTCCCGTGCTGGCGGCGGTCAGCGCGCCGTCGTCGCTCGCCGTCGACCTCGCGGCCGAGGCCGGCATGACGCTGGTCGGCTTCCTGCGCGGGCCGACGCATGAACGTCTACGCGCGCACGCGACCGGGTGGCCTGCGGGCTGAGCCCTAGCTGCGTCGCCCTCGGTGACGAAGCTGCGGACCACCCGCGGGTAGCTCGGCCAGGCAGGTCTGCAGCGCCACCTCCTGCGCCGGGGCCGCCCGGCGAGCGCGAAGCGCACCGGGAACCGGCCCTGCAGGCCGGGCCGACGCGTTGCCGCGGTCGGCGACGACCGGACCCCGGGCAGGGCGCCGCAGTCGCGCTTGACGCACCTCGCGGGCCGGCTCGCCGTGACGCCGGCCGCATCGTCACGACCAGCACCCGCTGGTCGCCGCTGCGGCGAAGCGCAGGCTGCCGGCCAGCACGATGCTGCCGAGCCCAGCACCGCGAAGCGCGATCAGCGCCGACTCGGTCGCGCCGCGCCGGTCGCGCCACCACTCCACGTCTGCCATTGTCGCAGCGGCGCGCCGCTCGCCGTCCCGGTGAGCCGCGCCGCAGCCTCCGCGACCGTGCTCGCCGGCGGTCCTGGCGGCTGCCCGTCCCGGCGCTCCTGCGCCGTGCGCCGGCTGCTCGCCGTCGTCTAGCGGGCGTGCCGGGTGTCGCCGCGGCGGTCGTCGCCGGGGTGCTCGCCGGGCCGGTGCAGGGCCTGGCCGGCCTGCTCCTCGGCGCTCGCGCGGCCGGCCTGCGCTCGTCGCCGTGCAGCGGCGGGTGCGCGGCCTGGGGCTACGCCGAGCGGGAGGACGACCTGCTCGTCCGTCGCGGCGTCCTGGTCCGCCGCGTCTCGGTGGTGCCGTACGGCCGGATGCAGTACGTCGACGTGACCGCGCGGCCCGCTCGATCGCCGGTTCGGCCTGTCGCCGGGTCACCCTGCACACGGCCGCAGCCGCCACCGACGCGTCGATCCCCGGGCTGCGCAGGACGAGGCGACCCGGCTGCGCGACCGGCTGGCCGCCCTGGGCGAGGCCCGGGCCGCCGGTCTGTGACCGACCTGGACGGGCTGGCAGCGGCTGCACCCGCTGACGCCGCTGCTGCGCGGCGGGCGCTCCCTGCTCGTCGCTGCTCGCCGTCCTCGGCTCGCAGGGGCTGCGGGACCGGCCGCCCGCGCTGGTCAGCCTGGTCGTGCTGGTCGGCGCGACGCTGCTCGGCCGCGCTGGTCGGCTGGGTCAGCTGGCGCACCACCCGCTACCGGCTGGCCGACGGCGAGCTGCAGGTCGACAGCGGCGTGCTGGTCCAGCGCGCCCGCCGGGTGCCGCTGGCCCGGGTGCAGAGCGTCGACGTCGTACGGCCGCTCGTCGCCCGGCTGCTCGGGCTGGCCGAGCTGCGGCTCGAGGTCGTCGGCGGCAGCGGCACCGAGGCACCGCTGTCCTACCTGACCGAGCCGGACGCGCAGCTGCTCCGCGCCGCGCTGCTGCTCGCAGGCGGCGGCTCGGCCGTGACGCGCCGAGACGCACCGCCGACGAGCAGCTGCTGGTCCGCGTCCCGACCGGCGTGCTGGTCGCGTCGGTGCTGCTCGGGCGCGCCCGCGGTGCTCGCCGCGGTCCTGCTGCCGGTGCGCCGTCGTGCTCCTCCGTCGTCGCGCCGGAGGCGCTGCTGCCGGTGCTCGCCGCGCCGGTGCCCGCCGTTCGCTCGGCATCGGCGGCGTCGCCGTCCGGCGGGTGCTCGCCGAGTACGGCTTCACCGTCGCCGGAGTCGCCGGACGGGCTGCGCCTGCGGCACGGGCTGCTCGACACCCGCATCGCAGACGATCCCCGCCGGCCGGGTGCAGGCGCTGCGCGCCCGCGAGCCGCTGCTGTGGCGCGCCTCGGACTGGGCCCGCGTCGAGGTCGACGTCGCCGGCTACGCCGGCGGCCGCGGCGAGCAGCAGGCCGGCACCTCGGCGCTGCTGCCGGTCGCGCCCGCGGCCGCTCGCCGTCGCGCTGGTCGCCAGGGTGCTCGGCGGGGCGCTGCCGGCGGCCGACCGGCCCGGTTCCCGCGGCGGGCCCGCTGGCGCGCGCCGCTGTCGCCACCGCCGGCTGCGCGTCGGCCTCGACGAGCGCCACCTGGTCGTGCACGTCCGGCGTCCTGACCACGACGACCGACGTGGTGCCGCTGGCCAAGGTGCAGAGCCTGCGGCTGACGCCAGGGGCCGTGGCAGCGCCGGCTCGGGCTCGCCACCCTGCACGCCGACACCGCCGGCCGGCGGCTGCCCGGCGCCGTGGCCCACCACCGGGACGCCGCCGAGGCGGAGGCGCTGCTCGCCGAGCTGGCCGGGCTCGCCCGGGCTGCCCGCCGGTAGCCTCGACTACCGCCGACCCCGGGGTCCCGTGCAGCTCCCGGACGGTCGCCCTCGTCACCGGCGGGGCCAGCGGCCTCGGCCTGGCCACCGCCACCGCGCTCGCCGAGGGTGGTGCGGCGGTCGTGATCGCCGACCTGCCCGTCCAGCGACGGCGACGCGGCGGCGGCCTCGATCGGCGGTGAGTTCGCCCCGACCGACGTCACGCGACGAGGACGTCCGTACGGGCCGCCGTCGCGCTGGCCGGCACCGCTCGGCCCGCTGCGCGTCGTCGTCAGCTGCGCCGGCATCGGCACGCCGGGCCGGGTGCTCGGCAAGACACGGCCCGCTGGCGCTCGACGCGTTCGCGCGGGTCGTCACGGTCAACCTCGTCGGCACGTTCAACGTGGTCCGGCTGGCCGCGGAGGCGATGGCGCAGACCGAGCCGGTCGACGGCGAGCGCGGCGTCTTCGTCAACACGGCGTCGGTCGCCGCCTTCGACGGCCAGGTCGGCCAGGCCGCCTACGCGCGTCCAAGGGCGGCGTCGTCGGCATGACGCTCCCGCTCGCGCGCGACCTCGCGGATCCTGCTCGTCCGCGTCGTGACCATCGCGCCCGGCCTGTTCGACACCCCGATGCTGCAGGGCCTGCCCGAGCCGGCCCGGCAGTCGCTCGGCGCCCAGGTGCCGCACCCGTCGCGCCTCGGCGACCCGCGCGAGTACGCCGCCCTCGCCCGGCACGTCGTGCGAGAACCCGATGCTCAACGGCGAGGTCATCCGCCTCGACGGCGCGATCCGGATGGCGCCGCGCTAGCGCACCCCGAGGCGCGCGAGCACGCCGGGCAGCTCCTCCGGGCCGACGGGACCGCCGTACAGCCGGCCCTGCGTCAGCGCCGCTCCGGCCGCGAGCAGCGCGGTGTGCTGCTCCTCGGTCTCGACGCCCTCGGCGCAGCACGTCAGCCCGAGCGGCGTGCCAGGTCGACGACGGTCTGGACGACGACCTCGTCGACCGGCTCGTGCGGCAGACCGGCCGACGACGCTGCTGTCGACCTTGACGAGCTGCACCGGGAAGCGCCGCAGGCGGTCAGCGACGCCCAGCCGGTGCCGAAGCGTCCAGCGCCAGCCGGACCCCCCGCGCGCGCAGGTCGACCAGGGCGTCCAGCAGCGGTGGCGCGCCGCCGACCAGGTCCTGCTCCGTCAGCCTCCGAGCACCAGCCGCTCCGCCGGCAGCCCGCCGGCGCCGAGCGCCCGCTCGACGGCGCCGGCAGCGCCGGACCGTGGCCAGGCGGGCGCACACGTTGACCGCCAGGTCGAGGTCGGCGCCCAGCTCGGCGCCGCCAGCGGGCGACCTGCGCCGTGGCCGCGGTGAGCAGCTGACTCGTCGAGGACGCGGAGCACGCCGGCGTCTCAGCGCCACGGCCAGGAAGTCGTCGGGCTCGAGCAGCGTCCCGTCGTCCTCGCAGACGCGCATCAGCGCCTCGACGCCGACCACCTGGCGGGTCGCCGTGTCGACGACCGGCTGGTAGTGGACGACCACCGAGCCCTCGTCGGCGACGCGCTGCACCAGCCGCTCCACCCGGGCCCGCTCGCTGGCCCGCTCGCGCATCGCCGAGTCGAAGACCTCGTAGCGCCGCTTGCCCAGCTCCTTCGCGCGGTACATCGCGGTGTCGGCGTCGGCGACCAGGTCGTCGGCGTCGGCGCGCTCCCCGGCGAAGGCGACGCCGACGCTGGCGCTCACGAGCACCTCGTCGCCGGCGTGCGGGTAGGGCACCCCGAGCGCCCGCTCCACCCGGGCGGCGACCTCGAGCGCCTCCTCCCGGTCCTCGAGGCCGGGGCACACGACGAGGAACTCGTCGCCGCCGAACCGGCCGACCGTGTCGCCGCGACGCACGACCTCGCGCAGCCGCTGCCCGGTCTGCACGAGCACGGCGTCGCCGGCCGCGTGGCCGAGGGCGTCGTTGACCAGCTTGAAGCCGTCGAGGTCGACGAACAGCACCGCGACGAGGCGGTGGTCGCGCACCTCGAGGGCCTGCCGCAGCCGGTCCAGCACCAGCGGCCGCCCCGGCAGGTCGGTCAGGGCGTCGTGCAGCGCCATCCGCCGCAGCCGTCCCTCGGCGAGCCGGCGCTCGGTGACGTCCTCGATCTGCACGAGGGTCAGGGCCTCGCCCTCGTCACCGGTGACCCGGACCGCGGTCAGCTCGCCGTAGCGGGTCGTGCCGTCCGCCCGCAGGTACCGCTTGTGGCTCCGGGCGCTGCCGGTCGAGCCGATCTCGCCGACGAGCCGCTCGTTGACCGGCAGGTCCTCGGGCAGCGTCACGTCGTCGGAGGTGCGGCCGACGAACCACTCCGGGTCGCGTCCCACCATCTCCGCCAGCGCGGCGTTGACCCGGACGAAGACGCCGCCCGGCTCGACCAGGGCCATCCCCGTGGGGCTGGCGTCGAAGGCCACCCGGAAGCGCTGCTCGGACCGGAGCAGCTGCTCCCGGGCCAGCACCGCGTGGGTGACCTCCACCAGCGCGAGCTGCATCCCGCCCTCGTACGGCGCGCCGCGGACCGCGACCCACCGCACCGGGTCGCCGTTCAGCCGCAGGTAGACCGGCCCACCCGGGCTGCCGCCGGTGACCTGGCGGAACAGCGCGAACGCGCGCCGCCGCGAGTCGCGGTCGACGAGGTCGAGCAGCTGCCGGCCGACGGTGGGCCGCTCGTCGTACAGCCCGAGGACGACGAGGCCGGCGTCGTTGGCGTAGGTGACCTGCCCGGCCTCGCTGACCACCAGCACGGCGTGCGGCGAGGTGCGCAGCAGCTCGGCCGGTGTCGACCGGGGGGTCAGGGAGGACCATCGCCCCGCTCCGCCTCCTGCGCCACGACGAGGTCCCGGTCCTTGAGCCGCTCCAGGCCCATCAGCGGCTGGCGCATCCGGCGGTTGCCCTCCAGCCGGCCGGCGTTGCGGTCCAGGAAGGCCCAGTAGCCCGCCGTGAAGGGCAGGCGGTCGGGCCGACGCGCACCTTCGGGTCGTAGCGCGCAGCCGCCGCAGTAGTCGCTCATGCGGTTGATGTACGCACCGCCCGCAGCGTACGGCTTCGTCGTCATGAGCCCGCCGTCGGCGTGCTGGCTCATGCCCGTGACGTTCGTGAGCATGACCCAGTCGTACCCGTCGACGAAGACCTCGTGGAACCAGGCCGTGACCTGCGCGCGGGTCCCAGCCGCGCTGCAGCGCGTAGTTGCCGAGCACCATGAGGCGCGGGATGTGGTGCACCCAGCCGCGCTCGCGCAGGTCGCTCAGGACGTGGCTGAGGCAGTTGGCCGTGACCTCGCCGTCGGCGTCGAGGCTGCGGAACCACTCGGGCACGTCGGCCCGCGCCTGCAGCGCGTTGCGGCCGCGGTAGTCCTCGCGGCAGGTGCCAGTAGAGCGACCACATGTACTCCCGCCAGCCCAGCACCTGGCGGACGTAGCCCTCGACGCTGTTCAGCGGCGCGTGGCCCTCGCGGTAGGCCTGCTCGGCGGCCGCGCACGCACTCCAGCGGGTGCAGCAGGCCCAGGTTGATCGCGGGCGACAGCGCGCTGTGGCGACATCCACGGGTCCGCCGCGAGCATGGCGTCCTCGGTGGCGCCGAAGGTCGGCAGCCGGTGCTCGACGAAGTGCGCAGCGCCGCGGTGGCCTCCCAGCGGGTGACCGGCGCCCAGCGCGGGCGGTCCTCGCCGACGAACTCCGCCGTCGCCGTCGCGGACCATCCGGTCGAGGTCCTCGCGCACCTGCGCGTCGATGTCGTCCTCGACCACCTCCCACGGCTCGACCAGCCCGAGCGTCGCCCGCTTCGGCGGCGGCTCGCGGTTGTCGTGGTCGAGGTTCCACCGGCCGCCGACCGGCTCGCTGCCCTCCATCAGCACGTCGAAGCGCACCCGCTGCCAGCGGTAGAAGTCCTCCATGAGCAGCCGCTTGCGCCCGGCCACCCAGCCGGCGAAGTCCTCCCGGGTGGTCGCGTAGCCGCGGCCCTCCGGCACCACGGGGATCCCGCGCTCGCGGACGAACCGGTCGGCGGCGTACGAGGTCGGCTGCACCACCGACAGCGGCTCGCCGAGCTGCTCGAGCGCCTCGTCGTAGGTGTCGACCTGCAGGAAGACCGCCTGGTCGCCGAGCTCGCGGGCCCGGTGGCGCAGCCCGGACAGCAGCAGGTGCGCCTTGGCCCGGTGGAAGCGGCGACGGCGGAGCACCGCGCGCGACTCGACGAGCAGCACCGGCTGGCCGGGGTCGTCGAGGAACTGCGGGCCCGAGCTGGTCGGCGAACAACCAGCGCCGGGTCCGGGGCACCGTCGGCTCGCTACGGGCGGGCGCCGTGCGGCTGGATGCTGCCGCCCTGCGGGTCGTCGGTCTCGCCGACCGCGGCGCCCTGCTCGAGGTCGTCGCCGGTCTCCTCGCCCAGGTCCGCCGAGCGCTCGCCGAGGTCCTTGCGCAGCTGCTCGCGGCGCCTGGGTCTGGCCGTCGGCGCCGGTCGCGGTCCCGTGCTCGGGGTCCATGGCGCCGGCCTGGTCGGCGCCGCGGACGCCGCCCGGCGGGGTCGGCACGTGCTGGTCGTGGACGTCGACGCCCTCCTGCGTGGTCGTCGCGTCGGTCGTCTGCGGGTCGAGGGGAGAGGTCATGCTCGCGCCCCTTACCCAGGCAGCCGCTCGAGGACCTCCACGAACTCCACCGGTGGGGACAGCGACGTCGGCGTGCCGGGCAGCGGCACCAAGCGGCCCGTCGCGCCACCAGAACAGGTCCGGCGACAGCCCGCCCGGGCCCTCCCGCCACAGCCGCTCGGCGTTGACCAGCAGCGCCTGCGCGGCGTGCAGGGCGTCCTCGCGCTGCAGCAGCGGGGCGACCAGCAGCAGGTGACGGGTCGGCAGGGCCAGCAGGGCGCCCTCCTCCGGCAGGTCGACGAGCGCCGTCGAGGCGGTGCAGGTGGGTGGCGGCGAAGGCGCTCTCGGTCTGCACCGCGAGCACCGCCGGGCCGCCGACGTCGACCGGGCCGACGGTCGGCAGGCCGTCCTCGAGCGCCTGCTGCCGGCCGCGCTCCAGCAGGTCCGGCAGCGGCAGCCCCCAGCCGCGGGCGAGCGTCGTCGACACCGGGGCGAGCGCCCCGTCGAGCACCACGACCAGCGTCTCGACCAGCCCGGGGCACAGCGGCGCCCGGACGACGTCGTCGGCGAGCACCGCCCCCTCGGCCTGCACCCGCGTGCGCAGCAGCGGCCCGGCCACCTCGGCGTCGGCCAGGTCGGCGGTCGCCTCGCGCCCGCGGGCCAGCCCGTCGAGGGCCTCGGTCAGCACGTCGACCCAGGCCTCGCGGGGCAGCAGCGAGCACTGCGCCCGCAGGTCGTCCAGGCCGACCTTGCCGTTGAGCCGGCGGCCGCGGACGTCGACGGTCTCCCCGTCGTACGACTGGACCGTCAGGCCGATCCGGTCGCAGGCGACGCGGACGGAGCCGGCGAAGTCGTCCTCGGCGGAGAGCTGCGGGCGCTTCCAGAACGGCACGCGGTCAGTTCACCAGCCGGTCGCGACCGGACCAGTACTGCTCGCGCAGCTTGAACTTCTGCACCTTGCCGGTCGCGGTGCGCGGGATGGCGTCGCGCAGCTCGACCGACGTCGGCGCCTTGTAGCCGGCCAGCCGCTGCTTGCAGTGGGCGATCAGCTCGGCCTCGGTCGCGCTGGCCCCCGGGGCGAGCACGACGAGGGCCTTGATGGTCTCGCCCCACTTCTCGCTCGGCACGCCGATGACGGCGACCTCCGAGACGGCCGGGTGGCTGAACAGGCAGTCCTCGACCTCGATCGAGGACACGTTCTCCCCGCCGGTGATGATGACGTCCTTCTTGCGGTCGCTGATCGACAGGTAGCCCTCGTCGTCCAGCGTCCCGCCGTCGCCGGTGTGGAACCAGCCGCCCTCGAGCGCGTCGGCGGTCGCGTCGGGCTGCTCCCAGTAGCCGTCCATGACGACGTTGCTCCGGGCCAGCACCTCGCCCTGGTCCGAGACCGACAGCCGGACGCCGATCGCCGGCATGCCGGCGCGCGAGAGCCGCTTGCTCGCGTCCTCGGGCGTGAGCGCGTCCTCCTCGGCCCGGCGGCGGTTGACGGTCAGCAGCGGCGAGGTCTCGGTGAGCCCGTAGATCTGGATGAACTCCCAGCCGAGCTCCTCCTCGATCCGCTGGATGGTGCGGCTGGGCGGCGGCGCGCCGGCGCAGACCACGCGCGTGCGGTCGCGACCGGGGATCTCTCCCTCCCAGGTCTGCGCGGCCTCCAGCACGGACGCGACGACGGCCGGGGCCGCGCACATGAGCGTGACCCCGTACTTCTCGACCCGGCGCAGGATGTCGGCGCCGTCGATCTTGCGGATGACGACCTGCGGGACGCCGAGGCCGGTCAGCGCGAACGGCATGCCCCAGCCGTTGGCGTGGAACATCGGCAGCGTGTGCAGGTAGACGTCGCGGTCGCTCACGCCGACGTGCAGCGCGAACGTCACCGCGTTGGTCCAGATGTTGCGGTGGGTGATCTGCACGCCCTTGGGGCGGGCCGTGGTGCCGCTCGTGTAGTTGATGGTGGCGGTGGCGTCCTCGTCCGGCTCCTCCCACGGCACCGGCTCGACCCCCGGCCGCAGCAGGCCGGCGTCGGAGTCCTTGCCGAGGACCCAGCGGTGCTTGGCGGTGACGTCGGCGAGGGCGGCGTCCACCTCCGGGTCGACGAGCAGGACGGTCGCCCCGCTGTGCTCGACGATGTAGGCGACCTCGTCGCGGCTGAGCCGGAAGTTGATCGGCACCAGCACCCGGCCCCACGTCGTCACCCCGAAGAACGCCTCGAGCAGGCGGGCGCTGTTGTGGCTGACGATCGCGACCCGCTCGCCGCGCCCGACGCCCAGCTCGTCGAGGCCGGCCGCCATCGCGCGGGCCCGCTCGGTGAGCTGGGCGTACGTCTCGGTGCCCAGCCCGCCGTCCTGGAACTCCCCCGGCTCGTCGACGACGCCGGTGCGCTGCGGGTAGACCTGCGCGGCGCGGTCGAGGAAGTCGGCGGTGGTCAACGGGACCTTCACGGTGCGCTCCGGGCTCGTAGGGCGGGGCCCCGAACCTACGACGTTCACACACCTGACACATCCCGGTCCGGTCCCCGCCATGCCGGACGACGACGCTGGTCTGCGACGAAGGAGGCAGCCATGACGGCGACCAGCCACGAGACCCACCAGCCCACGCACATCGCGGTGGTGGCCTGCCACGACGAGGTCGACATCGCGGCCCTCCCCCGGTTGCGGGACGACCTGGAGCGCGCCGTCGCCGGGCGGCCGGGGTTGCTGGTCGTCGACCTGAGCGGCTGCCCGCTGCTGGAGGCGCAGGCGGTCCCGGTCCTGGTCGAGGCCGCCCGCGCCGTGGCCGAGCAGCGCGGCCTGCTGGTGCTGCGCGGCGCCAGCGAGCAGGTGGCGCGCCTGGTGTCCCTCGCCGACGCCGACGGGGAGCTGCGGCTGCAGTCGGTGTGACGCCGGCTCCGCCCGGGGGTAGGGCTTGCCGCATGACTGAGCACCCCGGCCTGGGCGAGGGCACCGACATCTCCGCCGCCGACCTCGACACCGAGAAGCCCGCCGACACGCCGGCCTCCAGCGACCCCGACGCCATGGAGGACTCCGAGCTCGGTACGGGCGACGGCGCCGACGTCCAGCCCGGCGGCGCCGGCTAGCGCGGCTCCCCTCCCCCGCGGCGCCCCTCCGCCGCGCCCCCTCCCGCCGCGATCTTGCACATCGTGTTGATCGCCACGCGGGGCGCACCCGCAGGAAGTGCATGATCGCGCGGCGGGGGCGGGGTGCGGGGCGCGCCGCAGCGGTCGGCGGCGGCGAGCTACTCGCGGACGTCGGCCGGGCCGTCGGACAGCGGCAGCCCTGCGGCGATCCAGGCCTCGACGCCGCCCTCCAGGTCGGTGGCCCGCGGCAGCCCGACCGCCCGGAGCGAGGCAGCGGCGAGGCTCGAGCTGTAGCCCTGGCGGCAGGCGACGACGACCAGCAGGTCCGGCCCGACGGCCTCCGCGATCCGGTGGGCGGATGTCGGGTCGAGCCGCCACTCCAGGACGGTCCGGTCGATGACGACCGCGCCGGGCAGCTCGCCCTGGACCGCGCGCTGCGCCGCCGTACGGGTGTCGACGAGCAGCGCGCCCGCCGCGACGGCGGCCTGCGTCTCCGCCGGTGTCAGCCGCCGCACCCCCGCCCGGGCCGCGGCCAGGACAGCCTCGACGGTCAGACCGGCTCCCCCACCGCTGCGTCCGTCTGCGAGGCGAACTGCGTGCGGTAGAGCTCGGTGTAGAGCCCACCGCGCTCGATCAGCTCATCGTGGCGGCCGGCCTCGGCGATGCGGCCGTCCTCGACGACGAGGATCTGGTCGGCCTCGCGGACCGTCGACAGGCGGTGCGCGATGACCAGCGAGGTGCGGCCGGCGAGCGCCGTCTGCAGGGCCCGCTGCACGGCGGCCTCGGACTCGCTGTCGAGGTGGGCGGTGGCCTCGTCGAGGACGACGATGCCCGGGGCCTTGAGCAGCAGCCGGGCGATGGCCATCCGCTGCTTCTCGCCACCGGACAGGCGGTAGCCGCGGTCGCCGACCAGGGTGTCGAGACCGTCGGGCAGCGCGTGCACGAGCGGGCCGACGTGGGCGGCCTCCAGCGCCTCCCACAGCTCGGCGTCGGTCGCGTCCGGCCTGGCGTAGTGCAGGTTGGCCCGGATGGTGTCGTGGAACATGTGGGCGTCCTGGGTGACGACGCCGACCGCGTCGCGCAGCGACTGCAGGGTGACGTCGCGGACGTCGAGCCCGCCGATCTGGACCGAACCGTCGAGCACGTCGTACATGCGGGTGACCAGCTGGCTGATGGTCGTCTTGCCGGCGCCGGACGGGCCGACGAGGGCGACCAGCTGGCCGGGCTCGGCGCGGAAGGAGACGCCCCGCAGCACGACCGCCGACGGCGACTTGTCGAGGACGGCGACGGACTCGAGCGAGGCGAGCGAGACCTCCTCCGCCGTCGGGTAGGCGAACACGACGTCGTCGAAGACGATGGACGCAGCCCCGGTCGGCAGCACGGCGGCGCCCGGCTTCTCGGCCACCATCGGCTCGAGGTCGAGCACCTCGAAGACCCGCTCGAACGACACCAGCGCGGTCATCACGTCGACGCGGACGTTGGACAGCGCGGTCAGCGGGCCGTACAGCCGGGTGAGGTACGCCGCCAGCGCGACGACGGTGCCGACGCCGAGCGAGCCGTTGGCGGCGAGCGTGCCGCCGACGCCGTAGACCATCGCGGTCGCCAGCGCGGCGACGGTGGTGAGCGAGACGAAGAAGATGCGGCCGTACATCGCGGAGGTGATGCCGATGTCGCGGACCCGGCCGGCCTTCTCGCGGAAGGCGGCGTCCTCGGCCTCGGGGCGGCCGAACAGCTTGACGAGCAGCGCGCCCGAGACGTTGAAGCGCTCGGTCATCGTGTTGGTCATCTGCGCGTTGAGGAAGTAGCCCTCGCGCGTGAGCGCCTGCAGCTTGGTGCCGATCATCTTGGCGGGGATGACGAACACCGGCAGCAGCACCAGCGACAGCAGCGTGATCTGCCACGACAGGACGAGCATCGCGGCGAGCGTCAGGACGACGCCGATGACGTTGGAGACGACGCCGGACAGCGTGCCGGTGAAGGCCGACTGCGCGCCGAGCACGTCGTTGTTGAGGCGGCTGATGAGCGCGCCGGTCTGCGTACGGGTGAAGAACGCGATCGGCATGCGCGAGATGTGGGCGTAGACCTGCGACCGCATGTCGTAGATCAGGCCCTCGCCGATGCGCGTGGAGTACCACCGCTGCGCCAGCGACAGGACGGCGTCCGCGAGGGCGAGGCCGGCGACGAGCAGCGCGAGCGCGATGACGAGCCCGGGCCGGCCGCTCTCCGGCGGGTTGGTGCCGATGCCGTCGTCGATGATCTTCTTGAAGATCAGCGGGTTGGCGACCGCCAGCACGGCGGAGACGACGATGAGGACGAGGAACCAGACGAGCTCACGGCGGTACGGGGAGGCGAAGCGCACGATCCGCTTCGCCGTCCCCGGCGCGAGCTTGGTGTCGGTCACCGACGGGTCGCGACGGAACGACCTCATCATCGAGAACTGGGCGACGTCCTGCACCGGTCACCCCTTCCCGGGTGTGCGACTGGTCAGGACAACGCTCTGATCAGGAGGTCTTCTTCCTGGTCGCTCCACCGCGGCCGCGCAGCGTGGCGCCGGACTCGGTCAGGATGCGGTGCACGAAGCCGTAGGACCGGCCGGAGCTCTCGGCCAGCAGGCGGATGCTCTCGCCGCCCTCGTAGCGCTTCTTCAGGTCGTCCGCGAGCTTGCCGCGCTCGTCGCCGGTCACCCGGCTGCCCTTCTTGAGCTCTGCCACGTCGTGCCCTCCGCGTCGTCGTTCCGGCCCCCCGGATGATCACTCACTACCGCAGAGTGGGCCACCCGAACCGGACGGGGCGCCCTCAGCAGGGCAGCCTCACCCTGGAGCCAGGCCAGTGCCTCAGGCCAGCGACACCAGGTCGGCGAACTCGTCGGACCACTGGTCCTCGACGCCGTCGGGCAGCAGCAGCACCTTGTCGGGCTGCAGCGCGGTCACCGCGCCCTCGTCGTGGGTCACCAGCACGACCGAGCCCTTGTACGTCGCGAGTGCCGACAGGACCTCCTCCCGGCTGGCGGGGTCGAGGTTGTTCGTCGGCTCGTCGAGCAGCAGCACGTTGGCCCCGCTGACCACCAGGGTGGCGAGGGCCAGCCGGGTCTTCTCACCGCCGGACAGGGTGCCCGCCGCCTGGTGGACGACGTCGCCGGTGAACAGGAACGAGCCCAGCACGCGGCGCGCCTCCGGCTCGGGCAGGTCGGGCGCCGAGGTGCGCATGTTCTCCAGCACCGTGCGGTCGGTGTCGAGGGTGTCGTGCTCCTGGGCGTAGTAGCCGAGGCGCAACCCGTGGCCCGGCAGCACCTCACCGGTGTCGGGCAGCTCCGTGCCCGACAGCAGCTTGAGCAGCGTCGTCTTGCCCGCGCCGTTCAGGCCCAGCACGACGACCCGGGCGCCGCGGTCGATCGCCAGGTCGACGTCGGTGAAGATCTCCAGCGAGCCGTACGACTTCGACAGCTCACGCGCGGTGAGCGGCGTCTTGCCGCAGGGCGCGGGCTCCGGGAAGCGCAGCTTGGCGACGCGGTCCTGGGCGCGCACGCCCTCGGCGCCGGCGAGCAGCTTCTCGGCCCGCTTGAACATGCCCTGCGCGGCCTTGGCCTTGGTGGCCTTGGCGCGCATCTTCTCGGCCTGCGCGTTGAGCACGCCGGCCTGCTTCTCGGCGTTGGCCCGCTCGCGCTTGCGGCGCTTCTCGTCGGTCTCGCGCTGCTTGAGGTAGGTCTTCCAGCCGACGTTGTACTGGTCCAGCTCGGCCCGGTTGGCGTCGAGGTGGAACACCTTGTTGACCACCGCGTCGAGCAGCTCGACGTCGTGGCTGATGACGATGAGACCGCCCTGGTGCTTCTGCAGGAAGCCGCGCAGCCAGGCGATCGAGTCGGCGTCGAGGTGGTTGGTCGGCTCGTCGAGCAGGAGCGTCGTGGCGTCGGAGAAGAGGATCCGGGCCAGCTCGATGCGGCGGCGCTGGCCTCCGGACAGGGTGCCGATGCGCTGCTCGAGGGCGCGCTCGGGCAGGCCGAGGTTCGCGCAGATGCGGGCGGCCTCGGACTCGGCGCTGTAGCCGTCGAGCGCGGTGAAGCGCTCCTCCAGCTTGCCGTAGCGGGCCAGCAGGGCCGCGTCGTCCGGCCGCTCGGAGAGCTCGACCTGCAGCTTCTCCATGTTGCGGACGATCTCGTCGAGGCCGCGGGCCGACAGGACGCGGTCCTTGCCCAGCACGTCGAGGTCCCCCGTACGCGGGTCCTGCGGCAGGTAGCCGACCTCGCCGGTGTGCGTGATGGACCCGGCAGCCGGGAGCGTCTCCCCGGCCAGCGTCTTGGTCAGCGTGGTCTTGCCGGCGCCGTTGCGGCCGACCAGGCCGATGCGGTCGCCGGGCTGCACGCGGAAGGTGACCCCGGTCAGGAGGGCTCGCGCGCCGGCGCGGAGCTCGACGTCCTGGACGGTGATCACCGGGTCCAGTCTACGGGCTGGCGCCCGCGCCACCCGGCCCCGCACGGCTACGGTCCGGCGTGGACTTCGACGACCGGGCCAGCCTGGACACCAGCCAGATCGACGACGCCCGTGGACGCCGGGGTGGCGGCAGCTTCGGCGGGCGCGGCCTGGTGGTCGGCGGGGGCGGCGGCATCGGCCTGATCGTCATCGTGCTGATCGCCCTGCTGGGCGGTGGCGGCTCGCCCGGCGACCAGCTCTCGGACAGCGGGGACGTCGACAGGGAGCCCGGCGCCTACAGCGCCAGCGACCTGGCGCAGCGCTGCCGGACCGGCGCAGACGCCGACCGCCAGGAGGACTGCCGGGTGGTCGCCATCGTCAACAGCGTCCAGGCCTACTGGACCGGCGCGTTCCGCACCACCGGCCGCCGCTACACGCTGTCGCAGACCCAGCTGTTCAGCCAGCAGACGACGACCCAGGGCTGCGGCGGCGCCACCTCGGCGACCGGCCCGTTCTACTGCCCGGCCGACGACACCGTGTACGTGGACCTCGGCTTCTTCGACGAGCTGCGCACCACGTACGGCGCGAACGGCGGGCCGTTCGCCCAGGCGTACGTCCTGGCGCACGAGTACGGCCACCACGTGCAGGACCTGCTCGGCACCTCCGCGAAGGTCGGCAGCGGGACCGGGCCGCAGTCCGGCTCCGTACGCCTGGAGCTGCAGGCCGACTGCTACGCCGGCGCCTGGGCGAAGAACGCCGAGACGACCGGCTTCATCACCGACCTGACGCAGGCCGACATCGAGGACGGCCTGTCCGCGGCCGCCTCGGTCGGCGACGACCGCATCCAGGAGCAGGCGCAGGGCCGGGTCTCCCCCGAGTCCTTCACGCACGGCACGGCCGAGCAGCGGCAGCGCTGGTTCCTGGCCGGCTACCGCTCCGGCAGCCCGAGCGGGTGCGACACCCTCCGCGGCACGGTCTGAGCACCCCGGCGGTTACCGGGCGGTAGGCCCGCGAGAGACTGGCGCCCACACCCGAGCACCATGGAGGACTCCGCGTGACCGACATCAGCTTCGACGGGCGCGTCGCCATCGTCACCGGCGCCGGCGGCGGCCTCGGCCGCACGTACGCGCTGGACCTGGCCGCCCGCGGCGCGGCCGTGGTCGTCAACGACCTCGGCGGCAGCGTCGACGGCAAGGGTGGCGAGCACACCGCCGCGCAGAAGGTCGTCGACGAGATCGTCGGCCAGGGCGGCCAGGCCGTCGCCAACTACGACTCCGTCGCGACCCCCGAGGGCGGCGAGAGCATCGTCAAGACCGCCGTCGACGCGTTCGGCAAGGTCGACGTGGTCATCAACAACGCCGGCATCCTGCGCGACAAGAGCTTCCTGAAGATGGAGTGGTCGGACCTGCAGGCGGTCATCGACGTCCACCTCATGGGCGCCTTCTACGTCAGCAAGCCGGCCTTCGCGGTCATGAAGGAGAACGGCTACGGCCGCTTCGTCTTCACCGCCTCGAACGCCACCTTCGGCAACTTCGGCCAGACCAACTACGCCGCCGCCAAGATGGGCCTCGTCGGCCTGTCCAACACCATCTCGGTCGAGGGCGCCCGCGCCGGCATCCTGTCCAACGTGATCATGCCGGTCGCCAAGACCCGCATGACCGAGGACCTGCTCGGCGACTTCGCCAACTACCTCGCCCCCGAGCTGGTCACCCCGATGGTCACCTACCTGTGCAGCGAGGCCTGCACCACGACGCACGGCCAGTACTCCGCCGCCGGTGGCCGCTACGCCGCCGTCAACTGGGCGCTCGGCCAGGGCTGGTTCGCCGGCGCCGGCGTCACGCCGACCGCCGAGGACATCCAGGCGCACCTCGGCGAGATCACCAACACCGAGGGCTTCATCGTCCCGCAGTCGACGACCGACGAGATCGTGGCCCTCGCGGCCCACTTCAACCCGCCGGCCTAGCCCGACCCGTCCGCCCCTCCGGCGACTTCCCCAGGGTTCGCGTACGCCGACACGCCGTGCGGGCGTACCGGAACCCTGGGGAAGTCGGCGTGGACAGCAGAACGGCGCCGGTCCCCTCGGGGGGCCGGCGCCGTTCGGCGTCGCTCAGACGTTGAAGCCGAGAGCCCTGCAGCTGCTCGCGACCGTCGTCGGTGATCTTGTCGGGACCCCACGGCGGCATCCAGACCCAGTTGATGCGCACGTCGTCGACCAGCGGGCCGAGCGCCGAGCGGGTCTGGTCCTCGATGACGTCGGTCAGCGGGCAGGCCGCGCTGGTCAGCGTCATGTCGAGGGTGACCGTGTTGTCGTCGTGCACCTGCGCGCCGTAGACCAGGCCGAGGTCGACGACGTTGATGCCGAGCTCGGGGTCGACGACGTCCTTCATCGCCTCGATCACGTCCTCGTCCGCCGCCTTGTGCTTCGGCTGGTCGCCGACGGTCGGGGTCTCGAGGACAGGGGTGACGTCGAGCGACGCCTCCGCAGCCACGTCGGTCATGACGCCTCCTGAGCGGTCTGCGCGACGGCCTGTGCCGTCGCGTCCTTCCACGCCATCCAGCCCAGCAGCGCGCACTTGACGCGCGCCGGGTAGCGGCTGACACCGGCGAAGGCGATGCCGTCCTCGAGGACGTCCTCGTCGGGCTCCACCGTGCCACGGCTCTGCATGAGGGTGAGGAAGGCGTCGGCCTTCTCCATCGCCTCGTCGACCGTCTGCCCGATGACCAGGTCGGTCATCACCGACGTCGAGGCCTGGCTGATGGAGCAGCCCTGCCCGTCGTACGAGACGTCGCTGACCGTGCCGTCGGCGACCTGCACGCGCAGGGTCACCTCGTCACCGCAGGTCGGGTTGACGTGGTGCACCTCCACGTCGAAGGGGTCCCGCAACCCCTTGTGGTGGGGGTTGCGGTAGTGGTCCAGGATGATCTCCTGGTACATCGACTCGCTCATGCCGACCAGAACGCCTTGACCTGCCCCAGGCCTTCCACCAGCGCGTCGATCTCCGCCGCGGTGTTGTAGAGGTACGTGGAGGCGCGGGCGGTCGCGGGCACGCCGTAGCGCTTGCACACCGGCGCGGCGCAGTGGTGGCCGACGCGGACCGCGATGCCGAGGTCGTCGAGCGACTGGCCGACGTCGTGCGGGTGCACGCCCTCGACGGTGAAGCTGACCGCCGAGCCGCGCATCTCGGTCGTGTCCGGGCCGACGACGCGGACGCCGTCGACGGTGCGCAGCCCCTCGAGCAGCCGGGCGGTCAGCGCCATCTCGTGACGAGCGACGTTGTCGAGCCCGACGGCCGAGAGGTAGTCGCAGGCAGCGGCCAGGCCGACCGCCTGGCTGATGACCGGGGTGCCGGCCTCGAACCGCTCGGGCGCGGGCGCGTAGGTCGAGCCGCTCATCTGCACGACCTCGATCATCGAGCCGCCACCGAGGAACGGCGGCATCGCGTCGAGCAGCTCCTTGCGGCCCCACAGCACGCCGACGCCCGAGGGGCCGAGCAGCTTGTGGCCGGTGAAGCAGACGAAGTCGGCGCCGAGGGCCCGGACCGAGACGGGCATGTGCGGCACCGACTGGGCCGCGTCGACCAGCACCAGCGCACCGACCGCGCGGGCCCGGCGGACGATCTCCTCGACCGGGTTGACGGTGCCGAGCAGGTTGCTCTGGTGCACGAAGGCGACCAGCTTCGTCCGCTCGGTGATGACGCCGTCCTGCAGGTCGAGCCGGCCGTCGTCGGTCAGGCCGAACCACTTCAGCGTCGCGCCGGTGCGCTCGCAGAGCATCTGCCACGGCACCAGGTTGGAGTGGTGCTCCATCTCGGTGACGACGACCTCGTCGCCGGGGCCGAGGTGGAAGCGGGAGCCCGCCTTCGCGTTGCCGAGGCTGTAGGCCACCAGGTTGATCGCCTCGGTGACGTTCTTGGTGAAGACGACCTCGTGCGCGTCGGGCGCGCCGATGAAGGCGGCGATCGTCGCGCGGGCCGCCTCGTAGCCGTCGGTCGCCTCCTGCGACAGCGTGTGCACCCCGCGGTGCACGTTGCTGTAGTGCTGCTCGACGAAGGTGCGCTCGGCGTCGAGCACCTGGCGCGGCTTGTGCGTCGAGGACGCGTTGTCGAGGTAGACCAGCGGCCGGCCGTTGACCTCGCGGGACAGCACGGCGAAGTCACGGCGGATCGCCTCGACGTCGAGCGCCGGGGCCGCGAGGACGGCGGTCATGCCGTCGTCACCGCGCCGGGCAGCAGCGGGCCGGTCGGGAGGGCACCGGCCGGCGCTGCGGCGTCGGCGCCGTACTTGGTGTAGCCGTTGGCCTCGAGCTCGTCGGCGAGCTCCTTGCCGCCCTGCTCGACGATGCGGCCCTTGACGAAGACGTGCACGAAGTCGGGCTCGATGTACTTCAGGATCCGGGTGTAGTGCGTGATGAGCAGGACGCCGGTCTCGCCACCCGCGCGCACGCGGTTGACGCCCTCGGAGACGTCGCGCAGCGCGTCGACGTCGAGGCCCGAGTCGGTCTCGTCGAGGACGGCGATCTTGGGCTTCAGCAGCTCGAGCTGCAGCACCTCGTGGCGCTTCTTCTCCCCGCCGGAGAAGCCCTCGTTGACGCTGCGCTCGGCGAAGGCCGGGTCGACGCCGAGGCGCGCCATGGCCTCCTTCTGCTCCTTGACCCACAGGCGCAGCTTGGGCGCCTCGCCGCGGACGGCGGTGGCGGCCGTGCGCAGGAAGTTCGACACCGAGACGCCGGGGACCTCGACGGGGTACTGCATCGCCAGGAAGATCCCGGCGCGCGCCCGCTCGTCGACGGCCATCGCCAGCACGTCGTCGCCGTCGAGGGTGACGGTGCCGCCGGTGACGGTGTACTTCGGGTGGCCGGCGATGGCGTAGGCCAGCGTCGACTTGCCGGAGCCGTTGGGGCCCATGATCGCGTGGGTCTCGCCCGCGCGGATCGTGAGGTTCACGCCGGTGAGGATCTTCTTGTCCTCGACGGCGACCTCGAGATCGCGGATCTCCAGGGTGGCCATGCTCAGCTCTCCATCTCGACGAGGACGGTGTCGCCCTCGACGGTGACTGCGTAGGTGGGGACGGGCTTGGTGGCGGGCAGCCCGGTCGGCGTGCCGGTGGCCAGGTCGAACATCGACCCGTGCAGCCAGCACTCGATGTGGCCGTCCTCGACGTCGCCCTCGGAGAGCGAGACGTCGGCGTGCGAGCAGATGTCGCCGATCGCGTAGACGGTGCCGCCGCTGCGGGCGATGCAGACCGGCTTGCCGCCGAGCTCGACCCGCAGGGCGCCCTCCTCCGGCAGCTCGGACAGGGAGCAGGCCTTCTGCGGTGCGGTCACGCGGTCGTCTCCTCGGGAAGCACGCGGGTCAGTTCGGCCTCGACGGCGCCCAGCAGGCGCTCCTCGAGGGCGGGGATGCCGATCTGCTCGATCACGTCGGCGAAGAAGCCGCGGACGACCATGCGGCGGGCGACGTCGGCGGGGATGCCGCGCGCCTGCAGGTAGAACAGCTGCTCGTCGTCGAACCGGCCGGTCGCGCTGGCGTGACCGGCACCGGCGATCTCGCCGGTCTCGATCTCGAGGTTCGGGACCGAGTCGGCCCGCGCCTCGGGCGTGAGCAGCAGGTTGCGGTTGAGCTCGTAGGTGTCGGTGCCCACGGCCGCGGCGCGGATGACCACGTCGCCGACCCAGACGGTGTGCGCCTCATCGCCCTGCAGCGCCGACTTGTAGGTCACTCGGCTCCGGCAGTGGGGCACGGTGTGGTCGACCAGCAGCCGGTGCTCGAGGTGCTGGGCCGCGTCGGCGAAGGACAGGCCGAGCAGCTCGGCGTCGCCCCCGGGCGCGGCGTACTGCACGGTCGGGACCAGGCGGACCAGGTCACCGCCGAGCGTCACGACGATGGAGCGGTAGCGCGCGTCGCGGCCGAGCAGGGCGGCCTGCGCGCCGAGGTGCACCGCGTCGGGCTCCCAGTCCTGCAGGCTCACGAGCGTCAGCGAGGCGCTGTCGGCGACGCGCAGCTCGACGCTGGCCGAGTAGCGCCCCGTACCGGTGTGGTCCAGGACGACCACGGCGCTGGCGAACGGCTCGACGTCGACGACCACGTGCCCGTACGCCGTGCCGCCGGTGCCCCGGACCGCGACCGTGACGGGGGTGTCCACCGTCGTGTCGCGAGGGACCGTGACGAGCGTGCCGCGGGTGAAGTCGCGCATGGCGAAGGCCGCCGAGCGGTCGGCCGGGACGAGGACCGAGCCGACGAGCGGGTGCTCGGGGCCGATCTCCTCGACGCGGACGCCGTCGGGCGCGTCCACCGTGACGTCGACCTTGCCGTCGACGACCGCGCTGCCGTCGTGCAGCCCCTGGAGGCGGGCGAGCGGCGTGAAGCGCCACTCCTCCTCGCGACCGGTGATGCGCCCGAAGGCGTCGGGGTCGGTCGAGCGCAGCTGCGTGACGCGGGCGTCGGCCGGCTTCTTCGGCGTGGAGGGGGTGACGTTGACCGCCACCGAGCCCTCCATGAGCCCGCCGGTCTCCTTGAGCGCAGCGCGCTCGGTCGAGAGGGCAGCCTCCATCGAGCTAGCCAACGGAACCCTCCATCTGCAGCTCGATGAGCCGGTTGAGCTCGAGCGCGTACTCCATCGGCAGCTCGCGGGCGATCGGCTCGACGAAGCCCCGCACGACCATCGCCATCGCCTCGTCCTCGGCCAGGCCGCGGCTCATCAGGTAGAAGAGCTGGTCCTCGCCGACCTTGCTGACGGTCGCCTCGTGGCCCAGGGACACGTCGTCCTCGCGGACGTCGACGTAGGGGTAGGTGTCGCTGCGGCTGATCGCGTCGACGAGCAGGGCGTCGCAGACGACGTTGCTCTTGCTGCCGGTCGCGCCCTCCTGCACCTGCACCAGACCGCGGTACGACGTGCGGCCACCACCGCGGGCGACCGACTTGCTGACGATGTTCGACGTCGTGTTGGGCGCGGCGTGGACCATCTTGGCGCCGGCGTCCTGGTGCTGGCCCTCGCCGGCGAAGGCGATGGACAGCGTCTCGCCGGAGGCGCGCTCGCCCAGCAGGTAGCAGGCCGGGTACTTCATCGTCACCTTGGAGCCGATGTTGCCGTCGATCCACTCCATGCGGCCGCCCTCGTGCACGGCGGTGCGCTTGGTGACGAGGTTGTAGACGTTGTTCGACCAGTTCTGGATCGTCGTGTAGCGGACGTGGGCGTCCTTCTTCACGATGATCTCGACGACCGCGGAGTGCAGCGAGTCGGAGCTGTAGATCGGCGCGGTGCAGCCCTCGACGTAGTGCACGCTCGAGCCCTCGTCCGCGATGATCAGCGTGCGCTCGAACTGGCCCATGTTCTCGGTGTTGATCCGGAAGTAGGCCTGCAGCGGGATGTCGACCTTGACGCCCGGCGGGACGTAGATGAACGAGCCGCCCGACCAGACGGCGGTGTTGAGCGCGGCGAACTTGTTGTCACCGACCGGGATGACCGAGCCGAAGTACTCGCGGAACAGCTCGGGCTGCTCCTTGAGCGCGGTGTCGGTGTCGAGGAACAGGACGCCCTTCTCCTCGAGGTCCTGGCGGATCGAGTGGTAGACGACCTCGGACTCGTACTGCGCGGCGACACCGGCGACGAGGCGCTGCTTCTCCGCCTCGGGGATGCCGAGCTTGTCGTAGGTGTTCTTGATGTCCTCGGGCAGGTCCTCCCACGAGGCGGCCTGCTTCTCGGAGGTGCGCACGAAGTACTTGATGTTGTCGAAGTCGATGCCGGACAGGTCCGAGCCCCACGTCGGCATGGGCTTCTTGCCGAAGAGCTTCAGGCCCTTCAGCCGCATCTCGAGCATCCACTCGGGCTCGCTCTTCTTCGCCGAGATGTCGCGCACGACCTCCTCGGAGATCCCGCGCTTCGCCTCCGCGCCGGCGATGTCCTTGTCGGCCCAGCCGAACTCGTAGGAGCCGATGCCGAGGGTGTCGATCGTGGTCATGCGTGGACCTTCCCGGTAGGGATGAACGTCGTGCAGACGCCGTCGCCGTGCGCGATGGTCGCCAGTCGCTGGACGTGGACGTCGAGCAGGCGACCGAGGGCCGCCGTCTCGGCGTCGCAGAGCTGGGGGAACTGCGCGGCCACGTGCTGGACCGGGCAGTGGTGCTGGCAGAGCTGGACGCCGAGCCCGTGCTCCGTCGTGGTGGCGGCGTACCCGTCAGCGCTCAGCGCAGCCGCCAAGGCCTCGACCTTGTCGTCGGAGCCGGCCAGCTGCTCGGCGTAGCGGGCCTCGAGCTCGCCGACGCGGGCCCGGGCGAACGCCTCGACGGCGTCGTCGCCACCCGTGGCCGCCAGGGCGCGCAGGGCGCTCGCCGCGAGGTCGTCGTAGGCGCTCGGCCCGGCGGCGTGGCCGGCGTCGGTCAGCGCGTAGAGCCGGGCGGGCCGGCCGCGGCCGCGCAGCGCCGGGCGCACGCGGGGGTCGCGGGTGGTGACCCGGCCGTCGGCGACGAGGGCGTCGAGGTGGCGGCGCACGCCCGGGGCGCTGACGCCGAGCCGCTCGGCCAGGTCGGCGGTCGTGGACGGGCCGAGCTCGAGCAGCAGTGACAGCACGCGCTCGCGCGTGCCTGCCAGGGTGCCCATGCTTTTCACAACACCAGTGTGTCGTAATTCCGTCCCCGCGTCGAACCAGGCCGGCGGCCTTGAGGGTGACGCTCTGCACGCAGGGTGCCCTTACCCGCCGCTGCGCAGGCGCCCCCCAGGCGGCGCTCCTAGACTCGGCCGGTGGACTCCCCCGCGGTCGAGGTCGTCGGCCTGGTCAAGCGGTACGGCGTCCGCACCGCCGTCGACGGCCTGGACCTGCGCGTCCGCCCCGGCACCGTCCTCGCGCTGCTCGGACCCAACGGCGCGGGCAAGACCACCACGGTCGAGGTCTGCGAGGGCTTCCGCAAGGCCGACGGCGGCTCGGTCCGGGTGCTCGGCCTCGACCCCCGCGACCCGGCGCTGCGCCCGCGCGTCGGCGTGATGCCGCAGGCCGGCGGCGCCTACCCGGGCCTGCGCGCCGGCGAGATGCTCCGCCTCGTCGCCTCCTACTCCGCGCACCCGCTCGACCCCGACGAGCTGCTCGACCGGCTCGGCCTGCGCGAGGCCGCCCGCACGCCCTACCGCCGGCTCTCCGGCGGCCAGCAGCAGCGGCTGTCGCTGGCGACCGCGATCGTCGGCCGCCCGGAGCTGGTCTTCCTCGACGAGCCGACCGCGGGCCTGGACCCGCAGGCGCGGCACGCCACCTGGGAGCTGGTCGAGGCGCTGCGCGCCGACGGCGTGAGCGTCGTCCTGACCACCCACCTCATGGACGAGGCCGAGCGGCTGGCCGACGACGTCGTCATCGTCGACGCCGGCCGGGTCGTCGCGGCCGGCACGCTGGCCGAGCTGACCCGTACGAGCGCCGTCGGACCAGCTCCGCTTCACCGCGGTGCCCGGTCTGCAGCTCGACGAGCTGCTGCTCGCGCTGCCCGAGGGCTGCGCGGCCAAGGAGTCGCCCGCCGGGCAGTACCTCGTCGAGGGCCCCGTCGACCCGCAGCTGCTCGCCGCGGTCACCACGTGGTGCGCCGCGCAGGGCGTCATGGCCGGCGACCTGCGCGTCGAGCACCGCAGCCTCGAGGACGTCTTCCTCGACCTCACCGGACGGGAGCTCCGAGCATGAGCGCCTGGACGCCCGGGGCGCTGGCCCCGCGCCCGGGGCGGGCGCCGTACGCGTCCCTGCTCCGTGCGCAGACCCGCGCCGAGCTGCTGCTGACCCTGCGCAACGGCGAGCAGGTCCTGCTCAACCTGGTCATCCCGGTCGGTCTGCTCGTCGTGCTGACGCTGCTGCCGTTCGTCTCGGTCGAGGGCGACGACTCGCGCACCGGCCGGGCCGGCTTCTTCGTCCCGGGCGTCCTGGCCCTCGCGGTCATGAGCGCCTCCTTCACCGGCCAGGCGATCGCCACCGGCTTCGAGCGGCAGTACGGCGTGCTCAAGCGCCTGGGGGCCACCCCGCTGCCGCGGTCCGCCCTCCTGCTGGCCAAGACGCTCGGCGTGCTGGCTGTGGAGCTGCTGCAGATCGCGCTGATCTGCCTCGTCGGGCTGGCGCTGGGCTGGGAGCCGCACGGGTCCGTCCTCGCCGTGCTCCTGCTCGTCGTCCTCGGTACCGCGGCCTTCAGCGGCCTCGGCCTGCTGCTGGGCGGCACCATGCGCGGGCTCACGACGCTGGCCGCGGCCAACCTGGTCTGGCTGGTCCTGCTGGTGCTGGGCGGGATCATGTTCCCGCTGTCGGAGTTCGGGCCGGCCGAGGACGTCGTACGCCTGCTGCCGACCGCGGCGCTGTCCGGCGGCCTGCGCGAGGTGCTGCACGACGGGGGCGGGGTACCGCTGCAGGACACGGCCGTGCTGGCCGTCTGGGCGGTCGCCGGTCTCGGCGCCGCCACCCGCTTCTTCCGCTGGGAGTGACGCATGCCGCGCCACCTGCTCGCAGTGTTCACCGCGCTCCTCGGACTGCTGGGCCTGCGGCTGCGCCGCCGCCGCCGGTGGGCCGCCGCGGGGCCTGCCGACGGGGTGCTCACCTCCGACGGGATCCGCCTGCACGTCGAGGAGTCCGGCGACCAGTCCGCGCCGGTGACGGTGGTCTTCTCGCACGGCTTCACGGCGCAGCTCGGGGAGTTCCTGCTGCAGCGGGACGCGCTCGCCAGCCGGGCCCGGGTCGTGCTCTACGACCAGCGCGGCCACGGCAGATCGCCCCTGGGCGACCCGAAGCACGCGACGTTCGACCAGCTCGGCCAGGACCTCGCCGACGTGCTCGAGCAGCGCGGGGGCACCGGTCCCGTCGTCCTCGTCGGCCACTCCATGGGCGGCATGACGCTCATGTCGCTGGCCCGCCAGCGGCCGGAGCTGTTCGGCACCCGGGTCGTCGGCGCGTTCCTGCTCGCCACGTCCGCCGGGGACCTGGTCACGGGTGGGCTGGTCGGGCTGGCCGCCCGCGTCGGCAAGCGCCTGCACCTGCTGCCGCTGTGGCTGCGGGCACTGCGCCTGTTCGCGCCCCTGATGGAGCGGACCCGCCTCCGGGGCAGCCGCGCCGGCTACTTCTTCTACAGGCGCTACCTCTTCGGCTGCGACGACGCCGAGCCCGCGCTGGTCCGCGAGGTGCAGGCCCTGCTGGAGCAGTGCCCGATGACCACTACCGCAGCCTTCTACCCGAGCTTCCTGGAGCACGACGAGGTCACCTCGCTCGTGCCGTTCCGGTCGGTGCCGACGACGATCCTCGTGGGCGACTGCGACCGGCTCACGCCCGTCGGGCACAGCCGACGGATGGCGGAGGAGATCCCGTCCGCCCGCCTGGTCGTCGTGCCGGGGGCGGGCCACAGCGTCAACATCACCCGCCACGCGGTCGTGGACCAGGAGCTGCTCGACCTGCTCGACCGCGCAGCGCAGGAGCAGCGGCAGGCGGTCTGAGCGGCGCCCCCGTAGCCTGGGGGCGTGCTCGCGGTCCCTCGTCCAGACGTCCGCACGGTCCGTCGGCTCGCCCTCGCCAGCATCGTCGCCAACTCCGTCATCGTCGTCACCGGCGGCGCGGTGCGGCTGACCGCCTCTGGTCTCGGCTGCCCCACCTGGCCACGCTGCACCGACTCGACGCTCACCCCCACGGCGGAGTACGCGGTGCACGGGCTGATCGAGTTCGGCAACCGCCTGCTGACCTTCGTGCTGACCGCCGTGGTGGTGGCGACGGTGGTCGCCGTCGTCCGCGCCCGGCCGCGGCGCCCGTCGCTGGTCCGGCTCGCCGTCCTGGTCTTCCTCGGCATCCCGGCGCAGGCGGTGCTCGGCGGCATCACCGTGCTGACCGGGCTCAACCCGTGGACCGTGATGGCCCACTTCCTGCTCTCCATGGCGCTGATCGGGGCCGCGGTGGTCCTGCACCACCGGGCCGGCGAGGGCGACGGTCCGGCGGTCCCCGTGGTCCGCGCGCCGCTCCGGACCTTCTCCTGCGCGCTGCTCGGGCTGACCGCCCTGGTGCTCGCGGTCGGGACGGTCGTCACCGGCTCGGGGCCGCACAGCGGTGACCTCGAGGCCGGGCGCACCGGCCTCGACCCCGGCGCGATGAGCCAGCTGCACGCCGACCTCGTCCTGCTCCTCGTCGGGGCCTCCGTCGGCCTGTGGGTCGCGCTCCGGGTCTCCTCGGCCCCGGTGCCGGCCGTCCGCGCGGCGGCGGTCCTGCTCGGCGTCGAGCTGGCGCAGGGGGCGATCGGGTTCGCGCAGTACTTCACCGACCTGCCCGTCGTCCTCGTCGCGCTGCACATGGCGGGGGCCTGCGCGACGCTGATCGCCGCGGTCCGGGTGGTCCTGGCCGTGCGCTCGCGCGGGCCGGCGGAGCCGGTGGTGGCCGCCGACGTGGTGGTGCCCGCGAGGACCCCCCAGCCGGTCTGACGGCGGGGGGGTTCCTGCCGGCCGCTGCCGCTGGGCGCGGCGCCGGTCGGGAGCCTTCCGGTCCGGCGAGCGTCGCGGTGCGGTTGCTCCGGGCCGCCTCCGAGGGGCGCAGCGCGACGTCCGCGCGCCGGCCGGTCAGCCGCCGCGAGTGTCGGCTCACGCCCCACTCGCGGCGGCGAAGGGCTGGGCGCAGCCCGACACTCGGCGCCGAAGCCGGGGGGCCGGGGACCCGCAGCGGCGGCGGACGTCGCGGTGCGGTGGCTCCGGGTCGCCTCCGAGGGGCGCAGCGCGACGCTGGCCGCGACGCCGCCCCCGATCAGACGAGCTGGTCGACGGCCAGGGCGAGGAAGAGGAGCGCCAGGTAGGTGATCGACCAGTGGAAGACGCGCATCGGCGCGGCATCGGCCCCGGCGCGCACCCGGCCGAGCAGCAGGTGGGCCTCGCGCAGGAAGACGACGCCGAGCACGACAGCGCTCACCGCGTACAGGACCCCGGACGGCCCGAGCGGAGCGCACAGGAGGAGGGACGCGAGGACCATCGCGTACGAGTAGGCGACGATCCGCGACGCGACCACAGCGGGTGAGGCGACCACCGGGAGCATCGGCACGCGGGCCGCGGCGTAGTCGTCGCGGAAGCGCATGGCGAGGGCCCAGAAGTGCGGCGGCGTCCAGAGGAAGATGACGCCGAACAGGACGACGGCCTCCCAGGAGACCGTGCCCGTGACCGCCGACCAGCCGATGAGCACGGGCATGCAGCCGGCCGCCCCGCCCCACACGATGTTCTGCGACGTGCGGCGCTTGAGCCACATCGTGTAGACGACGACGTAGAAGGCGATGGCGATGACCGCCATGGCGGCCGACAGCAGGTTGGTGGTCAGCCAGAGCTCGGCCACCGCGACGGCGCCGAGCACCAGGCCGAACGCCAGCGCGCGGGCCGGGCGCACCTCGTGGCGCACCAGGGTCCGCTTCTTGGTGCGGTCCATGATGCTGTCGATGTCGCGGTCGTACCAGCAGTTGAGCGCGTTGGCGCTGCCCGCGGCGAGGCTGCCGCCGACCAGCGTGGCGACGACCAGGCCGAGCGAGGGCAGGCCGCGGGCGGCGAGCACCATCGTCGGGACCGTGGTCACCAGCAGCAGCTCGATGATGCGCGGCTTGGTGAGGGCGACGTAGGCGCCGACGGACGCCCGCGCGCGGGCGCTCCGGGACGACGGTCCGGCCTGGGCGACTGGCGCGACGGCAGGCGGATCGGCGAGCGTCGTCACGGCCCGAACTCTACCGGCCGCCCCTCCGCCCGACCTGCCAGGGGCGGTCGGCCGGAGCGAGGCGTCGCGCACGTGGTTGGACCCTCGGGCTCGGGGGACGTCGGGCATAGGGTTGAGCGCGCAAGATCGCGACCTTTCACGCACGAACGAGCGAGAGGCCGGACGCCACGGTGACGCAGGACACCCGCCAGGACAGCACCCTCGAGTGGACCGAGCTGGACGAGAAGGCCGTCGACGTCGCGCGCGCCCTCGCCATGGACGCCGTCGAGTCGGCCGGCTCCGGCCACCCCGGCACCGCGATGAGCCTGGCGCCCGCGGCCTACCTGCTCTACCAGCGGCTGCTGCGGCACGACCCGAGCATGCCGGACTGGACCGGCCGCGACCGGTTCGTGCTGTCCTGCGGGCACACCAGCCTGACGCTGTACGTCCAGCTCTACCTCTCCGGCTACGGGCTCACGCTCGAGGACCTCGCCCACCTGCGGCAGTGGGGCTCGCTCACCCCGGGCCACCCGGAGCACGGCCACACCCCCGGCGTCGAGGTCACGACCGGCCCGCTCGGCCAGGGCGTCGGCAACGCGGTGGGCATGGCGATGGCGGCCCGGCGCGAGCGCGGCCTGCTCGACCCCGACGCGGCCCCCGGCAGCCTCGGTCTTCGACCACACCATCTGGTGCATCGCCTCCGACGGCGACCTCGAGGAGGGCGATCAGCGCCGAGGCCAGCAGCCTGGCCGGCCACCAGCGCCTGGGCAACCTCGTCGTGCTCTACGACGACAACCACATCTCGATCGAGGGCGACACCCAGACCGCGTTCAGCGAGGACGTCGCTCGCGCGCTACGCGGCGTACGGCTGGCACGTGCAGCACGTCGAGGACGGCGACGACGTCCGCGAGCTGCACGCGGCCCTCGTCGCCGCGCGCGAGGAGACCGACCGGCCGTCCTTCATCTCGATGCGGACGATCATCGGCTACCCCGCCCCCAACCTGCAGAACACCGGCAAGGCCCACGGCGCGGCGCTCGGCGCCGACGAGGTCAAGCTGACCAAGGAGGCCATCGGCTTCCCGACGGACACGAGCTTCTACGCCCCCGACGAGGTCGTCGAGCACGCCCGCGGCGTCGTCGCCCGCGGCCGCGCCCTGCGCGCCGAGTGGCAGCAGCGGTACGACGCCTGGGCCGCCGCCAACCCCGAGGGCAAGGCGCTGCACGACCGGCTGTCCGAGCGGCGCCTCGCCACCGGCTGGGAGGAGGCGATCCCGTCCTTCGAGGCCGACGAGAAGGGCGTCGCCACCCGCGTCGCGAGCGGCAAGGTCCTGTCGGCGCTCGGCCCGGTCCTGCCCGAGCTGTGGGGCGGCAGCGCCGACCTCGCCGGCAGCAACAACACGACGATGGACGGCGCCGACAGCTTCCTGCCCGAGGGCAACCCCCTCAAGGACGCCAGCCCGTACGGCCGCACGCTCCACTTCGGCATCCGCGAGCACGCGATGGGCGCCGTGATGAACGGCATCGCGCTGCACGGCGGCACCCGCGTCTACGGCGGCACCTTCCTGGTCTTCAGCGACTACATGCGCGGCGCGGTCCGCCTGGCGGCGCTGATGAAGCTGCCGGTCGCGTACGTCTGGACCCACGACTCGATCGGCCTGGGCGAGGACGGCCCGACCCACCAGCCGATCGAGCACCTCGCCTCGCTGCGCGCGATCCCGGGCCTCGACGTCGTCCGGCCGGCCGACGCCAACGAGACGGCCGTCGCCTGGCGCACCGTCCTGGAGCACACCGACCGCCCGGCCGGGCTCGCCCTGTCGCGCCAGAACCTGCCGGTCCTCGACCGCACGGTGTTCGGCAGCGCCGAGGGCACCGCGCGCGGTGCGTACGTCCTGCGCGACGCCTCCGACGGCCAGCCGCAGGTGATCCTCATGGGCACCGGCTCCGAGGTGCAGATCTGCGTCGCCGCCCAGGAGGCGCTCGAGGCCGAGGGCATCGCGACCCGCGTGGTCAGCGTCCCCTGCGTCGAGTGGTTCCGCGAGCAGGACGAGGCGTACAAGCGCACCGTCCTGCCGCCGGACGTGCAGGCTCGCGTCTCCGTCGAGGCCGCCGTGTCGCAGGGCTGGCACGAGTGGGTCGGTGGCTACGGCGAGTGCGTCGCGCTCGAGCACTTCGGGGCGTCGGCGCCGTACGGCGTCCTGTACGAGCAGTTCGGGCTGACCGCGGAGCGCGTCGTCGCCGCGGCGCGGTCCTCCCTCTCCAAGCTGGGGAAGACCTCCGGCTCGACCACCGGCAACTAGGAGTCCACGATGACCGACGCCCTCGCCGACCTGTCCGCCGCGGGAGTGGCGGTCTGGCTCGACGACCTCTCCCGCGAGCGCCTGCGCACCGGCAACCTGGCCGAGCTGGTCGAGACCCGCTCGGTCGTCGGGGTCACGACCAACCCGTCGATCTTCCAGAAGGCGCTGTCCGACGGCGCCGCCTACGACGAGCAGGTCCGTGACCTCGCGCTGCGGGGCACCGACGTCGGCGAGGCCGTGCGCGCGCTGACGACGTACGACGTGCGCTGGGCGTGCGACGTGCTGGCCCCGGTGGCCGAGCGCAGCGGCGGCGTGGACGGCCGGGTGTCGATCGAGGTCGACCCGCGGATCAGCCACGACACCGACCGCACCGTCGCCGAGGCCAAGGCGCTGTGGTGGCTGGTCGACCGGCCGAACCTGTACATCAAGATCCCGGCCACCCTGGAGGGGCTGCCGGCGATCACCCAGGTGCTCGGCGAGGGCATCAGCGTCAACGTCACGCTGATCTTCTCGCTCGAGCGCTACGACGCGGTCATGGACGCCTTCCTCGCCGGCCTCGAGCTGGCGAAGGAGAACGGCCACGACCTGTCCGGCCTCGGCTCGGTGGCGTCGTTCTTCGTCAGCCGGGTCGACACCGAGATCGACAAGCGGCTCGGCAGCCGGGGCGCGACAGCGACCTGCGCGGCCTGGCCGCGGTCGCCAACGCCCGGCTGGCCTACCAGCACTACGAGGAGGTCGTTCTCCTCCGACCGCTGGAAGGCGCTCGAGTCCGCCGGCGCGAAGCCGCAGCGGCCGCTCTGGGCCTCCACCGGCGTCAAGGACCCGTCCTACGACGACACGCGTCTACGTCGTCGAGCTGGTCGCGCCGGGCACCGTCAACACCATGCCCGAGGGGACGCTGCAGGCCGTCTTCGACCACGGCAAGGTCCGCGGCGACACGGTCACCGGGGAGTACGCCGACGCGCAGGGCGTCCTGGACCGGCTGAGGGAGGCGGGCGTCGACTACGACGACGTCGTCCAGAAGCTGGAGGAGGAGGGCCTGTCCGAAGTTCGAGGAGGCCTGGAACGACCTGATCGAGTCGGTCACCGACCAGCTGGAGAAGGCCGGCGCCGACGTCGTCCCCGACGGCGGCGCCGAGCCGGCCGGCGACGGCCCGGCGGCCGCCTCCACCGAGGCGAGCGGCCAGTGACCTCCGCAGACCTGCCCGGCCCGGAGGACGTGGCCGACGCGATCCGCTCCGGTGTGGCCCCCTCCGAGTTGGTCGAGGACGCCCGCTGCAGCCGACCGGGGACCCCTCTGGCGACCAGGGCCTGACCGGCCTGACGGTGCCCGGCGCCGACGAGGACGACAGCCCCGTCTCGCGGCGGCGGGGTGACGGTGCAGACCGTCGGCGGCTCGCTGCTGGCCTCCCGCTCCGTCGCCCTCCAGGCGGCGCGGGCCGACGGCGTCGTGGCGAAGCTGGCGGCCAAGGACGCCACCCTCTGGGGCCCCGACGCGACGCCCGAGGCGACCGTGCGGCTCGGCTGGCTCGACGCCGTCGCCACCGGCCGGGAGCTGCTGCCGCAGATCACCGCGCTGCGCGACGAGCTCGCCGCCGAGGGCGTCGACCGGGTGGTGCTCGCCGGCATGGGCGGCAGCTCGCTGGCTCCCGAGGTCATCTGCGCCACGGCCGGCAAGCCGCTGGTCACCCTCGACACGACCGACCCGGGCCAGGTCCGCGCCGCGTTCACCGACCTCGAGCGCACCGTCGTGGTGGTCAGCTCGAAGTCCGGCGGGACCGTCGAGACCGACAGCCACCGCCGGGCCGCCCGCGCCGCCTTCGAGGCGGCCGGCGTGGACGCCTCCTCCCGCATCGTCGTCGTGACCGACCCCGGCTCGCCGCTGGCGTCGACCGCCGAGCAGGAGGGCGTACGCGCCGTCTTCCTCGCCGACCCCGACGTCGGCGGCCGCTACTCGCGCCCTCACCGCCTTCGGACTGGTGCCGTCGGCGCTGGCCGGCGTCGACGTGGCCGGTCTGCTCGACGACGCCGCCGCGGTCGAGCCGACCCTCGCCGACGACGACGGCCCGGGCCTCGCGCTCGGCGCCGTGCTGGGGGGTGGCGCGGTCGACGGCCGCGACAAGCTCATCATCGCGCCCGGCGACAGCGCCCCGCACGGCTTCGGCGACTGGGCCGAGCAGCTGGTCGCCGAGTCGACCGGCAAGCAGGGTCGCGGGCTGCTGCCCGTCGTCGTCGAGAGCCGCGACGCGCCGGGCACCGAGCCGGCCGCCGACAGCCACCTGGTCGTCCTCGGCGGCTCAGCCGCACCGCTCGGCACCTCGGTCGACGGCCCGCTGGGCGCGCAGTTCCTGGTCTGGGAGTTCGCCACCGCGGTCGCCGGGCGGGCGCTGCAGATCAACCCGTTCGACCAGCCCAACGTGCAGGAGAGCAAGGACAACACCGGTGCCGTGCTGGCCGGCGACGCCTCCGCTCCCACCGAGCCGCTGTTCACCGAGGACGGCGTCGAGGTGCACGCGACCGGCGACCTGCTCGCTGACGTCACCGACCTGGCCGGGGCGCTCGCGGCGCTGCTGCGCGCCGTCCCGGACCGCGGCTACCTCGCCGTCATGGCCTACCTCGACCGGCACGCCGAGGCGCGCGCGCCGGCGACCTGCGGGCGGCCCTCGCCGCCCGGCTGGCGCACCCGGTGACCTTCGGCTGGGCGCCCGCGCTTCCTGCACTCGACCGGGCAGTTCCACAAGGGCGGCCCGCAGACCGGGGCGTTCCTGCAGGTGACCGCCGCTGTCACGGAGGACCTCGAGGTGCCGGGCAAGCCGTACACGTTCGGGCAGCTGCAGGCGGCCCAGGCCGTGGGCGACCTGCGCGCGATCGCCACCCGCGACCGGCCGGCCCTGCGCCTGCACCTGGTCGACCGGGCCGCCGGCCTCGACGCGCTCCTGCGGGCGGCGCGCGGATGACCGGCAACCTGCTGCGCGACCCGCGCGACCGCCGGCTCCCCCGGGTCCCGGAGCCGTGCGTCCTGGTCGTCTTCGGCGTCACCGGCGACCTGGCCCGCAAGAAGCTGATCCCGGCCGTCTACGACCTGGCCAACCGCGGCCTGCTCCCGCCCGGCTTCGTCCTGCTGGGCTTCGCCCGGCGCGACTGGGGCGACGGCGACTTCGAGCAGATCGCCCGCGAGGCGGCCAGGAAGGGCGCCCGCACCGAGTTCCGCGACGAGGTCTGGCAGCGGCTCGGCCGACGCGATCCGCTTCCTGCCGGGCTCCTTCGACGACGACGAGGCCTTCGACAAGCTCGCCGCGACGCTCAAGGAGACCGACCAGACCCACGGCACCGGCGGCAACGCGGCGTTCTACCTCTCCATCCCGCCGGCGGCCTTCCCGACCGTGCTGCGAGCAGATGCAGCGCACCGGCATGGCCGACAACGCCGAGTCCGGCGGCTGGCGCAGGGTCGTCGTCGAGAAGCCGTTCGGCACCGACCTGCAGAGCGCGGTCGAGCTCAACCAGCTCGTCGACAACGTCTTCACCAGCCAGGACGTCTTCCGGATCGACCACTACCTGGGCAAGGAGACGGTCCAGAACCTGCTGGCGCTGCGCTTCGCCAACACCCTGTTCGAGCCGATCTGGAACGCCCACCACATCGACTCGGTGCAGATCACCATGGCCGAGGACGTCGGCATCGGCTCGCGGGCCGGCTTCTACGAGCAGACCGGCGCCGCCCGCGACGTCCTGCAGAACCACCTGCTCCAGCTGCTCGCCCTCACCGCCATGGACGAGCCGGTCAGCTTCGACGCGGCCAGCCTGCGCACCGAGAAGCGCAAGGTCCTCGGCGCCATCAAGGTGCCGAAGGACCTCTCCGCGTACGCCGTCCGCGGCCAGTACCAGCAGGGCTGGCTGGCCGGCGAGCGCGCCACCGCGTACACCGCCGAGGAGGGCGTGGCGGCCGACTCCCGCACCGAGACCTTCGCCGCCGTACGCCTGGAGGTCGAGACCCGGCGCTGGGCCGGCGTCCCGTTCTACCTGCGCACCGGCAAGCGGCTCCCCCGCCGCGTCACCGAGATCGCGGTGATGTTCCGCAAGGCGCCGCACCTGCCGTTCAGCCGCAGCGACACCGAGGAGCTCGGCCAGAACCAGCTCGTCGTGCGCGTGCAGCCCGACGAGGGCGTCACCCTGCGCTTCGGCAGCAAGGTGCCCGGCACCGCCATGGAGGTCCGCGACGTCTCGATGGACTTCCTCTACGGCGAGGCGTTCACCGAGAGCAGCCCCGAGGCGTACGAGCGGCTGCTCCTCGACGTGCTGCTCGGCGACGCCGCGCTGTTCCCGCAGAACGAGGAGGTCGAGCAGAGCTGGCGGGTCGTCGACCCGATCGAGGCCCACTGGCGCGAGCAGGACGCCGCAGGCATCGCGCCGGAGCCCTACCGGGCCGGCGAGTGGGGGCCCAAGGCCGCCGACGACATGCTCGCCCGCGACGGACGCGCCTGGAGGCGACCATGACGACCCTGTGGGACACGACCGGCACCGACGTCGTCAAGGCGCTCGCGGCCGAGCGCCGGCAGGCCGGGGCGGTCTCGTCCGGGCTCGCCCTGACGCTGGTGGTCGTCACCGACGAGAAGAACGTCGCCGAGGCCGAGCAGGCGGCCACCCGGGCCGCCGCGCAGCACCCGTGCCGGCTGCTCATCGTGGTCCGCCGCCGCCCCGACGCCCCCGAGCCGCGGCTCGACGCCGAGGTGCTCATCGGCGACCGCCTCGGGCCGGGTGAGTCCGTGATCATGCGGATGTACGGCCGGCTCGCCCTGCACGCCGAGTCGGTCGTGCTGCCGCTGCTCGCCCCGGACGCCCCGGTGGTGACCTGGTGGAACGGCGCGCCGCCGACCCTGATCGCGCACGACCCGCTCGGCGTCAGCGCCGGCCGCCGGCTCACCGACTGCCACAGCGCGCCCGACCCGATGGCCGCGCTGCACCAGCGGGCCGAGGACTACGTCCCCGGCGACACCGACCTGTCCTGGGCCCGGACGACGCTCTGGCGCGGCCTGCTGGCCTCGGCCTTCGACAGCGTCGCGGCCGCCCCGGTCAGCGCGGTCGTCACGGCCGAGCCCGGCAACCCGAGCGGAGCGCTGCTCACCGGCTGGCTGCGCAGCCGGCTGCACGTCCCCGTCGAGGTCGTCGAGCACTCCGGCTCCGGGGTGCAGGAGGTCCTCATCGAGGTCGAGGACAGCTCGCTGGCCGTGCGCCGGGTCAACGCGAGCACCGCGGTGCTCGCCCGCTCCGACCAGCCGGACCGCGTCATGCCGCTCCCCCGCCGCGACCTGGGCGACCTGCTGGCCGAGGAGCTGCGTCGCCTGGACGCCGACGAGCCCTACGCCGAGGCCCTGGCCGCGGCGACCGGCATCGACAGGCCGCTCGACCCGCCGGCCCTGCGCACGCACATCTGGCAGGACCCGGCCGAGGGCGCCCCCGCCGCATGACCGGCGCGCCGGCCCCCACCGTCGTCGTCTCCCGCGACCCGGAGGTCCTGGCCGCCTCCGTCGCCGCCCGCCTGGTCACCCGGCTCGTCGACGCGCAGGCCCTGCGCGGCACGGCCAGCGTTGTGCTGACCGGCGGCGGCGTCGGCATCCGCACGCTCGAGCTGGTCCGGTCCTCGCCGGCGCACGCCGCCGTCGACTGGTCCCGGGTCGACGTGTGGTGGGGCGACGAGCGCTTCGTCGCGGCCGACTCCCCCGACCGCAACGACCGGCAGGCCCGCGAGGCGCTGCTCGACGCGCTGCCCCTCGACCCGGCGCGGGTGCACCCGATGGGCGCGCTCGGCGGCCCGGACGGCGACGACGCGGAGGCCGCGGCCGAGCGCTACGCCCGCGAGCTGCTGGCGGCGGCCCCGACCGACCACGACGTGCCGCCCTTCGACGTGCTGCTGCTCGGCATGGGGCCGGAGGGGCACACCGCCTCGATCTTCCCCGAGTCGCCGGCGGCCCACGACGAGCGCGCGGTGACCGCCGTGCACGGCTGCCCCAAGCCGCCGCCCACCCGGATCACCCTGGGCTTCTCGGCGCTCTGCACCGCGCGCGAGGTCTGGCTCGTCGTCGCCGGCGAGGAGAAGGCGCCGATGGTCGCGATGGCGCTGTCCGGCGCCGGCCGGCTGCAGGTGCCTGCCGCCGGCGCCCGCGGGCGGTCGCAGACGCTCTGGCTGCTCGACGAGGCGGCCGCCTCGGCGCTGCCCGCCGACCTCCGCCGCCGCTAGGCACCCGCCCTCCGCGCCGAGGCGCGCCCGCTCCGCGGCCCACCCGCCACGCGACCCGCCGGCCCCAGCGACCCGCCCTGAGCCCCGCGGCCCCTCACCCCGGCCTCGACGCCGAGTGTCGGGCTGCGCCCCGCTTGCCGCGCAGCAAGCGGGGCCTGCCCCGACACTCGCGGCCCGCGGGGACGGCTGACGCGGGCGGCGACCCGCGCCGCGCGAAGAGGCCGGGCTGCCCGGCCCCGGGACGCCGACGCGCCCCGTCTCGAGGAGACGGGGCGCGTCGGACGCACGCGGGGCTACTTGCCGCGGAGCTTGGCCAGCGCCTCGGCGAGGATGGCCTCGCCGTCCTCGGCGTTGCGGCGCTCGCGGACGTAGGCGAGGTGGGTCTTGTACGGCTCGGTCTTCAGCGGAGCCGGCGGGTTGTCCTTGTCGCGACCGGCCGGGAAGCCGCAGCGCGGGCAGTCCCAGGTCTCGGGCACGGCGGCCTCGTCGGCGAAGGCCGGGCGGCTCTCGTGCTTGTTGGCGCAGAAGAAGCTGACCCGCTGGCGCGGGGCTGCCTCGCCGCGCTCCGCCTCGCCCATCGGGCCGGCGCCGACCCGGCTGCCTCGGATCGCGTTGCCGCCTGCCACTCGGTGCTCCTCTGCTGCGGTGGTGCTGGACGTCCTGGGGTGCTGGCGGAGTCTACGTCCGGCCGGCCGTGCCGGGGTGGCTGCGGACGGGTCAGGTCTGCTTGAGCAGCAGGCCGAGGGCGACGATGCAGACGAACCACACCAGACCGCACACGATGGTGAGCCGGTCGAGGTTCTTCTCGACCACGGCGCTGCCGCCGAGCGAGGACGAGACGCCGCCGCCGAACATGTTCGACAGGCCGCCGCCCTTGCCCTTGTGCAGCAGGACCAGGGCGATCAGCACGAGGCTGGCGATGGTCAGCAGGATGGACAGGAAGGTGACCACGGGCTCGGTGCTCCAGGAGGGGTGAGGCCGGCCGTCAGGCCAGCCGGACGCGTGAGTCGAGGACGGCGTAGAGGATGTCCACGACGATGCTCGAGATCACGATGAAGAACGCTGCCAGCATCACGGTACCGAAGATGACCGGCAGGTCGCCGACGAAGACCGCCTGGATGGCCGCCTGGCCGATGCCGCCGAGGCCGAAGACCGCCTCGGTGACGATGGCACCGCCGAGCAGGCCGCCGAGGTCGATGCCCAGCAGCGTGACCACCGGGGTGAGCGCGCTGCGCAGGCCGTGGCGGTAGGTGACCCGCCGCTCGGACAGGCCCTTGGCCCGCGCGGTGCGGATGTAGTCCTCCCCCAGCACCTCGAGCAGCGAGCCTCGGGTGATGCGGGAGTACTGCGCCGCGTAGACCGTCGCGAGGGCCACCCACGGCAAGATCAGGTGCCTCGCCCACTCGAACGGGTCGGCGGTCAGCGCGACGTAGCCGTTGCCCGGGAAGGCGTCCACCCCGTTGACCGTGAGCTGGTAGAAGAAGAGGTAGAGCAGCAGCAGGCCGACGACGAACGTCGGCATCGAGAGCCCTCCCAGCGCGAAGAAGGTGGCGGCCCGGTCTCGCAGGCTCCGCGGTTTCGTCGCGGCGAGGATGCCGATGGGTATCCCGACCAGCAGCCACAGCAGGGCCGCCCCGCCGGCGAGCGACGCGGTCACCGGGAGCCGGTCGATCAGGGTGTTCCGGACCGGCTCGCGGTTGCGGAAGCTGTAGCCGAGGTCGCCCTTGGCCAGGCGGCCGACGTACTGGGCGTACTGCTCGTACCAGGGCTTGTCCAGGCCGTAGCGGATCCGGGCCTCCTGGATCGACTGCTCGGTGGCACCGCGGCCGACGAAGTTGGCGGCCGGGTCGCCCGGGGCGACCAGGAAGAACAGCGCGAAGACGGCGAAGCTGATGACCAGCAGGACGATGACGCCGAAGAGCAGTCGGCGGACGACGAAGCGACCCATGAGGAGTTCCTCTACTTCCGGGCCAGGACGCGGGCGGCACGCGGGTCGAGCGCGTCCCGCAGCCCGTCACCGAGCAGGTTGAAGGCGAGCGTGGTGACGAACAGCGCCAGGCTCGGGAACAGCAGGAACCACGGCGCGACCTGGTAGTAGCCGCCGTTCTGGGCGTCGGCGATCATGTTGCCCCAGGTCGGCGTGGGCGGGATGACGCCGAGGCCGAGGAAGGACAGCGTCGCCTCGAAGACGATCGCGGTCGGGATGAGCAGCGTCGAGTAGACGATGATCGGCGCCACCAGGTTGGGCAGCACGTCGACCGCCATGATCCGGGCGTCCGAGGCGCCGAGCGAGCGGGCCGCCTCGATGTACTCCTTCTCCCGGATCGACAGCACCTGGCCGCGGACGATGCGGCCGACGTTGGCCCAGGTGAAGAAGGCGATCACGAAGATGCTGATCTTCAGCGACGGCTGGAAGACCGAGACCAGCGAGATCGCGAAGAGCAGGAACGGGAAGCTGAGGAAGACGTCCATCGTGCGCGACAGGAACGTGTCGACCTTGCCGCCGTAGAAGCCGGCCACGGTGCCGACGACCGTGCCGACGAGCACCGCGAAGGCGGTCGCGACGACGCCGACCAGCAGCGAGACGCGGGTGCCGTGGATGACCCGGGACAGGACGTCGCGGCCGAGGTTGTCGGCGCCGAACCAGAACTCGCCGTTCGGACCGTTGGCGATGCCGTTGGGCTGGAGGCCCTTCTCGCGGAACTGCTCGTTCGGGCCGTGCCCGATCAGGTCCGTGAGCTGCGTGGCGAACACCGCGACGAGGATGAGCAGCACGATGGTGGCGAACGCCAGCATCGAGACGCGGTCCTTCTTCAGGCGGGCCCAGGCCAGCTGGAGCGGCGTACGGCCCTCGATGCGCTTGGGGGCCAGCGGTCCCGGGTCGGCCGACGGCGGCTTGCCTTCGGTGACCGAGTCAGCGGTGACGGTCATGCGGGTGTCCTTCCGGACGGTGGGACGGCGGAGCGAGAACGAGGGCGGGCGGAGACCGGGCCCCTCAGGCGCCGGCGTCCAGCGCCGGCTCGGTGCTGACCTGGTTGATGCCGGGGGTCGAGGCGGTGAGGTCCTCGCCCTCGGCGACCGGGAAGTGGCAGGCCTTGCGGTGCGCGGGCGGGTCGCCGAACTCCTCGGCCGGCACCAGCGGCGGCATGACGTCGACGCACACCTGCTGCGCCTTGGGGCAGCGCGGGTGGAACGGGCAGCCGGTCGGCGGGTTGACCGGCGAGGGGACGTCACCGCGCAGGATGATCCGGTCGCGGGTGTCGGCGAGGTCCGGGTCGGCCACCGGCACCGCGGACAGCAGCGCGTTGGTGTACGGGTGCCGCGGCTTGGTGTAGAGGTCGTCGACGTCGGCGATCTCCATGACCTTGCCGAGGTACATGACGGCGACCCGGTCGCTCACGTGACGCACGACCGACAGGTCGTGGGCGATGAAGACGTACGTGAGGCCGAACTCCTTCTGCAGGTCGTCCAGCAGGTTGATGACCTGCGCCTGGATCGACACGTCGAGCGCGGAGACCGGCTCGTCGCAGATGATGAGCTTGGGGCGCAGCGCGAGCGCACGGGCGACGCCGATGCGCTGGCGCTGGCCGCCGGAGAACTCCGCCGGGAAGCGGTTGAAGTGCTCGGGGTTGAGCCCGACCACCTCCATGAGCTCCTGGACCTTCTTCTTGCGCTCAGCCCCGTCGGCCACGCCGTGGATGTCGAACGGGTCGCCGATGATCGAGCCGACGCGGCGGCGAGGGTTGAGCGAGCCGTACGGGTCCTGGAAGATCATCTGGATGTCGCGGCGGTAGGGCCGCATCTGCTTGCGCGACAGGTTCGACAGGTCGTGACCGTCGAAGCTGATCGAGCCCGCCGGTCAGCGGGTGCAGGCCGGCGATGAGGCGGGCCAGCGTGGACTTGCCGCAGCCGGTCTCGCCCACCAACCCGAGGGTCTCGCCGCGGCGCACCTCGAGGTCGACGCCGTCGACCGCGTGGACCTTGGCGACCTCGCGCTGCACGATGATGCCCTGCTTGATCGGGAAGTGCTTGACCGCACCCTCGACCTTGAGGAGCACGTCGCCGTGCTCCGCCGGTCGCGAGGTGGTGCCGGCGTCGACCGCGGTCATCAGCGACCCTTCTCGTTGCTGGGGTTGACGGCCCGCGAGCCGCGGCCCGGGGCCGCGACCTGGTCGGCCGGGACGTGGGCAGCGGAGCCGTCGACGTCGGTGTCGTCCACCGCGACCGAGGCGTGCGCCGCGGCCGCGCCACGGCGGGCCTTCGCCACCGACCGGCGGACCGACTCGGCCGCCTCACCGAGGCCGACGCCGTCGACGGGCAGCCAGCAGGCCGACCGGTGGGCGGCGCTGCCGGCGACGTCGCGCAGCGGCGGCACGTCGGTCAGGCACTGGTCCATGACGTAGGGGCAGCGGGGGTGGAACGAGCACCCGCTCGGCAGCTGGATGAGCGACGGCGGCTGACCGTCGATCGGCTTCAGCCGCCCGCCGGAGCCGTCCGCGGTCGGGATCGACTCGATCAGGCCCTTCGTGTACGGGTGGTGCGGCTGGTAGTAGACCGTGCGGCGGTCGGCGAACTCGACCGGCTTGCCGGCGTACATGACCATGACGTCGTCGGCGATCTCCGCGACCACGCCGAGGTCGTGGGTGATCATGATGACCGCGGTGTTGAACTCGCTCTGCAGCCGGTCGATCAGGTCGATGATCTGCGCCTGCACGGTCACGTCGAGCGCGGTGGTCGGCTCGTCGGCGATGAGCAGCTTGGGCGAGAGCGCCAGCGCCATGGCGATCATGGCCCGCTGGCGCATGCCGCCGGAGAACTGGTGCGGGTAGTCGTCCACCCGGCGGTCGGGCTGCGGGATGCCGACGAGCCCGAGCAGGTCCTGGGCCCGCTTCTTGGCCTCCTTGTCGGAGACGTCCTCGTGGGCCCGGATCATCTCGACGATCTGCCAGCCGACCTTGTACTGCGGGTGCAGGCTGGACAGCGGGTCCTGGAAGATCATGCCGATCTGGGCGCCGCGGACGGAGCGGAGCTGCTCCTCGCTCATCGTGAGCAGGTCGCGCCCCTCGAAGACCGCCTGGCCGGTGATCCGGGCGCCGCGGGTGAGCCCCATGATCGTCTGGGTGCTCACGCTCTTGCCGGAGCCGGACTCCCCCACGATCCCCAGCGTCTGGCCGGGGTCGATGGAGAAGGAGATGCCCTGCACGGCCTGCACCAGGCCGTCCTCCGTGGGGAAGGACACCCGGAGGTCCGTGACGTCGAGCAGGCTCATGTCACCTCGTGGGACGGGTCGGGGCGCCGGGGTGGACGCCGGGGGGCACGCGGGGATGTCGCGAGCGCAGAGCGAGCGTAGTGAGCGTTCAGCCCGGCAGCGATACTGGCACACAGCGGGCCGTCAACCGGGTTGTCGACGTGTCGTGCAGGGGTCGGGGCGTTGCCGCGCCCGACGCGGGACGAGGCCCGCCCCCCGAGGTGCAGGGGACGGGCCTCGTCGAGCGTTCAGATGGAGCCGTTCAGGTGGAGCTGGCGCCTACTTCGCGTCCTTGAGCCAGACGTTCGTCGGGTCGCCGTTCGCGGCGAAGTCGAACATCACGTAACCGCCCACGCGCTCCGAGTGGTAGGTCGGGCTCTTGGCGGTGGTGATGGGCACCCAGGGGGCGTCCGCCATGACCTTCTCGTCGGCCTGGTGCCAGAGGTCAGCGGCCTTGTCCTGGTCGAGCTCTGCCAGCGCCTGGTCGATCAGCTTGTTGACCTCAGGGTTGTTGTAGCAGTTGTAGTTCGTCGAGCCCTCGCCGCACTGGCGGCCGTCGAGCAGCGGCACGAAGAACGAGCGCGCCGCGTTGCCCTGCCAGTCCGGGTTCCAGCCGGGGCCCGCGAGGTCCCAGTCGCCGGCCTTGGTGGCCGACGGCTTCTGCAGGTGCTGGGTGTAGAAGTCGGCCGGCGGGACCTGCTTGAGCTTCAGGCGGATGCCGGCCTTGGCCAGGTCGGCCTGCAGCGTGGTGGCGATGGCCGGGGCCTTGCCGCGGTTGCGGTAGAGGTAGATCAGGTCGAGGCCGTTCGGGAAGCCGGCGGTGGCCAGCATCTGCTTGGCCTTCTCCGGGTCACCGGCGCTGTCCGGCGTGGCGTACGGGTCGAACTGCTCGTAACCCAGGATCGGCGGGGTGAGGATCTGGCCGAGCGGGTCGTTGAGCTCCGGGACCGCCCAGCACCTGGATGATGTTCTTCTTGTTCACGGCGAAGTTGAGGGCCTGACGCACCTCGAGCTTCGACAGCGCCTTGCCGGCGTTCGGGCTGTTGAAGTTGATGGTGACGTAGGGGTTGGTGCTGCCGTTCGTCTGCAGGACCAGCTTGGGGTCCTTCGTCGCCAGGAGCTGGGCGACGTTGGCGGTCGGGACGAAGGTGTCCCAGGCCATGTCCGCGGTGCCCGCCTGCAGCTGCTGGAAGACCGGGCCCTCGTCGGAGCCCTGGGTGATGGAGATCGCGTCGACGTGGGCGCCGCGGACCTCGTCGGTCTCGGCCTTCCACGCCGGGTTGCGGATCAGCTCGATCTGCTTGTCGGCGACGTACTTCTGGACCTTGTACGGGCCGTCGCTGATGAAGTTCTGGCGGAACTCCGGCGAGTCGGGCAGGTAGTTCAGGCTCTCGATGGGCGCGGGGCTCGAGAAGGGCAGCGCCATGATGTTGAGGAAGTCACCCGCCGGCTGGACCAGGGTGATGGTGACCTTGTTGCCCTCGGCCTTGATGCCGGTGATCTCGTTCTTCTCGACGAAGTCCTTGATCGCCGGGATGGTGCCCGGGACCTTCGCGAAGGCGTCGCAGTACTCGGTCATGCCCTCGATGACGCCGGCGAAGTAGCCCTTGGCGCCGGTCGGCTGGACCGGGTTGCAGAGGCGCTTGAAGCCGCGGGCGGCGTCGGCACCGGTGATCTGACGAGGACCGCTGGTGGTGTCCCACTGGACACCGTCCTTGATCGTGAACTCGTACGTCTTGTTGTCGTTGGTCGGCTGGGGGATCTCGGTCGCCAGGTCCGGGACCGGCGTGGCCGCCTTGTCCTTGTCCGTGGTGTTCGGGTAGGTCACGAGCTGGCGCGAGATGGCGCGCAGCAGCGTGTAGCTGACCGTGTAGTAGGCGCTGGCGGTGTCCATGTGGTCGATGTCGCCGGCACCCAGCATCTTGAGGGTGCCGCCCTTGACCGGCTTGCCCTCCGTGCTGTTGCCGGTGGTACCGCCCGTGTCGCCGCTGTCGTCGCTGCCGCCACAGGCGGTCGCCGTCAGGGCCAGACCCGCCACGAGGGCGACAGTCGTCAGCCCTCTCCGCTTCCGAAGCATTGTCCACCTTCTCTGGGCGCCTCGTGGGCCCCGGGAGACGAGCCGGTCCCGGGCAGAGCGCCCGGGCCGCGACGTCGGTGCGACGTCGTCGGGCGGACACTACGGTCGCGCAGGGCGCCAGAGAAAGGGCGCTCTACCCCGGATCGCTGATCGTGACGCAAGAGTTACCGCCCGATCTGCACCGTTCAGCCGCGTCTCAGGCGCTCCGGTAGCGCACGATCCCGGCGAACTCCTCCGCCGACAGGCTCGCGCCGCCGACCAGCGCGCCGTCCACGTCGGGCTGCTCCATGAGCGCCGCGGCGTTCGAGGCCTTCACCGAGCCGCCGTAGAGCACGCGCACCCCGTCCGCGAGCTCCCCCGGGTACAGCCGCGAGAGGGTCAGCCGCACCTCGGCGCACACCTCCTGGGCGTCCTCGGGGGTGGCCACCCGCCCGGTGCCGATCGCCCACACCGGCTCGTACGCGATGACGACGGAGCGGGCCTGCTCGGCCGGCACGCCGGAGAGGGCGGCGCTGACCTGCTCCACGCAGTGGTCGACCTGCCCGTTCAGCTCGCGCACGTCGAGCCCCTCGCCGACGCAGACGATCGGGGTCAGCCCGTGCGCGTACGCCGCCTTGACCTTGGCGTTGACGACCTCGTCGGTCTCGCCGTGGTACTGCCGGCGCTCGCTGTGGCCGACCAGCACGTAGGAGCAGCCGAGCTTGGCCAGCATCGGCCCGCCGATGTCGCCGGTGTAGGCGCCTGACGCGTGCGGCGACAGGTCCTGCGCGCCGTAGCGCAGCCGCAGCTTGTCGCCGTCGACCATCGTCTGCACGCTGCGCAGGTCGGTGAACGGCGGCAGGACGACCACCTCCACGGCGTCGAAGTCCTTGGTGTCCAGGCTGAAGGCCAGCTTCTGGACCAGCGCGATGGCCTCGAGGTGGTGCAGGTTCATCTTCCAGTTGCCCGCCATGAGCGGGGTGCGGGCCACCGTCCTGCTCATGGTCAGACGCCCAGCACGGTCAGGCCGGGCAGCGCCTTGCCCTCGAGGTACTCCAGGCTCGCCCCGCCACCGGTCGAGATGTGCGTGAAGCGGCCCTCGTCGATGCCGAGCGCGCGCACGGCGGCCGCGCTGTCGCCGCCGCCGACCACGGTCAGTGCGTCCGACAGGGAGGCCACCGCCTCCGCGACACCGCGGGTGCCCTCGGCGTACGGCGCCATCTCGAACACGCCCATCGGACCGTTCCAGAACACCGTCCCCGCCCCGGCGAGCGCGCGCGAGAAGACCTCGACCGACCGCGGCCCGATGTCCAGGCCCATCCGGTCGCTCGGGATGGCGTCGGCCGCGACCACGTCGTGGTCGGCGTCGGCGCTGAAGGCGCTGGCCGCGACGACGTCGACCGGCAGGACCACCTTGCCGGTCTCGAGGAAGCCGCGGCAGACGTCGAGCTGGTCGGCCTCGAGCAGGCTGGAGCCCACGTCGTGGCCCTGAGCGGCGAGGAAGGTGAAGCACATGCCGCCGCCGACGAGCAGCCGGTCGACCTTGGGCAGCAGCGCCTCGATCACCTTCAGCTTGTCGCTCACCTTCGAGCCGCCGAGCACGACGGCGTACGGGCGCGCCGGGTCCTCGGTGAGCCGGCGGAGCACGTCGACCTCGGCGGCCACGAGCGGGCCGGCGGCGTGCGGCAGGCGCTCGGCCACGTCGTACACGCTGGCGTGCTTGCGGTGGACGGCACCGAAGGCGTCGTCGACGTAGAGGTCGGCGAAGGCGGCGAGCCGGTCGGCGAAGGCGCCGCGCTCGGCGTCGTCCTTGCTGGTCTCGGCGGCCTCGAAGCGGACGTTCTCCAGCAGCACCAGGCTGCCGTCGCGCTGAGCGTCGACGGCAGCCTGCGCGGACGGGCCGACCACGTCGTCGGCCAGCGGTGACCGGGCGGCCGAGCAGCTCCTCGAGCCGCGCCGCGACGGGCCGGAGCGAGTACGCCGGGTCCGGCGCTCCCTTCGGCCGGCCGAGGTGGGCGGTGACGACGACCTTCGCGCCGCGCTCCAGGAGCTCGCGCAGCAGCGGCAGGGACGCCCGGATGCGGCCGTCGTCGGTGACGCGCCCGCCCTCCAGCGGGACGTTGAGGTCCGAGCGGACCAGCACCCGCTGGCCCGAGACGTCCAGGTCAGCGGCGGTCCTCACAGGCTCTTGCCGACGAGGGTGATGAGGTCGGCGAGGCGGTTGGAGTAGCCCCACTCGTTGTCGTACCAGCCGACGACCTTGGCCTGGTTGCCGATGACCTTGGTCAGCGGGGCGTCGAAGATGCAGGACGCCGGGTCGGTGACGATGTCGCTGGAGACGATCGGGTCGGTGCTGTAGCGCAGGAAGCCCTTCATCGGGCCGTCGGCGGCGGCCTTCACCGCGGCGTTGACCTCGTCGGCCGTCGCCTCGCGGCCCAGCTCGACGGTGAGGTCGGTGGCCGAGCCGGTCGGGATCGGCACGCGCACGGCGTAGCCGTCGAGCTTGCCCTTGAGCTCGGGCAGGACCAGGCCGATCGCCTTGGCAGCGCCGGTGCTGGTCGGCACCAGGTTGAGCGCGGCGGCGCGGGCGCGACGCAGGTCCTTGTGCGGGGCGTCCTGCAGGTTCTGGTCCTGCGTGTAGGCGTGGATCGTGGTCATCAGGCCCTTGACGATGCCGAACTCGTCGTTGATCGCCTTGGCCATCGGGCCGAGGCAGTTGGTCGTGCACGACGCGTTGGAGATGACCGTGTGGGCGGCCGGGTCGTAGTCCTCGTGGTTGACGCCCATCACGATCGTGACGTCCTCGTTGGAGGCCGGCGCGGAGATGATGACCTTCTTGGCACCGCCGTCGAGGTGGGCCTTGGCCTTGGTGGCGTCGGTGAAGAAGCCGGTGGACTCGACGACGACGTCGGCGCCGACGTCGCCCCACTTCAGGTTGCCGGGCTCGCGCTCGGCGAAGATCTTGATGGTCTTGTCGCCGACCTGGATGCCGCCGTCGACCACCGAGACGTCGGCCGGGTAGCGGCCCAGGATCGAGTCGTACTTCAGCAGGTGCGCCATCGTCGCGAGGTCGCCCAGGTCGTTCGCGGCGACGATCTCGATGTCGGCACCGCTGGCCTGGACGGCCCGGAAGAAGTTGCGGCCGATGCGGCCGAAGCCGTTGATGCCCACGCGGACGGTCACGGAGTGCGCTCCCCTGCTGCTGCTCACGGATCAGTTGGGCAGGACCGTATCGGACCCGTTGCGCCCGCCGACCTCCACCCAGCGCTCGGTGCGCGCCGACGTGCGCAGCGCCTCGAGCACCCGGGCGACGACCAGCAGGTCGCCCGCGTCGGCGGCCGGTGGCTCCGGGTCGTCCTGCGCCAGGCTGCGCGCCGCGACCCACAGCCCGCGCGCGAGGCCCTCGGGCGCGGCCGGCAGCTCCACCAGGGGCACCCGGTCGCCGCCCTGCCAGGAGACCTCGTCCGGGCCGGCGTCGAGCCGGGCCGCGGCCAGCGAGAACCGGACCGCAGTGCGCGGCCCGTCGTGGGAGACGAGCACGGTCACGCCGTCGCCGGCGAGCAGCGCCCAGACGACGCGCTCTCCCCCGGGCAGCGTCGCCGCCGGCAGCTCGGCCGGGGCGGCGGCGACCGCCACCACCGGGCCGAGCCAGCCGGCCAGCAGGTCGACGAGCTCGGCCGCCGCCGTCGGGCCGGTCGGCCAGCCGCGGACGGTCACCTGCAGCGCCGGGCCGTACGCCTCGAGCACGCGGGCCGCGGTGACCGCCCAGGGCTCCCACCGGCCGAGCAGGCCGACCGCGGTGTCACCGCCGGCCCGTCGGGCGTCGCGCAGCAGGTCGACGTCGAGCGGGGCCGGGTCGGGCAGCAGCACCCGCAGCCCCGCAGCCAGCAGGTCCGGCAGGCCCGCCGCGAGGTCGGGCTCGGTCCCGTCCAGCACCACGCCGACCAGCCCGCGGTCGGCGGCGAGGGCCTCCAGGTCGCGGTAGCGCTCGCCGCCGGCCCAACCGCCGTCCTCGAACGGCGAGCCGGCGAGCCGCCCGACCAGCCGGCAGCCCGCCTCGCGGACCAGGTCGGCGTGGTGCAGCGCCCGCGGGCCGGCGAGGGCGACGGCCGGCAGGTCGGGTCCCGTCAGGGCGCCAGCATCTCCTCGGTGACCGCGGCCTCGGTGTCGGGGATGCCGAGGTCGGCGGCCCGCTTGTCGGCGGTGGCCAGCAGGCGGCGGATGCGCCCGGCGACGGCGTCCTTGGTCATCGGCGGGTCGGCCAGCGAGCCGAGCTCCTCCAGCGAGGCGTTGGTGTGCTCCATCCGGAGCCGGCCGGCCTGCAGCAGGTGCTCCGGGGCGTCCTCGCCCAGGATCTCGAGCGCGCGCTGGACCCGCGCGCCGGCGGCGACCGCGGCCCGGGCGCTGCGGCGCAGGTTGGCGTCGTCGAAGTTGGCCAGCCGGTTGGCCGTGGCCCGCACCTCGCGGCGCATGCGGCGGTCCTCCCAGGCCAGGACGGCCTCGTGGGCACCGAGCCGGGTGAGCAGCACGCCGATGGCGTCGCCGTCGCGGACGACGACCCGGTCGACACCGCGGACCTCGCGGGCCTTGGCCTGCACGCCGAGCCGGCGGGCCGCTCCGACGAGTGCGAGCGCGGCCTCGGGCCCGGGGCAGGTGATCTCCAGGCTCGAGGAACGCCCCGGCTCGGTGAGCGAGCCGTGGGCGAGGAACGCCCCGCGCCAGGCGGCGGCCGCGTCGCAGACCCCGCCGCTGACGACCTGCGGCGGCAGGCCGCGCACCGGCCGGCCGTGGCCGTCCACCAGGCCGGTCTGCCGGGCCAGCCCGTCGCCGTCCTTGCTGACGCGGACGACGTAGCGGTTGCCCTTGCGCAGCCCGCCGGGCGCGACGACGTGGACGTCGCTGGCGTGGCCGTAGACCTCGGCGACCTCCTTGCGCAGCCGGCGCGCGGTGGAGCCGGTGTCGAGCTCGGCCTCCACGACGATGCGGCCGGAGACGAGGTGCAGTCCTCCGGCGAAGCGCAGCAGTGCCGACATCTCGGCCTTGCGGCAGCACGGCTTCGTGACCGACAGCCTCGACAGCTCGTCCTTGACGGCGGACGTCATGGCCATGGGTCTCCTCGGTGCTTCGTGTGGTGCGACGGGACGGTGGTGCGGTGGACATGACGGAGCGGTAGGCCTCGGCGAGCCTGCCGGGGTGGTGCCGGGCGGTGCCGTCACCGAGGGCGACCGGGGCGAGCACCAGCTCGGCGCCCAGCGACTGCGCGGCGAGCCGGAGCCCGGCCTCGTCGCGCACGGCGTCGACGTCGGCGAGGACGACGTCCAGGCGCAGCGCCGGGGCGTGCACGGCGAGCACCTCGAGGTGGGCCTCGGGGCTGAACCCGTCGGTCTCGCCGGCCTGCGGCGAGAGGTTGAGCGCGACCAGGCGGCGGGCGCCGGTCTGCTCCAGCGCCTCGCGCAGGTCGGGGACGAGCAGGTGGGTGAGCACGCTGGTGAACCAGGAGCCGGGTCCGAGCACCACCCAGTCGGCCTCGCGCACCGCTGCGACGGCCTCCGGGCAGGCGACCGGCTCCTCGGGGCGCAGCGAGACGGCGCAGACCTGGCCGGCGGTGGTGGCGACGGCGTACTGCCCGACGACCTGCTGCAGCGCCGTCGGGTCGGCCGGGTCGAGGCCGATCACCTCGGCCACGATGTCGAGCGGGACCGTGCTCGCCGGGAGCACCCGGCCCACGACGCCGAGCAGGCGGCCGACGAGGTCGAGGGCCCGCACCTGGTCGCCGGTGCTCTGCGCCAGGCCGGTGAGCAGCAGGTTGCCCACGGCGTGCCCGGCGAGCGGGCCGTCGCCCGGGAAGCGGTGCTGGAGCAGCGCCTCCCAGGTGCGGCCCCAGTCGTCGTCGCCGGCCAGCGCGGCGAGCGCCATCCGCAGGTCGCCGGGCGGGAGCGCGTCGAGCTCGCGGCGCAGCCGGCCGCTCGAGCCGCCGTCGTCGGCCACGGTGACGATCGCGGTGAGCCGGTCGGTGGTCCGGCGCAGCGCCTGCAGGCTGGCCGACAGCCCGTGACCGCCGCCGAGGGCGACCACGCGGGGGGCGTTCACTCGCGCCCCAGGTCGCGGTGGACCACCTGCACGTCGACGCCCGGCCCGGCCATCCGCGCGGCCAGCGCCTCGGTCATGGCGACGCTGCGGTGCTTGCCGCCGGTGCAGCCGACGGCGAGCAGGGCGTAGCGCTTGCCCTCCCGCTCGTAGCCCTCGAGGGTCAGCCGCAGCAGCCCCTCGACCCGCTCCTGGAACTCCTCGGCACCCGGGCGGGACAGCACGTAGTCGCGGACGGCAGCGTCCTGGCCGGTCTGCGGACGCAGCTCGGGCACCCAGTGCGGGTTGGGCAGGAAGCGGCAGTCGACGACGAGGTCGGCGTCGACCGGCAGGCCGTACTTGAAGCCGAAGGACAGGACGGTGAGGTTCAGCGCGCCGGCCCGGCCCTGGTCGCCGAAGGCGGCGATGACCTTGTCGCGCAGCTGGTGGACGTTGAGGACGCTGGTGTCGAGGACCAGGTCGGCCTCGCCGCGCAGGTCGCGCAGCAGCTCGCGCTCGCGCAGGATGCCGTCGACCAGCCGGCCGTCGTCCTGCAGCGGGTGGGGGCGGCGGACGCCCTCGAAGCGGCGGACCAGCACCTCGTCGGAGGCCTCGAGGAACAGGACCCGGCGGGCGACGCCGCGGCGGCTCAGGTCGGCCAGCGCGGTGGCGAGGTCGGAGGAGAAGGCCCGGCTGCGGACGTCGGCCACCACCGCGATCTTGCTGACCGCGCCCTGCGACCGGCTGCCGAGGTCGACCATCGTGGACAGCAGCGACGGCGGCAGGTTGTCCACGACGAACCAGCCCAGGTCCTCCAGGCACTTGGCCGCGGTCGACCGGCCGGCCCCGGACAGGCCGGAGACGACGACCAGCTCGAGCGGCACCTCGGGGACGGTCATCCGACCACCTCGCCGGTCGCCGGGTCGAAGGCAGGGACGGCCTCGGCCGCACCGTCGGAGGCGAGCGCCTGGACGACCGCCTCGGCGGTGCGACGACCCACGCCGGGCACCTCCAGGACGTCCTCGACCGAGGCGGCGCGGAGCCGCTTGAGCGACCCGAAGTGTCGCAGCAGCGCCTTGCGGCGGGTGTCGCCGAGACCGGGGACCTCGTCCAGCGCGGACTCGATCATCGTCTTGCTGCGCTTCTGCCGGTGGTAGGCGATGGCGAAGCGGTGGGCCTCGTCGCGCACCCGCTGCAGGAGGTAGAGACCCTCGGAGGTGCGCGGCAGGATCACCGGGTCGGGCTCGCCGGGCAGCCAGACCTCCTCCAGGCGCTTGGCCAGGCCGCACAGCGCGACGTCGTCGATGCCGAGCTCGTCCAGGGCCGCCTGGGCTGCGGCGACCTGCGGCTGGCCGCCGTCGACCACGACCAGCTGCGGCGGGTAGGCGAAGCGGCGGGGCCGCCCGGTCTCCGGGTCGATGCCGGGCCGGTCGTCGCCCTCCCCGTCGGTCTGGCCGGTCTCGGACCGCTCGTCGAGGTAGCGGGAGAACCGCCGGCGCACGACCTCGCGCATCGACGCGGTGTCGTCCTGGCCGTCGACGCCCCGGACGGCGAAGCGGCGGTACTCGGACTTGCGGGCCAGGCCGTCCTCGAAGACGACCATGCTGGCCACGACGCTGGTGCCCTGCAGGTTCGAGATGTCGAAGCACTCGATCCGCAGCGGCGCCTCCTCCAGGCCGAGCGCCTCCTGGATCTCCGCGAGCGCGGTCGACCGGGCGGTCAGGTCGCTGGCCCGCTTGGTCTTGTGCAGGGCGAACGCCTGCTTGGCGTTGCGCTCCACCGTCTCCATCAGGGCCCGCTTGTCACCGCGCTGCGGCACCCGCAGGTCGACGTTGGTGCCGCGGAGCTGGCACAGCCAGTTGCTGAGCGCCTCGGCGTCCGGCGGCAGCGCCGGCACCAGCACCTCGCGCGGCACGTCGTCGCCGCCGTCGCGCAGCCGGAACACCTTGCCCGGCTCCATCCGCCGGTCGACGGCCAGCTGCTCCTCGGGGTCGGGGTCCTCGCCGTACGCCTGGGCGAGGAACTGCCCCACCAGCTCGCCGGTCGTGAGGTCCTCGACCTTGTCCACGACGTAGCCGCGCTGCCCGCGGACCCGGCCGCCCCGGACGTGGAAGACCTGGATGGCGGCCTCGAGCTGGTCCTCGGCCACCCCGATGACGTCGGCGTCGGTGGCGTCGGCCAGCACGACCGTCTGCTTCTCCATGGCCCGGGTCAGCGCGCCGATGTCGTCGCGGATGCGGGCGGCCCGCTCGTACTCCTGGTCCTGCGCCGCCTGCGCCATCTCGCGCTCGAGCCGCTTGAGGAAGCGCCCGGACTGACCGGCCATGAAGTCGCAGAAGTCGTCGACGATCGCGCGGTGCTGCTCCGCGGTGACCTTGCCGACGCAGGGCGCCGAGCACTTGTCGATGTAGCCCAGCAGGCACGGCCGGCCGACCTGGCCGGCCCGCACGAAGACGCCCTTGCTGCAGGTGCGGGCCGGGAAGACGCGGAGCAGCAGGTCGAGCGTCTCCCGGATGGCCCAGGCGTGGGCGTAGGGCCCGAAGTAGCGCACGCCCTTCTTCTTCGGGCCGCGCATCACCTGCAGGCGGGGGAACTCCTCCCCCACGGTCACGGCGAGACTCGGGTAGCTCTTGTCGTCGCGGTACTTGACGTTGAAGCGCGGGTCGTACTGCTTGATCCAGGAGTACTCGAGCTGGAGCGCCTCGACCTCGGTGCCGACGACGGTCCACTCGACCGAGGCGGCCGTCGTGACCATCTGGCGGGTGCGCGGGTGGAGCGCGCCGACGTCCTGGAAGTAGCTCGACAGGCGGCTGCGCAGGCTCTTCGCCTTGCCGACGTAGACGACCCGGCCGGTCGCGTCGCGGAAGCGGTAGACGCCCGGAGACACCGGGATCGTCCCCGGCGCCGGCCGGTACGACGACGGGTCTGCCACGTCCGCCAGCCTACGTCCGCCCTCCGTCAGGACCGGTCCGTGCGAGCGCCGGGAGGGCCCGACTGGCGGTCGGCGACGCGCGGAGTGCCAGGCTCGGCCCGACCCTGACGCCGCCGACCCGGGAGGAGCGCGGTGCACCCGGACGACGCGCCCTCCGAGGGCCTGCCGCCGCACGACCGCGCGGCACCGCTGGACCACGTCACGGTGGGGCTGGACGGCGAGCTGAGCGCGGAGTCGGTGATCGACGACGGCGGCGTCTCCGGCCGCGGACGGCTGACCGTGCTGCAGGTTCGGCTGGCACGAGCGCGACCCGCTGGCCGTCACGCTGCGCCTGTCGGCGCAGCCGGACCACCCGGCGCTGCCGCGCGGCAGCTGGCTGGTCCTGCGTGACTTCCTGCGGTACGGGCTGGAGGAGCCGACCGGGGACGGTGACGTGCGGATCCGCCCCGACGAGGACCGCGACCGGCTGTGGCTGGAGCTGGAGCGGTACGGCAGGGCGGCCTGCGTCTCGGTCCCGCGGATCACGGTGCGGGCGTTCCTGGACCGCACCGAGGCGGTCCTGCCCTCGGGCGAGGAGCGCAGCGACGACGCCGTCGACGCGCTCCTCGCCCGGCTGCTCGCGGGCGGCTGAGCCCGTCAGACCCGGTAGACGCTGACCGGTACGCCGATGGTCAGCAGCGGGTAGAGCCGGTCCTGCGCGGAGTTGGTCACCCGGATGCAGCCGTGGCTCGCCGGGTAGGTGGGCACGCTCGGGCTGCCGTGGATGGCCCAGCCCTGGACGAAGTAGGCCGGACGGTAGAGCTCGCCGAGCCGGCTGACCCGCACGCCGTCGATCTTGCGCTGGACGCTGAAGCGGCCGACCGGGGTGAACGCGCGGTAGGTCACGCCGTCGGACTCGTAGAGCTCGTTGCTGCCCGAGGAGATGTCGACGATGCGCTGCAGCCGGCCGCCCTGCGAGAGGTAGAGGACCTGCTTGCTGAGGTCGATCTCGACGGCGCGGCCGGAGGACGGGTAGCGCAGGACGACCGCCCGGGGGCTGGCCAGCCGGGCGCGGGTGGTCTTGTCGTAGACCCCGGTGCGGGGCAGGCCCTGCGACTTCTGCCACGCGGTCAGGCCGTGACGGGTGTCGGCGTCGAAGACCCCGTCGACCGGGCCGACGTCGGCCTTCTGCGCGGCGAGCCGCTCCTCGAGGACGCGGACGTCACCGCCGCGGTCGCCCTGGCGGAGCTGGCGTCCCTCGACGACCAGGCTGCTCGCGGCCGTGGTCGCCTGGAGGTGGGCCGGGGCGGCGGGCAGGACGGCACGGAACACGAACCGGCCGAGCGCGCCGGGGGTGACGACCCAGCGGTAGTCGCCGGCCGAGGTGGTGGGCACGACCGCGACGGCGCTCCACGTGCCGTCGCCACCGCGGCGCTGCACGGTGATGCGGGCGCCCTGGTAGGCGGGCGTGAGCCGGCCGGTCAGCGAGGAGGAGCGGCCGAGCTCGACCGCCGTCGGCGTGAGGCTGCCGGTCAGCAGCGGCTGGACGGCGACGATCACGCGGGTGCTCTCCGCCACCGGGCGCGCGGCCGTGCGCAGCACGAACTCGGTCGAGGTCCGCGGCGCGAACCGGTAGCTCACGGCCCCGTCGCGGGCGGACGTGGCCCGGCCGACCCGGGTGAAGCCGGCGCCGCCGGCCGGGCGGGCGAGCAGGTCGACGACGACGCCGCCGACCCCGGGCCCGTTGGCGCGGGTGGCCCGGCCGCCGAGCGTGACGACCTGGCCCGGCGTGGCGGTGCGCAGGGTCGTGCTCAGGCGCAGCACGACCGGACCGGTGGTGCTGCTCGGGCTGGCGGAGGCGGTCGGCCGGGGCACCGTGGTCGGGCTGGGGGCAGCGGTCGGGCGGGGCGGGTCGGCGGGGCGCAGTGGTCGGGCGGGGCGCCGTGGTCGGGCTCGGGGCGGCAGCCGGCCGGGCGGTGGCCGCCGGCGACGGCGAGGCGACGGCGGCGCTGGTGCCGGCGGTCGCCGGGCTGGCGCCCGCCCCGTCGGCCGTGGGCGACGGCGTCGCCGCGCCCCCCTCGTCGTAGGGCTGGTGCTGGATCGACGGCGACGGCGAGGCCGACGTCGAGGCCCCCGCCTCCTGGGCGGTGGCCGCCGGGGCGAGGGCGGCGAGCAGCGCGGTCGTGAGACCGGATGCCAGGAGGGCAGATCGGGCGGTGCGGGACATGCCAGGCCTTCCGAGGAGCGACGAGATCGGTCGAACGCTATCCGTTCACTGCGACAGGACGCGCACAGGCCGCCGGAGGTTGCTCCGGCGGCCTGTGCGGTCGTGCTGCTCCGTCGTGCGGGCGGGACTAGCCGGTGGTGTAGCCGACCAGGTCGACGATCACGGCGGCGGCGGCGTCACGGGCCCCGCCGACGTCCACCACGACCCGGCGACCGGCGCCGACGCCGGCGAGCACCTCGTTGGCCTGGGTGAGGCCGGCCGGGAAGTTGACGTTCGACGTGTCGGGCCGCGTGGTGCCGCCCGGGTAGACGGTCACGTAGCCCGGCGCGCTGGCGCCGGTGGCGGTGACGTTGAGCACGACCCCGGTCGCGTCGGCCGGCACGTCGGCCGGCAGGGCGAGCTCGGCCGGACCGCGGAGCCGGCCGCGGGGCAGGCCCGTGCCGCTGCGGCTGTCACCGATGCGCTGCGGCTGCTCCAGGGCGACGTAGCCCTGGGCGGAGGCAGGCGCGGCGCTGACGACGCCGACCAGGTCGGCGATGACCTCCGCCGAGGTGCCTTCGACGTGCAGGGTGACCTTGCCGCCCTCGCCGACGCGGACCAGGACCTCGTTGGCCTGCGTCTGGCCGCGCTCCACGTTGACGTTGGACGTCTCCGGCCGGGCGCTGCCGGTCGGGTGGGCGACGACGTAGCCGCGGGCGTCCGGGCGGGCCACCGTCACGTTGAGGACGACGGCGGTGGCCGTCGCCGCAGCGGTGCGGGACAGGTCGACGACGACGTCACCGGTGCGGCGCGGCTCGGCGGTGGTGCGGGTGTCGAGGACCCGGCTGGGGCGCAGCGGCCGCAGGACGCCGGCCCCCTCGGCAGCCGCGGCTGTCGTGGAGTAGCCGACGACGTCGACGACCACGTGGGCGGTGGTGGCGACGAGCAGGTCCACCTTGCGGTCCTGCGAGAGGCGCACGACCGCCTCGTTGGCCTGGGTGGCCGCGGTGACGCCGGCCTTCGCGGGCTCGACGTTCACGTTGCTCGTCGGCGGGGTCGCCGCGCCGGACGGGAAGGCGACGACGTAGCCGCGCCGCTCCGCACCGGTGACCGTGATGTTGAGGACCGCAGCGCCGGCGGCGGCGTCCGGGACGACGCCGCGCAGGTCCACCGTGATCCGGCCGGTGGCCTTCGCCCCGCTTGTCACGGTGTTGGTGGCCGCGCGGGTGTCGAGCACCCGGCGGGAGGCCGGCAGCACCACGAGGCGCGAGCCGGTCGGCGCGGCCGCGGCGGCCACGGTGGCCGAGCGGTCGGTGCACTCCTGCGCGGGGCTGGTGCGGGTCTGCGGCTGCCCGGTCTGCGGGTCTGGGTAGTGCAGGCAGTCCAGCTGGACGCGGTAGTCGGAGGTCGGCGTGGAGCCGGCCTTGGCGACCGCGGGCTCCCAGGCCGGCTTCTCCGCGGTGTCGGGGTCGCGCTCGTCGGCCCCGTCGGTCGCGATGAAGCGGCGGATCTGCTCCTGGCCCTCGAAGTGGGCAGCCAGGAACGGGTCGAGCAGGAAGCCGTGCGGGTTGTTGGCCGCGTTGGGGGTGCGGTCGTTGCGGTAGATCCACGTCTTGCCGTAGAGGTCGCCGGCGCGGAGGAGCTCGGCCGAGGTCGGGTTGGGCACGGTGCCGTCGCCGTACGCGACCTGGAAGATGACCTTCTTGCTCGCGAAGTCACCCCCGGCGCCGAGGCGCGGGGAGTAGGCCTCCGGGCTGCCCGAGCGGGTGACCCAGTTGTTGGTGTCGATCACGCGCTGGATCGGGACGGCGCCCTGGACGGGGCCGTCGACCCGTGGGTCGCGGCGCAGGGGCAGCGACTCGGTGAACCCGTCGCGGCCGGGGCCGCCGTTGCGCAGCGGACCGAGCGCGGCGGACAGCAGCGGGCGGAACGCGCCGAGCCGGCTGATCTCGGGGATCGGGCCACCGGCGACGTTGGGGACGCCGGTGGTGACCGCGGGGTCGGTGCCGAGCAGCATGGTGCCGTAGATGCCGCCGAAGCTCTGGCCGTAGTAGGCGACCTGGCCGGTGCCGGTGCAGGTGTCGACCGTGCCGTTGCCGTCGATGTCCACGCCGCGCTGGAGCGCGCGCACCAGGGCCATGTCGTCGATGACGGTCTGGATGAGGGCGTCGCGGCTGTTGACCGCGCCGGCGGTGGCCGAGCCCTCGGTGCCGTCGATCTTGCCGTCGCCGGTGAGGTCGCGGCCGCGGCCGAGGGCCCGCCCGGTCGTGACGGTGCCGGAGGCGGTGCTGACCCGGTAGGAGGAGTCGGGGCCGAAGCCGTGGCCGACGACGTCGGTCGCGAAGACGGCCAGGTTGCTCGTGCCGAGGGTGTCGGCGGCGAGGAACAGGTCGTACTTGCTGCGACCGAAGCCGTGGCCGAAGACGACCGGACGGATGCAGCTGGCGCTCGGCGCCGGCGCGACCATCGCGACCGCGAGGCGGGCGCTGCCGACGGGGGTCGGCGACTGCGTCGTCGGCACCTGCGGGATGCGGACCGCGCCGTTGGCGTACTGCGGGCTCGTGATGGAGCCGAAGCCGTAGAACGCGAACGTCTTGGCGGTGTTGGGGACCGTCGCGGTCGTGAACGCGCCGGCCGTGCTGGTCGCCGACAGGACCTGGTCGATGCGCTCGATCTGCGTGCGCTGCGGGTCGCCGGGGAAGACCGAGCGGCCGCCGCCGTCGGCGGTGTCGAAGCGCAGGGTGCGGCTGGACTCGGCGATGCCGGCGGCGCTGTAGGCCGAGCCGTCGTCGAGCGCGGTGCGCGCCTTGTCGAGGACGTTGGTCGTCGTCATCGTCGTGAAGGTGGTGCGGCGCAGGTCGGTGCTCGCGCCGGTCGGGCTGATCGCCGCGCCGGAGGCGTCGCGCAGGCCACGGCCGACGACCAGGGTGTAGGTGGTGCCCGGGCAGCAGGTAGGCCTCGGGCAGGCCGTAGACCGTGCCCGACGTGCGGTCCTGCACGAGCTGGGTGAGGCCGGTGGAGAAGCCCTCCCGCTCGATCCGGACCGACTGCGGCGTGACCGACGCGAGGTCGATCGGGGCGCTGAACGGCAGGCTGACGCGGGGGCGGACGTCGAAGCCGTCCAGCTGGTTGATCAGCGCGAGGTCGGCGCAGGCGCCGCTGGCCTCGCAGCCGGTCGTCGGCAGGTTGACCCGCCGGCCGGTCCGCTGGGCGTTGTCGGTGACCGTGAAGACGTCGTCCGGGAACGGACGGGTCTCAGGGGTGCTGCCGCTCTCCAGCTGCACCGACGACGGCGCCGCCTGGGCAGCCGCCGGGGTGATGGAGAGGCCGCCGCTGATCAGGGCTGCGGCGAGCAGCGGGATGGACAGGGCCGTACGACGCATGCGCGCTCCTGCACTCGGGGAGCCCGCAGTGTGCCCCACGCCACCGACAGAGGCGTGCAACACCGGGGACAGACCTGTGCGCCTGTCCCCGGTGCCACGCGTCAGGCGCTGGCGGCCGCCGTGGCGCGGGGCCGCCGGGCCGCCGCGGTGGAGGTCGCCGTCTTGGTCTTCTTGGTGTCGCCGGGCGGGGCCGGCTCCCCCGTCGGCGCCAGGTGGCCCGTGCTGCGCCCGGCCAGGACCTCCTTGAGGAAGCGCCCGGTGTGGGACGCCGCGACCTCGGCCACCTTCTCGGGCGTGCCCTCGGCGACCACGGTGCCGCCGCCGGAGCCGCCCTCCGGACCCATGTCGATGACCCAGTCGGCGGTCTTGATGACGTCGAGGTTGTGCTCGATCACGACCACCGAGTTGCCCGCGTCGACCAGCCGGCTGAGCACGCCCAGCAGCTTGCGGATGTCCTCGAAGTGCAGGCCGGTGGTCGGCTCGTCGAGGACGTAGACGGTGCGGCCGGTCTGCCGCTTCTGCAGCTCGGCGGCCAGCTTGACGCGCTGCGCCTCGCCGCCGGACAGGGTGGGCGCGGGCTGCCCGAGCCGGACGTAGCCCAGGCCGACGTCGACCAGCGTCTGCAGGTGGCGCCGGATCGCCGGGACCGCCTCGAAGAACTCGGCGGCCTCCTCGATCGGCATGTCGAGCACCTCGGCGATGGTCTTGCCCTTGAAGTGCACCTCGAGGGTCTCGCGGTTGTAGCGCGCTCCCCCGCAGATCTCGCACGGCACGTAGACGTCGGGCAGGAAGTTCATCTCGATCTTGATGGTGCCGTCACCGGCGCACGCCTCGCAGCGGCCGCCCTTGACGTTGAAGGAGAACCGCCCGGGCAGGTAGCCGCGGACCTTCGCCTCGGTCGTCTCGGCGAACAGCTTGCGCATGTGGTCGAAGACGCCGGTGTAGGTGGCCGGGTTGGAGCGCGGGGTGCGCCCGATCGGCGACTGGTCGACGCGGACGACCTTGTCGAGGTGCTCCAGCCCGTTGACCCGGGTGTGGCGCCCGGGCACCTCGCGGGAGCCGTTGAGCTTGTTGACGAGGACCGCGGCCAGGATGTCGTTGACCAGGGTGGACTTGCCGGAGCCGCTCACGCCCGTGACGGCGACCGAGCTGGCCGAGCGGGATGTCGACGGTGACGTCGCGCAGGTTGTGCTCGCGCGCGCCGACGACCGTGAGCTGGCGCTTCTTGTCACGGGGGCGGCGCTTCGGCGGCACCGCGATCGAGCGGCGGCCGGACAGGTAGGCGCCGGTGATCGACTCCTCGCTGGCCAGCAGCTCCTCGACGGTGCCCGAGACGACGACCTGGCCGCCGTGCTCGCCGGCGCCCGGGCCGATGTCGACCACCCAGTCGGCCACCGCGATGGTGTCCTCGTCGTGCTCGACGACGATCAGGGTGTTGCCGAGCTCCCGGAGCCGCAGCAGCGTGTCGATGAGGCGCCGGTTGTCGCGCTGGTGCAGCCCGATGGAGGGCTCGTCGAGGACGTAGAGCACGCCGACCAGGCCGGAGCCGATCTGGGTCGCGAGCCGGATGCGCTGGGCCTCGCCACCGGCCAGGGTGCCGGCGGAGCGGTCGAGGGAGAGGTAGTCCAGGCCGACGTCGAGCAGGAAGCCCAGCCGGGCGTTGACCTCCTTGACCACCCGCTCGGCGATGACCCGCTGGCGGTCGGTCAGCTCGAGCTCGCGCAGGAAGGTGGCGCAGTCGCCGATGGACAGGGCGGCGACGTCGGCGATGGACCGGTCGCCGAGCGTCACGGCGAGCACCTCGGGCTTGAGCCGCGAGCCCTTGCACGCCGGGCACGGGACCTCGCGCATGTAGCCCTCGAAGCGCTCCCGGCTGGCGTCGCTCTCGGCCTCGCCGTGACGCCGCTCCAGGAACGGCACGACGCCCTCGTAGGCGGTGTAGTAGCTGCGCTCGCGGCCGTAGCGGTTCTTGTAGCGGACGTGCACCTCGGTCTCGTGACCGTGCAGGACCGCCTTCTGCTGCTGCTTGGTGAGCTTGCTCCACGGCGTCTTGAGCGTGAAGCCGAGGGCGTCGCCGAGCGCCTGCACGAGCCGGCCGAAGTACTCCTGGTTGTGGCCGGAGCTCCACGGCGCGATGGCGCCCTGCTCGAAGCTCTTGTCCGGGTCGGGGACGACCAGCTCGGGGTCGACCTCCTTGCGCGTCCCGAGGCCGGTGCAGGTGGGGCAGGCGCCGTACGGGCTGTTGAAGGAGAACGAGCGCGGCTCGAGCTCCTCGAAGGACAGGTCGTCGTAGAGGCAGGCGAGGTGCTCGGAGAAGGTGCGCTCGCGCTCCGGGTCGTCCTCGGGCTTGTCGACGAAGTCGAGCACCACCAGGCCGCCGCCGAGCTGCAGCGAGGTCTCGATGGAGTCGGTGAGCCGGCGCTTGGCCGACTCCTTGACGGTGAGGCGGTCGACGACCACCTCGATGGTGTGCTTCTCCTGCTTCTTCAGCGCCGGCGGCTCGGCCAGGCTGTGCACGACGCCGTCGACCCGGGCCCGGCTGTAGCCCTTGGTCTGCAGGTCGGCGAAGAGGTCGACGTACTCCCCCTTGCGGCCGCGGATCACCGGCGCGAGGACCTGGAAGCGGGTGCCCTCGGGCAGCTCCAGGACGCGGTCGACGATCTGCGACGGCTGCTGCCGGGCGATGACGCGGCCGCACTTCGGGCAGTGCGGGGTGCCGGCGCGCGCGTACAGCAGGCGCAGGTAGTCGTAGACCTCGGTGATGGTGCCCACCGTGGACCGCGGGTTGCGGGAGGTCGACTTCTGGTCGATCGAGACCGCCGGCGACAGCCCCTCGATGAAGTCGACGTCGGGCTTGTCCATCTGGCCCAGGAACTGGCGCGCGTAGGCCGACAGGCTCTCGACGTAGCGGCGCTGGCCCTCGGCGAAGATCGTGTCGAAGGCGAGGCTGGACTTGCCGGACCCGGACAGCCCGGTGAAGACGATCAGGGCGTCGCGGGGCAGGTCGAGCGAGACGTCCTTGAGGTTGTGCTCACGCGCACCGCGCACGACGAGGCGGTCGGCCATCAGGTCCTATCGGGGCAGGGGTCGCCGGCCTGGGGGGAAGGGGCCGGTGTCTGTCCTCAGGCTAACGTCGCCCTCCGACAGGATCGTCCCGAGCGGCGGCGTGACCGACGTCTCCGGACGCCACCCAGCTGGAGGTCTCGTGCCCTACACCGGTGAGGTCGTCGTCGGCGGCGACCCGGACGTGCGGGAGGTCACCGGCCTGCGCATCACCAAGGTCGCGACGCCTCCCTTCGAGAACAACTGCTACCTGCTGCGGTGCCTGGAGACCGGCGAGACGCTGCTGGTGGACGCGGCCGGCGACGCCCCGCGGCTGCTGGAGCTGGTCGGCGACGGGCGGCTCGTCGGGGTGCTCGAGACGCACGGCCACTGGGACCACCAGCAGGCGCTGGCGGAGGTCGTGCAGGCCACCGGGGCCCCGGTGCTGGCGCACGCCGCCGACGCGGCCGACCTCCCCGTCCCCGTCGACCGGCTGCTGGAGGACGGCGACACCGTGACCGTCGGCCGCCACACCATGACCGCGATCCACCTCGAGGGGCACACGCCGGGCAGCCTCGCGCTGGTCTACGAGGGCGACCCCGACCAGCCCCACCTGTGGAGCGGCGACAGCCTCTTCCCGGGCGGGCCGGGCAACACGCAGAAGGACCCTGAGCGGTTCGCCCAGCTCATGGACGACCTGGAGCGCAAGGTCTTCGGGCCCTTCCCGGACGCCACCTGGGTCTACCCGGGCCACGGCCGCGACACGACGCTGGCCGCCGAGCGGCCGAGCCTGCCGGAGTGGCGCGAGCGCGGCTGGTAGGTCAGCGCCGCGGATGGGCGCGGAAGAAGTCCCAGATGCCCTTCGTCAGGTCCGGCCCCAGCGGGTCGACGAAGGTGCCGCGGGTGTCGCCGCCGAGGTACGCGTGGTTGGCCCCGTGCACGACCCAGGCCTCGACCACCGAGCCGTAGCGCAGGACGGTGTACGGGTAGCCGCTCAGCCCGGCCGCACCCCCGGCGCAGGGCAGCCGGCTGCTCCCGACGCACGGGTCGCCGGACGCTCCGGTCGCCGACGCCCCGCGGGTCGTCGTGGAGGTCGGCGTCTGCGGCACCGACCCGTTGGCCTGCCCGTCGTCGGCGAGGTCGTCGGTGCCGAGCCACTGGGCCAGCGCGGTGGCCCCCATCGCGGCGTTGTTCACCATGTCGGCGGTGCCCTGCACGACGAACGCCGGGACCGCGCGGGCACGCGGACCCATCGCGGCGTACGCCGCCGAGCCGCTCGCGTCGCCGCAGGTCAGGTAGGCGCAGCCGGCCACCGGGGCGATCGCGGCGTAGAGGTCGGGGTAGGTCGCACCCAGCACGGTGGCCATGTCGGCTCCGGCGGACAGCCCCGCGACGAAGACCCTCTTCGGGTCGACCGGGAGCCGGGCGGCGACCGCGCGGGTCATGCCGGCCAGGGTCGCCGGCTCCCCCGCGCCGCGGCGCTGGTGGTCGGGCAGGAACCAGTTCCAGCAGCCGGTCGCGTTGCCCTCCTCGACCGGGGCGCCGACCGAGGTGCGGCGCTGGTCCGGGTAGAGCACGACGAAGCCCTCGCGGTCGGCCAGCTCGCTGAACCGGGTGCCGACCGCCACGTCGTCGGCGGTCTGGTTGCAGCCGTGCAGGAAGACCACCAGCGGCACCCGCTTCCCGGGCCGCTTCGCCACCGAGGCCGGCACGTGCAGCGTGTAGGCCCGGGCCGACGGGTCGCCGGCCGGGAAGCTGCCGTGGGTGTCCCGGCCGGTGGCCGAGGCGGGCACCGCCAGGCCGACGAGCAGCGGGGCGGCCAGGGCGAGCAGGACGAGCAGGGCGCGGTGTCGCATGCCCTCCTGCTTCGCCGCCGGGCCGCGTTCTCCTGCACTCCGTACAGTCCGCCGGTGGCCGACGACCCGCACGACCTGGACGACCGGCCCGGCGACCCCGTGGTCGTCGAGACCTGGCTCGGCGCGCCGGCGCTGTCCTACCGCCGCCGCCCGGCGAGCGTGCTCGACGTGCTCGACCGGGGCGTGCGCCGGTGGCCGGACGCCCCGCTGTTCCGCACGCCCGACGGGACGGTCGAGACGTACGCCGGGTTCGCCGCCCGGGTCGAGCGGGCCGCAGCCTCGCTCCGCGCCCGCGGGCTGGTCCCGGGCGACGCCGTCGCGGTCGCCGCCGGCAACACCCTGGACCTCGCGACGCTGCTCTGGGCGTGCGCCCGCGCCGGGCTCGTCATGGTCGGCCTCAACACCCGGCTCGCCCCGGCGCAGTGGGACCACATGGTCACCGCGATGCGCAGCCGGCTGCTGCTCGCCGAGGACCGCTTCCCGCTGCCCGGCGCCGAGCGGCTCGGCGACGTCCTGCGCGAGGCACCGCCGCAGGCGTGGGCGTACACGGCCGCCGAGCAGCCGGACGAGGCGGCGACGTACGCCGTGGTCTTCACGAGCGGGACGACCGGGCGGCCGAAGGCCTCGCAGGTGGTGCACCGCTGCTCGGTGCACAGCGCGATGAGCTACCAGCGGGTCCTGCAGCTGCAGCCCGGCGAGGTCACCGCGGTGCTGTTCCCGCTCTACTACATCTCCGCGCAGCACGCCCACGTCCTGCCGGCGATGCTCGCGGGGGCCACCTGCCTGCTGCTCGACACGCCGTCCCCACGGGAGTACGTCGCCGCGCTGGCCGAGCACCGCGTCGCCTGGGCGTACGCCGTGCCGTCCTGGTGGCGGCTCTGCCTGCGGGTGGAGCAGCTGCGCGCGCTGCCGGCCCTGCGGGTGGTCGGCGCGGGCGGCGCGCCGTTCGGCGGCGACCTCGAGGCGGGGCTGCGCGACCGGCTCCCGGAGGCGCGCCTGCTGGACGTGTACGGGCTGTCCGAGACCCACTCCCCCTCGACCCTGCTGCTCGACGAGGAGTTCGCCGGGCGCACCGGCTCGGTCGGGCGGGTGCTGCCGTGCATGGAGGCCGAGGTGCGGGACGACGCCGGCCGCCCGCTCCCGCCCGGCGAGGCCGGCGGGCTGTTCCTGCGCGGGTCGCTGGTGACCACCGGCTACGCGCACGACGCGGTCGGCCACCGCCGCGGCGGTCGTCGACGGCTGGTTCGACACCGGCGACGTCGCCCGCATGGACGCCGAGGGCTTCGTCTGGGTGCTCGACCGGACCAAGGACATGATCAACCACGGCGGTACGAAGATCTTCTCCGCCGAGCTGGAGGAGCTGCTGCGGCGGCACCCCGCCGTCGAGGACGCGGCCGTCGTCGGGGTGCCGGACCGGGTCGCCGGCGAGGCCGTCGCGGCCTTCCTCGTGCTGCGCGCGCCGCTGACGCCGGCCGAGGTGAGGGCCTGGGTGCGCGCCGGGATGGCCGACTACGCCGCGCCCAAGGTGGTCGAGGTGCTCGACGCCCTGCCGCGGGGCGCGACCGGCAAGACCGACAAGCAATCCCTGCGGGCGCGGCTGGCGAAGGACGTCGAGGGCCGTCTGGTTCCATGACGGCCCGACCCGTGACCTGACCCGCGCGCGTCCGCACCGGCGCCCGCTCTCGCCGAGGAGCCCCGTGCCCCCGCTCGACACCGCCCTGTCCCGCCGCCGCCTGCTCGGCCTGACCGCCGGGGTCGGCGCCGCCGCCCTGCTCGCGGCCTGCGGCGACGAGGACTCGACCGCCGCCGCCCCCGCGGCCAGCGGCGCCGCGCTCGCGCCGCAGACGATCCGCACCTGCGTCTACGCCAAGAACCACGCCTCCTCGCCGCTGTTCTGGCAGAAGTTCGCTCCGGCCGGCTGGAAGGTCGAGGTCACGCCCGTGACCAGCGCGACCCAGATCCAGGACGGCCTGGAGTCGGGGCAGCTCGACTTCGGGCTGCTCGGCCCGTACAGCACCCTGATCGCCGCCAGCGACGGCAAGCTCACCAGCAAGATCGTGAGCATGACCGCCCGACAGGGCGTCGGCCTCATCGGCAGGAAGGGCGAGGTGGCCACGGTGGCCGACCTCAAGGGCAAGAAGGTCGCCGTCCCGCCGCCCGGCATCCAGGTGCTGATCCTCAACGAGCTGCTGCGCACGCAGGGCCTCACGCTCGGCAAGGACGTCACCGGCGTCCCGCTCGCCTACGCCGACCACCCGACCGCCCTCGAGCGCGGCGACGTCGCGGCCTTCATCGGCACCGAGCCGCTGTGCACCAAGAGCGTCGGTCTCAGGCGTCGGCGTGCGGCTGCCCGAGGTCCGCGACACCCCCGTCGGCGACTTCAACACGGCCAACTGGGCGTCGGCGAAGATGCTCGCCAAGCCCGAGGTCGTCCGTGAGGTCGTGCAGATGCAGAAGAAGGCCGCGGAGTACCTCACGCCCGGCCGGCAAGAACGACGACGCCGTCTGGAAGGACCTGCTGGTCACCCAGTTCGGCTACGACGTCCCGACCTACGAGGCCGTGCTCGAGAACATCGGCGCGGAGTGGAAGTTCGACGCCACCCGCGAGGGCCAGGTCCGCGGCGCCGGGAAGATGCTGCTCGACCAGAAGGGCATCACGCGCGAGCCCGACTACGACGCGCTGTTCGCGCGGGAGTACTGGGACGCGTGACGCTCCTCGACGACCCGCTCGTCGCCGCGCTGCCGGGCACGGCGGCCCGGCGGCGGCGTCGTCCCCGCGGGCGGCGGCTGCTGGGGCTGCTCGTCCCGCTGCTGCTGCTCGGCACCTGGGTCGTCGTCGCGGCGCGCGGGCTCGTCGGGACCCGGCTGCTGCCGCCGCCGGCGGAGGTGGCCCGGGCGTTCGGGCAGTTCTTCTTCGGCGACTCCACCCAGACGCTGGCCGGGGTCGTGCCCTTCACCGGCGCCGGGTTCGACCACCTGCAGGCCTCGCTCACCCGCTGCGCGGTCTCCTGGCTGCTCGCTGTCGCGGTCGGCACGGCGGTGGGCCTGCTCGTCGGCCTGTCCCGGCTGGCCCGCGACCTGCTCGACCCGCTGCTGAACGGCCTGCGCGCCGTCCCGCTGTTCGCCTGGCTGCCGCTCGCGCTGGTCTGGTTCGGCATCGGCGAGGGCGCGGCCCGCGCGCTGATCTTCCTCGGCGCCCTCTGGCCGGTCCTCGTGGCCGTCGCCGACAGCACGGCACGGGTCCCCCGGGCGTACGTCGAGACCGCCCGCATGCTCGGCACCCCGCGCCGCGACCTGTGGCGCCGGGTCTACCTGCCGAGCGCGCTGCCCGAGGTCGTCACCGGGCTGCGGCTCTCGCTCACCCTGGCCTGGACCTGCGTCATCGTCGGCGAGCTGACCGGGACCGACCGCGGCGTCGGCGCGATGATGAACGCCGCCCGCGAGGTCGGGCGCACCGAGCAGGTGCTCGTCGGCATCTTCGTCTTCGCCGCCGTCGGGCTGCTCTTCGACGTGGTCCTGCGCCGGGTCACCCGGCCGTGGGTCCGGTGGGCGACGCCGTGACCGGTGCGCTCGTCGCCCGCGGGCTGCGGCAGGCCTTCGGAGACCTGGTCGTGCTGGACGGCGTCGACCTGTCGGCCGCCGCCGGCGAGGTGCTGGCCGTCCTCGGCCCCTCCGGGTGCGGGAAGTCGACGCTGCTGCGCGCGCTCGCCGGCTTCCAGGCGTACGACGGGTCCGTGACCGTCGACGGCGTGCCGGTCCGCGGGCCCTCGCCGACCCGCGGGATGGTCGCGCAGTCGGGTGGGCTGTTCCCGTGGCTGACCCTGCGGGCCAACCTGGCCTTCGGGCCGAGCGCCCTCGGCCGGTCCGCCGCCGACGTGCGGTCCGTCGTCGACGACCTGCTGGGCGCGACCGGGCTGGAGGCCTTCGCCGACGCCCTGCCGGCCCAGCTCTCCGGCGGGATGCGGCAGCGCGCCGCGATCGCCCAGGTGCTGGCCAACCAGCCGCCGGTGCTGCTGCTCGACGAGCCGTTCGGCGCGCTCGACGCGCAGACCCGGCTGCGCATGCACGAGTGGCTCGGGTCCCTGCTCGCCGCGCGCCCGACGACGACGGTGCTGGTCACCCACGACGTCGAGGAGGCGCTCCTGCTCGGCGACCGGCTCGCGCTGCTGTCCAACCGGCCGGCCCGCGTCGTCGAGGAGCTGCCGGTGCCCTTCGGCCGCGACCGGGGCCGCGCGGTGCTGGCCGACCCGGCGTTCGTCCGCCTCAAGTCCAGCGTGCTCGACCGGGTGCTGTCGGCCTAGGCCGCTGCCGCCTTGGTGACCAGGAGGTCGAGCAGCTCGCCGACGGTCTGCACCCGGGTCAGCTCGTCCTCCGGCAGCCGCACCCCCAGGGCGTCCTCGAGCGCCATGGCGTACTCGATCAGCGCCAGCGAGTCGACCGCGAGGTCGTCGACGAAGTGCGTCGTCTCGGTGAGCGAGGCCGGGTCGGCGTCGAGCAGCTCCCCGGCGAGCCGGCGGACGACGGTCAGGACCTCGGTGCGCTCCACGCCCCGATGCTAGGCCGCCGCGTGCCGCGCCATACTGAGCGCGATGACTGCCACCTCGCTGCCCACCCCGTACGCCACCGTGGCCGCCGCCACGAAGGGCTTCCTGCCCGCCGACGAGGGCGACGCGCTGTACGCCGCGGCGCGCTCGGCCGGCGGCGGCCTGTGGCTCGAGGTCGGCACCTACTGCGGCAAGTCGACCGTCCACCTCGGTGCCGCCGCCCGCGAGGCCGGCGCCCACCTGGTGACCCTGGACCACCACCGCGGCTCGGAGGAGAACCAGCCGGGCTGGGAGTGGCACGACACCTCCCTCGTCGACCCGCACACCGGCCGGCTCGAGACCCTGCCGTCGCTGCGCCACACCCTGTGGGACGCCGGCCTGGACGACACCGTCAGCGTGCTCGTCGCGACGACCCAGCAGGTCGCCGGCTGGTGGACGTCGCCGCTGGCGTTCCTGTTCCTCGACGGCAACCACACCGAGGAGGTCGCCCAGCACGACTACGCCGCCTTCGCGCCGCACGTCGTGCCGGGCGGGCTGCTCGCCGTCCACGACGTCTTCGAGGACCCGGCCGACGGCGGCCGCCCCCCGTACAACGTCTTCTGCCGGGCTCTCGGCGAGGGCTTCGAGCAGGTCCAGCACACCGGCTCGCTGCGGGTGCTGCGCAAGACGTGACGCCGGCCGAGCGCCTGGTCGACGCCCTGCTCGCCGGCGACGCCGCCGCCCTGCGGGCGCTGCGCGACGAGCCGGGGCTCGGGCCCGTCGTCGAGGCGGGCCTGGCCCGGCTGGCGCCGGACCTGGTGCTGTCCGCGGACGAGCACGCCGTGCTGCGCGCCGTCAGCGGTCACCCGGGCCTGTCGGCGGCCGAGCTGACCTCGCTCGTGGGGCCGGCGTTCGCCGCCGCGTCGGCGTCGCTGCTCGAGCGGGGGCTGGTGACGTCGCGCAGGTTCGAGCGGTCGGACTGCTGGGTGCGTACGGCGCGCGGGGCGCAGGCGCTCAGCCGCTGATCGCGGCGCCGTGCTCCTCGCAGGAGGCCAGCAGGACGCCGGTCGGGAGCTGGTCGCCGCGGAACAGCGCCAGCGAGCCGCCGCCGACGAGCGCGTCGGCGGCCAGGACCATCGCGGCCGAGGTCCAGCTGGACCGCTCGACCGGCCAGCGCACGCCCTCGTCGAAGACCAGGCCGGTCCAGTAGGAGCCGTCGTCGTGGCGCAGGTGCTGGATGTCGGTCGAGCAGCGTGCGGGCCCGGTCGACCTGGTCGACGCAGAGCAGGCTCAGCACCAGCTCGGCGGTCTCGGCGCCCGTGACCCACGGCCGGTCGGCGACGCAGCGCGCGCCGAGCCCCGGCACGACGAACTCGTCCCAGCGCGCGCGCCAGCAGCGACTCGGCGGCGGCGCCGCGCACGGCGCCGCCGAGCACCGGGTAGTACCAGTCCATCGAGAAGCGGCTCTTGTCGAGGAACGCCTCGGGGTGGTGGGCGACGGCGTGCTGCAGCTCCCCCGCCGCCAGCTCCCACTCGGGCTGCTCGTCGCCGAGCAGCTCGGCCAGCGCGATCCCGCAGCGCAGCGACTGGTAGCTCGAGGACGAGCCGGTGAGCAGCGCCTCGGTGTTGGCCCGGCCCTCCGGGTCGCGGGACCAGCCGAGCGCGCCGTGCGGCTGCTGCATCCCGACGACCCAGTCGAGCGCCCGCTTCACGGTCGGCCACAGCGCGCGCACGGTCGTACGGTCGCCGGTCTCGACCCACCACTGCCAGACGCCGACGGCGACGTAGGCGACCTGGTTGGTGTCGACGGTGCTGTCCAGGACGGTCAGGCCGTCCCACGACGTCGCCCAGGAGCCGTCGCGCGCCTGGGTCTTCTCGAGCCAGCCGTACGCCCGGCGCGCCTCGTCGAACCGCCCGCCGAGGACCAGCGCCATGGCGCACTCGACGTGGTCCCAGGGGTCGGTGTGCCCGTCGGGCCAGGGCAGGGCGCCGCTCGGGTCCTGCGCGGCCGCGATCGCGGCGACCGTCTCGTGCAGCTGCTCGGCGGTGACCACGCCGGGCACGTCGTGCAGGCGCGGGGTCCTAGGCAGCCGCACGCGCGGGCTCCGGCTTGCGCAGGTAGACGACGAGGCTCTTGCCGATCACCGGGTCGAGCGCCTTCTCGAGCAGGCGGGTGACCATCGGCTTCTTCATCATGTCCCAGACCAGCAGCCGGTGGTAGGCCTTGACCAGCGGGTGGTCGCCGTCGCTGACGCCGACGGCGCACTTGAGCCACCAGTACGGCGCGTGCAGCGCGTGCGTGTGGTGCCCGCCGACCGGCGTGAGGCCGACCTTGGTCAGGCGCTCGCGCAGCTCGGTGCCGCGGTAGATGCGGACGTGGCCGCCCTCGACCTCGTGGTAGGCGCTGGACAGCGCCCAGCAGACCAGCTCCGGTCCCCAGCGGGGCACCGTCACGGCGATGAGCCCGCCCGGCTTGAGCACCCGGAACAGCTCGGCCATCGCGCGGCTGTCCTCGGGCAGGTGCTCCAGGACCTCCGCCGCGATGATCCGGTCGAAGGTGTCGTCGGGGAACGGCAGGCCGTACGCGGTGCCGCGCAGCGCCTGGGCCGTCGCCCCCTCGGGGACCTCGCCCTCGGCGGCCATGGCGGCGAACATGCCGGCCACGTCCTTGAGCTCGGCCTCGTCCATGTCGAGCGCGACGACGTCGGCTCCGCGGCGGTAGAGGGCGAAGGCGTGGCGCCCGCCCCCGCAGCCCATGTCGAGGACGCGGTCCCCCGGGTCCGACGGGGAACTGCTCGAAGTCGACGGTCAGCACGGCTCTCCCAGGTTGCGGCGGTACCAGGCGACGGTCTGCTCGGCCACCGCCCGCCAGGTGAACAGGTCGACGACCCGGGCGCGCCCGGCGGCGCCGAGGCGGGCCGCGAGCTCCGGGTCGTCCAGGACCCGGCCGACCGCGGCGGCGAGCGCCTCCGGGTCGCCGGGCGGGACGTGCAGGGCGGTGACGCCGTCGGGGCCGACGACCTCGGGCAGCGCGCCCGCGGTCGTCGCGACGAGCGGCGTGCCGCAGGCCATCGCCTCGACGGCGGGCAGGCTGAACCCCTCGTACAGGCTCGGCACCACGGCCACCTCGGCCGAGCCGAACAGCTCGACGAGCGCCTGCTCGCTGATGCCGGTGACGAAGCGGACCGCGTCGCGCAGGCCCAGCCGGTCCAGCGCCAGGTCGACGGTGCCGCCCTCGCGGGCGCGGCCGACGACGACGAGCTCGACGTCGCGCTCCGTGCGGAGCTTGGCGACGGCCTCGAGCAGCGGGACCAGGCCCTTCAGCGGGACGTCCGCGCTGGCCGTCGCGACGATGCGCCCGGGCACCCGGGGCGCCGTCGGCGGGGCGAAGACGTCGGGGTCGACGCCGACCGGCACCACGGCCAGGCGGGCCGGGTCGACGCGGAAGTCACGGGCGACGTCCTCGGCGCTGTTGCGGCTGACCGTCAGGACCGCCGGCAGGCGGCGGACGACGGCGCCCTGCATCCGCAGGAAGGAGTACCAGCGGCGGGTCGAGAACCGCTTGCGCAGGCCCTGCGCCGCGGCCAGGTCGAGCTCGCGGTCGACGGTGATCGGGTGGTGCACCGTGGCCAGGACGGTGAAGCCGGCCCGCTGCAGCAGCAGCAGGCCCCAGCCGAGGGTCTGGTTGTCGTGGACGACGTCGGGACGGGTGCTGCGCCGACGCAGCTCGCGCGCCGCCCGCAGGCTGAAGGTCAGCGGCTCCGGGAAGGCGGCCGAGCACATCATCAGGAACTCGAGGACGTCGGTCGCGCTGCGGAACTCGCGCCAGTGCGGGCACCCGGAACGGGTCGGGCTCGCGGTAGAGGTCCAGGCTCGCGACCTCGGTCAGCGTCGGGCCCTCGTCCAGCTCGGGGTAGGGCGGGCCGCTGAGCACCTCGACGGCGTGGCCCAGCCGGACCAGCTCGCGCGACAGGTGGCGGACGTAGACGCCCTGGCCACCGCAGTGCGGCTTGCTCCGGTAGGACAGCAGCGCGACGGTCAGGGGACGGCCGCCATCGGCGGCCACCTCGGGCTCTCCCACGCGTGCGCCTCCCCCTGGTCCGGAATGCGCCACCCTAGTCGAGGAGGTGTTACCGGCGGTAGCACCCCTGCTGGGCGGGCCCGGCGTCAGGCGGGGCGGGGCAGGTCCGACCGGCGGGAGCGCTCGGCCTGGACCTCGCGCACGATGCGGTCGCGCTGCCCCGGGCTCAGCCGGATCACCTTGGGGTGGCTGCGGACGAACCAGGCCGCGGCCTGCGCCTGCTGCCGCGCGCTCGTCGGGAACTCCTCCATGTGCTCATCCTCTCCCAGGACCGGGCGGCTGCGCCACGGCACGGCGGGTCGTGCGGTCATCCGAGCTCCTCGTGCAGGTCGTCGGTCGCCCAGCCGGCGAGGTCGACGAGCACCCGGGTCAGGCCGGCGGCCAGCGCCTCGAGCTCGCGTCGGGCCGGCGCCCCGTCGAGCCGGCTGCACCGGGTCGTCGCTGGTGGCGCTCAGCACGCCGACGGGCCGGCCGGCGAGGTTGAGCAACGGCACGGCGACCACCACCTGCAGGCGCGAGAAGGCCTCGACCGGCTTGTCGGGCAGCGCCCGGACCTCGTCGCGGAGCGCGTCGCCACGGCCGACCTGCACCCTGCGGCGGGACCAGGCCCGGCCCACCACGCCGGTGCCTGCGTCCCACCCGCGGCTCCAGACCAGGTCGGCGTCCTCGTAGTCGAGCACCGGGAGCAGCCGGTCCTCGTCGTCGGGCACGTAGAGGTGCAGCCGGGCCGCGGCGAGCTCGGGGAAGCGGGCCGCCGCCCCGGCCAGCGCCAGCTGGACGCCGAGGTAGCGCCCGACGGCGAGCTCGGCCTCCGCGTCGTCAGCGAGCGCCGGCTCGTCGCCGCGCAGCCCCGGGCGGCCGTCGTCCTGGCCGGCGCCCGCGGCGAGCTCGGCGACCTCGCCGGCCGTGTCGCGGGCGGCCGGCGTCTCCCGACGCACCACCCGGGCCCCGACCGCCTCGACCTCCTGGACGTAGGGCCCGAGCAGCAGCACGAGGAGCACCGCGAGGGCGGGCCAGAGCGGGTCGCTGAGGCTCAGGTCGCGCAGCCGGTCGAGGCCGTCCGTGACCAGCAGCAGCGTCCGGACCAGCACGACCCCGCCGGCGACCACCAGGGCAGCGGTGTAGGGCACCGGGCTCTGGCTGGTCCGTCGGCGACTCACCCCGGCACCGTAGGACCCGGGTCCGACAGGACGGGGACCTCGCGTGCGAGAGTCGCCGGATGGTGCTCGAGGTCGCTCTCATCGACGTGCAGCCGGGATCCGAGGACGCCTTCGCGGCGGCCTACACGACGGCCCGCTCCCTGGTCACGGACACGCCGGGCTGCCGCAGCATCCGGATGACCCGCGGGGTGGAGACGCCGAGCCGCTTCGTCCTGCTGGTCGAGTGGGACGCGATCGAGGACCACCAGACCTTCCGGGACAGCGACCGCTTCCCGCAGTGGCGGGCCCACATCGGCCCGCACTTCGCCGCGCCGCCGGTCGTGGAGCACTTCACCGACGTGTGAGGCTGCGGCGGTCCGGCCGCGACGCCGGCTGCCGGCCGCGCAGGGCGGGCCGAGGCCGGGCTGCGGCGCCTGGGCCGCGGCGCCTGGCCCGCGGCGCCTGGCCCGCGGCCCCTCGACAGCGACGCCGGCGTACCGGCTACTTCACGCCGGCGGCGTCCATGCCGCGTAGCTCCTTCTTCAGCTCGTTGACCTCGTCGCGCAGCCGGGCCGCGAGCTCGAAGGACAGGTCGCGGGCCGCCTCGTGCATCTGGTCCGACAGCTGCTGGATCAGCTGGGACAGCTGGGCCCGCGGCATGCCGGCCAGCTCCTTGGCGTGCTTGCCGACGCTGGTCGACTTCGAGCCCATGCCCGGCACCGGCGCCTTGCCGCGGGACTGCTGGCGCCCGCCGCCCCCGACCAGCTCGCCGTCGGCGTTCTCGCGGACCAGGTCGTCGAGGATGTCGGCGACCCGCTTGCGCAGCGGCTGGGGGTCGACGCCCCGCTCGAGGTTGTAGGCCACCTGCTTGGCCCGCCGCCGGGTCGTCTCGTCGATGGCCTTGGCCATGCTCGGGGTGATCGTGTCGGCGTACATGTGGACCTGGCCGGACACGTTGCGCGCCGCGCGGCCGATCGTCTGGATGAGGCTCGTCCCGCTGCGCAGGAAGCCCTCCTTGTCGGCGTCCAGGATGGCCACCAGGGACACCTCGGGCAGGTCCAGGCCCTCGCGCAGCAGGTTGATGCCGACGAGCACGTCGTACTCCCCCTGCCGGAGCTCCTTGAGCAGCTCGATCCGGCGGATCGTGTCGACCTCGGAGTGCAGGTAGCGCACCCGGATGCCCAGCTCGAGCAGGTAGTCGGTGAGGTCCTCCGACATCTTCTTGGTCAGCGTCGTGACCAGGACGCGCTCGTCGCGCTCCGCGCGCAGCCGGATCTCGTGCACGAGGTCGTCGATCTGGCCCTTGGTGGGCTTGACCACGATCTCCGGGTCGACCAGGCCGGTCGGGCGGATGACCTGCTCGACGACGTCGTTGTGCACGCGGGACAGCTCGTAGGGCCCGGGCGTCGCGGACAGGTAGACCGTCTGACCGACGCGCTCGAGGAACTCCTCCCACTTCAGCGGGCGGTTGTCCATGGCGCTCGGCAGGCGGAAGCCGTGGTCGACCAGCGTGGACTTGCGGCTGCGGTCGCCCTCGTACATCGCGCCGATCTGCGGGACGGTCACGTGGGACTCGTCGAGGACCAGCAGGAAGTCGTCGGGGAAGTAGTCGAGCAGCGTGTGCGGCGCGGTGCCGCGGGCGCGGCCGTCGATGTGCATCGAGTAGTTCTCGATGCCGTTGCAGAAGCCGACCTGGCGCATCATCTCCAGGTCGTAGGTGGTGCGCATGCGCAGCCGCTGGGCCTCCAGGAGCTTGCCCTGCTGCTCCATCTCGTGGAGGCGGTCGGCCAGCTCGAGCTCGATGCCGCGGGTCGCCCGCTCCATCCGCTCGGGTCCCGCGACGTAGTGGGTCGCCGGGAAGACGAAGACCTCCTCGTGCTCCTCCACGACCTCGCCGGTCAGCGGGTGCAGCGTCATGACCCGCTCGATCTCGTCGCCGAACATCTCGACCCGGACCGCGAGCTCCTCGTAGACCGGGAAGACCTCGACCGTGTCGCCCCGCACCCGGAACGTGCCGCGGGTGAAGGCGAGGTCGTTGCGGGTGTACTGCACGTCGACGAACCGCCGCAGCAGCTGGTCGCGCTCGATCGTGTCGCCGACGCGGAGCCGGACCATGCGGTCGACGTACTCCTGCGGGGTCCCGAGGCCGTAGATGCAGGACACCGAGGCGACCACGATGACGTCGCGGCGGGTCAGCAGGGACATGGTGGCGCTGTGCCGGAGCCGCTCGACCTCCTCGTTGACCGAGGAGTCCTTCTCGATGTAGGTGTCCGTCTGAGGCACGTAGGCCTCGGGCTGGTAGTAGTCGTAGTAGCTGACGAAGTACTCGACGGCGTTGTGCGGCAGCAGCTCGCGGAACTCGTTGGCCAGCTGCGCGGCGAGCGTCTTGTTGGGCGCCATGACCAGCGTCGGGCGCTGCAGCTTCTCCACCAGCCAGGCGGTCGTCGCGCTCTTGCCGGTGCCGGTCGCGCCGAGCAGCACGACGTCGGGCTCGCCGGCCTCGATCCGGCGCTGCAGGTCGGCGATCGCGGTCGGCTGGTCCCCCGCCGGCTCGTAGTCGCTGACCACCTCGAACCGGCGCGTGGAGCGGCGGAGGTCGGTGGCGAGGCGGGGCACCGTGGGGCGCGCGCCGTGCGGCAGCGGGGCGGTCGTGGTCACGGGACAACGGTACGTCCGGGGTCCGACAGAACGCGTCCTGGACGTCGCGGCGACCAGGACTGTCGGACCCGCGGCGCACCCTCGTGGTGGACGATCCGGTCCTGACCGCGAGGAGCTCGCCGTGCCCCACCTCTCCCCCTGCTGCCCCGGCTTCCTGCCGCCGGTCCTGCTGCGCGCCGTGGCCGAGCGCGGCACGCCGCAGCAGCGGGAGCGGGCCCGGCGCACCCTGGCCGTGGACGGGCTGCTGCGGGCGACCCGGGCCGCCTCCCCGACGCCGCGTGCCGCGCCCGGAGCGCAGGCCGGCAGCCCGCGGGGCCCGCGTCGCACGATCGCCGACGCCGCCGGCACGGAGGACCTGCCGGGCCGGGTGGTCCGCGAGGAAGGCGGCGCACCCACCGGCGACCTGGCCGCCGACGAGGCGTACGACGGGCTGGGCGCGACCTGGACCCTGTTCGCCGAGGCCTACGGCCGGGACAGCATCGACGGCCGCGGCCTGCCGCTGCAGGCGACCGTGCACTACGGCAGCGACTACGACAACGCGTTCTGGGACGGCACGCGGATGGTGTTCGGCGACGGCGACGGCGAGCTGTTCGGCCGGTTCACCGCGTCGCTCGACGTGATCGGGCACGAGCTGGCCCACGGGGTCACCGAGACCGAGGCCGGGCTGGTCTACGAGGGCCAGTCCGGGGCGCTCAACGAGTCGGTGAGCGACGTGTTCGGCAGCCTGGTGCGCCAGCGGGCCCTCGGGCAGACCGCCGAGCAGGCCGACTGGCTGATCGGCGCCGACCTGCTGCTGCCGGGCGTCGACGGGGTCGCCCTGCGGTCGATGCGCGCGCCGGGCACCGCCTACGACGACCCGGTGCTCGGCAAGGACCCGCAGCCCGACCGGATGTCCCGCTACGTCGAGACGCTCGACGACAACGGCGGCGTCCACACCAACTCCGGCATCCCCAACCGCGCCTTCTTCCTGTACGCCACCGCCGTCGGCGGCCACGCCTGGGAGACGGCCGGCCAGGTCTGGTACGACGCGCTGCGCTCCCCCGACCTGCGCCCGACGCCGACTTCGCCGCGTTCGCGGCCCTGACGGTCCAGGCGGCGGAGGACAGTGGCACGGCGGCGCTGGCCGTGCCGCCTGGGAGCAGGTGGAGGTGATCGTGACGTGAGGGTCGAGGTGCAGCGCACCGGCGGCTTCGCGGGCCGCGTCGTGCGGTGGTCCGTCACGGTCGAGGAGCTCCCGCCGCCGACCGGCGAGGAGCTGCTGTCCCTGCTGGGTGCGGCGCAGGAGTGGCTGGCGGGTCAGGCCCCGGCCGACGGCGACGACCCGGTCGCTCGTCCTGGCGCGGACCGGTTCCAGTGGAGGCTGCAGACCTCGGGTTTCCCGCGAGGACGTCGACCTGGTGTTCGGCGAGCCGCCGCCGGAGCCGGCCCGGCGCCTGGTCGCCCTGGTCCGCGAGGCGCCACCCGCGGGCGGACCCGCTGGCGCCGGCTGAGGTCATGCGGCGGTCCGGCGCGGGACAGGCGCCGGACCGGCCGAGGTCAGGCGCCTGCCGTCCCCAGCGCCCGGGCCAGCAGCGGCTCCAGGAACGGCGTCTTGCCCTCCGCGTAGGCGTCGACGTCCTCGCGGTGCCGAGCGGCCAGGTCACGCTTCACGGCGGCGTACTCCTCGCGTACCGCCGGGTCCGAGCGGAGCAGGTCGCGGAAGGCGACGGCTGCCCGCGCGCTCGCGGTGCCGGCGACCCGGACGTGCACGTTGACCGCCTGGCCGGGGTCGCAGGAGCGGTGCACGTGCTTGCGCCACTGCTCGGGGTCGGGGTCGACCGAGGCGCGCGGCGGGTCCGTGACGATGCTGTCGATCCGTGCGAAGCCGGCCTCGCCGAGCGGTCCGTCGAGCGCCTCGACATCGGCCCAGGCGGCGACCTCCACCTGCAGGTCCAGGACGGGCTTGGCGATCAGGTCGGGCACCGAGGTGCTGCCGATGTGCTGGACGTCGACCGCGCGGGCCCCGACGACGTGCCGCAGCCGGGCGACCAGCCGCGCACCGGCAGTGGCCCAGGCCGGGTCCGGCTCGACCAGCGCGACCGGGCCGCGCGGCGCCGGGCGACCGGCGGCGACGTTCTCGGCGTACGGCACCAGGCGGTCGGTCCACAGCGCGGAGACGCGCTGCTCGAGGTGGCGCAGCGGGCCGTCGTTCGCGAGCAGGACGTCGGCAACCGCCTCGCGCTGAGCGTCGGTCGCCTGCGCGGCCATCCGCGCCTCCGCGTCCTCGAGCCGCATCCCGCGCAGGTCGGTGAGCCGGCGCAGTCGCTCCTGGCGGGGTGCGGTCACGACCAGGACCAGGTGGTAGAGCGCGGTCATCCCGCCCTCGACCAGCAGGGGGACGTCGTGCACCAGCAGCGGCGCACCAGAGGCGGCGGCCTGCTGCATCAGCGCACCGGTCCGCTGCCCGATCCTCGGGTGCACGATGCCGTTGAGCCGGGTCCGGGCCTCCGGGTCGCCGAAGACCCGGCGGCCGAGCGCCTCCCGGTCGAGCGCGCCGTCCGGTCGCAGGACGTCCGCCCCGAACGCCTCGACCAGCTCGGCCAGCCCCTCGGTGCCGGGCTCCACCACCTCGCGGGCCAGCGCGTCGGCGTCGATGAGCGCCGCGCCGTGCCGGACGAGCAGCCGGCTCACCGCCGACTTGCCCGCCCCGATCCCACCTGTCAGCCCGACTGCCAGCACGCCGCGCACGCTAGTGGTCGCGCCCGCCGGCTCACGCGCGAGTGTCGGGATGCGCCCCGATCCTGGCCAGCCAGCAGGGCGTACCCCGACACTCGGCGAGGCGCGGGGCCGGCTCAGCGGGGCGGGCGGGCGCCGCGCGGGGGGCGGGCTCGACGGGGCGAGCGGGTGACCCGAGGTCGCTGAGTGGAGCGCTGCGGTTGGTCCGAGAGGTCGGAACGGGGCGTACCGCTAACGCTCGGCGGCCTTCCGGGGCGGCCGGGCCGCTGAGACGGTGGCGTCCCCGCGGCCGGCGGCGGCCGGCGGCAGCCCAGCGGTCGCGCCGCGGCCGCAGCGGCGGCGGCGGCCCAGCGGTCGCGCCGCGGCCGCAGTGGCGGCGGCCCAGCGGTCGCGCCGCGGCCGCAGTGGCGGCGGCGGCCCAGCGCTCGCGCGCGCCGCGGCCTCACCCCCCGCGGCGGCGGTCGGCGCCGTCACGGCGCCCAGCTCGGCCCCCGTCACGGCGCAGAGCTCGGCCCCCGCACACGGCGACGGCCCCGCCCCCGGGTGCGGGGCGGGGCCGTCGGAGTGCCGGTGCTGGTGCTACGCGCCGCCGCCCGAGAGCTTCTCGCGCAGGGCCTGCAGGGCCTCGTCGGAGGCCAGCGTGCCGCCGGTCGCGGCCGGGGCGGCCGGGCGGGCGGGAGCGTCGGTCGCCTCGCCCTCGCCCTCCTCGCCCTCCTCGCCGGTGATCGAGGAGTACGTGGTCGGCAGGGCCGCCTCGGCGTCGGCCGCCGCCATGCGCTTGATCTGCTCCTGGTGGGACTCGAAGCGCTTCTGCGCGTCGGCGTACTGCTTCTCCCAGGCGTCGCGCTGGGCCTCGAAGCCCTCCTGCCACTCGCCGGTGTCGGCGTCGAAGCCCTCGGGGTAGATGTAGTTGCCCTGCTCGTCGTACTGGGCCGCCATGCCGTACTGCGCGGGGTCGAAGTGCACCTCGCCGCCGAGTCCGGTCTCGTTGGCCTGCTTCAGCGAGAGGCTGATGCGGCGGCGCTCGAGGTCGATGTCGATGACCTTGACGAGCAGCTCGTCACCGACGTTGACGACCTGCTCCGGGATCTCGACGTGGCGCTCGGCCAGCTCGGAGATGTGGACCAGGCCCTCGATGCCCTCGTCGACGCGGACGAACGCACCGAACGGCACCAGCTTGGTGACCTTGCCGGGCACGACCTGGGCGATCTGGTGCGTGCGGGCGAACTGCTGCCACGGGTCCTCCTGCGTCGCCTTCAGCGACAGGGAGACGCGCTCGCGGTCCAGGTCGACGTCGAGGACCTCGACGGTGACCTCCTGGCCGACCTCGACGACCTCGCTCGGGTGGTCGATGTGCTTCCAGGACAGCTCGGAGACGTGCACCAGGCCGTCGACGCCACCGAGGTCGACGAAGGCGCCGAAGTTGACGATCGAGGAGACGACACCCGAGCGGACCTGGCCCTTCTGCAGGGTCGCCAGGAAGGTGCTGCGCACCTCGCTCTGGGTCTGCTCGAGCCACTGGCGGCGGGAGAGCACGACGTTGTTGCGGTTCTTGTCGAGCTCGATGATCTTCGCCTCGAGCTCCTTGCCGACGTACGGCTGGAGGTCGCGGACGCGGCGCATCTCGACGAGGGAGGCGGGGAGGAAGCCGCGCAGGCCGATGTCCAGGATGAGACCGCCCTTGACGACCTCGATCACCGTGCCGGTGACGATGCCGTCCTCCTCCTTGATCTTCTCGATCGTGCCCCAGGCGCGCTCGTACTGCGCGCGCTTCTTGGACAGGATGAGACGACCCTCCTTGTCCTCCTTCTGGAGGACGAGGGCCTCGACCAGGTCGCCGACCTTGACGACCTCGTTGGGGTCGACGTCGTGCTTGATGCTCAGCTCGCGCGAGGGGATGACGCCCTCGGTCTTGTAGCCGATGTCGAGCAGGACCTCGTCCCGGTCGACCTTGACGATCGTGCCCTCGACGATGTCGCCGTCGTTGAAGTACTTGATCGTCGCGTCGATGGCGGCGAGGAAGTCCTCCGCGCTCCCGATGTCGTTGATCGCGACCTGGGGGGTGGCGGGGGAAGAGAGGGTGCTCGTCAAGGGAGGGGCTCCGGCTGCGGTGGCGTCGTGACCTGCCCCGAGTGGGCGGGTCGGCGGGGTCGTGCAGCGCAGCGGGCCGGGTTCGTCGGTGTACGGCGGACGAGTGCTGGAGGCGTGCGAGTCAGCGGGACGTCGGTCGGACGGGACGAGCGCGGACCCGCAGTGTCCCGAGGTCGGGACAGCAGTGCGACGCGCAGGCCCGCAGCGCGTACACGACAGACTACGCGCATGAGCGGACCACCGACAACACCAGCGACCGCGGCCGTGGAGCACCGCCCGGCGGGTCCGGCGGAGAGCGCTCGGGCCAACCGGCTGTGGTGGGACGCCTCGGCGCAGGAGTACCAGGACGAGCACGGCGACTTCCTCGGCGACGTCGACCTGCTGTGGTGTCCGGAGGGCCTGCGCGAGGACGACGCGCACCTGCTCGGGGACGTGCGGGGCCGGCGCGTGCTCGAGGTGGGCTGCGGCGCAGCGCAGGGCGCCCGCTGGCTGGTCGCCCAGGGCGCGGAGGTGACGGCGTTCGACGTCAGCGGCGGCCAGCTGGCGCAGGCGCGGTCGCTCGACGCGCGGTCGGGCGTACGGGTGGAGCGCCTGGTGCAGGCCGACGCGCAGCGCCTGCCGTTCCTCAGCGGGTCCTTCGAGGTGGTCATGTCGGCCTTCGGCGCCATGCCCTTCGTCGCCGACAGCGCGGGCGTCATGCGCGAGGTCGCGCGGGTGCTGCGACCGGGTGGGCGCTGGGTGTTCTCGGTGACCCACCCCCTGCGCTGGGTGTTCGCCGACGACCCGGGGCCGGCCGGGCTCGTGGTGCGGCAGCCGTACTTCGACCGCACGCCGTACGTCGAGGTGGACGAGCGCGGCGGCGCGACGTACGTCGAGCACCACCGCACGCTCGGTGACCGCGTGCGGGAGCTGGTCGCGGCCGGGCTGGTACTGGACGACGTGGTCGAGCCGGAGTGGCCGGCCGGCCACACCCGGGAGTGGGGCCAGTGGTCCCCCCTGCGCGGCCGGCTGGTGCCGGGCACGGCGATCTTCGTCTCGCACCGCCCCTAGACGTGCCTGCGGCCCGGCCGCCGCAGCGACCGGGCCGGCGGGACGGGGCTAGTAGCGGACGGACCCGCCGTCGCCGTACTCCGGCGTGACGGTCTCGACGACGACGGTCTCGTCGCGGACGTCGTGGCGGGCGCGGCGGCTGCGTGCCAGGGCGAGGCCGGCCAGCAGGGCCAGGACGCCGAGCACGCCGAAGACGATCGGCAGGGTCCTGCCGACCAGGTCGAGCTTGCCCCTGGCATCCTCGGCCTTGCCGACCAGCGCGCGGGAGGACGCGTCGTCGACAGTGACGTCGGCCTCGAAGACCGCGGTCTCCGTGCCGACCGTGGTGTCGACCGGGCGGAACGTCCGGCGCGGCTTGCTGCTGCCGCCCACGATGACGCCGGTGCGCGGCTCGACGAGCACGACGCGCTCGCTGTTGCTGTAGGTCTCCTCGGCCGGCACCGTCGGCACACCAGGAGCACCGACCAGGGCTCCCGGCACGTCCAGCTTCCCGGTCACGACCTGGTCGACGGCGCCGCGGAACTCGTACACGTCCAGGCCCCGGACCCGGGTCTGCCGCACGAACTTGACCGGAGAGGCCCCTGCCGCGGTGATGTCCCAGTACTGGTAGGTGCCCTTCTTGACGTCGAAGGGGAACTTGAAGGTCAGGGTGTCGCGGTGGTCGGGCTCGTCGCCGGTGCCGCCGTTCCCGATGCCGGACGTGGCGTCGAAGGCGACCTTCTCCTCGGTGACGTTGAGGGGCGGCTCCAGGCCCTCGACCTCGACGGTCTGGCTGACGTCGACGATGCCCCTGTCGCCCTTGCTGGCCTTCACGTCACCACGGACGATGCGGGTGATGGTCACCGCGGCCTCCGGGACCACCGTGAACGTCTCGGGGTTGAGGAAGAGCCCGCGGCCCGTGGCGATGCTCCGCCCGTACTCGTCCAGGGGGACCCTCTCGACCCTCGGCACCACCGCCGTGGGGAGCAGCACCGCGAGCGCGAGCAAGAACGCCCCGAGCCCCACCAGCACGTAGCCTGCGCCGCGTCGCACGTTCCGTTCCTCCAGCACGTCGTCCTGACCGCCCATGATGTCGAGCGGGTTGCGAGACCGTACCGGTGGCGGCGCCCGGGCGACGCAGAACCCCGTCCGCCGCGCCGACCTGCACGAGGAGTCCCGATCAGCGTCACGACCCCCGTCGCGGACCCGCGGCCGGAAGACCTGCCCGGCGGCCTCGAGAGCGCGCCGGTGCACGAGCGGTCGACCCGCTTCCCCTGCGTGGAGGGCATGCGCGGCCTGGCGGCGCTGGCGGTCGTGCTCACCCACGTCGGGTTCGACTCCGGGCAGTCGCTCAGCGGCGCCGCCGGGGCCCCGCTCGCGCGGTTCGACATCGGCGTGGCGGTGTTCTTCCTGCTCTCCGGCCTCCTGCTCGCCGCGCCCTTCGCCCGCGCCGCGCTCGGCGAGGCGCCCCTGGCCGTCGCTGGCGCGCTACGTCGCCCGCCGCGCGTCGCGCCTGCTGCCGGCGTACTGGCTGGTGCTCGTCGCGGTGCTCGTCGTCCTGCGGCCGGAGGCCGTCCGCACCCCCGTCGACGTCCTCGTGCAGGTCGGGCTGCTCCAGACCTACGACGACTACCGCCTGCTGCTCCGGCCTCGCGCAGGTCTGGAGCCTCGGTACGGAGGTCGCGTTCTACGCGGCGCTGCCGCTGATCGGGCTGCTGCTGCGCAGGGCCGGCACCGTCCGGCGGCAGCTCTGGCTGCTCGGCGGGCTCGGCGTGTCCGGCGTGGTGTTCTCCGGCCTCGTGCACGGCGGGCTGCTGCTGGACCGGCAGCTCGCGCCGCAGTGGCTGCCCGCGCACCTGCTGTGGTTCTCGCTCGGCGTCGGCCTGGCCGTCCTCACCACCCGCGCAGGCCAGGCGAGCCCGGCCGGCCGGGCGCTGACCGCCCTGGCCAGCAGCCCGGGCACCTGCTGGGCCGCAGCGGGCGTGGGCTTCTGGCTGGCCTGCACGCCGCTGACCGGCCCGCGCGGGCTGACGCTGCTCACGGCGAGCGAGGCGGTGTCCCGCGAGCTGCTGTACGGCCTGGTGGCGCTGCTGCTGCTCGTCCCCGCCGCGGCCGGCCCGCAGGACCAGGGCCTTCTGCGGGCGGCGCTGAGGAGCCGGCCGGCGGTGCTGCTCGGCCGCGTGTCGTACGGGCTGTTCCTCTGGCACGTGCTCGTGCTCGAGAAGGCCGCGGACGTCCTGGACCTGCCCGTACTTCCACGGCCGCTACCTGTTCCTGCTGGCCGCGGTCCTCCCGGTCTCCCTCGTCGCTGGCGACCGCGAGCTGGCTGCTGGTCGAGAAGCCGCTACTGCTCGCCGTCGACCGCCGGCTCGCGCGAGGCGCCCAGCAGGGCTGAGGGCAGGGTCGCGACCGCGGCCAGGGCCAGGAGCTGCGGCAGCAGGGCGTCCGCACCCGGCGGCCGGGTGCCGCCCCAGGGGGCCAGGGCGACGAGCGCGCCGGCCAGCACGAGCAGCACGCCGCCGAGGACCGGGAGCCACCTGCCCCGGCGGACCGCGACGCCGAGCGCCAGCGCGGGGAGAGCGGCCAGGCCGCCGAGCAGCACGACGACGACCGCTCCCGCACCGGCCAGGGCCCGGCCCGAGACGACCGGCTCCGCGGCCGGGCGCGGCGCGCGACGTCCCCGGACGAGGGCGAGCCCGAGCAGCAGCAGCGCGGCCAGCGCGCCGGCGACCAGGCCGGCACGGAACAGCCGGTCGGGCGCGTAGACCAGCTCGACCGTGCCGGCGGCCCCGGCCGGGAGCACGAAGCCCTGCTGCCAGCCGTCCAGGCGCACCGACCGCAGGGGGCGGCCGGAGAGGGTCGCCTCCCAGCCGGGGTTCGCGTTCTCCCGTACGGCGAGGTAGGTCTCGGGGCCCGCTGTCACCGCGAGGCGCCGCTCGGCCGGCCCCCAGGCGAGGGTCTGGGAGACCTCGCGCCGGCCAGCTGCCGGCGCCGCGAGGTCGCCGAGCGTCACGGCGTCGACGCGCAGGCCGAGACGGCTGTCGGTGAGGGCGATGAGGCGGTGGTCCGCGCCGGAGGCGAGCGGCTCGTCGTCGCAGCTCGTCAAGCTCACGGGTGCCAGGTCGAGCAGCTGCTGACGGGTGACCTGGCCCTGCAGCTGGACCGGCTTCCCGTCGAGCCGGACGGACGGGCCCAGCTGGCTGAGCGGCCGGCCTCGCGAGCGGCTCGCAGGTGAAGGTCACGGTCGCGCGCGGGTCCGGCGCGGGACGCTCGAGCGACGTGCCGTCGGTCAGCAGCACCTCCACCTCGGCCAGGGCCAGCGGCAGCAGGCTCGAGACCCGCAGGGTCGGGTCGTAGCTGGCGCGGGCGTCGATGCCGCCGACCGTCGGGAAGCTCACCGTCAGCTGCCGGGCCTCGACCGGCGAGCTCCAGCCGGACGGAGCCTCCGTCCTCCACGTCCGCGACGCGCCGGCCACCGTCGGCCGCACCGCGCACCTCCACCTTGAGCGGCGGCGCTCCGGCGAGGCGCCGGTCGCCCACCAGCCGCAGCGTGTCGACCGTGCGGGTCGCGCCCAGGTCGAGGGTCAGCGTCGGGTCCGTCCCGGAGACCCATCCCGTGTCGGCGTCGCCGTCGACCAGCATGCGGTCTGACGCACGCGGGTCCGGGACGCGCTGGGACGCTGCCGACACCGTCAGCAGCCCCGTGCGGTCGTCGTCGGTGAGGGCGAGCAGGTCCGTCCAGCCCGTCCCCGGGGACGGGCCGCGCGGTGACGTGCAGCGGCCCGGGCAGAGGACCGGTCGTCGTGAAGGTCCGGTCGAGGGCGCCCAGCTCCTCGCCGATCCGCTGCAGCCCGCCGGCGCACAGCGTCCGGTCCCGGCCGAGCGCAGCGAGGTCCGGGGCGGGGGCTGGGGCGGACCGCCTTCGCCGGTCCGGCGGGTCGCGGTCGGCGTCGGGGTGGGCGTGGGCGCGTCGGCGCTCGACCCCGGACGGGGCGTTCGGCGCTCGCCGGGAGCAGCCGCCGCCGGCGACGGGGACGCCGTCGGGGCGGTCGACCGGCCCTCCCCCGGCGGCAGCGGCGATGCCGCCGTGCCCGGCGCAGGGGTGCCGGTCGGCAGCCCGGCCGGCTCCTCGGCCGGCTCCTGGGTGGGCTCCGGCTCGGGGACCGGCGGCAGGTCGCCGACGTCGACGCAGCCCGGCCGCTGGCCCATGGTGCGGTCCAGGGCGACGACCGCCGGTGCGGGGCCGCCGGCGGCGTCGGCGGGCAGGTCGAGGGTCCGCGTCGGCACGAGCGGCGGCAGCTCGTCCGGCTGGGCGCGCGGTCCGGCGGCCAGGACCTGCACCTCCCGCAGGCCGGCCAGCCGGTCCGGCAGGCGGCCTGGGCCCCGGGTCGACGCCGGTCACGGTGATGCGGACGCTGGTCGTGGTCCCGGGCGCGGTCACGAGCTCCTGCGGACCGACCTGCCCCTCGTCGTCGGGCGGGTCGAGCTCGTGCGGCACCGATCCCGGCGTCGGTCGTGACCAGCACCTCGCTGACGCGCGCCCCCAGCAGGTCGCTCACCAGGGGCGTGACCACCACGGCGCGGAGGTCCTGCGGCTCGTCGAGGTCGACCTCGAACCACTGCCCCGTCGCCCGCGTGCCCGCGCTGATCCAGCCCGTGTCGGCGTCCCCGTCGACCGCGGACCACGGGGCGTGCTGCGGGCCGGCGACGAACAGGGCTCCGGGGTCCGACGCGCTCGAGGAGGTCCGGACGTCGCGCACGCCGTCGTAGCGGGCGGTCGTCTGGTGCTCCACACCGGGGACGACCTCGAGGTCGCGGGAGCGCCGGCCCAGCCGCAAGCGGGTCGTCGCGCGTCAGCGTCGCGCTGTAGCCCCCGCGCACCCGGCCGGCGTCGAGCTCGCGCCGCCGCATGCCGTCGGTCAGGGCCGCGGCCGGAGCCTCGTCGCTGCCCTCGTCGCCGGCGAGCAGGGTGGCGCGGTGGCCCAGGCCGCGGTCGGCCAGCTGCAGCAGCGACTCGGGACCTCCGCTGAGCCGCAGCGCGTCGGCGACCGGGTAGGTGGTGACCGGCCCGGCCGGCTGCGGGACGGCCCAGACCTCTACCGACGGCAGCGCGACGTCCAGGCCCTCGTCGCGGACGAAGGTCGCGGACGGCTCCAGCGGGCCCGTGTCGGGGCCGAACGAGGCCACCAGGCTCAACCGGGACTGCTGCAGCGCCTGGCGGACCAGCACCGGGCGGGGTGCGCCCGTACGCGCCTCGTCGAGGTCGTTGCGCGCGACGACGTGGGTGACGCCGGCCCGGCGGAGCGTGGCGGCCAGGCCGGGTGAGCCCTGCCCCGCCTCGAGCCGCGCCTCGACCGCGTCGAGCAGGCGGGTGTTGCCGAGCGAGCCGAGCGGGATGGCGTTGCGGACCGCCCACGGGGCGCGGGCCAGCGCCTGGAGGGGCTCGTCCATGGGCCGGCCCCACTGGTACTCGCCGAAGCCCGCGCCCGGCACCAGCAGCGCGCGGCCGGTCGGCGAGGCGTCGGCCAGCCAGCGCGCCGTCTGCCGCCACCACTGCGGGAGCACGGCGGACCCGTCCGGCTGCGCGACGTGCTCCTGCTCAGGCAGCGCGGCGAACGCGCCGGTCGTCATCAGCCGCCCGGTGAGCGCGGGCGCCGCGGTGGCCGTGACCGCGAGGACGGCCAGGACGGCCACCGGCGTGCCGAGCAGGCCGGTCGCGCGCTGGAGCAGCGGCCGCACCGACGGCCCGACCTGCGGCACCTCGGGCGCCGGTACGCGCAGGGCGCCGGCCAGGTGCGCCAGCCCCAGCACCAGGGGCAGCCGCAGGACCGCGTCGAACTTGTGCACGTTGCGGAACGGCGCGAGCGGCCCGTCGAGCAGGTCCCGCACCGGCGAGCCCAGCGGCGGGGTGGCCCACCACGGCAGGTCGCCGACGTGGCCCAGGGTGACCAGGGCGGTCCCCAGGAGGACGCCGCCCACGAGCAGGCTCCGGTGCGGGATGTCGCGGCGCAGCACCCCGGCCAGGCCGAGGGCGGCGACGACGGCCGTCTGCAGGACCAGCACCGGCTGGGTCACCAGCTGGTGGGCCGCCCGCCACCACGGCTCGCCGCCGACGACCAGGTAGGCCAGCCAGTCGGAGGTGCCGCGCAGCACCTCCGGCAGCGAGGTCCGCCCCGTGGTGACGGCAGCGGTCTCGATGAAGTCCAGGAACGGCAGGCTGTAGCGGCCGAGCAGCAGCAGCGGCAGCGCCCACCACAGGCCGGCGAGCGCGACGCAGCCGGCCCACCAGGCGGCCAGCCGGCGTCCCCGCGCGCTGCCGAGGCGCAGCAGCAGGAACAGTCCCGGCAGGGGCAGGACCGCCAGGGTGGCCGCCGCGTTGACGCCGCCGATGCACAGCACCGCCAGCCCGGACAGGGCCGCGGCCCTCCGCTCGGACCCGCTCCGGGCCCCGACCACCAGGGGCAGCAGCACCCACGGCAGCAGCGCCAGCGGCAGCGCCTCGATGCTGATGGGCCCGGCGACCGACAGGACCCGGGGCGACAGGGCGTACGCCACCCCGGCCAGCAGCCGGGTGCCGTCGCTGCCGATGCCCATCCGGCCGGCCAGCCGGACGGTGCCGAGCATCGCGACGACGAGCAGGGTCGCGAGCCAGGCCCGCTGCACCACCCACCCGGGCAGCTCGAGCACCCGGCCGAGGGCGAAGAACGGCCCCATCGGGAACAGGTAGCCGTACGCCTGGTTCTGCAGCTGCCCGAAGGCCCCCTCGGGCTCCCACAGGTGCAGTGCGCGGGTCAGGAAGCGCGCCGGGTCGACGACCAGGTCGAGCTTGGTGTCGGGGACGACGCGGGACGGGCTCTGGCTGAAGGCGAGCGCGGTGAGCAGCAGGCCCGCCAGCAGGAGCCGCAGCCGCGAGACGGCAGCCGTCACCGCTTGCGGAGCACGAGCGCGAGGTTCCAGGTCACGACCTCGCGCAGACCGGGCACGCGGACCACGCCCCGGGCCCAACGCGGGTGGTAGCGCGGCTCGGCGGTCAGCAGGTCGGCGCCGCGCGCCGTGCGCGCCCAGCGCAGCCCGGCCCCCGCGGAGGCGGGGAACATCGACACGCCGTAGCGGTTCTTCGGTGGCTTGCCGTGCACCCGCTCGTAGCGGCGGGCCGCACGGTCGCCGCCGAGCCAGTGCCAGGGCGAGGTCTCGTGCCCGCCCCAGGGGCCGAGCCACACCGTGTACGAGAGGTAGACGAGGCCACCCGGTCGCGTGACGCGGACCATCTCGTCGCCCATGCGCTCCGGGTCCGGCACGTGCTCGAGGACGTTGGAGGAGTAGCAGACGTCGACGCTGCCGGTGCGCACCGGCAGGGCCAGCGCGCTGCCGAGCACGGTGCCCGGGCCGGGGCTGCCGGCGGCGCTGAGCTCGCCGAGGTCGGCGTCGACCGAGACGTAGGACGCGCCGGCGGCACGGAACGCGTCGCGGAAGTAGCCGGGCCCGCCCCCGACGTCGAGCAGGGTGCGGTCGGCCAGGGGCGTCCAGCGCTGCAGCTGCTGGACGGCGTCGGCGGCCAGCAGCCCGTAGAAGTGGGCCGGGTCGGTCTGCTCGACCCGGAACGCCTTCAGCAGGGCGACCGAGCGGCCGAGGCCCTCGCCGCGCGGCGCGACGAGCGGGGCACGGTCAGTCACCGCAACAGGCTAGCCAGCCTCCGCCGCTGCCGTAGCGTCTCGGGTCGACCCCGCACGCCTGCCCAGGAGACGCATGCCCCGCACCACCCCGACCGCCCCGCTGCGCGTCGTGCTGCTCAACTGGCGCGACTCGACCCACCCCGAGGGGGGTGGCTCCGAGCACTACGCGGAGCGGCTGGCCGAGGGCCTCGGCGCGCGCGGGCACCAGGTCACGCTGTTCTGCGCCGACCACGGCCTGGCGCCCCGCGAGGAGCAGCGCGCCGGCTACCGGGTCGTGCGCCGCGGCTCGCGCCTGAGCGTCTACGCCCGCGCCGCGCTGCACGGCCTGCGCGGGGGCTTCGGGGAGTACGACGTGGTGGTCGACGTGCAGAACGGCATGCCGTTCCTCGCCCGCACCTGGTCGCGCCGCCCGGTCGTGCTGCTGGTGCACCACGTGCACCGCGAGCAGTGGCACGTCGTCTTCGGCCCGCTGATGGCCCGGGTCGGCTGGCTGGTCGAGTCGCGCCTGTCGCCGCGCCTGCACCGCCGCTGCTCCCACGTGGCGGTCTCCGGCGTCACCCGCGACGAGCTGGTCGAGCTCGGCGTGCCCCGCACCGGCATCTCGGTCGTCCACAACGGCACCGAGGTGCCGCGCCCCGTCCAGGTCGGCCGCACCGCGCACCCCAGCATCGCGGTGCTCGGCCGGCTCGTCCCGCACAAGCGGGTGGAGCTGGCCATGGCGACCGTCGCCCACCTGCGCGACCGCTTCCCCGACCTGCGGCTCAGCGTCGTCGGGCACGGCTGGTGGGACGCCGAGCTGCACGCCGAGGCGGGGCGGCTGGGCGTCGCGGACGCGGTCGACTTCCTCGGCTTCGTCGACGAGCAGCAGAAGGCCGACGTGCTCGCGTCCAGCTGGCTGCTCGCCGTGCCGTCCCTCAAGGAGGGCTGGGGTCTGTCGGTCGTCGAGGCCGCCAGCCACGGCACGCCTGCGGTGGCCTTCTCCGGCGCCGGCGGGCTGGCCGAGTCGATCCTGGACGGGCGTACGGGCGTGCTGGTCGACGGCTCGGGAGGCGACGCCGCGGCGGCGTTCGCCGAGGCGGTCGGCGCGCTGCTGGGCGACCCGGCGCGGCGCGAGCGGCTCGGCGCGCAGGCCGTGCAGCACGCCAGGCGGTTCACCTGGGCCCGGACGGTCGAGCGGTTCGAGCAGGTGCTGCGGCAGGCGGTCGACGGCCCGGTGCCGTCAGGGCTGCCCCGCCCGCGCCCGGCCGAGACCGAGGCGCCGGCGCAGTGGAGCGCCTAGCGCTGCCCGTACGTGACGAGCGGGTCGGTGACCGGCTGCGGGTCGGCGTTGGCGCTGGTCACGATGCCAAAGGCCGTGATGCCGGCCAGGACGACTCCCACGACGGCGGCCACAGCGGTGGTCACGTAGTTCACGGGTCGAGCTCCTCGAGGTGGGGGGACGTCCGGACGACCGTAGCAGCGGCCCGCGCGACCTGGAGCAGGACGAGCAGGGCCAGCGCCGTGTCGGCGAGGACCACTGGTGCGACCGGCGGGCCGGGGCTGTCCGCGGGCTCGACGACGGGCAGCTGCCACACCTGCCAGGCGGGGCCGTCGAGCCGCAGGGCCGCGCCGACGAGCCTGGGCGCCGGGTCCGGGGCGCCTGGCTCGCCGCGCGCGAGGACGACCCAGCCGACGCCGGCCGCGGCCAGCGGGCCGGTCAGCCCGCCGCTGCCCGACACCACGGGGTCGAGCCGCGCGGCGACCGGGTCCTCGCCCTGCACGGTGCGGTCGGGCAGCACCAGGTCGTCGTCGACGACGACCTGCCGGTCCAGCAGCCGCGGCAGCGGGTCGAGCACGGTGCGCCCGCCGTTCCAGGTCGGCCGTCGGTAGGCCGTCCACGGCAGGGACAGCACGGCACCGGGCCCGCTGGCGACGAGCCGGCGCACCTCCGGCGTCCCCGCCGGGTAGTCGACCGGCGACAGCCGCCCGGACACGCCCCAGGCCAGCGACGGCAGCAGGGCGACGGGGGCGGCGAGCAGCAGCACCCCGAGCCGGCGCGGGGCCTGCGCGGCCGCACGCCCGAGCCCGAGGGCGACGAGCAGCGCGTACGGCGCGGCGTACTTCTGCCCGTCCCGCAGCAGCCCGCCCCCGGGGAGGCGCTCCACTGCCACCTCCGCCAGCCGGTCGAGGCCGGGCAGCACCGGCGCCAGCGCGACCAGGAGGCCGACGGCCGCGACCGGCCCGAGCAGGCGCACGAGCCGGGGGTCGCTGCGCAGGCCGTACGCCGCGACCACCAGCAGCCCGAGCCCGAGCACGGCGACGAGCGCGTCACGTCCGGGCGGGACGACCTGCGCGTTCCAGACGCCGCCGAGGGTCAGGACGCTGCCGACCGTGCCCAGCGGGGTGTCGGCCCGGGGCGCGAACGCGGCGAGCCCGGCCGGGTCTCCCGGCACGCCGCCGGGGCGGAGCACGCTGGGCAGCGCCCACGGCAGGCACACCAGCAGCGCCAGCCCGGCGACCCGGGCGACGTCGACGAGCCGCCGCTGCAGCCCCACCGCGACCGCGCCGGCGAGCAGGCCGCCCGCCGGGCTGCCGCAGGCCGCTGCGGCCAGGGGCAGCAGCAGCCCCCGCCCGCGCAGTGCCGCCCCGACCACCCAGGGCAGCGCGCCGAGCGAGACCAGCAGCGCCCACTGCCCCAGCACCAGGCGCTCCGCGGTCGCCGCGGTCCAGGCGTACGCGACCCCGGCCACCGCCCCGGGCAGCAGCCCGCCCGGCACCAGCCGGCCGGCGCCCCACGCGCCGCCGGCCAGGGCCAGCACGAGGACCAGCCGCTGGACCAGCTCCGCGGGCAGCAGCTGCGAGGGCAGCGCCACCAGCAGGTCGCTCGGGACGGCCCGCGCCAGCGCCGGACCGAGGCCGAGCAGGCGCCCGTCGAGGGCCGGGTCGGGCACGAAGACCATGTCGTAGGACAGGACGAAGCCACGGCGCACCAGCAGCGGCGCGAGCACCAGCAGCGCCACCGCGAGCCCGGCGAGCAGGCCGCCCCTGCCCCCGACGGCCCGCTCCTCCACGGGCGCGGACCCTACGCTGGTCCGAGTGACCACCGGCCGGGAGCAGAGCGCCGCAGGGGCGCTCCCGCAGCTCGCCGCGCCGGCCGAGGACGGCCTCGCGCTCGGGGTCGAGATGGCGGTCACGACGCCGCGCCAGCGCACCCTGCTGGCCCGCGCCGGGCTGCTGGTCGGACCGGCGACATTGCTGGCCAACGTGCTCGGCTACGCCTTCAACGTCGTCGTGTCCCGGGCGCTCGGCCCGGACGGGTACGGCGCGCTCGGCGCCCTGCTCGGGCTGGTGCTGATCGGCGCGGTGCCGGCGCTGGCCCTGCAGGCGGTCGTCGCCCGGCGCACCGCTGCCGCCGACGCCGCCGCGCTGCCCGGCCTGGTCGCCCACCTGCTGCGGACCGCGCTGCTGGTCGGCGCCGGCACCACCGCCGTGCTGGCGGCCGTGGCGGTGCCGGTCACCTCCTACCTGCGGCTCGACGGGCACGCCGCCGCGCTGTGGCTGGCCGTGTCGCTGGCCCCGCTCGTCGCGGTCAGCGCGACGCAGGGCGTGCTGCAGGGGCGCGAGCGGTTCGCCCGGCTGGCCCTGCTGTTCGTCGTCGCGGCCGGCCTGCGCCTGGCCGGCGGGGTGGTCGCGGTGGCGGCCGGCGGTGCGGAGACCGCGGTCCTCGCCGGCACGGCGGTCGGGTCCGCCGTCGCTGCGGCCCTCGGGCTGGTCCTGGTACGGGCGGTCGTCCCGGTCGCCGACGCCGCCACGGAGCACGGCCTCGGCCGGGAGCTGCTGCGCGCCGGCGGCGGGCTGCTCGCCCTGGTGACCGTGGCCAACCTCGACGTCCTGCTCGCCCGCCACCACCTGCCGGCGCGCCAGGCCGGGCTCTACGCCGCCGGCGCCGTCTTCGCCAAGGGCGCCTTCTGGGCGCCGCAGGTCGTCGTCGTGCTCGCGCTCCCCCGCCTCGGCGGCGCGCAGGGGCGCCGGGTCCTGCGCGCGTCCCTGCTCGCCGTCACCGGCTGCGGCGTCGCGCTCGTCGCCGGCACGGCGGTGCTGGCCGGCCCGCTGGTGCGGGTCGTCTTCGGCGAGGGCTACGCCCCGCTGGCGCACACCGCGTGGGCCTTCACGGCGCTCGGCGCAGCCCTCGCGGTCGCCCAGCTGCTGGTCTTCTCCGGCATCGCCACCCAGTCCGTCCGCCTGGCGGTGCTGGTCGCCGCGACCGCCGCCGCCGAGGCCGCGCTGATCACGCTGGTCCTGCACGACTCGGTGGCGCAGGTCGTCGGCGCCGCCCTGGGCAGCGCGCTGGTCCTGGTGGCCGCCGGCGCGGTGGTCACGAAGGCGGCGGCGCCCAGTGCACGACCTTGACCTGCGCCATCTCGTCGAGCAGCTCCGGGCCGTAGCCGAAGCCCTGCCCGCTCCCCCGGTGCGGGGTCGCTGAGCCACCTGGCGCGCCGCCGAAGGCCGCGTTGACCTTCACCGTCCCGACCGGCAGCTCGCGGGCCGCCCGCTGCGCGTGCGCCATCTGCGGCGTGAGCACCGTCGCCGCCAGGCCGTACGACGACTGCGCGGCCGCCGACAGCGCCTCGTCGAACGACCCCACCACGCGGACCGCGGCGACCGGGCCGAAGGTCTCGTCGCGCATCAAGACCATGTCGTCGGTGCAGCCGGTGAGGACCGTGGGCGGGTACCACGCGCCCGGGCCCTCGGGGACCGTGCCGCCCGCGAGCACCTGCGCCCCCGCGCCGACCGCCTCGTCGACGTGGCGGGCGACGACGTCGCGCTGACGCCCGTCGACGAGCGGGCCGATCTCGAAGGCCCCCGCCCGCTCGACGAGCGCAGCCAGGAACGGCTCGGCCACCTCCTGGTGGACGTAGACCCGCTCGATGCTCACGCAGATCTGCCCCGCGTTGGCGAACGCGCCCAGCGCCACCTGCTCGGCGGCCCAGGCCGGGTCGACCCCCGCGTCGACGATGCAGGCGTCCTTGCCGCCGCCCTCGAGGACCGCGTGGGCGCCGGTGGCCGCGCACGCCTTCGCGATCTCGCGGCCGGTCGCGCTGCTGCCGACGTGGTAGACGACGTCGACGTCGGGGTGGGCGGCCAGCGGGGCGCCGGTGCGGCCGTCGCCGTGCAGGACCTGCAGCACGCCGGCCGGCAGGTGCTCGGCCAGCAGCTCGGCCAGCCGGGCGCCGGACAGCGGGGTGCGCTCGCTGGGCTTGAAGACGACGGTGTTGCCGGCCGCCAGCGCCGCGCCGAGGCCCTGCAGGCAGATCGCCACCGGGTCGTTCCACGGCGTCAGGACGACGCAGACCCCGCGCGGCTCCCAGGTCATCAGGTCGAAGGCGTCCCAGCCGCCCTGCAGCGCCCGGCCGCGGTGGACCTGGCCGAGCTCGGCGTACTGCTCGAGCGTCCCGATCCCGGCCTCGACCCCGCCGCGGCTGTCGCCCAGCGGCTTGCCGCCCTCCCGGGCCTGCAGCTCGGCCAGCTCCGTCGACCGCCTCCCGCAGCGCCCGGGCCCCGGCCTTGAGCGCGGCCGTGCGGTCGCCCGGGCTGGTGCGGGCCCACGCCGGCGCGGCCTTGGCGGCGGCGGCCACCGCGGCGTCGACCTCGGCCGGGCCGCAGACCGGGATGCGGCCGACCCGTGCGTCGTCGCGCGGGTCGAGCACGTCCAGCAGCTCGGCCGGACCCGGGACCCAGGACCCGTCGAGGAGGATCGGGGCGGGGTCGAGCTGCACGGGGCCTCCAGGCGTCTGGGATGTGCGGTGCGGCTACCCCCCTTGCTGCCCATGACACTCTGCTGCGTCACCCGTGACGCACACCACCTCCGAGGAGAGACACCCCGTGGCGCAGGCGCACCTGGACCGGCTCACCAGCATCGACGCGGGCTTCCTGCACCAGGAGGACGGCGGCGCGCACATGCACATCGGCGGACTCGGCGTCTTCGACGGGCCCGTCCCCAGCGGCGAGGAGTTCCGCGAGCACATCGCGTCGCGGCTGGCCCTCGTCCCGCGCTACCGCCAGCGCCTGGTGGAGATGCCGTTCGGCACCGGGCGCCCGGTCTGGGCCGAGGACCCCGGCTTCCGCATCGGCTACCACGTCCGCCACACCGCGCTGCCCTCCCCCGGCAGCGACACCCAGCTGCGCACGCTGATGTCCCGCATCGCCAGCCAGCGGCTCGACCGCGACAAGCCGCTCTGGGAGCTCTGGCTCGTCGAGGGCCTCGAGGGCGGCCGCTGGGCGATCATCAGCAAGACCCACCACGCGATGCTGGACGGCGTCGGCGGGGTCGACCTGCTGGGCGCGCTGCTCGACCTGACGCCGGAGACGCGCGTCGTCGAGCAGGAGCGCTGGGTGCCCCAGCCCACCCCCGGCACGCTCGGGCTGCTGGTCCACGGGGCCCGCGGCGCCGTCCGCAACCTCACCCGGCTCTCGACCAAGGGCATCGGCCTGGCCGTGCGCCCCGACAAGGCCGCCCGCGAGCTGCTCGACACCGCGGCCGCGCTCGGTGCCGCCGCCGGACCGCTCCTCAACGGCGCCCCGCCCACCCCGCTCAACAAGACCCCCGGCCCGCACCGCCGGATCGAGATCGTCCGCACCGAGCTGTCCGACTACAAGCTGGTCAAGCAGGCCTTCGGCGCGACCATCAACGACGTCGTCCTGACCGCGGTCGCCGGCGCGCTGGGCAAGTTCCTGGCCAACCGGGGCGTCGCGACCGACGGGCTGGAGCTGCGCGCCTGCGTCCCGGTCTCCCTGCGGACCACGGACAAGGCCGGCCACGCCGGCAACGAGATCACGATCATGATGGCGCCGCTGCCCGTCGGCGTGGAGCACCCGACCGAGCGGCTCTCCCGCGTCCGCCGGTCCATGGAGCACCTCAAGACCAGCCGGCAGGCCGAGGGCGCCAAGGTCCTCACCTCGATCGAGAACGCCCTGCCGCCGGCCGTGCTCGCCCGCGCCTCGCGGCTCGGCTTCTCCAGCCGGATGTACAACCTGCTGGTCACCAACGTGCCCGGCCCGCAGATGCCGATCTACCTGCTCGGGCGCCAGCTGCAGGAGCTCGTGCCGCTGGCGTTCCTCGCCCCCGAGCACACGCTCGCCATCGCGATCATCAGCTACAACGGCGCGGTGTCGTACGGGCTGCTCGGCGACGCGGACGCCCTGCCCGACCTGCCCGAGCTGGCCGAGCACCTGCGCAACAGCCTGGCCGAGCTGGTGAAGGCGGCGTCCGCCCAGCCCGCGTCCGCGTAGGGGCGGGCCGGGCCTGCAGTGGCCCGCCTCGTCCCAGGTGACGCCGAGGCCGACGCTCACGTCGAGCGGCACGTCGAGCGGGTAGGCGTTGCCCATCTCGCGGCGGACCAGCGCCTCGAGCGCCTCCTGCTCCCCCGGCGCCACCTCGAGCACGAGCTCGTCGTGGACCTGCAGGAGCAGCCGGCTCTGCAGCCCCTCGCTGGTCAGGCCCCGGTGCACCCCGAGCATCGCGAGCTTGATGATGTCGGCGGCGCTGCCCTGGATCGGGGCGTTGAGGGCCATCCGCTCGGCCATCGACCGGCGCTGGCCGTTGTCGCTGGTCAGGTCCGGCAGGTAGCGACGGCGGTCGAGGATGGTCGAGGTGTAGCCGTCCTTGCGGGCCTGGTCGACGACGTTGCGCAGGTAGTCGCGGATGCCGCCGAACCGCTCGAAGTAGGCCGTCATCTGCTCCTTGGCCTCGTCCGGCGTGATGCGCAGCTGCTGCGCCAGCCCGTACGCCGACAGCCCGTACGCCAGGCCGTACGACATGGCCTTGACCCGGCGCCGGAGCTCCGGGTCGACCTGCTCCACCGGCACGCCGAAGGCGCGTGACGCGACGAAGGTGTGCAGGTCCTCGCCGGTGTGGAACGCCTCCTTGAGCCCCTCGTCCTGCGACAGGTGGGCCATGATCCGCATCTCGATCTGGCTGTAGTCGGCCGTCATGAGGCTCTCGAAGCCGTGCCCGGCGACGAAGCCCTGGCGGATCTCGCGGCCCTGCTGGGTGCGGATCGGGACGTTCTGCAGGTTGGGGTTGTCGCTCGACAGCCGGCCGGTGGCCGCGACCATCTGCTTGAAGGTGGTGTGGATGCGGCCGTCCTCGGCCACCGTCGGCAGCAGCTGCTTCTCCACCACCATGAGCAGCCGGGTCATCTCGCGGTGCAGGAGCAGCGCCTCGATGACCGGGTGGGTGCCGAGCAGGTTCTGCAGGGCGTCGGCGTCCGTCGTCCAGCCGGTCTTGATCTTCTTGGTCTTCGGCAGCCCCAGCTCGTCGAAGAGCAGCGTCTGCAGCTGCTTCGGGCTGCCGAGGTGGAACTCGTGGCCGACGGTGGCGTACGCCGCCTCGGCGGCCTCCTTGACCTGCTCGCGCAGGCGGCTCTCCAGGTCGGCGAGGTGCTCCACGTCGGCCGCGATGCCGGTGCGCTCGCAGTCGGCGAGGACCTGCACGAGCGGCAGCTCGAGGTCGCGCAGCAGCGCCGTGCCGCCGCGGCGCTCGAGGTCCTGGTCGAGCGCGACGGCGAGGTCGGCGACGGCCCGCGCGCGCAGGACGGCGTCGGCGGCGTGCTCGTCGTGCTCCTCGCCGTCCTCGCTGAACAGCGCGCCGTCCATCGTCAGCTGGCCGTCGCTGCGCGGCTCGGCCCGCAGCTCGCGCCGCAGGTAGCGCAGCGCCAGGTCGGCCAGGTCGAAGACGCCCTGGCCGGGCAGGGCCAGGTAGGCCGCCAGCGCGGTGTCGCTGGTCAGCCCGGCGACGGTCCAGCCGCGGGCGTGCAGCGCGTTGAGCGGGCCCTTGGCGTCGTGCATCGCCTTGGCGACGCCCTCGTCGGCCAGCCAGGCGGCCAGCGCCTGCTCGTCCTCGGGCTCGCCTGCAGCAGGTCGACGTAGGCGGCGTCGTCCTCCCGCTCCGGCTCGCCCTCGGGCGGCGACTGCGCCGCGATGCCGAGCCCGGTGGCGTCGCCGCTGCCCTTGGCCCAGCTGCCCTTCACGTGCAGACCGGCCCGCACGCCCGCCGGCAGGCCGGCCAGGAAGCCGGCGACCTCGCCGGGCCGCAGCACCCGGGCGGCCACCTCGAAGCCGTGCTCGGCCTCCGGCTCGACCGCCGACAGCGTCGCGTAGAGCCGCTCGCGCAGGACGCGGAACTGCAGCGCGTCGAAGACCTTGTGCACCTCGTCGCGGTCCCACTGGCCCAGCCGCAGCTCGGACGGGTGGACGTCGAGCGGCACGTCGCGGACCAGCTCGGTGAGCCGGCGGTTGCGGGCCACCCCGGCGATGCCGGCGCGCAGGTTGTCGCCGACCTTGCCCTTCACCTCGTCGACGTGGTCGATGAGGCTGCCGACGTCGCCGTACTGCTGGATGAGCTTGGTCGCGGTCTTCTCGCCGAGGCCCGGGATGCCCGGCAGGTTGTCGCTGGGGTCGCCGCGCAGGGCCGCGAAGTCGGGGTACTGCGTCGGGCTCAGGCCGTACTTCTCCTGGACCGCCTCGGGCGTCATGCGCTTCATGTCCGAGACGCCGCGGCTGTTGTAGAGGACGGTCACGCGCTCGTCGACGAGCTGGAAGGCGTCGCGGTCACCGGTGACGATGAGGACGTCCATGCCGTCGCCGCTGGCCTGGGTCGCGAGCGTCGCGATGACGTCGTCGGCCTCGAAGCCCTCGGCGGTGACGATCGGGACCCGCAGCGCGTCGAGCACCTCGCGCACCAGCGAGACCTGCCCCTTGAAGTCGCTCGGCGTCTCGGCCCGGCCCGCCTTGTACTCCGCGTAGGCCTCGGTGCGGAAGGTCGACTTCGACACGTCGAAGGTGACCGCCATGTGGGTCGGCGCCTCGTCGCGCAGGACGTTGATGAGCATGGCCGTGAAGCCGTAGACGGCGTTGGTCGGCTGCCCCGTCGTGGTCGAGAAGTTCTCCACCGGCAGCGCGAAGAAGGCGCGGTAGGCCAGGGAGTGGCCGTCGAGCAGGAGCAGCCGGCTGCGCTGGGGCTCCGGCTCGGTCGGGTTCTTGGCGGCCACCCGCCGAGTCTAGGAGCGCGGTCCGACAGTCTGCCGAGCCGTCAGTCCGTGGCGCCGTCGGTGACCGCGGGGCCGAGCGGCAGCGTCGTCACACCCGCCCGCAGGCGCGGCCCCCGACGGGGGCGGCGGCGCACGACGTGGTCGGCCGGGCGCACGTCGCCGGCGGCCAGGCTGCGGCGCACGACCGCGACCGGCGCTGCTCGGCGCACGGCGAGCGGCGCGAAGCCGAGCCGGGCGAAGAAGCGGTTGGCGTCGCGCGAGCCGGGGTTGACCGACACGACGAGCTGCTCGATCCCGCGCTCCTCGGCGAGCGCGGCGGCCGCGGCCACCAGGGCCTTGCCGGCACCGCGCCGCTTGTAGCGGTTGCTGACCACGGCGTGGCTCATGTGCACGGCGGGCAGGTCGAGCAGCGCGTTGGCCGGGCCGATCGCGAAGCAGCGCCATGCCGAGCGGCTCGTCGCGCTCGCCGATGGCGATGACCAGGTGGCGGTCGGGGTCGGCCAGGGCCTCCTCGTAGCGGGTCTCCAGCACCGAGCGGGTGCAGGCGACGGCCCCCGGTCCCCGCTTGGTGCCCTCGGAGACGGGGAGCAGCTGGTCACGCAGCTCCTCGCCGAAGGCGAGCAGGACCGGCAGGTCCTGCGACGTCGCCGGGCGGACGCGCACGGAGGTCCACGGCACAGGCACTCCCAGGGTCAGCGGTGCAGGCGGTGTCAGCTCGTCAGCCGCGCGCCGCTCGGGCGGGCGCGGGTCGGCGCGTCGGGAGGAGCCACGTCCGCGGACCCCTAGGCTTCCTCCCGAGCTCGCAGGCACCTTAGGGCGCCGGACCGGACCCGTCGAGCGGGCCGCAGAGCCGTCGTCCGACTCGTCCCGAGAAGGGGGCAAAGGTGGTCCGCGGTGCCGGCACCGCGCTCAACATGGCGGCCATCCTCGTCGGCTCCGGCGCCGGCGTCGCCCTGCGCGGACGGCTGCCCGAGCGCACGCGCGTGACCGTCACGGACGCGCTGGGCCTGGTCACGCTGGTGATCGGCGGGCTCAACCTGGCTGCCCTCGCCGACGACGCCTTCGCCCGGGCGGTGACCGCCGACGGCACCCTGCTCGTGGTGCTCGGCGCGCTGGTCCTCGGCGGCATCACCGGGTCGCTGCTCCAGCTCGAGCTCCGGCTCGAGCAGGTCGGGGGCTGGCTGCAGCGCCGGCTGGCCCGCGAGGGCGGCGGCGAGGCGCGGGCCCGCTTCGTCGAGGGCTTCGTCGACGCCTCGCTGGTCTTCGTGATCGGCCCCCTGGCCGTGCTCGGCGCGCTGTCGGACGGGCTCGGCCGCGGCATCGAGCAGCTGGCGCTCAAGAGCACCCTGGACGGCTTCGCCTCGCTGGCCTTCGCCGCGTCGCTGGGCTGGGGCGTCGCCGCGTCGGCCCTCTCGGTCGGCGTCGTGCAGGGCGTGCTGACCGTGCTCGGCGCGCTGCTCGGGTCGCTGCTGCCGGCCGCCGAGCTCGCCGCGGTCACCGCCACCGGCGGGGTGCTGCTGCTCGGCGTGGGCCTGCGGCTGCTGAACCTCAAGGCGGTCGCCGTCGGCGACATGCTGCCGGCGCTGGTCGCCGCCCCGCTGCTGACCGCCCTGGTCGCCGCGGTCCGTTGACCGGTCTCGACCCCAGGTCTAGGGTCGCCCGCAGCGGGGCCCGGGTCGCCGAGTAGAGAACGTGCGGGGTCGGGGAAGACCCGCGCGGAGCCAAAGGCGGCGCGGGTCCCGCGTCTCACTCCCCCAGGTACGCCGCCTGCAGGCGCGCGTCGCCGCGCAGCTCCGCCGCCGTCCCGCGGAGCACCACCTCTCCGGTCTCGAGCACGTAGCCGCGGGTCGCGAGGCCCAGCGCCAGCTCCACGTCCTGCTCCACCAGCAGGACCGTGGTGCCCTCGGCGACCACCTCGGCGAGCCCGGCGAAGACCGCCTCCACCGCCCGCGGCGCGAGCCCCATGGACGGCTCGTCGAGCAGCAGCAGCCGGGGGCGGCCCATGAGCGCCCGCCCGACCGCCAGCAGCTGCTGCTCGCCGCCCGACAGGGTCCCGGCCGCCTGGCCGGCCCGCTCGGCCAGCACGGGGAACAGCTCCAGCACCCGGCTCAGCGGACCGCTGCCCGAGGCGTACGCGCCCAGCTCGAGGTTCTCCCGCACCGTCATGCGGGCGAAGACCCGCCGCCCCTCCGGCACGTGCCCCACACCGAGGCCGGCCCGGGCGGACGCGGGCACGCCGCGCAGCGACCGGCCGTCGAGCCGGACGTCACCGCGCAGCGGACGGAGCAGCCCCGACACCGTGCGCAGCGCGGTCGTCTTGCCGGCGCCGTTGGCCCCGAGCAGCGCCACGACCTCGCCGGCGGCCACCTCGAGCGACACGCCGCGCAGCGCGGGCGTCCGGCCGTACGCCACGGTGACGTCGTCGAGCTCGAGCAGCACTCCCCGCCCCCGTCGCCGGGCCCGGCGGCTCCGGGCGCCCGGTCACGACCGTGGCACAGGTCGGACGAGTGCCGCCGTTCGCAACGTGCAGGACACATGCACGTGGCTATGCTCCCGCCGCGACCTGCCAGCGACAGGTCCAGACGGCGCGGCCCCCGATCGGGGACGTCGTCGCCGGACGCCCAGAACGGGAGACCACTTGCGCACCACCCTCCGCGCGGCTGTCGGCGCGCTGGTTGCCCTGCTGTGCCTGCTGCTGCTCCCCGCCGCCGCCTGGGCCCAGACCTCCCCGGCCCCGGCGCCCGCCACCAGCGCGTCCCCCGCCCCCGGTGGCGGTGAGGCCCTGCGCGGCCGGCTGCTCAACGCCGGCGAGGCCGTCGAGGGCGCGGTCATCACGGTCAAGGGCGCCGACGGCGCGGACGTCGGCGAGGCCACGACCGACGACGCCGGCGACTGGCGGGTGCCGGTCCCCGGCCCCGGCTCGTACGTCGTGACGCTCGACGAGGACTCCCTGCCCGACGAGGTGAGCATCCGGACGGGCAGCCGCAGCTCGGTCACGCTGCCGGTCGCCGCCGGGCAGGAGCGGCCGGTGCTGTTCGCGCTCGGCGAGGGCACGCGCAAGACGACCAGCGACCTGGACCGCCTGCCGCAGCTGGCCCTCGACGGCCTGAACTTCGGCCTGATCATCGCGCTCGCCGCGGTCGGGCTGTCGCTGATCTACGGCACCACCGGCCTGGTCAACTTCGCCCACGGCGAGCTCATCACGCTCGGCGCGCTGCTCGGCTACTACTTCAACGCGATCGTCGGGCTGCAGCTCATCCCGGCGGCGATCGCCGCGGTGGTGGTCTCGGGCCTGCTCGGCGGCCTGCAGGACCGCCTGCTCTGGCGGCCGCTGCGCAAGAAGGGCACCGGCCTGATCGCCATGCTGGTCGTCACGATCGGCCTGGCCCTGTTCGTACGCGGCTTCTTCCTGTTCATCTTCGGCGGCTCGACCCGCCCCTACCGCGACTACCAGGCGCAGAGCAGCTGGGACCTCGGTCCGGTCGACCTCGCGCCCAAGGACGCGGTCAGCATGGCGCTGTGCGTGCTCATGCTGATGCTGGTGGCCTACGCGCTGCTGCGCACCCGGCTCGGCAAGGCGACCCGCGCGGTGTCGGACAACCCGGCGCTCGCCGCGTCGTCCGGCATCGACGTCGAGCGGGTCATCTCGACCGTCTGGGTCACCGGCGCCGCGCTCGCGGGCCTCGCCGGCATCCTGCTCGGGCTGGCCCAGCAGGTCAGCTTCCAGCTCGGCTTCCAGATCCTGCTGCTCGTCTTCGCCGGGGTCACCCTCGGCGGTCTCGGCACCGCCTTCGGCGCGCTCGTCGGCAGCCTCGTCGTCGGCATCTTCACCCAGGTCTCGACGCTGTTCGTGCCGACCGAGCTGAAGAACGCCGGCGCCCTCGCCATCCTCATCCTCATCCTGCTCGTGCGGCCCCAGGGCATCCTGGGACGCGCCGAGCGGGTCGGCTGACCGGGAGTCGCCCGCATGGACTGGTCCACGATCCTCAGCAACGCGGTCACGGCGATGGTCGGCCTGGAGACGGTGGTCTTCGCGCTCGCGGCCATCGGCCTCAACGTCCACTTCGGCTACACCGGCCTGCTCAACTTCGGCCAGGCGGCCTTCCTCGCGGTCGCGGCGTACGGCCTGGCGATCTGCGTCGCGGAGTTCGACCTGCCGACCGGGGTCGGGATCGTCGTCGGCCTCGTCGGCGCGGTGCTGCTGGCCCTGCTGCTCGGGGCGCCGACCCTGCGCCTGCGCGCCGACTACCTCGCCATCGTCACCATCGCGGCGGCCGAGATCGTCCGTCTGCTGTTCCGCTCGGTCTCGCTGTCGGAGTACACCGGCGGCAGCGACGGCCTCGGCCGCTTCGCCACGGGCTTCTACTCGGTCAACCCCTACAGCCGCGGTCGGTACGGCATCGGCCCCATCGACTTCAACGAGCGCGAGACCTGGGTGCTCACCGTCGGGTGGGTCCTCGTCGCGCTGTCCTGCCTGCTGGTCTGGCTGCTGATGAGCAGCCCGTGGGGCCGCGTCCTCAAGGCCATCCGCGAGGACGAGGACGCCGTCCGCAGCCTCGGCAAGAACGTCTACTCCTACAAGCTGCAGAGCCTCGTCCTCGGCGGTGTCATCGGCTGCCTCGCCGGCTTCGTCCAGGCGTGGGGCCGGGCCAACGTCCAGCCGGACAACTTCAGCACCGAGACGACCTTCTACGCGTACACGATCGTCATCCTCGGCGGCGCGGCCCGCGTGCTGGGACCGGTCGTCGGCTCCATGATCTTCTGGCTGCTGCTGTCGCTGACCGACAACATCCTCAACGCCGCCAAGGACGCCGGCTACATCTCGGACTCGATCCTGGCCAGCTCGCAGGTCGGCCAGGTACGCCTCATGCTGGTGGGTCTCGGACTGATGCTGCTCATGATCTTCAGACCGCAAGGCCTGTTCGGCGACCGTAGGGAGCTCGCGCTCGATGCCCGCTGACACCCCGTCCTCCTCGGGCTCCGTGCCGCTCGGCAAGGGCGGCTCCATGGCACCGCCGGCCGCGCCGCTGCGCCAGGCTGCCCTCGCCGCCCTGGCCGACGTCGCCCCGGAGCCCGGCTCCAAGAAGCCCGACCCGATCCTCGTCGCCGACGGGGTCACCCGGCGCTTCGGCGGCCTCACCGCCGTCGACGTCGGCCACGTCGAGATCCAGCGCGGCACCATCACGGCGCTGATCGGCCCGAACGGCGCCGGCAAGAGCACCTTCTTCAACCTGCTCACCGGCTTCGACAGCCCCGACACCGGCACCTGGTCCTTCAACGGGACCTCGCTGGCGGGCGTCCCGTCGTACAAGGTGGCGCGGCGCGGGATGGTCCGCACGTTCCAGCTGACCAAGGCGCTCAGCCGCCTGACGGTCATGCAGAACATGCTGCTCGGCGCCACCGGCCAGCGCGGCGAGAGCTTCCTGCGGGCGATCTTCCCGCCGATGTGGAAGCGCCAGGAGAAGGACAACACCGAGCGGGCCGAGGAGCTGCTGCGCCGCTTCAAGCTCGACGCCAAGCGCGACGACTTCGCCGGCACCATGTCCGGCGGCCAGCGCAAGCTGCTCGAGATGGCCCGCGCCCTCATGGTGCAGCCCGAGATGGTCATGCTCGACGAGCCGATGGCCGGCGTGAACCCCGCGCTGACGCAGTCGCTGCTCGGCCACGTCAAGGCGCTGCGCGAGGACGGGATGACCGTCCTGTTCGTCGAGCACGACATGGACATGGTCCGCGACATCAGCGACTGGGTGATCGTCATGGCCCAGGGCAAGGTCATCGCCGAGGGTCCGCCCGACCTGATCATGTCCAACGACGCGGTCATCGACGCCTACCTCGGCGGGCACCACGACGCCCCGCTGACGATCGAGGACGAGCAGCAGCGCTCGGCCGCCGCCGCCGAAGAGCTGTCCCGCCTGGCAGAGGAGCGCTAGATGAGCCCCGGACCCGCCGACAAGGCCGAGGCCGTCCCGCAGACCGACGAGGACATGTTCGAGGTCGACCAGGAGGCGGTGGCCGCCGACGCCACCACCCGGGCCGACGACAGTCACGGACCGGTCCGCGCACCTGGCCGGCGCCGACACCGCGCTGCTGCGCTCCGACGAGCTCATCGCCGGCTACGTCCCCGGCGTCAACATCCTCAACGGCTGCGACCTGTTCGTGAAGGAGGGCGAGCTCGTCGGCATCATCGGCCCGAACGGCGCCGGCAAGTCGACGCTGCTCAAGGCGATGTTCGGCCTGGTCACGATCCGCGGCGGCAAGGTCACCCTGCGCGGCGAGGACATCACCGGCCTCAAGGCCCACGCGCTGGTCCGCAAGGGCGTCGGCTTCGTCCCGCAGACCGAGAACGTCTTCCCGAGCCTGACCATCGAGGAGAACCTCCAGATGGGGGTCTTCCAGGACCCGAAGAAGTTCGCCGAGCGCTTCGAGTTCGTGGCCGGGCTCTTCCCGGCGCTGGCCGACCGGCGCAAGCAGCGGGCCGGCTCGCTGTCCGGCGGCGAGCGCCAGATGGTCGCCATGGGCCGCGCGCTCATGATGGAGCCGTCGGTCATCTTCCTCGACGAGCCCTCCGCCGGCCTGTCCCCCGCGCTGCAGGACGAGGTGTTCATCCGCGTCCGCCAGATCAACCGGGCCGGCGTCTCGGTCGTCATGGTCGAGCAGAACGCCCGCCGCTGCCTGCAGATCTGCGACCGCGGCTACGTCCTGGACCAGGGCCGCAACGCCTACACCGCCAGCGGCGCCGACCTGGCCAACGACCCCAAGGTCGTCGAGCTCTACCTCGGCACCCTCGCCAAGGCCCGCTAGCCAGTACGGCTGGGGGCCGGCCGCGGCGGTCGGCGGCGCGCCCCCAGCGCCCGCGAGTGTCGGGGTACGCCCCGGTCGGGCGCCCCGCGGTGGGGCGCAGCCCGACACTCGCCGAGCTGGTCGAGCGCGGGCGGCGGCCGGCGCCGCGCGACCTCACGCGGCGCGAACGCAGCGGTACGCCCCGTCCAGGGCCCGCTGCCCAACCGCACCGCTACGGTCACCGGGTCGTGCGGGCGGACCACCGCCGAGCACGACCGGCCTGCCCGCGCCGCTCCGTCACCGTCCCGCGGACGGAGCGGTGGGTCCCGTCCGGGGCCCTGCCCGGCAACCGCACCACGACGTTCGCCGGCCCCCGGGCCGGCATCAGCGCGGCCCGGTGCTCGGGAGCCGGGGCGCGCCACCCAGCCACCCCCGCACACGGCGAAGGGCCCGGCCGCAGTGGCCGGGCCCTTCGTCGTGCGTACGGGGAGTGCTAGATCTTGCCGCTCTTGTACTCGACCTTCGGGAGGAGCTTGTTGTCCGCACCGTAGGTGTAGACGCCGATGCTGGCCTCGGTCGGGTCGCCCTTCTCGTTGAACTCGATCGGGCCGGACACGCCGTCGTAGTCGAAGTCCGTGCCGGCCTTGGCGAGCTTCATGCAGTCGGCGATGGTGGTGCACTTGGTGCCACCGCTGGTGACCTCGACCAGCTTGGCCGAGATGTCCTTGCCGGCGTCGCTCTTGGCGACCTCGGCGGCCAGGGCGACAGCGACGACCGCGTCGTAGGACTCGGAGGAGTAGCTGAAGTCCTTCAGGGCCGGGTCGGTCTTGAGCAGGCGCTCACGCAGGTTGCCGGGAGCCGCGACGCCGGGGATGGTGCCCTTGACGTCCTTGAGCAGGCCCTTCGGCAGCTTCTCGCCGAGCGCGTTGCCGGTGTTGCCGTCGACCAGGTAGACCTTCTTGCCCTGCTGCGGGCCGATGCCCTGCTTGACGAGCTCCTGGATGACCTTGGCGGACTCGTCGAAGCCGATGACGACGATGGCCTGCGGGTCCTTGGCCTTGATCTTGGAGACCTCGGCGGTGAACTCGGCGGCCTTCGGGTCGTAGATGACCGTCTCGACGACCTCGCCGTTGGAGCCGGTCGACCGCTGCGGTGACGGACTTCGCGAGGCCGGTGCCGTAGGCGTCCTGCAGCGCGAGGATGCCCACGGTCTGGTTGCCGTCGGCGATGATCTGGTCACCGAGGACGCGGCCCTGGAGCACGTCCGGCGGGGCGGTGCGGAAGTAGAGGTCGCGGTCCGGGTAGTCCGTGCAGCTCGTCGGAGGTGTTGGCCGGCGAGATCTGCAGGACGCCCGCGCCGGTGATCTTGTCGATCACCGTCAGGCTGACGCCGGAGGAGGCCGCGCCCACGATGGCGTCGGTCTTCTGGCTCAGCAGGCGGTCCACGGACTGCGAGGCGATGTTGGTCGAGGTGTCGCCCGAGTCGGAGTCGACCTTCTCGACCGGCTTGCCGAGGACGCCGCCGGCCGCGTTGAGCTCCTCCACGGCCAGGTCGACGCCGGCGAACTCCGGCGGGCCGAGGAAGGCCAGCGAGCCGGTCTGCGGGAGCAGGGTCCCGATCTTCAGGACGCCGTCAGCGGTGGCCTGCGCGGCCGCGCCGCCGCTGGCCGCGGCCGAGGCCGGCTGCTGGCCGCCGCGCTGGGCGCAGCGTTGCCCAGGTCGTCCTCGTCGTCCCCGCCGCCGCAGGCGGTCAGGGCGAGGGCGCTGAACGCCATGGGTACGGCGAGCCGCACAAGTCGTCGGTTGAGCACACGCGCTCCCTGTCAGGGGGGTCACGCGCCAGCAGGGGTGGCGCCGGCGCCACCACGGCGTGGGCCGTGGCGGGGCGACCGTACTTCGCGGGCAGGCACGGCGTCATCGCCTTGGCCGTGTCGTGACCAGAGCGTGTCCAAGCGGTGCCCACGCCGGCGGGACGCTGAAACCTGGCGGAGGCGCCAGATCAGCGGGCGGGCGGCAGGAGCACGCCCTCGAGGACGTCGTCGGCCACCGCGCGCATGGACCGACGGGAGTCCATCGACGCGCGCTGCACGAACCTGAAGGCCTCGGCCTCGCTCAGCCCGTGCTCGTTCTGCAGGACGGCCTTGGCCCGGTCGACCAGGGTGCGGGCCTGCAGGCGACCGGTCAGCGAGGCGACCTCCCCCTCGAGCGCCAGCAGCTCGGAGAACCGCGCGATGGCCATCTCGATCGCCGGCAGCAGGTCCTGCTTCTGGAAGGGCTTCACCAGGTAGGCCATCGCGCCGGCCTCCCGGGCGCGCTCGACCAGGTCGCGCTGGCTGAAGGCGGTGAGGACGACCACCGGCGCGAGGCGGGCCGTGACGATCTGCTCGGCGGCGGAGATGCCGTCGAGGACGGGCATCTTCACGTCGAGGATCGCGAGGTCGGGACGCAGCTCGTGGGCCAGGCGCACGGCGGTCGCGCCGTCCCCGGCCTCACCGCAGACCTCGAAGCCCTCCTCCTGCAGCATCTCCTTGAGGTCGAGGCGGATGAGCGCCTCGTCCTCGGCGAGCAGCACCCGGCGGGGAGCGTCCACAGCACCTCCTTGACGTTGATCGCAGACGCTACCGGGCTAGCCTGCGAGGGCTCCGGACCACTCGCCCCCGTCGCGCAACCGGCAGACGCACGGTGCTCAAACCACCGACAGTGTGGGTTCGAATCCCACCGGGGGCACTCCACGACTCCCACCCGGTCGGGTGATCACACCGGCACCCGCCGTGCCGAGAACACGGACGGGACAGGTGCCACAGCCGGTCCCGAGCCCCGCGACGGACCGCGGGACCCCTACGCACAGGAGGTGCGCCGTGGAACCCGTGTCACGTCTCAGCAGTGCGCTCGCCGTCCCGGCGCCCCCCGCGCCCGTACGGGCGGTGCCGCCGGTCGCCCCGCCCGCCCCGGCCCCCGCCCCGCCCGCCGCCACCGGCGAGCCGACGGTGGAGACGCCGCCGCTGCCGCCGGCCGTCCAGCGCGAGCACCTGCGTCCGCCTGCCGCGCCGCTCATGACCCGCGACCAGATGGTGGCGCTGCTCAGCGCCGCCGTCACCGGCGCGAGCACGCCGGTCCAGGACGCCTGACCGCTACGGCGCGGGCGGCGGAGGCGTCGCCGACGGCGGGGGTCGGCACCCAGCCGCCCAGCCGGTGCACGCGCATGGCGTTGGTCGAGCCGGCCGTCGCCGGCGGGCTGCCCGCGACGATCGTGACGCGGTCGCCCGGCTGCATGCGGCCGAGCTCGAGCATCGCGCTGTCGACCTGCTGCACCATCTCGTCGGTGTGCGAGACCGACGGCACCAGGAAGGTCTCGACGCCCCAGACCAGCGCCAGCTGGCTGCGCACGTCGGCGACCGGGGTGAAGGCCAGCAGCGGGATCGGCGAGCGGTGCTCGGCCAGGCGCCGGGCGGTGTCGCCGCTCTGCGTGAAGGCGACGAGGGCCTTCGCACCCACGCTCCGGCCGACCTCGGCCGCGGCCTTGGCGATCGCGCCGCTCACGGTCGTCGGCGGCTTGACCACCGGCGGCACCGAGCCGAGCTCCTCCTCTGCGGCCACGATGATGCGCGACATGGTCGCGACCGCCTCGACGGCGTAGCTGCCGACGCTGGTCTCCCCCGACAGCATCAGCGCGTCGGCCCCGTCGAGCACGGCGTTCGCGACGTCGCTGGCCTCGGCCCGGGTCGGCGCGGGAGGCGCTGATCATCGACTCGAGCATCTGCGTCGCCACGATGACCGGCTTGGCCTGCTCGCGCGCGGCCTGGACGGCGCGCTTCTGCACCAGCGGCACCTGCTCGAGCGGCATCTCGACGCCGAGGTCGCCGCGGGCGACCATCAGGCCGTCGAAGGCGTCGATGACGGCCTCGAGGTTGGCCACCGCCTGCGGCTTCTCGATCTTGGCCAGGACCGGCAGGCGCACGCCCACCGAGTCCATGATCCGGTGCACGTCGACGATGTCGTCGGGCGACCGGACGAAGGACAGCGCGATCATGTCGACGCGCAGGCCGAGCGCGAAGCGCAGGTCCTCCTCGTCCTTCTCCGACATCGCGGGGACGCTGACGCCGACGCCCGGCAGCGACAGCCCCTTGTTGTTGGAGACCGGGCCCCCCTCGGTGACCAGCAGCTCGACGTCCGGACCGTCCACGCCCGTGACGCGCAGGCCGACCCGGCCGTCGTCGACGAGCAGGCGGTCGCCCAGCGTCACGTCGCCGGCCAGCCCGGCGTAGGTCGTCGAGACCCGGTCGTGGGTGCCCTCGACCTCGTCGGTCGTGATCGTCACCGTCTCCCCGGTGGCCCAGACGACCGGCCCGTCGGTGAAGCGGCCGAGGCGGATCTTCGGTCCCTGCAGGTCGGCGAGCACGCCGACGCCGCGGCCGGACTCGTCGCTGGCCTCGCGCACCCACATGTAGGCCTGGCGGTGGTGCTCGTGCGCGCCGTGGGAGAAGTTCAGCCGGGCGACGTCCATGCCGGCGTAGACGAGCGCGCGGATCCCCTCGTAGGAGTGGGTGGCGGGTCCGAGGGTGCAGACGATCTTGGCGCGGCGCTTCACGCTCACAACCCTAGGCGCCCGGCAGCCCTGCCCCCCACGGCGCGAGCAGCGTGGCGGCCGTGGCGTCGTCGAGCCGGTCGAGCACGCACGTCGCCTGCACGGCAGCGGTGACGGCCAGCATGGCGCCGGAGGCGTTGGTCGTGGTCGACACGCCGGCCAGCCGCATGGCCCGGGCGGCCGCCAGCTGGGCCCGCGCGACCGGGACGAGGCGGCCCGCGTCGTGCGCGACGCGGCACGCCTCGTGCATGGACGCCGACCAGCGCAGGCCGGCCCGCTCGGTCCAGGACGCGCGCTCGATGCGCTCCCAGCGGTCGGCGTCGACGCGGGCGAGGTCCTCGAGCAGGGCGCCGAGGCGGCGGTCCTGGCCGCCGTACGCACCCGTCGGCAGCGCGCTCGGCAGCCGCGCCCCCAGCACCGCCGACCACGGGGCGCGCAGCAGCGCGAGGTCGTCCAGCTCGACGTCGGGCACGCCGGCCGGCCCAGGCGACCGCGACCGCGTCGAGGGCGGCCCGGCGGCCGGCGGCCGGCACCGGCCCGCACAGCGGCTCCTCCCGGCGCAGCATCGCCAGCAGGTCCGACAGCCCGCCGAGCAGCGTCTCCCCCAGCGTCCGCGCCATGGTGCGCGCCTGCACCGGGCCGGGCAGCCCCTGCGCGGTCGCCCGCTGCACCTCGACCATCAGCGTGCTCATGCGCGGCGCCTGGGCGCACGCCCGCAGCACCCGGGTGCGGGCCTGCGTCCGGTCGGGCCAGCGCGCCGCGGCGTCGGCCAGCTCGGCCAGGTCGGCGGCGGTGAGCGCGAGGACGCGGTCGGTCGTGTCGGCGACGGCGGCGCCGCTCGGGTGCCGGGCGAGGTCCATGGCCAGCACGCTGGCGCTCACGAGGGAGTACACCCCGACAGCCTCGCGCCTGCGGGGGCCGCAGGGAAGAGCCGGGGGCCGCGGTCACCCGTACGGACGAGCCCGTGCACGCGCAGGGGGCGCCGCCCGCGGTGTGCGGACGGCGCCCCCTGGTGGAGCGGGTGTGCGCGAGTGCTACTGCTGCTGGCTGACCGCGGTCAGGGCGTCGACGATGCCGTGGCCGTAGAAGCCGTTGAACTTCAGCCCGCCCTCGCAGGTGGCCCGGAGTCGTCGCCACCGGCGTAGACGACCGTGGCGGGCTCCGGGCAGTCCTTCTCGGTCGCCGTACCGGACGAGCACCGCCGAGACCAGCGCCCGGGTCGAGGGTCAGGCCGCCGCGGCGGTCCACCTCGCCGTACTGGCTGACGATCAGGGCGGCCACACCCGCGGCGTGCGGGGACGCCATCGAGGTGCCCTGCAGGTACTGGTAGTAGGCGTCGCCCGGTCACGGACGACCAGCCCGGCCGGCGGCGGTGTCGACCGGGTCGCCGTCGGCGTCGAGCAGCTTGCTGGCGCGCAGGACGTTGACCGGCGCAGCGGCGAGGATGCGGTTGTCCGGGCTGGCCAGTGCGGTGTCGCGGGCGTCGCCGCCGGGAGCGGCGACGGTGGCCTGCTCGGTGCCGTAGTCGCTGTAGTAGGCCTTGTTCGCCGACGGACCCACGGCGGTGACGACGACGACGTTGTCTCCCTCGGTCGGCATGTTGAGGCAGGTCTTGTTGTCGATCGTGCGCGGCTTGGTGACGTCGCGGTCCTCGGTCGAGACCGGGTAGTCGGGACTGCTCGCGTCGACGCCGGGCTTGCCGAGGTCAGATCGCCCGTTGCCGGCTGCCGCGACGAGCGTGACACCGCGCTCGTAGGCGTAGTGCAGCGCCCGCTGGGTCGCCGCGATGACGACCCGCTGCTCCTCCTGCTCGGCCGGGCTGTCGGCCGGGTTGGCGGTGCAGTTGAACAGCCACGGGTCGACGTAGTAGCTCATGTTGACGACGTCGATCCCGGCATCACCGGCGTAGCTCAGCGCGTCGAGGGTCGGCATGAGGAAGAAGTAGCCGGCTGTCCTGGCCGGCCCGGATGTTGACCAGGGTGACGTTGGGCGCGACGCCCGAGATGCCCTTGCCGTTGACCGGCGAGCCGATGGTGCTGGCGACGTGGGTCCCGTGGCTCGTCGTCGTCGACGTCGACCGGGTCGACGCAGCTCGGCGACCTCGCACGGGCCGTCGACCTCGTTGCCCGACCGGGTCGTTCGGGATGTCGCGGACGAAGTTGCGGCTCAGCGCCTCGCTGAAGTTGGGCGCGATGTCCGGGTGCTTGCCGTCGACGCCGGTGTCGATGATGCCGACGGTGACGCGCTTGTCGCCGGGCTGCTTCTGGTTGGCCTCGGTGACGTGCATCATCTGCATGTCCCACTGGCGGGCGGCCAGCGGCTCGGTGCCGACGGTGCCGGTCGCGACGGCGCCCTTGCGCGCGACGTCGGTGCGGGCGTCACCCTCGGTCGTCTTCTCGACGTCGCGGCGCTGCGCGCGCTCGGCAGCGGCCTGCGACTGCGCCTGGCGCTGCGCGCCGGCGGCCGGCGAGGTCGTGGTCGCGGGCGCGGCCGCAGGCGGCGTGTAGCCGATGTAGCGGTCGCGGGCGACACCCGCGAGGGCGCGCCGTCGGCCGGCGGAGATCCGGAAGCCCGTGCTGGTGGTGCTGACGACGGCGGCCTTGACCGCCGCGTTCTCCTTCAGGATGGTGCCGCCGGCCGCCTTCACGGCGGCGCGGGCCTCCTTGAGCGTCGCGTTCTGGGCGTACAGCACGACGAAGCGCTCGACGTTCGGGCCGGCCGCGACGGCCCCGGTGGGGGCGACGGCGGCAAGGGTGGTGCCGACAGCGGCAGCCGCGACTGCGGCCGCCGCCCACGTGGTTCTGCGCACGGAGCTCCTCCTCCTCGGCGGTGACGCACCGCCGGAGGGCGCCGAACCTAGACCCCAGGCGCGTCAGTCCGTCATCGACGACGTCAACGACTCGTCGGGGTGACCGGCGAGGGCAGCAGGCTCTCCCCCACGAGGAAGGCGTCGACGGCGGCCGCCGCGGAGCGTCCCTCGGCGATCGCCCAGACGATCAGCGACTGCCCGCGGCCCATGTCACCGGCGACGAAGACGCCGGGCACGCTGGTCGCCCAGCCGCCGTCGCGGGCCACGTTGCCGCGGCCGTCGAGCTCGACGCCGAGGCTCTCCAGCAGGCCCTCGCGCTGCGGGCCGGTGAAGCCCATCGCCAGCAGGACCAGCTGGGCCGGCAGCAGCTGCTCGGTGCCCTCGACCGGCGTGAAGCGGCCGTCGACCATCTCGACGTCGACCAGCTCGATGCCCGCGACGCGCCCGTCCTCGTCGCCGGTGAAGCGCTGGGTGTTGACGCTGAACAGCCGCTCCCCGCCCTCCTCGTGCGCGCTGGAGGTGCGGTAGACCAGCGGCCAGGTCGGCCACGGCGTCGTGTCGGGGCGCTCCTGCGGCGGCCGCGGCATGATCTCGAGCTGCGTCAGGGACCGCGCGCCCTGGCGGATGGCGGTGCCGAGGCAGTCGGCCCCGGTGTCGCCGCCGCCGATGATGACGACGTCCTTGCCCTCGGCGCTGATGGGCGGCGCCTGCAGGTCGCCCTCCTGGACCCGGTTGGCCGGGACGAGGTACTCCATCGCCAGGTGGATGCCGGCCAGGTCACGCCCGGGGGCGGGCAGGTCGCGGCCGAGGGTCGCGCCGCCGGCGAGGACGACCGCGTCGTACTCGGACCGGAGCTGCTCGACCGTCACGTCGACGCCCACGTCGACACCGGTGCGGAACTGCGTGCCCTCGGCCCGCATCTGGTCCAGGCGCCGGTCGAGGACCCGCTTCTCCATCTTGAACTCGGGGATGCCGTAGCGCAGCAGGCCGCCGACGCGGTCGGCCCGCTCGAGGACGACGACGTCGTGGCCGGCGCGGGTCAGCTGCTGGGCGGCGGCCAGGCCGGCCGGCCCGGAGCCGACGACGGCGACCCGCTTGCCGGTGCGCTCGCGGGCCGGCTGCGGCACGACGTGGCCGGTCGCGAAGGCGCGGTCGGCGATCTCCACCTCGACCTGCTTGATGGTCACGGCGTCGTCGTTGATGCCCAGCACGCAGGCGGCCTCGCACGGCGCCGGGCACAGCCGCCCGGTGAACTCCGGGAAGTTGTTGGTGGCGTGCAGCCGCTCGATCGCCTCGTCCCAGTCGTCGCGGTAGACCAGGTCGTTCCACTCCGGGATGAGGTTCCCGAGCGGGCAGCCGTTGTGGCAGAAGGGGATGCCGCAGTCCATGCACCGCGCGGCCTGGGTCTGCAGGTGGTCCTTCGGGAACTCCTCGTAGACCTCCTTCCAGTCGCGGATGCGGATGTCCACGGGACGTCGCGTGGGGGTCTCCCGGCCGTGCTGGAGGAACCCTCGGGGGTCGGCCATGTCAGCTCCTGCTCGCGGCCATGACGGCCTCGTCGACGTCGGTGCCTTCTTGGCGGGCCTGCTCCATGGCGGCGAGGACTCTTCTTGTAGTCACGCGGCATGACCTTGGTGAAGCGGTCCCAGGCCGGCGTGTCGAGCAGCGCCTGGGCGACCGGCGAGCCGGTCTCCTCGGCGTGCTCCACGAGCATGCGGCGCAGGGTCTCCACGTCGCCCTCGTCGAGCGGCTCGAGGTCGACCATCTCGCGGTTGACCTTGGCCTCGTCGAGGTCGAGCAGGTACGCCGTGCCGCCGCTCATGCCCGCGGCGACGTTGCGGCCCGTACGCCCGAGGATCGCCACGCGGCCGCCGGTCATGTACTCGCAGGCGTGGTCGCCCACGCCCTCCACGACCGCGGTCGCGCCGGAGTTGCGGACGCAGAACCGCTCGCCGACGACCCCGCGGACGAACAGCGAGCCGCTGGTCGCGCCGTAGAGCAGCGTGTTGCCGGCGATGACGTTGTCCTCGGCCTTGAACGGCGCGGCGCGGTCGGGGCGCACCACGATCCGGCCGCCCGGACAGGCCCTTGCCGACGTAGTCGTTGCCGTCGCCCTCCAGCCGCAGGGTCAGCCCCTTGGGCAGGAACGCGCCGAACGACTGGCCGGCGCTGCCGGTGAAGGTGATGTCGATCGTGCCCTCGGGCAGCCCGGCGCCGCCGTGCCGGCGGGTCACCTCGGCGCCCAGCATCGTCCCGACGGTGCGGTTGACGTTGCGCACGGGCAGCTGCAGGCGTACGGGGGTGCCGTCGGTCAGCGCCTCGTCGGCGAGCCGGATGAGCTCGTTGTCGAGGGCGGCGTCCAGGCCGTGGTCCTGCTCGTGGACGCGGGTCAGCGAGGCGCCCGGCGCGAGGTCGGGCACGTGCAGGACCGGCGCGAGGTCGAGCCCGGCGGCCTTCCAGTGCTCGAGCGCCCGCTTGGTGTCGAGCACCTCGGCGTGGCCGATCGCCTCCTCGATGGTGCGGAAGCCCAGCGCGGCCAGGTGCTCGCGCACCTCCTCGGCGATGTACTCGAAGAAGGTCACCAGGAACTCCGGCGTGCCGGAGTACTTGGCGCGCAGCTTCGGGTTCTGCGTCGCGACGCCGACCGGGCAGGTGTCGAGGTGGCAGACGCGCATCATGATGCAGCCGCTGACGACCAGCGGCGCGGTCGCGAAGCCGTACTCCTCGGCGCCCAGCAGCGCGGCGATGACGACGTCGCGGCCGGTCTTGAGCTGGCCGTCGACCTGCACGACGATGCGGTCGCGCAGGCCGTTGAGCAGCAGCGTCTGCTGGGTCTCGGCGAGGCCGAGCTCCCACGGGCTGCCCGCGTGCTTGAGGCTCGTCAGCGGCGAGGCGCCGGTGCCGCCGTCGTGGCCGGAGATGAGCACCACGTCGGCGTGCGCCTTGGACACGCCCGCCGCGACCGTGCCGACGCCGACCTCGGCCACGAGCTTGACGTGCACCCGGGCGTGGCGGTTGGCGTTCTTCAGGTCGTGGATGAGCTGGGCGAGGTCCTCGATGGAGTAGATGTCGTGGTGCGGCGGCGGCGAGATGAGGCCGACGCCGGGCGTCGAGTGCCGGGTCTTCGCGATGTGCGGGTAGACCTTGGGGCCGGGCAGCTGGCCGCCCTCGCCGGGCTTGGCGCCCTGGGCCATCTTGATCTGGATGTCGTCGGCGTTGACGAGGTACTCGCTGGTGACCCCGAACCGGCCGGACGCCACCTGCTTGATCGCGCTGCGCCGGGTCGGGTCGTACAGCCGCTCCGGGTCCTCGCCGCCCTCGCCGGTGTTGGAGCGGCCGCCGAGGCGGTTCATGGCGATGGCGAGCGTCTCGTGGGCCTCGGGCGAGATGGAGCCGAGCGACATCGCGCCGGTGTTGAACCGCTTCACGATCTCGCTGACCGGCTCGACCTCCTCCAGCGGCACCGGCGGGCGCAGGCCCTCGCGCAGCGCGAAGAGCCCGCGCAGGGTGCCGGCCTTCGCGGAGAGCTCGTCGACCTTGCTCGTGTACTGCTGGAAGACGTCGTACTGCTTGGTGCGGGTCGAGTGCTGCAGCGTGAAGACGGTCTCCGGGTTGAACAGGTGGACCTCGCCCTCGCGGCGCCACTGGTACTCCCCGCCGACCTCGAGCCCGCGGTGGGCGCGCTCGGACGGGTTGGCCGGGTACGCGCGGCGGTGGCGCGCGGCCACCTCCTCGGCGACGACCTCGAGCCCGATGCCGCCGAGCCGGCTGGTGGTGCCGGTGAAGTACTCGTCGACCAGCTCCTGGCTGAGCCCGAGCGCCTCGAAGACCTGCGCGCCGGTGTAGGACGCGATGGTCGAGATGCCCATCTTGCTCATGACCTTCAGGACGCCCTTGCCGGCGGCCTTGATGTAGTTGCGCACCGCCTTGAGGACCACCTCGGGGGTGGCCGACGGGTCGGCGTCGCGGACGAGGTGCTCGATGGTCTCGAAGGCGAGGTACGGGTTGACCGCGGCCGCGCCGTAGCCGATCAGCAGCGCGACGTGGTGGATCTCGCGGGCGTCGCCGGCCTCGACGACCAGGCCGACCCGGGTGCGGGTCTTCTCCCGGATCAGGTGGTGGTGGACCGCGCTGGTGAGCAGCAGCGACGGGATCGGCGCCATGTGCTCGGTCGAGTCGCGGTCGGACAGCACGATGATCCGCGCGCCGGCGGCGATGGCCGTCGACACCTCGCGGCGCACCCGGTCGAGGGCGTCGCGCAGCGCCTCGCCGCCGCCGTTGACCGGGTAGAGGCCGTGCACGGTGACGGCCGAGAAGCCGGGCAGGTCGCCGTCGTCGTTGACGTGCTTGATCTTGACCAGCTCGTCGTTGTCGAGCACCGGGAACGGCAGCACGATCTGCCGGCAGCTCGCGGCGGTCGGCTCGAGCAGGTTCTGCTCCGGGCCGAGGGTGCCGCCCAGGCTGGTGACGAGCTCCTCGCGGATCGCGTCCAGCGGCGGGTTGGTGACCTGCGCGAAGAGCTGGGTGAAGTAGTCGAAGAGCAGCCGCGGGCGCTCCGACAGCACCGCGACCGGGGTGTCGGTGCCCATCGAGCCGATCGGCTCGAGGCCGCTGCGGGCCATCGGGCCGAGCAGGATGCGCACCTCCTCCTCGGTGTAGCCGAAGGTCTGCTGGCGGCGCAGCACCGAGGCGGAGGAGGCGAAGACGTGCTCGCGCTCGGGCAGGTCGGCCAGCTGGATCAGGCCGCTGTGCAGCCAGTCCTGGTACGGCCGCTCGGCGGCGAGCTCGGCCTTGACCTCCTCGTCGTCGACGATGCGCCCCTGGGCGGTGTCGACGAGGAACATCTTCCCGGGCTGCAGGCGGCCCTTGCGGACGACCTGGTCGGCCGGGATGTCGAGGACGCCGACCTCGCTGGACAGCACGACGCGGCCGTCGGCGGTCTCCCACCAGCGCGACGGGCGCAGGCCGTTGCGGTCGAGCACGGCGCCGATCAGGGTGCCGTCGGTGAAGGTCACGCAGGCGGGGCCGTCCCACGGCTCCATGAGCGAGCTGTGGAACTCGTAGAAGGCGCGCTTGGCCGGGTCCATGTCCGGCGCGTTCTCCCACGCCTCGGGGACCATCATCAGCACGGCGTGCGGCAGCGGGCGGCCCGCCATGTGCAGCAGCTCGAGCACCTCGTCGAAGGAGGCGGAGTCGCTGGCGCCCGGGGTGCAGATCGGGAACAGCCGGCTCAGGTCGTCCGGGAGCAGCGCGCCGCTCGAACCGCTGCCCTGGAGCAGCGCCTCGCGGGCGCGCATCCAGTTGCGGTTGCCCTTGACGGTGTTGATCTCGCCGTTGTGCGCGATGTAGCGGTAGGGGTGGGCCAGCGGCCAGCTCGGGAACGTGTTGGTCGAGAAGCGGCTGTGGACCAGCGCCAGCGCGCTGACGAAGCGCTCGTCGGACAGGTCCGGGAAGAACGGCTCCAGCTGGCCGGTGGTCAGCATCCCCTTGTAGACGACCGTCCGGGTCGACAGCGACGGGAAGTAGACGCCCAGCTCGAGCTCGGCCCGCTTGCGGGTGACGAACGCCCGGCGCTCGAGCGCCTCGGGGGTCAGCTCCTGCTCCCCCGCGACCAGGAACACCTGGCGGAAGACCGGCATGACGGAGCGGGCGGTCGGGCCGACGCCAGCGCCCTCGGGGTCGGTCGGCAGGTCGCGCCAGCACAGGACGGCGAGGCCCTCCTCGCCGGCGAGGCGCTCGACCTCCAGCTGGGCGTCGACCGCGGCCCGCGGGCTGGTCGGCAGGAAGGCGGTGCCGACGGCGTAGTGACCGCGGGCCGGCAGCTCGGTCGGCGCGACCGCACGCAGGAACGCGTCCGGCACCTGCACGAGGATCCCGGCGCCGTCACCGGAGTCCGGCTCGGCGCCCGAGGCGCCGCGGTGCTCCATGTTGCGCAGCGCCGTCAGGCCGGAGTCGAGGATGTCGTGGCTCGCGCGGCCGGCCACGTCGACGACGAACGCGACACCGCAGGCGTCGTGCTCGTTGGCGGGGTCGTACAGCCCCTGCGCCGCCGGGAACGCAGCAGCAGGGCGCGCGTCGAACTGGGTCATGCGAGAGCTCCTCGTCCGGGGGTACGTGCGGTGGTGCGGCTGCTCCCCGGGACGGCACTGGCCCTTGCGCAGATGTCCGTGAGGTTACACGACCTGGTGCTCACGGGAGCTCCGGCGACGACGACCAGTGTCCCGGAATGACCCTTTCGAGCCATGGCGGTCGCCACGCCGGTGACGCACTCTGGACCCCATGAGCCCGCGTGAGCAGCTGCAGTCTGCGCGCGGGTCGTGGCTGCCCCAGGGCAGGGCGCTCTCCGAGCGCGACTTCGCCTGGCGCCACCGGGTCGTCTGCATCCTGCTGGCGCTGCACCTGCCGGTGATCCTCGTCATCGGCGTCTTCAGCAACCGGGCGCTGCTGCACGGCGTCGGCGAGAGCGTCGGCGTCCTGGCGCTGCTGGCGCTGGCGCTGGCGCCGGTGAGCCGCCGGGTCGCTGCGCTGTCGGCGACGTTCGGGCTGCTGCTCTGCTCCGCGCTGCTCGTGCACCTGCTGCACGAGCCCGAGGTGCACTTCCACTACTTCGTGGCCGTGGCGCTGATCGCGCTCTACCAGGACTGGGTGACCTACGTCGTCGCGGTCGCCTTCGTCGGCCTGCAGCACGGGCTGATGGGCGCGCTGGCGCCGGACTCGGTCGCGCTGGACGGCGGCTCGCCGTGGACCTGGGCGCTCGTGCACGCCGGCTTCATCCTCGCCGAGTCGACCGTGCTGGTGCTGTTCTGGCACGCCAACGAGCAGGCCCGGGACGGGCAGGAGCAGCTGCAGGTGGCGCTCTGGGAGGGCCAACGCAGCGTCCGGGCGCGGCTCGAGGAGACCGACCGCATCCGCACCGACCTGATCGGCACGGTCAGCCACGAGTTCCGCACCCCGCTGACCGGCATCCGCGGCTCGGCGCTCACCCTGCTCAAGCGGGGCGAGCGGCTCGACCGGGCCGGCCGCGAGGCGCTGCTGCACGGCATCCTGGACCAGCAGGAGCGCCTGTCGCGCCTGCTGGAGAACATGCTGACCGCCTCCCAGGCGACCACCGCCGACCCGACCGCGGTCACGGACGTGCACGCCGTCGCCTCCGAGGTCGCCATGCTCGCCGGCGCGGCCCGCCCCGACACCCCCGGCGTCAGCGTGCTGGTCGAGCCCGGCACGCTTGCCCGGATCGACCGCCAGGCGCTGCACCAGGTGCTGGCCAACCTGATCGACAACGCCCAGGTCCACGGCGCCCCGCACTCCACCCCGCTGGTCACCGGCGGCCGCGACAGCCGCGGCACCTGGGTCGCCGTCAGCAACGACGGCTCGACCATGGACCAGGCCAGCGCCCGCCGCCTCTTCGAGCCCTTCGCCCAGGGCGACAGCGGCCCCACCCGCCTGCACGAGGGCCTGGGCATGGGCCTGTACGTCGTGCGCCGCCTCGTCGAGGTCCACGGCGGCGAGGTCGACGTGCGCAGCGAGGACGGCTGGGTCACCGTCGAGGTGCACCTGCGGGCCGCCGACGCCGACGCCCCCAGCGAGGCCCTGGCCAGCTAGGAGGCCGCTGAACAACGCCGTCCGTTGCGAGCGGCGTCGCGGGCGGTCGCTGGCAAGGCGGAGTCTTCGCCGGTAGCGGTGTTCTACCGGTGAAGACGACAACGCCGCCAGGGGCCGTCCGAGGCGTCGCGGAGCAGGACAGCGCGTTGTTCAGGGTCTCCTAGGCCGCCGCAGCCCGTCGCTAGGTGCCGGCGCCGACGGCGGAGCCGATGACGTAGGTCAGCGTGGCCGCCACGCCGCCCAGCAGGAGCTGGCGCCCGCCGGTGTAGAGCGCGCTGCGGGCGGTGAAGCGCGAGACGACGACGCCGGCCCCGAACAGCGCCGCGCCGGTCAGCACGAGCGCGGCGAGCAGCAGGTCCAGGCCCAGCAGGTAGGGCAGCAGCGGGACGAGCGCGCCGAGCGAGAAGGCGGTGAACGACGAGCCCGACGCGAGCCAGGGCGAGGGCAGGTCGTCGGGGTCGATGCCGAGCTCCTCGCGGGCGTGCACGCGCCAGGCCTGCTCGGGGTCGCGGGACAGCTGGCGGGCGACCTCCTTGGCGGTGTCGGCGTCGACGCCGCGGCTGCGGAAGATGCCCGCGAGCTCGGCCTCCTCCGCGTGCGGCACCCGGGCGATCTCGGCCTTCTCCACGGCGATCTCGGCCTGCGCCAGCTCGGTCTGCGAGGCGACCGAGACGTACTCCCCCACGGCCATCGAGAAGGCTCCGGCAGCGAGGCCCGCCAGGCCGGTCAGCACGATCGCGCGCGGCGCGACGCCGCCACCGGCGACGCCGGCGATCAGCGCGGCGTTGCTCACGAGCCCGTCGGAGACGCCGAAGACGGCGGGCCGCAGCCAGCCACCGGTGACGTCGCGGTGGTCGTGGTGGTGCTCGGGGGACGCGGTGGTGGGGGCGTCCGTGGTCACGACGTCGAGGGTACGGCGGGCTCCTCGGCCTCCGCGCGCTGGACCTGCTCCTCCCGCCCCGACCGGCGCCGGGCCACCAGGTACCCGACCGCGAGGCTGAGGACGACGGCCATGACGTAGTCGTTCAGGCGCACGCCGAGGAAGCGGTTGGCCTCGTCGACCCGCAGCGCCTCGATCCACAGGCGCCCGACGGCGTACGCCGCGAGGTAGAGCGCGAACACCCGGCCGTGGCCGAGGCGGAACCGCCGGTCGGCCCAGACGACGAAGGCGGCGACGCCGATGCACCAGAGCGCCTCGTAGAGGAACGTCGGGTGGAACGTCGCGACGTCGGCGTAGCGCTCCGGGCGGTTCTCCGGGTCGATCTCGAGCGCCCACGGCAGCGTCGTCGGCCGGCCGAACAGCTCCTGGTTGAACCAGTTGCCGAAGCGGCCGACCGCCTGGGCCAGGGCGACGCCGGGGGCGATCGAGTCGGCCAGGGCGCCGGAGGCGATGCCGCGGCGGCGGCAGACGATCCAGCCGGCGAGCATGCCGCCGGCCACGCCGCCGGGGATGCCGAGACCGCCCTGCCAGACGTACAGCGCCGAGACCGGGTCGTCCAGGTAGGCCGACGGCGTGGTGATCACGTGGTAGACCCGGGCACCGACGATGCCGAACGGGACCGCGACGACGGCGACGTCGCCGATGGTGCCGCGCACGCCGCCGCGGGCCACCCACCGGCGCTCGCCGACGAGCACGGCGACGACGACGCCGATGATGATGCAGAAGGCGTAGGCCCGGACCGGGAACGGCCCGAGGTGCCAGACGCCCTCCGACGGGCTCGGGATCGCGGCCAGGGGCATGGACGCCAGCCTAGGCGCGTCGTACGCCCGCGGCGAGGTCCGCGGACAGCGCGCGCACGCCGTCGACGCCGCCGTCGCCGAGGGCACGGACCAGCGCCGAGCCGACGATGACGGCGTCGGCGAAGGCGGCGACCTCGGCCGCCTGGTCGCCGTTGCTCACGCCGACGCCGACCCCGATCGGGAGGTCGGTGGCCCGGCGGGTCCGGGCGACCAGCTCCTGGGCGCGGTCGCCGACCGTGGCGCGGGCGCCGGTCACGCCCATCGTCGAGGCGGCGTAGACCATGCCGCGGCTGGCCCGGCCGACGAGCTCGATGCGCGCGTCGGAGCTGCTCGGCGCGACCAGGAACACCCGGTCGATGCCCTGCTCGTCGGACGCGTCCATCCAGGGCTGCGCCTCGTCGGGGATGAGGTCGGGCGTGATCATCCCGGAGCCGCCGGCCGCCTTGAGGTCCGCGGCCCAGCGCGCCGGGCCGTACTTCTCGACCGGGTTCCAGTAGCCCATGACGACGGCCGGGGCGACCGCGGTCACGGCCTGCACCGCGGTGAGCACGTGCGCGACCCGGCTGCCGCCGCGCAGGGCGGCGTCGACGGCGACCTGGATGACCGGGCCGTCCATGCCGGGATCGGTGTAGGGCACGCCGACCTCGACGGCGTCGACCCCTGCCTCGACCATGGCGAGCATCGCCTCGACGCTGAGGTCGTACGAGGGGTAGCCGACCGGCAGGTAGCCGATCAGCGCGGCCCGGCCCTCGTCCCTGCACCGGGCGAACATGTCCGAGAAGCCGGTCACGGCTGCTCGCCCTCGTGCGCCCGGACGAGCTCGGCCTCGGCCACCTCCTCGGCACTGACCAGGCCGAACCAGCGCGCGGCGGTGTCGACGTCCTTGTCGCCGCGGCCGCTGGTGTTGATGATGATCACCAGGTCCTCGGCGGAGCGGCCGGCCTGGACCTGGGCACGGCCCCAGTCGCAGGCGCCGGCGAAGGCGTGCGCGGTCTCGATGGCGCACAGGATGCCCTCGCTCTTGGCGAGCTTCTCCAGCGCCTGCATGGCCCAGCCGTCGGCGATGCCGGTGTAGGTCGCCCGGCCGCTGTCGCGCAGCCAGGAGTGCTCGGGCCCGACGCCCGGGTAGTCCAGGCCCGCGCTGATCGAGGTGGTGTTCTGCGTCTGGCCGTCCTCGTCCTGCATGAGGTACGACCGCGCGCCGTGCAGCACGCCGGGCGTGCCGGCGGTGAGCGGCGCGGCGTGGCGACCGGTCTCGACGCCGTCGCCGCCGGCCTCGCAGCCGACCAGGGCGACGGACTCGTCCGGGATGAAGGCGTGGAAGGCGCCCATCGCGTTGCTGCCGCCGCCGACGCAGGCGACGACCGCGTCGGGCAGCCGGCCGACCAGGTCGAGGCACTGCTGGCGGGCCTCGACGCCGATGATGCGCTGGAAGTCGCGGACCATCGCGGGGAACGGGTGCGGCCCCACGACCGAGCCGATGCAGTAGTGGGTCGACTCGACGTTGGCGACCCAGTCGCGGAACGCCTCGTTGGTCGCGTCCTTGAGGGTCCGCGTCCCGGTCGTGACCGGGACGACCTCCGCGCCGAGCAGGCGCATGCGGGCGACGTTGAGCGCCTGCCGCCGGGTGTCCTCCTCGCCCATGTAGACCGTGCAGTCGAAGCCGAACAGCGCCGCCGCAGTGGCCGTGGCCACGCCGTGCTGGCCGGCGCCGGTCTCGGCGATGACCCGCTGCTTGCCCATCTTCTTCGTCAGCAGCGCCTGGCCGAGCACGTTGTTGATCTTGTGGCTGCCGGTGTGGGCGAGGTCCTCGCGCTTGAGCAGGATGCGGGCGCCGCCGGCGTGCTCGGACAGCCGCCGGGCGTCGGTCAGCGGGGTGGGCCGGCCGGCGTAGGTCGTGAGCAGGCGGTCCAGCTCGGCCAGGAAGACGGGGTCGCGCTGGGCCTCGGCGTGCGCCGCAGCGAGCTCGTCGAGGGCGGCGATGAGCGCCTCGGGGACGAAGCGGCCGCCGTACGGGCCGAAGTGGCCGGTGGCGTCGGGCACCTGGGTGGCGGTCACGGCTTGTCCCCGTGGCGCGCGGAGGGGTGGGCGCCCGCGGCGACCAGGTCGGCGACGGCCTGGCGGGGGTTGCCGCCGGTCACGACGCCCTCGCCGACGAGCACGGCGTCGGCACCGGCGGCGGCGTAGGCGAGCAGGTCGTGCGGTCCGCGTACGCCCGACTCGGCGATCTTGACGACGCCGTCGGGGAACATCGGGGCCAGCCGGGCGAACACGCCGCGGTCGACCTCGAGCGTCCGCAGGTCGCGGGCGTTGACGCCGACCACCCGCGCAGCCGGCGTCGAGGGCGCGCACCAGCTCCGCCTCGTCGTGCACCTCGACCAGCGCGGTCATGCCGAGCGACTCGGTCCGCTCGATCAGGCTCACCAGGGCGTTCTGCTCCAGCGCCGCCACGATCAGCAGGACGAGGTCGGCGCCGTGGGCGCGGGCCTCCCAGACCTGGTAGCTGGAGACCACGAAGTCCTTGCGCAGCACCGGCACGTCGACCCGGGCGCGGACCGCGTCGAGGTCGGCCAGGCTGCCGCCGAAGCGGCGCTGCTCGGTCAGCACGCTGATGACGCTGGCGCCCCCGGCCTCGTAGTCCTCGGCGAGCGCGGCCGGGTCGGCGATGGCGGCGAGCGCGCCCTTGCTCGGGCTGCAGCGCTTCACCTCGGCGATGACCGCGATGCCGGGCTGCGCCAGCGCCGCGGCGGCGTCGAGGGCGGCCGGCCGGCGGGCGGCGCGCGGCCTTGACCTCGTCGAGCGGGGTCTGCGCCTCGCGGCCGGCGAGGTCCTCGCGCACGCCGACGAGGATGTCGTCGAGCACGCTCACCGGTCCGGTCCCTCGCTGCTGTGGCTCACTGGCGGAAGGGTACGGGCGTGGTCCGGCCCTCACCGGGTCGGGTCCTCACCGCGGTCGAGCGCGTCCCACGTGGCCGCCCCGGGGCGGGTCTGGGCCGGCTCGGGCTCGGGGCGCGGCGAGGTCGGGGCGTCGTAGCGGGCCCCGAGCGCGGCCCACCGGCGGCCGCGGACCGCGACGAGCAGCCCGGCGAGCAGCAGCAGCAGGCCGCCGAGCAGGCAGGCCAGCGGCGCCCCGGTCACGTCGACCGTGGTCTGAGCGCCGCCGCGGGCGACCTCCCGGAAGGTCGTCGACCCGCGGGCAGCGCCTTCGGCGTCGGACAGCACGTCGACGACCTGGGCCAGCACGCCGGCGCCGGTCAGCGCCAGCAGCACGCCGACCACCGACCGGCCGAGGCTCCGGGTCGCGGGCAGCGCGGCGACGCCGGCCAGCCCGACCAGGCCGAGCGCGCGCACCCCGGGGGCGAGGTCGCCGCCGGACAGCGGCACCTCCGCGTCGGGCAGCGGCGGGGTGCCCGCGACCGCGGCCTGGACCCACGTCTGGCCACCGGCGCACCAGCACCGCGGCCGCACCGGCGAGGCAGAGGACCAGCGCGACGGCGTACTCGCGCCTCATGCGCCCTCGAGCGTCGCCGCCGCCGCGATCGCCCGCAGGACGGCGGCCGCCTTGTTCTCGCACTCCGCCTGCTCGCTGGCCGGGTCGCTGTCGGCGACCAGCCCGCCGCCGGCCTGGACGTACGGCCCGGCCCTGGTGCAGCACCGCGGTGCGGATGGCGATCGCCATGTCCATGTCGCCGGCCGCGTCGATGTAGCCGACGGTGCCGCCGTACAGCGCCGCGGCGGGTGGGCTCCAGCGACTCGATGATCTCCATGGCCCGCGGCTTGGGCGCCCCCGACAGCGTCCCGGCCGGGAAGCGTCGCGGTCAGCACGTCGAGCGCGTCGCGGCCGGCGGCGAGCTCGCCCACCACCGTCGAGACGATGTGCATGACGTGGCTGTAGCGCTCGATCGACATGAAGTCGACGACGTCGACGCTGCCCGGCGCGCAGACCCGGCCGAGGTCGTTGCGGCCGAGGTCGACGAGCATGACGTGCTCGCTGCGCTCCTTGGGGTCGGCCAGCAGCTCGGCGGCGAGCTCGGTGTCCTGCTCCGGCGTCGCCCCGCGCGGCCTGGTGCCCGGCGATCGGGTGCAGCACCGCGCGGTCGCCGGTCACCGTGACCAGCGCCTCGGGGCTCGAGCCGACGATGTCGAACGGCACCTCGCGGCCGGCGAAGCGCAGCAGGTACATGTACGGCGACGGGTTGGTGACCCGCAGCACCCGGTAGACGTCGAGCGCGTCGACGTCGGTCGCGCACCTCGAACCGCTGGCTCAGCACGACCTGGAAGGCGTCGCCGGCGCGGATGTGCTCCTTGACCGTCTCGACCCGCGGCCATGTAGTCCTCGGGCTGGTCCGCCGCTCGCACCACCGGCTCGGCCGCCAGGTCGAGGACCGCGACGGTCGCGCGGGGTCGGCTCCGCCAGGGCGCTCGGCCATCGCGTCGAGCCGGCGCGACGCGCGTCGTCGTACGACGGGTCGTGACGTCCTGCACGACGTTGGCGATGAGCAGGACCGTGCCGTCGGCGTGGTCGAGCACGGCCAGGTCGGTGGCCAGCATCATCGCCAGCTCGGGCATGCCGAGGTCGTCCAGCCGCGGTGCGGGCAGCCGCTCCAGGCGCCGGACGGCGTCGTAGGCCGAGGTAGCCGACCAGCCCGCCGGTGAGCGGCGGCAGGTCGTCGGGGCGCGGGCTGCGCAGCAGCGCGGCTCGGCCCCGCGCAGCGCCTCGAGCGGGTCCTCGGGCAGGTCGTCGGGTCAGCCCGTCGCCGACCCACAGGCCGCGCCGTCGCGCTCGGTCAGGGTGCCGGCGCTGTGCGACGCCGATGAAGCTGATAGCGGCGCCACTGCGCGGCCCTGCTCGGCCGACTCGAGCAGGAACGTGCCCGGTGCGCCCGCCGGCGAGCTTGCGGTAGACCCCGACCGGCGTCTCGCCGTCGGCGAGCAGCCGGCGGGTGACCGGCGACGACCGGCTGGTCGAGCGCGGCGAAGTCCTCCCGGCTCGGGACGTGGCGCCGAGGCGGGTCACGACGGGCTCGCGGCGGCGGGGTCCGCAGCGGGGCTGTCGGCCGCCCGCTCCACGACGGCGTCGAGCAGCGCGGCGTCGAAGCAGGTGCGGTCGCCGGTGTGGCAGGCGCCGCTGCCGACCTGGTCGACCTTGACGAGCAGGGTGTCGCCGTCGCAGTCGAGCGCGACCGCCTTCACCCACTGCTGGAGCCGGAGGTGTCGCCCTTGACCCAGTACTCCTGCCGGCTGCGCGACCAGTAGGTGCAGCGGCCGGTGGTGAGCGTGCGGTGCAGCGCCTCGTCGTCCATCCAGCCGACCATCAGCACCTCGCCGGTGTCGTGCTGCTGGGCGACGGCGACGACCAGGCCGTCGCGGTCGCGCTTGAGGCGGGCGGCGACGGCGGGGTCGAGGTCGGTCGGGCGGACGGCCTGCGTGGTCATGGGCCCATTGTCGCAGCCGGGCCCGGTGGCGACACCGCGATACGGCGGCGCCGCCGGCGCCGCCGTGGCGCCCTGCGCGCGGCTGACCCGGCGCCGCTGCCGTCGAGGCGCGCAGCTCGCGGCGTCCCGCCCGGCCGTGGCCCGGCGCCGTACCGCGGCCTCGGCGTGTCGACGGCGAGGCGGTGCTGTCCCCGCCGCGAGCCGAGCGGCGGATCCGCACAGACGTGGCTGCGGCCGGCCCGGCGTCCGAGGACGGCACCGACGTGCGTCCCGAGTACGCGAGGCGAGTCGCGAGGAGGTCCGCCTGGCGGAGCAGGCGCCGAGCTACGCCGGACGCGACCGGGCGACCGGGGCTCGCGCCCGGTCACCCGCCCTCGGCGTACCTGCGGACTACGGCGTGCGCGGGGGCTGGCCGCCCTTGCGCTGCACCTTGCTCACCAGGTCGTTGATCTTCGCCCGGTTCTTGGGGTCGTTGGCGGCGTCACGCGCCTTCGCGATGGCGCGCTGCCCCGCGGGCGAGCTCGCGAACCTGGCCACCTTGCCGAACAGCCCGCCATGTCGTGTCCTCCTCGAAGCGGTACGCCAGTCCTGCCCGCTCAACGCGTCGCTGCACCTGCTGGTGCCGGTCGACCCGTGCGCAGCAGCAGCGGGCCGCCGACGGCGAGCAGCGCGCCGACCCCGGCGAGCGTGCCGAGGGCCACCGGCAGCGAGGTGGCGCCGCTGAGCACGCCGACCAGCGGCGGACCGGTGACGAAGCCGGCGTAGCCGAGGGCGGTGACCTTCGCGAGGTCCGCCCCCTGCCGGCCGGGGGCGCTGCGGGCGCCGACCGCGCTGAACAGCGTCGGGGCCAGGACGCTCACGCCGAGGCCGGCCAGCGCCAGGCCGGCGAGCCCGACCCCCGGGGACGGGGCCACGGCGAGCAGCGCCGACCCGAGGGCCAGCAGCACGCCGCCGCCGCCGACGGCCAGGGCGTCGTGCCCCGGCTTGACCACGGCATGGGCGCCGAAGCGGCCGAGGGTCATGGCGGCGGCGAAGATGCCCGGGCCGAGGCCGCCGACCGACGGCGGCGCCCCGAGCTCGCGCTCGAGGTGCAGCGCGCTCCAGGAGCTGAGGCCGTCCTCGACGAGGAAGCTGCCGGCGATGAGCAGGCCGAGCAGCAGCAGCACCGGCTGCAGCCGCGCCGGACACCTCACCGGCCTGCTCGGGCACCGGCGCGCGGCGGTAGTCGGGCTGGACGGCGGCGGCGGCCAGCAGGGTGGCCGACACCGCGAGCAGGACCGGGAACGGGGTCGCGCCGAGGTCGCGCGCCACCCCGGTGAGCACGCTGCCGACCAGCACGCCGAGCGAGAAGCAGCCGTGCCCGGCGGTCATCAGCCGGTCGCCCTCCACCCGCTCCCAGGCGGCCGTCGCGCCGTTCTGCACGACGTCCAGCACGCCGGTGGTCAGGCCGAGCGCGAGCAGCGCGAGCACCAGCCCGAGCGGGCCGCCGACGAGGCCGGGCAGCGGGCAGACCACCGCGAAGCCCAGCAGCGAGCGCGGCAGCAGCTTGGCCGGCGCCGAAGCGGTCGAGCAGCCGCCCGGCCAGCGGCATGGCCGGCAGCGCGGCCACCGCGATGGCGCCGAGCGCGAGCCCGAGCCCGCTGTCGTCCACCCCGCTGAGCCGCTGCAGGTCGGGCAGCAGCGCGGACCACGCCCCCCAGAAGCCGCCGAAGACGAGGAAGCCGAGCAGCAGCGCCCGCCTCTCCGCCGTACGGCCGGTCAGCGCGACTGCGACACCCAGGACGCGTGGAGCCGCTGGTACGGCCCCGGCTGGTCGACCAGCTCGCGGTGCGGCCCGCGCTGGACGACGACGCCGGCGTCGACGACGAGCACCTCGTCGGCGGCCTCGGCCGTCGAGAGCCGGTGGGCGATGGCGAGGGTGGTGCGGCCGCGGGTCAGCGAGTCGAGCGCCCGCTGGAGGCGCACCTCGGTCGCCGGGTCGACCGCGCTGGTCGCCTCGTCGAGCACCAGCAGGTCGGGGTCGGCGACGTAGGCGCGGGCGACCGCCACCAGCTGCCGCTCCCCGACGGACAGCTGCTCGCCGCGCTCCCCCACCGGCGAGTGGACGCCGTCGGGCAGCGACTCCAGCCAGTCGGACAGCCCGAGCTCGACGAAGGCCTGCTCCACCTCGGCGTCGGTCGCGTCGGGCCGGCCGTAGCGGACGTTGTCGACGACGGTCGAGTCGAACAGGAAGCCGTCCTGCGGCACCATGACGACCCGGCTGCGCAGCGAGGCGAAGGGCACCTCGTCGAGCGGGACGCCGGACAGCAGCACCCGCCCGCGGGTGGGGTCCATCAGCCGGGTCAGCAGCTTGGCGAAGGTGGTCTTGCCGCTGCCGGTCTCGCCGACGACCGCGACCCGGGTGCGCGGCGCTGAGGGTCAGGTCGACGTCGTGCAGGACGTCGGGGCCGCCGGGGTAGGCGAAGGACACGTGCTCGAAGCGGACGCCCGACGGGCCCCGCCGGCAGCGGCCGGCCGTCGACCGGGTCGGCCACGTCGGTCGGGGTGTCGAGGATGCCGAGCACGCGGCGCATGCCGGCGACGGCGTTCTGCGCCTCGTTGAGCACCTCGGTGGCCACCTGCACCGGCTGGACGAACAGCGTCACGAGGAACAGGAAGCCGACGAGGCGGCCGACCGTCAGCCCGCCGTCGACGCCGAGCAGGACCCCGACGACGATCACCGCGCCGGTGGCGAAGGCGGCGACGATCTCGCCGGTCGAGAAGGTCAGGGCGGCGATGACCTGCGCCTTGGTCTGCGCCTCGCGGGCCCGACCGACCGCGCCGTCGATGCGCTCGGCGGTGCGGGCCTGGGTGCCGTACGCGCGGATGACCGGTGCGCCGACCACCGACTCGGCGACCGCGCCGAGCAGCTCGCCGATGCGCTCGCGGACCAGCCGGTAGGCCGACTGGAGGCGGCTCTGGAAGGCCTTCACGGCGAGGAAGAGCGGCAGGAAGCAGACGTAGACGACGAGCGTGAGCTGCCAGGACCAGACCAGCATGACCAGGGTGGCGAGCAGCATCTGCGCGCTGCTGGCGATGACCAGCAGGCCGCCCCACTGCATGAAGGTGCTGACGGTGTCGACGTCGCTGGTGACCCGGGAGACCAGCGACCCGCGCCGCTCGGCCGCCTGGTGCAGCACCGACAGGTCGTGCACCCGGCGGAAGGCCCGGACCCGCAGCGCCGCCAGGCCCTTCTCGGTGGTGCGGTAGAGCCGGACGTTCATCAGGTAGGCCGACACGGCCGTGACCAGCACGGCGAGCGCGGCCAGGCCGACGGCCCGGCGCACCAGGCCGAGGTCGGGGGCGCCGCCGGACAGGCCGTTGTCGATCGTCTGCTGCACCGCGATCGGCACGACGACCCGGCCGCCGGTGGCGACCAGCGCCAGCAGCATCGTGAGGCCGAGCCCCTCGCGGAACTCCGGCGTGAGGCGCAGGCCGTGGGCGAGGACGGCGAAGGAGCCGCGCTCCGGGGCGGTCTCGTCGGCGGTCACCGCGGTCATGCCGGCACCGCCGCGTCGGCCTCGGCGGCTGCCTCGGCGGCGGCCACCTCCGCCTCGGCCTCGGCCACCCGCTCGGCCTCGGCCCGCTCGTAGGCGGTGACCAGCTCGCGGTAGCCGGGGCTGGTGACGACCAGCTCCTCGTGGGTGCCCCGGGCGGTGACGCGGCCCTGCTCCAGGAAGACGACCTCGTCGGCGAGGGCGATGGTGGCCCGGCGGTAGGCGACGACCACGACCGTGCTGGCGGCACCCGACTCGCGCAGGCCGGCCAGGATGCGCTGCTCCACCTGCGGGTCGACCGCGCTGGTGGCGTCGTCCAGGACCAGCAGGCGCGGTCGGCGGACGACCGCGCGGGCGAGGGCGAGGCGCTGGCGCTGGCCGCCGGAGAGCGTGGTGCCGCGCTCGCCGATCATCGTGTCGAGCCCGTCGGGCAGCGCCTGCACGAAGCGCTCCGCCTGGGCGACCCGCAGGGCGTCCCAGACCAGGTCGTCGGGCAGCTCGGTGCCGAGGGTGATGTTGCCGCGGACGGTGTCGTCGAACAGGAACGCCGACTGCGGCACGAGCGAGGCGACCTCGGCCACCGCGCCCGGCGCGAGCCGGCGCAGGTCGACGTCGTCGTAGCGCACCGAGCCGCTGGACGGGGTCGACGAGGCGGACGAGCAGCGTCGCGAGCGAGGACTTGCCCGAGCCGGTCGGGCCGACGACGGCGACCGTGCGGCCGGCCGGGACGTCGAACGCGACGTCGCGGAGGACCTCGGTGTCGCCGTAGGAGAACGCGACGCCGTCGACGGCCAGCCCGGTCGGGCCTCCGGCGGGGAGCCGCTCGACGCCGTGCTCCTGCGAGCCGGTGGCGGTCAGGACGCTCTGCACGCGGTCCCAGCCGACGACGCTGCGCGGCAGCTCGTTGAGGACCCAGCCGATGGCCCGGACCGGGATGGCGAGCAGCGTGAACAGGTAGGCGACCCGCACCAGCTGGCCGGCGTCGATGTCGCCGCTGCCGACGCGGGACGTGCCCGCCAGCAGGACGACGAGCACGCCGAGCACCGGCAGCGCCTCCATGAGCGGGTCGAACAGGCCCGCGGACCCGGCCGACCGCGGTCATGGTGTCGCGCAGCCGCTCGGCGGCGTCGCGGAAGCGGGCGGTCTCGTCGGTCTCCCGGCCCAGCGTCTTGACCACGAGCGCGCCGTCGAAGGACTCGTGGGCCACCCCGCTGACCTCGCCGCGCTGCTGCTGCGCCCGCGTCATCAGCGGCGACATGCGGCGCGAGTAGACGACGGTCAGCGCGGCGATCCCCGGGAAGACGACCGAGCCGACCAGGGCCAGCACCGGGTCGGTCCAGAACAGCAGGCCGAGCGTCGCGACCAGCATGAGCACGACGCCGACGGCGAAGGGGAACGGCGCGATCGGCGACCAGGTCGCCTCGACGTCGCTGTTGGCGTTGGAGAGCAGCTCACCGGTCGGGTGCTGCTGGTGCCAGCTGAAGGGCAGCTCGAGGTAGCGGCGGGTGACCCGGCGGCGGTAGGTCGCCTGCAGGCGGTACTGCATGATCCCGGCGCACAGCCGGCGGGCGATGATGCCGACCACCTTGAGCGTCGCGACCAGCATGACCGCCAGGAAGGCGACCGCCAGGGCGGCGGGCCGGGCCTCGCCGTCGCGGATCGAGGGCTCGATGACGCGGTCGGTGACGGCGCCGAAGACGTACGCCTGGCCGATCGTGGTGAGCGCGAACAGCGCGCTGCCCACGGCGGAGACGGCGAAGATCCGCGGCTCCTCGCGCACGGCCACGCCGAGCACGCCGAAGCCGCGGCGGATCACCCCGCGCTGCGGCGGGACGGGCACGGTCACAGCTCTCCTCCACGGGGACGTCACGGGACGTCCCCGGACACGACACTCCCTGGGTCCGACACTTCTCGCCGCCCGGGGATTCCCCCGCCGGGTCAGCGGGTGCTGTGTCCTGCCTCGCGCAGCGCCTGCTTGACGTCGCCGATGCGCAGCTCGCCGAAGTGGAAGACGCTGGCCGCCAGCACCGCGTCGGCCCCGGCCGCGACCGCCGGGGCGAAGTCCCCGACCTCGCCGGCGCCGCCGCTGGCGATGACCGGGACGGAGACCTCGCTGCGCACCGCCTTGAGCATCGCGAGGTCGTAGCCGGCCCGGGTGCCGTCGGCGTCCATCGAGTTGAGCAGCACCTCGCCGACGCCGAGCTCCTCGCCGCGCCGGGCCCAGGCGACGGCGTCCAGGCCGGTCCCTCGGCGGCCGCCGTGGGTGGTGACCTCGTAGCCGCTGTCGGTCCCGGTCGCCCGGCGTGCGTCGACGGAGAGCACCAGCACCTGGCTGCCGAAGCGGTGGGCGATCTCGCGCAGCAGCTCCGGCCGGGCGATGCCGGCGGTGTTGACGCCGACCTTGTCGGCGCCGGCCCGCAGCAGCCGGTCGACGTCCTCGACCGAGCGCACCCCGCCGCCGACGGTGAGCGGGATGAAGACCTGCTCGGCGGTGCGGCGCACGACGTCGTACGTCGTCTCGCGGCTGCCGCTGCTCGCGGTGATGTCGAGGAAGACGAGCTCGTCGGCGCCCTCGGCGTCGTAGACCCGGGCCATCTCGACCGGGTCGCCGGCGTCGACGAGGTCGGTGAAGTTGACGCCCTTCACGACCCGGCCGGCGTCGACGTCGAGGCAGGGGACCACTCGTACGGCGACGCTCACGGGCCCAGACGCTAGCGGTGTACCCGCTCGGGTGAGGGGACTAGTACCGACGGGCCATGAGGCCCCGCGGAACTGCGCCCGAAGGCATGTACATGTCTCCTGACTCGAACCTCAGCCCCGACCACGCCGAGCTCCTCCGCCGCCTGGAGGCCTTCCTCCTGATCGCGAACCGCCTGAAGGGCTAGCCCGCACCACTGACCCCACGCTCACGCTCAGCACCGCACCGCCGGCCGCCACCAGCGCGGCCAGCACGAACGGCACCGTGAAGCTGCCGGTCGACTCGGCCAGCCAGCCGCCCAGGGGCGGCCCGCACAGCTGGGCCAGGCCGAAGGCGAGGGTGCACCGGCCGAAGGCCCCGGCGAACTCCCGCGGGGTCAGCGTGTCGGCGAGGTGCGCCGCGATCACCGACGGCAGCCCCGACATCATCAGCCCGAACAGCAGCGCCGACAGCGCCGCGACCGGCTCGACGCCGGCCAGCGGTCCGAGGATGGCCACGGCCATCAGGGCGTAGCCGAGCACCAGCGTCCGGCCGCGCCCCCAGCGGTCCGACAGCGGCCCGACCAGCACGCCGCCGAACACCAGCGCCACGCCGACGACCGTGTAGTCGCCCGCGGCGTGCCCCGGCGCGAAGCCGCCGTCGTCCTCGAGCGCGGTGACCAGGTAGGTCGTGAAGATCGAGACCGACAGCCCGTACGCCGCGTAGCCGCCGACCACCCCGACCCAGCCGGGCACCCGGCGCAGCGCGCCCGAGCGCACCGGCACGTCGTCGTCCGGGCGGTGCGGCGGCCGCAGCAGCGCCAGGCACAGCACGAGCACGCCGACGGCGATGAGCGCCTCGACGAGCCAGACCGTGCGCCAGCTCCCGTCGCCGCCGCGGCTCGGCGAGCACCGAGGCCAGCAGGCTGGCGAAGACGATGCCTGCGCCGATGCCCGAGCCGGCCAGCCCGATGGCGGCGCCGCGCCGCTCCGGCCGCACGACCGAGCCGGCCAGCCCCGGCGCCGGCACCCAGATGAACGCCCCGGCCAGCCCGGTCAGCGTCAGCCCGACGGCGAGCACCGCGGCGCTCTCCGCCTGCCACAGGACGAGCAGGCCCACGGTCGAGCCCACCAGGCCGCCCTTGATCAGGGCCGCGGGGGCGGACCGGCGGGCCAGCGCGCTGACCGCGAGGGTGCCGACGAGGTAGGCGGCCACGTTGGCGGTGCCGACCAGGCCGGCCACCGCGTAGGAGTGCAGCAGGTCGCGGTCGATCGCCGGCAGCAGCAGGGCGTACGAGAAGCGGCCGAAGGCCTGCGCCACCCCGCTGGCCAACGAGACCAGCAGGACGAGCCAGCGCGGCCGCACCGGGCTAGCCGCGGACGGCGGCGAGCGCCTCGGGCAGGGTGAACGCGCCGGCGTAGAGCGCCTTGCCGACGATGGCGCCCTCGACGCCGGGCACCTGGGCGATGGCGGTGAGGTCGCCCGAGCGAGGAGACGCCGCCGGAGGCGACGACCGGCCGGTCGGTCGCCGCGGTGACCGAGCGGAGCAGCTCCAGGTTGGGGCCGGTCAGCGTGCCGTCGCGGCGGACGTCGGTGACGACGTAGCGGGCGCAGCCCTCGGCGTCGAGCCGGGCCAGCACGTCGAACAGCTCGCCGCCGTCCTTCGTCCAGCCGCGGGCCGACAGCGTCGTGCCGCGCACGTCGAGGCCGACGGCGATGCGGTCGCCGTGGCGGGCGATGGCCGAGGCGCACCACTCCGGCTGCTCGAGGGCCGCGGTGCCGAGGTTGACGCGGGCGCAGCCGGTGGCGAGCGCCGCCTCGAGCGTGGCGTCGTCGCGGATGCCGCCGCTCATCTCGACCTGGACGTCGAGCTCGCCGACGACCCGGGCCAGCAGCTCGCGGTTGGAGCCGCGGCCGAAGGCGGCGTCGAGGTCGACCAGGTGGACCCACTCGGCGCCGTCGCGCTGCCACTGCAGGGCGGCCTCGACCGGGTCGCCGTACGACGTCTCGCTGCCGGCCTCCCCCTGGACGAGCCGGACGGCCTGGCCGTCGGCCACGTCGACGGCGGGGAGCAGGACGAGCGTCACCGGTATCTCCTTGCGGGGTTGTAGAGGACCACGACGAGCAGCGGCAGGGCGAACAGCGTCAGGATCGCGACCCCGATGCGGGGACCGGTCTCGTGCACCACCTGCCACGCGACGAACTGGACGAGCAGCCACCCGAGCGCGAGGCCGAGGCGGGCGCGGGCCGGCAGGGCGCCGAAGCGGCGCGGGCGCTGCGCCGGTACGGGCACGGCCGCCTTGACCTTCTGCACCCGGCGCTGACCGGGCCTGGCGGCGCGAGCGGTCGCGCTCGCGCGCGGGCCCGCTCCTCGGCCTGCGCCGCCTCGCGGACCGCCCGGGCGCGCTGGCGCTCGCGGCTCACAGCGTGCGGCTCACGGCGTGCGGCTCACAGCGTCTTGAGCCAGTTCTCCAGCAGGCCGGCGCCGGCGTCGCCGCTCTTCTCCGGGTGGAACTGGGTCGCCGACAGGGCGCCCCGCTCGACGCCTGCGACGAACTGCTCGCCGTGCTCGGCCCGGGTCACCAGCGCCTCGGGGACGTCGTGGGCGGCGTAGGAGTGCACGAAGTAGAACCGCTCCCCCGCCAGGCCGTCGAAGAGCCGGGAGCCCTCCGGCACGTCGACGGTGTTCCAGCCCATGTGCGGGACGATGTCGGCCTGCAGCTTGGTGACGCTGCCGGGCAGCACGCCCATGCCGGCGCTCTCGACGCCGTGCTCGACCCCCCGCTCGAACAGGATCTGCATGCCGACGCAGATGCCCAGCACCGGGCGCTCGTCGGCCAGCCGCTGGTGCACGACGGGGGCGGCGCCGACCTCGTCGATGCCGGCCATGCAGGCGGCGAACGCGCCGACGCCGGGCACCACCAGGCCGTCGGCCTCGCGGGCGGCGTCCAGGTCAGCGGTGACGACGACGTCGGCGCCGGCCCGGGTCAGCGCCCGCTCGGCCGAGCGCAGGTTGCCCGACCCGTAGTCGAGGACGACGACGCGCTTCACGCGGGGTCCCCGGTGCGACGAGCGGCGTGCTGAGGTGCCGTCACTCGTCCTCCCGGTGGCGCAGGCGCACGACGCGCAGCCAGGTCGCGCAGCCGGTGAAGGCGCCGGCGACGAAGAGCACGTACAGCACCGTCAGCGCCCTCATGCGTCACCGAGCCGGAGCAGGTCGTCGGCCTCGAGCCCGTGCGGCAGGTCGCCCTCGGCGGCGTAGTCGTAGCCGAACAGCACGACGTACGCGGGCAGGCCGAGCAGCGGCGCGACGTCGGACAGCCGGTCGGTCTCCAGGTCGTACGCGGCCGACAGGACCGCCCTGACCGGGCCCACGTCGACGATGCCGAGAACGCGCGCGAGCTCGTCCACCTGGGACACGTCGGGGTCGGTGGAGCCCTCCCCGAAGTAGCCGGGGCAGGAGTCGTAGGTGGCCACCAGCGCGCCGCCCTCGTACGCCTGGAGCAGCAGGATGTCGTCGTCGTGCACGGTCGTGCACAGCACCGGCGCCTGCTTGCTCAGCACGATCGCGACCTCGGCCAGGTGGTCGTGCAGGCGGCCCTCGCCGTCCGGGGCGGCGATCGTCCAGCCCTGACGGGTCGGGCCGACCAGCGCGGCGTCGTACGCCTCGTCGATGGCCTCGGCGACCGCCGGGCGCGGCAGGCGCGCGGCGATGCTGTCGTAGAAGGCGCCCACCTAGAGGCTGCCCTTGGTGCTGGGCACGCCGGCCACCCGCGGGTCGAGCGCGACGGCGTCGCGCAGCGCGCGGGCGACCGCCTTGAACTGCGCCTCGACGACGTGGTGGGCGTTGCGCCCCGACAGCACCCGCACGTGCAGCGCGATGCCGGAGGTGGCGACCAGCGACTCCCAGATGTGCCGGGTCAGCGTGGTGTCGTAGCTGCCGATCAGCTCGACCAGCTGCGGCTCCTCGTGCACGACGTACGGCCGGCCGCTCAGGTCGACCGCGGCCTGGACCAGGCACTCGTCGAGCGGGACGAGGGCGTCGCCGAAGCGGCGGATGCCGGCCTTGTCGCCGAGCGCCTGCTTCAGCGCGGTGCCGATCGCCAGGCTGGTGTCCTCGACGGTGTGGTGCGCGTCGACCTCGAGGTCTCCGCGGGTGCGGACCGTCAGGTCGAAGCCCCCGTGGCGGCCGAGCTGGCTGACCATGTGGTCGAAGAACGGCACGCCGGTGTCGGACTCGGCCTGGCCGGTGCCGTCGAGGTCCAGCTCGACGCGGACGTCGCTCTCCTTGGTGGTGCGCTCGACGAGAGCGGTGCGGGGCGTCATGCGACCACGCTAGCGAGCGCGGTGAGGAAGGCCGACGTCTCGTCCTCGGTGCCGGCGTTGACGCGCAGCCAGCCGGCGAGGCCGGGACCGGAGCGAGACGTCGCGGACCAGGACGCCGCGGTCGAGCAGCGCCTGCCAGGTCGCGGCCGGGTCCTCGAACGGCCCGAACAGCAGGAAGTTGGCCTCGGTCGGCACGACGGTCAGGCCCAGGCGCTGCACCTCCGCGACGATCCGGTCGCGCTGCGCCTTGACCTGCTCGACGGTGCCGAGCAGCTCGCCGGTGTGGGCCAGCGCGGTGCGCGCGACCACCTGGGTGAGCGCGGACAGGTGGTAGGGCAGGCGCACGAGCCGGAGCGCGTCGACCACCTCGGCGCTCGCGGCCAGGTAGCCCAGCCGGGTGCCGGCCATCGCGAACGCCTTGCTCATCGTCCGGCTGACCATCAGCCGCGGGTGGTCGGCCAGCAGCCAGACCGCGCTCGGGGCGGCGGAGAACTCCGCGTACGCCTCGTCGACCAGCACCATGCCGTCGGTCGCGCGGCAGACCGCGTCGACGACCTCGAGGTCCATCCCGGTGCCGGTCGGGTTGTTGGGCCGGGTGAGGAAGACCACGTCCGGGCGGTGCCGCTCGACCGCCGCGACGGCCCGCTCGACGTCGAGGGTGAAGTCGTCGGCCCGCCGCTCGGCCACCCAGCCGGTGCCGGTGCCGCTCGCCAGGATCGGGTGCATCGAGTACGACGGCTCGAAGCCCAGAGCGGTGCGCCCCGGCCCGCCGAAGGCCTGCAGGACCTGCTGCAGCACCTCGTTGGAGCCGTTGGCGGCCCACACCTGCTCCACCGCGAGGTCCATGCCGGTGCGCGTGGACAGGTAGGCCGCCAGCGAGGTGCGCAGCTCCACCGCCTCGCGGTCGGGGTAGCGGTTGAGCGTCGGGGCGGCGTCGGCCACCGCGATCGCGAGGGCAGCCACCAGCGACGGGCTCGGCGGGTACGGGTTCTCGTTGACGTTGAGCTGGATCGCCGTGCTGACGCCCGCCCTCCCCGCTTGCGGCGCGCCGTACGGCTGCTTGCCCTTCAGGTCGTCGCGGACCGGCAGCGTCATGACCGGACCCGGACCTGCACGGCCTCGACGTGGCTGGCGAGGTCCTCTGCCCCGCCGAGGGCGCTGACGTGGGGCGCGACGGTGGCCAGGGCCTCGGCGGAGTACTCGATCAGCGACATCCGCTTGAGGAACGACTGCGCCGACAGGCCGGCCGAGAAGCGGGCCGTCCCGCCGGTCGGGCAGGACGTGGTTGGACCCGGCGAGGTAGTCGCCGAGGCTGACCGGGGTGTGGTTGCCGATGAAGACCGCGCCGGCGTTGCGGACCCGGCGCGCCCGGGCGGAGGCGTCCTCGGTGACGACCTCGAGGTGCTCGGCGGCCCAGGCGTCGACGACCTGCAGCCCGTGGTCGAGGTCGTCGACCAGCACGTGGGCGCTCTGGCCGGCCAGCGCGGTGGCGATGCGCTCGCTGTGGCGGGCGGCGGGGACCTGGACGGCGAGCTCGGCGTCGACCGCGTCGAGCAGCGCCTCGCTGGGCGTGACCAGCAGGCAGGCCGCCAGCGGGTCGTGCTCGGCCTGCGCGACGAGGTCGGCCGCGACGTAGGCCGGCACCGCGCTGTCGTCGGCGAGGATGCCGATCTCGGTCGGGCCGGCCTCGCTGTCGATGCCGCAGCGGCCCTGCACGAGCCGCTTGGCGGCGGCGACGAAGACGTTGCCCGGGCCGGTGATGACGTCGACCGGGCGGCACTCCCCCGCGCCGTAGGCGAACATCGCGACCGCCTGGGCGCCGCCGACGGCGTAGACCTCGTCGACGCCGAGCAGCGCGCAGGCGGCGAGGATCGCCGGGTTGGGCAGGCCGCCGAACTCGGCCTTCGGGGGGCTGCTGACCGCCAGGCTGGCGACGCCGGCGACCTGGGCGGGCACGACGTTCATGACCACGCTGCTCGGGTAGGCGACGAGCCCGCCCGGGACGTAGAGGCCCACGCGGCCGACCGGCACCCAGCGCTCGGTGACGGTCGCGCCGTCGACGACGTGAGACGACCTCGTCGTCGCGCAGCTGGGCCGTGGCTGACGGTGCGGGCCCGGGCGATGGCCTCCTCGAGCGCGGCGCGGACCGCCGGGTCGAGCTGGGCCAGCGCCTCGTCGAGCGCCGTCCTGGGGACCCGCAGGTCGGTCAGCGCGACGCCGTCGAAGCGCTGGGTGGCCTCGCGGACCGCCTCCTCGCCGCGGTCGCGGACGGCCTCGACGACCGGGCGGACCTGCTCGACGGCGCTCGAGACGTCGAGGACCGCCCGCGGCAGGGTGCTCATCGCGTCGGCGTCGTGCCGCCCGCGCAGGTCGATGCGGGTCAGCACGGGACGCTCCTCTTGCTCGCTGGGGGGAGGTCGCCAGACTACCGAGCGCGCTGATCGCCCGTACGCTCCGGCCATGTCCGAGCGGCTCCCCCTCTTCCCGCTCGGCCTCGTGCTGTTCCCGGGCCTCGTGCTGCCCCTGCACGTGTTCGAGGACCGCTACCGGGACCTCGTGCGCGACCTGCTCGCGCTGCCCGGGCCGGAGCAGCGCTTCGGCGTCGTGGCGATCCGCTCGGGCCACGAGGTGGGCGCCGACGCCGTCTCCGGGCTCGACGCGCTGCACGCGGTCGGCTGCGTCGCCCGGCTGCGGCGGGCCGAGGCCTACCCCGACGGGAGGTACGACCTGGTGACCGTCGGCGCCGAGCGCTTCCGGCTGCAGGGGCTGTCGACCGAGCGGTCCTACCTCACCGGCACGGTCGACCTGCTGCCCGACGACCTCGGCGACGCCGACGAGGCGGCGGTGCTGGCGCGGGCGGTCGGGGCCGCCTTCGGCGACTACCTGGAGGCGCTCGAGGAGGCCGGCGTGGAGCAGGCCGAGGTGGGCGACCTGCCGGCCGACCCGCTGGTGCTCGGCTACCTGGTCGCGGCGACCGCGGTGGTCGACCTCGACCAGCGGCAGCGGCTGCTCGCCGAGGAGGACGGCCGGGCCCGGCTCAAGGCCGAGCTGGCCCTGCTGCGCCGGGAGGCCCAGCTGCTGCGCACCCTGCGCGCGGTGCCCGACCCGGGGCTGAGCCGGGAGCCGACCAGCCCGAACTGAGGGTCAGCGCCGCGGGGCGCTGCGTCGGCGCTCGCTGCGGCGGTCGGTCCTGCGGCGGTCGGTCCTCGCTGCGGCGGTCGGTCCTCGCTGCGGCGGTCGGTCCTCGCTGCGGCGCCGGTCGCTGCGGCGGCCGGTCCTCAGGACCGGCGGGGTGAGCGCTGCGGGGCGCCGCGGCGGTCGCCGTAGGTCAGCCCGGCGAAGGCGGCCAGGGCCCCGACCGGCCAGCCGACCAGCGCCTCGGTCGCCCGGAGCCGGATGCTGGCCTGCAGGGTGCCGCGGGTGCTGGTGTCCTCGAGCGCGGCCTCGAAGGCGTCGCGGCCGACCTGGGACCCGGTGCGCGAGGCGACGTAGGCGGCGAGCAGCCCGCCGAGGGCCAGCCCGAGCACCACCCCGGGGCCGCGGCCGTCCCGGCGGGCCAGCACCCACGCCCCGATGCCGCACAGGGTGCCCGCGACGCACGGCCAGCACCAGGAAGAGGCCGTCGGCGCTGATGAAGTCACCGGTCTCCGGCATGGCGAGCCCGGCGCCCTGCGGCCGGACGACGACGTCGACCCGGGGGGCGAGCCGGGCCCACAGCAGGCCGACCGGGGCGCCGAGCAGCACCAGCGCGACGACGGTGAGCAGGCCGGCAGCGAGGTCGTGGCGGGTGCGCTCACGCAGCGGGGCAGGCGCGGGGTCAGGGGACGTCACGGGTCCAGAGTGCCCGCTCTCGTCCGGGACGCCCGCCGGTGCGCCGCTGCTCAGTGCCAGGAGTCGGCCGTCCGCCAGATGAGGATGTCGAGGATCCGCAGCCGGGACAGCGGCGCACCGGCGTCCTGCGGCCACCCCGACCAGCTGGTCGAAGGCGGCGTCCTCGTGCTGCAGGTCGTCGCGCATCGCCCGCAGCAGCAGGTCCATGAACTCCTGCCAGGTGCGGTCCTGCTCCCGGGGCAGCGCGCCGGGCGCGGTGTAGGACTCGAAGATCCGGGAGTCGTAGAGCGGCACCAGGTCGGGGCGCTTGCGGTGCAGGACCTTGCTCAGGATGGTGCCGCGCACCCCCCGGCCGGCGTAGGGCGCCCGGTCGAGCACCGCGAACAGGTCGGCGACCGCGGCCACCGTCGCGTCGTCGGCGTCCTGCAGCGCCACCGGCGGCAGGTCGGCCACCCCGGCGAGCTCGGGCAGCAGGTCGCGCAGCAGCGCGAACCGGCCGCGGTCGATCTCCGCCCCGATCAGCGTCGGCGCGAGCAGGTCGCCGTCGACCAGCGTCGCGCTGCCGTTGGTCACCAGCTGGTCGTAGCCCGGGTAGGCGTAGCCGTTGCGCGGGTCGACGTAGTCGCGCAGCACCTCGGCCGGGTGCTCCACCAGCAGGGTCCCGGCGCAGAGCCGGACCGACGGCACGTCCATCACGCGCTCACCGGCAGGCAGCCCGGGCCGAGCAGCGCCTTGAGGTCGGCGAACAGCGACGGCGTCGCGGTCACCCGGAGCCGGTCGTCGAGCCGGACGACCGTGGTCTTGCCGCCGTTGACCAGCTGCAGGTGGACCTCGGTGGTGCCCGGGTGGCTGGCGAGGACCTCCTTGAACCGCTCCACGACCGGCGGCGTGCAGCGCGGGGTCGGGATGGAGACGACCACCGGTCCGCGCGGGCCGATCGACAGGTCGGGGACGATCACCTCGTTGGCGATGATCTTCGGGACGTCCTCGCGCTTGTCGACCCGGCCGCGCACCAGCACGACGGCGTCCTCGACGAGGTGCACCGCGGCCGACTGGTAGCTCGCCGGGAAGAACATCACCTCGACCCCGCCCTCGAGGTCCTCGAGCTGCGCCAGCGCCCAGGCGTTGCCCTGCTTGGTGACCTTGCGGGTCACGCTGGACAGGATGCCGCCGACCGTCACCGTGGCGCCGTCGTCGCGGTCGGCGATCGCCGACACCGAGCAGTCGACGGCCGCCGCGATGAGGTGCTCGACGCCGAGCAGCGGGTGGTCGGAGACGTAGAGCCCGAGCATCTCCCGCTCGTAGGCGAGCAGGACCGACTTCTCCCACTCCCCGACCGGGATGCGCACGTCGAACATCGACCCGGCGGCCGGGTCCTCCTCGCCGCTGTCGTCGCCGAGCCCGAACAGGTCGTACTGCCCGTTGGCCTCGTTCTTCTTGGTCTCCATGCAGGCGTCGATCGCCTCGGCGTGGATGTGCACCAGGCCCTTGCGGGTGTGGCCGAGCGAGTCGAAGGCGCCGGCCTTGCACAGCGACTCGACCGTCTTCTTGTTGCAGGCGACGGCCTCGACCTTGCGCAGGAAGTCGGGGAAGTCGGCGAAGCGGCCCTTGGCCGTGCGGGTGGCGACGATGCTGGCCACGACGTTGGCGCCGACGTTGCGGATCGCGGTCAGGCCGAAGCGGATGTCGGTGCCGCGCGGGGTGAAGTCGCCGTCGGAGTCGTTGACGTCGGGCGGCAGGACCTTGATGCCCATGCGCCGGCACTCGGCCAGGTAGAGCGCGCTCTTGTCCTTGTCGTCCCGGACGCTGGTGAGCAGCGCCGCCATGTACTCCGCCGGGTAGTTGGCCTTGAGGTAGGCGGTCCAGAACGACACCAGCCCGTAGCCCGCGGTGTGGGCGCGGTTGAAGGCGTAGTCGGAGAACGGGACGAGGATGTCCCACAGGGTCTTGATCGCCCCGTCGGAGTAGCCGTTGGCCTTCATCCCGTCGGAGAACGGGACGTACTCCTTGTCGAGGATCTCCTTCTTCTTCTTGCCCATGGCGCGGCGCAGGAGGTCTGCGGCACCCAGCGTGTAGCCGGCCAGGTGCTGCGCGATCGCCATGACCTGCTCCTGGTAGACGATCAACCCGTAGGTGTCGCCCAGGATGTCCTTCAGCGGCTCTTCGAGCTCGGGGTGGATCGGCACGATCGGCTTGCGGCCGGTCTTGCGGTCGGCGTAGTCGTTGTGGGCGTTGGCGCCCATGGGGCCGGGGCGGTAGAGCGCGAGGACCGCGGAGATGGTCTCGAAGCTGTCCGGCTGCATGGAGCGCAGCAGCGCCCGCATCGGGCCGCCGTCGAGCTGGAAGACGCCGAGGGTGTCGCCGCGGGACAGCAGCTCGTAGGTCTTGGGGTCCGGGACCATCTCGTCGAGGTCCTCGAGCACGACGGTCTCGCCGCGGTTGTCCTTGATGTGCTTGAGGCAGTCGTCGAGGACGGTGAGGTTGCGCAGGCCGAGGAAGTCCATCTTGAGCAGCCCGAGCGTCTCGCAGGCGCCCATGTCGAACTGCGTGATGATCGCGCCGTCCTGCTCCCGGCGCTGGATCGGGATGACGTCGAGCAGCGGCTCGCGGCACAGGATGACGCCGGCCGCGTGCACGCCCCACTGGCGCTTGAGGCCCTCGAGGCCGCGCGCGGTGTCGACGACGGCCTTGGCGTCGGGGTCGCTCTCGTAGAGGGCGCGGAACTCCCCCGCCTCGCCGTAGCGCTTGTGGCTCGGGTCGAAGATCCCGGACAGCGGGATGTCCTTGCCCATGACCGCCGGCGGCATCGCCTTGGTGATCTTGTCGCCGGTGGCGAACGGGTAGCCGAGCACGCGGGAGGCGTCCTTGACCGCCTGCTTCGCCTTGATCGTCCCGTAGGTGATGATCTGGCTGACGCGCTCCTCGCCGTACTTCTCGGTGGCGTAGCGGATCATGTCGCCGCGCCGGCGCTCGTCGAAGTCGAGGTCGATGTCGGGCATCGAGATGCGCTCGGGGTTGAGGAACCGCTCGAACAGCAGCTTGTGCTTGATCGGGTCGAGGTCGGTGATGCGCAGCGCGTAGGCGACCAGCGAGCCGGCGGCCGAGCCACGGCCCGGGCCGACCCGGATGCCGGTGTCCTTGGCGTAGCGGCACAGGTCGGCGGTCACCAGGAAGTAGCCGGGGAAGCCCATCTTCAGGATGACGTCGACCTCGTAGTCGGCCTGCACCGTGTGGGTCTCCGGCACCGGGTGCGGCGCGAAGCGCTCCCGCAGACCGGCGTGGACCTGCTCGCGCAGCCAGGTGTCCTCGGTGTAGCCGTCGGGCACCGGGACGCGCGGCATGAGGTCGGCGCCCTCGTTGAAGGTCACCTCGCAGCGCTCGGCGATGAGCAGCGTGTTGTCGCACGCCTCGGGCAGCTCGCGCCAGAGGTGGCGCATCTCCTGTGGCGTCTTGAGGTAGAAGTCCTGCGCGTCGAACTTGAAGCGCCCCGGGTCGGCCATCGTCTTGCCGGACTGCACGCAGAGCAGCACCTCGTGGGCGCGGGCGTCCTCGGCGTGGGTGTAGTGCAGGTCGTTGGTGGCCAGCAGCGGCAGGTCGAGGTCCTTGGCGAGGCGGAGCAGGTCCTTCATCGACCGGCGCTCGATCTCCAGGCCGTGGTCCATGACCTCGGCGAAGAAGTTGCCCTTGCCGAAGATGTCGACGAACTCGCCGGCGCTGCGCTTGGCCTTCTCGTACTCCCCCATGCGCAGGTAGGTCTGGATCTCCCCCGACGCGCAGCCGGTGGTCGCGACCATGTCGACCGCGTGCTCGGCGAGGAGCTCCTTGTCCATGCGCGGCTTGTAGTAGTAGCCCTCGAGCGAGGCCAGCGACGACATCTTGAACAGCGAGTGCATGCCCCGCGTGCTCGTCGAGAGCATCGTCATGTGGGTGTAGGCGCCGCCGCCCGAGACGTCGTCCTCACCGCCGACGCCCCAGCGGTGCCGGGTCTTGTCGAAGCGGCTGCCCGGCGCGAGGTAGGCCTCGGTGCCGATGATCGGCTTGATGCCGGCGGCCTTGGCCTTCTTCCAGAAGTCGTAGGCCCCGAAGACGTTGCCGTGGTCGGTCATCGCCAGCGCGGGCATGCCGAGCTCGACGGCCTTGGCGAACAGGTCGTCGAGGCGCGCGGCGCCGTCGAGCATGGAGTACTCGGTGTGCACGTGCAGGTGCACGAACGAGTCGGCGCCTCCACGGCTGGGGGTGCTCACAGGTCTCCTACGGGTACGCCAGAGGGGCAGCGTCGGTCCGAGGGGAAGACGGGCCGTGCTGTGCAGTGGATCGGTGGGGCTGGTGTCGGCGTCCGGGCTCTCGCCCCGACCGCTCCACGATCCTGGCACGGGGGTCCGACAGAACCGGTGCGACGCGCCCCGGCTCAGCCCTCGAGGGCCCGGACCACCAGCGACAGCGCGGCCGAGGCGGCTCCCGTGCAGACGTCCTCGGGCTCGCCGTCCAGGTCCAGCCGGTGCGTCTGCACCTCGCCGTCGACGAGCACGCCGACCCAGACGCGCCCGGGCGGCTGGCCCTCCTCCTCGTCGGGACCCCCGCAGCCGGTCGTCGACACCGCCACGTCGGCCCGCATCAGGTCCGCGACGCCCCGTGCCATCTGCGCCGCCGTCTCCGGGTTGATCACGGGGCCCGGCGCGACCGACAGCAGCCGCTGCTTCACCTCCGGCGACCAGGCGACGACCCCGCCGAGGAACCAGTCGCTGGCCCGCGGCGCCTGCGCGGCCTGGTCGGCGACCAGGCCGGCCGTCACCGACTCCGCCGTCGCCAGCCGCCAGCCGCGGTCGGAGAGCAGCGTCGCCAGCCGCTCGTGCTGTGCCGTCACGTGCCGCGTCCTGCCCGTCGCTCCGCGGCCTGAACGCGGGGTGCGGCAGGCTGCCGCCGTGCACCCGCCGACCCGCGTGGCCCGTCCGCTGGCCGGCTTCGCCCTCGCCGTGGCGGTCCTGCAGCACCTCGGGGCCGTCCCGGTCGAGGTCCTCGGCGAGGTGGGTCCCACCCGGTGGACCGACTGGCTGGACCTGCTCACCCCGTACGCCGTCGTCGGCACCGCGGTCCTCACGCTCGTCGCGGCGCGGGCCGACCGGACGACGTGGCTGCTGGCGGTGCCCGGCGCGGTGCTCTACGTGCAGGGCCACGGCGTGCACCTGGCCGCCAACTCGGTCAGCAACCGCCTCGACGACGACGCCGTGCACCTGTGGGACGAGGTCGTCGGGCACCACCTCTGGTACGCCGGGCTCGCGCTGCTCGTCGTCGCCCTCGTCCGGGCTGTCCGCGACGAACCGCTGCCCGGTGGCCCGGTCGCCCTCCTGCTGGCCCTCGGCGTCGGCGTGACGCACGCGACGAACGCCCTCGAGGGCGGCACCGCGGTGCTGTCGCTGGTCGTCGCCCTCGGGCTCTGCGCGTGGGCGGCCCGGCTGCCCGCGCCGGTGGGGCGGCTGCTGCTGGTGGCGTACGTCCCGGCGGTCCTGGTGCTGGCCGCCTGGGGCGTGCGGCACGGCGGGTTCCCGCAGCCGAGCTCGCTCTAGGAGAGCGGCTTGCGCATGGTCACGTGCTCGATGCCGGCCTCGAGGTAGACCTCGCCGACGGGCGCGTAGCCGAGCCGGTCGTAGAAGCGCTGGGCGTGCAGCTGGGCGTGCAGCTCGACCGCCGGCCAGCCGTTGCCCTGCGCGGTCGCCTCGAGCAGCCCGAGCACCGCGGCGCCGATGCCCCCGCCCCGGGCCTGCTCGGCGACCGCCATCCGGCCGATGCTCGCGAGCGGCCCGGCGAGCCCGGGCGGGATGAGCCGCCCGGTGCCGACGACGGTCCCCTCGAGCCGCGCGACGGCGTGCGTCGAGAGCGCGTCGAGCTCGTCGCGCTCCATGTCCTCGGGCACGTCCTGCCCGACCACGAAGACCTCGTGCCGCAGCGCGAAGACCTCCGTCCATGTCCTCGGGCTCCGCCAGGCGGACCAGCACCTCAGCCTCCTGCCACGCTGGGCCGCGGCAGCGGCTCGACGACGGTCTTCTGCTCCGGGACGAGCGGGCGCACGCTCACCTGCTCGAGGGTCGCACCGGCCGGGGCGAGCTCCGCAGCCCGTACGCCGGCCAGCGCCGGCAGCTCGGCCAGCACCCGGGCGGGCGCGCGCACGAGCACGGCGAACAGGCAGGCGCAGCCGGTGCGGTAGGCCGTCGCCTCCTTCGCCGAGGAGCGCGCGGAGGCCTCGTAGAAGGCCCGGAACCGCTCCTCCTCGTCGGAGGACGGCGTGATGGAGCGGGCCAGGCCGAGGTACTCCTGCTGCTCGCGCGCCTTGCGCTCCGCGGTCGCGGTGTACAGCCGGCGCAGGTCGCCGTCCAGGTCGCGGACGTCGACCGGCAGCACCTCGGTCGGGTCGGTCCCGTCCGGCAGCCGGAGGTAGGCGCGCTGCGACCTCGAGGCCGGTGAGCAGCGTCGCGGCGTCCTTCGGCGTGCGGTAGTCGGCCAGGCTCACCAGCGCGAGCCGCACCTGCTCCGGGTCCTGCTGCGAGGCCTGCGCCGCCGCTCCCCGCGCGGCCGAGACGTAGTCGGCCACCGGCGTGCCGACGTCCGGCCCCAGCACCGGCGGGCCCTGCTGCGACGCGGGGCGGGCGCGCTCGGGCGCCGGGTCGTCGCCGCCGCGCGCCAGCACGGTCCCCCCGCCGGTCAGCAGCAGCACCGCGACGATCAGCAGCCCGAGCTGGGGGACCTCGGCCAGCAGCGCGAGCGGGCCGCGGGTGGCGTACCGCTCGTCCAGCCGCCGGAGCGGGCCGGGGACCTCCAGCCGGTGCTCGCGCGGGCCGGAGGTCGCGTCCAGCAGCGCGCGCAGCCGCGCCGCCGCGGCAGGGACGAAGCGCTGGTCGGCCTCGCGCAGCCGGTCCCCCAGGCTCACGAACCCGCCGCGACCAGCTCGAGCGCCAGCGCGAGGTCGGCGGCGTACGGGCTCTCGAACTCCACCCACGCCCCGTCGTCCGGGTGGTGGAAGCCCAGGCGCACGGCGTGCAGCCACTGCCGCTCGAGCCTGAACCGCTTGGACAGCGTCGGGTCGGCGCCGTAGGTGACGTCGCCGACGCAGGGGTGGCGCACGGCGGCCATGTGGACGCGGATCTGGTGCGTGCGCCCGGTCTCGAGGTGGATGTCGAGCAGCGTCGCGTGCCGGAACGCCTCGATCGTCTCGTAGTGCGTGACGCTGTCGCGCCCGCCCGCGACGACCGCGAACTTGTACGCCGAGCTCGGGTGCCGGTCGATCGGCGCGTCGATGGTGCCGCTCATCGGGTCGGGGTGCCCCTGCACGAGCGCGTGGTAGCGCTTGTCGACCGTGCGGTTGCGGAACGCGTCCTTGAGCACCGTGTAGGCGCGCTCGCTCTTGGCCACGACCATCACGCCGCTGGTGCCGACGTCGAGCCGGTGCACGATGCCCTGGCGCTCCTCCGCGCCGCTGGTGCTGACGCGGTGCCCGGCCGCGGCCAGCCCGCCGATCACGGTCGGCCCCTCCCAGCCCGGGCTCGGGTGGGCGGCCACGCCGACCGGCTTGTCGATGACGATGACGTCGTCGTCCTCGTGGAGGACGCGCAGACCCTCGACCACCTCGGGCGGCGGGCCGGGGGTCGTGTCGGGGCTCGGCAGGTCGACGTCGAGCATCGAGCCGGCGAGCACCCGGTCGCCCTTGCCCCGCACCCGGCCGTCGACCGTGACGCCGCCGGCCTCCAGGACGTCGACCGCGGCGGACCGGCTGATGCCGAACAGCCGCGACAGCGCGGCGTCCAGGCGGAGCCCGTCGAGCCCCTCGGGGACGGGGACGGTACGGCGCTGGCTCACGCGTCCATCATGCGGCCTCGTCGGCCCGGTCCTGCGCGGAGCGCCTGCCGTCGAGCTCGATGCCGCGCAGGGACAGCAGCACGGCGAGGACGCCCCCGGTCACGATGCAGCTGTCGGCGACGTTGAAGCTGGGCCACACCTGGAAGTCGATGAAGTCGACGACCGCCCCGCGGCCCGGGCCGGGCGCACGCAGGATGCGGTCGAGCAGGTTGCCGGTCGCCCCGCCGAGCAGCAGGCCGAGGCTGACCGCCCAGGCGGGCGACCGCAGGCGCGGTGCCGTACGCACGATCACCACGACGACGGCCACCGCGATGGCCGTCAGCAGCAGCGTCGCGCCCTCGGCGAAGGAGAACGCCGCGCCGGTGTTGCGCGAGACGCGCAGCAGCAGGTTCGCCGGCAGACGCACCGGCTCCTCGCCCTCGAGCTCCGCCACCACGAGCACCTTGGTGGCGATGTCGAGCACCAGCGCCGTCACGGCCACCGCGGCCAGCAGCCCGGCGCGGCGGGGGCGGTCGGTGCTCAGCGACGCTCCTCGCGCTGCTTGCAGCGCACGCACAGGGTCGCCCGCGGGAACGCCTGCAGCCGGGGCTTGGGGATCGCGTCGCCGCAGGACTCGCAGCGACCGTAGGTGCCGCCGTCCAGCCGGCCCAGCGCGCGCTCCACCTGGAGCAGCAGGTCGCGGCTGTTGTTGGCCAGCGACATCTCGTGCTCGCGCTCGAACGTCTTGGTGCCGGCGTCGGCCTCGTCGCCCGAGCCCTCGCCGACGGCGTTCTGCGTGATGGCGGCGCTCGTGCTCTCGGCCTCGTCGATCTCGCCGCGCAGGACGGTGGCCTGCTCCTGCAGCTCGGAGCGGACCTCGGCCAGCTCGGTGTCGGTCCAGGCGTCCTCGGGGTCGGCGGTGGTCTTCGGCACGGCGGGCTCGCTCACGGGGGGTCCGGGGGTGGTGGTCGCGGGGGTGCTCGTGGTGGCAGCCGGCGTGGTGGCCTGGGCGGCGGGGGCCTTGGCGTTGGCCTTCGCGGGGGCCTTCGCGGGGGCCGGTTGGCCGGGGTGGCGGGGGCCTTGGCGGCGGGGGCCTTGGCCGGTGCGGCGGGGGCGGCTCGGCTCGGGGGCCGGGGTGGTCGTGGCCTTCGGCGTCGGCGACTTCGCAGCTGCCTCGGGCGACGGCTTCGGCGGGGCCTGCTGCCGCCGAGGCGGGGGTCGTCGTTGCGGAGGTGGGCGGCGCCGTGGCCTCGGCCACCGGTGCTGGCCTTCGCCGCCGCGGTCGTGGCCGCAGCCTTCGGCGCGGTGCCTGTTGGTGAGGCCTTGGCCGGGACCTTCGCCGGCGCCTTCGCGGTGACCGTCGGCGGAGCCTCCGCGGCGGTCACCGCCACCGTCGTCGCGGCCTTCGCAGCCGCCTTCGACGTCTTGGCCGGGGCCTTGGCTGCCGTCGTGGCCGGCGCCGCGGCGTCGCGGCCTTGGCCGCCCTGGCCGGACGTCTTGGTCGGCGCGGCGCGGCGGGGCCGTCGGCCGCCGCCTCCGGCGCCGCCTTGGTCGGCGCCGCGGGGGCGGTCTTCGCCGCCGCCTTCAGCCGGGGCATGCGCCGGGGCCTTGACCGGGGCCTTGGCCGGCGCCTTCGCCGCCGCCGTGGCCGGCGCTGTCGGCGGGGTCTTGGCTGCCGCCTTCGCCGGGCTCGTGGCCGGAGCGGCGGCCGCAACCGTCGCCGGGGCCTCCACCTTCGACGGGCCTTCGCGGCGACCTTCGCCGGAGCCTTCGCGACCTTCGCCGGAGCCTTCGCGGGAGCCTTCGCGGGAGCCTTCGCCGGGGCCTTCGACGGAGCCGTCGCGGCGACCTTGGCCGGGGCCTTGACCGCGCCTTCGCCGGGGCCTTCGTCGGAGCCTTCGCCAAGCCCTTCGCCGTCCCCTTGGTCGCCTTGACCGCCGTCGTCCTCGGGGCCTTGGCCGCCTTCACCGGCGCCGCCGCTTCGGCTACGGCAGGTGTCGCCTTCGCCCGCTTCGCCGGCGCCTTGACCGCCTTGGCCGCCGTGACCGGAGCTGCCGCCTTCGCAGCGGGCGCCGCCGGCTCCGACTCGGCAGCCGCACCAGCGCCACCGACGGCCTTCAGCGCCGCAGCAGACGCCTCCGCAGCGCGCGCAGCCACGTCCTCGGCCGTCTCGACCAGGCCGTTGCCGCCGCCGTCCTCAGCCGTCGCCGGCGCGGCCGGCTTGCGGCCGAGCATGCCGCGCAGTCGGCCCAGCGCGCCGGTACGCCCAGCCATGGGACACCCCTCACGTACGCGTTCGCGGACTTGATCACGAGCAGCCGCGAGGATACGTGCCGCGCGGCGCGGCCGTCGACGTCCGGCCCCCGTACGACGGCCGGAAGGCCCTGGACAGTTCCCGCTAGGCTGGGCGAGCCGCAGCGACGGGGACGAGTAGCGGCGTACGCAGCCAGGAGCGAGCCGGGGATGGTGCGAGCCCGGGGGCGAGCGCGCCGTGAAGATCACCCCCTGAGCGGCACGGCACGACAAGAGCGGGGACCTGCGGGTCCCAAGGAGGGTGGTACCGCGGGGCGCACGCCTCGTCCCTCCGTCGAGCACCGACGACGGAGGACCTCCATGCAGCAGCTGCCCGCCCAGGTCGACCTGCCCGCGCTCGAGCGCGGGATCCTCGAGCGCTGGGAGCGCGACCGGGTCTTCGCCCGCTCGATGGAGCAGACCGCCGACGGCGAGCCGTGGGTCTTCTACGAGGGCCCGCCGACCGCCAACGGCAAGCCCGGCACCCACCACGTCGAGGCGCGCGTCTTCAAGGACCTGTTCCCCCGCTTCAAGACCATGCAGGGCCGCTCGGTCCCCCGCCGCGCCGGCTGGGACTGCCACGGCCTCCCCGTCGAGCTCGCGGTCGAGAAGGAGCTCGGCTTCACCGGCAAGGGCGACATCGAGGCGTACGGCGTGGCGGCCTTCAACGCCAAGTGCCGCGAGAGCGTGGTGCGCCACGTGGACGAGTTCGAGCGCATGACCCGCCGCATGGGCTACTGGGTCGACATGGCGTCGGCCTACCGGACGATGGACGCCTCCTACGTCGAGAGCGTCTGGTGGTCGCTCAAGCAGGTCGCCGACAAGGGGCTGCTGGTCGAGGACCACCGCGTCGCGCCGTACTGCCCGCGCTGCGGCACCGCGCTGTCCGACCACGAGGTCGCGCAGGGCTACCAGACCGTCACCGACCCGTCGGTCTACGTGCGCTTCCCGATCACGAGCGGCCCCTTGTCGGACCTGGGTGCTGCACTCCTGGTGTGGACGACGACCCCGTGGACGCTGGTCTCGAACACGGCCGTGGCCGTGAACCCCCAGGTCACCTACGTCGCCGCCCGCCGCGGCGACGAGGTGCTGGTCGTCGCCGAGCCGCTGCTGTCGGTGCTGGGCGAGGACGACGTCGAGGTGCTCGAGCGCTTCCCCGGCACGGCCCTGGAGCACACGACCTACGCGCGGCCGTTCGACTGGGTGGAGATCCCGGGCGCGCACTTCGTCGGGGTGGCCGACTACGTGACGACCGAGAGCGGTACGGGCCTGGTCCACCAGTCCCCCGCCTTCGGCGCCGACGACATGGCGGTCGCCCGGCGCTACGGGCTGCCCGTGGTCAACCCGGTCCGCCCGGACGGGACCTTCGAGGAGCACCTGCCGCTGGTCGGCGGCCAGTTCTTCAAGGCCGCGGACAAGGCGCTGGTCGCCGACCTGTCCTCGCGCGGCCTGCTCTTCCGCGAGCTGCCGTACGAGCACAGCTACCCGCACTGCTGGCGCTGCGACACCGCGCTGCTCTACTACGCGCTGCCGTCCTGGTACATCCGCACGACCGCGATCAAGGACCGGCTCGTCGAGGAGAACGAGAAGACCGCCTGGTACCCGGGCACGATCAAGCACGGGAGGTACGGCGACTGGCTCGACAACAACATCGACTGGGCGCTGTCGCGCAACCGCTACTGGGGCACCCCGCTGCCCATCTGGCGCTGCACCGCCGAGGCCAAGCACTGGCAGGCGTACGGGTCGCTCGCCGAGCTGGGCGCCGCCGCCGGCCAGGAGCTGTCCTCGCTCGACCCGCACCGCCCGTACGTCGACGACGTCGTCGTCCCCTGTGCCGGCTGCGGCGCCGAGGCGCGGCGCGTCCCGGAGGTGATCGACGGCTGGTACGACTCCGGCGCCATGCCGTTCGCGCAGGTCGGCTACCCGCACAGCGGCGTCGAGCCGGCCTACCCGGCGCAGTTCATCTGCGAGGCGATCGACCAGACGCGCGGCTGGTTCTACACGCTCATGACGGTCGGCACGCTGGTGTTCGACCGCTCGTCGTACGAGACCGTGCTCTGCCTCGGGCACATCCTCGACGGCGAGGGCCGCAAGATGAGCAAGCACCTGGGCAACGTGCTCGACCCGTTCGAGCTGTTCGAGCGCCACGGGGCCGACGCGCTGCGCTGGTACATGCTCTGCGGCGGCTCGCCCTGGTCGGCCCGCCGCGTCGGGCACGAGCAGATCGAGGAGGCGGTCCGGAAGGTCCTGCTGACCTACTGGAACACCGCGTCCTTCCTCACCCTCTACGCCGGCGTCAACGGCTGGGACCCGTCCTCGCCGGCTCCGGCGCTGGCCGACCGACCGGCGCTCGACCGGTGGGCGCTGTCGCAGGTGCACGCCACCGCGGTCACCGTCACCGAGGCGCTCGAGGACTTCGACTCGCTGAAGGCCGGCCGCGCGCTGTCGACCTGCATCGACGACCTGTCCAACTGGTACGTCCGCAGCTCGCGCCGCCGCTTCTGGGACGGCGACCCGGCCGCGCTCGCGACGCTGCACGAGTGCCTCTACGTGATCACGCTGCTGATGGCGCCGTTCACGCCGTTCGTCACCGACGAGGTGTGGGGCGCGGTGTACGGGCCGGCGGGGCGCGCCGACTCGCAGCTGCCCGAGTCGGTGCACCTGGCCCGCTGGCCCCAGGTCGACGGCTCGCTCGTCGACGACCAGCTGGCCCGTCAGGTCGCCCAGGTGCGCCGTCTGGTCGACCTCGGTCGGCAGGCCCGCGCGGAGTCCAAGACCAAGACCCGCCAGCCGCTCGGTCGCGCGCTGGTGTCGGCCCCGGGCTGGGAGGCGCTGCCCGCCGAGCTGCAGCAGCTGGTCGCTCGTGAGCTGAACGTGCAGTCGCTCGAGCCGCTCGCCGGCGACCTCGTCGACGCCTCGGTCAAGGCCAACTTCCGGGCGCTCGGCAAGCGCTTCGGCAAGCGCACCGCCACGGTCGCCGCCGCGATCGCCGCCGCCGACCCGGCCGCGCTGGCCGCGGCGCTGAAGGCCGGCACGGCGACCGTCTAGTCGAGGGCGAGACGCTGGAGATCGGCCCGGAGGAGGCCGTCGTCACCGAGACGCCGCGTACCGGCTGGGCCGTCGCCAGCGGCGCCGGCGAGACGGTGGCGCTGGACCTGGAGATCACGCCGGCGCTGCGCCGTACGGGGCTGGTCCGCGACGCGGTCCGCCTGGTGCAGGAGGGTCGCAAGACGTCCGGGCTCGAGGTCAGCGACCGGATCGAGCTGTGGTGGGCCGCCTCGGGCGAGCTGGCCGAGGCCCTGCGCGAGGGCGGCGGCCACCTGGCCGACGAGGTGCTCGCGGTCAGCGTGACCGAGGGCCACCCCACCGCCGACCTGGCGCCGCACGAGCACGCCGACCTCGGCCTGACCTTCTGGCTCCGCGTCGCCGGCACCTGAGGCAGGTGGCGCGCGGCGGCCCGCCCGGCTCAGCGCACTTCCCCTGCCTCCCGGCACGTCCGCACGGCGTGTCGCGTACGCGGACGCAGGGGAAGTGGTCGGCGCGCCGCCCCGAGGCGACTTCCCCTGGGTCACAGCACGTCCGCGCGGCGTGTCGCGTACGCGGACGCAGGGGAAGTCGGCGGGCGCGCCGCCCCGGGGCGACTTCCCCTGGGTCGCGGCACGTCCGCACGGCGTGTCGCGTGCGCGGACGCAGGGGAAGTGGCCGGCGCGCCGGGCTGAGTGACGCACAGGCAGCGGGCCCGGCGGCCGGTGACCCGGCAGAGCCGGGGTCAGGCGGGGTGGGGCGTCAGGGCTTGCAGACGCCGCAGGCCTCGTAGCCCTGGCGGGTGGCGGTCGCCTTGGTCAGCTCGACCGCGTCCTCGACGCCGCGGACGTAGCGGCACTCGGCGCGGTGGAAGCGGCCGCGGTCCGGGATGACGACGACCGTGCCGCGCTTGCTCGCGGTGGCGCCGGCCGGGGTGGCGACGGCGGCGGCGCGGGCGGCCTTCTTGGCCGGCGCCGCGACGGCCGGCGCGGCCGGGGCGGCGACGACCGCACCGGGCGCCTTGCGGGCCGAGCGGGTCGGGGTGGCGACGTCCGGGACGGCCGCGGAACGGGTGCGACCCGCGGCCTTCTTCGCGGGCGCCGGAGCGGGGGTGGGAGCCGCGGGGGCCGCAGCCGGAGCCGCAGCCCGCTTGCGCGGCGCCTTCGCGACCACCGGCTCGACCGCCGGCACGGCGCGGGTCGCCGCGCGAGCTGCCTTGCGGGCCGGGACGGGCGCGTCGGGCGCCGGGACGAGCGCGTCGGCCCCGACGGCCTTGCTGCCACGACGTCGGGTCGGCGGCGTGAAGGCCGGCTCGAGCTCCGCGCCGAGCGACGGGTCGGTGGCCGGCGAGGCGAACGCGGCGGCGACCGGGTCGGCCCCCGCGGTGCGGGTCGCGGCAGGGGCCACCTCGGCGTCGTCGACGAGCACCTCGGCGGCGGCGACGACCGCGGTCTCCTCGCCCTCCTCGGCCAGCTCGTCGGTGGACGCGTCGACCGCGAGCTCGTCCTGCGCGGCCGGCTCCACCGGCGAGATGTCGGCGGCGTCCAGCGCCTGCTCGGAGTCGGCGGTGACGACCTCGTCGAGCTCCACCGCCGCGGCGAGGACCTCGTCGGGCTTGCAGACACCGCAGGGGGTGAAGCCCTCGTCGCGGGCGTCGAGGATGTCGACCTCCTCGACGTCCTTGCCGGCCAGGTAGCGGCAGCCCTCGACGTGGTAGCGCGGGCGGCCCGGCACGACCAGGACGTAGCCGCCGACCTCCTCGTCGAGCTCCTCGGCGTCCTGCTCCACCGGCGGCTCGTCGTCCACGCGCACCGAAGAACCCGGCTTGCGCAGGTCGGCGGCCGGGATGGTCTGCACCGGCAACGCTGCCGTGGCCCCCTCAGTGGGAGCCGGGGACGGCGACGGCGCGGGCGACGGCCCGCCAGACGCGGCCGGCAGCTGCTCGTTGCGGCGCTGCAGGATCCCGAGCACGAGGAACACGAGGGCCAGCAGGCTGACGGCGATCGACCCGTAGACGAAGGGCAGGTCCGTCATGGTCAGGCCGACGACGAGCAGGACCAGGGCGACGAGGACGAGCGCCCCGCTGATGACGATCACTTGGGAGAGTCCTCCGAGAGGGTGAGCAGGCGGGGCATCGTACGGGCGTCAGCCCACGGGCGAGGCGTCCGCGCTGACGTCGGGGTCGGCGGCGGGGCGGCCGTCCAGCTCGGCGAGCTGGCCTTCCAGGTGGGCGCGCAGGCGCGTGCGGTACTCCCGCTCGAAGTGGCGGAGGTCCTCGACCTGCACCTCGAGGCTGCGGCGGGTCTCCTCGAGACCGCCGAGGGCGGCCTGCGAGCGGGCCGCGCTCTCGGCGTCGAGCTGCGCGGCGGCCTCGCGGGCGGTGGTGAGGGCGGTGTCGGCCTCGGTGCGGGCCGACGTCAGCGTCGTCTCCGCCTCCTCACGGGCCGAGCGCAGCGCCGTCTCGGCCTGCTCGTGGGCCTCGGTCACCGCGGTCTCGGCCTCCCGGCGGGCGCCGGCGAGCAGCTCGTCGGCCTCCGTGCGGGCGCTCGTCAGCGTCGACTCGGCCTCGGCGCGGGCGCTCGTCAGCGTCGACTCGGCCTCGGCGCGGGCCCTGGTCAGCTCGTCTCGGCCTCGGCGCGGGCGCTGCTCAGCGTCGTCTCGGCCTCGGCGCGGGCCCCGGTCAGCGTCCTCTCTGCCTCGGCGCGGGCCCCGGTCAGCAGGGCGTCGGCCTCCTCGCGGGCCGAGCTCAGCAGCGCGTCGGCCTGCTCGCGGGCCTGCGCCGTGGTGCGCTCGGCCTCCGCCTCGGCGGCGGCGACGATGCCGTCGACCGACGCGCGGGCGGTCGTGACGATCTGCTCGGCCTCGGCGCGGGCCTCGGCGACGACCTCGTCCGCCGTGCGCTGGGCGAGCAGCAGGGTCCGCAGCGCGGCCTCCTGGCCCTCCTCGGCGCGCAGCGGGGCGGGCGGCGGCCCGGGCTGCGCGACCGGGGCGGGCACGGCTCCGGCGTGGGCCACCGCCCCGCCCGAGCGCAGCTCGTCGTTCTCGCGCAGCAGCCGGCCGATCTCGCTCTCGACCTCGTCGAGGAACGTGTCGACCTCGTCGAGGGAGTAGCCGCGGAAGGCGATGCGGAACTGCTTGTTCGAGACGTCGGCGGGAGTCAGCGGCACGGGACCACCTTCGATGCGGGGGCGGCGGGGACGGCGGTCAGAGCCGGCCCACGACGCCGATCAGGATCTGCACGACGAAGAACAGGACGAGGAACCCCAGGTCGAGCTGCACGGATCCCAGGCGCAGCGGAGGGATGACCCGCCGCAGCGCCTTCAGCGGCGGGTCGGTCACCGTGTAGGTGAGCTCGAGGGCGATCGCCACGATCCCGCTGGGCCGGTAGTTGCGGGCCAGCAGGAAGACGTACTCCATCACGATGCGGAAGATCAGCAGGACGAGGAAGACGTACAGGACGAACTGCAGGGTGGAGCCGACGGGGGACACGACGTCAAGACTACCGAGAGACGATCACGAGCCCGGTCACGACTGGTTGAAGAAGCCGCCCTCGGCGATCAGCGCCTTGTCCTCCGCGGTGACCTCGACGTGCTCCGGCGAGAGCAGGAACACCTTGTTGGTCACGCGCTCGATGCTGCCGTGCAGGCCGAAGATCAGGCCGGCGGCGAAGTCGACCAGGCGCTTGGCGTCGGTGTCGTCCATCTCGGTCAGGTTCATGATCACCGGCGTGCCCTGGCGGAAGTGCTCGCCGATGGTCCGCGCCTCGTTGTAGGTGCGCGGGTGCAGGGTCGTGATGCGGTAGGGGTCCTCGTACGCGGGCACAGCGGCAGGCCTCGGGGTAGGCGGGGTGTCCAGGGCGGTGGAGCCGTGCGTGACCGGGCCGACGGTGCGGCGCGGGGCGGTGCTGCGCTCGGCGCCCCGCTCGGAGGTGGCCGGCGTCCAGCGACGGACCGGGCCGGGCTCCTGCTCGGCGTAGGCGTCGTCGTCCTCGTAGCCGTACCGGCCGCGGGCGTCCTCGTCGTCCTCGACCAGACCGAGGTAGAGGCCTGCCTTGCGCATGAAGCCGGGCATGCGGCTCTCCTGTTCCGGGTGGTGCGGGGGTCCGTCGGGCACTCCGCGAGGGGTCACGGCAAGGGCGGAGGCTACCGGTTCAGGGGCGGTCTGGCGCCGAGCAACGCCGTGCCGACACGCACGATCGTGGCGCCTGCGGCGATCGCCTGCTCCAGGTCGCCGCTCATCCCCGCGCTGAGCGCGGTCGCCGACGGGTGCGTACGCCGCACTGCCGCCGACACCTCCGCCAGCCGCGCGAAGGCCGCGACGGGGTCCTCACCGAGCGGCGCCACCGCCATGACCCCTGCCAGGCGCAGGCCGTCTACCCCGGCCACCAGGTCGGCCAGCGCCGGCACGTCGGCGGGCAGCGCTCCCCCGCGCTCCGGGTCGCCGTCCAGGCTCACCTGGACGAGCACGTCGACCTCCCGGTCGGCGCGCACAGCGCCCTTGCCCAGGGCGGTCGCCAGCGACGGGCGGTCCAGCGACTGCACGACGGAGGCGTACGACGCGACGCCGGCGGCCTTGTTGGTCTGCAGGCGCCCGACGAAGTGCCAGCGCAGGTCGCGGCCGAGCAGGCCGCGCACCTCGGCGGCCTTGGCGGCGGCCTCCTGGTCGCGGCTCTCGCCGACGTCGGTCACCCCCAGGCCGGCGAGCAGGGCCACGTCCGAGGCGGGGAAGAACTTGGTCACCGCGACCAGCGCGACGTCGGAGCGCGGAGCGGCCGGCGGCGGCGCAGGCGGCGGACAGCCGGTCCTCGACGGCTCCGAGCGCCGCGGCCAGCTCGTCCGCGCGGCTCACGCCGAGAGCCAGGCGATCCCGGCGTAGCGACCGGTCGTCGCGGCCCGCCGGTAGGAGTAGAGGTCGTCGCGCTCCTGCGAGCAGCCGGGCAGCTGCACCAGCGAGGCGCAGTGCGGCGCCAGCTGCTCGAGCACTCCCCCGGCGACGTCGAGGGCCGGGGTGCCGGTGCGGCTGACCGAGCGGGCGACCGGCGCGACGGCGGCGACCTCCTCGCGCAGTGCCAGCGGCACCTCGTAGCAGCGGGGGCAGATCGACGGCCCGACGACCCCGCGCAGGACGCCGCCGCCGAGGTCGCGCACCGCGTCGACCAGCGCGGTCACGACGCCGTCCGCCATCCCCTGGCGCCCGGCGTGGGCGACCCCGACCACGCCCTGCTCGGGCGCCAGGACCATCACCGGCGTGCAGTCGGCGACGAGCATGCCCACGGCGACCCCGGGCGTCCGGGTGACCAGGGCGTCCGCGACCGGCGGCGGACCCGGCCACGGGCCGATCGCCTCGACGACGGCGGTGCCGTGCACCTGCTCGGCGAAGACGAGGTGCTCGACCCCGAGCGCGTCAGCGACCCGGCGCCGGTTCTCCCGGACCGCATCCTCGTCGTCACCGACGTGCAGGGCGAGGTCGAGCGAGGACCACGGACCCTCGCTGACCCCGCCCTCGCGGTCGGTGACGGCCGCGCCGACGCGGCCCGACCGCTCCTGCCAGGCCAGCACCTACTTGAGGAAGTCCGGCACGTCCAGGTCGTCCTCGAAGACCACGCGACGCGGCGGGTTGGGCTGCTGCTGCGGCACCGGCGCGGCGGCCGGAGCGGGCGCCGGGCGGCGCTGCGGCTGGGGGGCCGCACCGGCCGACGGCTCGAAGGTCGGGCGGGCGGCGGGGGCCTGCGGCGCCTCGTACGGGCCGGGGGCCGGTGAGGGGCGGCGCAGCGGCTCGTTGCGGCGCACCGGCGTCGGCGTGCCGGCGTCGAAGCCCGCCGCGATGACGGTGACCCGGACCTCGTCGCCGAGGGCGTCGTCGATGACCGCACCGAAGATGATGTTGGCATCCTGGTGGGCGGCGTCGGCGACCAGCTGCGCGGCCTCGTTGATCTCGAACAGGCCGAGGTCGCTGCCGCCGGAGATCGAGAGCAGGACGCCGTGGGCGCCGTCCATGCTGGCCTCGAGCAGCGGGCTGGCGATGGCCATCTCGGCCGCCACGACGGCGCGGTCGTCGCCGCGGGCGTTGCCGATGCCCATGAGGGCGCTGCCGGCGTTGCTCATGACGCTCTTGACGTCGGCGAAGTCGAGGTTGATCAGGCCGGGCGTCGTGATCAGGTCGGTGATGCCCTGGACACCGGAGAGCAGGACCTGGTCGGCGCTCTTGAAGGCGTCCATGACGCTGACCTGCTTGTCGCTGATCGACAGCAGCCGGTCGTTGGGGATGACGATGAGGGTGTCGACCTCCTGGCGCAGGCCCTCGATCCCCTGCTCGGCCTGCTGAGCCCGGCGCCGGCCCTCGAACGAGAACGGCCGGGTGACGACGCCGATGGTGAGGGCGCCGAGCGAGCGGGCGACGCTCGCGACGACCGGCGCGCCGCCGGTGCCGGTGCCGCCGCCCTCGCCCGCGGTCACGAAGACCATGTCGGCCCCCTTGAGGACCTCCTCGATCTCGTCGCGGTGGTCCTCGGCGGCCTGGCGGCCCACGTCAGGCGCCGCGCCGGCGCCCAGCCCGCGGGTCAGCTCGCGGCCGACGTCGAGCTTGACGTCGGCGTCGCTCATGAGCAGCGCCTGGGCGTCGGTGTTGATCGCGATGAACTCGACGCCCTTGAGCCCCACCTCGATCATGCGGTTCACGGCGTTGACGCCACCGCCGCCGATGCCGACCACCTTGATGACGGCGAGGTAGTTCTGCGGAGCTGCCACGGGATGCAGGGCCTCTCAGGACGAGGGGAGCCGGGCGCAGGGGCGCGTGACCGGAAGGGCGGGAGGTGCCGACGCTGGTGCGGGGAAGGCACCACCGGCGGCCCGGGAGGGCGACACGCCGGGCCGGCGCTCCACCCTCACCCTCACGTTGACGTTTAGCATTATGTCAACCTGAGGTGCTTGGGCCGGGACGGTACGGGCGGGACGACGACGCGGTCAACCGCCCGTCCGGCGTGTCGGCTGCTCCCGTGCGGCGACACGCCGTCAGGTGGTCGGCGCCACAGGGGTCAGGCGCGCTCGTGCTTGATCTCGTACATGCTCCGGTCGGCGGCCGCCAGCAGCATGTTGGGCTCGGCGACGCCGCCGGCGCTCACCGCCCGGCCGATGCTGACGCCGACGGTGAGCAGCTCCTCCCCCACCGCCACCGGCTCCTCGACGGCGGCCTGCAGGCGCTGCACCAGCGGCGTCAGGCCCTCGTCGGAGACGCCCTCGACCAGCACGACGAACTCGTCGCCGCCCAGCCGGGCCACCGTGTCGGACGGGCGGACCAGGTGGCGCAGTCGGCTCGCGACGGCCACCAGGACGTCGTCGCCGACGGCATGGCCGTGCCGGTCGTTGATCGCCTTGAAGCCGTCGAGGTCGAGGAAGAGCAGACCGGTCTGGCCGCCGTTGCGGGCGTCGCGGGCGAGCGCCGCCCGCAGCCGCTCCTCCAGCAGCGCGCGGTTGGCCAGGCCGGTCAGCGGGTCGCGGATGGCCCGCTCGGTCATGATCGCGCTGAGCTCCTTGAGGCTGTCCTCGGCGTGCTTGCGCTCGGTGATGTCCTGCGCGCTGACGGCCAGCCAGACGGAGACGCCGTCCTCGTCGCGGACCACGGTGACGCCGTGCATGACCCAGGTCTCGTGCCCGTCGGCGCGGGCGTAGCGCCCCTCGCCCGCTGTGGAGGTCCGGGTCCCCTCGACCACCTCGATCAGCTCGCCCTGGTAGCGGGCGTCCTCGAAGTGCAGCACCGCGCCGAGCGGCACCCCGACCAGGTCCTCCGGGCCACGGCTGAGCAGGGCGGCGTACGCGGCGTTGCTGCGCACGTAGTGGCCGTTCAGGTCGGCCAGCGCGAGCCCCACCCCGACCTGCTCGAAGAAGGTCTCGAACGCGTCGGGGCTGTCGGTGAGCGCCACGATGGTCCGCCTCGCGGCGGCGCCACGGCTGACCTCGGCAGGCAGGGGGAGCTCCTCGGTGCGACGGGTGGTGCTGTCAGCCTTCCCCCTGGTGGCGTCCCGACTCTCCCCCGGTCGGGTGTCGCGTCAGCCCTGGCGCGTGACGACGTCGGGAGAGCGGACGTCGTACGTCGTGCCGGGCAGCTCGAGCAGCGCCTCGGCGACCGCCGCCTTGTCGGCGGTGCGGTCGGGCCCGCCCCAGAGCAGCCGCCGGCCGTCACGCAGCCGCAGCGAGACGCCCTCCGCCGGGGTGGCCCGCACGATCGCGAGGCGGGCCCGCAGGGCGGCCGGCAGGTCGTCGAGGACCGCGAGGGCGTCGCGCGTCGACGGGTCGCGCTGCCCCGGCTCGTTGACCTGCAGGCGCACGACGCCGGTCGGCAGGGCCGGCGCCCTGCGCGAAGGGGACCCCGGTGGCGTCGACCAGGTCGACCTTGCCGTCGCGCAGGACACCGGCGACGGCCACCCGCTCGGTGACGTCGAGCTGGAGCGTGCGGGGCCAGCCGCGGCTCACCTCGACCGACGCGACCGCGGGCAGCCGCTCGATCCGGGCCGCGACCGCACCGGCGTCGACCTTCGCGAGCGGGGTGCCGGCCGGGACGGCGGCCGCCTTGAGGACCTGCTGCGGCGTGGTCCGCCCGGTGCCGGTGATCGCGACCTCGTCGACCGCGAGCCAGGGCGAGGCGAGCAGCACCCAGCCCAGGCCGCCGACCAGCCCGACGAACAGCAGCAGGACCAGGGCGTGGCGCAGGCGGGTGCCGCGGCGGCGCCCGGCCGGGGCCTCGGCGGCCAGCACGGGCGTCTCGTCGAGCGTGGTCATGCGTCCTCCCCGAGCAGTCGCAGGACCTCGGGGCCGACGAGCGTGACGTCGCCGGCGCCGAGGGTCAGCACGAGGTCCCCGGGGCGGGCCCGGCGGGCCAGCTCGCCGGGGACGGCCGACCAGGACGGCTGGAACACCACCCGGTCGGCAGGCAGCGGCACGGCCGCGGCGACGGTCGCGCCGCTGGCACCCGGGATCGGGTCCTCCCCCGCGGCGTAGACCTCCATGACGACGACCTCGTCCGCGGTGCCGAGCGCGGTGCCGAACGCGCCGGCGAAGGCCTGGGTCCGGCTGTAGCGGTGCGGCTGGAAGGCGACGACGAGCCGCCCCTCGCCGACGACGTCGCGGGCCGCCAGCAGCTGCGCGGTCACCTCGGTGGGGTGGTGGGCGTAGTCGTCGTAGACGCGGACGCCGTGCGACGGTGCCCTTGAGCTCCATCCGGCGGCGCACGCCGGTGAAGCCGCCGAGCCCCTCGACCAGGGTGTCCTCGGGCAGCCCGAGGCCGATGCCGGTGAGCAGCGCGGCGGCGCTGTTGAGGGCGAGGTGCCGGCCCGGCACGGCCAGCCGCACGGGAGGCAGGCGGCGGCCCTGGAGCACCGGCTCGTACGTGCTGGTGGTGCCGCTGGTGGTCAGGCCGGTCAGCTGCAGGTCGGCCCCGTCGGACAGGCCGTAGGTGCGGACGTCGACGCCCTCGGCCCGGGCGACCTCGGCGAGCCGGACGGCGCCCGGGTCGTCGGCGCAGACCACCAGGAAGCCGTCCGGGTCGATGGTGCGGACGAAGTCCTCGAAGGCCCGGTCGACCGACGCGGCGTCGCCGTAGTGGTCCAGGTGGTCGGCCTCGACGTTGGTCACGACGGCGGCCTGCGGGTGGTAGACGAGGAAGGAGCCGTCGCTCTCGTCGGCCTCGACGATGAACAGGTCGCCGCTGCCGTGGTGGGCGTTGCTGGCAGCCTCGTTGAGGTCGCCGCCGATGGCGAAGCTCGGGTCGACGCCGCAGTGGAAGGCCGCGACGGTCAGCATCGAGGTCGTCGTCGTCTTGCCGTGGGTGCCGGCGACGGCGACCCCCCGGCGGCCGGCCATGAGCGCGGCCAGCGCCTCGGCCCGCAGCAGGACCCGCAGGCCGCGCTCGCGGGCGGCCCGCAGCTCGACGTTGGTCTCGCGGACCGCGCTCGAGACGACCACGGTGTCGGCGCCCTCGACGTGGGCGGCGTCGTGGCCCACGTGGACCACGGCGCCGAGCGCGCGCAGCTCGTCGACCGCCCGGCTCTGCTTGGCGTCGCTGCCGCTGACCCGGGTGCCGCGGGCGAGCAGCACGCGGGCGATGCCGCTCATGCCGGCGCCGCCGATCCCGACGAGGTGCACCGCTCCGAGCTCGGTCGTCATCGCACGGCCTCCAGGACCAGGTCGACCAGCGCCTCGTCGGCGCCGCGGGAGCCGGTGGCGGCGGCGGCGACGCCCATCGCGGTGAGCCGGGCCGGGTCGCGCAGCAGCGGCAGGACCTGGGAGACCACGCGGGCGCCGTCCAGCTCGGCGTCGGGCACCAGCAGGCCGCCGCCCCCGTCGACGACGGGCCGGGCGTTGAGCGCCTGCTCGCCGTTGCCGATCGGCAGCGGGACGAAGACCGCGGGCAGCCCGACGGCGGCCAGCTCGGCGCAGGTCATCGCCCCGGACCGGCAGAGCGCGAGGTCGGCGGCGGCATAGGCGAGGTCCATCCGGTCGACGTAGGGCAGCACGTGGTGGCTCGGGACGTCGCCGATCGCGGTGCGGACGGCGTCCACCTGCCCCGTCGCCGGCGACGTGCAGCACCTGCACGCCGGCCGCGGCCAGGTCCGGGGCGGCGGCCGTGACCGCCCCGTTGACCCGCTGGGCGCCCTGCGAGCCGCCGAAGACGAGCAGCACGGGGCCGTCGGGGTCCAGGCCGAACAGCGCCCGCCCCTCGGCGCGCGAGGCGGCGCGGTCCAGGGTGGCGATCTGCCGCCGCAGCGGGATGCCGAGCACGCGGGCACCCCGCAGGCCGGTGCCCTCGACCGCGGCGGCGACGAAGGGCGTGAGCCGCGCGCCCACCCGGTTGGCGAGCCCGGCGCGCGCGTTGGCCTCGTGGACGACGATCGGCGTACGGCGGCGGCGGGCCGCCAGGTAGGCCGGGAAGGCGACGTAGCCGCCGAAGCCGACGACGACGTCGGCCCCGACCCGGTCCAGGTGCGCGCCGGCCGCCCGGACGGCGCCGGAGGCGCGGGCCGGGACGCGCAGCAGCGCCGGCGTCAGCGAGCGGGGCAGCGGGACGCGCGGGATCTCGGCGAGGTCGTAGCCGCGGGCCGGCACCAGCCGGGCCTCCAGGCCGGTGGCCGTGCCGAGCGCGGTCACGCCGGTGGAGGGGTCGCGCCGGCGCAGGGCGTCGGCGAGGGCGAGCGCAGGCTCGACGTGACCCGCCGTCCCGCCGCCGGCGAGGACGACGTGCACGTCAGCGCCTGGCCTGCTGCGCGGGGACGCGGGCGGGACCCCGCTGCGCCGGCACGAGGCGCTTGCGCAGCCGGCGCCGGTCGGCCAGCGCCTCGGGCGCGCCCGGCTCGATCCGGGCGAAGGACAGCAGCATGCCGATGGCGAACAGCGTCGAGATCAGCGCCGACCCGCCGTGGCTGACCAGCGGCAGCGGGATGCCGGTGATCGGGACCAGGCCGACCACGGTGCTGATGTTGATCAGGGCCTGCACGGTGATCCAGGCGGTCACGGCCGAGGCGGTGAGGCGGACGAAGGTGTCGTCGGCGCGGCGGGCGATGCGGATGCCGGTGTAGGCCAGCACCGCGACGAGCAGCAGGACGGCCAGGGTGCCGAGCAGGCCGAGCTCCTCGCCGATGATCGCGAAGACGAAGTCGGTGTAGGCGTTGGGCAGGCCGCCGGCCCACTTCTCGCGGCTGGCGCCGAGGCCGAGGCCGAAGATGCCGCCCGAGCCCATGGCGAGCAGCCCCTGGCAGGCCTGGTAGCCGCCCTCGAGCCGGTGCTGGGCGTCGCAGGGGTCGGTGAAGGTGAGCAGGCGGGCCATCCGGTAGGGCTCGCTGACGGCCAGCAGCGCGGCGGCCGCGACCAGCGCGGCCACCATCGCGCCGAAGTAGCGCATCGGCGTGCCGACCACCCAGAGCATCGCGATGACGGCGGTCACCGTGGTGAGCGTGGTGCCCATGTCGGGCTCGAGCATGATCAGCAGGCAGACCAGCGCGGTGACCGGCAGCAGCGGCACGAACAGGTGCTTCCAGTCGCCCAGCAGCTTCTTCTTGCGCACGAGCAGGTCGGCGCCCCAGAGCGCGAGCGCGAGCTTGGCGACCTCGCTGGGCTGCAGGTTGAAGCCGCCGGCGAGCGGGATCCAGCGGCGGCTGCCGTCGATCTCCTTCGCCACGACCAGCACGACGACCAGGCCGGCGAGCGAGGCCAGCAGCAGCGGGGTCCCCGCGGCCCGCCAGAACCGCACCGGCAGCCGGCTGGCCACCGCCATGGCGACCAGGCCGACGGCGATGAAGATCGCCTGGCGGGCGGCGATGGCGTACGAGGACCCGAAGGTCGCGTAGGACCGGACGCTGGAGGCCGAGAAGACCATGACCAGGCCGATGACCAGCAGCAGCCCGGTGCTGGCGAGCAGCAGGTAGTACGAGGCCAGCGGCCGCTGCAGCAGCGGCAGCCGGCCCTCGGCGTCCGGGGCGGCGAGCCGGACGGGCGCCTCGTCGAGGGCCGTCACGCGCGGGCCAGCTCGGCGAACAGGCGCCCGCGCTCGGCGTAGTCGCGGAAGCAGTCCATCGACGCGGCGGCGGGGGCCAGGAGCACGGTGTCTCCTGGCCGGGACAGCCGGCGAGCGGCGGCGACGACCTCGGACATGGCGCCAGTGTCGAGCCGTTCGACCTCGACGACGGGGACCTCGGGCGCGTGTCGCCGCAGCGCGTCGGCGAGGACAGCACGGTCTGTCCCCAGCAGCACCACCGCGGAGAGCCGGCGGGCCGCGCCGCGCACCAGCTCCTCGACGTCGGCGCCCTTGAGCAGGCCGCCCGCGATCCAGACCACCGGGTCGTACGCCGCCAGGCTGGCGGCCGCGGCGTGCGGGTTGGTGGCCTTGCTGTCGTCGACCCAGGCCACCCCGTCGACGGTCGCGACCAGCTCGTTGCGGTGCGGGTCGGGGCGGAAGGCCCGCAGCCCGTCGCGGACGGCCTCGGCCGGCACGCCGTACGAGCGGGCCAGCGCGGCCGCGGCCAGGGCGTTGCTGACGTTGTGGTCGCCGCCGACCGGCAGGTCGCTGACGTCGCCGAGCTCGGTCGCCTCGCCCTTGACGTCGGGGAAGGCGCGGTCGACCAGCAGCCCGTCGACGACGCCGAGCTCGTCCTTGCGGGGCAGCCGGGTCGTGAACATGACGCGGTGGCCGGTGCAGCGGTTGAGCAGCGTCCGGACGACCTCGTCGTCGGAGTTGCCGATGCTCGTCTCGCCGCTCCAGATGCGCGCCTTGTCGACGGCGTAGGCCTGGAACGAGCCGTGCCAGTCGGTGTGGTCGTCGGCCAGGTTCAGCACCGCGGCGGCGTGCGGCAGCAGCGTCGAGCTCCAGTGCAGCTGGAAGCTGGACAGCTCGACCGCCAGCACGTCGTACGGCTCCGGCGCCAGGACCGCGTCGAGCAGCGGCAGGCCGACGTTGCCCGCGGCGACGGTGCGGTGGCCGGCCGCGGTGAGCATGCTGGCGAGCATCCGCACGCACGTCGTCTTGCCGTTGGTGCCGGTCAGGCTGAGCCACGGGGCGGCGCCGGCCGGTCGCAGGCGCCCCAGCCTCCAGGCCAGCTCGACCTCGCCGATCACCTCGATGCCGGCGGCGGCGGCCGCGACCAGGAGCGGGCTGTCGGGACGCCAGCCGGGGCTGGTGACGACCAGGCCGGTGCCGGCGGGCGGCGCCTCCAGCGCCTCGACGACCAGGCCCTCCGCGCGCAGCGGCTCGGCCCGCTCCTCGCTGCGGTCGGCCACCGTGACGCGGGCGCCGAGGTCGCGCAGGACCCGGGCGGCCGCGGCCCCGCTGACACCGGCACCCGCGACGACGACCGGCAGTCCTTCGTACGCGCTGGTCACCGGAGCGGGCCGGTGGACAGGAACTCGGCGTAGAAGACGCCCAGCCCGAAGGCCACCGCGAGCCCGGCGATGATCCAGAACCGGACGATGACGGTGTTCTCCACCCAGCCGGCGAGCTCGAAGTGGTGGTGGATCGGCGCCATGTTGAACACCCGCTTGCGGGTCATCTTGAAGACGCTGATCTGGATCATGACCGAGAGCGTCTCGATGACGAAGAGCCCGCCGAGCACGACGAGCAGCAGCTCGGTGCGGGTGACGATGGCGATGCCCGCGAGCAGGCCGCCGAGCGCCAGCGAGCCGGTGTCGCCCATGAAGATCTTCGCCGGCGAGGCGTTCCACCACAGGAAGCCGAAGCAGGCGCCCATCGCCGCGGCCGCGACGAGGGCGACGTCCAGCGGGTCGCGGGCGGTGTAGCAGGACGCCGGGTCGCTGCCCATCCGCGCGCAGGCGTTGCCGAACTGCCAGAAGGCGATCACGACGTACGACGCCAGCACCATGACGCTGGAGCCGCTGGCCAGGCCGTCCAGGCCGTCGGTGAGGTTGACCGCGTTGGACCAGCCGCTGATGAGGAAGTAGGCGAAGACGACGAAGCCGATGCTGCCGAGCGACAGCGCCCCGTAGTCGCGCACGAACGACAGGTGGGTCGACGCCGGGGTGAGCCCCTCGGCGTTGCGGAACTGCAGCGCGAGCACGGCGAAGCCGCCGCCGACGACGAGCTGGCCGATGAACTTCGCCGCCGCGGTGAGCCCCAGCGAGCGCTGCTTGCGGATCTTGATGAAGTCGTCGAGGAAGCCGACCGCGCCGAGGCCCACCATGAGACCGAGCACGAGCAGACCGCTGGCGGTCGGCCCGCGGCCCGGCTGGTCGATCACCAGCAGGTGGGCGACCAGGTAGCCGATGACGGTGGCCGCGATGATCACGGCCCCGCCCATGGTCGGCGTGCCGCGCTTGGTGGCGTGGCTGGACGGGCCGTCCTCGCGGATCTCCTGGCCGTAGCCGCGCCGCCGGAACAGCTTGACCACGGCCGGCGTGCCGAGCAGCGACAGGACCAGGGCCGTCAGGGCGGCGATGAGGACGGACCTCATGAGGGGACCTCCTCGAGCAGAGCGGCCGCGACCCGTTCGAGCCCGGCGGAGCGGGAGGCCTTGACGAGCACGACGTCGCCGGGCTGGAGGTGCTCGCGCAGCAGCGCGACGGCCTCGTCGGCGTCCTGGACGTGCACCGACTCGCCGCCCCAGGAGCCCTCGAGGACCGCGCCGGCGTAGATGCCGCCGGCCTGCTCGCCGACCACGACCAGGCCGGTCGGGTCGAGGCGCACGAGGTAGCGGCCGAGGTCCATGTGCTGCTCGCGGGCGGTGTCGCCCAGCTCGGCCATGTGGCCGAGGACGGCCCAGGTGCGCCGGGTCTTGCCGCGGCTCATGACGGCGAGGGTCTTGAGCGCGGCCCGCATCGAGTCGGGGTTGGCGTTGTAGGCGTCGTTGACCACGGTCACGCCGTCGGCCCGCTCGACGACCTCCATGCGCCACCGGCTCTTCGGCGTGGCCGCCGACAGCAGCTCGGCCACGCGGGCCACGTCGTCGGTGACGCCGGCGCCCAGGACGGCGGCGGCCACGGCCAGGGAGTTCTGCACCTGGTGCTCGCCGACCACGGTCAGCCGCACGTCGGCGCTCCCCTGCGGCGCGACCAGCCGGAAGGCGGCGCGCCCGTCCCCGTCGAGCTCGATCCCCTCGGCGCGGACGTCGGCGTCGGGCCCGGTGCCGTACGTCGTGACCGGGCGCTCCGTGCGGCCGCGCATGCCGAGGACCCGGTGGTCGTCGGCGTTCAGGACCGCCCGCTGCGCCGCCGCCTCGACCAGCTCGCCCTTGGCCCGGGCGATGCCGTCGACCGAGCCGAACTCGCCGAGGTGGGCGCTGCCGACGTTGAGGACGACCGCGACGTCCGGCCGGACCAGCCCGCAGAGGAAGGCGATGTGGCCGACGCCGCGGGCGGAGTACTCCAGGGCGGCGTAGCGGGTCGCGTCGGTGCGGCGCAGCGCGGTGAGCGGCAGGCCGAGCTCGTTGTTGAAGGAGCCCTCCGGGGCCAGCGTCTCGCCGAAGCCGGCCAGCACCTGCGCGAACAGGTCCTTGGTCGAGGTCTTGCCGCTGCTGCCGGTCACCCCGAAGGTCAGCGGCTGCGCGCGGGCGAAGACGTCGGCGGCGAGCGCCTGCAGCGCGCTGCAGCGGGTCGGGGACCACCAGCAGCGGCAGGTCGCCGGGGACCGGACGCGCGACGAGGGCCGCCACGGCACCGGCCGCAGCCGCCGCGGCGACGTGGTCGTGGCCGTCCACCCGCTCCCCCGGCAGCGCGACGAACAGGTCGCCGGGGCCGACCAGGCGCGAGTCGACGCGGACCTCGCCGGTCACCTCGGCGCCGCTCGTCGTCTGGGCGCCGACGACCCGGGCGACCTCGGAGACGGGGAGCCGGATCACGTCGGCACCCGCTCGAGCGCCTGCGCGCAGCACGACCCGGTCGTCGAAGGGCGTGACGACGCCACCGACGTCCTGGCCGGTCTCGTGCCCCTTGCCGGCGACGACGACGGCGTCACCGGGTCGGGCCAGGCCGACCGCCAGCGCGATGGCCGCGGCCCGGTCGGGCTCGACCAGCGCGTCCGGCGCGCCGGCCGCCATCTCGGCCAGGATCGCCGCCGGGTCCTCGCTGCGGGGGTTGTCGCTGGTCAGCACCGCGACGTCGCAGCCCTGCGCCAGCGCGGCCCCCATCAGCGGGCGCTTGGCCCGGTCGCGGTCGCCGCCGCAGCCCAGGACCCCGATCACGCGGCCGGCGGTCACCGGGCGTACGGCCGAGCAGCAGCGTGCGGACCGCGTCCGGCGTGTGGGCGTAGTCGACGACGGCGAGGAACGGCTGGCCGGCGTCGACCCGCTCCATCCGACCCGGGACGCCGGGCAGCGCCGCGACGCCCTCGACGGCGGCCTCGACCGGGACGCCGGCGGTGACCAGGGTGGCGCAGCGCGCCGACCGCGTTGGCGACGTTGAAGGCGCCGGGCAGGCGCACGGACGCGCGCGCGTCGAGGCCCTCCGGCCCGAGCAGCCGGAAGCTGCTGCCCTCGGGGCCGAGCTCGACCTCGTCGGCCACCCACTGGGCGTCCTCGCCGTAGGTCCGCAGCGGGACGTCGGCGGAGCGCAGCAGCCGGCGACCGGCCGGGTCGTCGAGGTTCACGACCCCCTGGCGGGAGCGCCGGGCGGTGAACAGCTGCGCCTTCGCCGCCTCGTACTCCTCCATCGTGGCGTGGAAGTCGAGGTGGTCCTGGGACAGGTTGGTGAACAGGGCGACGTCGAAGACGACGCCGTCGACCCGGCCGAGCGACAGCGCGTGGCTGCTGACCTCCATGGCGACCGCGGTCACGCCGCGCTCGCGCATCGCCGCCAGCAGCGCCTGCAGGTCCGGTGCCTCCGGCGTGGTGCGCACGCTGGGCACCACCTCGCCGGCGACCCGGGTCTCGACCGTGCCGAGCAGGCCGGTCCGGTGGCCGGCGGCGCGCAGGCCCGCCTCGAGCAGGAAGGCGCTCGTGGTCTTGCCGTTGGTGCCGGTGACGCCGAGGACGAGCATGTCCCGCGCCGGGTGGTCGTGGACGACGGCCGCGACCTCGCCGAGCACGGCCCGCGGGTCGTCGGCGACCAGCACCGGCAGCCCGGTCGCGGCGCAGCGCTCGACGCCGGTCGGGTCGGTCAGCAGGGCGGCCGCCCCGGAGGCCGCGGCGGACGCGGCGAAGTCGGCGCCGTGGGCGCGGGCGCCGGGCAGTGCGGCGTACAGGTCACCGGGCTGGACGGCGCGCGAGTCGAGCGTGCAGCCGCTGACCACCACGCCGGCGGTGTCCCCAGCGGCCACCCGCAGCCCGGTCGGGAGCAGCTCGTCCAGCGGACGGCGCGGCGGCGTGGTGGGGCGCATCGCCGTCACCCGGTCCGGAGTCGCGGGCACGGGCGGAGGGTACCGGCGCTCACTCGGTCAGGCGGAGCGGCGTCGGCGTGGTGCCGGTCGGCGGGACCTTGAGGCTGCGCAGCGCGAAGCTCATGACGTCCTTGAAGACCGGGCCCGACACCGAGCCGCCGTAGTAGCCCTTCTTGCCGGTGCCCTGCAGCACGACCGCCGTGACCAGGCGCGGGGCGTCCGCCGGGGCGAAGCCGATGAACGACGAGGTGTAGTTGCCCGCGGCGTAGCGGCCGTCGACGACGCGCTGCGCGGTGCCGGTCTTGCCGGCGATGCGGTAGCCGGGGATCGCGGCCAGCGGCGCGGTGCCCTCGGCGGTGACGACGCCCTCGAGCATGTCGCGCAGCTGCTTCGCCACCTCGGCGCTGACCACGCGGCGCGTCGCCGCAGGCCCGGCCTTCGTGCCGGCGACCTGCTTGACGATGGTGGGCGTGACGCGCACGCCGCCGTTGGCGACGGTCTGGTAGACGCTGGCCAGCTGCAGGACGTTGCCGTCGACGCCCTGGCCGATCGCCATCGTCGGCAGCGTGGTGCCGGACCAGTCGGAGACGTCGCGGACGGTGCCGCGCGACTCGCCGGGCAGGCCCAGGCCGGTCTTCTCGCCGAAGCCGAAGCGCTTGAACGCGTCGTGCAGCCGGTCCGGGCCCAGCTTCTGGGCGACCTGGATCGTGCCGACGTTGCTCGACTGCACCAGCACGCCGGTGAAGGTCAGCCGCTCCACCGGGTGGGCGTGCGAGTCGTGGAAGGTGCGCCGGGCGACCTGGATCGTGCTCGGGACGGTCAGGACCGTCTCCGGCGTCACGACGCCGGCCTCGAGGGCGCCGGCGGCCGTCACGATCTTGGCCACCGAGCCGGGCTCGTAGACGTCACGGATCGCCGGGTTGCCGAGCGCCGCGGGCTTGACCCCCTGGCGGTCGTCGGGGTTGAAGGTCGGGGAGGTCGCGAGCGCCAGCAGCTCGCCGGTCTTCACGTCCATGACGACGACGGTGCCGTTCTCGGCCTGCGTCTCCTGGACCTTCTTGGTGAGCAGGTCCTGGGCGTACCACTGCAGGTCGCGGTCGATCGTCAGCTGCACGTCCTTGCCGGGCAGCGGCGCGACCTCGGACTGCTTGGCGGTCGGGATGACCCGGCCACCGCGGTCGACCTGGGCCACCGCCTTCCCGTCCTTGCCGGACAGCACGCTGGCCCAGCCGCTCTCCACGCCGCCGAGGCCCTTGCCGTCGCCGTCGGTGAAGCCGAGGACGTTGGCGGCCAGGTCGCCGGCGGGGTGCACGCGGCGCGACTCGGCGTTGACCCCGATGCCGGGCAGCGCCAGCTTGCGGACCTCGACGCCGACCTTGGGGTCGAGGCCGCGGGCCAGCACGACGTACTTGGACGCGCCGTTGATCTTGTCCTCGAGCACCTTCGCCTCGACGCCGAGGACGGGCGCGAGCTTCGCCGCGATCGACGGCACGTCGCAGGGCTTGGGCTCCTCGGCCTTCGGGTCGCAGACCGCCTTGGCGATGTTGTGCGGCTCGGCGAAGACCGCGCGGGCCTGCACCGACAGCGCGAGCGCCTGGCCGGACCGGTCGCTGATCGTGCCGCGCTGCGCCGGGAGCGTGGTGGTGCGCAGGCGCTGCTCGTCGGCGGAGGCGGCGTAGGCCGGGGCCGCGAAGGTCTGCAGCTGCACCAGCCGGCCGCCGACCAGGGCGACCACGGCGAGCACCGCGACCAGGCCGCCGCGCAGGCGGACGTTCTGCCGGCCGAGCGGCACCGCCCGGCGCTCGCGCGGGGGGCGCGGCGGACGGGGCGGCTGCGGCGGCTTCCGGGCGGCGGGCGGCCTGGGCGGGCGGGGGGCGCGCGGCGGGGCGGGGCGGGGCCCTGCGGCGAGGGGGACGCTGCCGCGCGGGGTGGGGCGCGGAGCGCCCGTACGGCCAGCGGGGGTGGCAGGACGGGCACCGGGCGCGGGACGACCGGCGGGTGCGGCGCTCGGACGACCAGCGCCAGGAGCGGCCGGGACGGGCGCCGGGGCGGCCGGCGGCGACCTGGTCGGCGTAGCGGCCGAGCGCGGGCTGGGTGGCGACCGGACGCCGCGGGGCGCCGCCGCGACCGGCCGGCGGGGCCTGGCGGTCAGCAGGAGCAGCCTGCCGGCCCGAGGGGGTGGCCGGGCGGCCGGACGGGGTGGCCGGACGGCCGGAGGGAGCGGCCGGGCGACCGGGGACGGGGCGGGCGCCGCGCGGCGCCGGGGGGCGGCGGTCAGTCACCGGTCGAGCCGGGAGCGTCGTCGGCGGTCACGCTCGGAGTCTCGTCGGTCACCCCGCCCGTGGCCGGTTCCTGCGCGGGCGTGTCGGCCGGCTTCGTCCCCGCGGCGGCCGCGGACGGCACGACGGCCGGCTTCGGCAGCGGCTTGGCCGTGCTGACCAGCGGCGGGACGACCGGCGCCTCGGGGTCCAGCGGGTCGGCCTGGCCGAGGACGGCGCCGTCGGGCAGTCGCAGGAAGGCCGGCGGCCCGCCGGGGACCATGCCCAGGCTGGTGGCGCGGGAGGCCAGCGAGGCCGGCGCCTGCAGCGCCTCGACCTCCTTGTCGAGGGCCTGCTCGCGCTCGTCCAGCGTCTTGCCCGACGCCTGCAGCTCGTGCAGGTGGAAGGCGTCCTGGGCCAGCATCGTGTTGAGCGCGAGGAGCCCGAGCAGGCCGGCCCCCAGCATGGCGACGACGACCACGAGGAACGGTGCGCGGGAGGCCTTGCCGGGCCGGGGCGCCGGGACGACGCGCAGCGAGCCGCGCGGGGCAGGCTCCGGCGCGGGGGTGGCGGCCGGGAGCACCCGGGCCGGTGCGGCGCTCACGCGGCGTCCCGCACGCGCTCGGCGGCGCGAAGACGGACCGAGGCGGCCCGGGGGTTCTCGGCCACCTCCTGCTCGGTCGCGCTCTCGCTGCCGCGGACGAGCAGGCGCAGCTCGGGGCCCTGCCCCTCGGGCACGAACGGCAGGTCGACAGGCACCGTGGAGGTGCTCCTCGTGACGAGCTCGCTCTTCACGACCTTGTCCTCCAGGGACTGGTAGCTGAGCACGACGAGCCGCCCCCCGACGGCCAGGGCGGAGACGGCGGCGGGGACGGCGCGGCGCAGGACGCCGAGCTCGTCGTTGACCTCGATGCGCAGGGCCTGGAAGGTCCGCTTCGCGGGGTGCCCTCCGGTGCGGCGGGTGGCGGCCGGGATCGCGGTGCGGACCAGCTCGGCCAGGCGGGCGCTGCTGGTGAGCGGCTCCTGCGCGCGGGCCCGGACGATCGCGTCGGCGATGCGGGCGGCGAAGCGCTCCTCGCCGTACACCCGCAGCACTCGCGCCAGCTCCTTGCCCGTGTAGTCGTTGACGATGTCGGCCGCGGTGCGGCCGGTCGTGGGATCCATGCGCATGTCGAGCGGAGCGTCCTGGGCGTACGCGAACCCGCGATCGGCCTCGTCGAGCTGCAGGGAGCTGACGCCGAGGTCGAAGAGCACAGCGTGCACCCGGGAGAGCCCCAGGTCCGCGAGGACACGCGGGAGCTCGTCGTAGACGGCGTGGACGAGCGTCACGCGGTCGCCGTACGCGGCGAGCCGCTCACCGCTGCGGCGCAGCGCCTCCGGGTCGCGGTCCAGGCCGACCAGCCGGGCGGGCGTACGGGCCAGCAGCGCCTCGGCGTGCCCGCCCATGCCGAGGGTGCAGTCGACGACGACGGTGTCCGGGCCGGTCAGCGCCGGGGACAGCAGCTCCAGGCAGCGGTCCAGCAGGACCGGGACGTGCGCGGGCTGCTGCCGGGCCGGTCACGCCGAGCGTCTCAGGCCAGCAGGGAGGCGGCGGCCTGGGCGACCGTGACGACGACCGCCGTCACGCCGAAGGACATGCCGAGCAGCAGCGCGCTGCCGCGCAGCTCGCGGGCGAGCGACTGCTCGTCGGGGGCTTCCTGCGGGGAGAGCGCAGGGGCCTGCGCCGTGGCGGTCTCGTCCATGTCGACCCTCTTGTCGTCGGTGCGGCGCCCCCGGGTCGCGGTCCGGGGGGTCGGTGCTCTCCCGTGGAGCCAGGTCCCCGCCCGCTCGTCGCCTGGCACCGGGGAAGGTGCGCCAGGAGAGCGAGCGGTCGGAGACCTCGCTGCACGCGAGGTGGATCAGGCAGCGGGGTCGGGCTCCCCACCGGCCGGCTCTCCGGCGTAGCCCGCCTCGGTGGCGGCCTCGTGGGCGGCCCAGGCGGCGGCGTCCCAGACCTCGAGGCGCCGGCCGAGGCCGACGACGACGCAGTCCCGGTCGAGCCGGGCGTACGCGCGGAGCGGTGCGGGCACCGTCACGCGCCCCGACTTGTCGGGGACGTCGTCGAACGCGCTGCCGAAGACCTGCCGGGCGTAGAGGCGCTTGGCCTCGTCGGCCGGGTCGGCGTCGGCGAGCTCGTCGTACTGACGGTCGAACTCGGCCTGCGTGTACACGAAGAGGCAGCGGTCCTGCCCCTTGGTGATCACGATGCCCTCCGCCAGCTGGTCGCGGTACTTGGCCGGCAGGAACAGCCGGCCCTTGTCGTCCAGGCGAGGGGTGAAGGTCCCGAGGAACCGCACGGGCACGGCTCCTCCTCCACTCCCGCTGGTCCAGAGCCCCGAAGTGCTCCAGTGCGCCCCACCGTACTCCACACGGCCCCATCCGGGAAGCACCTCGGCCCCTGACCTGCCGTCCTGCTGCGTGTGCCGCCAGCGCTCCTCCCGGTCCCCGGGGCCGCCCCAGGCGCCGTCCGCGGCACCGAGTGGGGCGTGGTGGGGCGTACGGCGAGGGCGTCGGGCAGGAACTCGGCCTGCCGGGCGTTCGTTCGGAGCAGGGAGCCGCGGTCGGGTGACCGCTCGACAGAGCGCGCGCAGCCCGGAGGGGTGGGATGCTCGTGGGCCCGCGACCCGCACGCTTTGGAGGACCTCCGGTGGCACGCCGCACGAGCACGACCGAGGACGTGGCCCCCGGCGGGCTGGACGACCTGCAGGAGTCGGCCAGCCGGATCCTCGGCAACATGGAGCAGGTCATCGAGGGCAAGCGCGCGGTGGTGAAGCTGTCGCTCGTCGTGCTGCTCGCCGAGGGGCACCTGCTCATCGAGGACGTGCCGGGCGTCGGCAAGACGATGCTGGCCAAGGCGCTCGCCCGGTCGATCGACTGCTCGGTGCGGCGCATCCAGTTCACGCCGGACCTGCTGCCCTCGGACGTGACCGGCGTCAGCGTCTACGACCAGGAGGCGCGCGAGTTCGAGTTCAAGCCCGGCGCGATCTTCGCCAACCTGGTCGTCGGCGACGAGATCAACCGGGCCTCGCCGAAGACGCAGTCGGCGCTGCTCGAGGCCATGGAGGAGCGGCAGGTCACGGTCGACGGCACCACGTACGTGCTCGAGACGCCCTTCATGGTCATCGCGACGCAGAACCCGATCGAGATGGAGGGCACCTACCCCCTCCCCGAGGCGCAGCGCGACCGCTTCACCGCCCGGGTCTCGATGGGCTACCCGTCGGCGCAGGCCGAGCTCGACATGCTCGGCACGCACGGCGGCCCCGACGCGCTCGAGGAGCTCGAGCCGGTCGCCGACGCGCTCGAGGTCCGCAAGCTCATCGAGGTCGTCCGGGGCATCCACGTCTCCGACGAGGTCAAGCGCTACGTCATCGCGCTGGTGACGGCGACCCGTCAGGCGCCCGAGCTGCGGCTGGGTGCCTCCCCCCGGTCCAGCCTGCAGCTGCTGCGCGCCGCCCGCGCCGCCGCGGCGCTCGAGGGGCGCGACTTCGTGCTGCCCGACGACGTGCAGGCGCTGGCCGGCCCGGTGCTCGCCCACCGCCTGCTGCCGACCGCCGAGGCGCAGGTGTCGCGCCGCTCCCCCGAGGCCGTGGTCGCCGACCTCGTCGCCCGCGTCCCGGTCTCCGACGGACCCGCCGTGCGGCGCCGCGGGTGAACGGACTGCGCGCCGCGCTCGCCGGCCTCACCACGCGCGGCCGCTGCCTGCTGGCCGCGGGCATCGCGCTGGCGGTCTGCGCGATCGGGCTGGGGCAGCGCGACCTGCTCCGCGCGTCGGTCTTCCTCGTGGTGCTGCCGCTCGCGGCGGTGTCGGTCGTGGCACGCACCCGCTACCGGCTGTCCTGCGAGCGCAGCCTGGTCCCCGCCGCGGGTCGAGGCCGGCCGCGAGACCGAGGTCCGGCTGTCCCTGGAGAACGTCAGCCGGCTGCCGAGCGGCGTGCTGCTCGTCGAGGACACCCTGCCGTGGACGCTCGGCGCCCGGCCGCGCTTCGTGCTCGACAAGGTCGAGCCGCAGGGGCGGCGGCTGGTGACCTACCCGGTCGGCTCGGAGGTCCGCGGCCGGTTCACGATCGGCCCGCTGGCCGTGCGCCTGACCGACCCGTTCGGCCTGTGCGAGCTCACCCGCTCCTTCGCCGCGACGGACGAGCTGGTCGTCACGCCGGTGGTCAGCCCGCTGCCCGGCGTGCGCCTCGGCGGCGACTGGGCCGGCGGCGGCGACGCGACGGCGCGCTCGGTCTCCAGCAGCGGCGCCGACGACGCGGCGACGCGGGAGTACCGCCACGGCGACGACCTGCGCAAGGTCCACTGGCGCTCCACCGCCCGCACCGGCGAGCTCATGGTCCGCCGCGAGGAGCAGCCCTTCCAGAGCCGGGCGACGGTCCTGCTCGACGGCCGCCTGGACGCCCACCGCGGCGACGGCCCGGGCTCGTCGTACGAGTGGTCGGTCAACGCCGTCGCCAGCATCGGCTGCTCCTTGGTGCGCGGCGGCTTCGGGCTGCGGCTGATCGACCACGCCGCCCGGCCGCTCACGCCGCAGGGCGTGCCGGTGACCGAGGGCCTGCTGCTCGACGCCCTGGCCGGGGTCACCGCCGACCGCACGCCCGACCTGGTCGGCGTGGTCGAGCGGCTGCGCCGCGGCGGGCTCGACGGCGTGCTGGTCGCCGTGCTCGGCCGGCTCGACCTCACCGAGGCCGAGCAGCTGGCCCGCCTGCGCACCGGCTCGGGCGCCTGCGTCGCCGTCCTCGTCGACACCGACTCCTGGGCGCCGGTGACGCCCCGCGCCCGCGAGTCGGCGGTGGCCGAGGCCGACTCCGCCGCCGGTCTCCTGCTCAGCACCGGCTGGCGCGTCCTGCGCGTCAGCCACGGCACCACGCTCGCCTCGGTCTGGCCGCTCGCCGGCACCCGGGGCAGCGGCCGGCAGCTCGCTCCCGCCGGAACCCTCGACCCGGAGACCTGATGAGCACCCGCGACCGCCTCACGCTCGCCGCCGCCGTCGCGGTGGCCCTCGCCAGCAGCGCCCTGTCGCCGCTCTACGCCGACCTGAGCTGGCTGCCGCGCGTCCTCGGCAGCGTGCTGGTCGTCGCCGTCGTCGGGCTGGTGTCGCGCCGCGGCGGGGTCCCGACCCTGCTCGTCCCGCTGGTCCAGCTGCTCGGCCTGGCCGTCTACACCTGCCTGGCCTTCGCCCGCGAGACCCTCTCGTACGCCGTGCTGCCGACCGGTCGCACCGTCGACGTCTTCCAGGCCCTGGTCACGGCCGCGCGCAAGGACATCCTCGAGCTGGCCGCGCCGGTGCCCGCCAACCCCGGCCTCCTGCTGCTCGCCACGCTCGGCATCGGCGCGGTCGCGGTCGTCGTCGACCTGCTGGCCGTCGGCCTGCGCCGGGCCGCCATCGCCGGGCCTGCCGCTGCTCGTGCTGTTCGCCATCCCGTCCGGCGTGCTGCCCGGAGGTCTCGGCTGGCTGCCCTTCGCGCTCGGCGCCGCGGGCTGGCTGACCCTGCTGCTCGTCGAGAGCGAGGAGAAGGTCGGCCGCTGGGGGCTCCCGCTGCGCACCCAGGGCCAGGCCGAGATGGAGGACTCGAGCCTCGGCCGGGTCGGCCGGCGGATCGGCGTGGCCGCGCTCGGCGTCGTCGCTCGTCGTCCCGGCGATGGTCCCGGGCCTGGACGGCACGCTCTTCCCGGGCAGCGGCAACGGCGGCGGTGACGGCGACCGGCAAGGGCCGCACCACGGTGACGTACAACCCGATCACCCGCCTGCAGGGCGACCTGCGCCAGCCGCGGCCCACCGAGCTGCTGCGCTACACGACGACCGACACCGACCCCGACTACCTGCGGATGACCACGCTCGACACCTTCGACGGGTCGAGCTGGCGGTCGTCCTCGCTGACCGGGGAGCGGGTCGACCGCGGCATCCCGACGCCGTCCGGCGTCCAGGCCGCCGTCCCCACCCGCGAGCTGACGACCGTCATCGACGTCGCGCCGGCCCTCGACACCCGCTGGCTGCCCGTCCCGGCCAACCCGACCCGGGTCGACGTGCAGGGTCGCTGGCTCTGGGACCCGAGCAGCGACACCGCGTTCTCCACCCGCTCCACCACCCGCCGGGTCGGGGAGTACGAGGTCAACGCCACCCGCGTCCTGCCCGGCCCCGACCTGCTGCGCGCCGCCGACGAGGTGGCCGAGGACGTCGCCGACTACGTCAAGCCCGTGCCGGTCCAGGACTCGGTGCGCCGGCTGACCGAGGACGTGACGCGCGGGGCCCCGACGGCGTACGAGAAGGCCCGTGCCCTGCAGGCCTTCTTCCGCGACCGCAGCAACGGCTTCGAGTACAGCGTCGAGACCGGCCCGCGCTTCGACAACCCCGACGCCCTCACCGCCTTCCTCGACCGCGACACCGGCCGCAAGGGCTTCTGCGAGCAGTACGCCTCGGCCATGGCCGTCATGCTCCGCGTCCTCGGCATCCCGTCGCGCGTGGCCGTCGGCTTCACCCCCGGCTCCGTGCAGTCCGACCTCAGCCGGGTCGTCACCACCGCCGACGCGCACGCCTGGCCCGAGGCCTGGTTCGAGGGCGCCGGCTGGATCCGCTTCGAGCCGACGCCGGCCGGCACCCGCACCGTCGTGCCCGAGTACAGCACCGAGTCGGCCGACGCCCCCGTCGGTCCGCGCGACCCCAACACCGGGGCGCCCACCGGCCCGCTGCTCGGCGACACCGCCAACGAGGCGGCCGGACCCTCCGGCAAGCTCGACCGCATCGACCCCGCCGTCCCGGTCGCGCCGGCCGCCGGGCCGCTGGTCGCCGAGGACGACGGCCTGCCCTCGCCCTGGCTGCTCGTGCCGCTGCTGCTGCTGGTCGGGGCGATCACCCCGTCCGTCGTGGCGTTCGCCCGCCGCCGGGCCCGCTGGCGCTCCCCCGGCCCGCTCGCCGCGTGGCAGCAGGTCGAGGAGGACGCCCGCGACACCGGCCACCGCTGGCGCACCTCGGACAGCCCCCGCGCCGCGGCCGCCCGCCTGGCCTTCTCGGCCGGGCTCGCCGGCCAGCACCTGGCCGCCCTGCACCGGCTCGCCGCCGCCGCCGAGCGGGAGCGCTACGCCCGCCCCGGGTCCGTCCCGGACGTCCCGGGCCTGCGCGCCGACGCCGGCACCGTCCGCAAGGCGCTGCTCGCCGGGATCGAGCCGAGCACCCGCGTGCGGGCCCACCTCGCCCCGCCCTCCACGCTCGCCTGGATGGCGCACACGAGCGGCACCCTGGTCGCCGACGCGCTCGACAAGGTCGACGACGCCGTCGCCGGCGTCTCGCGCCGCCTCCACCGCCGCCCCGCGTAGGGTCGCGGTCGCGGCGGCGGCGCGGCCGGTGGCCGTCGCGCCCGCGCACCCGGCCGCGGGGCCGGGCTACGAGGATGCGGCGGCGGCGCGTCGGCCAGGTCGGCTTCGCACCGCGCCCGCCGGGCTGGCGCTGCCCGCCGCGGCCACGCCCTGCCTGGCGCGGCCGCGCCGCTCCCCGCATCGCGCCGAGTGTCGGGTTGCGCCCCGTTCCGGCGCCCGGGACGGGGCGTACCCGCGACACTCGCGGCGCGGGGACGTGGTGCGCTGCGCCGGCCCGGGCCTCCGCGTGATCGTCCGCGCTCCCCGGTGGCCCTGACCCCCGAGATCCGCTGACGATCACGGTCGTGGGGCGGCAGGCCCGGTGGGGCGGCCGTCCGGGGCGGACCCGTCGAACACCCCGACGGGGGCGCCGGCGGCCGGGCGGTGGCCGGCGGGCGGGCCGCCGCGGCCGGCCGGCGCGGGGCCGCCCGGCGCGGCGGCGAACGTAGCGGTACGCCCCGTCCGAGCCGCCAGGAGCAACCGCACCGCTACGTTCGTGGCGCCGGGCGCGGGCGCGGGCGCCGGCCGGCGCGGCTGGGCCGGGCCGCCGCTCAGCGGCCCACCCCCGGCGCCGCCGGACACGGAACGGCCCGGCACACCGCGGGTGGGCCGGGCCGGTCGTACGACGTGCGAGCTGCTAGCGGCCGCGCTCGTCCCAGCGGCGCTTCCAGCGCTCCTCGAGGCGGTGCTTCCAGCTGCCACCGCTGGAGCTGCGCGGGGCGCGGCCGGGGCGGGGGGTGCGGCCGCCGCCGATGCGGGTCGAGCCGCCGCTGGCGGGCGCCCCGGTCGGCTTGGCGGGCGCCGGGCCGGCGCCGAGGCGCTTCCAGCTGGACAGGGCGAGCAGGAGGGCGCCGAGCATGACCACGAAGCCGGCGACGCCGAGCACGATCTTCTGGGCCACGACGCCGACCAGCATCAGCGCGAAGCCGAGCACGAGGACCAGCGCGGCGCGCCGGAGCCGGCGGCGCATGTGCGTGCGCAGGTCGGTCTGGCGCACGGTGGACGCGAACTTGGGATCCTCGGCGTACAGCGCACGCTCGATCTGGTCGAGCAGGCGCTGCTCGTGCTCAGAGAGCGGCACTGGCGCTCCCTCCCGGCGGACGACGACCACGAGGATCGAGATGGTGGTGCCCCGGCGCTCCGAGGCTCCTCTGAAGGATACGAGCACGACGCCCGCACGTCACGACGAGTGGGCAGACCGTGGAGTTCCCACCGGTACGACGGCTCACGCCCCCTCCGGAGCGCGAGGGCCGGAGGTGCGGCGGCCCCCTCGCGCCGCGCCCGGCTCGGGGCCGGCCGAGCGCGGACCGGCGCCCGTGGGCTGCACCAGCGCCGCCGGGCGCACCGCCCCCGCCCCGAAGCGCCGGGCCGCCTTGTCGACCGCCTGCTCGGCCTCCCGCCAGCCGACGTCCTTCTCGCCGAGCAGCAGCTGCCGGGGCGCCTGGTCGGCGTCCTGGATGCCCTCGACGCGCACCCCCACCAGGCGCAGCCGGGCCCGCTCCAGCCCGAGCGCGTCGAACAGCGCCGACGGCGGTCTCGTACACCGTGCGGCCGACGTCGGTGGCCTCCTTGAGCGTGCGGGCGCGGGTGATGGTGGTGAAGTCCGCGAAGCGGACCTTGATCGAGACGGTGCGGCCGACCTGGCCCTTGGCCCGCAGCCGCGCGGCGGTGCGCTCGGACAGCCGCAGCAGCTCGCGGTGGATGATCTCGGGGTCGTCGATGTCGACCGCGAAGGTCTCCTCGGCGCCGATGCTCTTGTCGGGCTCGAGCGGCGTGACCCGTCGCTCGTCGCGCCCCCACGCCAGCGCGTGCAGGTGGGCGCCCGCGCCCGGACCGAGCGCCCGCTGGAGCGTGGACAGCGGGGTGTTGGCGATGTCGCCGACCTGGTGCAGACCGAGCCCGCGCAGCACGGTCTCGGTCTTCTCGCCGACGCCCCACAGCGCACCGACCGGCAGCGGGTGCAGGAACGGGACGACCTCACCGGGCGGCACGACCAGCAGCCCGTCGGGCTTGCAGCGGGCCGAGGCGAGCTTGGCCACGAACTTGGTCGTGGCCACGCCGACCGAGCAGGTGATGCCCTGCTCGTCCTCGACGGTGGCGCGTACCCACTCCCCCACCGCGCGGGCGCCCCCGAGCCGCCGGGCCGCGCCGCGCACGTCCAGGAACGCCTCGTCGAGCGAGATCGGCTCGACCAGCGGCGTGACGGACCGGAAGACCTCCATGACGCCGTGCGAGACCTCGGCGTAGGCCTCGTGGTCGGGCTTCACCACGACCGCCTGGGGGCAGAGCCGGCGCGCCCGCATCATCGGCATGGCGCTGTGGACGCCGAAGGCCCGGGCCTCGTACGTGGCGGACAGCACCACCCCGCGCGACCCGGACCCGCCCACGATGACCGGCAGCCCGTGCAGCTCCGGGCGGGAGCGCAGCGAGACGCTGGCGTAGAAGGCGTCCATGTCGACGTGCAGCACCGTGCAGCCGCGGTCGTCGGCCGGCGGCCCGACGGGCGGGCCGGTCGGCGGGACCGTGCCGCGGCTCACGCCGGCACCACGGCCCGGTGGGGCGACACCGGCGGGCTAGCCCGCCGCGGCGGGGCGACGCGCGAGCACGTGCAGCTGGGTCGCCAGGTCACGGAAGGGCGGCCGGTCCGACAGCGCGCGCTCCAGGGCGAGCAGGGCCGCGGCCGCACCCGGCTCGAGGTCGAGCACCGCGCTCGGGACCAGGTCGGCGAGGACCCGCACGCCGTGCAGCTGCTCGACGGCCAGCCCGGCGCCGACCACGAGCTCGGCGAGCTGGGCCGGCTCCCAGCGGCGGGCGGTGCCGTCGGCGGCGCCCCAGCGCCCGGCCGGGTCGGACAGGACGTGGGCCGCCTCGTCCGGCCGGCCGGCGAGCGCGCGGGCCAGCACGGCCGCGGCCCGGCCGGGCGCCAGCAGGCTGAGCCGACCACCGGGACGCAGGCAGCCCGCGACGGCGCCGAGCGCGGCCGCCGGGTCGTCGACGACCTCGAGGACGTTGTGGCACAGCACGACGTCGACGCCGTCGGCCAGCTCGGGCAGCGCAGGCAGGTCGGTGACGTCGCCCTGCACGCCGCGGACCCGGTCACCCACGCCCCGCTCGTGGGCCCGCCGGGACAGCGCGGCGAGCGCGTCGGGGCTGGGGTCGACGACGACGACGCGGTGGCCGGCCTCGGCCAGCGGGACCGCGAAGCCCCCCGTGCCGCCGCCTGCGTCGACGAGGTCGAGCCCGCGGGCGTCCGGGTCGGCGTCGGCGAGGGCGCTGGAGAGCACCTCCCAGACGACGGCGGTACGGGCCGACGCAGCCGGCCCGCCGGTCCGCACGGCGCGGGCGGCCGGGCCGGCCGTGCGGTCGGCTGACGGGTCGGCCACGGTCCTCCTGCTCTCGGCGCCGGACAGGACGACGCGCTCGTCGGGGAGCCTAGTGAGCGGCCGGCACCGGCGTCGGTCAGTCGACGGCGACCGCGGCGTCGAGCACGGTGACGAGCACCGTCAGCCGGCCCTTGTTGTCGCCGTAGTTGTCGTCGTCCAGCCGGAGCTTGAGCGGCGCGTCGCTCTCGGCGAGGACGGTCCGGGTGTAGGTGTGGTCGGCGCGGTTGCAGCCGCCGCCGGTGTCGGTGGCCGGCGTCCAGTCCTCCGGCGAGCCGGTCACCTGCAGGTCGAGGTGACCCCGGCCGGGCGTGCCCTCCCACTGGCTGGTGCGGTGCCAGAAGCGGTCCTGGGGCCACCTGTTGCACTCGGCGTCGGCCTGCATGACGCCGTCGCCGTACTGGTAGGTGCCGGTGACCGACAGCTGGTAGCGACGTCCGGCCCGCAGCGCGAAGGCCGTCGTGACCCGGGTGCCGTCGGCCGGCACGCGGACCTGCGCCGTGCCCTTGTCGAGCACGGGCTGCGACGGCGCGGAGGCGGCGGGGACCGGGACGGGGCTCGAGGTGTCGACCGGCGCCTCGGGCTCGATGCTCGGGGCCGGCAGGGTCGGCGTGACCACCGGAACGGTGGGATGCGGCGCGGCCTGGGTGGGCGCCGGACGCGGAGCCGGAGCGGGCTTCGGCGGGGTGCGCAGGCTGGCCGGCACGGCGCCGCTCCAGAACGAGGTCTTGCCCTGGGCGCCGAGCACGGAGAAGGAGAAGTGCATGTGGTCGGTGTGCGGGTTGGGCCCGGTGTACGGGCGCCAGCCCGCGCCCGGCTTCGAGGCGCTCCAGATCTTGTGGTTCCAGATGACGTACATCAGGCCCAGCCGGCGCGCCATCGCCCGCGTGTTGCCGTAGCGGTCGGTCGCGAACAGCCACGAGGCCATGTCCGAGGCCTGCTGGCGCTGCCGCGCGCTGTGCACGTTGAGGCGCCAGTCCCAGGCCCGTCCCTCCTTGTGCTCGCTGCGCCCGCTGGCGGCGCAGGCGCGGACGATGCCCGAGCTGCCGGTGCCGGGGTAGGCCTTGAGGACCAGGCGCGTGAACGCCAGGACGCCCGGCTTCGCCTGCGGGCTGCAGGTGCTCTGCGGCTGGTAGCGCGCGTAGGTCTCGATCGTCCTGCTGGGGGTGCGGATCGCGAGGGCGGCTGCTGAGACCGGCGGAGCCGGCAGGGCCGCGGCGACCAGCGCGCCGAGCAGGACGAGCAGGACCAGCGGGACCAGCCGTGCGGGGTGGCGCGGCCGGCCGGGATGGGAGAGGGCGGTCGAGGCGGGACGTCGAGGGCGTCATCACAGGCTCCGGCAGAAGGCGACAGGGGCAGGCGCTCCCGCAGGAGCACCCCTGTCGTGTCGGCCGTCGTCCTGCGCGACCCGACCTCTGGCCACCCGTCTGTGACCCTGCGGACAGGGTGACGAACCCGTCGAGAAGCGGACACAACGGGGCAGGACGACTCGTCCGGACGGCGCAGCGTCACCGCCCCGAGCTCCCCTGGCTCGCGTGCCACAGCTTGCGCGGCGCGCCCTTGCCCCCGGACGTGCCGGTGCCGTCGCCGGCCGGCTTCACGTCGGCGTAGGGGTTGGCCCGGAAGCCGGTCGCGTAGACGTGGACCGCCCCGCCGACCCCCGAGTGCCCCGCTCCCCCGCCCACCAGCGGCGGGCTGGTCATGACCGGACGGCTGGACCGGCTGGCCGCCGCGCCCTGCACCGCCGCCTCGGTGACGACCGCCGGGGTGTCCATCAGCGCCTCGACGGCGGCGAGCCCGCCGCCGAGCCAGGCGGTGTGCAGCGCCGGCAGCTCCCAGCAGCCGATCGCCTGCATCGACACCCCGCGCGGGCCGGTGCGCCGGACCAGCCCGCGCACCACCAGCAGCCAGGAGTGGAAGACGGTGGTGGCGTAGCCGACCTGGGCGTCCTCGAAGAAGGTGGCGTCGAGCGGACCGGTGGCGTCGTCGAGGGTCACGAAGATGACCCGCCGGCCCGAGCGGATCGGCGGCGTCTGGGTGGCCACCTTCACCCCGGCCACCAGCACCTCCTGGCGGCTGCGGCAGCCCAGCAGGTCACGGGCCCGGGTGGTGCCGAGCTCGGCGAGGAACGGCGCGTAGGCGTCCATGACGTGGCTGCTGACGTCCAGGCCCAGCACGTCGAGCTCGGCCCGCACCCGCTCGGCCCGGCTCATCTCGGGCAGCCCGGACGCCTCGGTCGTCGGCTCGTCGCCGAGGTCGAGGGCGAGCTGGACGTCGACCGGCTCCGCCACGGCCGCCGCCTGCGACTGCTTCGCGGCCCGCGCGCGGACGTCGTCGAGCGACAGCGGCGCGCTCGGCTGGTCCGGCAGCGGCTTCGTCGACCGCCCGCGCCCCCGGCCGCCCTTCTGCACCGAGCGGCTCCAGCGGTCGAGCTCGGCGACCTGCAGCAGCAGGTCGCGGCGGGTGACCTGGCCCCGGCGACGGCCCGGGACGGTGGAGCCCAGGCCGTACAGCTCGTCGAAGGCCCCCGCCACGACGAGGCGCTCCACGACCGGGCGGGAGACGGCGGCGCGGTGCCAGAAGTCCGACAGGCTGGCGTAGGGGCGGCCGGCGACGATGCGGGCCACCTCGGCGTCGTTGATGCCCTTGACCTCGGCCAGGCCGATGCGGATGCCGGTGCCGCGCCCGTCGGGCAGCCCCGGCTCGGGCGCCCGCGGGCCGGCCGTCGGGTCGTCGAGCTGGTCGAGGATCTTGGGCGGCGGCTCGTCGAGCACGCCGACCCGCTCGACGGTGTAGCCGGCCTCGGACCGGTTGACGTCGAGCGACAGCACGGCGATCCCGAACTGGCGGGCGTCGTCGAGGATCAGGCGCTTGGGGTACATGCCGGGGTCGTGGGTGAGCACCCCGGCGAGGAACGCCGCCGGGTGGTGGGCCTTGAGCCAGGCCGACTGGTAGGTCGGCAGCGCGAACGCCGCCGCGTGGGCCTTGCAGAACCCGAACGAGCCGAACGCCTTGAGCACCTCCCAGACCTGGTCGACCACCTCGATCGGGTAGCCGCGGCCGAGCGCCGCCGGCATGAACCACAGCCGGACCTCGGGCTGGCCGGTCGGGTCGCCGAGGGCCCGGCGCACCTCGTCGGCCTCGGCCAGCGAGCAGCCGGTCATGGTGGAGACGATCTGGAGCACCTGCTCGTGGAAGACGACGACGCCCCAGGTCTGCTCGAGGCAGGAGGCCAGGTCGGGGTGGGGGTACTCCGGCTCGCGCCAGCCCTGCCGGGCCTCCAGGAACGGCCGCACCATGTCGCTCTTGACCGGACCGGGCCGGAACAGCGAGATGTCGATGATGAGGTCCTCGAACGTCTCCGGGGCGAACTTGCCGACCAGCTCGCGCTGGCCGGGCGACTCGATCTGGAAGCAGCCGAGCGTCTTGGTCGACTGCACCAGCTGGAACGTCTTGCGGGTCGGCCCGGTCGATGGTGTCGACGTCGACCACCTCACCCTCGACCGCGGCCACCTGCTCGACGGCGTAGGCCATCGCGGACTGCATCCGGATGCCGAGGACGTCGAGCTTGAGCAGGCCGAGCTCCTCGACGTCGTCCTTGTCGAACTGGCTCATCGGGAAGCCCAGCCAGCTGGACTCGACCGGCGTGCGGTCGAGCAGGGTGGCGTCGGACAGCAGCACGCCGCACGGGTGCAGGGCGATGTGGCGGGGCAGCCCGTCGAGCCGCTCGACCAGGCGCAGCAGCAGGTCGACCCGGCCGGCGTTCTCCCCCTGGGCGAGCCCGCTGGCGCGCAGCTCGGGCAGGTCGCGCAGGGCGGCGCGGACCTGGCTGGCCCGGATGTGCGGGAACGCCTTGGCCAGCGCGTCGACCTCACCGGGCGGCATCCCGAGGGCGGCGCCGACGTCGCGGATGCCGTGCCGGGCGCGGTAGGTGTCCATCATCGAGACGCAGGTGCAGCGCTCGCCGCCGTACTTCTGCAGGACCTGCTCGTAGACCTCGGTGCGCCGGGCCGACTCGACGTCGAGGTCGATGTCGGGCAGCTGGTGGCGCAGCGGCGACAGGAAGCGCTCCATCAGCAGGCCGTAGCGGATCGGGTCGACGTCGCTGATGCCGAGCAGGTAGGTGACCAGGCTGCCGGCGCCGCTGCCGCGGGCCGCGGCGCGCACGCCCATGCCCTTGATGAGGTCGACGACGTCGGCGACGGTGAGGAAGTACGACGGGTAGCCGAGGACCCGGATGACCCCGAGCTCCTCCTCGAGCCGGGTGCGGACCTCCGCCGTCGCAGGCATGCCGCGGCGGCCGAGCCCGGCCTCGCAGCGGGCGCGCAGCACCGCCTCGGCAGCAGCCTGACCGCCGCCGCGCACCCCGGCGACCTCCAGCTCGGGGAAGTGCACCTCGCCGATGCCGAGGTCGCCGCGCGGGTCGACGGCGCACCGCTCGGCCTCGGCCCGGGTGCGCGCGAGCAGGCCCCGGCCGTCGTCGCCGAGCCCGGCGCTGCGGGCGACCTCCTCGGCCACCCGGGCCATCTCCTTGCCGCTGAGCAGGGCGGCCTCGGCGTTGGCCCGGTCGACGTGGCGGGCGTCGAGCGCCACCAGGCGCCGGGCGGCGTCGAGGACGTCGGCGGTCGGGGCGTCGGACCGGTCGGCGTAGCGGACGACGTTGGTGAGCACGGCCGGCGCCCGCTGCTCCGCGGCGAAGCCGAGCAGCCGGGCGGCCCGGGCGGCGTCGCCCTGGGCCCGGTGGGAGACGACCTCGACCAGCACCGCGTCGCGGCCGAGCACGTCGCGCCAGCGGTCGAGGTGGGCGCGGGCGAGGTCGGGCCGGCGGACGGCGACCGCCCGGCCGAGCTCGGAGGCCGGGCCGAGCAGCACGGCCAGCGAGCCGGCCTGGGCGGCGGCCCCGGCGTGCTCGGCGACCAGGTCCAGGCTGCTGACCGGGGTGCCGCGCTCACCGGCGAGGTGGGTGGCCGAGACCAGCCGGCACAGCGCGGCCCAGCCCCGGCCGTCGCGGGCCAGCAGGACCACCCGCGGCAGGGTGAGGTCGGCGGGCCGGGCCGGGTCGCCGGACCGCTCGGGGTCGCGGTCGAGGAACGCCCCGCCACGGGCCGGGCTGCGCCGCCGGGCCGCTGCCCCGCCCGCGCCCCCGCCCGGCGCCTGCTCCGACGGGCCCTCCCCCGGCCGGCCCTCCCCCGGCCGGCCGCTGCCCAGCCGGGTCATCGCGAGGTCGACCCCGAACAGCGGGCGGACCCCGGCGCGGGCGCAGGCCTTGGCGAACTTCACCGCGCCGTAGGTCCCGTCGCGGTCGGTGAGCGCGAGGGCGTCCATGCCGTGCTCGGCCGCCCGCTCGACGAGCACGTGCGGGAGGGAGGCGCCGTGGCGCAAGGAGTAGCCGGAGGCCACGTGCAGGTGGACGAAGGGGTCGGACACGAAGGGGTCTCGGATCAGCTCGGAGGGAGGACAGCGGGCACAGGGGTGAGCGCGGGGACAGGCGCAGGGGCAGCGCGGGGCAGCGCGGGCAGGGGCAGCGCGGGCAGGCAGCGCGGGCAGGCGCGGGCGGGGGCAGCGCGGGCAGGGGCAGGGCCCGCGTCGGGTCAGCCGGGCAGCAGCGGCTGGTGGGAGAGCCCGAGCGTCGTCTCGACCACGGCCAGGAAGGCCTCGGCGTCGCGCAGCAGGTCGTCGGCCTCCCGGGCGGTCACCGCGGCCGGCAGCCCGGCCTCGGCGGCCGCCCGCTTGCGCGCCCCGGCCGCGAAGAACGCGGCCCACTCCCCCAGCTCGGGGGCGACGCCGGCGAGCAGCACCCAGGCGCTGGTCGGCCGGGAGCGGTGGGACGACGGCGCCGGGCGGGCCCGGCAGGCCAGCACGGCGGCGGCGGCCCGCAGCGCCGACAGGTGGGCCAGCGCGTAGCGCTCGGTGGGGTGCTGCTCGGGCGCTCCGGCCTGCAGCAGGCCGCGCCGGGCCAGCGCCAGCAGGGTGGGCGCGGGCAGGGCGGAGGTGCGCACGACCGGTCGCTCGTCGAGGGCGGTCACGCGGTCAGTCCAGGACCCGGGCGAGCGTCCAGCTGCCCTGGGACCAGTCGAAGCAGAGGTCGTAGACGCCCGTCCCGGCGGACCGGCCGGCGCCGGCCTCGACCCGCCACCAGTCGCGCTCGCGGTCGTCGATGGAGGACGGGCCGACGGAGGCCCCGACGTCGGGGGCCGGCTCGCCCCAGGCGCGCTGCGCCCACTTCGGCGAGGACGGGATGGGCGCGGTCTCGAGCGGACCGGCCAGGTCGCTGCCCGGCGCGGCGGTGTCGCCGGAGGTCAGGGCGCGCACGGCGCTGCCGCTCCACCAGCTGCCCGCCTCGGTCCAGTGGGCCAGGACCGCGCGGACGGCGAACAGCCGGCCGCGCCACAGGAACAGGGCGGGCTCGTCGTCGCGGCGCTGGACCTCGACGGGGTCGGTGTGCAGGCGGGTCACGGCGCGTCCTCCAGGCTCGGCGTGCGGACAGCGGGCGCTGTCCGCGGGATGCCGGGGGAAGACGGCAGTGGGCGGTCCACCGGCCCGGGCGCAGCGCTTCCCCACGCCGCACCCGGACCGGTGGACCCCGAGCGGCGGCGTGAGAGGGTCGAGCTCTGGTCACGCCGCCGGACGGGGATCCGCCCTCGGCAGGACCCGCGACGGTCCCGCCGTTCGCTCGAACAGGTGTTCGAACGATGCGAACAGTAGACCCCGGGTCCGACAGGACCGTCAACCGTCGACCCGGCGTCGAGACCCGCGCCGGCACGAGGACCGCAGCGACGCGGCTCACACCGCACTGACCGGACGACTGCTGCTTTACTAAGGCTGCCCTAACCCGAGGGCGTGCAGCGAGGGGGTCCACGTGCTGGCCAACGCCCTCATCGGCCTGCGGGAGGGCCTGGAGGCCTCGCTGGTCGTGAGCATCCTGCTGGCCTACCTGGTCCGCACCGGCCGCCGCGACGGCCTCGCCCCGGTCTGGGCCGGCGTCGGCGCCGCCGTGGCGCTGAGCCTGGGCTTCGGCGCCCTGCTGACCTTCTCGACCACCTCGCTGTCGTTCACCCAGCAGGAGCTGATCGGCGGCGTGCTGTCGATCGTGGCCGTCGCCTTCGTGACCGGGATGGTCTTCTGGATGCGCCGCTCGGCCCGCACCCTCAAGGGCGAGCTCGAGGGCAAGGTCGCCTCCGCGCTGGTCGCCGGCAGCGCGACGCTCGCCCTGGTCGCCTTCCTGGCCGTCGGCCGCGAGGGCCTGGAGACCGCGCTGTTCCTCTGGGCCGCCGCGCAGGCCGCCGGCTCCGGAGCCGACCCGATCATCGGCGCCGCGCTCGGCCTGGCCGCCGCGGTGGTGCTGGCCCGGCTGCTCTACGTCCGCTCCGTCACCCTCGACCTCGGCAGGTTCTTCCTGGTCACGGGCGCGCTGCTGGTCGTGGTCGCCGCCGGCGTCCTGTCGTACGGCGTGCACGACCTGCAGGAGGCCGGCGTCCTGCCGGGCCTCAGCCAGCCTGGCCTTCGACGTGAGCGCGCAGGTCCCGCCGAGCAGCTGGTACGGCACGGTGCTCAAGGGCACCGTCAACTTCAGCCCGGCCACGACGTGGCTCGAGGCGCTCGCCTGGACCGCCTACCTCGTCCCGGTCGCCTTCCTCTACTTCCGGCCGGCACCCGCCCGCCGACGTGCCGTCCCCCTCCCCGCCTGACGTCCGGAGCCCCTGACATGCGCCGCACCGCCCTGTTCCTGACTGCCCTCGTGGGGCTGACCGCCTGCGGCGGAGGCGCCGACGAGGCCGCACCGGCGGTCGGCGGCCCGGTGCAGGTGGAGGCCGGCGACGACAGCTGCGGGCTGAGCCGTACCGACCTCACCGCCGGCCGCAACGTCTTCGAGATCCGCAACACCGGCTCGAAGGTGACCGAGGTCTACGTCTACGCCCAGGGCGACCGCATCGTCACCGAGAAGGAGAACATCGGCCCGGGCCTGCGCTACGAGCTGACGACCCAGGTCCCGGCCGGCGACTACGTCGTGGCCTGCAAGCCCGGCATGACCGGCGACGGCATCCGCACGCCCATCACGGTCGCCGCCGCGGCCAGCGCCGCGCCGGTGGACCCGGCCGCGACGAAGGCGGTCGCGGACTACCGCGCCTACGTCCAGCAGCAGGCCGACGCGCTGGTCCCGCTCGTCCAGGGCTTCGCCGCCGCCGTCAAGGCCGGCGACGTCGCCAGGGCCAAGGCGCTGTACGCCCCGTCGCGCGCGCCGTGGGAGGCGATCGAGCCGGTCGCGGAGAGCTTCGGCGACCTCGACCCGAAGGTCGACCTGCGCGAGGCCGACCTCGAGCCGGGGCAGGAGTGGACCGGCTGGCACCGCCTGGAGAAGGCGCTGTGGGTGACCGGCAGCACGACGGGCCTGGACGCCGTCGCCGACCAGCTGGTCGCCGACGTCACCGACCTGCAGGGCCGCGTGCAGAACGCCGACCTGTCCCCCGCCTCGATCGGCAACGGCGCCAAGGAGCTGCTCGACGAGGTGGCCACCGGCAAGATCACCGGTGAGGAGGAGGCCTTCTCGCACACCGACCTGGTCGACTTCGCCGCCAACGTCGACGGCGCCGAGAAGGCCCTCGACGTGCTGCGGCCGCTGATCGAGGACACCGACCTGGTGACCCGCCTCGACGCCGCGTTCGCCGACGTGGACACCGCCCTGACGGAGTACGCCCGCGGCACCACCTACGTGTCGTACGAGACCGTCGACGCCGCCGGCCGCCGCGAGCTGGCCCGCGTCGTGGACGCCCTCGGGGAGCCGCTGTCCGAGCTCGCGGCCGCGGCCAGCGCATGACCCAGGGGATCAGCCGTCGCGGGCTGCTGGGCCTGCTCGGCGCGGGCGCCGTCGGTGTCGGGCTGGGGGTGGCCGCCCCTGCGGTCGCCCAGCGCGACGAGCCCGACGACGTCGTCCCCTTCCACGGCGCGCACCAGGCGGGCATCACGACGGCCGTGCAGGGCCACCTGCACTTCGCCGCCTTCGACGTCACGACGACCGACCGGGCCGCCCTGGTCGCGCTGCTGAAGCGCTGGACGGCCGCCGCCGAGGCGATGACCGCCGGCCGCGAGGTGGGCGAGGACGGCGCGTCCGGCGGCTCGCCGCTGGCCCCGCCCGACGACACCGGCGAGGCGGTCGGCCACAGCGCCGCCCGGCTGACCCTGACCTTCGGCGTCGGGCCGTCGCTGTTCGACGAGCGGTTCGGCCTGGCCGGCCGGCGGCCGGCGGCCCTCGCCGACCTGCCTGCCTTCGCCGGTGACGCCCTCGACCCGGCCCGCTCGGGCGGCGACCTGTGCGTGCAGGCCTGCGCCGACGACCCGCAGGTGGCCGTCCACGCCATCCGCACCCTGACCCGGCTCGCCGCCGGCACGGCCGCGGCGCGCTGGGCCCAGCTCGGCTTCGGCAGGGCCTCGGTCACCAGCGCGTCGGAGCAGACGCCGCGCAACCTGTTCGGCTTCAAGGACGGCACGGCCAACATCACCACCGACGAGCCGGGCGCCCTCGCCGAGCACGTCTGGGCCACCGACGACTGGATGGCGGGCGGCTCCTACCTCGTCGCCCGGCGCATCCGCATGCTGATCGAGACCTGGGACCGCACCTCGCTGCAGGAGCAGGAGCAGGTGACGGGACGGACCAAGCGCGTCGGCGCACCCCTGGGCGGCGCGCACGAGCACGACACCGTCGACCCGACGGCGCTCCCGGCCACCTCCCACGTCGCCCTGGCGCACCCGGCGGCCCACGGCGGGGCCCGGATGCTGCGGCGCGGCTACAGCTTCGTCGACGGCACCGACGGCCTCGGCCACCTCGACGCCGGCCTGTTCTTCCTGGCCTACCAGCGCGACCCGCGCCGGGCGTTCGTGTCGGTGCAGCGCGCGCTGTCGCGGTCGGACGCGATGGGCGAGTACCTCCGGCACGTCGGCTCGTCGCTGTGGGCCGTCCCGCCCGGCGTACGCCCCGGCGGCTGGTGGGGCCAGACCCTGCTCGAGGGCTAGCTGCTCTTGTCCTCGATCTCCCAGGCGTGGTCGAGGACGTGCCAGCCGAGCCGCCGCACGGCGTAGCGCACCGGCCACCGGGTCCCGGGGACCCCCGACCGGACGGCCGCCCCGATCGCCGCCCGCTGCTCGGGCCACGGCGTACGCGGCGGCACGCGCGCACCGACCGCGCTGGCGTACGACCGCTCCGCGTCCCGGACGTGCGCCGCCACCCCGTCCCGGTCCCGGCCCCCGCCGCGCGGGCCCTTGCGCAGCTCGGCCGGTGCGCCGGCGACGACGTCGTCGAACACCTCCCAGCAGCGCTCGAGCAGGCCGGCGAGCCGGCCGGTGTCGACCGGCAGCAGGTCCCAGTCGCCCCGGGCGTCGGGGGCGCCGAAGTCGGTCGTCGCGCCGCCGGGCAGCCGGCCGACCACGTGGAGCTCGCCGGGGTCGAAGCCGGGCACCACGACCGCGTAGCGCGGGACGTAGGCCAGCAGCTCCTCGAGCGCGGCCTCCTCGGTCCTGCCGCTGCGCGCCCAGCCGGGCCAGTCGAGGGCGCAGGCGAAGACCCGCTTGGCGCCGACCTCGAGGTAGACGTCGGTCACGACGGGTCGTCCGGGTGGCTGTGCGGCTCCTGCACCGCCCCGACGGCGCCCTCGCGGCCGGGCATCGCGATCCGGTAGAGGCAGACGTCGCAGTTCATCCTGATGTCGCCGGTGAGCACCTCGTCGAAGCGGCCGAGCAGCAGGCGGGCCAAGCCGTCGGAGACCCCGAGCGGCTCGGCGACGACGACGTCGAGCCCCTCGACCGAGCGCGCGGCCCGCTCGACCAGCGTCGGCAGGCGGCCCGGGCCCAGGAAGTAGCGCGCCACGGACACCCGGCCGGCCCCGAGCGCGCGGAGCCGCTCGAGCGCCTCGGGCACCGACGGCCGGGTCGTCGAGGCGAAGGCGATGTCCACCGACGGGAACGACCGGCCCTCCCAGAGCAGGCGGGCCGTGGCGGCGACCTGTGCGTTGGCGTCGGGGTCGAGCGCCCCACCGGCGACCAGGACCACCGGGTCCTCCGGCCCCGCGCCGGCCTCGGCGAGCCGCCGGGCCAGCACGTCGACGAGGACGGGGTGCGGGCCGAGCGGCCGCCCGTACCGCAGGCGCAGCCCGGGATGGGCGATCCGCCCGGCCTGCACGGACGCCGCCACGTCGGTCTTGCTGTGCGAGGCCGGCGTCAGCAGCAGGGGCAGCACCACGACGTCCTCGACGCCGTCGGCCACCAGCGAGGCGAGGGCCCGGCGGACCGAGGGCGAGGCGTTGTCGACGTACGCCGCCTCCGTGCGCAGGCCCGGGCGCAGCGCGGCGGCGCGGGCGAGCAGCTCCTCGACACCCGCCTGCGAGGCCGGGTCGCGGGAGCCGTGGGCCACCCCGAGCAGCACGGTCACGCCCGCAGCCCCACGACCTCGCCGACGACCACGACGGCCGGCGGGCGGACCCCGGCGGCGTCGGCCGCGGCGTCGGCGAGGGTGCTGACGACGGTGGACTGCGACGGCAGCGAGCCGTCGGAGACGACGGCCACCGGCGTGCCCGGCGGGCGGCCACCGGCCACCAGGGCGTCGCAGACGGCGCCGAGCCGGTCGACCCCCATGAGCAGGACGAGCGTGCCGCCGAGCCGGGCCAGCGCGTCCCAGTCGACCGTCGAACCCGGGTCGCCCGGCGGCAGGTGGGCGCTCACCACCGAGAACGACTGGTTGACCCCGCGCGCGGTGACCGGGATGCCGGCGAGGGCGGGCACGGCCAGCGCGGACGACACCCCCGGCACCACCTCGACCGGGACACCCGCCTCGACGCAGGCGCGCACCTCCTCGATGCCGCGCGCGAAGACGTGCACGTCGCCGCCCTTGAGGCGTACGACCCGCGCCCCGGCCAGCGCGCGATCCACCAGCAGGCGCTCGATGTCGGCCTGCTCCACCCGCCGGAGGCCGACTTGCCGGTCTCGACCACCTCGACGCCCTCGGGCAGCGGCACCTGGGGGGCCAGGCGGTCGCGGACGACGACGTCCGCGCCGGCGAGCAGCCGCCGGCCGCGCACGGTCAGCAGGCCGGGGTCACCGGGTCCGCCGCCCACGAGCGCGACCGACCCGGCGGCGGCCCGGGACCGGCGCAGCGGCAGGTCACCGGTCTCCAGGGCCAGGGCGACGGCGTCGCGCAGAGCCACGGCCCGGCGCGGGTCGCGGCCGGCGGTCACCGAGACCACGACGTCGTCGACCCGCCCGACGGCAGGGACCCAGGCCGGCGACAGCGCCGCGTCGTCCGCGCGCACGCACCACACCCGGGCCGCCTCGCAGGCCGCCGCGACCTCGGCGTCCACGACGCCGGTGCAGGCGTGCACCAGCCAGGCGCCGTCGACGTCGGCCGGCGCGAAGGCCCGCCGGGCGACCGGCACGTCGGGGAAGCCGTCGACCGTCGACGGGGCCACGACCTCGACGGCGGCGCCCGCGGTCAGCAGCCCTCGTACGCGCCGCGCGGCGACCGCTCCCCCGCCCACGACGAGGACTCGCCGGCCGGCGACGTCGAGGTGCAGCGGGTAGCGGTCGGGCACGCCGGTCAGGCTAGTGACGCACCCCGGTCAGCCCGCGGCGGCGCAGCACGCGGCGCTCGACCGGGGCGAAGAACAGCAGCTCGACGGCGATGCCGACGACGAAGATGCCGATGATGCCCGCGAAGACCAGCGTCATGTCGGACAGGAACCGGCCCTGGTCGAGCAGCTGGCCCAGGCCCTCGCCGAGCTCCGGCGAGCTGACGATGAGCTCGGCGGCCATCAGCGAGCGCCAGGAGAACGCCCAGCCCTGGCGCAGACCGGCGATGTAGCCGGGCAGCGCGGCGGGGAGCAGGACGTGGCGCGCGGCCGACAGCCCGCGGGCGCCGAGGATGTGCCCGACCCGGCTGTAGAGCGGCGGCACCTGGTCGATGCCCGACACCATGCCGTTGGCGACCGACGGCACGGCGCCGAGCAGCACGACCGCGTAGATCGCCGCGTCGCCGATGCCGAAGAAGATGATCGCCGCGGGCACCCAGGCGACCGACGGCAGGCTCTGCAGGCCGGAGATGATCGGGCCGAGGCCGAGGCGTACGGGCCGGACCCGGGCGATGACCAGCCCGAGCGGCGTGCCGATGGCCACCGCCATGAGGAAGCCGAACCCGCCGCGGCTGAGGCTCGTCCCCATCGCCGACAGCAGCCGGCCGTCCTGGAGCTGGTCCAGCAGCGTGCCGCCGACGTCGGCGGGTGACGGGAGGGCGTAGGTGGGCTTGATCTCGGCCCGGTAGGACAGCTCCCAGACGAGCAGCAGGATCGCGACGGTGACGACCGGCGGCCACGTGGAGCCGAAGACCCGGCGGCCGCGGGACGGGCCGGCCTCGGTGTGGCTGTCGAGCGCGTCGAGGCCCGCCTCGAGCGACGCGAGGTCGTCCTCGCGCTTCGTGGTGCCCATCGCCCTCGTCATGGCGCTCACGACTGCCCTCCGTGACGACGGATCTCGTTGCGCAGGTCCTCGGTGATCTCGACCGACAGGTTCGCGACGTCCGGCGACTCGATCCGGCGCGGCTGCTCGATGTCGACGGCGTACTCCTTGGCGACCCGGCCGGGGCGCGAGGAGAGCAGGACGACGCGCTCGCCGAGGCGTACGGCCTCGCGCACGTTGTGGGTGACGAACAGGACCGTCAGGGACTGCGACTCGCGGATGCGCACGAGCTCCTCGTGGAGGACGTCGCGGGTGATGGCGTCGAGCGCCGCGAACGGCTCGTCCATGAGCAGCACGTGGCTGTCCTGGGCCAGCGCGCGGGCCATGGCGACGCGCTGGCGCATGCCGCCGGAGAGCTCGTGGACCCGCTTGCCACCGGCGTCCTTGAGACGTACGAGGGCCAGCAGCTCGCAGGCCCGCTCGCGCCGCTCCTTCTTGGCCACGCCCTTGAGCCGCAGGGCCAGCTCGACGTTCTGCGCGGCGGTGAGCCACGGGAACAGCGCCGGCTCCTGGAACATCAGCGCCGGGCGGCCGCCGGGCACCTCGACCGAGCCCGAGGTGGGCCGGTCGAGGTCCGCGACCAGGTTGAGCAGGGTGGACTTGCCGCACCCCGACGCGCCCAGCAGGCAGACGAACTCGCCCTGCGCCACGTCGAGGCTCACGTCGTCGAGGACGAGCGGGCCGGCGCCGAAGCGCTTGGTGACGGAGGAGATCCGTACGGCTGGAGCAGGCGGGTCCAGGGCCGCTTCCTCGGACTGTCCGGTGTGCTGCTGGAGCAGGGTCATGGGGTCAGCTCGTCCCTTCCGTGGAGGCGGCGCCGAGACCGGCGTCGTCGACGTCCGTGCCGAGCACCTTGCGCAGGAGCGTGAGGTCGTAGATGCCCGTGAGGTCGGCCTGCTTCACCAGGCCGGTCGCGAAGCCGTGCTCCGCGCTGGTCTTGAGGGAGGCCGCGAGCGGGTCCTCGGTGATCTCGATCTGCTCGAAGGCCCGGTCGATCGTGGCCGGCTTGAGCGCCTTGCCGGTGAGCTTCTTGAGCTCGGCGTTGACGACGGTCTTGGCGTTCGCCGGGTCGGCGGCGATCGCCTTGTCGGCCTCGACCTGCCCGCGGATCAGCGCCTCCACCGTCTGCGGGTGCTCCTGGAGGAACTGCGTCCGGACGAGCAGGTGGGTCGTCACGAACCTGCCCTCGGGCCAGAGCGACTTCTCGTCGACGAGGACCTTGCCGCCGCCCTCGAGCACCAGGCGGGACGCCCACGGCTCCGGCACCCAGGCGCCGGCGATGCGGCCGGCCTGGAACTCCTGCAGGGTCTGCGCGTTCTCCTGCGCCCGGATGGTGGCGTCACCGGCGCCGCGGACGTCGGTCTTGAGCCCCTGGTCGGCCAGCCAGGTGCGCAGCGCGACGTCCTGGGTGCCGCCCGTCTGCGGGACTGGCGATGATCTTGCCCTTGAGCTGCTGCGCGCTGGTGATCTCCGGGGCGACGACGAGCGAGGCACCGCCCGACGTGGCGCCGGCGACGATCCGTACCGCCTCGCCCTTGCTCTTCACGAAGGCGTTGATGGCCGGGCTCGGGCCGAGGTAGGAGGCGTCCAGGCTGCCGGCGAACAGCGCCTCGACGGCGGCCGGACCGGCGTTGAAGACCTGCGTCTTGAGGGTGGTGTCGCCGAGGGCCTTGGCGTAGGTGCCGGAGCCGACGCCGTACACCGGGCCGGCGTGGGTGACGTTGGCGAAGTAGCCGAGGCGCACCTCGGTGGCGGGCGAGCCCTCGGTGGTGGCGGCGGCGTTGGACGTCGCGGGGGTGGACGTGTCGTCGGTCGTGGCGCAGGCGGAGGTCGCGGTCAGGGCGACGGCCGCGAGCACCAGCGGCAGGCGTGACAGGGCGGTGCGGTGCAGGGACATGACGGGACGGGGTGCCTCTCGGGCTGGGTGACGGACGGTCTACGGGAGCTGGAGGAGCTCTCCGCGACATCGCGTCCCCGGGCGGCAGGAGTCGACGCACCAGCCGACCCACGGCGTCCGCACCCAGCCGCCGACCAGCGCGGTGTTGCGCGCAAGCAGGGGCGACGGGTGCACGCACCCATACTGCAGGTTCCCGACCGCCTCGGTCAACAAACCGGCGCTGTGATGCAGTGCACCCGTGCAGATCTCCGCCAAGACCGACTACGCGCTGCGAGCCCTCTGCCTGCTGGCCCAGGCGTACGCCGACGGTCAGGGCGCGGCGATGAAGGCCGCCGACATCGCTGAGGCGCAGGGCATCCCCCGCACCTTCCTCGACTCGATCATGATCGACCTGCGCCGGGCCGGGATCGTCGAGAGCCGCCGGGGCCCGGACGGCGGGCACCGCCTGGCCCGTCCCCCGTACGCCGTCACCGTCGCCGACGTGGTCCGCGTCATGGACGGGCCGCTCGCGCTGGTGCACGGCAACCGGCCCGAGGCGCTGGTCTACGACGGCCCCGCCGCCCGTCTGCAGGACGTGTGGGTCGCCGTCCGCGCCGGGCTGCGGGACATCCTGGAGCGCACCACGATCGAGCAGGTCGTCGAGGGCAGGCTCCCCCCGGTCATCACGGCGCTCAACGGCGACGCCCGCTCCTGGACCTCCGTCTGGCCGCCGCCGCAGGGCTGACGTCCCTGTCCCGGTCAGAGCCGGACACAGCCTGATCCACTTGCGGGTCCTCTGAGCGTGCGGTGGTGCGCCAGACGATCAGGCTGTGTCCCGGACCGGCCGTCGGGCGGAGCCCCCTTCGCGGGCTGACGCCCGAGCGCCCCGGCGCACGGCTCGGGCCGAGTCCCAGGCCGTAGCGCGGCCACCTCCTCCCCCGGAGTCATGCCTCCCTTGGCATGAGGTGGCTCTGCGCATGCCCCCTGAGGCATGTGGTCCCAGCAAGGCAACCACCGGCACGGGGTTGTCCACAGCCGGTCGTCCGTCCACAGGCGGGCCCCCCAGGCCGCCGTGGAACGCGCTGCGGCGTCACCGTGCGGTGCCTCCTCCATCCGGGAGGGGCCACCGATCCGGGAAGGACGCCCCGTGCCCTCCACCCATGACCTGCCCCGCGGTCCTGCTGCACCACGCAGGGCGGCGGTGGCCCTGGTCGCCGCAGGTGCTCTGCTGCTGTCCGGTCTGTCGGTCGTGCACCCGTCGCCGGCGGCCGCGACGATCCGGTCGGCGTCCACCACGACGGCCGTCCGTGCTGCCCCACCGGCCCCGGGCCAGCTCCCCGCCCTGGGCCAGCTCCCTGCCCTGACCCAGCTGCCCGCCCTGGGGCCTGGTCCTCACGCCATCCCGTCCGGGCCCACGGTCCGGGCCACGAACGTCCGCCTCGCCGTGCTGGTGCTCGTCAAGCTCCTCCGGATCGCCGTCCACCTGCTGGCGAAGGCGAAGACCCGGGTCGGTCGCTGGCTGGCGGCCCGCGCGTTCGCCGCCGCCGCGAAGCAGGCTCGTCACACGCTCCGCCAGGCAGGCACCCCGAACGTGCCGAGCGGCTACCAGGCCGGGATGGCCGACAGCAAGCTGGGTGTGGTCTTCCGGCCGGGGTCGGCGGCCCGCAACGAGGACTCCATCCGCGTCATGCTGCCGACCCGCGCCTACCCGAACGGCTACCTGCGCTACTACAACTCTCGCGGTCAGCCGCTCGACCCGCGCACCGGTCGGCCCGGACCGCACGCGGCGACGCACATCCCGCTCGGTGAGTACCGCGGCCCGTGGCTAGGGTGGCCGGGATGATCGACCTGGGCATCGTCGGCTCCACCGTCCTGTCCGTGGTGGACCTCGTGGACGGCCACGTGCTGAACCTGGACGGGGACGTCTCACTGACGATCGAGGCGGGGCACGAGGTCACGGCCGGGGTCCGTCCAGGACTGGTCGTGGCCTCAGCGTCCGCGGACGAGGTCACGGGCCGGCTGGAGCTGGCCTTCGTGTCCGGGCCGAGCCTGGTCGTGCCTCCCGACCCGGTCTACGAGGCGTGGCACCTCATGCGTCCCGACGGCTTCACCGGGAGCATGCCCGGCGGGGGCCTGATGTGAGCGCTACCCGACCATCCCCGCGCCGACGGTGCCGCCGGTCGCCTCGTCCACCAGGATGAACGCGCCGGTGCGGCGGTCCACCGCGTAGGCGTCGGTGAACAGCGGCGTCGCCGTGCGCAGCGTGACCCGGCCGATGTCGTTGAGGCCGAGCTCGGTCGCCGGCGAGCGCTCCAGCGTCGTCACGTCGAGCCGGTCGTGCAGCGTCGCGACCATGGCCTTGGACGTGCGCGTCGTGTGCTTGACCAGCAGGCGCTGGCCGGGACGCAGCGGCGCGTCGGCCATCCAGCAGACGGTGGCCTCGACGCTCTGGGCGGCGGCCGGAGGGCGCCTCGGCAGCGACCAGCATGTCGCCGCGGCTGACGTCGACCTCGTCGGCCAGGCGGACGGTGACGGCCTGGCCGGCCACCGCCTCGGCCAGCTCGCCGTCGAAGGTGTCCAGCGCGGCGACGGTCGTCCGGCGGCCGCTCGGCAGCACGGCGACCTCGTCGCCCGGGCGCAGGCGGCCGCTGGCGAGGGTGCCGGCGTAGCCGCGGTAGTCGGGGCGCTCGGTCGACATCGGCCGGATGACGTACTGCACCGGGAAGCGCGCGGGCAGCTGCTGGGCGGCCTCGCGGACGACGTGGACGGTCTCGAGGTGCTCGAGCAGCGTCGGGCCGTCGTACCAGGGCGTCTGCGGCGAGCGGTCGACGACGTTGTCGCCGGCGAGCGCCGACATCGGGATGGCGACGACGTCCTCGACGTCGAGGCGGCCGGCGAACTCGCGGAAGTCCGCCGCGATCGCGTCGAAGACCGAGCGGTCCCAGTCGACCAGGTCCATCTTGTTGACCGCGAGCACCAGGTGCGGCACCCGCAGCAGCGCCGACAGCGAGGCGTGCCGGCGGGTCTGCTCGATGACCCCCTTGCGGGCGTCGACGAGGACCAGGGCCAGGTCGGCGGTCGAGGCGCCGGTGACCATGTTGCGCGTGTACTGCACGTGACCCGGGGTGTCGGCCACGATGAACGAGCGCCGCGGCGTGGAGAAGTACCGGTAGGCGACGTCGATGGTGATGCCCTGCTCGCGCTCGGCCCGCAGGCCGTCGGTGAGCAGCGCGAGGTTGGTGTAGTCGTCGCCGCGATCGGCCGAGGTGCGCTCGACCGACTCCAGCTGGTCCTGGAAGACCGACTTGCTGTCGTACAGCAGGCGGCCGATGAGGGTGGACTTGCCGTCGTCGACGGAGCCCGCGGTGGCGAAGCGGAGCAGGTCCACTAGAAGTAGCCCTCCTTCTTGCGGTCCTCCATGGCGGCCTCGCTGGCCCGGTCGTCGGCGCGGGTCGCGCCCCGCTCGGTCAGCCGGGTCACCGAGACCTCCTCGACGACCTCCTCGGGCGTACGTGCCGGCGAGGCGACCGCGCCGGTGCACGAGGCGTCCCCGACGGTCCGGTAGCGGACCAGCCGGGTCGTCACCTGCTCGTCGTCGCGCGGCACCGAGTGCGGCGTCACGGCGAGCAGCATGCCGTCGCGCTCGAAGACCTCGCGCTCGTGCGCGTAGTAGATCTGCGGGACCTCGATGCGCTCGCGGGCGATGTAGCGCCAGACGTCGAGCTCGGTCCAGTTGGACAGCGGGAAGACCCGGATGTGCTCGCCCGGGTTGTGCTTGCCGTTGTAGAGGTCCCACAGCTCGGGGCGCTGGTTCTTCGGGTCCCACTGGCCGAAGGCGTCGCGGAAGGAGAAGAACCGCTCCTTGGCGCGGGCCTTCTCCTCGTCGCGGCGCGCACCGCCGAAGACCGCGTCGAAGCGGCCCTCCTCGATGGTGCGCAGCAGCGTCGTCGTCTGCAGCGGGTTGCGCAGGCCGCCGGGGACCTCGAAGGAGCGGCCCGCGTCGATGTCGTCCTGCACGCTGCCGACGACGAGGCGGGCGCCGAGCTCGGCGACCCGCTTGTCGCGGAAGGCCAGCACCTCGTCGAAGTTGTGACCGGTGTCGACGTGCACGAGCGGGAACGGCAGCTTGGCCGGCCAGAACGCCTTCTCGGCCAGGCGCAGCATGACGATCGAGTCCTTGCCGCCGGAGAACAGCAGCGCGGGCCGCTCGAACTCCGCGGCCACCTCGCGCATGACGTGGATCGACTCGGCCTCGAGGACGTCGAGCTGGTCGAGGTCGGCGCTGGTCGTGGTCACGCCAGGCCCCGCTCGCGCAGCACGGCGAGCAGCTGCTCCACCGACTCGTCCAGCGACTGCTCCTGGGTCCGGACCACCGCGTCGGGCGAGGTCGGCGGCTCGTACGGCGCGTCGACGCCGGTCAAGCCGCTGAGCTCACCGGCGCGCTGCTTGGCGTACAGGCCCTTGACGTCGCGCTCGCTGCAGACCTCGACCGGCGTGGCGACGTGGACCTCCAGGAAGCCGGCGCCGCGCTCCTCGTGCAGCCGGCGCACCGCGCCGCGCGTCTCGGCGAACGGGCTGATCACGCTGGCGAGGACGAGGACCCCGTGCTTGGCCAGCGTCGCGGCGACCCAGCCGATGCGCAGGACGTTGGTGTCGCGGTCCTCGCGGCTGAAGCCCAGGCCCTTCGACAGGAACTCCCGGACCTCGTCGCCGTCGAGCAGCTCGACCGGGCGGCCGTCCAGGCGGGTCGACAGCGCCGTCGCCAGCGTGGTCTTGCCGGCGCTCGGCAGGCCGGTGAGCCAGACGGTCGCGCCGGCGGCGGTGGGAGTCGTCTGCGCGCCAGGCGCGGGCGACAGGGCGGCGGTCACGAGGAGTCCTCCTGGGCGAGGGTGGGAGGGACGGCAGGGCGTACGGGCGCGGGCCCGGTCACGCGGCGCGGGAACAGACCGCGCTGGACACGCGCTGCAGGTCGACGTGCAGGCGTGCGGTGAGGACAGGGTGGCACAGCGCTCCGTGCGGACGGGCGCCCGCACGTGCCCCTGTGCGACTCTGGACGGCATGTCCGTCCTGCTGACCTCGAGGCTGCACGTCGACCTGCAGCGCGTCAGCAGCGCGGTCTGTTCCCCGGCCCGCTAGCCCGTCCGGCGCACAGACCCGCACCCCCCGGCACACGACACCAGGAGACCGCCATGCCCGCCCAGCGCGGACAGGGACAGTGGGCGCTCGGCTACCGCGAGCCGCTCAACCCGAACGAGCAGGTCAAGAAGGACGACGACGTCCTCAACGTCAAGCAGCGCATCATCGACATCTACAGCAAGACGGGGTTCGACGGCATCGACGGCGCGGACCTGCGCACGCGGATGCGGGCGTACGGGCTGTACACCCAGCGCGCGGACGGCATCCCCGGCGGCAAGACCGCCGTGCTGGAGCCGCACGAGCTGGAGGCGCCGTTCTTCATGCTCCGGGTGCGCATCGACGGCGGTCAGCTGAGCAGCACCCAGCTCGCGACCATCGGCGAGATCGCCACCGAGTACGGCCGGGACGTCGCCGACGTGACCGACCGGCAGAACGTGCAGCTGCACTGGATCCGCATCGAGGACGTGCCGGCGATCTGGGAGCGGCTCGAGGCCGTCGGCCTGCTGACCACCGAGGCCTGCGGCGACGTGCCCCGCGTCATGCTCGGCTGCCCGCTGGCCGGGGTCGCGGCCGACGAGGTCATCGACGGCGGTCCGGCGGTGCGCGAGCTCGCGGACCGGTTCGTCGGCGACCCGGCCTTCTCCAACCTGCCGCGCAAGTACAAGACCTCGATCTCGGGCTGCGCGACGCACTGCACCAACCACGAGATCAACGACTGCGCCTTCGTCGGCGTCGTCCACCCCGAGCTCGGCCCCGGCTACGACCTCTGGGTCGGCGGCGGCCTGTCCACCAACCCCAAGCTCGCCGTGCGGCTCGGCACCTTCGTGCCGGCGGAGCGGGTCGAGGAGGTCTGGGTCGGCGTCACGTCGATCTTCCGCGACTACGGCTACCGCCGCTCGCGCAACCACGCGCGCCTGAAGTTCCTCATGGCCGACTGGGGCCCGGAGCGCTTCCGGCAGGTGCTGGAGAAGGAGTACCTCGACAGCCCGCTGCCCGACGGCCCGGCCCCCGCGGTCCCGCCGACGCCCGACCGCGACCACGTCGGCGTGCACAAGCAGAAGGACGGCCAGAACTACGTCGGCGTCGTGCCGCGCGCCGGGCGTACGAGCGGGCTGCAGCTGCAGCGCGTCGCCGCCCTCGCGGAGCGCCACGGCGGTGCGCGGGTCTCCACCACCGCCCAGCAGGGCCTGGTCCTGCTCGACGTCCCGGACGAGCAGGTCGACGCCCTCGTCGCGGCGCTCGAGGCCGAGGACCTGCGCGTACGCCCCTCGGTGTTCCGCCGCGGCACCATGGCCTGCACCGGGCTCGAGTTCTGCAAGCTGGCCATCGTCGAGACCAAGGCCCGCTCCGTCGACCTCTACACCGAGCTCGAGAAGCGGCTGCCGGACTTCGACGAGCCGCTGACGCTCAACGTCAACGGCTGCCCCAACTCCTGCGCGCGCTTCCAGACCGGCGACATCGGCCTCAAGGGCTCGATCGTCGACGGCGTGGAGGGCTTCCAGGTCCACCTCGGCGGGCGGCTCGGCGAGGACGCCGGCTTCGGCCGCAAGTCCCGCGGCCTCAAGGTCACCGCCGACGGCGCGGTCGACTACGTCGAGCGGGTGCTGCGCAACTACCAGGCCGACCGCGTCGACGGCGAGCGCTTCGCCACCTGGGCGCGCCGCGCCGACGAGGCGCTCCTGCGGTGAGCGCGCCGGCGCGGGCGACGCCCTTCTACTGCCCCTACTGCGGGGAGGAGTCGCTGCGCCCGCACGGCGACGACCCCGACAAGGGCCACGCCGACTGGCGCTGCGAGGACTGCACCCGGGTCTTCACCCTCCGCTACCGCGGCCTGGCGACCCCGGCCTCGGGCTACGCAGCCCGACTTCCCGCGAGCGTCATCGCGGCTACGGCGAGGCGCCGTACGGGGCCGCCTCGCCGGAACCCTGGGCGAACGGCGACGCCGTCCGGGCGGGACCGGGGCGGGCGCGAGCGGCCCGTCAGACGTGCAGGCCGCACTCGGTCTTGCCGGAGCCGGCCCAGCGCCCCGAGCGCGGGTCCTCGCCCGGGGCGACCCGGCGGGTGCAGGGGGCGCAGCCGATCGACGGGTAGCCGTCGTAGGCCAGCGGGTTGACCAGCACGCCGTTGTCGCGGACGTAGGCGTCGGCCTGCTCCTGCGTCCACGTGGCGATCGGGTTGACCTTGACCATCGACCGCTTCGCGTCCCACTCGACGACGCCGATGTCGCGGCGGGTGGTCGCCTCGTCGCGGCGGATGCCGGAGGCCCAGGCGTCGTACGGCTCGAGGCCCCGGGCCAGCGGCTCGACCTTGCGGATCGCGCAGCAGGCGTCGGGGTCGCGGTCGTGCAGGCGCGGGCCGTGCAGCGCGTCCTGCTCGTTGATCGGTGATGCAGCGGCAGCATCGTCTTGACGTTGACGTCGTAGACCTGGGCGACGGCGTCGCGGGTGCCCATGGTCTCCGGGAAGTGGTAGCCGGTGTCCAGGAAGAGCACGTCCACGCCGGAGGCGACGCTCGAGGCGAGGTGGGCCAGCAGCCCGTCGCCCATCGAGGAGGCGATGACGAAGCGGTCCCCGAAGGTGTCGACGGCCCAGCGCAGCACCTCCTGCGCGGACGCCGTCTCGAGGTCGCGCCCCGCCTGCTCGGCGATCTGCTGCAGCGTCGTCACGTCGGTCACACCAGCAGCCAACCAGCAGCAGGGCGTGCACGTTCCCGCCATCGGGGAACGGGACGGGCATGAAGCGCACCCTCGCCGCCCTGTCCCTCGCCGCCCTCGCCCTGCTGACCGGCTGCAGCGACGGCAACGGCGACCAGACCGGCGACAGCAACACCGACAGCCAGGTCGAGCAGCCGCCCGTGCCCAGCGCGACGCCGTAGCGCCCGGCTGCGACGCTGGAGGCGTGCCGACCCCCGTCCCCCCGCTCGTCACGCTGCACCTGTGGCGGGTCACGCCCGCGCGGCGTGCCGGCCGCGCTGGTGCGGATGGGGCTGGACCGCGGGCGCGTACGGCGCACCCCCGGCGTGCGCTTCGCCAAGCTGCTCGGCACCGGCGACGGCCGGACCTTCACCGTCCGCGACGCCGACCCCCTGCGCTGGGGCCTGCTGACCACCTGGGCGACGGCGGAGCACGCGCGCGCCTTCGAGGACGGGCCGGTCGTACGCGGGTGGCGCGCGCTGGCCACCGAGCAGCTGCGGCTGGACCTGCGCCCGACGGTGAGCCGCGGTCGGTGGAGCGGCCGCGAGCCGTTCGGCGCCCCGCGCCGACCGAAGGAGCAGGGCCCGGTCGCCGCCATCACCCGCGCCCGGCTGTCGCCTGCGCCGGGCCGCGACCTTCTGGGACGCCGTGCCCGCCGGTGAGCGCCGAGCTGCGCCGCTCGCCCGGCCTGCGGGCGGCCGTCGGCATCGGCGAGGCGCCGCTCGGCCTGCAGGGCACGTTCAGCCTGTGGGAGTCGCCGACCGCGCTGCGCGACTTCGCCCACCGCAGCGAGGCGCACCGGGCGGTGATCGGCCGCACGCCCGAGGAGGGCTGGTACGTCGAGGAGCTGTTCGCGCGCTTCGCCGTGCTCGACGCGGTCGGCACCCTCGACGGCCGGGAGCCGCTGGCATGACCCGGCCCCTGGAGGGACAGGACCCCGCCATGCGGACCGAGCAGAGCGTGCGGCTCGAGGAGTGGGACCGGGACACCCTGCAGCGCCGGCGCGACGACCTCCTCGACGTCTACGCCGAGGCGATGGACGTCGACCCCAAGGCGGCCCGCTCGCGGCGGTCCATCCTGGCCGACCCACCTCGAGCGCGACGGCCTGCGCACGGTCGCGGCGGTGCGCGAGGACGACCTGCTGGTCGGGATCGGCTACGGCTACCTCGGCGCGCCCGGGCAGTGGTGGCACGACCAGGTCCGCACCGCGCTGACCGCCGCAGGCCGCGACCGAGTGGCTGGACGGCGCCTTCGAGGTCTGCGAGCTGCACGTGCGGCCGGCCCTGCAGGGCTACGGCCTCGGCCGGGCGCTGCTCGACCAGCTGCTCGGCGGGACGCCCGCGCCGACCGCGGTCCTCACCACCCCCGACCTCGACACCCGGGCCCGCGGCTTCTACCGGGCGGCCGGCTGGGTCGACCTCGTCCGTGACCTGCGCTTCCCGGGCGACCCGCGGTCGTTCGCGGTGCTGGGCCTGCGACCTCGCCGTGACTCGCGCGCCGTCGTCGTCGGCGCCGGCCACAACGGGCTGGTCGCCGCCTGCTACCTGGCCCGGTCCGGCCTGGACGTCGAGGTGGTCGAGCGCGACACCGTCGTCGGCGGGGCGGTCAGCACGGTCGAGCGCTTCCCCGGCTACCGGATGGACCGGGGCTCCAGCGCCCACATCATGGTCCGCCACACCGGGATCGTGGAGGACCTCGCGCTCGAGGAGGTCGGCCTGGAGTACCAGGACCTCGACCCCTGGGGCTGGCACCCGTCCCCGGCACGCCGGGCATCACCTTCCACGTCGACCTGGCCAAGACCTGCGCCTCCATCGAGGCGGTCTGCGGCGCCGGGAGGCCGAGGCCTACCGCCTGTTCGTCGAGGACTGGTCGGCCGCGCAACCTGCGGGTCTTCCAGGCCTTCCAGGGCCCGCCGACGATGTCCCACCTCGGCCGCACGCTGTGGGGCGTCGGCAAGAGCACCGGCCTGGACGGGCTCGAGCTCAGCCGGCAGTTCCTCACCACCGCCGACTCCCTGCTCGACGAGCACTTCGACCGACGAGCGGCTCAAGACCGCGCTGGCCTGGATGGGCGCGCAGTCCGGCCCGCCGACCCACGAGGTCGCCACCGCCGACCTGGTCGGCTGGAACACCGTCATGCACCTCAAGGCGCCGGGGCACCCCAAGGGCGGCAGCGGCATGCTCAGCGAGGCGCTGCAGCGCCGGCTCGAGTCGTACGGCGGCCGGGTGCGGCTCGGCGACGGCGCGGCGCCATCACCACCAGCGGCGACCGCGTCACCGGGGTGCTCACCGACAGTCGGCGACCACCTGGCGGCCGACCTCGTCGTCGCCGGCTGCCACGTCCTCACCACCCTCGACCTGCTCGGCGACGGCGCCCCGTCCTGGGCCGGCACGGCCCGCCGCACGCGTCCGCACCGGCAACGGCATCGGCATGGTGGTGCGCCTGGCCACCAGCGACCTGCCGCGCTACCCCGGCGCCGCCGACGACGTCCACCGCTCGATCCAGCTGCTCGCGCCCAGCCGGCAGGCGCTGCGCCGGGCGCACGGCGAGTTCTACGCCGGGCTGCCGCCGACCGAGCCGGCCGTGCTGGCCATGACCTTCAGCGCCTTCGACGACACCATCGCGCCGCCGGGCAAGCACAACGTCACCGTGTGGGGGCAGTGGCACCCGTACGCCCTGTCGAACGGCGAGGACTGGGACGCGATCCGCGAGCGCGAGGGCACCAAGCTGGTCGAGGCGGTGGACCGCTACGCGCCCGGCTTCGCGAGCAGCGTCGAGCAGATGCACGTGCAGACGCCGCTGGACCTCGAGCGCGAGCTCGGCCTGCGCGCACGGGCAGGTCATGCACGTCGAGATGGCGTTCGACCAGATGTTCATGTGGCGGCCGACGCCGGAGCTGGCCGGCTACCGGGTGCCGGGCGTCGACGGGCTCTACCTGTGCGGCGCGTCCACCCACCCCGGTGGCGGCGTCTTCGGCGCCAGCGGCCGCTCGGCGGCCAAGGTCGCCCTGGCCGACCGCTCCCCCCCCTTCCTGAAGAGGTGCTCAAGCGTGGCTGACCTCTACGAAGTCCTCCTCGTCGACGACGGGACGCGCTGGCACGCCGGCTTCCTCGTCGACGACGAGACCGAGACCGACGTCCTGCTGGCCGACAGGCGGCGGGTGCTGCTGTTCGGCAGCCGCGCCGGCGCTGGAGCACGCCGCGCAGGAGCGCCGGCTCACGCTCGTCGACGACCTGCCGGACGAGGTCGACCTCGACCTCGGCGGCTGGCTGCCCCGCGGCACCCCGCAGCCGCCGCTGCCCGAGGTCTCGAGCTGTGGCACCTGCTCGTCGACGACCCGGTCGCCGGCCGGCCGCTCGCGGGCGAGGTGGTCGAGGAGGCCTACGACGACCTCGTCGAGGAGACCGCCCGACTGGTTCGACGTGCACGGCGAGACCGCCCGCACGGCGCCCTGCGCACAGGCCGTCGAGCGGCTGCGAGGGGTGCTCCGCCGCCCGGTGTGACCGCAGGTCCGTGATCGGGGTCTCGATGGGCCATTGACAGATCGTCGATGTCGTGCATGTCACGCCCGCTGAGCGTGTCCTGAGCCTGATCCGCGCCGACAATGGACGTGTCACCTTCACGTGTCGGTGACTGTCTCTGGAGGTTCCCGATGACCACGACCACCCTCGGCGCCGTCCGCCGCCGCGAGGCCGCCCAGCCCACCGCTCTCGCTGCTCACCCGCGTCAAGGCCGCCCGCGCCGAGCGCCGCGCCATGCGCGACGTTCGACCGCGCCCTCTACGGCGCCTCCCCGAGCCTGCGCTCGGACCTGCTCGCCGCGAAGATGCACTCCGGCCTGTAGCCGCACGCACCCGCCCGTAGGCTCGGGCGGGCTGACGCCGTCCGCCCCTCGTCGGCGCAGCCGTCACGGCACGTCCCCGAGGCCCTCGCCGGGCTCACGGTGCTGCTGCAGATCGGCTACCCGCTGACGTCGGGGCGGCCCCGCGACGCGCTCACCGTCCTCGACCGTCGCTGGCCTTCTTCCTGGCCAGCACCTCGCACGCCCTGCTCCACCGCGGCGCCCGCTGGACCGCCGTGCTCGTCGCGGTCACCGCCGGCACCGGCTTCGTCGCCGAGGCCGTCGGCACCGCGACCGGCTACCCGTTCGGCGACTACGCGTACGCCGACCGGCTCGGGCCGCATGCTGCTCGACGTCCCGCTGGTCATCCCGCTGGCCTGGACGATGATGGCCTACCCCTGCCTGCTGGTCGGGCAGGCGCTGCGCTCGGGCCCGCTGGGCGCCGCGCTGGCCGGTGGCTGGGCGCTGGCCGCCTGGGACCTGTTCCTCGACCCGCAGATGGTCGAGGCCGGCCACTGGCGCTTCGCCGACGTCCGCGCGTCCGCTGCCCGGCGCGCCGGACGTCCCGCTGTCCAACCACCTGGGCTGGCTGCTCGTCGCCGTGCTCATGGTCGGCGCGCTGCAGCTGCTCCCCCGCGGGACGCCGACGACCGGCAGCCGGCCGCCCTGTTCCTGTGGACCTACGCCGGCTCGGTGCTGGCCAACGCCGTCTTCGAGGGCCGCCCGCGTCACCGCGGTCGTCGGCGGCATCGGCATGGGCATCGTGGCTGTCCCGTACGCCCTGTCGCTGCGCGCGTGAGGCTGCTCGCCCTGGCCGTCGCCGCCCTGTCGGCGCACGCCGCCGTGAACGCCCGGCTGCTCCGCGTGCCGACCGCCCGCACGACCGACCGGCGGGTCAGCGTCCTGCTCCCGCTCCGCGACGAGGCCGCGCGGGTCGAGCCCTGCCTGCGCGCGCTGCTCGGCCAGACCGGCGTCGACGTCGAGCTGGTCGTGCTGGACGACGGCTCGAGCGACGGCACCGCCGACGTCGTGCGCCGGGTGGCCGACGGCGACCCCCGGCTGCGCCTGCTCACCGGCCGGCCGCTGCCCGCCGGGCTGGCTCGGCAAGCCGCACGCCTGCGCCCAGCTGGCCGCCGCCGCCGCCCCCAGCAGCGAGGTGCTGGTCTTCGTCGACGCCGACGTCGTCCTGGCGCCGCACGCGGTCGCCGCCACCGTCGCGCCTGCTCGACGAGGCCGGCCTGGACCTGGTCAGCCCCTACCCGCGGCAGGAGGCCCCCGGCGCGACCCGGCTGGTGCAGCCGCTGCTGCAGTGGTCCTGGCTGACGTTCCTCCCGCTGCGGCTGGCCGAGCGGTCGCCCCGGCCGTCGCTGTCGGCCGCCAACGGCCAGCTGCTGGCCGTGCGCCGGGACGCCTACGACCGGGTCGGCGGGCACGCGGCGGTGCACGACGCGTGGTCGAGGACGTCGCGCTGCTGCGCGCCCTCAAGCGCGTCCGGCGGCACGCGGCGGCGTCGCCGACGGCACCGCGCTGGCCACCACCCGGATGTACGACACCTGGGACGAGCTGGTCGAGGGCTACACCAAGTCGCTGCACACCGCGCCGGTCGCCGCCGCGGTCCTGCCCGTCCTGCTGTACGTCGTGCCCGCGCGTCGCCGCCCTGCGCGGCTCCCGGTCCGGCGCCCTGGCGTACGCCGCGGGGGTCGCCGGACGCGCCGTGACCAGCGCGCGCACCGGCTCGCCGGTGGTCCCGGACGCCCTGGCCCACCCGGTGTCGGTCGCCCTGCTCGGCTGGCTGACCGCCCGCTCCCACCTGGCCCGCCGCCGCGGCACGCTGACCTGGAAGGGGCGAGCCCTGTGAGCGGAGGCAGCGCCCGGGGCTCTGCGACGAAGGAGCGGACGCCCCGGGTGCCGCCGGAGCGAGCCCTCGTGGTGCAGCTGTGAGCCGGGTCGTCGTCGTCGGCGCCGGGCTCGGCGGGCTGGCCGCCGCCGCCCGCCTGGCCGCCCTCGGCCACGCCGTCACCGTCTGCGAGGCCGCCGACGTGGTCGGCGGCAAGCTCGGGCTCGAGGTCGTCGACGTGCCGGGGACGGGGTCCTTCCGCTTCGACACCGGCCCGTCGCTGGTCACGCTGCCCGTACGTCTTCCGCGACCTGTTCGAGGCGACCGGCGGCTGGCCGGCCGGCCTCGAGCTCACGCCGCTGGACCCGGTGGCGCGCTACCGCTTCCCCGACGGCACCGGCTTCGACGCCAGCAGCGACCTCGACGAGCACTGCCGCCGGCTCGACGCCGGCCTCGGTCCGGGCAGCGGCGACGACTGGCGGGCGCTTCACGGCCCGGGCCCGCCGGGTCTGGGAGGCCAGCCGCGGGCCGTTCCTCGAGCAGGCGCTGTCCGGCCCGGGCGCCATCGCCCGGCTGGCCGCGACGCGTCCCCGCGACCTGTCCGCCATCGCCCCCCACCGCTCGCTCCGCGTCGCTCGGGCGCCAGCACCTCCGCGACCCGCGGCTGCGCACCGTCCTGGACCGCTACGCCACCTACACCGGCTCCGACCCGCGCCGGGCGCCGGCAGCGCTGGCCGCCGTCCCGTACGCCGAGCAGGCCTACGGCGGCTGGTACGTCCCCGGCGGGCTCACCCGGCTGGGCGCCGCCGTCCACGACCGGGCCGTCGAGCGCGGCGCGGCCGTCCGGCTGAGCAGCCGGGTCACCCGCATCACGACCTCGGGCGGCCGGGTCGACGGCGTCGAGCTGGCCGGCGGCGAGCGGCTGCCCGCCGACGTCGTGGTGGCCAACGCCGACGCGGCCCACGTCTACGGCGAGCTGGTCCGGGCCCCGGGTGCGGCCCGCAGGCTGGCCCGGGCCACCCCGTCGCTGTCCGGCTTCGTGCTGCTGCTCGCGGTCCAGGGGCGCACCCCCGGGCTCGCGCACCACAACGTGCTCTTCCCCGCCGACTACGACGCCGAGTTCGACGCCGTCTTCGGCCGCCACGCCGAGCCGGTCCCCGACCCGACGCTGTACGTCAGCGCGCCCGACGACCCGGCCGTGCGGCCGGACGGCTGCGAGGCGTGGTTCGTGCTGGTCAACGCCCCGCGGCACGGCACCGGACCCGGGCTCGGTGGACTGGCGGGCCCCGGGCCTCGCCGACCGCTACGCCGACCGGCTGCTCGACCTCCTGGCCGAGCGGGGGCTGCCCGTGCGCGACCGGGTGCTGGCCTCGCGGGTCGTGTCGCCCGCCGACCTCGAGCAGCGCACCGGCGCGGTCGGCGGCTCGATCTACGGCACGTCCAGCAACGGGGCCGCCGCCGCGTTCCTGCGGCCGGCCAACCGCTCGCCGGTCCCCGGCCTGTTCCTGGTCGGCGGGTCGTCGCACCCGGGGGGCGGGCTGCCGCTGGTGGTCCTGTCGGGCCAGATCGTCGCGGGGCTCGTCGGCCCGTCCTGACCAGACCAGGTGGTCCCGGCGGATCTGGTGCACCCCGCCCGACTCACCGCACCCTTGTCGCAACGCCACGGACGGCACCCATCCCCTGCCCGAGGAGCCTCTCCGTGCGCACCCGCCTCCTGCCCGTCCTGCTCGTGCCGGGCCTGCTGCTCGGCGCCGCCCCCGCCTTCGCCGCCGCCGAGCTGGCCCCCGCGGCCGCCGTCCGCGCCGCGGACCCGGTCGCCGACGCCCAGGCCGCCTACGACACCGCCGTCACGACGGCCGCCGAGAAGGAGACCGCCGCCGTCGCGGCCGAGGCCACCGCCGCCCGGCTCGGTGCCGCGGCCGTCCGGGCCCGCAGTGCGGCGACCACCGCACGGGCGACCGCGATCCGCGCGCAGGCGGCGCTGCGGGCCGCGACCACCGCCCGGGTCGCCGCGGCGACGGCCCTGAACGCGGCCCGGGCGACCCTGGCCCGCGCCCGCACCCGCGCGGCCCGCGCCGCCGCCAACGCCGCCGTGGCGGCCGCCACGGCCCGCTACGCCACGGCCCTCAAGGCCGAGCGGGCCGCGGCCGCCTCGCTGGCGACCGTGATGTCCCGCTACGCGAGCGCCAAGACCGCCGCCGCGACGGCCACCGCGGCCGCGGGCACCGCCGCCACCGCCGCCACCGCCGCGCGGCAGGCCGCTGAGCTGGCGGAGAACGCCGTGGCGGCAGCAGCCGACGCCCTCGAGGCCGCGCAGGCGGCCGCCGCTGGAGGGCCGCCGCCGGCCGCCTGAGGCCTGCTGTTCACCCGGACGGTGGAGGGACCTCCTCCGAGCGCCGCCGATCCCTGAGACCGAAGCCCCGCACAGGGGCACCACGGACGGTCTCGAGGAGCTCCCCGCATGCTGCGTTCCACCCGCCCCCTGCTCGTCGCCGGCGCGCTCGTGCCGGCCCTGCTGCTCGGCCTGGCCCCCGCGGCGCTGGCCGTCGGCGGCAGCGCCGGCGCCGGCGTCAGCACCGTCGTGCGCGCCGAGGACCCGGTCGCGGCCGCCCAGGCGGCGTACGACACCGCGGTCACCACGGCCGCCGCCCGCACGGTCGACGCCACCAGGGCGGAGACCGCCGAGCTGGCGGCCAGCGCGGTCGCCACGAAGACGGCCGCCGCGTCGGCCGCCGCCGCCCGGACGCTGGCGGGCGCCAAGGCGCTGACCGTGCGGGCCACCGCCGCCCGCGTCGCCGCCGCCAAGGTCGTCGCGACCGCGAAGGCCGTCGCCGGCAAGGCCCGCACGACCCGCGCCAAGGTGGCTGCCAACGCCGCGCTGCGCGCTGCCACGGTGCGCTACGACGCCGCCGTCGCGGTCGAGCGGAAGGCCCTCGCGGCGATCGGCCCGGCCACCAACGCCGCCCGCGCCACCGCGGCCACCGCCGCCAAGGCCCGCACCGCCCTGCTCGCCGCCGGCACCGCCCGGACCGCCGCGGACAAGGCGCTCGAGGCCGCGGAGGAGGCCGTCTCGGCCGCCGCCGAGGCGATGGAGGCCGCCGCGCAGACGGGCGCCGGGCCGGCCGCGTCGCCGACCGCCGTCCCGTCACCGGCCGCCGGCACCAACGCGGTCCCGCTCGACGTCGACGGCATGCCCATCCCGGTCGTCGACCTCGACGGCCCGGAGCCCTCCCCGATGGTCGACGACGACGCGGGCGACCCGAGCCAGATCTGACCTCCCGGGCCGCCCGGGTCCGGCACACTGGGCCGGTGAACCGCACCGAGAGGCTGCTCCTGCTCACCTGGTTCGTCGTCGTCCTCGTGGTCCTCGTGACCGGCGTGTCGACCGTGTTCGGCGTGCTCGGCGCCGCAGCCGGGGTGGCCCTCGGGCTCCCGATCGCCCGCACCCGGCTGCTGCGCGGCCGACCCGGCACGGACCTCGTCCGCCGCGCCGGCGTCGACCTGCAGCGGGTCGGCTCGACGGTCGGCGTGCACGTCGCCGTGCTGGTCGCGCTGGTCGTCGTGGCCGCGATCGTCCCGGGGCTGCGGGACCGGTTCGTGGCGCTGTTCGGGGCGCTGGTCACCGCCGCCGCCGGCACGGTGACCGCGGCCCGGCTGCGCCGCCAGCCGTAGGCCTCGCCGGCCCGGGGGCGTCGCGGCGCCTCGGCGAGTTGCCCAGAACGCCTGCCCGTCCTGCGCCCGGCGAGGACCATGCGTGTGCGGGGCGGGGGCCCCGAGCACCACAGGGGGAGGGAGACGTGCCCGATGACAGACACGACCGAGGACCACAAGGACCGCATCCGGATCTACACGCAGAGGGTGTGGGTCGAGGGTGAGCTGAGCGGCGTGGACGAGCTGTTCGCGCCGCAGGCGGTCCTGCACGGGTTGCCGCCCATGCTCCCGCCGACCCGGGAGGGGGTGCAGCGGCTCGTCCAGATGCTGCGCGCCGGCATCCCTGACATGCAGTGCACGGACGAGGACCTCATCGCGGAGGGTGACCGGGTGGTCCAGCGCTTCCGGGTGTGGGGCACCCAGACCGGGCCGCTGATGGGCATCCCGCCGACCGGTCGGCCGGTGGACATCGAGGGCTACGCCGTGTCGCGGTTCGAGGACGGCCAGGTCGTCGAGCGCTGGGGGATGTTCGACGTCGCAGGGATGCGCGCCCAGCTGACCAGCGAGGCGACATCGCCGGCGCAGCGGACGGCCTCCGGTCCGGCGGAGGTCCGGGCATGACGACCCTCAGCCAGGGCCTGGTCGCGAGCAACAAGGCGGTCTACACCCGCTTCGTCGAGGAGGTCATCAACGGAGGCGACTCCTCGGTCGTCGCGGACCTCTTCCACGAGAGCTACCGGGACAACAACCCACCGCCGGGCGCGCCGCAGGGCCTCGAGGCCGTGCGCATGGTCCCTGCCCTGTTCCGGGGAGCGTTCCCGGACGTCCACTTCACCATCGAGCAGATGGTCGGCGAGGGTGACAAGGTCGCGACCCGGGTCGTCGGGACGGGCACCCACGAGGGCCCGTTCCTCGGCGTCGAGCCGACCGGCAAGCGGTGCACGTGGGCCTCGTTCGGCATCTTCCGCGTGCAGGACGGCAAGATCGCCGAGCACTGGGGCATCCCTGACCTGCTCGACCTGATGCAGCAGCTGGGCGTGGTCCCCGACGACGGGGCGCAGGGCAACCGGACCGAGATCCGTGACGCCGCGATCCTGGCTGGCCGAGCGTGGTCGCCGATGCCCACCGTCGATCCCGCCGTCCTGCAGGCCAACAAGGTCGTGGTGGGCAAGGTCTACGACGACGGCTTCACGCAGATGCGCTACGACGTCGCCGACGAGGTGATGGCGCCGGACTACGTCGACCACCCGCCGGCCCGCTTCTTCAGCGTCGAGCGGGCCGGCGCGGACAGCCTGCGTGAGGACCTGAAGGTGTTCCACCAGGGGTTCCCGGACCTGGTCTGCACCGCCGACGACATGGTCGCCGAGGGTGACCTGGTCGCCTGCCGAGGCACCTGGCAGGGCACGCACGACGGGGACTTCTTCACCATCAAGCGGACGGGCAAGCCGTTCAAGGTCTCCGGCATCAACTTCTTCCGGCTGCGCGACGGCCGCATCGCCGAGCGGTGGGGCCTGTTCGACGCCCTGTCGATGATGCAGCAGCTGGGGCTCGCACCCGCCCCGGGCGGCCCACCCGAGGGCTGACTGCACCGCTGACAGCCCCTCGGGCAGCCCGCTCGGGCGCCCGAGGGGCGGTCATGCGCGCAGGGTGTCGGCCACGCAGCTCTGCATCGTCCGCGGTGCGCGTCCGAGGAGTCGGGCAAGGTCGCCGGAGCGCTGCTGGAAGCGGCCGGCCGCCACCCCGTCGTCGATGTCCGCGACGATCTCGGCGCCGTAGCCGGGGAAGCCGACCGACAGGTAGAACTCCGCCATCTCCGCGGCGGTCCTCGGCACCCAGGCCACGTCGCGTCCCGAGGCCTCCGCGGCCGCGGCCGCCAGCTCGGGCATGCTCCACAGCTCGTCGCCGGTGAGGACGAGGGTCGTCGCGCTGTCGGTGACGCCGTCGGCCGTCCCGCCGCCGGCGGCCAGGACGACGGCCGCCGCCTCGGCAAGGTCCCCGCGGCTGGCCGTCACGAGCTTGCCGTCGCCGGCGTTGTTCATGAGCGCGCCGTACTGCACGGCCTGACCCAGCCAGCCGGTCCAGTTCTCGGTGTACAGCGCGTGGCGCAGCAGCGTGTGAGGCAGGCCGCAGGCCGCCAGGTCGGCCTCCAGCTGCCGGCTGACCCGGAGGACCCCGACCTCGTCACCGTCCTCGACCGCGGCGAGGCTCGTGGCCACGACCCGGCCGACTCCGGCCTGGACCGCTGCGTCGAGGGCGTTGCGCTGCTGGCGCACCCGGTCGACGCAGGGCCCCGTTGGTCGTGACCAGCAGCAGCACGTCGGCCCCGTCGAAGGCGCGGACGCAGCTGGCGACGTCGTCGAAGTCCGCCTCGCGGACCTGCACCCCCCGCTCGGTGAGTCCCGCTGCCGCGTCGCTCCGCCGCGCAACGGCGACGAGGTCGGACGGCTCCTTCCTCTGCAGCAGAGCCTCCGCCACCAGGCCCCCGTAGTTGCCGCTCACACCCGTCAGCACGATCGTCATCGCCCCTCCTCCGACGCGGGACCGTACGCCCGACCGACCGACCGGGAAGCCGGATCGGCAACCTCCCGCAGCCGATGGCGGGACGGGGCGGGGACCTCAGCCGGCCTGCGGCGTCGCCGTCTCGGGCTGCTCGAGCGGGAGCGCCAGCAGCTGGCTGCGCACCGCCACGGCCAGCTGCACGATCGACACCACCGTCATGGCCAGCAGGATGCCCGGCCCGACGACCGGCAGGACGTCGGACAGGCCGAGGAACACCCCGCTGAAGTGGATCGACGGCGACAGCAGGATGACCCGGGTCGGCCGCTCGGCCATGGTCACGCGGCCGACCTCGTCGCCGCCGGCGTTGCCGGCCCGGGCCCGCAGGTACTCCATGAAGAAGAAGCAGAAGCCCAGCCCGACGGCCAGCTCCGGCGGGCAGCCGACCGCGACGACCGCGAGCAGGTAGAGCGCGTCGTTGACCCGGTCGACCGCGCTGTCGAGGACGTAGCCCCAGCGCGTCGTGCGGTCCTCGAGCACCGCGACGCAGCCGTCGAGGGTGTCGAACAGACCGCTGGCGACCATCACCCAGCCGGCCGCGATCCACCAGCGGCCGCCCACCTCGGCCAGGACCAGCACCAGCCCGCCCAGCCAGACCGAGCTGATCGTGATGACGTCGGGCTGGACGCCGCGCCGGGCCAGCGGCCGGGCGATCCCGTAGACCATGGTCAGCCAGCCGCGCAGCCAGGCGCTCCCCGTACGCGGGTCGTAGCCGCCGTGCAGGGCCTGCCACCGGTCGAAGTAGCCGTCCCGGGTCGGGACCTCGTGCGCGGGGCGGCGGGCGGTGACCAGCGCCAGGACGACCAGGGCCAGGCCGAAGACCGCCAGCGCGAGGAGCAGCACCTGCGAGCGGGTCACGCTGCGCCCCGGGTCGCCTTCCGGGAGGCGCGGTCGGTCTGCGCGGCGAGGACCCGGGCGGTCAGGCCGCTGGCCAGCCAGAGCGGGAGGGCGGCCGGTCGGGCCCACAGGCCGTCGACGACCACGGACACCACGACGTCCGAGCCGCCCCGCACCGCAGGCGTGACCTCGGTGGTGACGGTCTCGCGCAGGCCCGGGGCGCTGTGCAGCAGCAGCACGAGGCGCTTGTCCGGCACGGCCTCGACGACGTCGATCGGGATGCGCAGCGACAGCACGCGGTGCAGCGCCAGCAGGTGCTGCCCGGTCGCGGCCTGGCCGTGCGACCCGCGCACCTTGCGCAGCGACAGGTCGAACTCCGGCCAGCGCGTCGGGTTGCCGAGCAGCTCCCAGACCTCCGCCGGGGAGGCGCTGGTGCGGACGCGGTGGGAGAGCCTCATGGCCTCACGTTACGGCGGTGGACAGGGAGAGCCGCTGCCAGATCTCCCGTGTCGCCGTGCTGCGGTTGAGGGTGATGAAGTGCAGCCCCGGCGCGCCCTCGTCCAGCAGCCGCTGCGACAGGTCGGTCGCGAACTCGACGCCGATCTCGCGGACCGCCGCCGGGTCGTCCTCCACGGCGTAGAGCCGCTCGGCCAGCTCGGCCGGGAACGCCGCGTTGCTCAGCACCGCCATGCGCTCGATCGACCGGACGTTGGTCACCGGCATGATCCCCGGCAGGATCGGGACGTCGCAGCCGGCGGCCGCGACCCGGTCGCGCAGCCGCAGGTAGTCGTCGGCGGAGAAGAAGAACTGGGTGATGGCGAACTCGGCGCCGGCCCGGCACTTCTGGACGAGGAACTTCACGTCGGTGTCGTGGTCGGCCGAGCGCGGGTGCTTCTCCGGGAACGCGGCCACGCCGACGCAGAAGTCGCCGGACTGGCGGACCAGCCGCACCAGCTCGTCGGCGTACTCCAGGCCCTCCGCGTGCTTGACCCAGTCGGCCTGCGGGTCGCCGGGCGGGTCGCCGCGCAGGGCCAGGACGTTGCGGACGCCGGCGTCGGCGTACTGCCCGATGATCCGGCGCAGCTCGGCCACCGAGTGGTCGACGGCGGTCAGGTGGGCCAGCGGGGTGAGCGTGGTGTCCGTGGCGATCCGCTCGGTCATCGCGACGGTGCGGTCGCGGGTCGAGCCGCCGGCGCCGTAGGTCACCGAGACGAAGTGCGGCTTGAGCGGCTCCAGCTCGCGGATCGCCTGCCAGAGCGTGCGCTCGCCCTCGGGGGTCTTCGCCGGGAAGAACTCGAAGGAGAACAGCCGCTCACCGGTCGCGAGCATGTCCCTGATCGAGCGGTCGGCCATGGGACGCAGGCTACCGGCGCGAGCCCCACGGGGCGGTCGTACGCCGTACCCTTCGCGCATGAGTGCGCCCCCAGCCCCCGGGCCGCTGGACCGCGAGGACCTGCGCCAGCGCGTGCAGAAGGCCCTCGACGGCTTCGTCGCCCGCCAGGTCCCCCGCCTCGACGCGGTCAGCGAGGAGCTCGGTCCGCTGACCGACGCCCTCAGCCGCATGATCGCCGGCGGCAAGCGGCTGCGGCCGGCGTTCTGCTACTGGGGCTACCGCGGCGCGGGGGGCGGCGACGGCGACGACGTGGTGACGGCCGCCGCGGCGCTCGAGCTCTTCCAGGCCTGCGCGATCATCCACGACGACGTCATGGACGGCAGCGACACCCGGCGCGGCATGCCGGCGGTCCACCGCTCCTTCGCCAGCCTGCACCGCGCGGAGGGCTGGCAGGGCGACCCGGAGGCGTTCGGCACCGGCGCGGCCGTGCTGCTCGGCGACCTGTGCCTGTCGTGGTCCGACGAGATGCTGCGCACCAGCGGCATGACCCGTGACGCGCTCGACCGGGCCGAGCCGGTCTTCGACGAGATGCGCACCGAGCTGATGGGCGGGCAGTACCTCGACCTGCTCGAGCAGGTCCGCGGCGGCGGCTCGGTGGAGCGCGCGCTGCGGGTGGCCCGCTACAAGAGCGCGAAGTACACGATCGAGAAGCCGCTGCACCTCGGCGCGGCGCTGGCCGGCGCGAGCCCGGACGTCCGCGAGGGCTACTCCGGCTTCGGCCTGCCCCTCGGCGAGGCGTTCCAGATGCGCGACGACGTGCTCGGCGTCTTCGGCGACCCGAGCGAGACCGGCAAGCCGGCCGGCGACGACCTGCGCGAGGGCAAGCGCACCGTGCTCGTCGCGATGGCGCTCGACGCCGCCTCCCCCGCGCAGGCCGCGGTCGTGCGCCGCCACCTCGGCGACCCGCACCTGGAGGACACCGGCGTGGCGGCGCTGCGCGAGGTGCTCACCGACACCGGCGCGCTCGACCGGCTGGAGCGGCTGATCGCCGAGCTGCTCGACGACGCGGTGGTCGCCCTGCGCGCCGCCCCGGTCGAGCCGGCCGCCCGCGAGGTGCTGCTCGAGCTCGCCCTCGCCGCCACCTCGCGCGCCACCTGAGTCGCCGTAGCCTGGGAGCGTGACGACCACCCGGCAGCTCGCCGCCAACGACCCGTGCTGGTGCGGCAGCGGGCGCAAGTACAAGCGCTGCCACCGCCTGGCCGACGTCGACCCCGAGCGCGTGGCCGCCGAGCAGGCGCGCCGCGAGCAGGCCGCCTCCTGGGTCCGCCCCGGCACGCTGTCACCGCGCCGCGAGGTGCCGGCCGCCATCGCGCGCCCGGACTACGTCGGCGCGCGCGGCGGCCGGCCCGTGGACCGCGGCTCGGCCCGCCCGAAGACCGCGGACGAGATCGCCCGCATGCGCGTCGCCGGCCGGGCCGCCGCGGAGGTGCTCGCCCTCACCGGCGCCGCCGTGCGCCCGGGCATCACGACCGACGAGCTCGACGAGATCTGCCACCAGGCCTGCCTCGACCGCGGCGGCTACCCCTCGCCGCTGGGCTACAACGGCTACCCCAAGTCGCTGTGCACCAGCGTCAACGAGGTCATCTGCCACGGCATCCCCGACTCGTCGGTGCTCCGCGACGGCGACATCGTCAACCTCGACGTGACGATCTTCCTCGACGGCGTGCACGGCGACACCAACGCGACCTTCTTCGTCGGCGAGGTCGACGAGGCCTCCCGCCGGCTGGTCGAGGTCACCCGCGAGTGCCTCGACGTGGGCATCGCCGCGGTCCGGCCGGGCGGCACGGTGCGCGACATCGGCCGGGCGATCCAGCCGTACGCCGAGTCCCGCGGCTACGGCGTCGTGCGGTCCTTCGTCGGCCACGGCATCGGCACGACCTTCCACAGCGACCCGCAGGTCTTCCACTACGACAACCCGTCCGCGCGGATGGTGCTCGAGCCGGGGATGACCTTCACCATCGAGCCCATGATCACCATCGGCGACCACCGGCACGAGCTGTGGGACGACGGCTGGACCGCGGTCACCCTCGACCGCTCGCGCACCGCGCAGTTCGAGCACACGCTCGTGGTCACCGACGACGGCGCCGAGGTGCTGACCGTCTGCTGACGTGCCAGGGTCACGGCATGGGCATCCCCGTCGCCGCGTACAGCCACGTCCGCCTCACCGTCACCGACATCGACCGGTCCCGCGCGTTCTACGACGCCGTCTTCGGCTTCGACGTGGCGTACGAGATGCCGGACGACCCCGACGCGGCCACCCGCGAGGCGCTGGCCTTCCTGTTCGGGGGCGTCATCTACACCTTCGGCGCCGGGCAGCTGCTCGGGCTGCGCCCGGTCGCCCACCCGTCGGACCGCTTCGACGAGGACCGCGTCGGCCTGGACCACGTCTCCTTCGCGCTGCGCACGCTGGCCGACCTGCAGGCCGCCGTCGAGACGCTCGACGCGGCCGGGGTGGCCCACGAGCCGGTCAAGGACATCGGCGGGCTGTCGATCCTGGAGTTCCGCGACCCCGACGGCAACGCGCTGGAGCTCATCGCCCCGCACTGAGGATGCCGGGCGGGGCGTTCCCGCCTAGCCTTCTGGCGTGAAGACCGTCCCCGGCAAGACCGACCGCGTCGTCATCGTCGGAGCCGGCCTCGCCGGGCTGTCCTGCGCGCTGCGACTGGCCGGCGCCGGCCGCTCCGTGACCGTCCTGGAGCGCGAGACCGTGCCCGGCGGCCGCAACGGGCTGCTCGAGGTCGACGGCTACCGCTTCGACACCGGCCCGACCGTGCTGACCATGCCCGACCTCATCGCCGACGCCCTCGACTGCGTCGGCGAGAAGCTCGAGGACTGGCTCGAGCTCACCCCGGTCGACCCGCTCTACCGCGCCTACTACCCCGACGGGTCCCGCCTCGACGTCAAGGCCGACGTCGGCGAGATGGCCGCCGAGGTCGAGCGGGTCTGCGGGCCCGACGAGGCTGCCGGCTACCTGCGCTACGTCGACTTCGTCTCGAAGCTCTACCGCTACGAGATGAAGGACTTCATCGACCGCAACATCGACTCGCCGTTCGACCTGGTCACGCCCAACCTGGCCCGGCTCGTCGCGGTCGGCGGCATGCGCAAGCTCGCGCCGAAGGTCAACCAGTACCTCAAGGACCCCCGCACGCAGCGGGTCATGAGCTTCCAGTCGATGTACGCCGGGCTCTCCCCGTACGACGCCCTGGCCATCTACGCGGTCATCGCCTACATGGACTCCGTCGCGGGGGTCTTCTTCCCCAAGGGCGGCATGCACGCGGTCCCGCGGGCGCTGGCCGGCGCGGCCGAGAAGCACGGCGTGCAGCTGGAGTACGGCCGGACCGTCTCGCGGGTGCTGGTCGAGCACGGCCGCGCGGTCGGCGTCGAGACGACCGACGGCGAGCGCTTCGACGCCGACGTCGTCGTCCTCAACCCCGACCTGCCGGTGGCCTACCGCGAGCTGCTGCCGCCTGAGGCGACCCCGCGGCGCGTGAAGTCGCTGACGTACTCGCCGTCCTGCTTCCTGCTGCTGGCCGGCTGCTCCCAGGCCTACTCGCAGACGGCGCACCACAACATCCACTTCGGCAAGGCGTGGAAGGAGGTCTTCACCGACCTCATCGACCGCAAGCAGCTGATGGCCGACCCGTCCGTGCTGGTGACCGAGCCGACGCACAGCGACCCGTCGCTCGCGCCCGACGGCAAGCACATCTACTACGTGCTGTTCCCGACGCCCGACATGACCAGCGGCATCGACTGGTCCGTGGTCGGCCCCCGCTACCGCGACGAGTGCGTGGCGCGGCTGGAGAAGCTCGGCTACGTCGGCTTCGGCGACGCGATCGAGGTCGAGGACGTCACGACGCCGGCCGACTGGCAGCGCCGCGGCATGGAGGCGGGCGCGCCCTTCGCCAGCGCGCACTCGTTCTTCCAGACCGGTCCGTTCCGGCCGACCAACCTCGCGCCCCGCGTGGAGGGCGTCGTGTTCGCCGGCTCGGGCACGCAGCCCGGCGTCGGCGTGCCGATGGTGCTGGTCTCCGGCCGGCTCGCGGCCGAGCGCATCCTCGGCAAGGACCGGTCCTACCGCTCGCGCGCGATGCGGCTCGCCTGACGCGCAGGAGTCCGGCCGCGCGCGGCGAACCCAGCGGGATGAGCCGCAGCCTGCGCACCGCCGCCGTCGTCCTGTGCACCGGTCTCGCCCTGGCCCCGGCGTCGCCTGCGCTGGCGCACGACGGTCATGTCCGCACGTCGCCGCCGTGGCCGCCGGCGCCCGCTGATCCCGTCCGTCACCAGCGACAACGTCAAGCAGATCGCCGGCATCCCGGAGACGCTGGCGATCTCGATGGAGTTCGCCCGCACCGGCCCGTACGCGTACGTCTCGAGCGTCGACACCATCTCGGTGCTGGACCTGACCGACCCGCGCAACCCCGTCCTGCGCGGCTCGCTGACCCAGGCGCTGTTCGAGAACGAGTCCATGACCTACGGCGAGCGCATCGAGGGCGGCACGCTCACCCGCTTCGTCATCGCCGGGGTGGACCTGACCCGGGTCGCGCAGCGACGACATCGAGCACGTCAACCTCGACGACGGCCCGCAGATCGCGATCATCGACGTCACCGACCCGGACAAGCCCTTCACCCGGTCCATCACCGAGATCGGCGAGATCACCTCGAGCACCCACACGGTGCAGTGCGTCGACCAGGCCGACTGCCGCTACGCCTACACCGCCGGCGGCCGCAACGGCTTCTTCTCGGTCCTCGACTTCTCCGACCTCGACAAGCCGAAGCAGGTCGCCGAGGTCTTCTCCCCCGCGGCCGGTCCGAACCCGGTGTTCACGACGCGGCGCGGGGCACTACTGGGACTTCGACGGCGTGCTCGGCTGGCACACCGGCTCGGGCGGCGCGGCCGCGTTCGACGTCAGCGACCCCGTACGCCCGAAGCTCGTCAACGCGACCAACGCCCAGGGCATCGCCCCCGGCCTCAACGACTTCATCCAGCACAACTCGATGCGGCCCAACGCCAAGGCGTTCACGAAGGGCGCGCCGCCCTCGATCAAGAACGGCAACGTCCTGCTGGTCACCGAGGAGGACTACGCCAACGACGGCGACGAGGTCGTCTGCAGCCGCGCCGGCAGCTTCCAGACCTGGTACGTCCCGGACCTCGACGGCGCCGCCTACCGCAAGAAGGACCCCGACGGCAAGAAGGTCGGCGTCGGCACGATCCGCCCGCTCGACCAGACCAACGCACCGGTCGAGTTCGAGGCCGGCGCCACCCCGCCGGCGACCGCGTTCTGCTCCGCCCACTGGTTCGACGTCCACCAGGACGGCTTCGTGGCCCAGGGCTGGTACGGCGCGGGCATGCGCGTCCTCGACGTCCGCGACGCGCGCAACATCCAGCAGGTCGGCTACGCGACCGGGCTCGCGACCGAGGTCTGGGACGCCTACTGGGTGCCGCGCCGTGACGCGCGCGGGGTCGCCATCCCCGGCCAGAAGACCAACCTCGTCTACACCGCCGACGCCGTCCGGGGCATCGAGGTGTTCGAGGTGACGCTGCCGACCGCCGCCCGCCCCGCGGCGCCCGCCCCGGCCGCTCCGGCGCCGGCCGGTGCGCCCGCCGCCCCGCCGGCTCGCCCCCGTCGTGGCGCCCGCGCCCGCGCGCGCCCGGGCCGGTGGCCCCGCCCTCGCCGCCACCGGCGCCCCCGCGCTGCTCCCCCTCGCCGGCCTCGCCCTGCTCGGCCTCGTCGCCCTCCGCCTCCGCTCCCGCCGGACCTCCTGACCCGGGCGCGCCGCCCGGCCGCGCCGCGTCCCGCGCGCCTCGCCCGCCCGTCGCCACGGCCGTCCCGCGCACATCCGGGACACAGCCTGATCCACTGCACCGCCCGGTCGAGCGTGCGCGCGGGCCGAGGTGCGGAGAAGTGGATCAGGCTGTGTCCGCCGTTCACACGAGGCGCGATGTCAGGCGCAGGCGGTGCGGTGCGACAGCACCTCGCGCACGGCGGCCACCACCAGCTGCGGCGTGTGGACGACGTCCTCCCAGGAGAACCGCAGCACCACCCAGCCGGCCCGCTGCAGCGCGTTGCTGCGCCGGCGGTCCTCCCGGTAGCTCTCCCGGTCGGCGTGGAAGGCGAAGCCGTCGACCTCGACGACGAGCCGGGCGCTCGGCCACGCGAAGTCGACGCGTCCGATCCGCCCGCCGTCGCGCGACCGCACCAGCAGCTGCGTCACCTCCGGCGCCAGCCCGGCCTGGATCAGGAGGAGGCGGCAGAGCGACTCGAGCACCGAGCCGCACCGCGGGTCGGCGAGGGCCACGGCGCGCGCCAGCCTCGCCCGACCGGGCCGGCGGGCGCCCGCACCACCTCGCCCCGCAGACCCGCCAGCGAGACCGCCCGCGCGCGCAGACCGCTGTCCACGGCCGCCACCGCCTGGGCCAGTGGCAGGTCGCGGGCGCAGTCGAACGCCGTCCGGAGCGGTGTCGTGAGCAGCAGGCCGTCACGCTCGCACCACTCCGTGTGGCGCAGGTCGCGACGGAAGAGGTCGGCGCCCTCGGCCTTCGCGCTGCCACGGTCCCGGGCCACGGTCAGGTGCGGCCGGTCGGGCGCCTCCACCAGCTCCCACCCGTGCAGCAGCGCCGCCGTCGGGCCGCTGACCACCGCGCCGAGGGCACAGGCGCGTACGCGCAGGTCCTCGTCGACGGCCGGGACTCCCCGGCAGCGCCAGGACGTCCGGGGCCAGCAGGCGGAGCCGGCCGTCGCGGACGAGCCGCTGCATCGCCCGGTGCGACAGGCCGGCGCGGTAGAGCGTCCGCCGCCGGACCAGCACCGTGCCGCTCGCAGCAGCGCCCGCACCCCCGCGTCCACGCGCCGAGACTGCCGCGATCGGCCGCCGCCCGCTCCGGGCCTGTGGACGACGGCCAGTGCGGGACACAGCCTGATCCACATCGCGCGGCCCTGAGCGCGCCGCACTCGCCTGGAGTGGATCAGGCTGTGTCCGCCGTTGACAGCGGGACGGCGGGCGGACGCGGGACGGGCCCGGGCGGCGGGGGCGGCGCGGCTCTGCGAGACTCCCCGCCGATGAGCGGACGGGAGCTGGACGCGGCGGGGATCACCGACCCGGCGCTGCGCGCGTCGTACGAGGCGTGCCGGCGGCTCAACGCCCAGCACGGCCGCACCTACTACCTCGCGACGCTGCTGCTGCCGGCGTGGAAGCGGCCCTACGTGCACGCGCTGTACGGCTTCGCCCGCTACGCCGACGAGATCGTCGACGACCTGGCCAGCACGCTGACCGACGCGGAGAAGGCCGACTGGCTGGTCGGCTGGGGCGAGCAGTTCCTCCAGGACGTGCACGCGGGCGGGTCCGAGCACGAGATCAGCCGGGCCGTCGTCGACACGGTGCGCCGCTGGGACATCCCGCTGTCCTACGTCGAGGACTTCCTCGCGAGCATGCGGATGGACCTGACGGTCACGGAGTACGAGACCTACGACGACCTGATGGTCTACGTCCACGGCTCCGCGGCGGTCATCGGGCTGCAGATGGTGCCGGTGCTCGAGCCGCTGGTGCCGCGCGAGCTGGCCGACCCGTACGCCGCCGACCTCGGCATCGCCTTCCAGCTGAGCAACTTCCTGCGCGACGTCGGCGAGGACCTGCGCCGCGGCCGGGTCTACCTGCCGCAGGAGGACCTGCGCCAGTTCGGCGTGACCCGCGAGCACCTCGAGCGCGGGGTCGTCGACGGCCCGGTGCGCCGGCTGCTGGCCTTCGAGGTCGCCCGCACCCGCGAGGTCTACCGGAGCGGCGCAGCAGGGCGTACGCCTGCTCCACCCGACCAGCCGGCCCTGCATCGAGACGGCCCTGGCCCTCTACGGCGGCATCCTGGACGAGATCGAGGCGGCCGACTACCGCGTGCTGGGGCAGCGCGTCTCCGTCGGCGCCGGCCGCCGGGCGCGCGTCGCCCTGCCGGGCCTCGCCCGGGCGATCAGCGCGCGCCGGACCCCCTAGACGAACGCGGCCGCCCGCGGTCGCCCTCGCGCGCGGCATGGCGAGCGTCACGCCCGGGATGTCCGTGGTCCAGGCGTTCGGTCCGGCACAGTGGATGGATCAACCGCGCCTGACCAGAACGCCGAGTCCCGCCCCTGGTCGTCCTACCGAGGCGCCGATCCCGGGCGGGAGCGGGGGACCCACTCCTCCACGGACTCCGGTCCTCGGGGCGAAGCGCGCGACGCGCGCGCCGGGCGAACCTCCGTCCGAGCCCGACAGCTCACCTCGCAGGCGGGCGAGAGGTCAGCTCCGCATGCACGCAGCACGTCACGCCCGCCCGTCCCGGACCGGCGCCCGCCGTCGCCGTCACCACCGCCCTGACCGGGGCGTCCTCCCCGTCCTCGCCCTCCCAGGCGCAGGCCGCCGAGCCAGCCCACCGTCCGCGTCAGCGCACCGAGCGGCGCCGCGCCCCGGGCAACGTCCCGGTCAGCGCCCGCCTGCTCAACGGCAGGGCCTACGTCAAGAACGCCGTCGTCGACCTGCAGATCCGCGAGGGCGACGGCTGGCGCACGGTCACCCGGGCGCCGACCGACGGCAACGGCCTCGGTCGCGGCACCGTCGCGGCCCGTACGGACACCACGGTCCGCGCCTACTACCGCGGCTCCTCGGTGCGTACGCCGGCCGCCAGCGGCAGCATCGTGATCGACGTGGCCGACCGCGGCCGGCAGGTCCTCGCCGAGGCCTCGCGCCACCGGGGCAAGCCCTACCGCTACGGCGCCACCGGCCCGAGCGCCTTCGACTGCAGCGGCTACACCCGCTACGTCTACGCCCGCTTCGGCAAGGCCCTGCCGCACAGCGCGCGCGGCCAGGAGGACGCCGACCCGCAGCGTCCCGAAGTCGCAGGCCCGCCCGGGCGACCTGGTCTTCATCCAGGACGTCAGCGGCCACGTCGGCATCTACGCCGGCAACGGGCAGATGTGGGACGCCCCGCGCAGCGGCAAGACCGTGCAGCGGCGCGACATCTGGACGAGCAACTACACGGTCGGCCGGGTCTAGGGGGTCGCTGAACGACGCCGTCCGTCGCGAGCGGCGTCGCGGGCGGTCGCTGGCAAGGCGGAGTCTTCGCCGTAGCGGTGTTCTACCGGCGAAGACGACAACGCCGCCAGAGGCTGTCCGAGGCGTCGCGCAGCAGGACAGCGCGTTGTTCAGGGGTCTCCTAGGGGGTCGCCCCGACCGGCGGACCACAGCACGACCTGGGTGGCGACGGCCGGCGCGCTGCGCCGCGAGCCGGCCGTCGCAACTGCGGCAGGAGAACGCGGGTCGGCGTCGAACACGACCCGCATGTCGCGCCGCATCGCCCTGCTCGCCGCCACCGCCCTCGCCGCCGGCGGGATCTCCGCGCTGGCCGGCGTCACCGCCAGCGCCGCCGAGGGCTGCGGCGGGCCGCCCGCGCCGCTGCGCTTCGCCCCCGCGGGCTACGTCGACACGACCCGCGCCGGCGGCGAGCCGCTGCTCGCGACCCTGCCGAACGGGCGGCTGGTCTACAGCTCGCACGCCGGCACGACGCACTTCTTCACGCCCGAGGCGCCGGCCGCCGGCACCGCTGCCTTCGCGCAGAACTACACCAACCAGACCTACCTGTGGACCAGCGACGACCAGGGGAAGACCTGGCAGTTCCGCCCGCGGGTCGTGCCGCCGGACAACGTGCCGCTGACCGGGTTCTCCGACCCGGAGGTCGCCGTCGACAGCGCCGGCCAGGTCTACTTCTCCGAGATCAACCTGGCCAACGTCGCGGTCAGCAAGAGCACCGACAACGGCTCGACCTGGCAGCTGCAGAACCTCTTCGGCGCGGTCCTCACCGACCGGCAGTGGATGGAGGCCGACCGCAAGGACGAGCTCTACTTCGTCGCGAACGCGTTCGGCGGTGGCACCGGCACGCCGGCGAGCCCCGGCCTCGGCCACTACATCGCCAAGAGCACCGACGGCGGCAGGACGTTCACGACCAACGTGCCGGACACCGAGGGCGGCGACGGGATCGGCGACCTCCGCGTCGACAAGCGGACCGGCACGGTCTACGAGACCCACTTCGACGGCGCCTACGGCAGCGAGCCCGGCACGCTCACCATGGCGGCGTTCCGCAAGGCCCGGGCCGGGGTGCTGACCGACCCCGACCTCGGCGTCATCGCCAAGGGCGTGAGCTCGGTCAGCCACTGGCCCGCCTTCGACCTCGACCCGAAGGGCAACCTCTACGTCACCTGGGACGAGAGCGGCAAGGGCGCCCGCAAGGCCGGCGTCTGGTACTCCCGCTCGACCGACCAGGGGCGTACGTGGGCCGCGCCGGTCCGCGTCGACACCGACGGCCGCACCGACATCTGGCCCTGGCTCGCGGTGGGCGACGAGGGCCGCGTGGCGATCGCGTGGCTCGAGGCCGACCGGGCCCTGCCGGACAACGACGCCGAGACCCCGGGCACCCACGGCTGGCGGATCCGGGCCGCCGCCACCGAGACCGGCCTGGGCTGCGGCAAGCACGGCGCACCGCGGTTCAGCGTCGGCACCGCGACCGCCCAGCCGGTGCACACCGGCACGATCTGCCAGGGCGGGACGACCTGCCAGGCCTTCGCGATCGACCGGCGGCTCGGCGACTACTTCTCGCTCGACGTCGACGGCAAGGGCGCGATGTACCTCGGCTACGCCGACACCCGCGTCCCGGGCGCCGTCTCGCTGCCCGGCGTCGTGCGCCAGGTGGGCGGCCCGTCGCTGCTCAAGCCCCGCAAGCGCTGACGTTTCGGACCCACGGGCAGCGGTCACGCTGTGGACGTGGCATCAGGAGAGCGTGGCAACACCAGTGACAGCCCCGGCCCGAACCCCGAGACGACTGCGGGACTCGAGCCCGGCAGCGGCGTGGCGCCCGGAGACACCCCACCGGTCGCCGACTCGATGTCCGGCGCGGCCGGCGACGACCGCCGCGGCGACGCCCCGAACATGGGCCCGGTCGTCGGCAACCGCACCCCGATGATCATCACGCTGTCGATCCTCGCGGTCATCGTGATCATGGTCGCCGTGCTGATCGGCGCCTCCGCCATCCCCAGCTAGCGGTCGAGCCGGCGCCCCCACCAGACCCAGAGCGACAGGGTCAGCACGACGAGGGCGAAGCCGAACAGCAGGTCCTCGAACGGCGCGTAGACGATGCGGCCGTGCCCGAGCAGCGGCGGCCGCTCCCCGGCCACCGAGCCGGTGCCGGCCACCGCGTCCGCGGAGTAGTAGACGATCCCGCGCCCGGTCAGCACGCCGTTGGTGACCAGCTGGAAGAACACGACGATCGCGTACGCGGTCCAGAACGCCTTGCGCCCGAGCAGCCGCGTCCGCAGGCCGTAGAGGTCGACGAGCACGGCGACCACGACGCCCAGCACCGCGGCCTGGCGTGTAGGTCACTCGTCGCCCACCGGCCAGCCCTTGACGGCGCGCACGGCCTCCAGCGTCAGGACGGCGCAGACCGGCACGACGAGGAAGAACAGCAGCTCCTCCAGCGGCAGGTCGCCGAGGGCGATGCCGGTGGTCTGCTCCGGGTCGTACGCCCAGTGGCCGGCCCGGATCGCCAGCACGTCCCAGACCGAGAAGACGACGACGACCGGCAGCAGGGTGAGCAGCAGCCGGCGGCGGCGGGCGTACACCCGGGTGTGCAGGACGACCTCGAGCGGCGCGGTCCCGATCAGGCAGAAGGCGAGCACCGCCAGGTAGGCGAGGCGCACCTAGAAGCCGAGCGCCTGCGCCCGCCGCTTCACCTCGGTCGCGCGGTTCTCGTGCAGCGCCTGCAGCGGCGTGCCCGGCAGCGAGTCGTCGGCCGTGGTGAGCCAGCGCAGCGCCTCCTCCGGCGAGTAGCGCGCGTCGGCCAGCAGCGTCAGGACCGGCACCAGGTGCTTGACCGGCTCGGTGCCGTCGAGCTGCTCCGCCGGGACGACCAGGACGTTCTTCTCGTCCCGGACGGCCAGCAGCTTGCCCTCCTTGACCATGGTGCGCGCGTGCACGACGTCGGTGCCCAGGCGCTCGGCGAGCTCGGGCAGGGTCAGCATCTCCACGGCACAGAGCGTACGGTCCGGTCGTGACCGAGCCGTCCGCCCGCGAGCGCCGCCTGCTGGCCCCGGCCGGCCCGGGCCGTCGCGGTGCCTGGAGCTACGCCCTGCGCACCACCAACCCGCCGCCGGACCGGCCGGTCGAGAGCCTGGACGGCGTCACCCGCTGGCTGGTCGTCACCCGCGCCGCGGTGCTGCCGATGACGCTGCTCGCCGGGCTCGTCGCCGGCCTGCTGGGGGTCCGCGCCGACGGCTTCTCGTACGGGCTGTTCGGGCTCGCCCTGCTCGGCATCGTGCTGGCGCACACGGCCAACAACCTCATGAACGACCTGGCCGACACCGACGTGGGCCTGGACACCGACGCCTACCCGCGGGCGCTCTACGCCCCGCACCCGATCCTCACCGGGCTGGTGACCCGGCGGCAGCTGCTCGGCGCGATCCTGGCGATCAACGTGGTCGACCTCGGGATCATGCTCTTCCTGTGGTCGCAGCGCGGCTGGCCGGTCGTCGCCTTCGCGCTGACCGGGCTCTTCCTGTCCTACGCCTACACCGCTCCCCCGCTGCGCCTGAAGAAGATCGGCCTCGGCGAGCCCGACGTCTTCCTCACCTGGGGACCGCTCATGGTCGCCGGGACCTACTTCTCCGCCGTCGGCGAGCTGCCGTGGCAGGTCTGGCTGGCCAGCGTCCCGTACGGCCTGCTGTGCACCAGCGTGCTGATGGGCAAGCACATCGACAAGATCCCGTACGACGCGCCGACCGGCACCCGGACCCTGCCGGTGCTGCTCGGCGAGCCGCGGGCGCGCACCGCGACCGTCGTCCTGCTCTGGTCGTTCTACGGAGCCACCCTCGTCGCGGTGGCGGTGCGGGCGCTGCCCTGGCCGACCGTCCTGGTCCTCGGCGGCCTGCCGGTGCTCCTCAAGGTCATCGGGGCGCTGCGCGACGGCCGCCCCGACGAGCCGCCGCCGGGCTTCCCGGTCTGGCCGCTGTGGTTCGCCGCGATCATGTTCCTGCACGTCCGCCGGGCCGGCGGCCTGCTGGTCCTGGCGCTGGCCGTCGCGGCCGTCACCGGCTGGGGACTCCCGCTCGGGTCTTGACAGGTCCCGACCGGCAGCGCGAGCCTGCCGCCACCGGGGCCGTCCCCGGGCCCGGGGGGGCCGACATGCGCTACGCACCGCACCTGACGCTGCACCACCACACCGCGGTCCACGCCGCGCGGCACGACCAGGACCGCAGGCACGAGCACGTCGACGGGCCGCCGGCCAGCCCGTACCTCGGGCTCGGCATCATCCTGTCGGCGACCTTCGTGCAGCTGCTCGACGCCAGCATCGTCACGGTGGCCGTCCCGGCCATCCAGGCCGACCTGGACGCGCCGTTCTCGTCGATCCAGCTGATGATCGCGGTCTACGTGCTGGCGTTCGCCTGCACCCTGGTGACCGCAGCCCGGCTGGGCGACATCCACGGCCGCAAGCGGATGTTCCTCATCGGCATGACCGGCTTCACCATCGCCTCGGCGCTGTGCGGGCTGGCGCCGACGGCGACCGTGCTGGTGCTGTCCCGGGCGCTGCAGGGCGTGATGAGCGGCCTGATGTTCCCGCAGGTCCTGTCGGTCATCCAGGTCACCTTCACCCCGGCGGAGCGGGGCAAGGCGCTCGGGATCTTCGGCGGGGTGATCGGCATGGCCAGCGTGATGGGCCCGCTGGCCGGCGGGGCGCTCATCGAGCTCGACCTGTTCGACCTCGGCTGGCGGGCGATCTTCCTGGTCAACCTGCCGATCGGCATCGCGGCGATCGCGCTGGCCGTGCCCTACCTCAGCGAGTCGCGGGCGCCGCAGGCCGCCAAGCTCGACCTGGTCGGCGCGCTCCTCGTCATGGCCGGCCTGTTCCTCGTCATCTACCCGCTGGTCGAGGGCCGCTCGAGGGGCTGGCCGCTGTGGATCTGGGCCATGCTGCTCGCCGCGGTCCCGGTGATCCTCGGGTTCCTGGCGTACGAGAAGCGGCTGCTCGAGCGCGGCGGCACTCCCCTGCTGGCGGTGAGCCTGTTCGCCGAGCGGGCTTTCGACGTCGGCCTGCTGGTGACGATCCTGTTCTTCAGCGGTCTGACGTCCTTCTTCTTCACGCTGATGCTCTACCTGCAGATCGGCTTCGGCTTCACCGCGCTCGAGGCCGGCCTGACGACCCTGCCGTTCGCGCTCGCGGTCGGTGTCGCGTCCGGGACGACCGACGGCCTGACCGCACGGCTCGGCCGAGGCGTCCTGCTGCTCGGGGCGGTGTTCCTGGCCGTCGGCTTCGGCGTGATGGCGGTGACCGTGGCCGCCGCCGACACCGACGTGTCGGGCTGGCAGCTGCTGCCGGGCATGGTCGTCGCCGGGATCGGCTGCGGCCTGTTCGTCGCCCCGCTGACCGGCATCCTGCTGGCCCACATCGCCCCGAAGGACGTCGGGTCGGCCTCGGGCGTCTTCACGACGACGCAGGAGTTCGCCGGAGCGGTCGGGCTCGCCCTCATCGGCGTCGCGTTCTTCAGCTTCCTGGCCGGCAACGCCGACCGCAGCGTCGACGCGGTCACGCCGACGCTGCGCAGCGAGCTGTCCGCCGCCGGGCTGCCCGCGCCCGCCGCGGACGGGGTGCTCGCCGGCTTCCGGGCCTGCTTCACCGACCGGTCCGAGGCCGAGGACCCGGGTGAGACGCCGGCGTCCTGCGAGCCGCAGGCCGGCGCGCCGGCACTGCCGCCCGCGGCGACCCAGGCCCTCGCCGACGCCGCGCCGCGCGCCCTGCGGCAGAACTTCTCCCGCACCTTCGCCGAGACGCTGATCCCGTTCGTCGTGCTCTTCGCCGTCGTCGGGCTGGCCGTGCTGCTGCTGCCGCGCCGGGAGCCGCCGAGCCTGACGAACGAGGAGGTGGCCGCCGAGGCCGACCTGTCCGGGCCGGCTGCCGGGACAGCCGCAGGCCAGCGACCCCGCGCGCACCGAGCCGGTCTAGGGGCCGCACCGGTCCAGGGCGCGAGCCGGTCTACGGGCGCACCGGCGCTCCGCCGGCCGCCGCGCTGGCGCGGACCGCGTCGAGCACGGCCGCGGTGTCGCGGGACTCCGCCAGCGGCAGCAGCCAGCCGGGGCCCCCGCGCAGCACCGCGCTCATCTCCTCGACCATCACCCGGTAGGCGTCGGTCGCAGGGACCGGGACCCGCTCGGTGCCGGTGCCGTCGGACACCCAGAGCTCGGTCGCGTCGTGCTTCCAGCTGGTGAAGGGCGCGTCGCGGAGCTCGACCTCGCCCCGCTCGCCGGTCAGCACGAGCCACTGGCCGCGGTCGACGCTGATGCCGGCGCGGACCTCCGCGTCGACGCCCTCCCAGGACAGGACCGCCTCGGTGTCGAGGTCGACCCCGCTCTCCGCGGACGAGGAGCGGGCGACGACCTCGTCGGGCAGCCCGCGGCCGACCGCCCACAGCGCCGCGCTCACGGCGTAGCAGCCGACGTCGTACAGCGCTCCCCCGCCGCGGGCCGGCTCCATCCGGTAGTTGCCCTCGAGGTCGCCGGCGAAGGTGAAGCCGGCGGTCACGTGCACGACGGCGCCCGACCTCGGGCAGCCGCTGCTGGGCGAGCCGGACCCGCGGGTGCCAGCGGTACCAGCTGGCCTCCACCAGGTGCCGGCCCGCCGCGGTCGCCGCCGCGGTCATCTCGTCGACCTCCGCGGCGGTCAGCCCGAGCGGCTTCTCGCACAGGACGTGCTTGCCGGCCGCCAGCGCGGCGAGGGTCCACGGCAAGTGGGCCTCGTTCGACAGGCTGATGTAGACGGCCTCGACCGCCTCGTCGGCCAGCAGCGCGGCGTAGTCGCCGTACGCCGTCACAGGACCGAGCGCGGCGGCCCGGGCCTCGTCGCGGGCGGCGGCCGCCTGCAGCACCGCCCCCTCGGCAGCGTGGACCGCGGGAGCCAGCGCGTTGGTCGCGATCATCCCCGCGCCGAGGAAGCCCCAGCGGACCGGCTCGCTCACGCGGTGGGGAGCGCGACCGGCCGACCGCCGTCCGCCGCGGACAGCGTGGCCGCCTGCATGACGGCGATGTTGCGCTTGGACCCCTCGGGCGTCACCGACATCGGCGCGCCGGACAGCATCGCGTCGGCCAGCTCGCGGTGGAACGGCTGGGCCGGCGCCGGCGGGATGCTCAGCAGCGTCTCGGAGGTGCCGCCCGCGCCGTCGGGGGTGAAGGTGCGCAGCGCCGCCGGGGAGTCGGAGTGGGCCAGCCGGTCCTCCAGCAGCGTGCCGATCGGCGAGCGCCCGACCACCCGCTCGTGGCGCCAGTCGCCGATCAGCCCGCCCGCGGTGCCGAGCACGTAGAACTTCGGCTTGAGCGCCGCGGCGAGGTCGGAGTGCGTGAACTCGGCCTCGACGCCGTCGACGAAGTGGACCAGGACCCGGCTGTGGTCGGCGTTGGTCACGTCGTGCCAGACCCGCTTGTGGGTCGTCGCCGAGACCCACTCGACCTCCTGGCGGAACAGGTCGAGCGCCCAGTCGAGGTAGTGGCTGCCCCAGTCGTAGATCGCGCCGCCGCTGACCGCCTCGTCGGAGTGCCAGTAGTTGCACGGGTGGCCGTAGCCCCCGATGAAGCTCTCGTAGTGGAAGACCTCGCCGAGCTGGCCGCTGCGGACGACCCGCTTGAGCGCCAGGTAGTCGGGGTCCCAGCGCCGGTTCTGGTAGACGGCGAGCGTCAGCCCGCGCTCCGCGGCCGCGGCGATCTGCCGGTCGGCCTCGGCGACCGTCAGGCAGAACGGCTTCTCGACGACGACGGACTTCCCGGCCTCGAGGCACCGCAGCGCCCAGGCGGCGTGGGTGTTGGGCGGGGTGCTGACGATGACCAGGTCGACGCCGTCGTCGGCCAGCAGGTCCTCGCCGCGCGGCGTGGGCGCGCAGTCCGGGGGCCAGCTCGCGGGCGGCGGCGATGCGGGAGGGGTCGGTGTCGCAGACGGCGGCGAGCTCCAGGCCCTCGGTGAGCTGGATGGCGGCGTTGTGCTCGTGGCCGATGGCGCCGTAGCCGAGCACGCCGACGCGCACCGGCGCGCCGTCGACGCTGCCCGAGCACCCGGCGCAGGACGCGGTGCAGCAGCCGCTGCCACGCCGGGTCGGCCCAGGTCGCGGCGGTCGAGCCGACGGTCAGCGCGGCGACGGAGGTGGCGGGGCGCCAGGTGGCGACCGGGTGGTCGGTGAAGGCGACGTTGGCGGTGAGCAGCACCTGCACGTCGTCGGCGACCTTGTCGACCAGCGGCCAGCGGTCGTGGACGACGACGTCGCCGCCGGAGCGGGCCATGACCTCGCCGGCCTCCGGACCCGGGCGCACCCGGACCTCGTGAGGCGGGGTGAGGCGGCCGGGCAGCAGGCCGGCGGCGTCGGCGAGCGCGCCGGCCGGCGGCGGGCCGACGAGCAGGACCGGGGCGCCGGCCGGCAGCAGGGCCGCCGCCTCGGCCTCGCCGAGGTGCTCGGCGCCGAGGACGAGGACGACGTCGCCCCCGGGCCGGTCGGAGACGTCGAGGCCGCAGGCACGCAGGTGGGCGGCGACGGAGGAGGCGGCGCCGGCCAGGTCGGCGGGCAGCGACACCGGGAGCAGGGACACGCGGGTCAGGCTGGACATGGCGGGAGCGTAGAGGCGATCACCGACAGCGGCAGGTCGGCGCGACACGCCGGGGCGACCAGGGCGAGTTGACGAATGACACTGGTGTGGTTCACCATCAGTCACAGTGACCCCACTTGTCACAGCAGTCCCGACCCCCGTACGGTCTCGGCGCAACGGGGGGCTGACCCCGTGCTGTCGACCGCTCGGGGACCCCCACACATGCGCTCCACCTCCCGCCTCGCCGGCCGGACCCGCACCCTCGCCGTCCTGGTCGTGCTGGCCGCGCTGGTCACCGCCGCGGCGCCGTCCTTCATCCGGGTCCGGGCCGGCGACACGCTGTCGGAGATCGCCCAGCGCCACGGCACGTCGGTGTCGGCGCTGCGCCAGCTCAACGACCTCCCGGGCAACGGCGTCCTCTACGCCGGCAGCCGGCTGCGCGTCCCCGGCAGCAGCGCCGCCCGCTCGAGCAGCCGCATCGTGGAGCGCGGCTACACCGTGCGCAGCGGCGACAGCCTGAGCGTCATCGCCAAGAAGTACGGCGTCTCGGTCAGCACCATCCGCGTGCGCAACAAGCTGCCCCGCAACGGCCGGATCACCATCGGCCGCCGCCTGGCGATCCCGGTCCGGGTCGGCAGCGCTGCCGCGGCAGCCCAGCCCGCCGTCAACGCGGGCGTCGCGATCCCCGGCGACGTCCGGTCCTCGGCGTCGCGCCACCGGGCGCAGCTGCGCCGCTCGTCCCAGCCGAGCAAGGCCACGGTGCGCAAGATGGTCGCCGCGACCGCCCGCCGGCACGGCGTCAACGTCAGCCTGGCGGTGGCGCGTCGCCTACCACGAGAGCGGCTTCCAGATGCGGGTCGTCTCCTCCGTCGACGCCATCGGCGTCATGCAGGTCCTGCCGTCCACGGCCAAGGTGCTGTCCCGCCAGTACGGCCGCTCGCTCAACCTGCTCAAGGCCCAGGACAACATCACCGCGGGCGTGCTCCTGCTCCGCCAGCTGCAGCGGTCGACCGGCTCCACGAACATGACGCTGGCCGGCTACTACCAGGGCCTCGGGTCGATCTCCCGCAAGGGCCTGCTGCCGCAGACGCACTCCTACATCCGCAGCATCGAGATCCTCCGCAAGCGCTTCGCGCGGCGGCTGAGCGCGCCGCGGGTCGCGTACGCCCGCGCGCGCCTAGACTCGCCCGTCGTGGACGCCCCCACCCGACCGACGGCCGACCCCCTGGTGGGGCGGCTCCTCGACGGCCGCTACCGGCTCGAGGAGACGGTCGCCCGGGGCGGGATGGCCACGGTCTACACCGCGACCGACACCCGGCTCGACCGGGTCGTCGCGGTCAAGGTCATGCACCGCGCGCTCGCCGACGACCCGGAGTTCGTCGCCCGCTTCACCCGTGAGGCGAAGGCGGCGGCCCGGCTGTCCAGCCCCGAGGTGGTCGCGGTCCACGACCAGGGCACCGACCCCGACAGCGGGCTGGCGTACCTCGTCATGGAGTACGTCCGCGGCGGCACGCTGCGCGACCTGGTCCGGGACCAGGGCGCGCAGAGCCCGGCCCGGGCGGTGGCCCTGGTGCAGCCGGTGCTGCGGGCGCTGGCCGCCGCGCACGCCGCCGGCCTCGTCCACCGCGACGTCAAGCCGGAGAACGTCCTGCTCGGCGACGACGGGCGGATCAAGGTCGCCGACTTCGGCCTGGCCCGGGCGATCGAGGCCAGCACGCTGACCGCCACGACCGGGCTGCTGCTGGGCACCGCGGCCTACCTCGTCCCCCGAGCAGGTCGCAGCACGGCACGGCCGACACCCGCAGCGACGTCTACGCCGCCGGGGTCGTGCTGTGGGAGCTGCTCACGGGCACCCCGCCGTACGCCGGTGACAGCGCCATCTCGCTGGCCTACCGGCACGTGCACGAGGACGTCCCGCCGCCCTCGAGCGTGGTCGCCGGCATCCCGCGCCGCCTCGACGAGCTGGTCGTGCGCGTCACCCGGCGCGAGCCGTCGGCGCGCCCGGTCGACGCCGGCGCCTTCCTGGCCGAGCTCGACGCGGTGGCCGCCGACCTGCCGGTGGCCGTGCCGGCGCAGCCGACCCTGGTCGTGCCGCTGCAGGAGGGACCGCCCGCTGCCGCGCCCGGTCCCCCGCCCGGTGGCCCGGCGCCCCGTCCGCCGCCGCACCCGGGTGCTGCGCCTGCTGGCGCTGCTCGTCGCCCTGGTCGCCGTCGCCGGCGGCGCCTTCCTGCTGGTGGGCCGTCAGCCGGCGATCCCCTCGGTGCGTCGAGCAGCAGCCCGCCGCCGCCACGCGCGCCCTCGACCGGGCCGGGCTTCCGCGTCGTCACCGGCGCGGCGCGCTTCGACGAGGAGGTGCCGGCGGGGCTCGTGGTGGACCAGGACCCCGACGGCGGCACGCGCCGGGAGAAGGGCACGACCGTCACGCTGACGGTCTCCCGCGGCCCGGACCGCAGGGCGCTGCCGAACGTCGTCGGCATGTCGCAGGCGGCGGCCGCGCGGGCCGTCACCGCTGTCGGGCTGCGCCTCGGCACGGTGACCCAGGCCTTCTCCAGCGAGCCGGTCGGCGAGGTGCTGCGCATGGGGGCCCCGGCCGGCACCCGGCTGCGCCCGGGCAGCCCGGTCAACGTCGTGGTCAGCAAGGGCCCCGACCTCGTCCCGCTGCCGGCGGTGGCGGGCAAGCCCCGCGACGAGGCGGTCCGGCTGCTCGAGGCCGCCGGGTTCACCGTGACCACGGTCGTGGTCTTCAGCGAGACGGTCGCCGGCCGGCCGGGTCGCCCGCCAGGTGCCGGCCGGCGAGACCGGGCCGCGCGGCGGCGAGGTCGAGCTGCAGGTCAGCAAGGGTCCGGAGCTCGATCACGATCCCCGACCTCGGCGGGAGTCGCGCGACGACGCGGTCAGCGCGCTGCGGGCGCTGGGCCTCAAGACCGAGGTCGACTCGCTGCCCTTCGGGCCGGGCAAGGTGCGTGGCACCCGCCCCGGCGCGGGCAGCAAGGTGCGCAAGGACAGCACCGTCACCCTCTTCGTCTTCTAGGAGACCCTGGACACGCGCTGCCGCCGGTCGCGACGGACGGCGTTGTCCAGCGGCTCCTGGACCTGGCAGACTCCCCGGGTGCCTCCCCGCAAGCCCTCTGCCGTGGGCTCCCACGTGCCGGTCGGCGGGGGCCTGATGAAGGGCCTGGCCTACGCCCAGGAGATCGGCGCCGGGGCGGTGCAGGTCTTCGTGTCCAACCCGCGGGGCTGGGCGCTGTCGGCCGGCGACCCGGCCCAGGACGAGGCCTTCCGGGCCGAGTGCAGCCGGCTGGGCATCCCGGCGTACGTCCACTCGCCCTACCTCGTGAACTTCGGCTCCCCGACCGAGGCGACGCTGAAGAAGAGCGTCGACGCGGTCCGGCACTCGCTGCGCCGGGCGGTCGCGATCGGCGCCCGCGGGCGTGGTCGTGCACGCCGGCAGCGCGGTCGCCGGCGCCCACCGCGACGACGCGATGAAGCAGCTGCGCGAGCACCTGCTGCCGGTGCTCGACGAGGTGGAGGACGGCGGCCCGCGGCTGCTCGTGGAGCCGACGGCCGGCGGTGGTCAGGCGCTCGCCGCCACCGTGCAGGACCTCGGCCCGTGGTTCGCCCAGCTCGACGAGCACCCGGCGCTCGGGGTCTGCCTCGACACCTGCCACGCCTTCGCCGCCGGGCACGACCTGGCCGCCCCGGGCGGGATGAAGAAGATGCTGGACGCGCTGGTCAAGACGGTCGGCCGGGGCCGGCTCGGGCTGGTGCACGCCAACGACTCCAAGGACCCGCTGGGCTCCACCCGCGACCGCCACGAGGCGATCGGGCAGGGGCAGATCGGGCACGACCCGTTCGCCGAGCTGTTCCGCCACGCGTCGACCCGCGGGGTGCCGCTGGTGATCGAGACGCCCGGTGACGCGGCGACGCACCGCCGCGACATCGAGCTGCTGTGCGCGCTGCGGGACGGGTGACCCGCTCCCCGACCACCGCACCGCTGCTGGCCATGCTCGGGGTCACGGCTGTCTGGGGGTCGACGTTCGTCGTCGTCAAGGACGCCACCGAGCGGATGCCGGTGACCGACTTCCTGACCTGGCGGTTCGCCCTGGCGGCGCTGGCGATGCTGGTCGCTGCGGCCCCGGTCGGTCGCGGCGCTCGGACGCGACCGGCCGGCGGGCCGGGCTCGTGCTCGGGCTGGCCCTCGGCGCCGGCTACCTGCTGCAGACGGTCGGCCTGCAGACCACCAGCGCGGCGGTCAGCGGCTTCATCACCGGCATGTTCGTGGTGCTCACCCCGGTCGGGGCCGCGCTGCTGCTGCGCACGGCACCCGGGCGCCTGGCCTGGGCCGCGGTCGCCCTGGCCACGGTCGGGCTCGCGCTGCTGTCGCTCAAGGGCCTGGCCGTCGGCGGCGGCGAGCTGCTCACCCTCGGGTGCGCCGCCGCGTTCGCGCTGCACATCGTCGGGCTGGGCCGCTTCGCCGCTGCCTTCGACGCGTACGGCCTCGCCGTCGTCCAGCTGCTCGCCGTCACCGTGCTGTGCGCCGCTCGTGGCGGTGCCCGGCGGGCTGGCGGTGCCCCCGGACGGCGGCGTCTGGGCGGCGCTGGTGCTCACCGGGCTGGCCGCCACCGCCCTGGCGTACGTCGTGCAGACCTGGGCGCAGCAGCACCTGTCCCCCACGCGCACGGCCGTGGTCATGACGATGGAGCCGGTCTCGAGCGCGGCTCTTCGCGGTCGCGCTCGCCGGCGAGGTGCTCGGGCTGCGCGCGCCCTGCTGGCGCGGTGCTGGTGCTGGCCGCGATGCTGCTCACCGAGGTCGGGCCCGCGCAACGGGCGCCGAGGGGGCCGTCGCGCGGCTCGAGGTCGTGAGTCAGGGCCCGTCGCCCGGCTCCTCCTGGTAGGCTGTAGCGCTGCTCCTGCCAGGGGTCGGCGAGGTTGTGGTAGCCCCGCTCCTCCCAGAACCCGCGGCGGTCGGCCGTGAGGTACTCCACGCCGCGGACCCACTTGGGGCCCTTCCAGGCGTAGAGGTGGGCACCACCAGGCGCACCGGGAAGCCGTGGTCCGGGCTGAGCGGCTCGCCGTCGCGGTGGGTGACGAACAGCGCGCGCTCGTCCGCGAAGTCCGCCAGCGCGCATGTTGGCGCTGTAGCCGTACTCCGCCCAGACCATCACGTGCGTGGCGTCCGCGGCGGGCGGCACCGCGTCGAGGAGCGTCGCGGGTCGACACGCCCCGTCCAGCTGTTGCCGAGCACCGAGAACTTCGTGACGCAGTGGAAGTCGGCCGTCGACCGACGGTCGTCGGCAGGGCGCCGAACTCGTCCCACGTCCAGCGGCCCTTCTCGCCGTCCGCGGTCTCGCCGAAGACCTTGAAGTCCCAGCTCTCGGGCTTCCACCTCGGCACCGGGCCGTAGTGCAGGACCGGCCAGCCGCGCGGGATGTACTGGCCCGGCGGGAGCCGGTCCCCGCATGCCCTCGGCGCGCTTCTTCGCGCCCACCCGGCTGAACGGCGTCGTCACGCGGCCATCCTGCACGGGCCGCCGGTCCGGACCGAGCCGGGGGTGGCGGCCCGTGCACGGGGAGTGCCGTGTACCCTCCCGGGCGTGCAGATGCGCTGGTACGCCTACGTGTTCCCCGTCCGGGTCTCCCGGTCGGGTGCCGCGTACTGAGCGCGCACCCCAGACCACACCGAGAGCCCCGGGCACCCGCCCGGGGCTCTTCTCGTCTCCGAGGAGTTCTCGCCATGGTCGTCGTCATGAGCGCCGGCGCTGCGCCCGAGGAGGTCGACGCTGTCGTCGCCCGCGTCGAGGGCGCCGGCGGGTCGGCCTTCGTCAGCCGCGGTGTCCAGCGCACCATCGTCGGGCTGGTCGGCGACGTCGCCCAGTTCCAGGCCCTCAACCTGCGCGCGATGCCCGGCGTCGGCGAGGTCGTCCGGGTCAGCAAGCCGTACAAGCTGGTCAGCCGCGAGAACCACCCGTCCTCCTCGGTCGTCGAGGTCGGCGGCGTGCCGATCGGGCCGGACACCTTCACCCTGATCGCCGGGCCCTGCGCGGTCGAGACGCCCGAGCAGACGCTCGAGGCCGCGCGCATGGCCAAGGCGGCGGGAGCCACGCTGCTGCGGGGCGGGGCCTACAAGCCGCGCACCAGCCCGTACGCCTTCCAGGGGCTCGGCGAGAAGGGGCTCCGCATCCTCGCCGACGTGCGCGAGGAGACCGGCCTGCCCATCGTCACCGAGGTCGTCGACGCCGCCGACGTGCCGCTGGTGGCGCGAGTGGGCCGACATGCTGCAGGTCGGCACCCGCAACATGTCCAACTTCGCGCTGCTCCAGGCGGTCGGCGCCGCCGGCAAGCCGGTGATGCTCAAGCGCGGCATGACCGCCACCTACGACGAGTGGCTGATGGCCGCGGAGTACATCGCCCAGCGCGGCAACCTCGACATCGTGCTGTGCGAGCGGGGCATCCGGACCTACGAGACGGGGACCCGCAACACCCTCGACATCTCGGCCGTGCCGGTCATGCACTCGCTGTCGCACCTGCCGGTCGTCATCGACCCGTCGCACTCCGGCGGGAAGCGCGACCTCGTCGTCCCGCTGACCCGCGCGGCGATCGCCGTCGGCGCCGACGCCGTGATCGTCGACGTCCACCCGGACCCGACGGCCGCGCTCTGCGACGGCCCGCAGGCGCTGTACGGCGACCTGCTCGACGAGCTCGCCGCGGCCTGCCGCGACCTGCCGCCCGTGGTGGGGCGCCGGCTCACGCCTGACGGCAGGAGTCCGGGGTCGGCGGCGAAGCTGGACGATTCGAGCCGCCGATCCCTGCAGGACGCCCCTGCGCCTGCTCGTGCCCGTCCTGCCCGTCCTCGCGGCGCCTGACCTCGCGACCCCTCTCGGGCTCGCCCCTGCGGCCCCGTCGTTCCCCGACGAGGCGGGCAAGCGCGGCGCCGTGGCCCAGGGCACCGGCACCAACCTCATGCCTGTCGCCGAACTGGCGCTACCGCGGCGGCACGGATCTCGAGTTCGCGACGATCAAGGGCCGCGACTAGGCCGCGACTTCGCCTCCGTCAGAGAGCGGCGCACAACGGCTTCGGCGCCCTGCGGGTCTTCGACCTGACCGCAAACCCGGCAAAGCCACCGCTGGTCGGGTTCCTCCCCTGCAACGTCACGCAGAACGACGTGCAGGTGCCAGCGCGGCACCACGTACGTCTTCATGGGCGTCGACGGCAGCCCCCGCGGTCGACGCGACTGCTTCGAGCAGCTCGGCGTGAACCACCGGCCCTCGGGGTGCTGGCCGATCTACGATCGCCGACCCAGGCGCGGATCCCGCAGCCCGTCGGCTTCCTCAAGGATGCCCCTGCGGCGCGCACAACACGACGCTGCACCCGAGCGGGAAGTGGCTCTACGTCAGCGACTCCGAGCTCACGCCGCAACGGGCGACGCACGCTGCGGCCGGCGCATCGACGTGCTCGACGTCAGCGACGCCAGGAAGATGAAGCGACGTCTTACACGCTGCCGCTGCCCACCGGTCTGTCCAGCCACGACGTGTCGTTCAACAAGGCACGGCAACCGGGGCTACGGCGCCGCCCTGACCGAGACCCTCATCCTCGACACGACCGACCCGGCCCAGCCGCGATCATCACGCCGATCCTCGACCCGGCGGTCAACATCAGCCACGGCGCGGACCTCACCGCCGGACGAGAAGTACCTCTACGTCACCGACGAGCAGGCCGGCGCGGCCGCCAACGGCGTCTGCAACGTCGGTGGCGTGCACGTCTACGACATCAGCAACGAGGCGGTCCCGGTCAAGGCCGGCTTCTACGCCTTCAACCCGACCAACTCGCTCACCGCCACCACGAACAGCCGAGGCGTCCTCACCTGCACCGCCCACGTCCTCGACTACGGCCCGACGGGCAGTCCTTCACCAACGCCGGCTACGCCGCGGGCGTGCGCATCGTCGACATCACGTCGGCCGCGCTCGGGGTGCCCCGCAGAGCTGGCCTCCTTCACCGCCGACCGACGCCGACACGTGGAGCGCGAAGACCTACAAGGACCCGCACTTCCTCTTCGCCAACGACCTGGTGCGCGGCTTCGACGTCTACCGAGTACGACCCGGCCCTCGGCGCGGTCGACACCCGTACCGCGAACTCACCCCAGGCACCCGGCCCAGCTGCCGGTCGCCGGGTGCATGCAGGTGCTCGGCCGCGACCGGGCTGACCGTGTCGACCCGCCGGCACGGTCGAACCCCTTCGCCGGGGTGTCGCTGCGCCCTGGCCGGCCTGCGCGGGCTGCCCGTGCCAGCAGGCGGGCGACCACGTCGGCGGCCCGCGCGCACCGGCGTCGTCGACGTCGAGGTGGGTCACGAGCCGGACCCGGTGCGGCCCGACGACGGACAGCAGCACGCCCTCGGCGCGGGCCGCCGCGGCGAGCGCCGGGGCGTCGTACGCGGTGCCGGTCAGGTCGACCGGGACGATGTTGGTCTCGGCGACGACCCCGAGGCGTGTGGCGATCGAGGCAGCCCGGCGGTGGTCGTCGGCCAGGCGCTCGACGTGGTGCGCGAGGGCGTACCGGCCGGCCGCGGCCAGGACGCCGGCCTGCCGCCAGCCGCCTCCGAGCCCGCGGCGCAGCGAGCGGGCGTGCGCGACCCGCTCGGCCGAGCTGACCAGGACCGAGCCGACGGGCGCGCCGAGCCCCTTCGAGAGGCAGACGGACAGGGTGTCGAACAGCGCGCCGTAGGCGGACAGCGGCGTGCCGCTGGCGACCGAGGCGTTCCAGATCCGCGCGCCGTCGCAGTGCAGCGCGGCGCCGCTGGCCGACAGGCCGGAGCGGAGCGTGCGCAGGGCGTCGAGCGGGTGCACGCGGCCACCGCCCCGGTTGTGGGTCTGCTCGACGGCGACCGCCCGGGTGACGGTCGTGCCGTAGCCGGCCGGACGGACCTGGGCGAGCACGGCAGCCGGGTCCAGCAGGCCGTCGACGCTGGTCACGGTGCGGGTGGAGATGCCGCCGTACGCCGCGGCGGCACCGCCCTCGTACGTCACGATGTGCGCGTCGCTGTCGCAGAGCAGCTCGTCGGTCGGCGGGACGAGGACCCGCAGCGCGAGCTGGTTGCCCATCACGCCGGTCGGGACGAACAGCGCCGCCTCGTGGCCGAACAGGCCGGCGACCTCGGCTTCGAGGGCGTTGACCGTCGGGTCCTCGCCGTAGACGTCGTCGCCGACCTCGGCCGACCCCATGGCGGCCAGCATCGCGGCGGTCGGGCGGGTGAGGGTGTCGCTGCGCAGGTCGACGAGGTCGGGCACGTCGCTCCGGTTCGTGTCGGTGGTGGCGATTACGGTAGCCAGCGTGCAGGAGCGCAGGACGGCCGAGCAGCTGGTGGCGGTCGTCCGCGTCCACGCCGACCGCGTCCACGACGTGGTGCGGCGCCTCGGCTGCGACCCCGACACGGCTGTCGAGGTCGTCGAGCAGAGCGCTCTCGAGCTGGTCGCGACCGTTGCCGACCGGCCGCAGGAGGTGCCGGACGACGTCGGCTGGTGGTTCGCCCGCGCCCGGGTGCTCAGCTCCCGCGCCGACAGCGACGACCCCGACCTGCCGCTGGGTGGTGGCGTGCTGGCCGCCGACGCCGACCAGGCGCTGCTGGCCGAGGCGCTCGAGGCGCTGCCGGAGGACGAGCGGTTCGCCCTGCTGCTGCGCGACTCCTACGACCTGTCCGACGCCTCCGTCGGCGCCGCGACGGGGACCGACCCCGACACCGCGATGCAGCTGGTCGGGCGGGCCCGGCTGGCCTTCCTGCCGGGCGTCGACGACGAGCCGGTGCCGACGCTGGGCAGCCATGCCACCGACCTCGGCGCGCTGGCCCGGATCGGTGAGGGCCGGCCCGTGCAGGCCCGCGACGCCACGACCCGCCGCCACGCGCAGTCGTGCCCGACCTGCCGCGCGGTGGTGGAGGCGCAGGACTACGCCCACCGTCTGCTGGCCGGCCTGACCGTCGCCGCGCTCCCCGACGCCGACCGCGACGGCCTGCTGCGCCGCGTCGAGGTGGCGGCGCGAGCAGCGCTGCCGGCGACCGCGGCGCTGCCGGCCGCCGCCGTGGTGGCGGTCGAGGAGGAGGAGGACGACGAGCCGCGCCGGCTGCTGACCCCGCTGTGGGCCACCCTCGGACTGCTGCTGGCCGTCGCCGCCGGGATCGGGCTCGGGCTGCTGCTCGTGCAGGACCCGGAGGGCATCGACGCGCAGACGGCTGCCAACGGCGCGCCGGTCGTGCGGGCAGCGCCGGTCCCCGCGATGCTCACGGCGCCGCGGCCGCCCTCACCGGAGCCGCTGGCGCTGACCGTCGTCACGCTCGCGCCACGGCTGCCGCCGTCGCCCAGCCCCTCGCCCAGCCCGTCGCCGTCCCCGAGCCCCAGCGCGTCGGCGCTGCCGGCGGAGGAGGAGCTGACGTTGGCCGTCGACCCGGACAGCGGTCCCAACGGGGCCAGCATCGCCGTCAGCGGCACCGGGTGGGTCCCCGACCTGCAGGTCACCGTCGCCTACCTCGACGCGACCGGCCAGCCCACCGACAGCACCGCGGTGGCCGTCCCCGACGACACCGGGCGGTTCTCGGTCACGGTCGCCGCGCAGGACCCGAGCAACGTCCCGGGCCCCCACGAGGTGCGCGCGACGCAGCGACCAGCAGGCGCGCCAGCACCACGTACGACGCCCAGCCGTAGGCGCGCCGGTCAGGCGCGGGCCGCCGCCCGGCGCCGCTGCAGCATCTCGGCGACCAGGAAGGCCAGCTCCAGCGACTGCCCGGTGTTGAGCCGGGGGTCGCAGGCCGTCTCGTAGCGGCCGGCCAGGTCGTCGTGGGTCAGCTCGTGCGCACCGCCGAGGCACTCCGTGACGTCCTCGCCGGTCAGCTCGACGTGCACGCCGCCCGGGGTGGTGCCGAGCGCCGCGTGCACCTCGAAGAAGCCGAGCACCTCGTCCATGACGTCGTCGAAGTGACGGGTCTTGTAGCCGCTCGGGCTCTCCTGCGTGTTGCCGTGCATCGGGTCGCAGGTCCAGACGACGCTGTGCGGCCCGCGGGCGTCCTCCACCGCGCGCACCAGGTCCGGCAGCACGGTGCGCACCTTGCCGGCGCCCATCCGGCTGATCAGGGTGAGCCGGCCGGGCACGCGATCAGGGTCGAGCCGCTCGCACAGGGCGACCGCGGTCTCCGGCGAGGTCGTCGGGCCGAGCTTCACGCCGATCGGGTTGGCGATCCGGCTGACCAGGTCGATGTGGGCGCCGTCGAGGTCGCGGGTCCGCTCGCCGACCCAGACCATGTGCCCGGACAGGTCGTACGGCTGGCCGCTCGCCTCGTCGTGGCGGGTGAGCGCCCGCTCGTACTCCAGCAGCAGCGCCTCGTGGCTCGAGTACAGCTCGACGCCGTGGGTGGCCGGCAGGCCGGCGAGGTCCAGGCCGCAGGCCCGCATGAAGGCGAGCGCGCGGTCGATGTCGGTGGCCAGCTCCTCGTAGCGGTGGCCGGCCGGGCTGCGCCGGACGAAGTCGCGGTTCCAGTCGTGCACCGCAGACAGCTCGGCGGAGCCGTCGGTGGCCATCGCGCGCATGAAGTTCAGCGTCGCGGCGCTGTTGGCGTAGGCCCGCACCATCCGGCGCGGGTCAGGGGTGCGGTCGCCGTGCAGGTCGTTGACCGCGTCGCCGCGGTAGGACGGCAGCCCGGTCGCGCCCTCGGTGTCGGAGCTGCGCGGCTTGGCGTACTGCCCGGCCATGCGCCCGAGCTTCACGACCGGCGTGCTGGCGCCGTAGGTCAGCACGACAGCCATCTGCAGCAGCGTGCGGACCTTGCCGCGGATGCCCTCGGCGGTGTTGGCGGCGAAGGTCTCGGCGCAGTCGCCGCCCTGCAGCAGGAAGGCCTCGCCGCGGGCGCAGGCGGCGAGCCGGTCCCGGAGGTGGTCGCACTCCTGCGGCTGAACGAGCGGCGGCACCTCGGCCAGGGTCTGCGCGACCTCGGCCAGCGCGGCCGGGTCCGGCCACTTCGGCTGCTGGGCGGCAGGCAGGCTCCGCCAGGCGTCGAGCTCGGGCGTCGGTGCGTGCACGGCGGTCACACCCCCAGGCTAGGCCTGTGGGACGGCTGTCTCAGGTCGTGGGACGACGGGCAGGTCAGCTCCCGCCGCCGCCACCACCGCCGTCTCCCCCGCCGCCGCCACCGCCACCGTCGGACCCGCCCCAGCCGCCGCCACCGTCGAACCCGCCCCAGCCGCCGCCGCCGTCGGACCCGCCCCCGCCGCCGCCGTCGCTCCCGCCGCCGTCGTGCCCGCGCCCAGCGCCGCCGTCGCCCACGTAGCCGGCGCCGTACGCCGCGCCGTACGCCCCGCCGTCCCCGATCGTCCGCGTCCCCTGGCGCCGCGCCGGCCCGCTCCGGCCGATGACCGCCAGCACGACCGCCACCCCGAGGACCACGACGACGACCGACACCACGCCGATGAGCAGCACGACGACGCTCACCCGAAGAACACCTCCGCCTCGGCGTAGCGCTCGACCGGCACGGTCTTGAGCTCGCGCGTCGCCTCCTCGAGCGGGACCCGGACGATGTCGGTGCCCTGCAGGGCGACCATCACGCCGCTGTCGCCCTCGTGCACGGCGTCCGCGGCGTGCAGGCCGAAGCGGGTGGCGAGCACCCGGTCGTACGCCGTGGGCGACCCGCCCCGCTGGATGTGGCCGAGCACCGTGGCCCGGGCCTCCTTGCCGGTGCGCCGCTCGATCTCGTCGCCGAGCTGCTGGCCGATGCCGCCCAGGCGGACGTGGCCGAACGCGTCGAGCTCCCCGCTGGCCGTCGCCATCGAGCCCTCGACCGGGGTGGCGCCCTCCGCGACGACGATGATCGGCGCGTACTGCTTCTGGAAGCGCTGCTCGACGTAGTCGCAGACCCGCTCGATGTCGAACGGCCGCTCCGGGATGAGGATGACGTTCGCCCCGCCGGCCAGGCCGGAGTGCAGCGCGATCCAGCCGGCGTGCCGGCCCATGACCTCGACGACCAGCGCCCGGTGGTGCGACTCGGCCGTGGTGTGCAGGCGGTCGATGGCCTCGGTGGCGATGGTGACGGCGGTGTCGAAGCCGAAGGTGTAGTCGGTCGCGCCGAGGTCGTTGTCGATCGTCTTCGGCACGCCGACGACGTTGAGCCCGGCCGCGGCGAGCTGCGTCGCGACGCCGAGGGTGTCCTCGCCGCCGATGGCGACCAGCGCGTCGACGCCGAGGTCCGACAGGTTCTGGCGCACCCGGTCGACGCCGCCCTCGACCTTCATGACGTTGGTGCGGCTGCTGCCCAGGATGGTGCCGCCGCGCGGCAGGATCCCGCGGGTCTGCTCGACGCCCAGCGGCATGGTCAGCCCCTCGAGCGGGCCCTTCCAGCCGTCCCGGAAGCCCAGGAACTCGTGGCCGTGCACCTCGGTGCCCTTGCGGACCACCGCGCGGATCACCGCGTTGAGCCCCGGGCAGTCGCCCCCGCCGGTCAGCACACCGATCCGCACTGGTCCCCCTCGTGGTCTGGCCGCGGACGCTATCCCCGCTCCGCTGATCATGGAGTTGTGGCACGCGCTCCACGCTCAGCGGGTGTGTCACAACTCCATGATCGCGGGAGACGTGGGGTGCGGGTGTGGGCCTCGGCTCAGACGTCCAGGCCGAGCAGGTACGCCTTCTCGGCCAGCAGCTCCCACCGCGTACGGACGTGCCGGGCGTCGGCGAGGGCGTGGTGCTCCCCGCCGCCCTGCTTGGGCAGCGGCGGGCGGCCGAGGTGCTCCCAGAGCTGGCGGACGTCGAGGGTGAAGCGCGGCAGCTCCCGGGGCAGCGCGGGCATCGCGCCCCACAGCTGGCACAGGGCGACGTGGTCGTACGCGCCGTACCAGGCCCACAGGACCGGCTCGTCGCCCAGGAAGGCGACCAGGTCGTCGCGGATGGCAGCGCGCGTCTTCCACGCCGGGTCCGCGACCGGCGGCAGCTGCGGCAGCACGTTGGCCTGGACCCACGGGACGGCCTTGGACAGGTCGGCCTCGGTGCTGACCGCGTAGTACTCCCTGCCGTCCTCCGCGGCGACCCCGATCGACAGCAGGTCGATCGTGGTCGCCGTCCTCGAGGAACTCGAGGTCGTAGAAGAAGCGCACGTCACGCAGTCTGCATGTTTCGGAAACACGCAGAGGACAAGGTGTCCAGGCATGTGCGGCTTCAGCGGTGAGGTCAGGCGCGACGGGGGCTCTCCGGACGTGGCGGCGGTGGCCAGGATGACGGCCACGATGGACGACCGGGGGCCGGACGGCTCGGGCATCTGGAGCGCCGGCCGGGTCGCGCTGGGCCACCGGCGCCTGAAGATCGTCGACCTGACCGAGCACGCCCAGCAGCCCATGGTCGACCCCGGTCTCGGGCTGACCATCGTCTTCAACGGGATGGTCTACAACTACCGGCAGCTGCGCGAGGAGCTCGAGGCGCTGGGCCACCGGTTCTTCTCCTCCGGCGACACCGAGGTGGTCCTCAAGGCGTACGCCCAGTGGGGCGAGGCCTTCCCGGAGCGGCTGCTCGGGATGTTCGCGGTGGCGATCGTCGAGCGCGACACCGGCCGGGTCGTGCTCGCCCGCGACCGCCTCGGCATCAAGCCGCTCTACCTGGCCGAGGTCCCGGGTGCCCTGCGGTTCGCCAGCACGCTGCCCGCCCTGCTGGCCGGCGGCGGCGTCGACACCGAGGTCGACCGGGCCGCGCTGCACAGCTACCTGACGTTCCACTCCGTCGTGCCGGCTCCCCGGACGGTGCTGCAGGGCGTGCGCAAGCTGCCGCCGGCGACCGTGCGGGTGATCGAGCCCGACGGCGCCAGCCGCGAGCACGTCTACTGGCAGCCGCCCTACACGCGTGACCCGGCGAAGGCGCTGTGGTCGCCGCGCGACTGGGAGGACGCCGTCCTCGCCTCGCTGCGCACGGCGGTCGAGCGGCGCATGGTCTCCGACGTCGAGGTCGGCGTGCTGCTGTCCGGCGGCGTCGACTCCAGCCTGGTGGTCGGCCTGCTCGCCGAGCAGGGCCAGCAGGGGCTCAAGACCTTCAGCATCGGCTTCGAGGCGGTCGGCGGCGTCGAGGGCGACGAGTTCCGCTACTCCGACCTGGTCGCGCAGCGCTTCGGCACCGACCACACGAAGATGATGGTCCCGCCGGACCGGGTGCTGCCGGCCCTGGACGACGCCGTCCGGGCCATGAGCGAGCCGATGGTCAGCCACGACGTCGTCGCGTTCTACCTGCTCAGCCAGGAGGTCAGCCGGCACGTCAAGGTCGTCCAGTCGGGCCAGGGCGCCGACGAGGTCTTCGCCGGCTACCACTGGTACCCGCCGATGCTCGACGCCGAGGACGACCTCGCGACCTACAGCCAGTTCTTCTTCGACCGGCCCCACAGCGAGATGGCCGAGGTGCTCGAGCCCGGCTGGCAGACCGACGTGGACGAGAGCCGCGAGCTGGTCCGCGCCCACTTCGCCCGCCCGGGTGCCGACACCGGCCTGGACCGGGCGCTGCGCCTGGACACCGAGGTCATGCTGGTCGACGACCCGGTCAAGCGGGTCGACAACACCACGATGGCGTTCGGCCTCGAGGCCCGTGTGCCGTTCCTCGACCACGAGCTGGTCGAGCTGGCCGCCCAGTGCCCACCCGAGCTCAAGCTCGCCCACGGCGGCAAGGGCGTGCTCAAGGAGGCGGCCCGCCAGGTCATCCCCAGCGAGGTCATCGACCGGCCCAAGGGCTACTTCCCGGTCCCCGCGCTGACCCACCTCGAGGGCGGGTTCCTCGACCGCGTCCGGGACGCGCTCACCGACCCGGCGGCCAAGGAGCGCGGGCTGTTCAGGGCGTCGTACGTCGACCGCCTGCTCGCCGACCCCAACGCCAGCCTGACCCCGCTGCGCGGCAACCGGCTGTGGCAGCTGGGCCTGCTCGAGATGTGGCTGCAGGGGCACGGCCTGTGAGCGGAGCCGCGGGCCGGTGCCCCGTGACGAAGGAGCGGGCGCGCCGGCTCGCCGCGGAGCGAACACAGGGATGTCACTGATGGTCGACCCGCTCACGACCCACTGGGAGCGGGCCGGCGCAGCGCTGCCCGACGGCGTGGCCTCCGACGTCGTGCTCGAGCTGGGCTGGGGCCGGATCGCCTTCGGCCAGACCTTCACCTCCCACGACCAGCTGCGGGCGGTCCTGCGCGGCGAGGAGAGCGGGCAGCGCGACATCTGCGTCTACCCCCGCGAGCCGCACGTCCTGGTCGCCCAGGCCCCGAGCGAGCTGTTCGTCGACCCGTCGCACGTCTACCGCCTGGACCTCCCGGCGTACGTGCCGCGCGAGGCCCGCTGCCAGTGCTCCGTGCGGCCGCTGCGCGACCGCGAAGACGCCGAGGCGATGAACGCCGTCTACGCCACGGCCGGGATGCTCAACGCCGCCCCGGACCTGGTGCTGTCCAACGCCGAGGACCCCGTCTACACCTACCTGGTCGCCGAGGACCCGACCGGTCGCGTGGTCGGGACGGTCACCGGGATCGACCACGTACGCGCCTTCGGCGACCCGGAGGGCGGCACCTCGCTCTGGTGCCTGGCCGTCGACCCGCAGAGCCGGGTGAGCGGGGTGGGCGCGGCGCTGACCCGCGCGCTGGCCGACGTCTACCGCGAGCGCGGCCGCGCGTACATCGACCTGTCGGTGCTGCACGACAACCGGCGGGCCATCAGCCTGTACGAGAAGATCGGCTTCGTGCGGGTGCCGGTGCTGTCGGTCAAGCGCAAGAACGGCATCAACGAGCCGCTGTTCGTCGGGCCGGCGTCACCGGACTACCGGCGGCTCAACCCGTACGCCAAGATCATCGCTGATGCGGCCCGCCGCCGCGGGATCGACGTCGAGGTCCGCGACGCGGAGTGGGGCGAGCTGCGGCTGAGCCACGGCGGCCGGACCGTGCACACGCGCGAGTCGCTGAGCGAGCTCACCACCGCCGTCGCGATGAGCCGCTGCGACGACAAGCGCATCACCCGCCGGGTGCTGCAGGCCGCCGGGCTGCGGGTCCCCCGCGGGCGCACCGCCACCACGCCGGAGCAGGACGCCGCGTTCCTGGCCGACGTCGGCGAGGTCGTCGTCAAGCCGGCCCGCGGCGAGCAGGGCCGGGGCATCACGGTCGGCGTACGCGACGCAGAAGCGCTGGTCAGGGCGGTCGAGGAGGCGCGGAGGCACTGCCCCGACGTGCTCATGGAGGAGCTCTGCGCCGGCGAGGACCTGCGGGTCATCGTCATCGACCACGCGGTCGTCGCCGCGGCGGTCCGCGTCCCGGCGACCGTGCTCGGCGACGGGGCGTCGACGGTCCGCCAGCTCATCGAGGCGCACAGCCGCCGGCGCGAGGCCGCCACCGGCGGCGAGTCCCGCATCCCGATGGACGACGGCACCTGGGACACGGTGCGCGCCGCCGGTCACGACCTCGACGACGTGCTGCCCGAGGGCGTCGAGCTGCGGGTGCGCCGCACGGCGAACCTGCACACCGGTGGCACCATCCACGACGTGACCGCCGACCTGCACCCCGACCTCGCCGCCGCGTGCTCGCGCGCGAGCCGCGCCCTGGACATCCCGGTGACCGGCCTGGACCTGCTGGTCCCCGACGTCGCGGGCACCGACCACGTCTTCATCGAGGCCAACGAGCGCCCCGGCCTCGCCAACCACGAGCCGCAGCCGGTGGCCGACCGCTTCGTCGACCTGCTCTTCCCGGCGACGGCGTGAGCGAGGTCCAGCGCCTCCCGATCGACATGGACTACGTGCAGGAGGTCCTGCTCGACCTGCTGGCCACGCCCAGCCCGACCGGGCGCACCGACGCCGTCGTGCAGTACGTCGGCGAGCGCATGCACGACCTCGGGCTGGACCTGAAGGTGACGCGGCGCGGCCTGCTCAACGCCACCCTCGCCGGCCGGCGGACCCGGCCCGACCGGGCCGTCGTGGTCCACGCCGACACGATCGGCTGCATGGTCGAGCGGGTGAAGGAGAACGGCCGGCTGCAGCTCACCCAGCTCGGCACCCACAGCGCGCGGTTCGCCGAGGGCGCGCACGTGCTCATCTACACCGACTCCGCCGACGGGTGCTTCACCGGGACGGTGCTGCCGCTCAAGGCCAGCGGGCACAACTACGGCGACGAGGTCGACACCCAGGGCGTGGGCTGGCCGCTGGTCGAGGTGCGCATCGACGAGCCGGTCTCCACCGCCGAGGAGACGGCTGCGCTCGGCATCCGGGTCGGCGACTTCGTGGCGCTCGAGGCCCACCCGGTCATCACGCCACGCGGCTACGTCAAGAGCCGGCACCTCGACGACAAGGCGGGCATCGCCGCCGCGCTGGGCGCCTTCAAGGCCCTGCGCGACGCGCGGATCACCCCGGTCGTCAGCGCCCACCTGCTCGTCACCATCGCCGAGGAGGTCGGCCACGGCGCCACCCACGGCCTGGACACCGACGTCGCCGAGATGGTCGCCGTCGACAACGCCGTCGTCGCCCCGCTGCAGCAGTCCCGGGAGGACTGCGCCAACATCGCGATGCTCGACTCGACCGGGCCGTTCGACTACCACTTCAGCCGTCGCCTGATCGCCCTGTGCGACGAGCACGGCATCCCGTACGCCCGGGACACCTTCCGCCACTACCGCTCCGACGCGCGCGAGCGCGGTCGAGGCCGGCCTCGAGATCCGCACCGCGCTGGTCGGCTTCGGCGTCGACTCGAGCCACGGGCACGAGCGCACGCACCTGGACAGCATCCGCGCCGTCGCCGAGCTGCTGGCGGTCTACCTGCAGACCGACCTCACGTTCCCCGACTGGGACGAGCACGAGCGCGGCGAGCTCACCGACTTCCCGAGCCGCAGCGTGCAGCCGACGGAGTTCGCCAGCGACTGAGTTTCCCGCGCATGACCTTCTCCCTGGTCGCCCGCAGCGCCGACGGCGCCAGCTGGGGCGTGGCTGTCGCCAGCAAGTTCCTCGCCGCCGGCGCCGTGGTGCCGGCCGCCCGGGCCGGGCTCGGCGCGATCGCGACCCAGTCCTTCGTCAACCTGCGCTACGTCCCCGGCGGCTTCGCGCTGCTGGAGGAGGGGCTGCCGGCGCAGGAGGTCCTGGACACGCTGACCGGCGCCGACGACAAGCGGGAGGCCCGGCAGGTCGGGCTGGTCGACGTGGAGGGCCGCGGCGCCTCCTTCACCGGCAGCGAGTGCATCTCCTGGGCCGGCGGCCGGACCGGGCCGGGCTACGCCGTGCAGGGCAACTGCCTGGCCGGGCCCGAGGTGGTCGAGGCGATGGAGCGGGCCTTCCTGGAGGACCCGACGGCGCCGCTGTCGCGCCGGCTGCTGGCCGGCCTCGCCGCCGGTGACGACGCCGGCGGTGACCGGCGCGGCAAGCAGAGCGCCGCGCTGCTGGTGGTCACCCCGGGCGGCGGCTACGACGGCGGCAGCGACGTCCTGGTCGACCTGCGCGTCGACGACAGCGCGGCACCGCTCGGCGAGCTGGCCCGGCTGCTCGACCTGCACGACCTCTACTTCGGCACGCCCGACCCGGACACGCTGCTGCCGCTGACCGGCGAGCTCGCGGAGGAGGTCCGCGGCCGGCTCGGCGGGCTCGGCCACGCCGGGGAGGACCTCGACGAGGTGCTCTTCGACTGGATGGGCTGGGAGAACTACGAGGAGCGGCACGTGCCCGGGCAGCATCGACCCGGTCGTGCTCGAGGCGCTGCGCCAGGTCAGCCCGTGAGCGTGCTGGCGATCGACGTCGGCACCACCGGGGTCACCTCGCTGGTGGTCTCCGAGGACGGCGCGGTGCTGTCCCGCGGCTACCAGGAGTTCCCGCAGCACTTCCCGCAGCCGGGCTGGGTCGAGCACGAGCCGGAGGAGATCTGGCAGTCCGTGCTGGCCTCCTGCCGCGAGGCGCTCGACGGCCAGACGGTCACCTGCGTCGGGCTGACCAACCAGCGCGAGACCGCCGTCCTGTGGGACCGCCGCACGCTCGCCGCGCCCCGCCGGGCCGTCGTCTGGCAGGACCGCCGCACCACCGGCATCTGCGACCGGCTGCGCGAGGCGGGGCACGAGCCGCGGGTCGCCGAGCTGACCGGGCTGCGGCTCGACCCGTACTTCACGGCGACCAAGCTGACCTGGCTGGCCGAGCACGACCCGCGCTCCTGGAACGGCGTCCTCGACGGCAGCACCGCCGTCGGGACGGTCGACGCGTACGTCATCGCCCGGCTGACCGCCGGCGCGCGCCACGTCACCGACGCCAGCAACGCGAGCCGCACGCTGCTGTTCGACCTGCGCTCCGGCGCCTGGAGCGAGGAGCTCTGCGAGCTGTTCGGGGTGCCCGTCGCCGCGCTGCCCGAGGTGGTGCCCAGCTGGGGCGAGGTCGGCCGCACCGACCCCACCGCCTTCCTCGGCCTCGACCTGCCGATCGCGGGCATCGCCGGGGACCAGCAGGCCGCGCTGTTCGGCCAGGGCTGCTACGACGCCGGGCGGAGCAAGTGCACCTACGGCACCGGGTCGTTCGTGCTGGTCAACACCGGGACGACGCCGGTGCTGTCGGAGCGGCTGCTCACCACGGTGGCGTGGATGGGCCCGGACGGCGCCCTGACGTACGCGCTCGAGGGCTCGATCTTCGTGACCGGCGCGGCGGTGCAGTGGCTGCGCGACGGCCTGCAGGTCATCGGCGCAGCCGGCCACGTCGAGGCGCTGGCGCAGCAGGTCCCGGACAGCGGCGGCGTGGTCTTCGTGCCGGCGCTGACCGGGCTCGGCGCGCCGCACTGGGACGCCGGCGCGCGCGGCACCGTCTTCGGCATCACCCGCGGCACCACCCGCGCCCACCTGGCCCGGGCCACCCTGGACGCGATCGCCTTCGAGGTCCGCGACGTCGTCGAGGCCATGACCGGCGAGGCCGGCGTCGACGTGCCGACGCTGCAGGTCGACGGCGGCGCCTCGGCCAACGACCTGCTCTGCCAGACCCAGGCCGACCAGCTGGGCGTGCCGGTGCAGCGGCCCGAGGTGCTGGAGACCACCGCGCTCGGCGCCGCCTTCCTGGCCGGCCTCGGCACGGGCGTCTGGTCCTCGCACGAGGAGCTGGTCGACACCTGGCGCCTCGACCGGCGCTTCGAGCCGACCCGCGGGGTGCGCGACGACGGCACCTACGCACGCTGGCTACGGGCGGTGGAGCGCTCCCGCGGCTGGGAGGACTGACCGGGGCCTGTCGGTGGGCGGTGGGACCGTCCCGGCATGGCGACGTGGCAGCAGGTGGTGGACGAGGCGCCGGAGCTGGCGGCGGCGGTGCGCGAGCGCTTCGCGCGCGGCAAGCACTGCACGATGGCGACCCTGCGCAAGGACGGCTCCCCGCGGATCAGCGGGACCGAGGTGCAGCTCGAGGGCGACGACCTGCGCACGGGCAGCATGCCGGGCGCGGTGAAGGCGCTCGACCTGCAGCGCGACCCGCGGGTGGCGATCCACTCGCCGACGGTCGACCCGCCGGAGGCCGACCCCTCGGCCTGGGCCGGTGAGGCCGAGGTGTCCGGCCGGGCCGAGCAGCTCGCGCCCGGCGAGGACGGCGCGCAGGTGTTCCGCATCGAGCTCGAGGAGGTGGTGCTGACGGTCGTCGAGGGGGACGAGCTGGTGGTGCGGTCCTGGCACGCCGGGAGGGGGGTGCAGGAGCGGCGCCGCACCTAGTCGTCGGTCAGGCCCTGCTCCAGGGCGTAGCGGACCAGCTGGGCCCGGTTGTGCAGCTGCAGCTTGGTCAGGGTGCTCTGCACGTGGTTCTCGACGGTGCGGTGCGAGAGGACCAGCCGCTCGGCCGCCTGCCGGGCGGTCAGCCCCTTGGCGACCAGGCGCAGCACCTCGGTCTCGCGCGGGGTGAGGCGCGGGGCGGCGACGTCGTCGGCGGTCCGGCGGTACTCCCCCAGCACCAGCCCGGCCAGGCCCGCGGTGAAGACGGCGTCGCCGGCGGCCGTACGGCGGACCGCGTCGACGAGCTCGGCCGCGCCGGCGGACTTCACGAGGTAGCCGGTGGCGCCCGCCTTGACCGCCTCCAGGACGTCGGCCTGCTCGCCGCTGGCCGACAGCACGAGGACGCGCACCTGCGGCGTCACCGCACGGGTGACCTCGACCCCGGACAGCCCCGGCATCTGCAGGTCGCAGACCAGCACGTCGGGCCGGGTCGCCGCGCAGACCCGCACCGCCTTCTCGCCGTCGCCCGCCGACCCGACGACGACCAGGCCGGCCGCGACCAGGTCGCGCTCGACCGCGTCGCGCCAGATCGGGTGGTCGTCGGCGACGACCACCCGCACCTCACCGCTGGACACGCAGCTCCACCTCCGTCCCGTGGCCGGGCGTGCTGGTGACCAGCACGGTGCCACCCAGGTCCTGCACCCGGCCGCGGACCGAGCGGGCGACCCCGAGCCGGCCCTGCGCCTCGGCCTCCTCGAGCCGGCCCGGCGCGATGCCCGGACCGTCGTCGCGCACCGTCACGACCACCGCGTCGCCCTCGTCCTCGACCAGCAGCCAGGCCCGCCCGCCGCCGTGCCGCCGGGCGTTGTCGACCGCCGCGGCGACCGCGGCCGCCAGCTCGCGGGCGACCGGGGCCGGCAGCGTCACGGGCCCGGCCGGGGCGGCCAGCTCCACGTCCGGACCGGCGGGCAGCAGCGCGCGCAGGTCCGCCTCCCCCGGCGGGGCGAGCGCCGGACCGGCCACCAGCCGGCGCAGCGACGCCTCCTGCTGCGCCGCCAGCGCAGCCAGCTGCGGGTCGCCGGCCCGCCGGCTGACCAGCGCGAGGGCCTGCAGCACGCCGTCGTGCACCTCGCGGGCGAGCCGCTCGCGCTCCGCGGCCGTGGCCTGCAGCTCGACGGCGCGGGCGTACGCCGTCTCGGCCCGGCGGGCCAGCCCCACGACGTAGCCGACGACGGCGCCGACCAGCAGGAGCAGCACCAGGCTGTTCGAGGTGCCCTGGGCGACCTCCCCGCGCTCGGTGACCGCGGCCGCGCCGACGACGGCCGCGGCCACCGCCCCGCCGGGCCAGCCGGCCTGCACCGCCCAGGTCAGCACCGGCGCGGCGGCCCAGCTGACCGTCAGCGTCGGGTCACCGGCCTCGATGGCCGCCCGGGTCAGGACCAGCACCGAGCTGAGCAGCGCCGCGACGGTGAGCAGCAGGTCGACGACGAGCAGCGGCCAGCCGCGCCGCCGGGCGTACAGGACCGGGGTGACGGCGGTCCACAGCAGCATCGCGCCCAGCACGGCGAGGCCGAGGCGTGGCCGGGCGAGGTCGTCGTAGCGGACCAGCAGGCTGATGGCGGCGTAGAGCCAGGCGGCCGCGCGGTAGACGGCGACGGCCCGCCAGAGCGCCCCGTCGAGGCGCAGCGCGGGCAGGCTCAGCTGGCCCGGCGGACCGGCGCCGGCGCGTCGCTGACCATCGCCTCGCGGGCGGCGGCCTTGGCGTCGTCGAGGTCGGCCTTGGCCTTCGTGGCGTACTGGTCGACGTACTCCTGGCCGGACAGGATCATCAGCTCGTACATGATCTCGTCGGTGATGGAGCGCAGCACGAAGCGGTCGCCCTCCATGCCCTCGTAGCGGCTGAAGTCGAGCGGCTTGCCGATCCGGACGCCGACCCGGCCGATCTTGGGCATCATCCGGCCGGGCGGCTGGATCTCGAACATGCCGATCAGCGCCACCGGGATGACCGGGACGCCGGCCTCGAGGGCCATCCGGGCGACGCCGGTGCGGCCGCGGTAGAGCCGGCCGTCGGGCGAGCGGGTGCCCTCGGGGTAGAGGCCCAGGATGTTGCCGCTGCGCAGCACCTTGAGGCCGGTCTGCAGGGCGGCCTCGCTGGCCTTGCCGCCGGAGCGGTCGATCGGGATCATGCCGACCCCGGCGAAGAAGGACTTCTGCAGCCGGCCCTTCACCCCGGTGCCGGTGAAGTAGTCGCTCTTGGCCAGGTAGGTCACCTTGCGCGGGACCACCAGCGGGATCATGAAGTTGTCGAGGAACGAGGTGTGGTTGCCCGCGAGGATGACCGCGCCGTCGGGCGGCAGGTTCTCGGCGCCCTCGACGTAGGGACGGAAGAAGACGCGCAGCAGGGGTGTCAAGATCATCTTGACGACCCAGTAGAACACTGCCACCCCTCTCGTCCGGAGCCCCCCAACCTAGGGGTCGGTGCCCTCCGGAGCAACGGCCGGTCCGGGCGCCGGTGACGTGCGACGATGAGAACCCCTGTTCGCACGCACGAGACGGAGCACCCGTGGCGGTCCTGCCCGGCGCCGAGGCGCTCGACCTCCCGGGCGGGCCGGTGGGCGCGGTCCTCTGCCACGGCTTCACCGGGACGCCGCAGAGCATGGGCGGCTGGGCCGAGCACCTGCACGCGGCCGGGCTCGCGGTGTCGGTCCCCCGGCTGCCCGGCCACGGCACCCGCTGGCAGGACATGAACCGCACGCGGTTCTCCGACTGGTACGCCGAGCTGGCCCGCGCCTTCGACGGGCTGCGCGCGTCCTGCGACACCGTCTTCGTGATGGGGCTGTCGATGGGCGGCACCCTGACGCTGCGGCTGGCCGAGGAGCGCGGCGACCAGGTCGCCGGCATCGTGGTCGTCAACGCCTCCCTGGCCACCGAGCGCAAGGACGCGAAGCTCCTGCCGCTGCTGTCCAAGGTCGTGCCGTCGTTCCCGGGCATCGCGAGCGACATCAAGAAGCCGGGCGTGACCGAGCTGGCGTACGACCGGCTGCCCCTGCGCGCGGCCGCCTCGCTGCAGCAGGCCTGGCCGGTCGTGGCCGCCGACCTGGCGAGGATCACCTGCCCGGTGCTCGTCTACCGCAGCCGCGAGGACCACGTGGTGGAGCCGGTCAGCGGCCGTCGCCTGGTGGCCGGGCTGGCCGGCGGGCGGGTCGAGGAGCGGGTGCTGGAGGACAGCTACCACGTCGCCACGCTGGACAACGACGCGCCGGCGATCTTCGCGGGCAGCCTCGACTTCGTGCGCGCCCACGCGCCGGCCGCAGCGGGCTGACGTGACCTCGCCGGGCCGCGACGGCCGCCGCGGCAACGGCCTGCAGGCGTCCGACTGGGGCGCGCTGGTCGACCTCGACCCGCGCCTGGCCGAGGGCCTGCTCGACAAGCTGGCCGGGGCCGGCGTCGCCGCCTTCGTCGAGCCGGCCGGCGCGGCCGACACCTTCTCCCGCGCCCGCCTGCCCAGCCGCCCGCTGGACCGCCTGTGGGTCGACCCCGACCGCGCCGACGAGGCGCGCGAGGTCGTCGCGGCCGAGGTGGCCGACCTGACCGCCCTGCTCGCCGAGCAGGAGCCGGGGGCGACCGCGCACGGGCTGGTGCAGCCGGTGCCGCGCCACGCGGTGCGCCGGGTGCTCGCGCCGCCGCGGCTGCCCGACCCGCCCGCCGCAGCAGCACCTCCGGAGCCACCCGCGCCGCTGGACGAGGACGAGGTGTTCCGGCAGATCGTGGCCGGCTTCGACCGCACCGCCGACCGGCCGGTCGCCCCGTGGCCGGTGAGCGAGGACGTCTCGACGGAGGACGCCCGGCGCCGTCCGCCGCCGGTCGACCGCGAGGCGCGCAACCGCCGCCGCACCGACCCGCCGGCCACCCCCGAGCCGGTCGAGCCGCTGCCCTCCTGGCTCGAGCCGGAGGCGCTCGACGAGGAGGACCAGGCGCCCGGCCACGAGGGCGGCCGCTACGTCCCGCCGCCGCCCCCTCCGCTGCCCCGCCTGCGCCCCCGCACGGTGGCCGCGTCCGTCGCGGTCGTCCTCGGGCTGCTGCTGCTGTTCGCGCCCGAGGTGCTGCGCCAGGAGTTCAGCGTCGGCATCGGCCTGCTCGGGCTCGCCCTGCTCGGCGGCGGCGCGACGGTCCTGGTGCTGCAGGTGCGCGACGCTCCCCCCGGCGACACCGGGCCCGACGACGGCGCGGTGGTCTAGTGGCCAGCGAGGCCGTCGAGGTGCACGGGCACCTCATGGACACCGGGCTGCTCGCCCTCGTGCTGGACGACGTCCTCGGCTACGGCGGCGACTACCGGATCGACCGGCTCGACGTGGGCCGCGCCCACGAGGACGAGTCGCACGCGCAGATCACCGTCTCGGCCGACGACGACGAGGGCCTGCAGCGCCTGCTCATGCGCCTGCAGACCCACGGCGTCAACATGGTCGACCCGGGCGAGGCGCTGCTCCGGACCGTCGACCGCGACGGCGTCTTCCCCGACGACTTCTACTCCACGACCAACCTGGAGACCGTCGTACGCCTGGGTGGCTCCTGGGTGCCGGTCGAGCAGCCGGAGATGGACTGCGGCCTGGTGGAGCACGCGCCCGGGCGGCTGCGCACGATCCCGGTCAGCGACGTCAAGGCCGGTGACCGGGTGGTCTGCGGCGCGGGCGGCGTCAAGGTCGTGCTGCCGCAGCGCGAGCACAGCGCCCACGAGGGCGCGTTCGAGTTCATGCAGTCGTCGGTGTCGAGCGAGAAGCCGCAGGCGCTGCTGGTCCGCCAGATCGCCCAGCGGCTGCGCGAGGTCAAGGCCGAGGGGCTGAAGATCCTCTGGGTCGGCGGCCCGGCCGTCGTGCACACCGGGCGCGGCGCCGGCGATGGTCGCGCTGGTCGAGGCGGGCTACGTCGACGTGCTCTTCGCCGGCAACGCGCTGGCGACCCACGACATCGAGTCCTCGCTGTACGGCACCTCGCTCGGCGTCGACCTGGCCATGGGCAAGGGCGTCGAGCACGGCCACGAGCACCACATCCGGGCCATCAACACCGTCCGCCGCGCCGGGTCGATCCGCGAGGCGGTCGAGCAGGGCGTGCTGACCGGCGGGGTCATGCACGCGATGGTCAAGGCCGGGCGGCGCTACGTCCTCGTCGGCTCGGTGCGCGACGACGGGCCCGCTGCCCGACGTGCACACCGACGTGATCGAGGGCCAGCGGGCGATGCGGGCCGAGCTGCCCGGCGTCGGCTTCGCCATCATGGTCGCGACGATGCTGCACTCGATCGCGACCGGCAACCTGCTGCCCGCGTCGGTGCCGCTGGTCTGCGTCGACATCAACCCGGCCACCGTCACCAAGCTGGCCGACCGCGGCTCCGCGCAGGCGGTCGGCATCGTCACCGACATCGGCCTGTTCCTGGAGCAGCTGGCGCGCGAGCTCGTGCCGTCGTACGGCTCCTAGCGCCAGCGCAGCTCGGCCAGCAGCGGCAGGTGGTCGCTGCTGGCGCCGCTGTCGACGACCTCGCAGGAGCGGACCTCGAGGTCCGGACCGGCCAGCAGGGCGTCGATCGCGCGGCGGGGCCGCCGGGCCGGGAACGTCGGCGGGCAGCCGGCCCGGACGTCGGTCAGCCCCTCGGACAGGACGTCCCAGGTCGGCGCTGCCCGGCTCGTCGTTGACGTCGGCGCCGAGCAGCAGGCTGGTGCGCCGGCAGGCGGGCCCGGACCCGGCGGGCGCTGTCCAGGCGGGCGTCCGGGTCGAGGTCGAGGTGGGTGCCGGCCAGCACCAGCGGGCGGCCCTCGACGAGCACCTCGCCGATCGCCAGGGCGCGCCGGTGCAGCCGCGGCCGCTTGGGCAGGGCCACGCTGGCCGCAGCCGGTGACCGGGATCGCCGGGTTGACCAGGAGCTGGTTGCCGGCAGCCCAGTCGGTGCCCAGCAGGCGCAGGTCGGCCCGGCGGGCCAGCAGCGCGCGCGAGCTGCGCCAGAGCAGCAGCCGCGGCGCCTCCTGCAGGACGACGAGGTCCGCGTCGAGCCGGCGGAGCACGGCGACGACACCCGCCGCGCCGTCGCGCAGCGAGCGGACGTTCCAGACGACGACCCGCACGGGCCGGTCAGGACCTCAGGAGCCGAGGACGTCGAAACCGCGCAGCATCGCCTGCATCTCCTGCACGCGGCGCAGCGCGCTCGGCCTCGACGACGTCCTGCTGCGGCGCAGCCGGGCGGGCGGGACGGGTGCGGCGCGGGGCGGCCTCGGGGTTGCGGCGCGGGCGGCCGCCCTGCGGGCGCGGCGCCTCGGCGATGCGCTCCTTCATCGCGACGAGCATCTCGTCGCGGTCGAGCAGCACGCCGTCGCGGACCCAGCCGTGCCGGGCGCAGGAGGAGCAGGAGACCAGCGCCAGGCTCGACTGCTCGTCGGTCACCGAGATCAGGCTCATCGGCCGGGAGCAGCAGATGGCGGCGACGGCGGTGCTCGGGGCGGCAGCGGGGCGCGGGGTCATGACGCAAGGTTGCACCACGAACACGCAGCGTGGCAATGGTCCGGACGGGCCATATCGGACATGCGCCGGTGCACCCGCTCACCCGTCCGGGCGAGTCAGCGGGTCGTCAGCGGGTCCGGGCGAGGTCCCCCGCGCCGACCAGGCCCGCCTGGTTGCCCAGCTCGGCCGCCCGGATCTCCGCCTGCGGCCGCGCGCCGGTGCCGGTCAGCCGGGCTGCGAACGTCCTGCGGGCCGGCGCCAGCAGCAGCTCCCCCGCGTCGGCCACCCCGCCGCCGATGACGAACACACCGGGGTCGAGCACGGCGGCGAGGTCGGCCAGGCCCTGCCCGAGCCACATCCCGATCTCCTCGAAGCAGTCCAGCGCCGCCGGGTCGCCCTCGCGCGCGGCCTGGGTGACCTCGCGCGCCTCGATGCCCTCGGGCCGGCCGTCGCCGAGCTCGAGCAGCCGCGCGCCGTAGCCGCGCTGCACGTCGGCGATCTCGCGGGCCTCGTGCAGGAGAGCCCGGCCGGAGCAGTACTGCTCCCAGCACCCGTGCTGGCCGCAGCCGCACCGGCGGCCGCCCTCGACCATCTGCATGTGGCCGAACTCCGCGCCGATGCCGAAGCGGCCGCGGTAGAGCGCGCCGTCCAGCACGATGCCGCCACCGATGCCGGTGCCGACGGTGACCATGAGCATGTGCGCCTCGCCCCGGCCGGCGCCGAAGCGGTGCTCGGCCCAGGCGGCGGCGTTCGCGTCGTTCTCGACGACGACCGGCAGGCCGGTGCGGGCCTGCACGGCGTCGCGCAGCGGCTCGTCGCGCCAGGCCAGGTTCGGCGCGACGTAGACCTTGCTGCGCTCGGCGTCGATGAAGCCGGCCGCGCCGATGCCGACCGCCTCGATGTCCGGGTGCTGCTCGCGCAGCTCGGCCACGGAGGCGGCGATGACGGCCTCCACGTCGGCCGGGCTGGCGCTGGGCGTGGGCCGGCGCGTGGTCGCGAGGACGGTGCCGTCGAGGTCCACGACCCCGGCCGCGATCTTGGTGCCGCCGATGTCGACCCCGATGGTCAGGCCCACCCCGCGTCCTCCCCGTCGCCCTCGCGCACGTCGATGCGCTCCACGCCCGGGCCGCGCCGGCTCGGGTCCGGGCTGTCCGGCGGGCTCGCCACGGCCACCTTCAGCGCGGCGACCAGCGAGGCCGCGGCGTCGAGCAGGTGCTCGACCGCCTCCGGGCGTACGCCGCGCAGCACCGAGACGCCCTGGCAGACCGGGCAGACGCTGCACTCGGCGGAGCCGGTCGCCAGGTGCTCGCTGTCGAGCAGGTGCCCGGCCCGGTTGCGCGCCCAGTGCTCGGCCGCGGCGAACAGCTTGGCCGCCTCCTCGGCCGCGGACCCGATCCGCTCGTCGCTCACCGGCTGCTCACCGGCCGCCCATCGAGACGGGCCACAGGGCCGGGTCGGGCTCGAAGCGCACGACCAGCCGACCGCCGGTCAGGGTGGCCCCGACGACGTCGCAGCGGCACAGCGCGCTCGGCAGCGCCAGCACCCGGCGGTGGCCGCCGACGGTGACCACCAGCTCGTCGCCGGTCCGGGCCAGGTCGAGCTCGTCGCGGCGGGCCAGCGGCAGCGCCAGCGACAGCACGAAGCCCTCGGGCGTGCGCTCCACCTGGAGCAGGTCCTGCGCGGCGACGGCGTCGGCGGCCGGGTCGCTGTCGCCGTACAGCTCGGCGCCCAGCTGGGCCAGCGCGTCGACGCCCACCGGCTCGGCCGGGCGGTAGGGCTGCACGAGCAGCGGCAGGTCGCGGGCGTCCTGCCGGACGACGGCCAGCTGCTCGGCCTGCGCGGTCGACCCAGCCCTGCACCCACGGGTCGGGGCTGCCGGCCGGGAAGACCCGGTTGGCGACGACGCCGTCGACCCGGTAGCCGTAGAGCGCCAGGCTGGTCAGGGTCCGGCGGGCCTCGGCGACCACGACCGCCTCGGGCGTGAGCACCACGCGCACGGACGCGGAGGCGTCGGTCAGCACGGCGCGCACCTCGGTCAGCTCGCGGTGCAGCGTGGTCACGGCGTCGAAGACGGAGTCCTCCGGGACCGCGGGGCCGCTGACCCGCGACAGCACCGGGCGCAGCGCCTTGAGCGCCCGCCGCTGGGCCGGGAAGACCTTCTCGACGTACCAGCGCAGCGCCTCGGGCAGGGCCAGCAGCCGCAGCGTCTCGCCGGTCGGGGCGCAGTCGACGACGACCAGGTCCCAGGTGCCGGAGGCCACCTGCCGGCGCACCTCGAGCAGCGCGAGCACCTCCTCGGCGCCCGGCAGGACGGTCAGCTCCTCGGCCTGCAGCGCGTCGACGCCGGCCCGCTCGAGCACGCCGAGCAGGTAGCGCTGCACGTCGCGCCAGGTCCGCTCGAAGGCGGCCTGGGTGTCGACCTGCATGCCGTACAGGCCGTCGCGCACCTGCGTCGGCGCCCCGCCGAGCGGGACGGCGAAGGCGTCGGCCAGCGAGTGGGCGGGGTCGGTCGAGACGACCAGGACCTTGCGCCCCCGCGCGGCCGCGAGGGCGGCGGTGGCCGCCGCGGTCGTCGTCTTGCCGACGCCCCCCTTGCCGGTGAAGAGCAGGACGCGCACGGGACTCCTCACAGAAGGCGGAGCGCGGAACCCTACCGGGAGCCGTGCAGCGACTCGACCCGCCGCTTGAGCTCCTTCAGGGCGCTGTCGATGATCATCTTGTTGGCCTTGCGCTTCATCGGCCCGATCATCGGGATCTTCGACTCGAGGGTCAGCAGGTAGGTCACCTCGGTGCCGGCGCCCTGCGCGGCCAGGGCGTACGACCCCTGCTGCGACTTCTGCATCTTGCTCGGCTCGACCAGCTGCCACGAGACGCCGTCCTGCGTCCAGGTGTAGTCGAGGACGTACTCGTCGCTGAAGCCGCTGCTGCTCATCGTGAACGCGGCGCGCTTGGCCCGGCCGTCCGGGTAGGTCTCGGTGATCTCGGCGCTCTTGATCTGGCCGGTCCACTCGGGGTAGGCGTGGAGGTCGCTGATGACCGCCAGCACCTCGTCCGGGGGCGCGTCGATGGTGATGCTGGAGCTCGCCTGGTCCGCCACGAGCGCAGGCTAGTACTCCAGGACGTACGGCTGGCCGGTCCCCCGGAAGTGGCCGACGTTGACGCACTCGGTGCGCCCGATCCGCACCCGGCTCTGCAGCGGCTGGTGCACGTGGCCGAACAGCACCAGCCCCGGCTGCGTCTCGCGGATCGCGTCGAGCACCGCGCTGCTCCCCCGCTCGAAGCGGCGGGCCTCCACGTCGTACAGCAGCTCGGGCACGTCGGGCGGGATGTGGCAGGCCAGGACGTCGACGGCCCCGACCGCCGCGACCTTCGCCGCGTAGGTGTCGTCGTCGATCTCGTACGGCGTGCGCATGGGCGTCCGCAGCCCCCCGCCGACGAAGCCCCAGGTGCGGCCGCCGATGTCGACGGTCTGGCCGTCGAGGACGGTGTGCCCGTCGCGGACGTACTCCGGCCACAGGTCCGGGACGTCGACGTTGCCGTAGGTCAGGTAGGCCGGCTCGGGCATGGCGGCGAACAGCGCGGCGTACTGCTCGCGGATCTTGCGGTCGATGACGGTGCGGGGCTCCTCGTCCAGGCTCGCCCAGAGGCCGCGGGACCACTCGCGCGCCTCGTCGAAGCGCTTGGCCGTGCGCAGCGCGACCAGCCGCTGGGCCGCCTCCGCGCCGAACAGGTCGGCGAAGATCCCGCCGCTCGCGTCGTGGTAGTCCAGGAACAGCACCAGGTCGCCGAGGCAGACCAGCGCGTCGACGCCGTCGGCCGCGCGGGCCAGGGCCGCCACGCTGCCGTGGACGTCGCTCACGACCGAGATGCGCACTCGGCGACCATAGGCCGGGCTCAGCGCAGGAGCAGCCCGAGCGCCCCGGTCGCGACGACGGCGACCGCGGAGGCGCCGACGCCGAAGACCACGCGCTGGGTGCGGGTCAGCCGGGTGAGGTCGCCCACCACCGGCAGGACCAGCAGCGGCGGCTCGTCGCGGTGCAGCTCGGAGAGGAAGGCCTCGCCGCAGGCGTGGCAGACGGCCCGGTCCAGCGGGGTGGTCGCGCCGCAGGACGTGCACGGCCAGCGGGCGGTCGGCGCCGGCTCACCGGAGCGGGGGGACGGGACGACCGGGACCGGGGCGGGTTCCGGCTGCGGTCCGCCTCCGGCTCCTCGGCCGCCGGGGCCGGCCGCAGGTCGGCGTAGCACTGGGTGCACCACGGGGCGTCCGGTCTCGTCGCCGCGGCGCAGGACGGGCATCGGCGCAGGTCCGGTGTCACCTCCGGGTCCTCGGCAGCCGCCGTCCGCCGGCTGAACGGTTCCGGCCGCCCGAGCAGCGGGCACGGCGCGTTACGTTTGCCCGTGCACCAGGGCGGTGCGCTCGTCCTCCTCCAGGAGCTCTCGTGCAAGAGCACTCCCTGCCGCAGGTCATCGACCTCGCCGATGACGCCTCGCTGGCCGACGCCGTCTTCGCCAACGCGACCGCGTCGCCCGACGACGTCGTCTTCACGCGGCGCGTGGACGGGCGCTGGGCGCCGGTGACCGCCAAGGAGTTCGCCACCGAGGTCGGCGCGCTCGCCGCCGGCCTGGTCGCCGCCGGCGTGCAGCCCGGTGACCGGGTCGGGCTGATGAGCAAGACCCGCTACGAGTGGACGCTCGTCGACTACGCGATCTGGACCGCCGGCGCCGTCACGGTGCCGGTCTACGAGACGAGCTCGGCCGAGCAGGTGCAGTGGAACCTCGGCGACTCCGGTGCCGTGGCCGTCGTCGTCGAGAGCGCCGCCCACCAGAGCACGCTCGACGAGGTCCGCGACCAGCTCCCCGACCTGCGCGCGTCGTGGCAGATCGACGCCGGCGGGCTCGAGGAGCTCGCCGCCAGCGGTCGCGACGTCGCCGAGCAGGACATCGCCGACCGCCGCGCCGCCGTCAAGGTCGACGACCTGGCCACCATCATCTACACCTCCGGCACCACCGGCCGGCCCAAGGGCTGCGAGCTCACCCACCGCAACCTGCTCGGCGTCGGGCGCACGGCCGGCGTGATCCTGCCCGAGATGTTCGGGCCGCAGGGCTCCACGCTGCTGTTCCTGCCGCTGGCGCACGTCTTCGCCCGCTTCGTGCAGGTCGCCTGCGTCGAGACCCGCGTGCGCATGGGCCACACCAGCGACATCAAGAACCTGCTGGCCGACTTCGGCACGTTCCAGCCGACCTTCATCCTGTCGGTGCCGCGGGTCTTCGAGAAGGTCTACAACTCGGCCAAGCAGAAGGCCCACGGCGACGGCAAGGGCCGCATCTTCGACGTCGCGGAGAAGGCCGCCATCGCCTACTCCGAGGCGCAGGACGCCGGCGGTCCGTCGATCCTGCTCAAGGCGCAGCACGCGCTGTTCGACCGCCTCGTCTACAGCAAGCTGCGCGCCGCGATGGGCGGCAAGGTGCAGTACGCCTTCTCCGGCGGCGCCCCGCTCGGCAGCCGGCTCGGCCACTTCTTCCGCGGCATGGGCGTGACGATCTGCGAGGGCTACGGCCTGACCGAGACGTCCGCGCCGGCCACGATCAGCACCCCGAGCGACATGAAGATCGGCACCGTCGGCCGTCCCGGTCCCGGCGTGACCGTCCGCATCGCCGACGACGGCGAGATCGTCCTGAAGGGCGACAACGTCTTCGTCGGCTACTGGCACAACGAGAAGGCCACCGCCGAGGTCCTGACCGACGGCTGGTTCCACACCGGCGACGTCGGCGAGCTGGACGCCGACGGCTACCTGAAGATCACCGGCCGCAAGAAGGAGCTCATCGTCACGGCCGGCGGCAAGAACGTCGCCCCCGCCGTGCTCGAGGACCGCCTGCGCGCCCACGCCCTGGTCAGCCAGTGCATGGTCGTCGGCGACCAGAAGCCGTTCATCGGCTGCCTGGTCACGCTCGACGCCGAGGCCCTCGGCCCGTGGCTGTCGGGCAAGGGCAAGTCCGCCGACATGTCGATCGCCGACGCCGCGAAGGACTCCGACGTCCTCGCCGCGATCCAGGCCGGCGTCGACGACGCCAACAAGGCGGTCTCCAAGGCGGAGGCGATCAAGAAGTTCGCCATCCTCCCGGTCGACTGGACCGAGGAGGGCGGGCAGATCACCCCGTCGCTCAAGCTCAAGCGCGCCGTCGTCATGAAGGAGTTCGCCTCCGACGTGGACGCCCTCTACGCCGGCGGCGGCCGGGACTAGGAGCCCGCCAGCAGCGTCCGCAGCCGGCCGGCCAGCACGTCCCAGCGCCACTCCCGCTCGACCCAGGCCCGGCCGGCCGCGCCCATCGCGCGGGCCCGGTCGGGGTCGGCGAGCAGCCCGGCGACGGCGGCCGCGACCTCGGCGACCGACCGGCCGTCCACGACGTGCCCGGTCTCGCCGTCGAGCACCGCGTCGGGCGAGCCGCCGGAGCGCCCGGCCACCACGGGCAGCCCGGTGGCCGAGGCCTCGAGGTAGACGATGCCGAGCCCCTCGACCTCGAGCCCGCCCCGCCGGGTGCGGCACGGCATGGCGAAGACGTCGCCGGCGTCGTAGTGCGCGGGCAGCTCCTCCCACGGCACCGACCCGGTCAGCACGACGTCGTCGGCCACGCCGGTCTCGGCGGCGAGCCGGCGCAGCCGCGGCACGTCCGGTCCCCCGCCGACGCAGAGCAGCGCCGCCCCCGGCACCCGCGCCTGGATCGCGGGCAGCGCCCGGATCAGCACGTCCTGGCCCTTGCGCGGCACCAGCCGGGACACGCAGACGACCACCGGCCGGCCGGTCAGGCCGAGCCGCGCCCGGACCTCCGCACCACCCGCGCCGGGCCGGAACAGCGCGGTGTCGACGCCGCTGGGCAGCCGCTCGAGCTTCGGCCGCGGCACGGCCCGCTCCAGCCGCGCCCTCGTGTACGCCCCGAGGTAGGTCACGACGTCGACGTCCCGGCCGATGCGGGCCAGCGCGGAGCGGGCGCCGGGCAGCAGCGCCCAGCCGACCTCGTGGCCGTGGGTCGAGGCGACCGACCGCTCGAGGCCGAGCGGCCGGGCGAGCAGCCCGAGCGGGGCGGCCGCCCCGAACCAGACCCGGTCGCAGCCCTCGGCCCGCGCGACCGCCCGGGCCCGGCGCAGCACGTCGGGCACCGGCAGCATGAGCGAGCCGGGGTGGCGGACGACCGGGAACGGCTGCGCCGCGTCGAAGGCCGCCGCCCCCTTCCAGGCCGGCGCGTAGACGACGACCTCGCCGGCCGGCTGGCGCACGGCGAGGCTGTGCACGAACGCCTGGATCCCCCCGGGCCGCGGCGGGAAGTCGTTGGTCACGACGAGGGTCCTCACGGGGCCCTCCATGCCCGCGCGGCGGCGATCCGCTCCGGGGCCGTCGGGTGGCTCGCGAACATCACGTAGATCCACGCCGGCGGGTCCAGGTCGGACAGGTTGGTCACCGCCAGGCGCACCTGGCTGGCGATCGCCGTCTGCGGGTCGCGCGTCAGCTCGAGGGCGTGGTGGTCGGCCCGTGCCTCCACCCGCCGGCTGAACAGGTTGACCGCCGGGCTGGTCAGCAGCGTCGCCGCCGCGACGAGCAGCAGGAGCAGCGCGGTGATGCGTCCGTCCCCCGGCCCGTCGGCCCCGGCCCGCCGCAGCAGCGGCGACCACGACAGCAGCAGCGCCAGCAGGCAGACGCCCGCCGCCGCCCCGAGCGCGCCGAGGACCGTCCCCTTCAGCACGTCGTCCGCGTCCGCGTGGCCGAGCTCGTGCGCCACGACCAGCTCGACCTCCTCGGGCGTCGAGCGCTCCAGCAGCGTGTCGTAGAGCACGATCCGCCGGGTCGAGCCGAACCCGCTCACGTACGCGTTGAGCGCCGTCGTCCGCCGCGACGCGTCGGCGACGAGCACGTCCTGGACGGGGACGCCGTCGCGCTCGGCGAGCGCGAGCAGCTCGGTCCGCAGCGGGCCCGCGGCCAGCGGCGTGAAGGAGTTGAAGACCGGCTCGATGACCACCGGGTAGGCGAAGGAGCCGGCGAGCACCAGCGCCGCGGTCGCCCCTGCGGCCGCCGCCCACCAGCGCCGCGGGAACCGCCGCGCCAGGCCGACGACCGCCAGCAGCCCGAGCGCCGACAGCAGCGAGCCGACGCCGATGCCCTTGGCGACGTCGACCGCCCAGCTGCCCCAGGTCTGCGCCGACAGGCCGTACTCGCGGAGCACCTGCTCGTACCGGACGTTCAGCGGCAGGGTGACCAGCCGGCCGATCGCCGTCAGGGCCAGCGTCCCGAGCAGCACCTGCCACACCCAGCCACCGCCGAGCGGACGGGCGACCGCGCGCACGATCCGGGCGCCGAGCGGCGTCAGCCCGAGCACCCCGGCGACGAGCAGCCCGAGCGAGCAGCGAGGCGTACGCCCACGGCCGACCCGCCGCGTGGAACGCCTCCTCGACCGCCCGCTGGGCCGGCGTGAAGTCACGGGCCGGCTCGACCGGTCCGGTGGCGACGGCCGACGGGAGCAGGAGCACGCCGGCGACGACCAGCGCGAGGGCGAGGACCGCGAGGACCAGCGCCGGGGCACGCCGGCTCACCGCAGCCGCGCCACGAGGTCGCGCCGCCACCGGGCGGTGAGCTCTGCGGTGCCCATGCCGAGCTGCCTGCGGACCAGCTGCTCCGCGGCGGCCGGGTTCGCGGCCCGGCCCAGCCCGCGGTAGAGCGCGAGCACCCGGTCGCGGCCGTAGCGGTCGACGAGCAGGCGCACGGCCAGCCACGCCTGCTCGTACGCCTGGGGCAGCGCCGGGTTGCCGCCGGCGAAGTCCGCGGCTGAAGGCAGGCGGGTGGGCACCCGGCCGGCCCGGACGTCGGCGCGCAGCTCGCGGGCGGCAGAGCGCACCGGGACGCCCGCGCCCAGGTAGCCGACGTGGTCGGCGAGCCCCTCGACCAGCCAGGCCGGGACCTGCCCGCCGCTGGCTGCCCGCGTCGCGACGTGGGTGACCTCGTGCGTGAGCACGACCCGGCGGCCGACCGCGCCGAGCCGGTCGAAGGCCGCCGGGTTCACGACGACGCGGTCCGGCCCGGACAGCGCGACCGCGGCGATCTGGCGCAGGTCCGCGCCAGGGACGACCTCGGCCAGGTCCTCCGCATCGCCCGGCACGACCACGACGACCGACCGGCTCCACCCGCTCCCCCACACCGCGGTGACCCGCGGCACGGCGGCGTCGACCTCCGTGGCCAGGGCACGCAGGACCGCCTCGGCGCCCGGGCGGCCCAGCACCAGCGCGCTCCTGCCCCGGACGACGGCGACCGGGCCGCCGTCCCACAGCCCGCGGGGCGTCCGGCCGCCCGAGGCGGCGAAGTCGTCGTCCGCGCCGACGTACCAGCGGCCACTGCGCTCGACGAACGTCAGGTGCTGCGCCTCGGTGGCCGCCTCCGCACCCGGGTGCGCGAACCGGTAGCGCAGGCTGACGGCCGGCGCCCACCAGGTGCCGTAGCGCTGGTCCAGCGCGGCGTCGCCCGGCCGGGCCCGGGCGGCGTCCAGGGCGTACGACCACTCGGCCAGCGGCACCCCCGCCAGCGCGTCGACCAGCCGGCCCTGCCGCGCGCGGAACGGCCCGCCCGAGGGGTCGACGGTGGCCAGGAAGCCGGCCCGGTCGTGCGCCCGCACCGCCCGGGCCCGGCGGTCGAGGAGCTCGCGGACCGCCGCCGTGCGACGGGAGACCGGGTCCGGCTCGGCGCTCTGGTGCAGCACGGCCCGCTGCCGCGCGGCGCCCCCCGCGGCCGGCCCGGGCGCGTCCGCCCGGCCCTCGAGCAGGACCACCAGGCCGGCCCCGACACCGAGCTGCAGGGCGATCGCCAGCGCCAGGGTCCGCGCCCGCCGCGACTGCTGCGCGCGGGGCGGGGGCACCTGGCCAGCCTACGACCGGGGGTGCTGGGCGGCCCCGCGACGCGGGCGACCGGCGGGGCCCCCGCAGCTCGCGGCCGGTCCGCGCCGCCCTCCTGCGGTCGGGCCGGTGTCCTCTGCGGACGTCATGCCCCCCGACGCATGTCAGCCGACCCGACATGCCTCCCGACGCATACGCGGCCGCACGCGACACGTCGTCGGGCGTGGCCCCGCCGCGCCCGACCGTCGTCGACGCCGCCCCGCATCTCGCGGCCCGACCCCGTCGCTTCTGCGTCCGGCCGGTGTCCTTGCGGGACGTCATGCCCCCCGACGCATGTCAGCCGACCCGACATGCCCCCGGACGCATACGCGGCCGCGGGACAGTCGTCGGGCGTGGCCCCGCAGCTCGCGGCCCGACCCGCGCTCCCTCCTGCTGGTCCGGCCGGTGTCCTTGCGGGACGTCATGCCCCCCGACGCATGTCAGCCGACCCGACATGCCCCCCGACGCATACGCGGCCGCACGTGGACACGTCGTCGGACAGGCCGAGGTCAGTCGGAGGGCTCGTCCTCGTGGCGCGGGGCCGTCGAGAGCAGGACGTCGGCCCAGGCCGGGACGCTGGCGCGGCCGCGGGCGCTCTTGCGGGCGGCCGGGCGGGGCGCCTCCGTGCCGTCGGCAGCCGGGGGCGGGACGACCCGGAGCGCCGGCGGCGACCCGGCCGGCCGCTCGTCGGCGGGCTCGTCCTCCAGGGTCGCGTCCGCTGCGGGCGCAGGGGTCTCGACCGGCGTCGGATCGCCGGCCGGCGCCGGGGCGTCGGCTGGGACCCCCGTGGGCGCGGGTGCCGCAGCCGCCTCCGCCGCGGGTGCCGCAGTCGCCTCCGCCGCGCCCAGCCGCCTCGGCGGGGCGGCGGGCACGGACGGCGGGTGTCCCGGTCGGCAGCGTGTCGACGGCTGCGGGCGGCGCCTCGGTCGCCATCTCCTCGATCGCGGGAGCGGCCGGCGTGGGCGGCGGCACGATGTCCGCCGCAGGACGCGGACGGCACGCTCCCGCCGGCACCGATGACCGGCCGCTTCGGCGGGGCGGTCGGGGTCGCCTTGGCCTTGGCCGGCGCCTTGGCCGCGGGCGCCTTGGCCGCGGGCCCTTGGCCGCGGGCGCCTTCGCCGCGGGCGCCTTTGGCCGCCGCGGCCTTCGTGCCGGCCGTCGTCGCACCCGAGACCGCACCCGCAGCCTTCGCCGCACGCGTGCGCCTGACCGGGCCCGCGCCGGCGGCCTTCGCCGCACCCGCGGCCTTCGCCGCACCCGCGCCTTCGCCGCACCCGCAGCCTTCGCCGCACCCGCGGCCTTCGCCGCACCCGCGGCCTTCGCTGCACCCGGCGCCCCGCCGCGCCCGCCCGGCGCCGCACCGCGCCCCGACGCGGCAGCGCTGCGCGCACCCGACCGCAGGCGTCGCGGGGGCCGTCGCCCCAGCCCCCGCCGACTCGACCGCCGACGGACCGGCACCGATGCGGGGCGGCAGGGCCCCGGGCCGCGCCGCCGCGGCGCCGACGCGGGCGGTCACCCGGCGGGCCGTGGGGCCGCCGCGCGAGGCGTCTCGGGGACGTCGGGGGCGCCGGCGACGCGGGTGTCCGAGCGGCCGGCCGCACGACCGGCGGCCTTGAGCGCGGCGCGGGTGGTGGAGCCGCTGGCGACGGCCTTCTTGCCCGCGCCGACGACCGGGCCGGCGGTGGCGGAGGGCGGCGGCGGGGCGACGCGGCCACCGGCGGCCGGGTCGGGGCGCGGACACCCGCAGCCGGACGGCGGTCGGGATCTCGTCGTCGAAGTCGGGGATGGTCTTGTCGTCGGCCGGGTCGATGTGGCCGAGGCCCGCCGAGGCGGGGTCGGTGGCCGCGACCGTGCGCGCGGCCGGGTCGTAGAGCCAGGAGGCGACCCGGGAGTGGCCGCGGGAGTAGTAGGCGACCTCGACGACCCAGCGGCCGTCCTCGATCCGGCGCGCGCTCCAGCTGACGCTGTCCTGCTTGAGCCCCTGCATCGCGGCCAGGTGCCGGTCGACCGCGCGGCCGAGCGGCACGGCAGAGGGGCCCCGTCGCCCGCGCACGAGCACGGCGGCGCGGGCGCTCTCCACGACCTTGACCCGCTCGGACAGCACCGGGCCGGAGAAGCGCTCGACCCGGGTGACCGGCACGCCGGCCGACCGGGCGATCTGCTCCTCGGACTCGCCGGCGCGCAGGCGGTCCTGGATCTCGCGCGGGGTCAGCGTGACGGTGCGCGGGGCGTCCTCACCGGGCCGGGGCAGCTCCCCGCGCACGGCCGCCAGGAGCCGCGCGTCGAGGGCGACGCGGAAACCGCCCTTCGTGGCGTCCTTGGTGCCGGCGAGCACGATGTGACGGCCGTCCTCGCTCAAGGCGACGACGTGCAGCTCGCGCACCTGTCCTCCGTCCCTGGGCGGGCCCGTGCCCGCGGTCCGGGGAGTCTCGCTGGTCACCGGCGTCAGGACAAGCGACGCGGACGGGACGACCCGTCCGAGTGAGGTGCCTCAGACCGCGGTGGCACCCGCCGCACCGGGTGGCTGGGCGTGGGACCGCAGGGTCGGCAGGCCGAGCGGGACGAGCCGCAAGCGCGGCACCAGGCCGCCGTCGGCCAGCGCGTCGAGGGCCGCGCGCTCGCCCTCGTCGACCTCCAAGGGGCCCGGCGGCGCCCCCAGCAGCACGGTCACGACGCAGTCGCCGCAGGCCAGGTCGCGCACGGCGCAGCCGTCGCAGTCGATGAGCACAGCACCCTCCGGGGGTCGGGCCGGGCTGGCAGCTCCGGGTCGCAGACGCCGGTCCGTGCCGGCGGGGAGGACGCTAGGGAGGGGGTCCGACAGAACGGCGCAGCCGCTCAGCGCTCCAGCAGCCGCTCAGCGCTCCAGCAGCCGCAGCAGCGCGACCGACGGCGCGCTGCGCGCTCCCCCGCGCACGGCGCCCTCAGCGACCTCCCGGTCACTGGACACCACGACGACCGGGCGCCCCGCCGGCTCGACCCGGACCAGCCGCACCAGCACCTCGTCAGCCGTCTCCCCCGCCCGGCTGAACAGCAGCCGCACCCCCCGCGGCGCCGCGACCGCCAACGGAGTCACCCGCTCCGCGCCGTCGAAGACCACCGTGACCTCGGCGCCGGTGCGCGCGGCCAGCGCCCCGAGCCCGCTCAGCAGGCGCCCGCGCTGGGCCTCGAGCACCAGGTCGCCGTAGCCGGTCTTGGTCACGTTGTAGCCGTCGACGAGCAGGTGCACCAGTGGCTGCGCGAGCATTGCGTCGAGGACGGCGGGATCGTCGGGCGCGCGACCGCGTACGGGTGGGGGCGCGGCGGCACCGGAGGTGTAGTCCGCGGCGACGGCGTCGGCGGGCCGGCCCTCGAGCGGGGGCAGCGCCAGCTCGCGCCGCAGCCCCGCCGCCGCCCCCAGCACGGTGTCCAGCAGCAGCCGCAGGCGCAGGTCGTCGCTGTGCCGGCCCTCGCGCGCCGCCTGCCGCCCGGCGCTGACCGCGGCCTGCGCCTCGGCGAGCTGCTCCTGCACCCTGCGCACCTCGGCCTGCGCCGCCTCGGCCGCCTCGACCAGGGCGGCCCGGTCCTCCAGCAACCGCGCCTCCGCAGCCCGCGCAGCGGCCTCGGCCCGGCCGGCCCGGTCGCCCATCTCGCGGATCTTGCGGCGCAGGGCGGTGGTCTCGTCCCGCGCGACCTGCACCTCGGCCCGCAGGCGGTCGGTGTCGGCGCGGGCGGTGGCGCGTACGGCTTCGAGCTGCTCCGTCAGCCGCTGCACCGCGTCCAGCGTGGCCGACCCGGCGGCGGCGCGGCTGCGCTCGGCGACCACCTCGGCGGCCTGCTCGACCACGGCCTGCCAGCCGGCGGGCCGGGCCAGCCAGGCGACCACCGCGAGGTCCTCGGGGTCGGCGTCCGGCGGTGGGTCGGAGCGCAGCGCGGCCAGGTCGGGCGGCAGGCCGGCGGCGACGTGCTGCCGGAAGACCGGGTCGGCGGCCAGCGCGGCGGCGAGGGGCCCGGCGCCGAGCCGGGCGCGCTTGGCCGGCGTGAACCGCGCGACCGCGCGCAGGGAGGCCGGGACCTCCTCCGGGGACAGCGCGCTCAGCCGCGCGGCCGCGAGCGCGAGCACGCGGTCGCGCACCGGCCCGGGCAGGCCGGGCTCCTCGCGCGGCGCGTCCACGCCGTCGACGGTAGTGCGGTCAGGCGGGAGCCGTGCAGGCGCTCACGACCGCGTCGTAGGCGGCGATGACGTCGCGGGCGAGCGAGGACTCGTACGTCCCGGAGTCCGACCGGATCCGGACGGCGCCGATGGCGACGACGAGGCGGCTGAGCGGGGTCTTGACGGCGGGCTCGGCGGACTCGGCGAGCGCGTCCAGCCGGGACTGCGACTCGCGCAGCAGGGTGGCGGCCTCCGGCGGGACGGCGTCGCCCAGGTCGTGGGCCTGCTGCCCCACGGCGACCACGTCGGGGGCGGCCAGCCGGCAGGTGCCCTCGGAGAAGGCGGTCTCCGCAGGAGGGCGGAACGCCGGCGCGTCCGGCTCGTCGGAGCCCGAGGTGCAGCCGGCGGCGAGGACGGCGGTGAGGAGCAGGGGAGCGAGCAGTCGCACGGCAGGTCCTCTCGGGGGGCGGCACGCCGCCGGGGCGGCCCCTTGCGGGACCGCCCCGGCAGTGTCGTACGGGGTGTGGGACTACCTGACGGTGATGGTGGTCGCCACGCCGCGGTTCTCCTGCGCGGCGGAACCGCGCTTCGGGAAGACGCGGTAGTTCAGGGTGAGGCGCTCCCCGCGACGTGCCGGGAAGACCTTCGTGACGCTGGTCGTGCCCTGGGCGTCCAGGACCATCGAGCCGAGGCCGGTGGAGGAGCCGTCAGCGTTGATGCGGTAGAGCTGGACGAAGCCACCAGGAGCCGCCGGCGTGATGCGGGTGACGTTGGTGGTGACCTGGCCGTTGTTGCTGGTGAAGTTCTGCTGGAACGTCACCGGGGTGCGGCCGTTCGGCGGGTCGGAGCCCGCGTGCGGGTCAGCGATGTACGGGAACGAGGACAGGTACGGCCGGTCGTTCTTGTCCACGCCGTCGCCGAGGCCGGAGACGGCCTTCTTGACGGCCGGGTCCTGGTCGGCGATGAGCAGGCCCTCGAGGACCTGCAGCTCGACGTCCACGACGTCGTCGCCGAGGCGACGGCCGTTCGGGAAGCCGGCGAGGTCGCCGCCGATGACGCCGAGGCGGCTGTACTTCGCGTCGCTGAACTGCGTCGGCGGGACCGACAGGTTCAGGCGGAGCTGCTCGGACGGCACGCCCTTGTTGTTGGCGTTCAGGTCGATGCCGTTGAGGTCAGCGTTCGCGTCCGGGTAGGACTTCTTCGGATGCCGGTCAGGAACGTGGCGACCAGGTCGGGGCGGTTCGCACCCTTGGCCGTCTTGTTCGGGTTCGGGATCTTGTAGATGCTCTCGATGAGCTGCGGGACCTCGGGGTCGGTCACCTTGTCGACGACCGCTGGACCTTGGCGTCCATGTCGGGGGTCGAGCGGTTGAAGTAGTCCTTGAGGTTCGCCGGGACGACGGCCTCGTTGACCAGCGGGTTGCCCAGGCGCGACGACCTGGACGTACTCGCCGGCGTTGTCGACCGTGTCGCTGCTGTCGGGTGGCCGAGGTGGCCGGCGCCGCGTTGGTGCTCTTCAGGACGTGCGGGTCTTGAAGCGCTCGGTGGTCGACCAGACGCCGATGACCGGGTTGCTGGTGACGTTGCCGCCGCCGGCGAGCAGCGTCTTGGGCACCTGGATCGCCACGGTGTTGACGTTCTTCTCGGCCAGGCTGTTGAAGCCCACCTCGGAGAGGTCACCGCCGTAGAGCAGGTCGAAGACGCGGATGTCCAGGAAGAACGAGTCGTCGCGCTGACCGGCGAACGACGCGATGCCGTTCGCGGCCTGGCCACGGCGGACGGCCTCGTCCCGGAGCGGGATGTAGTCCGGGATCGACGCGGTGCCGACGTTGTTCGGCGGGACCGGCACGTCCGACAGGACGGTCGCCGTGGCGGGCGCCGCGCCGGAGGCGTTGGTGATGACCTGCAGGTCGTACGTCTGGCGGAACAGCAGGTTCTCGTCGTCCAGCGACGTCACGGGGCCGTCGTTGTAGAGGAAGCTGCCGTCCTGCTTGCCGCGCTCGGCCGCGCCGCGCCGGTCGATGTCCTTGAACGTCCACCGGTAGATCACGTCGGGCTTGGCGTCGCCGTCGTTGTCGACGTTGATGTTGTAGCGGGCGTCGGTGGCGAACGGGTAGAAGTTCGGGCCGCCGGCCGGGTCCTGGTCCGGGGAGAAGCTGGCGATGAGGGTCGCCGTGTCCGGCTTGTCCGGGCTGGTGAACGCGTAGACGTCGGTGTTGTCCACCGCCGGGTCGGTCAGGATGTACGGCGCCTCGCGGTGGCTGGACGCCGAGCTGGTGCCGGGGCCGAGGAGCGCGGCACCGCTGGCTGCGGTGGCGGTCGCGGCGAGGGCGGCGAGGACGCGTCGTCGCGTCGCCCGCCTGGTGGGTCGAGCCATGGGTCTCCTTGGGGCAGTGAGGGACCGGCAGCCCGACGGCCGAGTCGGCCGAGGAGCAGGGACGCGCAACGTGTCACACCCGACCACGTGCACGGCAACCGGGACAGCAGACGGCCTTCGCACCGCGGCGCCGTACGGATGGATCCGACCTGCGACCCGTCCGACGGGCGGCCGCGCGCGAAGGGCCTGTGGCAGCCTGACAACGCCTCGCACCGCGGGGAGGACGGAGACGCACGTGCGCCGCTGGACCCGCGTCGCCCTCCCGGTCGCGGCCGTCGTGCTGATGAGCGCCGGCCTGCTGGCCGCCGGCACGGCTCTGGGGTCACCCTCCCCCTCGCCGGAGGCCCCTTCGTCCGCGCCCGCGCCTGCTCCCGTCGACGCGCTCGCCCAGCTGCGGACCGCCGCCGAGCGGCAGCCCACCAAGGCGAGCGGCTGGACCGCGCTGGGCTTCGCCGAGCTCGACCGCGGCCGGCTCACCGCCGACCCGTCGTCCTACGGCCGGGCCGAGGCCGCCTTCGCCCGGTCCCTGCAGGTGCAGCCGGAGGCCAACGACCAGGGCCTCACCGGCCAGGCAGCGCTGGCCGCCGCTCGCCACCGCTTCGCCGAGGCGCTGCGCCTGACCGACGCCGCGCTCGCGGTCAACGACTTCAGCCCCACGACGTACGGCGTCCGCACCGACGCCCTCACCGAGCTCGGCCGCTACGACGACGCGCTCGCGTCCGTCGAGCGCATGCTCGACCTGCAGCCCGGCGTCCCGTCGCTGACCCGCGCCAGCTACGCCGCCGAGCTGCGCGGGCAGACCGACCGCGCCCGCGAGCTGCTCGAGCAGGCGGCCTCGCTGGCCCGTACGCCGGGCGACACCGCCTTCGTCCAGCACTACCTCGGCGAGCTGGCGTGGAACACCGGCGACCTGGCCGCGGCCCGCACCCACTACGACGCCGCGCTGTCCGCCGACCCCGACTACCTCGCCGTCGCTCGCCGGCCGCGGCAAGGTGCTCGCCGCCGGCGGCGACCTGCGGGCCGGCCTCGCCGACTACCGCGAGGTCGTCCAGCGGGTGCCCCAGCCGCAGCACGTCGTCGAGCTCGGCGAGCTGCTCGAGGCGGCCGGCCAGCAGGACCAGGCGCAGCAGCAGTACGCCGTCGTGCGCGCCACCCAGCGCCTGTTCGCCGCGCAGGGCGCCGACGTCGACCTCGAGCTCGCGCTGTTCGAGGCCGACCACGGGACACCGGCCACCGCGCTGTCGTACGCCAAGAAGGCCTACGCCGACCGGCCGCAGTCGGTGCTGGTCCAGGACGCGTACGCGTGGGCGCTGCACCGCGCCGGCCGCTCCGCGCAGGCGCTGCCGATCGCCCGTCAGGCGGTCCGGCTCGGGACCGAGCTGCCGACGCTGCACTACCACCTGGGCGCGATCGCGGCGGCCGCCGGTGACCGCGCGCTGGCCAAGGCCGAGCTGACGCAGGCGCTCGCCCTCAACCCGGCGTTCAACCCGCTGCAGGCACCGCAGGCCCGACGGCTGCTCGGGACGCTCGGGTGACCCGGCGCCTGCTGGCGCTGCTCACGCTCGTCACCGCCGCCCTGCTGGCGCTCGCCCTGCCCGCCTCGGCGCACCCGCTCGGCAACTTCACGGTCAACACCGCCGACCGCCTGGTGGTGCTGGACGACGCCCTCGAGGTCACCCACGTCGTCGACTCCGCCGAGATCCCCACCGTGCAGCTGCGCGGCCGCTACGACGCCGACCGCGACGACCGGCTGTCGGCCGCGGAGCTCAGCGCGTACGCGACCGAGGAGTGCGCCGTCGCGGCGCCGCTGCTGCAGGCCACCGTCGACGGGAGCCGCCGTCCCGCTCGCCGTCACCTCCGCCGTCGCGTCCGAGCGGCCGGGCACGGCCGGGCTGACGACGACCCGCCTGGAGTGCACGCTCCAGGCACCCGGCCGGCCCCGCGGGCTGGTCACCTTCACCGACGACGCCTCCGCCGGCCGTACGGGCTGGCGCGAGGTCACCGCCGTCGCCCGCTGCGGCTCCCTGGACGGCGCCGACGTGCCGCAGGACAGCCCGAGCGGGCTGCTGACCGCCTACCCGGCCGACCAGCTCAGCGCGCCGGCCGACGTGCGGGGCGCCTCGTTCACCGCCGAGCCGGGGCCCTGCAGCTCGGCCGCCGCGACCGAGGACGCCCGGGACACCGTCCTCCCCCGCGGCGTCGACCGGATCACCGGCGCCTTCACCGACTTCCTCGGCCGGCCCTCGCTCACGCTGCCGTTCGCGCTGGTGTCGGTGCTCGCGGCCCTGGCGTTCGGCGTGCTGCACGCGGTGGCGCCCGGCCACGGCAAGACCGTGATGGCCGCCTACCTGGTCGGCCAGCGCGGGTCGCGCCGCCAGGCGCTGCAGCTCGGCGGCATCGTGACCTTCACGCACACGGCGAGCGTGCTGCTGCTCGGGCTGGTGCTCGCGCTCGGCGCGCTCGCCTCGCCGGAGCGCGTCGTGCCGGTCACCGAGGTGCTGTCGGGGGTCCTGCTGGCGGCGGTCGGCGTCTACCTGCTGGTGCTGGCGGTGCGTCGGCTGCGGAGCGGGAGCGGGTCGGCGGGCCACTCCCACGACGACTCGCACGACCACGACCACCCGCACGACCACGACCACCCGCACGACCACGACCACCCGCACGACCACGACCACCCGCACGACCACGACCACCCGCACGACCACGACCACCCGCACGACGCACGACCACCCGCACGACCACGACCACCCGCACGACCACGACGATGCGCACGACCAGCCGCACGAGCAGCCGGTCGCCCCGCCCGCGCTCGTCCCGGCGGGCGCGGTCGCCCTCGCACCACGGCCGGTCGTGCACACCCACGGCGGGCGTGCCCACAGCCACGCCCCGCTGCCGGAGGGGCCGCTGTCCTGGCGGGCGCTCGCCGGCATGGGCGTCGCGGGAGGGCTGGTCCCCAGCCCGTCGGCGCTGCTGGTCCTGCTCGGTGCGACCTACCTGGGCCGGGCCTGGTTCGGCGTCGTGCTCGTCATCGCGTACGGACTCGGCATGGCGATCACCCTGACCGCCGCCGGTCTGCTCCTGCTGCGCGCCCAGGCGCTGGTCGAGCGACGCGGCTGGACCGTCGGCCGGGGTCTGCGCCTGTGGCGCCTGCTGCCGCTGGCCACCGCCGGCGTCGTGGTGGTCGTCGGCCTGGGCCTGGTCGTCCGCGGCCTGCTCACCAACGCCAGCCTGGGCTGACCCGGCCCCCGCCCCCCTCGTCCCGCCCGTCCGGCCGAGCCCCGCCCCGTACCGCCCCGTCCCGCCTCCCGTCTCCGAGCCCCGCCCGGCCCGCCCGCCCCGCTCGCCGAGTGTCGGGTTCCGCCCCGCTTGCCGCCGAGCAAGCGGGGCGCACCCCGACACTCGCGCAGCGGGTGCGCCTCGAACCCCTGTTCGAGCGGCAGCTGCCCGGCGCGGCGGCCGGATCCTGTCGGAGGCCGGTCCTACCGTCCGCCTCGTGCCCGTCGCTCCCGCCCTCCCCGCCCTCCCGATGGCCGTCCAGACGACCTTCGACGAGCTCGGGACGCCGCTGCGCGAGGTCACCTTCGTGGTGGTCGACCTCGAGACCACCGGGGCCACCCCGGCCAGCTGCGAGATCACCGAGATCGGGGCGGTGAAGGTCCGCGGCGGCGAGGTCCTGGGTGAGTTCCAGACGCTGGTCAACCCCCACCGAGCGATCCCGCCGTTCATCGCCGTGCTGACCGGCATCACCGACGGCATGGTGGCCGGCGCGCCGGGCATCGAGTCGGCGCTGCCTGCCTTCCTGGAGTTCAGCCGCGGGGCGGTGCTGGTCGCCCACAACGCGCCCTTCGACCTGGGCTTCCTCAAGGCCGGCTGCAACCGGCTGGGCATCCCCTGGCCCGGCTTCGACAGCCTCGACACCGCGCGGCTGGCCCGCCGGGTCCTCACCCGCGACGAGGCTCCCAACTGCAAGCTGTCGACGCTCGCCCGCCTCTTCCGCACCGAGGTCCAGCCGTGCCACCGAGCGCTGGCCGACGCGCAGGCGACGGTCGACGTCCTGCACGGCCTGCTGGCCCGCCTCGGCGGCCTCGGCGTGCACAGCATCGACGAGCTGCGCACCTTCTCCGCGCACGTGAGCCAGGCGCAGCGGCGCAAGCGGCACCTCGCCGACGCGCTGCCGAGCGCCCCCGGTGTCTACCTGTTCCGCGACGCGAAGGAGCGGGTCCTCTACGTCGGCAAGAGCACCGACCTGCGCACCCGCGTCCGGCAGTACTTCACGGCTTCGGAGATGCGCACGCGGATGGCGGAGATGGTGGCCTGCGCCGAGCGGGTCGACCCCGTCGTCTGCGCCACGCCGCTCGAGGCGGAGGTCCGCGAGCTGCGGCTGATCGCCGAGCACCGGCCCAAGTACAACCGGCGCTCCAAGTTCCCCGAGCGGGCGTCCTGGGTGAAGCTCACGGTCGAGCCCTTCCCGCGGCTGTCCCTGGTCCGCAAGGTGCTCGACGACGGCGCCGCCTACCTCGGACCCTTCGGCAGCGCCCGCACGGCCGAGCTGGCGATGGCCGCCGCCCACGAGGCGCTGCCGCTGCGGCAGTGCACCAAGCGGATCAGCGTGCGCACGACGAGCAGCGCCTGCGTGCTCTACGACATGGGCCGCTGCGGCGGGCCGTGCCTCGGCAAGCAGTCGGTCGAGGACTACGCGACCCATGCGGACGCCTTCCGCACCGCCGTCCTGGCGAGCCCGGCCGCGGTCGTCGACAAGCTCGACGTCCGCATCACCACCCTCGCCTCGGCGGAGCGCTTCGAGGACGCCGCCGCGCAGCGCGACCGCCTCGGCGCCTTCGTCCGCGCGGCGGCCAAGCTGCAGCGGATCTCCGCGCTCACCTCGGTCCCCGAGCTGGTGGCCGCCCGCCCCACCGCCGACCTCGGCTGGGAGATCGCCGTCGTCCGGCGCGGCCGGCTGGTAGCGGCCGGGGTCCTGGCCCGCGGACAGGCGCCCGGCCCGTTCGTCGACGCGGTCGTCGCGACCGCCGAGACCGTCCTGCCCGGGCCGGGGCCGCTGCCGGCCGCCACGGCCGAGGAGGTCGAGTGCGTCCTGCGCTGGCTGGAGAAGCCCGGCACCCGGCTGGTCCGCCTCGAGGGCACCTGGGCGAGCCCGGTCCGCGGCGCCGGCGCCCACCGCGACTGGCTGGCCGCCGCCGAGGCCGCCCGCACGGCCGCCCGCCCCTTCGAGGACCGCCGCGCCCTGCGCCCGGTCGCCCGCCCAGCCCGCGCCGGCGTCTGACCGCACCCGGCCGGCGGCCGCCCGACCGGCCGCGCCGGCAGGTGACCGGCGGCGGCGTCTGACCCGCGCCGCGGAGCGACGTGCGCACCCGGTCGTCACCGGGTCAGGACCTGTCCGCACGGCCTCGCGTACGGAGGACCGGACAGATGCTCCGAAGAACGGACGGCACGCGCGGGACACCCCTCCCTGCCGCGTCGTCGACCCGAGGCATCGCCACCAGGCGTGTACGGAGTCCGGCACAGATGTCCCGGAGAACGGACGGCACACGACGGGAGAGCAGGCCCGAGACGGCGTCGCCCCGATCGCGCGGCGGGGGCGACCAGGGGCGATCAGCCACGCTCGCCCCGGTCAGCCCGGTGAGGGCCGGACGCGCGACCGCACTGGCCCCGGTCAGCCGCGAGGGCCCGCTGCGAGCCGTTCGAGCGCCTCGTGCAACGCCGCGACCGCCGCCGTCGCCGGGTCGAGGTGCTCGAAGTGGCCGCCCTCGACGACGACCAGCCGGCTGTCGTCGCCGGCCGCCCGGGCGGCATCCACGTAGGTCTGGCTCTGCGACAGGGGCACCACGCCGTCGCCCCGGCCGTGCACCAGGACGCTCGGGACGCCGGTCGGCAGGAGCGCCAGCGGGTCGGCGACGGCGTAGCGGTCCGGGTGCTGGGCCTGGGTGCCGCCGACCAGTGCAGTCGCCGCGCCGCCGCCCAGCCCCTCCGCTGACGCCTGCGCCAGCGCAGCGACGGGCGCCTGCGCCACCACCAGCGCCGGCCGCGGCGCACCCGCACCGCCGCGGGAATCGCTGCCGCCCGCAGTCCCGCCCGCAGCACCGCCAGCAGCCCCGCCCAGCGCCCCCGGCGCCCCCGCCGGCAGCCGCCCCCGCGACGCCAGCCACAGCGCCAGGTGCCCACCCGCCGAGTGCCCGACCACGGCGACCCGCGCGGGGTCGACCCGGTCGGCGTACCGGCCGACCGCCAGCTGGTCGTACCCGGCAGCGACGTCGAGCAGGGTCGTCGGCCACGGGCGGTCCGAGGCGGCGTAGTCCAGGTTCCAGCACAGGAAGCCGCGACCGGCGAGGTCTGCGGCGACCGCGTCCTCCAGGGACCGGTCGTAGCCGCGCTTCCAGTAGCCGCCGTGGACGAGCACCACCGTGGGCAGGCGCCCGGCCGGGGCGTCCGGCGGCAGCCACCACTCGCCGCGGCGCAGCCCCGGCCCGTACTGCTCGACCTCGCGCACGGTGCCGGCCATGACCCGGGGCGCCGGCGCGTAGGAGCCGACGGAGCGGAACAGCGCGACGACGCCGCCCACCGCCGCCCCGGCCGCGCCGAGGACGCCGAGGGCGCGGCGCCGGGTCACCCGCCTCTGCTCCACGGCAGCAGCCTGCCCCACGAGCCGGCGTCTAGGCTCGGCGCGTGATCACCGCGATCGTCATGGTCAACGCCGCCGTCGACCGCATCCCGGAGGTGGCCCAGGCCATCGCCGAGATCGACGGCGTCAGCGAGGTCTACTCCGTCGCCGGGGACGTCGACCTGGTGGCCATGGTCCGGGTGCGGCGGCACGAGGAGCTGCACGACACCATCGCCGGCCGGCTCAACAAGGTCGAGGGCGTCCAGGCGACGCAGACCCTGATCGCCTTCCAGGCCTACTCCAAGCACGACCTCGAGTCGACGTTCTCCCTCGGCATCGAGCCCTGACGGACGGGGCGCCGGCCTCAGACCACCATCGCCGGCGCCGGGTCGCTGACGTCGGCCGGGGCGCCTGTCAGGCCGTCCTGCGCGGGCGTGAGCCGGCGGCGCAGCCGCAGCGCCGTGACCGCGGACAGCGCGCAGCCCGAGACCAGCAGCAGCACCCAGGCGACACCGAGGCCGGACGCGATCAGGCCGGCCGCGATCGCCGGGCTCACCACGAAGGCGACCGAGAAGGACGCGCCCGAGGTCGCGTTGTAGCGCCCGCGGAGCCGGTCGGTGGCCAGCGCGTTGACGAGCGGCCCGAGGCACGGCGCCATCAGCGTCTCGCCCAGGCCGAAGACCCCGCCGAAGGCGAGGACCACCGCGGTGCGGCCCCCGTCCGGGATGACGGGCAGCAGCAGGAGCAGCGCCCAGGACACGGCCCACAGGCCGGCCGCCCCGGCGAGGGCCCGGCTGCGGCGACGCCCGCGCAGCAGCCGCACGACCAGCTGCTGCCCGAGCACGATGACCGCGGTGTTGACCACGAAGAGCAGCGCGATGACCCGCGGCTCCACGTCACCGACGACGCGGGCGTAGGCCGGCAGGCCGCCGTCGAGCGCGGCGTAGCCGGTGAGGGCGAACAGCAGCGACACCAGGCACACCCGCCGGAAGACCGGGTCGGCCAGCACCTCGCGGTAGGACGGCGGGTCCTCCGCCGGGGCGCTGCGGTCCACCGGCGGGCGGCGCGGGCCAGTCGGCAGGATCAGCGCGTAGGCCAGGCAGCTGACGGCGTTGGCGACGTAGAGGACCTGGAAGGTCGCCGGCCGGTCGACCGCGATGACGGTGGCCGCGGTCAGCCCGCCGAGGCCGATGGCGGCGTTGAGCGCGGTGAACTGCAGGCCGAAGGCGCGGGCCTGCGCCGACGGCCCCTCGGCCAGCGAGGACAGCAGGGCGGTGCTGGCGGGGAACGACGGGCCGAGCCCCAGGCCGATCAGGACCATCGCCGGCAGGGCGGTGCGGGGCGAGGTCGCGAGGGCCAGGGCGACGTTGCCGGCCGCCTGCGCGGCGAGCGCGGAGCGCAGCACCGCGGCCGGCCCCCACCGGTCGACCAGGGCACCGGAGACCGGCACGGCGGCCAGCCCGACGACGCCCGGCACGGCCAGCAGCAGCCCGGTCGTGCCGAGCGCGATGCCGCGCACCTCGTGCAGCAGGATCAGCGTGAACGGCAGCGTCAGCCCGGTGCCGAACGAGGAGACGACGACGCCGAGGATCAGCCGCCGTACGGCCGGAGGCAGTCGCTCGTCCACGCGGACCACAGTGCCAGGGGCGTCCGACAGGATCGAACGGATATCACCGCAGCCCCTGCGACACCTCGACCCAGCGGGCGAGCGCCGCCTCCGCCGCCCCGGACGACAGGGCGTGGTCCGCCCGCTCCAGCCCCGCGGCGAGCCGCTCGACGAGCGGCCCGGAGGCAGCCTCGAAGGCGGCCAGTGCGGCCGCAGCGTTGAGCAGCACGGCGTCGCGCACCGGCCCCCGCTCGCCGGCCAGCAGTCCGCGGGCCACCCCGGCGTTGTAGGGCGCGTCCGCGCCGCGCAGCTGCTCGAGCGTCGCCCGCGGCAGGTCCAGCGAGGACGGGTCGAACGTCGAGGAGGTGACCTCGCCCCCGGCGACGGTCCAGACGGTGGACGGGCCGGTCGTCGTCAGCTCGTCCAGGCCGTCCTCGCCCCGGAAGACCAGGGCGTCGGCGCCGCGCCGGGCCAGCACCCCGGCCATCACCGGCGCCAGCCGGGCGTCGGAGACCCCGACCGCCTGCGCCGCCGGCCGGGCCGGGTTCGACAGCGGCCCGAGCACGTTGAACACCGTCGGGACGCCGAGCTCGCGCCGGGTGACCGCCGCGTGGCGCATGCCCGGGTGGAAGACCGGCGCGAAGCAGAACGCGATGCCGGCCTGCTCGACGCACGGTGCGACCGAGGCGGCAGGGAGGTCGACGACGACGCCGAGCTCCTCCAGCAGGTCGGCCGAGCCGCAGGCCGAGGACGCGGCGCGGTTGCCGTGCTTGACCACCGGCACGCCGGCACCGGCCACCACGAGCGCGGCCATGGTCGAGATGTTGACCGTGTGGGCGCGGTCGCCGCCGGTGCCGCAGGTGTCGACCGCCCGCACCGGCACGCTGACCGGCACGGCCACCGCGAGCATCGCGTCGACGAAGCCGGCGACCTCCTCGGGCGTCTCGCCCTTGGCGCGCAGGCCGACGAGGAAGCCGGCGAGCTGGCTGGGCGAGGCCTCGCCCGCCATGATCTCGCCCATCGCCCAGGCGGTGTCGCCCTGCTCCAGCGCCTCACCGGCGAGCAGGCGGCCCAGCAGCGACGGCCAGGTCAGGGGCACTAGCCGACGGCGCGGCGTACCGGGACGGCGGCGTCCCGGCGGCGCAGCAGCTCGGCGACCGCGGCGGTGATCTCCGGCGCGTCGACCGGGTGGGGCACCACGGCGTCGGCCAGCGACCAGGTCGCGAGCCACGCGTCGTCACGGCGCGCGATGATCACGAGGGTGGGCGGGCAGTCGGTCAGCTCGTCCTTGAGCTGCTTGGACAGCCCCATGCCACCGGTCGGCCATGCCTCACCGTCCAGGAGGATCGCGTCGATGCCACCGCGGTCGGCCCAGCCGATCACCTCGGCGCCGGTCGCGCACTCGATCCACTCGACCCGGCCGAGGTCGGGCGCGGGGCGCCGGCCCACGGCCTGGCGCACGGTGTCGCGGACCTGCGCGTCGTTGCTGTAGACGAGCACCGTGTGGGTGCGCGGCTCCGGGTCGGCGTGCGAGGCGTGCGCGGAGTGCGAGGCGTGCGGGTCGCTCATGGGTCGGACACTACCGAGGCGCCGGGCCCCAGCGCGTCCCAGCCGGCGACGTCGCCGCCGAGGCGCTGCGCCAGGCCGGCCATGCGGGAGCGCTCCTGCGCGGCGGCGAGCCCGGTCAGGAGCTGGGTGCGCCAGGCGCGGACGGCGTACGGCGGCCCGTCCAGCACCGTGAGCGTGTAGCCGTCCTGGCCGAGCAGCTCGGCTGCCCGGTCGACCGCGGCCCGGTCGGGCAGGCCGACGAGGTGGTGGCGCAGCAGCAGCGGCGCCGACAGGTCGACCCCCCGCTCGACCGCCTCGGCGACCACCGCGGAGTCGGCCCTGGCGGCGTCCGGCGCGGCGACCAGCAGCACGAGGGAGCCGTCGTCGGCGTACGACGGGAGCGGTGCGGCCTTCGTACGGCGGAAGCGGTCGAGGAGCCCCACCTCAGACGCGCGCCTCGAGCCGGTCCAGGCGCCGGTCCTCGCGGGCGGCCTCGCGCTCGCTGGCGCGCATCCACTGGAACAGCATGGTGAAGACGAACAGCAGCCCGACGAGGTCGCCGGAGGCCCACAGCAGTCCCCCGCCGAGCTGCTGCTGGAAGACCGACTCGGCCATCGTGTGGATCGCGAGGTAGTGGTCGGGCGCGAGCAGGCCCCGGCCGTCCGGCTCGACGCTCATGACCGACACGCCGAGGAAGGCGTGGAACGGCAGCGTGGACGCGGCGAGCAGCATCCGCATCGGGTGGCTGACCCGACCGGGCACCGGGTCGAGCCCGAGCAGCGGCCAGAAGAACAGGCAGCCGACCGCGAGGAAGTGCACGTGCAGCAGCTCGTGCAGCAGCCGGTTGTCGAGCGTCGCCTCGTACCAGCCGGTGAAGTAGAGGGCGAACGGGCTGGCGACGAACAGCAGCCAGGGGAACAGCGGGAAGGTCAGCACCGCGACCACCCGGCTGTGCAGCAGGCCCAGCAGCGCCTTGCGCGGACCGCGCGGCAGCGTGCGCAGCGCCAGCGTGACCGGCGCGCCCAGCGCCAGGAAGACCGACGCGACCATCGTCAGCAGCATGTGCTGGACCATGTGGGCGCCGAACAGCGATTCGTCGTACGCCGCGAGGCCCGACAGCGTGGCGATCGCGATCGTCCCGAGGCCGAGGACGACGAAGGACAGGGTGCGGCCGACCGGCCAGGTGTCGCCGCGGCCGCGCAGGCGCCAGACGCCGATCAGGTAGACCCCGCCGACGAGCAGGACGAGCGCCGTCGGGAACGGCTCGAGCCGCGTCTGCGTCAGGACGGACAGCGGCCCGAACTCCGGGAGCCCGTCCGCGTGGGCGAGCGGTGTCAGCACCCCTCCAGCGTAGGCGTGGGGAACGACACGGGCCTGCCGGACGACCCCGCGTGGAGGGGACGGCCCTGACCTGGCAGGATTGCCCGCGTGGCCACTGCTTCCGTGCTGGAGAAGGTGCCGGCGCACGGCTCCCTGACGCGACCGAACATGGTCGCGGTCGGGACCATCGTCTGGCTCTCGTCCGAGTTGATGTTCTTCGCGGCGCTGTTCGCGATGTACTTCACGATCCGTTCCGTCACCGGTGGCGAGGTGTGGGGGGAGTTCGCGGGCGAGCTCAACATCCCGTTCTCGACCACCAACACGGTGATCCTGGTGGCGTCGTCGTTCACCTGCCAGATGGGCGTCTTCGCCGCGGAGCGGGGCAACGTCTACGGACTGCGCCGCTGGTTCGCGCTGACGCTGCTCATGGGCACGGTGTTCGTCTCCGGCCAGGTCTACGAGTACAGCCAGCTGGTGCACGAGGGCCTGACTCTCTCCTCCAGCCCCTACGGCTCCGTCTTCTACCTGACCACCGGTTTCCACGGCATGCACGTGACGGGCGGGCTCATCGCGTTCGTCTTCGTGCTGCTGCGCTCCGGGGTCGGCAAGTTCACGCCTGAGAAGGCGACCAGCGCCATCGTCGTGTCCTACTACTGGCACTTCGTCGACGTGGTGTGGATCGGGCTGTTCGCCACGATCTACATCATCAAGTGAGAGAGCAGACCGTGAGCACCTCCCGTACGAGCCGGCTGTCGAACTACGCGGTCCTGCTGCTCGCGCTCACCCTGGTGGGCGGGCTGTACACCGCGTTCGGCGCGCCGAAGAGCGCAGCGACCGAGCAGGCGCCGCAGTCGCTGGGCGTGGAGGACGGCCGACGGCTGTACCTCCAGGGCTGCTCCACCTGCCACGGCCTGGAGCTGCAGGGCGGGGCCGGCGGCCCGAGCCTGGTCGGCGTCGGCGCGTCCGCCGTCGTCTTCCAGGTCGAGAGCGGCCGCATGCCGCTCAACGCCGGCCTGGTCCAGGCGCCGCGCAAGAAGGTCCGCTACGAGCAGGAGGAGATCGACGCCCTCGCTGCCTACGTCCAGAGCAACGGCGGCGGCGTGACGCTGCCGTCCGGCTCGCTCACCGACGGCGACCTGCAGGAGGGCGGCGAGCTCTTCCGCACCAACTGCGCGAGCTGCCACAACTCCGGCGGCGCCGGCGGCGCGCTCACCTACGGCAAGTACGCCCCGAAGCTCACCCCGGCCAGCGCCCGCGTCATCTACGCCGCGATGCAGCACGGCCCCGAGTCGATGCCCCGCTTCGGCGACAACCAGCTGTCGGTCGAGGAGAAGAAGGCCATCACGCGCTACGTGCGCTACCTCACCACCGCGGCGCAGCCCGGCGGCAACGACCTCGGCCGCTTCGGCCCGGTCCCCGAGGGCCTGGTCATCTTCCTGGTCGGCATCGGCAGCCTCGTCATCCTCACCCTCTGGATCGGCAACCGCGCATGAGCACTCCCCTACCCCCGGACGGTCCCGGCGAGCACCGGTGGGCAGCAGCCCACGAACGAGCCGCGCGGCGGTCAGACCTCGGCCGAGGCCGCGGGCTCGATCCGCGACCGGCTGCGCAACCCCGGCCCGCAGTCGGCCGGCGGTGACACCCGTGCGTCGGAGCTGACCCCCGACGACTTCCAGAACACCGACAGCCGTCAGCAGCTGCGTGACAACGGCCGTGGCGAGGCCCAGCTGAGCGCCAGCCACACCCCCGAGGCGGTGGAGATGGACCAGCCGCGTGGCAACGACCCGATCGACCCGGCCCAGGCCAAGCGGTCCGAGCGCAAGGTCGCCACGCTCTTCCTGCTGTCCGTGGTCGGCGTCGTCGGCTTCTTCATCGTGTTCTGGTTCGCGCCGTTCCAGTTCGGCGTCGAGGAGGGCAACGCGGCCTTCAACCCGCTGCTCGGCACCTTCATGGCGATCGCGCTGTTCGGCATCGGCGCCGGCGCGGTCGTGTGGGCCAAGGAGCTGATGGTCGACGAGGAGGCGGTGCAGGAGCGCCACCCCTTCGGCTCCCCGAAGGACGAGCGCGCCGCCACGGTGGCCGCCATCCAGCAGGGCTTCCAGGACTCGGGGATGCCGCGCCGCAAGCTGCTGCGCAACTCCCTGCTGCTCGGCGCCGGCTCGCTGGCCGCCCTGCCGGTCCCGCTGCTGTTCACGCTCGGCCCGTACGCCCACAAGGAGGACGCCCTGCGCCACACGGCGTGGAAGAAGGGCGTGCGCCTCATCCGCCAGAACGGCACCCCGGTCAAGCAGGGCGACCTGGAGATCGGCGCCGTCGAGAGCGTCTTCCCCGACGTCCCGCGCGGTACGAAGATCGCCGACTCGCCGGCGCTGCTCATCCGCATGCGCCCCGAGGTGCTCGAGCCGCTGCCCGGACGCGACGACTGGACCGTCGACGGCCACATCGTCTACTCCAGCGTCTGCACCCACCTGGGCTGCCCCGTGAAGCTCTACGAGCAGCAGACGCACAACCTGCTGTGCCCCTGCCACCAGTCCACCTTCAACGCCGCTGAGGGTGCGCTGGTCAAGTTCGGCCCGGCCGCGCGCCCGCTGCCTCAACTGGCGATCAGCGTCGACGACGAGGGATACTTCATCGCACAGGGCGACTTCAACGAGCCCGTCGGCCCCTCTTTCTGGGAGCGCAAGCCATGACGCAGACCCTTCCCCCTCAGACGCTCGGAGCGAAGGCGGTCGGGACCTCAGCAGAGTGGGTCGACGACCGGCTCGGCTCCTCCAACTTCGTCCGCCGGAGCCTGAACAAGGTCTTCCCGGACCACTGGTCCTTCATGCTGGGCGAGATCGCGCTCTACTCGTTCATCATCCTGCTGCTGACCGGCACCTACCTGACGTTCTTCTACGACGCCAGCACGCGTGAGGTCATCTACCAGGGCAGCTACGTCCCGCTCAAGGGCATCACGATGTCCCAGGCGTACGCGTCGTCGCTGGACATCTCCTTCGACGTGCGCGGCGGTCTGCTCATGCGGCAGATCCACCACTGGGCGGCGCTGCTGTTCATGGCGTCGATCGTCGTGCACCTCATGCGCGTGTTCTTCACCGGCGCGTTCCGCAAGCCGCGCGAGCTCAACTGGGTCATCGGCGTCGGCCTGCTGGTCCTCGGCATCGTCGAGGGCTTCGCCGGCTACTCCCTCCCGGACGACCTGCTGTCCGGCACGGGCCTGCGCATCGCCTACTCGATCGCGCTGTCCATCCCGGTCATCGGCACCTGGGCGGCGTTCCTGGTGTTCGGCGGCGAGTACCCCGGTGACGCGATCATCGAGCGCCTCTACGCCATCCACATCCTGCTGGTGCCGGGGATCATCCTGGGCCTGATCACCTTCCACATGATGATGATCTGGTACCAGAAGCACACCCAGTTCGCCGGTCCCGGCCGGACCGAGGACAACGTCATCGGCAGCCGCCTCTTCCCGGCGTACGCCGCCAAGGCCGGTGGCTTCTTCTTCCTGGTCTTCGGCGTCCTCGCCGCCCTCGGTGGCCTGGCGCAGATCAACCCGATCTGGAACTACGGCCCGTACGACCCGTCGCAGGTCTCTGCCGGCTCGCAGCCGGACTGGTACGTCGGCTGGCTCGACGGCTCCTCGCGCCTCATGCCCAACCTCGAGATCCGCGAGCTCGGCCACACGATCCCGCTGAACATCCTGCTCCCGGCGGTCGTGATGCCGGGCATCCTGTTCACGCTGCTCGGCCTCTACCCGTGGCTCGAGGCGCGCTTCACCGGCGACCGGGCCTACCACAACCTGCTGGACCGCCCCCGCGACGTCCCGGTCCGCACCGCCATCGGCGTCATGTCGCTGGTCTTCTACCTGGTGCTGCTGCTCTCGGGCGGCAACGACGTCCTGGCGCACGTCTTCCGGGTGAGCGTCAACCACACGACCTACGCCGGCCGCATCGGCCTGTTCGTGCTGCCGCCGCTGGCCTACGTCATCACCAAGCGCTGGTGCCTGTCGCTGCAGCGCTCGGACGACGAGCTGGTGCACCACGGCATCGAGTCCGGCACGATCCGGCGGCTGCCCTCGGGCGAGTACGTCGAGGAGACCGTCCCGCTCCCCGTGCCCGATGCAGATCATGCTCACCGGCGTCGAGTCCGACCGGCCGCAGCTGGCCGGCCCCACCGCCCACGGCGAGCCCGGTGTCCCGACCGGCTCCGGCCACGGCGAGAAGCACCTGGTCAAGGCGGCCCGCAAGGCCGGCGGCTTCTTCTTCGAGCGCCGCAGCGACCAGGACACCGCCGCGCCCGCGGCCCGAGGCGTCGCTCCCGGAGCTCGAGGGCAGCGGCCGTCCCAGCCAGCCCGAGTAGCACTCCCCCGCCGTACGGTCGACGGCCCCGCTCCAGCCGGAGCGGGGCCGTCGCCGTGTGCGGGGGGTGCCGGGGTCTCAGGCGCCCGCGGGTGTCGGGGTACGCCCCGTCGCGCCGGCACGAGCGGGGCGGAACCCGACGCTCGGCAGCAGGCGGCCGCGTCGCGGCCGCTGACCGTAGCGCTCCGCCCCGTACGGCCCGTCCTGAGCAACCGCACCGCGACGCTCGCGCCCAGCCTGGGCCGGGTCCGGCGCCGGGAGGCAGGCGCGGCCACCGCTGCGTACGGCGCGGTCGCCGGCGCAGGGCGGGCGTGGCCCGCGCCGCAGCCCGTGCTCGTCAGCGTTCTGGTGGGGTCAGGACCCCGCGAGAGCGCTGACGATCAGGCGCGGGCGGGCGCGCCCCGGGGCCCGGCCAGCGCGCCGCGGGCCCGGCCGGCGGCCAGCGCACCGGCACCGGCGGGCCCAGCGGTCAGCGGGGGCGGCGGCGGGGGCGGCGCAGGGCGCCGAGCAGGTGGCCGGCGCGGGCCTGGGCGCGGCGGGGGCGGCCCGGGCGGCGCAGGGCCGGGCGCGGGCCGCGGCGCAGGACGCGGGGCACCAGGGCCGGGCGGGAGAGCCGCTGGCGCAGCGCGTGCGCCCGGTGACCGGGGCGGACGCTCTGCGCCGCCGCGAGGACGCTCGGTACGTGCACGGTGCTGGCCATGAGCAGCCCGAGGACGACCGCCCCGGCCACCGCGACCAGGGACGGCGCCAGCGCCGACAGGAGCATGAGCAGGCCGCCACCCGCCGGGGTGGGGAGGCCGACGAAGGCGCCGGACTGCTGGACCAGCGGGAAGCGGGCCAGGCGCCACGCTCCGGCCAGCAGGAAGAAGCCGGCAGCCGGGACGGCCGGGCCGAGGGAGGCCCCGTCGACGGCGGCGTGCAGGGCGTACGCCGGGACGACGCAGAAGCACAGCAGGTCGGTCAGCGAGTCCAGCTGGGCACCGAAGGTGTGGTCGCCGCCGGCCCGCCGCGCCAGCGACGCCGTCCACGACGTCCAGGACGGTCGCCAGCAGCACCAGGCCCACGCCGAGCAGCGGGTGCTCCGCGACCGTCAGCAGCGCCAGGAAGCCCAGCAGGAGGCTGCAGCTGGTCACCAGGTTGGCCGGCCGGACGTGCTGACGCATCGCGGCTACCTCTCGCGCAGCCGGAAGAGGGGGGTCACGCCGCCCCGGACGCGGGTGCCCCGGGCGACCAGGACGTCTGCGCTGCCGACCGGCAGCAGGACGTCGGTGCGCGAGCCGAAGTGGATGACGCCGAGGCGCTGGCCGGCGGTGAGCCGGTCGCCGACGGCCACCCAGTTGCTGATCGTGCGGGCCAGCGCGCCGGCCACCTGCACGACGACGACCGGTCCGGCCGTGCCGTCGACCAGCAGCCGGTTGCGGCGGTTGTCCTGCGCCCCCTTGAGCAGGGCGGGGGCGAACCCCTCCCCCACCTGCTCCGAGCGCAGCAGGGTGCCCGCCACCGGGCTGCGGTTGACGTGCACGTCGGTGAGCGACAGGAACACCGTCACCCGGGTCCCCCGACCGCCGGGCAGCCAAGGCTCCTCGACGTCCTCGTCCACCCCGGTCACGAAGCCGTCGGAGGCGGCGTAGACGACCTGCGGGTCCGGCGGCGTCCAGCGCTCAGGGTCGCGGAAGAACGCCAGGACCGCGGCGCCGAGGCCCACCAGCGGCCAGCCGGCCCGCCGCCCGGTCGCGAGCAGGGGCAGGCCGAGGGCGAGCGGCGGGACGACGTAGCGCCGGGCAGCCGGCCAGGTCTGACGGCTCACCCGGCGGACCCCGGCGCGCCGACCGGCTCGGTGCAGGCGAACAGGAACGCCGGCGGCACGTTGAGCAGGCAGATGCGGCGGCGCACGCTCGCGAAGAGCCGGTTGAGCTCGGGGACGAGCAGCGGGGAGTACTGCAGGACCAGCAGGACGCCGCCGGGCGCCAGCACCCCGGCGGTGCGCTCCAGGATGACCCGGCCGAGACCCGACGGCAGGGAGGTGAACGGCAGAGCCGAGACGACCAGCTCCGGCCGCTCACCGGCCAGCTCGGCCTCGACGTCCTCGGCCGACCCGGCCACCACGCGCAGCCGCGGGTCGGCCAGCTTGGTGCGCAGGCCCTCGGCCAGGGCCGGGTCGATCTCGAAGGCGATGAGCCGGGCGTCGGGGGCCATCCGGGCGAGCAGCGGAGCGGTGTGCGACCCGGTGCCTGCGCCGAGCTCGACGACGAGCCTCGCGCTGGCGACGGGTGCCAGGTCGAGCATGTCCGAGACGGCGCGCTGGGAGGTCGGCAGGACCGCCCCGACCTGGCGCGGGTGCAGCAGGAACGCGCGCAGGAACTGCACTCTCTCCAGCAGGGGCGAGCTCACGGGGACGGGTCTCCTCGGCAGGAAGGCGGCGACGATCATGTCGAGCCTCGCACAGCACCACCAACCGGACATCGGCCGGGACGACGACGGCCGGCCCCGCAGCAGCGGGACCGGCCGTCGAACGGGCGGGGAGAGCTAGTCGCCCAGGAACTTGTGGGGGCTGGTGGGCGACTCGCCCATGACCTCCAGCTCGGAGAGCGTGTGCCCCTGCGAGCGGTTGATGCCGACGTAGTACTCGAACAGCAGGCCGGACACGGTCACCAGGGTGAGGAACACCCCGATGATGCCGATCCAGGCGCCGAAGATCAGGCCGTAGCCGATCATCACCGCCGAGAAGGCGAGCGCGATGGGCCACCAGGAGTGCGGCGAGAAGAAGCCGATCTCGCCGGACCCCTCGCTGACCTCGGCGTCCGGGCGGTCCTCCGGACGGGCCTCCATGCGGCGGGCCGTGAACCAGAGGTAGTAGCCGATCATCGCGGCCAGACCGAAGGTCAGGACCAGCGCGGTCGTCCCCGTCGGGTCGTCGGAGAAGTAGTAGTAGATGACCGTGACCGGGATGAAGAAGACGGCGTAGAAGCCGAAGAGCGCACCTTCGACCTTCATGACTACCTCAGCTCCGGGGTGGCGTGGAAGTCGACCTGGCCGGCGGCCTGCGGGTAGTGCAGGTCGAAGGCCGGGCGCTCCGAGCGGATGCGCGGGATGGTGACGAAGTTGTGCCGGGGCGGCGGGCAGCTGGTCGCCCACTCGAGCGAGTTGCCGAAGCCCCACGGGTCGTCGCCGACCGCCTTCGCGCCGCGGCGGAAGGACACGTAGACGTTGTAGATGAACGGCAGCGTCGAGGCGCCGAGCACGAACGCGCCGATCGAGGAGATCGTGTTGAGCGTCGTGAAGTTGTCGACGCTGCTGTAGTCGACGTAGCGGCGCGGCATGCCCTCGGCACCCAGCCAGTGCTGGACGAGGAAGGTCGTGTGGAAGCCGATGAACAGCGTCCAGAAGTGCACCTTGCCCAGGCGGTCGTCCATCATCCGGCCGGTGAACTTCGGGAACCAGTAGTAGGTGCCGCCGAAGAACGCGAAGACCGCGGTGCCGAAGACGACGTAGTGGAAGTGCGCCACGACGAAGTAGGTGTCGGTCACGTGGAAGTCGATGGGCGGGCTGGCCAGCAGGACGCCGGTGAGGCCGCCCAGCAGGAACGTGATGAGGAAGCCGATGCAGAACAGCATCGGGGTCTCGAACGTCAGCTGGCCGCGCCACATGGTGCCGATCCAGTTGAAGAACTTCACGCCCGTCGGCACCGCGATGAGGAACGACAGGAAGGCGAAGAACGGCAGCAGGACGGCGCCGGTGGCGTACATGTGGTGGGCCCACACGGTCATGGCCAGCGCGCCGATGCCGATCGTGGCGAAGACCAGGCCCTTGTAGCCGAACATCGGCTTGCGGCTGAAGACCGGGATGATCTCGCTGATGATCCCGAAGAACGGCAGCGCGATGATGTAGACCTCGGGGTGCCCGAAGAACCAGAACAGGTGCTGGTAGAGGACCGCCCCGCCGTTGGCGGCGTCGAAGACGTGGGCCCCGAACCGCCGGTCGGCCATCATCGCGAGGAACGCGGCCGCGATGACCGGGAAGCTCATCAGGACCAGGATCGACGTCACCAGCATGTTCCAGGTGAAGATCGGCATGCGGAACATCGTCATGCCGGGCGCCCGGAGCGTGATGATCGTCGTGATGAAGTTGACCGCGCCGAGGATGGTCCCGAGGCCCGACATCGTCAGGCCGATGAACCACATGTCGGAGCCGACGCCTGGCGACCGGATCGCGTCGGAGAGCGGCGCGTAGGCGAACCAGCCGAAGTCGGCTGCACCCTCCGGCGTGAGGAAGCCGGCGACGACGGTGAGGCCGCCGAACAGGTAGAGCCAGTACGCGAAGGCGTTGAGGCGCGGGAAGCTCATGTCCGGCGCGCCGATCTGCAGCGGCATGATGAAGTTCGCGAAGCCGAACGCGGCAGCCGGCGCGAACAGGAACATCATGATCGTGCCGTGGATCGTGAAGAGCTGGTTGTACTGCTCGTTCGAGAAGAACTGGTTGGCCGGCTGGGCCAGCTCGGCGCGGATGAACATCGCGAGCAGCCCGGCGAACAGGAAGAACCCGAACGACGTGCAGAGGTAGAGCATGCCGATCGTCTTGTGGTCCGTCGTGGTGAGGACCTTGACGATCTTGGCACCGGGGCCGGGGCTGGGCCGCCGGACCTGGGTGGGCGCCGTGGCGCCGGAGATGAGGGTCACGAGGTGCTCCCGGCAGGGGCGGCGGCCTGAGCCGCGCCGGAGGACTTGGAGCTGGAGACGAACTGGTCGTAGGCCTCCGGCGAGATGGCCTTGACGTAGAAGTTCATGCGGGAGTGCTTCTCACCGCAGAGCTCGGCGCAGCGGCCGACCCAGCGGCCCTCCTTGCGGATCGTGATCTCGAAGGTGTTGGTCCGGCCCGGGATGACGTCGCGCTTGAACAGGAACTCCGGCACCCAGAAGGAGTGGATGACGTCGGGCGAGGTCTCCACGAAGCGGATGGTCCGGTTGGTCGGGAGGACCAGCTCGGCCGGCTCGCCGGGGGCGCCGGTGACCTGGAGCCCCTCCTTCTCGTAGTTGAACTGCCAGTTCCACTGGAAGCCGACGACGCCGATGTTGACGTCGGGGTCCTCGGACAGGTCGTTGACGTAGTTCTGGCTGACCGTCGTGTAGTAGAAGAGCACCGCGATGATCACGAACGGCACGACGGTGTAGAGCACCTCGATCGGCAGGTTGTAGCGGACCTGCCGAGGGAGCTCCTCGCCGCGCTTCCGGTAGCGGATCACCGCGTACATGATCAGGATCGTGACGGCGACGCCGACGACCGCGGCGGCGGCGACCGAGCCGAGCCACAGGTCGTAGGTCTCCTGGGCCTGGTCGGTCACCGGCTTGGGGAAGCCCAGGTAGAACGCCTTCTCGTAGGCGTCCCGGGTGTCACAGCCGGTGGCGAGCAGCGCGACGCCGGCGACCATCGCGGCGAACCGCAGGGGCCGTCGGGCGCGTGGGACGCCGCCCGGCGCAGGGGTGGGGCTCAACCTTCGGGCCTTCCTCGATACGGGACGTCGGGGGAACCCGGTCGGACCGTCGTGCGTCGACCGGAGGGGACGGGTCCCCGGAGCGTCCCTGGGGGCGCTCCTCACCTCGTCGGCGAGCCTAGCCCAGCACGTTCAGCCCTTCCTGCTGGGGTTCCGGCGCGTCCGTCATGCTCCGTCCGGCCTAGCGTGGACACGTGTCGGACGCCGCCTACCTGGACGCGGCCACCGCCGCGCCGCTGCACCCGGCGGCGCGCGAGGCGCTGCTCGCCGCGCTCGACGACGGGTGGGCCGACCCCGCGCGGCTGTACGGCGCGGGGCGCCGCGCCCGCCTCCTGCTCGACGGCGCGCGGGAGGCCGTCGCGGGCGTGCTCGGAGCCCGTCCGGACGAGGTCTCCTTCCCGCCCGGCGGTCCCCTGGCCAGCACGCTCGCGGTGCTCGGCGGGGCCGGCGCCCGCCGTCGCGCCGGCGCGCGCGTGGTGCACAGCGCCGTCGAGCACAGCGCCGTCCTGCACGCCGCGGCGACGCTCGAGCCGGTCCCGGTCGGGGTGGACCGGCTCGGCCGGGTCGACGTCGAGGCGTACGCGGCGGCCCTCGCCGGCGGGGCCGCGCTCGCCAGCCTGCAGAGCGCCAACGGGGAGGTCGGCACCGTCCAGCCGGTCGAGCAGGTCGCCGCGCTGTGCCGGGAGCACGGCGTCCCGCTGCACGTGGACGCCACCGCCTCGGCCGGCCGCGCGCCGCTGCCGGGCGGCTGGCAGCTGCTGAGCGCGTCGGCGGCGACGTGGGGCGGACCGCCGGGGGTGGGGGTGCTGGCCGTCCGCACCGGCACCCGCTTCCGCTCCCCGCTGCCCGGGGACGCGCCGGCCGCCGGGCTGCCGCAGGTGCTCGAGCGCCGCCGTCGGGCTGCAGGCCGCGGCGGCCGAGGCGGCGGCGGAGGACGCCCGGCTGCGCCCGCTCGTCGACCGGCTGCGCGCCGAGCTGATCGCGCGGGTGCCCGACGTCGAGGTCGTCGGCGACCCGGTCGACCGGCTCCCCCACGTCGTGACGTTCTCGTGCCTCTACGTCGACGGCGAGTCGCTGCTGCGCGAGCTCGACCGGCACGGCTTCGCCGTCTCGAGCGGCTCGGCCTGCACCTCCGACAGCCTGGAGCCCAGCCACGTGCTGGCCGCCATGGGCGCGCTCACCTCGGGCAACGTCCGGGTCTCGCTGCACCGCGGCGCGACGGCGGAGCAGGTGGAGCGGCTGCTGGACGTGCTGCCACCGGTCGTCGCGCAGATCCGCCGGGCCGGCGGGGCGGAGGGGCTGTGAGCCCCGACCTGGTCGTCGACTGCCTCGGCCGGCCCTGCCCGGTGCCGGTCATCGAGCTGGCCAAGGCGCTGCTGACGGTCGAGGTCGGCCAGGTCGTCGCGGTGCTCAGCGACGACCCGGCCGCCCGGCACGACGTCCCGGCGTGGGCCCGGATGCGCGGGCAGGAGTACGTCGGGGCCGAGGGCACGACGTACGCCGTGCGCCGGCTCAGCTGACGCCCTCGGTCAGACAGGCAGGAAGGGCGAGATCTCGGCCGCGGCCTCGGGGCCGTACGCCTCGGTGAGGCGGGCCACCGCGTCGGCGGTCGAGAAGACGTACTCCTGCGTCCCGACGGTCTCGACGACGTAGGTCGCGAGCAGCGCGCCGACCTGGCAGGCGCGCTCGAGGCCCAGGCCCCAGGCGGTGGCGGTGAGGAAGCCGGCGCGGAAGGCGTCGCCGACCCCGGTCGGCTCGGCGACCGCGCGGGCCGGGACGACCCCGACGGCGAGGTCGGGCTCGCCCTTGCGCTGCACGAGCACGCCCTTCGCGCCCTGGGTCGTGATGCGGGTGCCGACGAGGTCGAGGACGTGCTCGTCCGTCCAGCCGGTCTTGTCGCGGATGAGGCCGGACTCGTACTCGTTGCTGAACAGGTAGGTCGCGCCGTCGACGAGCTGGCGGATCGCGTCGCCGTCCAGGAACGTCAGCGTCTGCGACGGGTCCGCGGCGAAGGCGACCCCGCGCGCGCGGCACTCGGCGGTGTGGCGCAGCATCGCGCCGGGGTCGTTGGGGGCGACGAGGACCAGGTCGACGTCGCCGAGCGGGGCCAGCTCGATGGAGGCGGCCTCGGCCATGGCGCCGGGGTAGAAGGTGCCGATCTGGTTCTGGTCGTCGTCGGTGGTCACGGTGAAGCGGGGGCTGGCCAGGGTCGGCGAGGTGCGCACGCCGGCGGTGTCGACGCCGTGGTCGGTCAGCCAGGTGAGGTAGTCGGCGGCGTCCTTGCCGACGCTGCCGACCAGCAGCGGGCGCTGCCCGAGCACGCCCATGCCGAAGGCGATGTTGGCGCCGGTGCCGCCGCGGCGGACCTGCAGGTCGCTGGCGAGGAACACCACCGACAGGTTGGCGAGCTGGTCGGGCAGCAGCTGCTCGACGAAGCGACCCGAGAAGGTCAGCAGGTGGTCGGTCGCGATGGACCCGGTGACGGCGACGCGCAGGGACATGGGCCCGGACAGTAGTCGTCAGCGCGTACGGCGGGCCGTGACCGTGAAGCCGGTCGACCCCGCGGGACAGCGCGAGCGCGCCACGGTGACCCCGCCGACGGTCGAGCCGGACAGGAACGTCAGCTGCCCCGACCGGCCCTCGTCCTCGTCCCGGCCGAGGACCGCGCCAGCGTCGACCAGCGCGGCGCGGAAGTGCCCGAGGACCGCGGACACGTCGGCCTGCACCCGGCCGGTGGCGAAGCGGTCCCCGCCGGTCTCGCCCAGCGCCGTGACGACGCTGCCGGACGGCAGCGCGAGCGGGAGCGGGAAGGTCGCCGGCAGCCCGGGCGCGACGGCCGGCGGCGGCGCGCAGGACGGACCGGGCTCGGCGACGCTGCTGCCCTGGCTCACCACCGGGGCATCGTCGCCCTCGGACGTGCAGCCGGCCAGCAGCAGCGCCGCGAGCAGGACGGGCAGCGCCCTCAGCGGACCGTCACCTGGCGCACGGCGCTGGCGCCGGCCGCGTTGGTGATGTCGGCGCCCGTACGGACGAGGAACCCGAAGCGGCCCGTGCCGGTGAAGGTCCGGGTGATCGTCCACGTGCCGGTGCGCGGGTCGGTCGTGGTGCGGCCGGTCAGCACCTCACGCCCGGCGGCGTCCACGCGGTAGAGCCGCAGCGACAGCCCACCGGCCCGCTTGGGCAGGCTGTTGCCGAAGAAGCGGAGGGTGCGGGTGCCCGTGCGGCGCTGGTCCAGCGACAGCGTCGACACCACCGTCAGCACGCTCGACGGGCCGGCCGGGCAGCCGCGCTGCTGGGCGTAGAGCCGGGTGTTGGACCCGGGCCGCACGGTCAGGTCGGCCGTGCCGCCGGTGCCGATCGTGGCGGTGCGCACGGTGCGGTAGGTCGTGGAGGGGCGGGTGTAGGCCACCAGGTCGACCACGGAGCCGACCGGGCCGGAGACCCGCACGACCGAGGTGGAGCCGGACCGGATGCTGGCGGGCGACAGCGTCACCGGGCCGGTGGCCGTGGAGCAGCTGGGTGCGGGTCCGCCGCCGGGCGGCGGCGCGCTCGACGGGGCCGACGTCGCCGCGGGCGAGCCGGACGGCGACGGCGAGGGCGTCGCGGCCGGTGAGACGGACGCGCTCGCCGACGCGACGACCTGCGGGGTGGTGCCGCCGAGCAGCGGGCCGGACGGCAGGGCGTCAGCGGCGGCGTAGAGCCCCTTGCCCGACTGCTGCCGGACGATCGTGCCGATGTCCTCCTGCGAGTACAGCTCGGCGAACTGCGCCTCGGTCAGGCCGGCGTCGGCGGCCGGGCGGTCGGCGTACGCCAGGTTGGTGTTGCGGGTGTGGCCCTCGGTGACGCAGCGGCCGACGCAGCCGTCGGCGAAGCCGAGGACGACCCGGCCCTGCTGGTCGACGCTGATGTCGATGAAGTCCAGCAGGTTGCGCTTGTTGTCCTCGCAGGTCGTCGCCGTGCCGGGGTTGCGGGCCGAGCCCCACCAGATGCAGCCGCGCTGGACCGGGTCGGTCGGCGTGACGTCGGTGGTGGTCCAGGTGGCCCCGCCGTCGTAGGTCAAGGCGATGTAGGCGTGCCAGCCGGCCGCCGGGTCGTTGCCGTCGGGGTCGAAGCTGAGCAGCTGGTTCTCGGGCTGGCCGGCGGCGTCGATCGGCGCCTCGGCCCTGGTGGCCAGGAAGCCGACGGCCGCGCGGCCGGCGCTCCCGGCCACGACGGTGGGCATGGTGGCGTTCTGCAGGCCACCGATGGCGGCGCCGAGGTCGAGCGACGGCGTGAACGTCTGGCCCTTGTCGCGGGTGACGGCCACCATCATGTTGCTGGTGGCGTTCTCGTACGCGACGTAGGCCGTGCCCGCCTCGTCGGCGTCCACCGCGGGGTCGGAGTCGAAGTTCGGCGACGTCCCGTCGGGCACCTGGCGGACGGTCCAGGTCAGCCCCTCGTCAGGGCTGACGATGACCGAGGGACGGTTGGTGGCGCGCTCCGCGGAGCTGTTGCAGGCGAAGTTCGGCAGGTAGGCGGTGCCGTCGAGCGGCGAGGTGTTGAGGTGGCCGTGCAGGCCCTCGCAGCCGACGAGCAGCGGGTCGGAGACCAGGTCGCCCTTGAACGTGTAGACCGGCCGGCTGGTCGCGAACGTCGTGCCGCCGTCCCTGCTGACCGAGCAGCTGGACTGCGCGACGACCTGCGAGCAGTAGTAGACGAGGCGGCCGCGGTTCACCGCGTCCAGCTGGGTGTTGATCGTCGGCCCGGTGCCGACGGTCTGGTGGTCGAAGTTGGAGCCGACACCGCACCCGACGAACGGGGTGTAGCCGTTCGGGTTCGTCGCGGTCGGCTCGCCGTCGGAGTCGGTGTAGGCGGCGACGCTGCACGGCGGCGCCAGCTGGGAGACGAAGGTGCGCCCGATCGTCGAGTCGGTCTCCAGGACCGGGTCCAGGCTGGTGACGTTGGTCGGGGCGCGGCTGACGTCCTTCCAGCTCGCCGTGGCCGGCACCTTCGAGTCGTCGAAGGTCACCTGGTCGGTCTCGGTGAAGGCCTGGAACATGACCTTGCCGGTCTTCCAGTTGACCCCGATCGTCGGCTCCCCGGCGTCGCGGGCGAGCTGGCCCGGCGCCGGGTAGACCGCGAAGCCGAGCGGCGTCTCGCCGGCGGCCGAGGCCGGGGCGAGGGGCAGCGCGGCCAGGCCGGCGGCCACGAGCAGACCGGCGGTGAGGGCGCCGAGCAGACCGCGACGGCGGGGAGGGTGCAGCACGAGGGGACTCCCGGGAGAGGGGGCGACGGCGGGAGGGACGCCGTCGTGGTGCGGGACAGGGTGACGCACGCGGGGCGCGCTGACTAGCGCACCGTGACGCGGCGCGGGGCGCTGCGGCCGGCCGCGTTGGAGACGTCGGTCCCGGTGCGGACCAGGAAGTCGAACCGGCCGGTACCGGCGAAGGTCCGGGTCAGCGCCCAGCGGCCGGTGCGCCCGTCGGTACGGGTGCGTGCGGTCAGCACCTCACGGCCGCTCGGGTCGACCCGGTAGAGCGCCACGGCCAGCCCGCCGGCCCGCTTGGGCAGGCTGTTCCCCTCGAACCGGATCGTCCGCGTCCCGGTGCGTCGGGCGTCGAGCGACAGCGAGGACTGCACGGTCAGCACCGACGACGGTCCGGCGGTGCAGCCCTGCTGCACGGCGTACAGGCGGGTGTTGGCCGGCGGTGTGACCGTCAGGTCGGCGGCGCCGGCCGGGCCGACCCGGACGGAGCGGACGGTCCGGTAGGTGGTGGAGGGCCGGGTGTAGGCGACGAGGTCGACGACCGAGCCGGGGCTGCCCGCGACGCGGACGCCGGCGGAGCTGCCGGAGACGATCGTGCTGCGCGTCAGGGTGACGGCCGTCGGCGCCGGGCAGCTGGTGGTGGGCGCGGGGCTGGTGGCGGACGGGCTGGCGGACGGGCTGCGGACGGCTGGCGGACGGGCTCGGGTCGGGCCCGGGACCGCCGGTCGGGTTCGTGGCGCGGGCGAGGCGGACGGCGAGGCGGACGCGGCTCGGCGCCGCCCCCGGCCGGTCGTACGCTGAGGATGGTGTCGAGCACCTGGCCGCCGGTGATCGTGACGGCGTAGTCGGCGAGGCCGAACGGGTGCGGCGTGTCGATCCGGGTGCCGTCCTCCAGCACGAGCGACTCGATCGCCTGCGGGAGCAGCGCGCCGAACACGACGACCTTGCCGGCGCCGAGCGGCAGCGTGCCGAGCGCGGTGTTGGGCGAGGCGCCGCCCTGCGGGCCGACGGTCGCCACCGTGGTGCCGCCGGCCGCCTCGAAGGCGGTGCGCAGGACCCCGTAGTTCGGCGTCCGGCCCTGCGACGGGTAGCCGAGCATGACCTCGTAGAAGGTCTGGCTGGGCTTGCCGACCAGCCCCTTCTCGTACGGGTGGTCGCCCAGCGGCGCGACGAAGTCGACGTGGCCGGCGTCGGTCCGGTCGACCGTGTCCTTGAGGGCCGGGTTGCCGGTGAGGTCGTCGACGAGCTTGAGCGCGCGGTCGGTCAGCACGAGCTGGCCGCCCGCGGTGGCGTACGCCTTGAGCGCCGCGACGTAGGCGCCGCGGTCCGCGGTCGAGCCGGCGGGGAGCTCCATGTCGGCGACGACCAGGCTGGAGAAGCCGGACAGGTCGGCGCCGGCGGCGATCGCCTCGGCCGTGAACGGCACCGCGGGGCGGCCGGTCGTCTTCTCGATCTCCTCGAGGTAGCGCAGGCGGGAGACGTCGTACGGCACCTGCGTCTCGCCCGCGACGACCGAGCCGAGCCGGTGCCGTCGGCCGAGGTGGTGCGGTTGGGGTCGTCGACGTAGGCGAAGGCGCGGGCGCTCAGGGCCGGGCGGACCGCGCGGGTCAGCGTCGCCTCGACCACGACGGCCTCGAGGATGCCCCGGACGGCCGCGACGTGGGCCTGCTCGACGGTCTGGTCGTAGGCGTTGTTCGGCGCCAGGTTGCTCAGGAAGTTCTCGACGTCCATGTGGACGCTGTCCTGCGTCTGGCTGAACCAGTCGCCCATGAAGCCCGAGTCGTCGTAGCCGACGATGTCGTAGCTGGCGGCGACGTTGGCCGGGCGGCGCGGGGTGCTGCCGTCGCCGGACGGGAGCGGGCCGAGGACCTGGTCGAGGACGACGCCCTCCTCCGCGAACTTGCGCTCGATGGTGCGGATCATGTGGTCACCGAGCTGCTTGACCTGCTGCTGCCGGGTCGGCGTCCACTGCCCGGCCGGGATGATGAGGTCCGAGAAGGCCTCGTTGGGGGTGGTCAGCTCGCCGTGCACGTCGGTCGAGGTGACCAGGTCCGGGAAGCTCTTGACCAGCGAGGTCCACGCGCGGGTCTCCGGCTCGGACTCCGCGATGCCGCGGGCGTCGGCGCGGTCGTACCAGCCGACCGTCGCGTAGTCGCGGTTGAGGTCCGCACCGACGGCGTTGCCGCGCAGGAAGCCGCCGGGGGTCGTGCTGGTCAGGTCGCCGGCCGCCCACCCGTCGGGGTTCGGGAAGGCGAACCAGCTCTCGGTCTGCGCCATGACCTGCGACAGCTCGGACCTCGACGTCGCCGGCGTAGAGCGTGCGGTCCTCGCCGCCGGCGGCCAGCGCCGCCGTCCAGACCGCCAGGTCCTCGATGTAGCGCAGGCCGCCCTCGCGGCCGGCCGCCTCGAGCCCGTGGACCGACAGCGAGCCGGCGACCTGCTTCTTGCCGGCCCGCGGCACCCGCTCGTCGGTGATGCGCACGACCCACAGGTCGCGGCCACCGGCGCTGCGGTGCGCCGCGTTGCCGGTGAACTCCGAGATCGGGCCCGCCTCCAGGAAGCGGGGTGAGCGCGCCTCGATCGCCTCCAGGCTGGCCCGCAGGCTCTCGCCCGGGCCGTCGTACTGGTGGAACGTCGTCGACGTCTCCGGCTCGGCGACCACGCGGCCGCCGCAGACGGACAGCGGGATCCTGCCGGTGCAGGTCGGGGCGGCGTCCGCGGGGCCTGCGGTCAGGGCGAGCGGCAGCAGCAGGCCGCAGACGGCCGCAGCCGCGGCCGGCAGGAGAGGGAGGCGCATGACGGGAGTCTTCGCGACCGGCCGGCGTTCCCCTGCACCGGGGCGCCCGCGTCGTCGGAGTCGGACCCGGGAACGGTCGACGCGGACCTGCTGGTCCGCGCGGCCGGCCGCGCCGCGCTGAGCCGGGAACGGCAGCGGCGCCGGTCCCGAGGGGGCCGGCGCCGCTGGCGCGTGCGGAGACCTAGTGGAAGGACTCGCCGCAGGCGCAGGAGCCGCCCGCGTTGGGGTTGTCGATGGTGAAGCCCTGCTTCTCGATGGTGTCGACGAAGTCGATCGTCGCGCCGGCGAGGTAGGGGACGCTCATGCGGTCGACGACGACCTTGACGGCGCCGCCGGAGTACTCCTGCACGGCGTCGCCGTCGAGGGAGCGCTCGTCGAAGAAGAGCTGGTAGCGCAGGCCCGAGCAGCCGCCGGGCTGCACGGCGACGCGCAGGGCGAGGTCGTCACGACCCTCCTGCGCGAGCAGCGCCTTCACCTTCTCGGCGGCGGGGTCGCTGAGGACGACGCCGACGGGGCTGTCGGTCGCGGGGGTGGTGGTCTCCGGGGCGGTCATGGCTCTCCAGGGGTCTGTGGGCGGGTGCACTCGAGGCCAACGCTGGGCCGGTCCTGTCCCTTCCCATCCTCCCACGTCAGGTCGTCGACCACTCCCGCGCGACCCGGGCGGCGACCTCGCGCAGCGCTCCTGCCGCGTCGCCGAGGGCCCGGTCGACGCCGACCAGCGTCGCGCAGCGAGACGTCGCCTCGATCCCGGCGGCGCCGGCCTCCCGGCGCCCCACCGCGCACCTCGCCCGCCACACCAGGCAGGGCACCGCCTGCTCGGCCGCGGCGCGGCCACCCCGGCGACCGCCTTGCCCATGAGGCTGCTCCCGTCGAAGCAGCCCTCGCCGGTGAGGACGAGGTCCGCGGCGGCGACCCGGTCGTCGAGCCGGACCAGGCGGCGGACCAGCTCGATCCCGGGCTCGCGGCGGGCGCCGACGGCGAGCAGCGCGGCGCCGAGCCCACCGGCGGCGCCGGCGCCGGGCAGGTCGCGGACGGCCACGCCGAGGTGCGCCTCCAGCACGTCGGCCCAGCGGGTCAGCGCCTGCTCGAGCACCGAGACGTCCTGCGGGGACGCGCCCTTCTGCGGCCCGAAGACCGCGCTCGCCCCGCCCGGCCCAGCAGCGGCGCGTCGACGTCGGTGGCGACGACGAGATCGGCCCCGCGCAGGTCCACGTCGCCGCGCAGCTCCGCCACCCGCGTCAGCGGCTCGCCGCCCCAGGGCAGCCGCTCCCCCGCCGCGTCGTGCCGCGACAGCCCCAGCGCCGCCAGCGCCCCGGCGCCGCCGTCGTTGGTCGCCGACCCGCCGAGCCCGACGACGACCCGGGTCGCCCCCTCGTCCAGCGCCGCCCGGACCAGCTGCCCGACGCCGTACGTCGTGGTCCGGAGCGGGTCCCGCTCGTCCAGCCGCCAGCCGGTGCAGGCCGGCGGCCTGGGCGCTCTCGACGTACGCGGTGGTGCCGTCGACCAGCAGCTGCGCCGTCACGGTGCGGGCCAGCGCGTCCTCGACCGGCACCTCGACGCGCCTGCTCCCCGGCAGGGCGGCCGACAGCACCTCGACGCAGGCCCGGTCCGCCGTCGGACAGCGGGCAGCAGGTCGCAGCGCGTCGCGCGGGCGCGGCGTCGGCCCAGCCCGCGCGAGCGCTCGGGCCGCCTCGGCGGCCGACAGGGTGCCGCCGAAGGAGTCGGGGGCCAGCAGCACGCGCACGGCGAGATCCTGTCGCACGGGAACAGATCCGCCCGCGGGAGGTTGTCGTCTGTGCGACGCTATCCCCCGCGCACCGTCGACTCGTCCGACCTGGAGCCTGCCATGACCCTCGCCCCCACCGGGACGTTCGTCGAGCCCGCGCCCACGCCCTCTGGCCCTGCTCCTGCTCGGCCAGCGGTCGGACCCCGACACCGAGCGCGGCGTGGAGTGCCCCGGCGAGCTGCCGCCGGCCTCCGACCCGTCGCTGGTCGCCCGGGCCCGGGCCGCCAAGGCCGCCCTCGGCGACCGTGTCTTCGTGCTCGGCCACCACTACCAGCGCGACGAGGTGATCGAGTTCGCCGACGTCACGGGCGACTCGTTCAAGCTGGCGCAGCAGGCCGCCGCCCGCCCCGAGGCCGAGTTCGTCGTCTTCTGCGGCGTCCACTTCATGGCCGAGTCGGCCGACATCCTCACCGGCGCCTCGCAGGCCGTCGTCCTGCCCGACCTCGCCGCCGGCTGCTCGATGGCCGACATGGCGACGTTCGACCAGGTCGAGGAGTGCTGGGACGTCCTCACCGAGGCCGGCGTCGCGGACGTGACCGTCCCGGTGACGTACATGAACTCCTCGGCGGCGATCAAGGCCTTCACCGGGCGCCACGGCGGCACGGTCTGCACCTCCTCCAACGCCAAGCGCGCGCTGGACTGGGCCTTCACCCAGGGCACGAAGGTGCTGTTCATGCCCGACCAGCACCTGGGCCGCAACACCGCGGTGCTCGAGATGGGCCTGTCCCTCGACGACTGCGTGCTCTACGACCCGCGCAAGCCCGGCGGCGGCCTCACCGCGCAGCAGCTGCGCGACGCCACGGTCATCCTGTGGAAGGGCCACTGCTCCGTGCACGGCCGCTTCACGGTCGACTCCGTGCGCGAGGTCCGCGAGCGCATCCCCGGCGTCAACGTCCTGGTCCACCCGGAGTGCCGCCACGAGGTCGTCACCGCGGCCGACCTGGTCGGCTCGACCGAGTTCATCATCAACGACCCTGGACGCCGCGCCGGCCGGCTCGGCCTGGGCCATCGGCACCGAGCTGAACCTCGTACGCCGGCTCGCCAACGCCCACCCCGACAAGACGATCGCCTTCCTCGACAAGGCGGTCTGCTACTGCTCGACGATGAACCGCATCGACCTGCCCCACCTGGTGCGCTCGCTCGAGGAGCTCGTCGCGGGCCGGGTGCCCAACCGCATCGAGGTCGAGCCGGAGACCGCCCGCTACGCCAAGCAGGCGCTCGACCAGATGCTCGCGCTCCCCGCCTAGGCTGAGGGCGTGTCCGAGACCCCGGTCAACCTCGACAAGCAGGGCAAGGGCCGCCCCACGCCCAAGCGCAGCGAGCAGCAGCGCCGGCGCTCCGGCCCGGTCGCCCCGCCGCCGCAGACCCGCAAGGAGGCGGCAGCGCGCCTGCGCGCCAAGCAGGCCCAGGGTCGCAAGGACCTCCGCGCGGGCGTGGCCGCCAACGACCCGAAGGCGATGCTGCCGCGCGACGCCGGGCCGCTGCGCAGTCACCTGCGCGACCTGGTCGACAGCCGCCGCAACGTCGGCGTGATCCTGCTGCCGGTCGCGCTGCTGCTCGTGCTCGCACAGCTGTCCGGGCAGTCGCAGCTGCTGAGCATCACGGTGACCATCTGGACCGCCACCGTGCTGGCGATGCTGGTCGACGTCGCGCTGATCACGCTGCGCGTGCGCAAGGGCGTGCGCGAGCGCTTCCCCGAGGAGCGCACGCTGGTCCGCCACGTCGGCTACGCGCTGCTGCGCTCCACGGTGATGCGCCGCTTCCGGATGCCGCCGCCCAAGGTGCGCCCCGGCGCGTCGCTGTAGGGAGCCCGAGGCAGCGGCTAGCGTTGCCGGCCGTGCCGTCCCGCCGCTCCTCCGCTCTGACCGCTGCGCTGCTGGCCGGGATGCTGGTCACGGCGTGCACCAGCTCGTCCTCCTCCGTCCGACGACGCCCGGGCCGAGGCCGCCGGCCGGTCCGGGTCCGCGTCGGCCTCCGCGTCCCCGTCCGCCTCGCCCAGCCCCTCGCCGTCGCCGCTCCCCCCGCCCCAGCAGCTGCCGCGCGGTGGCCGGACGCTGTTCCCGACGAACTTCCTGGTCGCGAACTACGGCAGTGCGGGCGCCCGCGCGCTGGGCATCCTCGGCAAGGGCGGCCCGGACGCCGCCGCAGCCAGGGTGCAGCGGGACGCCGACACCTACGCGGCGGTCACCGACCGCGCGGTGCTGCCGGCCTTCGACTTCATCGCCACCATCGCCGACGCGGCGCCGGGCAAGGACGGCGACTACAGCGCCGAGGTGCAGCCCGAGGACGTGCAGCGCTACCTCGACGCCGCCCGTCGCAAGAAGATGCTGTTCATCCTGGACTTCCAGCCGGGCAAGGCCGACGTCCTGGCGCAGGTCAAGCGCTACGAGCGCTTCCTGCTCCAGCCCGACGTCGGGCTGGCGCTCGACCCCGAGTGGGTGCTGCCGGCCGACAAGAAGCGGTTCAACGACATCGGCCACATGGACGCCCGGACGATCAACAACGTCTCGTCCTACCTCGCCAACCTCACGCTGAAGAACCGCCTGCCGGAGAAGCTGTTCATGCTCCACCAGTTCCGCGTGACGATGATCCCGAAGCGGGAGCTGGTCGTGGACCGGCCGGGCCTGGCGACGATCATCCACAGCGACGGCCACGGCGACCGCAAGACCAAGCTGAAGGTCTACGACGTGCTCGCCACCACGCCGCCGCTCGGCACGGGGATGTCCATGGGCATCAAGATCTTCCCGAAGCACCCGGACGTCCCGAAGGCCCGGCTCAAGTACACCGACACCAACATCTTCTCGCCGGCCGACGTCCTCGGGCCTGCAGCCGCAGCCGGACATGGTCTCCATCCAGTAGGCAGGCGCTACTCCGTCGGCAGGCTGACCACGCTGCGGTTGCCCGCGTCGTCCACGGCCACCAGCTCGGCCGACAGCCCGTACGGGACCGTGAACGTCCCGTCGGGCGCGACCTCCACGTCGCGGCCCTCGGCGGTGGCCAGGTGCTGCACGTCGCGCGCCGTCCCGAGGTAGGCGTCGCCCTCGCGGCGCAGCTGCAGGACCGGGCCGAAGGTGTCGACGCGGACGACCCGGCTGGCCCGGGCCCGGCCCGGCACGGCGCCCCGGTCGACCTCCGCGACCAGCACGTGCCGGCCGTCGGAGAGCTGGCCGAGCGGCGCCTCCAGCGACCCGTCGGCGCTCTCGTCCAGGACCCGCCCGTCGAGCAGGAGCCGGGCCGGGCGCTCCGGCGTGCGGACGCGGACCGTCGTCGTGACGAGCTCCTGCGCGTTGAGCGTGCCCTTGGGCAGCCCCTCGAGCACCAGCGTCGGGCGCGGCGCCAGGGCCACGGCGGCGAGCCCGGCCAGCACCAGCAGCAGGACGGCGGCCGACAGCAGGCGCAGGGGCATGGCGGTCACGCTAGGCGTCGCGGTCGGGCGCTCCGGGCAGGGAGCGGCCGTGCGACACCTCCCCCTCTGCGCCGCCGGCCTGGTCCTGCTCGCGGCGTGCGGCTCCGGCCCGTCCGCCTCGACCGCGGGGCCGGCACCGTCCCCGTCGGAGTCCCCGTCGGCCTCGCCGTCCCCCGCGCGCCGAGCTGCCCCGTGGCGGCCGGACGATCTTCCCGCAGCACGTCGTGGTCATGCACTACGGGACCGCGGGGACAGACAGCCTCGGCGTGCTCGGCGAGGGCACCCCCGCGCAGGCCGCGGCCCGGCTGGAGAAGGCCGCGGCACCGTTCGGGCCGGCGTCCGGCCGTACGGTCCTGCCGGCCTTCGAGCTCATCAGCACGGTCGCCCAGCAGTCCCCCGGCAAGGACGGCGACTACAGCGAGCCGATCTCCGACGCCGAGGTGCAGGCCTACCTCGACGCCGCCCGTGCGGCGAAGGCCCTCGTCGTGCTGGACCTGCAGCCCGGCCGGGCGACGCTGCTGGAGCAGGCGAAGCTGTTCCAGCGCTTCCTCGAGCAGCCCGACGTCGGGCTCGCCGTCGACCCGGAGTGGAAGCTCCAGCCGGGGCAGCAGCCGGGCGAGGAGGTCGGCCACGTGACCGTCGAGGAGGTCAACGCCGTCTCCTCGTGGCTGGCCGGGCTGACGAAGGCGAAGGGCCTGCCGGAGAAGGTGTTCATGGTCCACCAGTTCCAGGAGCAGTCCGTGCGCCCCGACAACGAGGACATCGCCGCGCGCCCCGGGCTCGCCACCGTGGTGCACGCCGACGGCTTCGGGCCGCAGTCGGTGAAGAAGGAGACGTACGCCCAGATCAGCCTGAAGAGCGGGCCGCTGCACAACGGGTTCAAGCTGTTCTACGAGAAGGAGAACGACCCCGACCTCATGACCCCGGCGCAGGTCATGGCGCTGCGCCCCCGGCCCGAGCTGGTCACCTACCAGTGACCTAGGGTCCGACGCATGGAGCACAGGCGCCTCGGGCGCAGCGGCATGCTGGTCAGCGAGGTCTCGTACGGCAACTGGCTGACCCACGGGTCGCCAGGTCGAGGCCGACCAGGCCAAGGCCTGCGTGCGGGAGGCCCTCGACGTCGGCATCACGACCTTCGACACGGCCGACGTCTACGCGGGCACCAAGGCCGAGACGGTCCTCGGCGAGGCGCTGGCCGGCGAGCGGCGCGAGTCGTACGAGCTGTTCACCAAGGTCTACTGGCCGACCGGGCCCGGCAAGAACGACCGCGGCCTGTCGCGCAAGCACATCCTCGAGTCCTGCAACGCCTCGCTCAAGCGGCTGCAGACCGACCACATCGACCTCTACCAGGCGCACCGCTTCGACGCGGAGACGCCGCTCGAGGAGACGCTGCGCGCCTTCGACGACCTCGTCCGCGCCGGCAAGGTCATGTACATCGGCGTCAGCGAGTGGCGCGCCGAGCAGATCGAGGAGGCGCTGACCATCGCCGACTCGATGGGCCTGGACCGCATCGTGTCGAGCCAGCCGCAGTACTCCATGCTCTGGCGCGTCATCGAGTCCGAGGTCGTGCCGCTCTGCGAGCGCGAGGGCATCGGCCAGGTCGTCTGGTCGCCGATCGCGCAGGGCGTGCTGACCGGGAAGTACCTCCCCGGCCAGCCGCCGCCCGAGGGCTCCCGCGCGACCGACCCCACGGGGGGCTGTTCATCAAGCGGTTCCTGCAGGACGACGTGCTCACCGCGGTGCAGACGCTCAAGCCGCTGGCCGCGGACGCCGGGCTCTCCCTGGCGCAGCTCGCCGTCGCCTGGGTGCTGCAGAACCCCAACGTCTCCTCGGCGATCGTCGGCGCCACCCGCCCCGAGCAGGTCCGCGACAACGCGGCCGCCGCCGGCGTGAAGCTCGACGCGGACCTGATGACCAAGGTCGACGAGGTGCTCGGCGGCCTCGTGATCAGCGACCCGGCCAAGACGCAGAGCCCGGCCGCCCGGCCCTGACCCCCTCGGCCGAGGAGGAGGCCCGGCGGCTGCTGCCCGCCGCGGTCTTCGACTACCTCGCCGGCGGCTCCGGCGAGGAGGTCTCGCTCGCGGAGGCGGCGTCCGCCTGGCGGGACGTGCGCCTGCTGCCGCGCGTCCTGCGCGACGTCTCGTCGGTGTCCACGTCGGTCTCCGCTGCTGGGGGCCGCCCTGACCTCCCCGGTCGGCGTCGCGCCGGTGGCGCTGCACGCCCTGGCGCACCCGTCCGGCGAGCTGGCCTCGGCCGCCGCGGCCCGGACCGCCGGCTCGCTGTACGTCCTGTCCACCCGCTCGTCGGTCCCGCTCGAGCAGGTCGCGGCTGTCGCCGGGCCGTGGTGGTTCCAGGTGTACGCCATGCGCTCTCGGTCGCTGACCCTGTCGCTGGCTGCCCGGGCGGCCGCGGCCGGCGCGCAGGCGCTGGTGCTGACCGGCGACACGCCGTACGTCGCGGTCAAGGCCCGGGTCGGGCGAGCTGCGGTGGCCGGGACCGCGTGGCTGGCGAACCTGCCGGACCTGGCCGACCCGGCCCTCGCCGAGCAGGACCCGTCGGTCGGACCTCGACCTGATCGGCGTGCTGGCCGCCGAGACCGGCCTGCCGGTGCTGGTCAAGGGCGTGCTGCGGGCCGACGACGCGCTCGCCTGCCTGGACGCCGGCGCTGCCGGGGTGGTGGTGAGCAACCACGGCGGCCGCCAGCTGGACCGGGCCGCTGGCGACCGCTCGCGCCCTGCCGGCCGTCGCTGCTGCGGTGGCCGGACGCGGCCTGGTGCTGGTCGACGGCGGGCTGCGCACCGGCCTCGACGTGCTCTGCGCCCTGGCCCTGGGCGCCGACGCGGTGCTGGTCGGCCGCCCGGTGGTGTGGGGCCTGGCCACCGGTGGTGAGCCGGGGTCCTCGGCGTGCTCGAGCTGCTGCGCGACGCAGCTCGAGCACGCCATGGCGCTCGCCGGCGCCGCCTCGGTCGCCGAGGTGACGCGGGACCTGGTGGCCGGCTAGCCCTGCGCGCGGAAGTCCGCGGGGCGCTCCGGCGTCGCCCGGGCGAGACGGCGGGTGATCTTGTCGACGTCGCCCTCGGCGCCGTAGACCGGCGTCCCCGGCTGCTGCTTCCAGGACTCGTCGATCGTGCCGGCGTCGACGCCGTCGAAGCCGAGCTCGTCGAGGAGGCCGATCACGACCTGCTTGGCCGCAGGGTCGTCGCCGGCCACCGGCAGCGCCCGCCGGTCCTCGGCACCGGCCGGGCGGCCGCCGTCGAGCAGGTGCGCGGCCTGGATGCCGTTGAACGCCTTCACGACCGGGCGCCCGACCTGGTCGGACACCCAGCGGCTCTCGGTCGTGCCGCTCCTCGATGGCCTGGATCCGGCCGTCCCGCTGCTGCGGGTAGTAGTTGTTGGTGTCGATCACGACCGCGTCCGGCTTCGCCCCGGCCAGGACGTCCGACGGCAGGTCCGGCACGTTCTTCTGCGGGATCGTCACGATCACGACGTCCGCGTCCTGCGCCGCCTCGCCGACCGCGACAGCCCGCGCGCCGGTCTCGGCGACCAGGTCCGACAGCGTCTCCGGCCCGCGGGAGTTCGCCACCGCCACCTCGTGCCCGAGCGCCGCGAACCGCCGCGTCAGGTTGCCGCCGATGTTGCCCGCGCCGATGATGCCGATCTTCATGCTTCTCCTCGGGGCCGGTCGACGCCCCACGCGGCGCGCCATGTCGGGAGTCCGTCCCCGACCGGTGCAAGTCGTCCGGGGTGGCGGTGGCTTCCCCGCCCGCCCGTCCTCGCGGCCGCGGCACCTCCTGGCGTGCGTCCGCGGCTACGGTCGCCGGCATGACCGCCAGGACGGTGCTCGCCTGGACGACGACGGCTGGACGAGGACGCGTTCACCGGCCGGCTCTGGCGCCGCCGCATGGTGCGCGTACCGGCTCACGTCCGCCTCGGCTCTCCTCGGTGGGGTGGTCGGCTGCTTCGGCGGCGTCGGTCCTGGCCCTCACCCTGTCCGGCAGCTCGGTCCAGCCCGGTCCCGACGGCGTGCCGGTGACGGTCACGCCGGACACCTCGATGGCTCCGCTCGTCGGTGGAGTCGTCGGTGCGCTGGTCGGAGCCGTCCTGGCCCTCCTGGTCGCGGGGCTGCTGGCGTGCAAGCTGGGCCGTCGGGCCGGTACGTCCAGCCGGTCGCAGCGCGGGTCCGCCTGACCGCTCGCTCAGGCCGTCAGCCGGGCGAGACCGGCCGTGGTTCGAGTGCCCGCCGCACGGCTGCCTCGGCATGCAGCCGGGTCGTGGGGAGGACCGGCACGGTGCAGTCCTCCTGCCCGACCAGCAGCTCGATCTCGGTGCACCCGAGGACGACGCCCTCCGCTCCGGCGGCCACCAGCTCGCGCATCACGCGCCGGTACTCCTCACGGGACTCCTCGCGCACGACACCGAGGCACAGCTCCTCGTAGATGACCCGGTGGACGAGCGCGCGGTCCTCCGGCCCCGGCACGAGGACGTCCAGGCCGTGGCTGCGCAGCCTGCTCGACGTAGAACTCCTGCTCCATGGTGAAGGCGGTGCCGAGCAGCCCGACACAGCGTCAGGCCCGAGCGCAGGGCCGCCTCGGCCGTGGCGTCGGCGAGGTGCAGCAGCGGGACGTCGACGGCCGCCTCGACCTGCTCCGCCACCTTGTGCATCGTGTTCGTGCAGAGCAGGAGCAGCTCCGCACCGCCCGCCTGCAGAGCTCGCGCCGCGTCGGCCAGGAGCCGGGCGGCGTCGTCCCACCTGCCCTCCGCCTGCATCGCCTCCACCTCGGCGAAGTCGACCGACAGGAGCAGGCACTCGGCGGAGTGCAGCCCGCCCAGGCTCGCGCGCACGCCCTCGTTGAGCAGCCGGTAGTACAGCGCGCTGCTCTCCCAGGACATGCCACCGATCAGACCGATCCGAAGCACTGCTCTCCCCCCACTGCCGTGAGCCCGACGATGGCGTGGTGCGCGTGAGGTCCCCGTCAAGCGGCGCCATCGGGTTCGCTGGCGACGTCGGGCAGGTCGCGCACCACCTCGTGCCGTCGCTCGGCCTGAGTCGCCCCTCATGCACTCAGCGGCAGCTGATCGGCCCAGCCCTGGTCGCTGATCAGCCGTCCGTCGCGCAGGCGCAGGGTGCGGTGGCCGTCGTGGACGTCGTGGTGGTGGTGCGCGCAGATCAGTACCAGGTCGGCGAGCCGTGTGCGGTGGGTCTTCCACCACGGTTCGACGTGGTGCGGGGTCGTGCCCGGTCGAGTGCAGCCGTTGACGGCGCAGGTGCTGCCCCACCGGGCTCTGAGCGCCCGTCGTTCTCGTCGGTTGGCATGGCGGTGCTCCCCGAGGCCCCGACCGGGTTGCCGGCCGCGTCGAGCAGGACCGCCGTGAGGATGGCGCCGCAGCCGAGCCGTTGGACGGCCTCGGCGCTGACCGGGACCGGTCCGTGCGGGGTGTCGAGCTGAGCCGGGAGCGCCCCGGCGGTGCCGCGCACCGCGTCGAGGGTCGTGACGACGGTGAGCTGCACCGGCTGCGGGCTGCCGCTACCTGGGACGACCCCGGTCAAGTCGGCGATCAGCGCGGCGAGCGCGACGACGAGCTTCTGGTCCCGGGTCAGCCGGGGCGTTCCTTCCACCGGCGGGTCGCTCCAGGTCGGCGCCGGCACGACCGGCTGACCGGGACCGACCGTCCCGAACGGGTCGGCAGCCGGGTTCTCGGCATCCGCGCCGGTGCTCTCAGCAGTCCGGCCGGCGGCCAGCGCCTCGGCCACGTGGGCGCCGCCAGCCAGCGCCGCCAACGCGGCCAGGGCGGTGGCATCGTCGGGCAGCCGGGACAGCAATGCGCTCTCCAGCGTCGCGCCGAGCACGTCGTCGACCCGACCGCGGAGGTCGTAGCCGGAGCCGCGTCGCTTGGTCAGGTGGAGGCTCTGCTCCAGGAACGACCGCTGGGTGTCGTCGGCGAGCTGCTCAGGCAGCAGCGCGTCGACCAGCATCCGCAGCTCCGCCGACAGCGTTGTCGGCGGCAGGTGCCGGGCCAGCAGCACGCACGCCGGCTCCAGCCGGTCCGCCGCCGACCCCAGCCCAGCCACCCGGTCATCAGCCAGCCCGTCCTCGACCAGCCCCGCCAGCACCTCCGGCGGGACGCCGCGGTCGGCGAGCAGCGACGGGACCGCGTGCCGCAGCACCCCGACCAGCTGGTGGGACTCCACCTCGACCGGCAACCGGTCCAGCGCCGACGCGACCAGGTCCGCCGTGACCGCCGACACCTGCCCGGCCTCGAGCGCCGCCCACAGCAGCGGCCGCCGGCACAACCGGCTCGCCTCACCGGCCAGACCGGTCCGGCCCGCCGGTTGCTGCGCCAGCCACGAGCGGGTCGACCCGGCACCGTCCAGCCCGAACAGCTCCCGAGCGTCCAGCTCCGCGACCGCCGTCAGCGTCGCCGCGTGCAGCCGCTGCGCCTGCACCAGCAGCGCCCGGGTGTGCTCCAGCGCCACTCCCGCCGCCAGCCCGGTCAGGTCCAGATCGAGCACCGCATCGACCGCCGCACGCAAGGCCAGCACCTCGGCCGGAGCGGACGCGGCCACCACCGGGCGTGCCACCCCCGGGACGCAGAGGTCCCCGGCTGCTGGCCCTTCTGACGTCTCGAACACGTGTTCGACGCTACGCCGTCACGGCCCGTCTGACAAGACATCTTCCCAGGTCAGAGCCCATGCGGGCGGCAGGAGCAAGACCCGCTGTCAACCCTCGCCACCACATCTGTGGACAACCATAAGCCCACCGGAGCCCCCCGCGACCGGGTCCACGCTGGCGGGCCTCAGGAGGTGCAGCTATGCCGCGTTCAGCCCCATCGGCCCGTAGACCTTCCGGTCTCCGTCCAGCAGCGTCACCTGGTGCACGCCCGCCTCGAGCAGCTCGCGCCAGGCCTCGCCCAGCCAGCTCTCGGCGTCGCTCTGGTTCGGGAAGGTCTCTGCCGCCGGCCCGTCCACCGTCGTGCCGTCCGCCGCCTCGTAGCGCCAGGTCCAGGCCATCTCGTCCTCCTGCTGTCGACTGCCGACCGGAGTACGGGAGGCTAGGGCCATGCGCCTCCGACTGCTCGGCACGGGCTCCGCCGACGGGTGGCCCAACCCGTGGTGCGGCTGCGCGTCGTGCCAGGCGGCGGCCGCGGCGGGCGTCGTACGCGGGCAGACGAGCGCGCTCGTCGACGACCGGCTGCTGCTCGACCTGGGGCCCGACGGGCCGCGGGCTGCGCTCCGGCAGGGGGTGACCCTCGCCGGCGTGCGCGCAGCCCTGGTCACCCACGCGCACCCCGACCACCACGGCGCGCCTGCCTGGATGTGGCGCGGCTGGGCGCCGACCCGGGAGCCGCTGACCCTGCTGGCCCCTCCCGCGGTCCTCGAGCAGGCCCGGCCGCGGCTCGACGACACCGTCAGCACCGTCGAGGCGCACGCCGGTGACGAGCACGAGGTCGCCGGCTACCGCGTACGCGTCCTGCCGGCCGAGCACGGCGACGAGGCGATCGGTCCTCCGGTCCTCTACGACGTGACCGGCCCGGACGGCACGCGCCTGCTCTGGGGCAGCGACACCGGGCCGTTCGACGCCGCCGCGTGCACGGACCGGGCGTACGACGCCGTGCTGCTCGAGCTCACCTCCGACGGACGGCCGACCCACCTGGACCTGCAGACCTGGCCGCGGCAGGTGGCCGCGCTGCGACGCGCCGGCGCGGTCACGGACCGGACCCGGCTGCTCGCCGTCCACCTCGGCCACGGGAACCCGCCGCCGGGCGAGCTGGGCGACGTGCTCGCCGGCTGGGGCGCCACCGCGCCGGTCGACGGCGCCGTGCTCGACCTGGGGACCGCCCCGCCGGCGAGCACCCGGCAGCGCCGCGTCCTCGTCCTCGGCGGCGCGCGCTCCGGCAAGTCGGCGCACGCGGAACGGCTGCTGGAGGCCGAGCCCGAGGTCACCTACGTCGCCACGGCCCCGCCCCGCGAGGACGACGCCGAGTGGGCGGCCCGGGTGCAGGCCCACGTCGTCCGCCGTCCGCCCGGCTGGACCACCGCCGAGACCGGTGACGTCGCCGGCGTCCTCGCCACGACCCCCGGCGCCGTCCTCGTCGACGACCTCGGGCTCTGGCTGACCCGCCTGCTCGACGCGGCCGCCGCCTGGGACGACGGTGCGCTCGCGCGCAGGACGCTCGACGACGCCCTGCCGCCGCTGACCACAGCGGTCACCCGCGCCCGCCAGGTCGTCCTGGTCGCGCCCGAGGTCGGGTCGGGTGTCGTCCCCGCCACCAGCAGCGGGCGGCTGTTCCGCGACCTGCTCGGCACCACCACCACCGCCGTCGCCGCGGTCTGCGACGAGGTCGTGCAGGTCGTGGCCGGCATCCCGAGGAGACTGCGATGACCGCCTACTTCGAGCCGGCGCCCGACGAGCCGGCACCGGACACCCCCTGAGAGCCCCCCGCCGTCGGCCCGCCTGAGCTGGCGTCCCGTCGAGGTCCCGTTCCTGCTCGAGCCGCCGCCCGGCGGCCTCGGCCGGCTCGACCCGGTGCTCCGCCGCCTCGCCACCGCGCAGGGCGCCTGGCCACCGCACCGTCCCCGGCTCGTCCAGGACGCCCGGGCCGCGAGCAGCCTGGCCGAGGGGCAGGCGGCCGCCGACGCCGCTGCCGACGCGGGCGTCGACCTCCTCGTCGCCGACCCGGCGCTGGCCGACGGCCCGGCACTGACCGCCGTCGCCGCGATGCTCGACCTCGAGCCGGTGGCCGTCGTCGGCACGTCCGGTGGACCCGGCTGGGCGACCGCTCTGGCCACCGTCCGTGACGGGCTGCGCAGCACCCGCGGGCACCTCGGCGACCCGCACGGCATGCTCGTCGCCCTGGAGGACGGCGCGCTGGCCGGTCTGGCCGGGCTGCTGGCCCAGGCGGCCGTACGCCGCACTCCCGTGCTGCTCGGCAGCTCCGCCGGCTGCGCGTCGGCCGCGCTGCTGGCCGAGCGGCTGGCCCCCGGTGCCTCCTCGTGGCTCCTCGCCGGCTGCTCGCCTGCCGCGCCAGGTGCCCGGCGCGCGCTCGACGACCTGGGCCTCGAGCCGCTGCTGGACCTGCAGCTGCCCGGCGCCGGCGGAGGCGCCCTGGCCCTCGGCGTGCTGCTCGGCGCGCTGGACCTCATCGGTGGCTGACGGCCTCCGGCTGGCCGTCACCACGCTGACCGTCCTACGGGTGCGCGGCCCGGCCGCCCTCGACCGCCGGACGGCCGGCACGGCGATGATCCTCGCTCCGCTCGTCGGCCTGCTCCTCGGCGCGCTGGCCGCTGCCGTCCTCGTCGGCGCCGGGGAGGTCACCGAGGCGGACCTGCTCCCCTGCGCGCTGGCCGTCGCGGCTCTCGGCGGCCTCACCCGCGGGCTGCACCTGGACGGGCTGTCGGACACGGCCGACGGGCTCGGCTCCTACGCACCGCCCGAGCGGGCCCGCGAGATCATGAAGCAGCCCGACGTCGGGGCGCTCGGGATGGCCGCGGTGCTGCTGGTCGTGCTCGTCCAGGTGGCGGCGCTGCTGTCCTGCGTCGCGGCCGGCCGGGGCGCGGGTGCGCTGGTCCTCGCCGTCGTCACGGCCCGGCTGAGCGTCACGCTGGCCTGCACGCCGAGCACCCCCGCGGCGACGACGACAGGCCTCGGCGCGCTGGTCGCCGGCTCCGTGCGACCGGCGGCGGCCGTCGCGGCGACCGCGGTCGTGGTCGCCGCAGCGGCGGCGTACGGCGTGCTCGACGACGACCCGGTCCGCACGGTCCTGGCCGTCGCGGCGGGGCTCGCCGTCGCCGACCTGCTCAGGAGGCACGCCGTCCGCCGCCTCGGCGGCCTCACCGGTGACGTGCTGGGCGCGCTCGTCGAGGTCACCACGGCGGTCGCGCTGGTCGCGATGGCGGTCGGGACCTAGCGGACGCTGCTCGGCACGAACGGCGGCTTGACCACCCGCATCGACGACGTGCGCCCGCGCACGTCGACCTGCAGCTCGTCGCCCTCGGCGACGTCCGGCGCGAGCAGGGCCAGCCCGATGCCGACGCGCCGGGTCGGCGAGAACGTCCCGCTGGTGACCTCGCCCACCGCCACGCCGTCGCGGGTGACCGCCATGTGCGCCCGCGGGATGCCGCGGTCGAGCGACTCGAGGCCCCAGAGGTAGCGGCGCGCGCCCTGCTCCCTCTCCCGGACCAGCGCGTCGCGGCCCCAGAAGCGCTCCTTCTTCCAGCCGACCGCCCAGCCCGCGCGCGCCTGCACCGGCGTGATCTCCAGCGACAGGTCCTGCCCGTGCAGCGGGTAGCCCATCTCGGTGCGCAGCGTGTCGCGCGAGCCCAGCCCGCACGGCAGGACACCCAGCGGAGCCCCCGCCTCGAGCACCGCGTCCCAGAGGTCGCCGGCGTCGTCCCAGCGGGGCAGCAGCTCGTAGCCGCGCTCGCCGGTGTAGCCCGTACGGCACACGACGACCGGCCGGCCCTGCCAGTGCGCCGGCGTGAACGACATGTACTCGTGCGACGTCGGCAGCCCGAGCGCCTCGACCAGCTCGGTCGAGCGCGGGCCCTGCACCGCGAGCACCGCCAGCGTGGTGTGCAGGTCCTCGACCTCGATGCCGGCCGGCGCGTCGGCCTGGAGCCGTCCGACGACCTGGCTGGAGTTGGCCGCGTTCGGGATGAGGAAGACCTCGTCCTCGCTGCGGACGTACTGGATGAGGTCGTCGACGACGCCGCCGCTGTCCTCGTCGCAGCACAGCGTGTACTGCGCCTGCCCGACGCCGACCCGCCGCAGGTCGTTGGTGAGGCGGTCGTTGACGAAGTCGACGGCGCCCGCGCCGCGCACGACGCCCTTGCCGAGGTGGCTGACGTCGAAGAGCCCCACGGCCGTACGCACGGCGGTGTGCTCCTTCAGCACCCCTCCGCCCGGGTACTCGATCGGCATGTCCCAGCCGCCGAAGTCGGCCATCTTCGCGCCGAGCGCGACGTGGCGGGAGTGGAGCGGGCTGCTCTGCAGGGTCACGCGACGACCGTAAGGGCAGCGACCAGCGCCGCGACGTCGGCCTCGCCGACCCAGGGCGCCGTGCTGACGCGCAGGACGGGACCGGCCAGCTCGGCGGCGCGGGTCTGCGGCACCGCGGACGTGACGAAGCCCTCCGCGAGCAGCGCGGCCCGGACGCGTACGGGGTCCAGGCCGCGCAGCGTCGTGATCCCGGTCGGCGCATCGACCGGCTCGACGACGTCCCAGCCCGAGAGCGTCGGTGCGCAGCCGCGCCGCCCGCGCCTGCACGACCGGCACCAGCTCCGGCGTCCACTCCGCCACGGCGGCGCAGAAGCCGACCCGGCCGGCGACGTGCGACTCCGGCGTGTCCCAGCGCCGCACACCGCTGAAGACGGTCGCGGCGAGCGTCGGCGGCGGGGTCAGCCGCTCCTGCCAGGCCGGGTCGACCGCCAGGAACCCCACGCCGCGCGGCCCGCAGAGCCACTTGCGCGAGGTCCCGACGTACGCCGCGCAGCCCGCCGGCACCGGGGTCTGCCCCAGCGACTGCGCCACGTCGAGCAGCACCGGCACGCCGCTGGCGACCAGGTCCTCCACCGGCTGCGCGACGCCCCGCTGCGACGGCACCTGCGGCAGGGTCAGCAGGTCCAGGCCCGCCGGCACGTCGCTGACCCGGCCCTGCGCGTCGACCGGCAGCTCGACCAGCTCGAACCCGCGCTCGACCGCCAGGCGGGCCAGCACCCGGGCGTTGCCGCCGTACTCGCTGAGCACCGTCCCCACGCGGCGGACCTGCGGCCAGGCGGCCATCAGCTGGGCGAAGGCGGTGCCGGCGCCGTCGTTCCAGGCGACGTCGGCGCCGGCCAGCCCCAGCAGGCCGCCCACCGCCTCCCGGCCCGCCTGCAGCACCGGCTCGGCGCGCTCCTCGGCGACGTACGCGCCGTACGCCGCCTCCGCCTGCAGGTGCGCGACCTCGGCCGCGAGCACCCCTGACGACACCCGGCCGGCCGCGGCGACGTCGAGGTGCACGACGTCGGTCGGGACCCGGTCGGCGACCCACTGCTCCACGCTCACGCCGCCAGCCTGTCACCGGGAGCCCGCCGGTAGCCTCCGTGCCGTGACGAGCCTCGCCCTGACCAGCGCCTCCCCCGCCACCCTCAAGGTCGACGCCCTCGTCGTCGGCGTCGCCCAGGGACCGAGGGGACTGGTGCTGACCGCCGGCGCTGAGTCGGTCACGGCCGCCCTCGGCAAGGGCCTGCTGCCGGCGCTCACCGGCCTCGGCGCGACCGGGAAGGCCGAGGAGGTCACCCGCCTCGCCACCCTCGGCGCCACCACTCCGCGCGTCGTCGTCGCGGTGGGTCTCGGACCGGTCGCCAAGGCGTACGACACCGAGCTGCTGCGCCGCGCCGCCGGCACCGTGACCCGGGCGCTCGCCGGCACGGGCAAGGTCGCCTTCGCGCTGACGGCGACCGGCGACCCGGCCGAGGTCGCCGCGGTCGGCGAGGGGGCGCTGCTGGGGGCGTACCGGTTCGACCAGTTCCGCACCACGTCGACCGACCCGGCGCCGGTCAGCGACGTCCTGCTCGTCGTCCCGGACGTGCGCGACAAGGCGGTCAAGGCCGCCGCCGGCCGTGCGCAGGTCGTCGCCAAGAACGTCGCGCTCGCCCGCGACCTGGTCAACACGCCGCCGTCGCACCTGCGCCCCGGCGACCTCGCCGAGGTAGCCCGCGAGGAGTGCACCCGGGCCGGTCTCGCCGTCGAGGTGCTGGACGAGAAGGCGCTCAAGCGCGGCGGGTACGGCGGCATCCTCGGCGTCGGCGCCGGATCCACCGCGCCGCCCCGGCTGGTGCACATCTCCTACCGCGGCGGCGGCCCGAAGGTCGCGCTGATCGGCAAGGGCATCACCTTCGACTCCGGCGGCCTCTCGCTCAAGCCCGCGGCCAGCATGGAGGAGATGAAGAGCGACATGGGCGGCGCGGCCGCCGTGCTCGCCACGGTGCTCGCCGCGTCCGAGCTCGGGCTGGCCGTGGACGTCGAGGCCTGGGTGCCGATGGCCGAGAACATGCCGAGCGGCACCGCCATCCGCCCGTCCGACGTGCTGACCATGCACAGCGGCCTGCGCGTGGAGGTCAACAACACCGACGCCGAGGGCCGCCTGATCCTCGCGGACGCGCTGTCCCGGGCCAGCCAGGACGCCCCCGAGGTCATGCTCGACGTCGCCACCCTGACCGGCGCGCAGCTCGTCGCGCTCGGCGCGCGGACCACCGCGGTCATGAGCAACGACGACGACCTGCGCGAGGAGGTGCTGGCCGCCGCGGCCGCCGCCGGCGAGGGCTCGTGGGGCATGCCGCTGCCGCCGGAGCTGCGCAAGGGCCTCGACTCCGAGATCGCCGACATGGTCAACACCGGCCCGCGCGAGGGCGGCATGCTGACCGCGGGGCTGTTCCTCAAGGAGTTCGTCGGCGAGGGCATCCGCTGGGCCCATCTCGACATCGCCGGCCCGGCCTACAACTCCGGCACCGCGTACGGCTACACGCAGCACGGCGGGACCGGCGCGGCGGTGCGCACCTTCGTCCGCCTGCTCGAGGACCTCGCGGAACCGGGCCTGACGCCGGCGCCACCAGGGGTGACGAGCAGTCAGGAACCGCTCGCTCCACCTGGGAAGGCACCCCGTGAAGCTCGTACCGCTCCTGACCGTGAACGCCCAGGCCGCTGCCGTCGCGCTGGCTGCCACGCCCTCGGCGGCTCGACGCCCGCCGTCGCCAACGCCTCCTCGTCGTCCTCCAGCAGCGGTGCCAGCTCGACCGCGAGCCCGTCGGCCACCAGAGCACCGTGACGACCGGCCCCGCCGCGACGTCGACCGTGAAGACCACCACGGCGCCTGCGTCTCGGCCGCCGGCAAGGGCTCGACCCTCAAGGGCGCCGCCCAGGGCAAGGCCGTCTCCACGGCCTCCAAGAGCGACTGCGGCAAGCCCTCCACCCCGCGGAAGATCACGCTCAGCCCGTCGGTCAGTCCGTCAATCAGCCCGACCGCGACCACCAGCTCCGGCCAGGCCAGATCGGTCAGCCCCACCCCGAAGGCGACCGGCACCGCCCGCGCCGCGCAGGTCCAGGCCGGCAAGGCCGCCACGCCGAGCACGAGCCCGAGGGCGAGCACGAGCCCCACGGCGAGCAGGAGCCCCGAGGCGTCCGAGAGCCCCGAGGCGCCGGAGAGCCCGGAGGTGTCGGAGAGCCCGAGGGCCAGCAACAGCCCCAAGCCGCGCAACCCGAACGCCGCGCCGAAGCGCACCCGCGCGCCGCGCTACTTCCTCGCACGACACCGAGCCCGGTCCCGGCAGCCGCCAGGGCCGGGCTCCGTGGCGTCCGGGGTCAGGCGCTCGGCGGACCGAGCTCGCCGGCGGCCTTGCGACGGGCGGTCCACTCCCGCATGCGGGACGGGTAGCCGACGGCGGCCACCTCGTACACCGGGACGGCGAGGCGCTTGCCGAGCGCGAACGCCGCCGGCGTGCCCTCGACCCGTCGCCGGGTCCACTCGCCGTCGCCGGCGACGAGCACCAGCGTGGTCTCCGTCGTCGCCGTGCGCGGCTCGACGAACCCCTCGACACCGCGCCGGCTGCCGGCGAAGGCCTCCAGGTGGGCGACGTCGTCGGACGTGGCGCCGCGCGGGACCCCCGCCTTGGCCCTGCGACCGAACAGTCCCACGACGTACCTCCACCCTGGCGCCGCCCGGGGAACAACCCGGGGGCGCTCGCGACCTGTACTCCTCGGGTGGAAGGATGCCCGAAGCACTCGAGAGCCCTGAGGGAGCAGCACCGTGAGCCAGCCCGACACCGTCGACCTCGTCGTCCTGGGCGGGGGCAGCGGAGGCTACGCCGCCGCGCTCCGCGCCAGCGAGCTGGGCATGTCGGTGGTGATGGTCGAGAAGGACAAGGTCGGCGGCACGTGCCTGCACGTCGGGTGCATCCCGACCAAGGCCCTGCTGCACGCCGCCGAGGTGGCCGACACGATCAAGGAGGCCGAGCAGTTCGGCGTCCACGGCACCTTCGACCGCATCGAGATGACCGAGGTCAACGCCTACAAGGACAAGGTCGTCACCGGCCTGTTCAAGGGCCTGACCGGTCTGGTCAAGAGCCGCAAGATCGAGGTCGTCCAGGGCGTCGGGAAGCTGGTCAGCCCGACGGCCGTCGAGGTCGACGGCCGCCGCATCGAGGCCCGCCACGTCCTGCTGGCCACCGGCTCGGTGCCGCGCTCCATCCCGGGCCTCGACATCGACCACACGCGCGTCATCACCAGCGACGACGCGCTCAAGCTCGACACCATCCCCGGCTCGGTCGCCATCCTCGGCGCCGGCGCGATCGGCTGCGAGTTCGGCTCGGTCTGGCGCTCGTTCGGGTCCGAGGTCACGATCATCGAGGCGCTGCCCCACCTCGTACCGCTCGAGGAGGAGAGCAGCTCCAAGCTGCTGGAGCGCGCCTTCCGCAAGCGCGGCATCAAGCAGGAGCTGGGCGCCCGGTTCGAGCGGGTCGAGCACACCGACACCGGCGTGCGCGTGCACCTCGAGGGCGGCAAGCAGCTCGAGGCCGAGCTGCTGCTCGTCGCCATCGGCCGCGGGCCCGGTCAGCGCCGACCTCGGCTACGAGCAGGCCGGCGTCGAGATGGAGCGCGGCTTCGTCAAGGTCGACGCCTACTGCCAGACCAGCGTCCCGACGATCAGCGCGGTCGGCGACCTCATCCCGACGCTGCAGCTGGCCCACGTCGGCTTCGCCGAGGGCATCCTCGTCGCCGAGCGCCTCGCCGGGCTCGCCGTGACGCCGATCGACTACGACGGCGTCCCGCGCGTCACCTACTCCTCGCCCGAGGTCGCGTCCGTCGGCCTCACCACCAAGGTCGCCACCGAGCGCGGCTACGACGTGGTCGAGGCGACGTACGACCTGGCCGGCAACGGCAAGGCCCGCATCCTGGCCACGGCCGGCGCGGTCAAGGTCATCGCGTCCAAGGACGGCCCCGTCCTCGGCGTGCACATGGTCGGCGAGCGGGTCGGCGAGCTCATCGCCGAGGCGCAGCTGATCACCAACTGGGAGGCCCTGCCCGGCGAGGTCGCGCAGCTGATCCACCCGCACCCGACGATGTCCGAGGCCGTCGGCGAGGCGCACCTCGCCCTCGCCGGCAAGCCCCTGCACAGCCACAGCTGACCGCCGGCCCTACTTCTCCCGAGGAGCACCAACCGCATGGCCTTCTCCGTCACGATGCCCGCCCTCGGCGAGAGCGTCACCGAGGGCACCGTCACCCGCTGGCTGAAGCAGGAGGGCGAGCGCGTCGAGGTCGACGAGCCGCTGCTCGAGGTCTCGACCGACAAGGTCGACACCGAGATCCCCTCCCCGGTCGCGGGTGTGGTGCAGAGCATCAAGGTGCAGGAGGACGAGACCGTCGAGGTCGGCGTCGAGCTGGCCGTGATCGGTGACGGCGCCGAGGGTGGCGGCGACGCTCCTGCCGCGCCGGAGCCCGAGGCCGCCGCGCCGGCGCCCGAGCCGGAGCCGGAGCCGGACCCCGAGCCGGAGCCCGCACCGGAGCCGGAGCCGGAGCCCGCCCCTGCTGCTGCGGCGCCGGCCCCTGCTCCGCCGGCCGCTCCCCCCGCACCGCCCCCGCCGCGGCCGCCCCGTCGGCGCCCGCGCCGGTCCCCGGGTCCGGTGCCGAGGGCGCGTACGTCACGCCGCTCGTCCGCAAGCTGGCCGCCGAGCACGGCGTCGAGCTGTCGTCGCTGCAGGGCACCGGCGTCGGCGGCCGCATCCGCAAGCAGGACGTCCTGGACGCCGCCGGCCAGCCCGGTGGCACCGCCCCCGCCCAGCCGCCGGCCGCCGCGCCGGCGCAGCCCGCGGCCCCGGCCGCCGCGGACACCGCCGCCTCGCCGCGCCAGCAGATCCCGCAGCCCGCCGGCCGTACGAGCGCCCCGGCGCCCGCCTTCGTCGACCAGGCCGTGGCGGCCGCCCCGAAGACCTCGGTACGCGGCCGCACCGAGCAGCTCAGCCGCCTGCGCAAGGTCATCGCGACCCGCATGGTCGAGTCGCTGCAGGTCAGCGCCCAGCTGACGACGGTCGTCGAGGCCGACGTCACGCGGATCGCGCAGCTGCGCCAGCAGGCCAAGGCCGCGTTCGAGGCGCGTGAGGGCACGAAGCTGTCGTTCCTGCCGTTCTTCGCGCTGGCCACGGTCGAGGCGCTCAAGGAGCACCCGGTGCTCAACTCGAGCGTCGACCAGGCCGCCGGCACCGTGACCTACCACGACGCCGAGCACCTCGGCATGGCCGTCGACACCGACCGCGGGCTGCTCGTCCCCGTCATCCACGACGCCGGCGACCTCAACCTCGGCGGCATGGCGCGCAAGATCGCCGACCTGGCCGAGCGCACCCGTACCAACGCGGTGACGCCCGACGAGCTCGGCGGCGGCACCTTCACGCTGACCAACACCGGCTCGCGCGGCGCGCTGTTCGACACGCCGATCATCAACCAGCCGCAGGTCGGCATCCTGGGCACCGGCGCGGTCGTCAAGCGCCCGGTCGTCGTCGAGGACCCGAACCTCGGCGAGGTCATCGCGGTCCGCTCGATGGTCTACCTGGCGCTGACCTACGACCACCGCATCGTCGACGGCGCCGACGCCGCGCGCTTCCTCGTGACCGTCAAGCAGCGCCTGGAGGAGGGCGACTTCGCCGCCCAGCTCGGCCTCTAGCCCGTACGCCCGCAGCCCGTCGACCCTCCGGGGCCGGCGGGCTGCGGCGTGCCCGGCGGGCCGGCGGCCGTCGCGCAGCGCCGCGCGCCGGCACCTCCCGCGCGCCGGCGGCCGGCCCGGCGCCCCCTCCGACGCGAGTGTCGGGCTGCGTCCCGCTTGCTGGCCGGCAAGCGGGGCGCATCCCGACACTCGCGGCCGGCAGCGGGGCGGACGTGCGCGGGGGTCGGCTCTGCGGGACGATCCCGCCATGAAGATCGGGATCACCGGCGCGTCAGGTCTGATCGGCAAGCCCCTCGTCACCGCCCTGCGCGGGGACGGCCACGAGGTGGTGCGCTTCGTCCGCGGGGCCGCCGGCGGAGCGGACGAGCGGGCGTGGGACCCGGCGACGCGGCAGCTCGCCCCGTCGGCGGTCGAGGACCTCGACGCGGTCGTCCACCTCGCCGGCGCCGGCGTGGCCGACAAGCGCTGGACCGCGGCCTACAAGCAGCAGATCCTCTCCAGCCGGGTCGACGGGACGACGGCGGTGGCGGAGGCCCTGGCCGCGGTCGCGGACCCGGCCAGGCCGCGAGTGCTCCTGTCCGCGAGCGCCGTCGGCATCTACGGGGACACCGCCGACCGCGTCACGGACGAGCAGGGCCCCGAGGGCGAGGGCTTCCTCGCCGACACCTGCCGCGCGTGGGAGCGGGCGACCGAGCCGGCCGAGGAGGCCGGGGTGCGCGTGGCGCACCTGCGCACCGGCATCGTCCTGGCCGGCCGCGGGCGGCGCGCTCGCGCCCCAGCTGCCGATCTTCAAGGCGGGCCTCGGGGCGCCGCTCGGCAGCGGCCGCCAGTGGGTCAGCTGGATCAGCCTGCCGGACGAGGTCGCGGCGATCCGCCACCTGCTCACCGCCGACGTCTCGGGCCCGGTCAACCTGGTCGGGCCGGCGCCGGTCACGAACCGCGAGTTCACGAAGACCCTGGCCAAGACACTGCACCGGCCGTCGCTGCCGGTCGCCGTCCCCGGCTTCGTCCTGCGCGCGGGGCTCGGACCGTTCGCCGACGAGGGAGTGCTGATCGGCCAGCGCCTGCTCCCCGCCGTCCTGGACCGCAGCGGCTTCACCTTCGCCCACCGTGACCTCGCGAGCGCCCTGGGCGCCGTCCTCGCGAAGACCTGATCCCAGGTCACGACGGTCGGACCTCGGCCAGTCGCCAGCCGTCCGGCGTACGCGTGACCACGACCGTCGAGGACCGCTCCCCCGCCGCGGGGCGCTGCTCGACGACGGTGCCGTCCGGGCCGAGCAGCTGGTGCGGGCCCAGCAGGTCGCGGACGCGTAGCCGGGCGGTCGTGCCGTCGAAGGCCAGCTGCTCGACGGCGCGCACCTCGTGGCGCACGCCCAGCGCCGACCGCCCGTCACCGGCGAGCCGGGCGAGCAGTGCCGTGTCGGCAACCAGGCCAGGCGACGCGGGCGCGTAGACCGCGCCGAGCGCTGCCGGGTCGCCGGCGCGGTAGGCCGCCTCGCGCGCCCGGTCCAGCCCGTCGAGCACGGCGGCCCACGGGACAGCGCCGGGCGACGCGACCGGCAGGCGCGCCCCGGCGGAGGCACCGCGCCCGCCGAGCGCCCAGCCGGTGCCCGCCGCCAGCGCCAGGACCAGCCCGACGACCAGCCCGAGGACGAGCGAGCGCGGTGGGGTCAGTGCGCGGCGAGCCCGGTGCCGCCCCGGCGCGCTCAGGGTCCGGGCAGGGGACGGGTCTGCCGGCGCAGGAGGGACGGCCGGCCCATCAGACGGGCCCGACGCGGCAGGCCGGGCGCCGTCCGAACCCGGATCGCCGCCCCGCCCCGCCCCGACCAGCCGGACCGGCCGTGCCGGCGCCGCCCGGCGCAGCGCCAGTGCGAAGGCCGCCGCGTCCGCCTCGACGTCGCCGGCCAGCACCGCGTCCAGGACGCTGACCAGCGGCCGGGCGTCCGCCGCCGCCACCCCCGAGCCGAGCAGGTCTCGGCAGAGGACAGCCAGGCCCCGTACGTCGTCCGCCGGCGCGGCGACCTGGCCCAGGACCGCAGCCAGCCCGACGTCAGCGAGCAGCGGCATGCCGGCGGAGGTGAACAGCACCGCCGACGGCCGCAGGTCGCCGTGCACCAGCCCGGCGGCGTGGACCTCGGCCAGCGCCTGCGCGAGCGGCGCCGCGACGGTGACGACCTCGCCCGGGTGCAAGGACGACCGGTGCCGGAGCAGCGCCTCGAGGGAGCCGCCGCCGGCCAGGTCCAGGACCAGCACCGGGCCGGGGAGCACCGCGCGCAGCCGGACGAGGTGCGGACTGTCGAGGGCGGCCAGCCGACGGCGCAGGCCGTCCAGCTCGCCCAGGTCCGCCGGCACCACCAGCCGCTGCACGGCCACCACCGACCCCGTGGCGACCTCGCGCGCCCGCCAGACCTCGCCCGTCGCGCCGAAGCCGACCAGGTCGAGCAGCTCGTGGCCCGGCAGGTCCCCGATCTCGGTCACGTCCCGCACGGTAGGCACGCGCAGCAGGTCCCGCTCCGGTCGTCCACAGGCCGTCCGGCCGTCCACAGCCCCCGTCCTGGACGGGCTGGTCAGGCACCCCGCGGCTAGGGTCGACGACGTGCCTGACGTCGTCGTGGTGGGAGCGGGACTGGCCGGTCTGGCCTGCGCCCTGCACCTGTCGCGAGCCGGCGTGGACGTGGCGCTGCACGAGGCGGAGCCGGTCGTCGGCGGTCGCGTCCGCACCGACGTCGTCGACGGGATGCTGCTCGACCGGGGCTTCCAGGTCCACAACACCGGCTATCCCGAGGCGCAGCGGGTGCTCGACCACGACGGGCTCGACCTGCAGCGGTTCGTCGCGGGCGCGCTGGTGCGCATCGGCGACCGGCTGCACCGCGTGGGCGACCCGCGCAGCGTCCCGACCTGGGCGCCGGCCACCCTCACCGCGCCGATCGGGAGCCTGCGCGACAAGGCGCTGGTAGGCGCGACGGCGGCGTACGCCGGGCTCGCGCCCGTGACGCGGCTGCTCGACGCGCCGGAGACGACGACCCGCGAGGCGCTGCGCCGGCGCGGTCTGTCGGACCGCGTGGTCGACCGCTTCTACCGGCCCTTCCTGTCCGGGGTGTTCCTCGAGGACGCCCTCGACACCTCGAGCCGCTTCTTCGACCTGGTCTGGCGCTCGTTCGCGCGCGGCAGCCAGTGCGTCCCGGCCGCCGGGATGGGGGCGATCCCGGCGCAGCTCGCCGCGCGGCTGCCCAGCGGTGTGCTCCACCTCGACAGCCCGGTCGAGCGGCTGCCCGACGCGCGGGTCGTCGTCGTCGCGACCGCCGCACCCGCCGCCGGCCGGCTGCTGCCCGAGCTGCCGGTGCCGGCCATGCGCAGCGTCACGACCCACTACCACCTGGCGCCCGAGCCGCCGGTCACGGAAGCGGCGATCGTGCTCGACGGTGAGGCGAGCGGCCCCGTCTCCAGCACGGTGGTGCTGACCAACGCCGCCCCGTCCTACGCGCCCGGGCGACACCTCGTCTCGAGCAGCGTCGTCAGCGGCCCGGCCGACGAGCCGACCGTGCGCGCGCACCTGAGCCGTCTCTACGGCGTCGACACCACCGGCTGGGAGCACGTGGCGGCCTACGACGTCCGCGACGCGCTCCCCGACCAGCGGCCGCCCATGGGGCGGTTCCGGCGGCCGGTGCGCCTCGCCCCGGGCCGCTACGTGTGCGGGGACCACCGCGACTCCGCGTCGATCCAGGGCGCGCTGGTCTCCGGCCGGCGCGCCGCCACCAGCGTCCTGCAGGAGCTCTCGTGACCATCCTCGCCATCGGCGGAGGCGGCTTCCAGTCCACCGAGCGCTACGGCGCGCGGCCGGGTCCTCTCGTCGAGCACGCGCTCGACCTCAGCGGCGCGAAGGCGCCGAAGGTCTGCGCGCTCTACACGGCCACCGGCGACGACGTCGCGCGGATCGCGCAGTGGTACGCCACGTGGGCGGCGTACGACCGCCGCGACGTGACCGCGAGCCACCTGGCGCTGATGCCGATGCCCAACCTGGACGACCTGCGGGCGCACCTGCTCGCGCAGGACGCGGTCTACGTCGGCGGCGGCTCGGTCGCCGGACTGATGGTGCTGTGGCGGCTGCACGGCGTCGACGAGGTCATGCGCGAGGCGCACGACGCCGGCGTCGTGCTGTTCGGTGTCTCGGCCGGCTCGCTGTGCTGGCACAGCGGCGGGACGACCGACTCCTACGGCCCGGAGCTGCGGCCGTGGACCGACGGGCTCGGGCTGGTGGCCGGCAGCAACTGCCCGCACTACGACAGCGAGGCGCGCCGCCGACCGCTCTACCAGCAGCTGGTCCGCGACGGGGTGCTGGCGCCCGGCTACGCCGCCGACGACGGCGTGGGGCTGCACTACGTCGACGGCGAGCTGGTCGAGGCGGTCAGCGACCGGGACGACGCGTCCGCCTGGCACGTCACGCCGGACGGCGAGACGCAGGTCCCGACCCGCCGCCTCTGACGGGCGCGGGCTAGCGCGAGGCGCTCGTCCGCGGACGACCCACCGCGACGACGCGGGTCGCCGTCACCACCCCGGCGGCCTGCGTCGCCTTGACCACGACGGCGTCCCGCAGGCGCAGCTGGGCCGCCGCGATGGCCCGGCCGTTGCGCGTGACCACCGTCGTCGCGCCAAAAGTGACCTCCGTCGACGTGGCGGCGTGCCGGCCGTGCCGGGGCGTCAACACCGTGACGTGTGGCGGTCCCGCCGGGCACGGCGGCGACGGTGGCGGTGGCGCTGACGAACCCGAGCACCACGATCGGGCGGGCCGCCGGGACCACGGCGCGGGGCTTCGCGACCGCGACGTGCGCGACAGCGTGCCCGTGTCCGGGCCCGTGCGGGGCGGCGCTCGCGGTCCCGACGAGGACGGGGGACAGCGCGAGGACGGCGGCCGTGAGGCCGGCGGTCAGCAGGGCGGGACGACGCAAGGGGAGCTCCTGGTCCGGGACGGTGTCCTCCTCCTCATCGGCATCCCGGCAGGTCGGTCCACACACACCGATGGGGTGGTGACGCGTGGTCAGCCCGGGTGAGGGCGCTGACCCGGCCGGGCCATGGCGAGGTCTACGCTGGCGGCTGTGCGCGTGCAGCGGCTCGAGGGGCTCGTCCCGTACGAGGACGGCTGGGCCCTGCAGCGCGCCCGGCACGCCGAGGTGGTCGCCGGCGGCGAGGACGTCGTCCTGCTGCTGCAGCACGAGCCGGTCTACACGGCGGGCAAGCGCACCGATGCGTGGGAGCGGCCGGCCGATGGCACGCCCGTCGTCGACGTCGACCGCGGCGGCAAGATCACCTGGCACGGCCCGGGCCAGCTGACCGGCTACCCGCTGCTGCGCCTGACCGACCCGATCGACGTCGTCGCCTACGTGCGCCGCACCGAGCAGCTGCTCATCGACGTCTGCGCCGAGCTGGGCCTCGAGACCACCCGGGTCGACGGCCGCTCGGGCGTGTGGACCCCCGACGGCGCCCGCAAGGTCGCCGCGATCGGCATCCGGGTCGCCCGCGGGGTGACCATGCACGGCTTCGCGCTCAACTGCGACCCGGACCTCACCGCTTACGACCGGATCGTCCCGTGCGGCATCGTCGACGCGACGGTGACGTCGCTGTCGCGCGAGCTGGGCCGGGACGTGACCGTCGGCGAGGCGCTGCCGCTCGTCGAGGCGCGGCTCCCCCAGCTGCTGGCCCTCCCGGTCGGCTAGCTCGCCTCGGCCGCCACCTCGAACAGCACCACGCCCTGGCGGTGGCCCTTGGCGACGTAGAGGGCCTCGTCGGCCAGCCGGTAGAGCTCCTCAGGCGCGCCGTGCGGCCCGATCGCCACGCCGATGCTGACCCCGATCGCCATCCCGGGGGTGACGGTCCGCCAGTCCGCCGAGGCGATGGCCGTCCGCAGCTCGGCCGCCCTCGACACCGCGGACGCCGCGTCCAGCGGGCCGACCTGGTCGAGGACGACGGCGAACTCGTCGCCGCCGTGCCGCAGCGCGAGGTCCCCGGGCCGGACGTGGTCGGCCACCATCCGCCCCACCTGGCGCAGCACCTCGTCCCCCACCAGGTGCCCGAAGCTGTCGTTGACGCCCTTGAAGCCGTCCAGGTCGAGCAGCAGCAGCGCGGCGCCGGTGCTGCGGCCGGACGGGCGGCTCAGCCAGGCGTCGAAGGCCCGCCGGTTCTGCAGGCCGGTCAGCGGGTCGGTGTAGGCGTCGCGGGCCAGCCGCCGGTGCTCCACCTGCAGCCGCTCCATGGCCAGGAACGAGCGGGCCGCCACCACCACCGCGGCCCGGGACTGCCAGCGCAGCCGGCTGACCAGGGCGGCGTAGTCGAGCGCGGCCGCCGCCTCGGGGCCGGGCGCGGTGCCGGCCTCGACGAGGGCGCGCACCCAGACCGGGAACGACCGGGCGCCGCTCGAGCTGGAGGCCGGCGCGGACCCGCCCAGCGCCGCCCGGGCCTGCTGCACCTGGCCGGAACGCAGCAGGACCAGCGCCCGGCAGGCGTCGAGCAGGGCGACCACCTCCAGGTCGCCCGCGACGGCGAGCGCCTCGCGCTGGCGCGCGGTCGAGGCCAGCAGCGCGTCCGGGTCGCCCTGCCCGAGGAGCAGCTGCAGGGCGCCGTCGCAGGCCTCGATGTCGCGCCGCCACAGCTCCGGCAGCGCGGTGCCCTCGGCGTCCCGCACCGCCTCCAGCGCCCGCTCCAGCTGCTCCCGGGCCTGCTCCTGCTCGCCGATCTCGAGCAGGCTGGTCGCCCACTCCAGCCGGATGAGCACCCGGTTGACGGCCACCGCCGGCGCCTGCGCCGCCACGACGCAGTCGGGCTCCAGCGCGACGGCCCGGCCGTACAGCTCGTCGACCAGCTCCCACAGGCTCAGCGCGTTGTACGCCGCCGCGCACACGAGGTAGGCGGCGCACCGGTCCAGCGGCGGCAGGGCGTCGTCGTCGAGCAGCGCGACAGCCCGGCCGGCGTCGGCGAGCACCATCTCGGTGTCGCCGCGCCCGGCCGCGGCGACCGCCCGCAGGCCGAGCGCCACCGCGGTGAAGGCCGGCGCGCGCAGCTGGTCGGCCCGGTCGAGCAGCGCACTGATCTCGGCCGAGCTGCGGGTCTCCGGCTGCGGCCGCACCACGCCGTACAGCGTCTGCGCCGCGGCGGCGACGAAGGCGACCTCGCCCCACCCCTGCGCCTCGGCCTGGGCCAGCAGCGGCCCAAGCTGCGCCGCGGCGTGCTCGTGGCCGGTGCCCTGGACGGCTTCCCACAGGTCGTAGGCCCGCACGTAGGCGGCGTCGTGCAGCGGGTCAGGCACCCGCGCAGCCTCCCCTACGACGCGGGCCGGCGGAGGCCCTTCGGCCAGCGGTCACCCGGTGAGGGCAGGCCCCACCGACTGCGCGACCAGCTCCACGTGGTCGAGGTCAGCGAGGTCGAGGACCTGGAGGTAGAGCCGCGTGGCTCCGGCCTCCGCGTAGCGGCCCGCCTTGTCGACGACCTCCTCCGGGCTGCCGGCCAGTCCGTTCTCGCGCAGCTCGTCGAGGTCCCGGCCGATGGCGGCGGCGCGGCGGCGCAGCTCCGCGTCGTCGCGGCCGACGCAGAGCACCTGCGCCGCGCTGAGCACGACCGGCCGCCCGGTCTGCGCCGCGGCCTCCCGTACGCGCCCGAACTGCTTGGCCGTCGCCTCGACGGAGGCGAAGGGCATGTTGAACTCGTCGGCGTACGTCGCGGCCAGCCGCGGGGTGCGCTTGGCACCGCCGCCGCCGATGATCACCGGCGGGTGCGGCCGCTGCACCGGCTTGGGCAGCGCGGGCGAGCCCTCGAGCCGGTAGTGCTCGCCGGCGAAGTCGAAGCTGCCCTCGGCGTCCCACAGGCCGGTGACCACCTGCAGCTGCTCCTCGAACCGGTCGAAGCGCTCCCCCAGCGGCGGGAACTCCAGCCCGTACGCCGTGTGCTCCTGCTCGTACCAGCCCGTGCCCAGCCCGAGCTCGACCCGGCCGCCGGACATCTGGTCGACCTGCGCCACGGAGATCGCCAGCACCGAGGGGTGGCGGAAGGTGGCCGCCGTGACGAGGGTGCCGAGCCGGATGCGCGAGGTGTCGCGGGCGAGCCCGGCGAGGGTGACCCAGGCGTCGGTCGGGCCGGGGCGGCCGTCCCCGTCGCCCATCACGAGGTAGTGGTCGGAGCGGAAGAACGCGTCGAACCCGGCGTCCTCGGCGGTGCGGGCGACCGCCAGCAGGTCGTCGTAGGTCGCGCCCTGCTGCGGCTCGGTGAAGATCCTGAGGTCCATGCGCCCACCCTGCCCTGTCTCCAGGAAGCCTGCACGTCCCCCCGGCGTTACCGTGAGACGTGACCGCCGTGACGCCCGAAGGGCGCAAGATGCTCCGCCTCGAGGTCCGCAACGCCGAGACGCCCATCGAGAAGAAGCCCTCCTGGATCAAGACCCGGGCGGTGATGGGGCCGGAGTACACCGAGCTCAAGGGCCTGGTGAAGCGCGAGGGCCTGCACACGGTGTGCCAGGAGGCCGGCTGCCCCAACATCTACGAGTGCTGGGAGGACCGCGAGGCGACCTTCCTCATCGGCGGCTCGGTCTGCACGCGGCGCTGCGACTTCTGCGACATCGACACCGGCAAGCCCACGGAGTACGACCGGGACGAGCCGCGACGGGTCGCCGAGTCGGTGGCGACGATGGGCCTGAAGTACGCCACCATCACCGGCGTCGCCCGCGACGACCTGCCGGACGGCGGCGCGTGGCTCTACGCCGAGACCGTCCGCCAGGTGCACGCCGCGCTCGACGGCATCCGGGTCGAGGTGCTCATCCCGGACTTCAACGCCGTGCCCGACCAGCTCGCCGAGGTGTTCTCCTCGCGGCCCGAGGTGCTGGCCCACAACGTCGAGACGGTGCCGCGCATCTTCAAGCGCATCCGCCCGGCCTTCCGCTACGAGCGGTCGCTGTCGGTCCTGACCTCCGCCCGGGCCGACGGCCTGGTCACCAAGAGCAACCTCATCCTGGGCATGGGCGAGGACCGGGCCGAGATCAGCCAGGCGCTGCAGGACCTGCACGACGCCGGCTGCGAGCTGATCACGATCACGCAGTACCTCCGCCCGTCCAAGCGGCACCACCCGGTGGAGCGCTGGGTCAAGCCGGAGGAGTTCGTCGAGCTGAAGCAGGAGGCCGAGGAGATCGGCTTCGCCGGGGTCATGAGCGGGCCGCTCGTGCGCTCCTCCTACCGGGCCGGCCGGCTGTACGACCTGGCCCGCGAGCGGCGCGAGGCGGTCACGCCAGCCTGAGCGTGCGCCAGCCGCCCCGCGACGTTCACGGTCAGGTCACAGGACCGTCACAGGAGGCCGCCACGGTGGTGCGGAGCCCGCACCCCCCGCTGGAGGTCACCATGTCGATGCTCGCCACCGTCGTCCTCGCCCTGATCCCCTCCGGCGGCCAGCGCACCGCGCGCCGCAACGCCTGGGCCGGGCATGTCCGAGGGCGCGGTCCGGGCCCGCGGACGGCGTGAGGCGGAGGCCGCGATGGCCGCCGCCGAGCATCGGGTCGACCTGGGAGCGCGCGCCGCACGCTGACCGCTGGCGGGAGGGCGTTAGCGTGCGGCCCATGGTCGAGCCCGTCTACACGCCCGTCATCGCCCTCGCCAAGACGGTCTTCCGCGGCCTGGGGATCAGGTTCCACACCACCGGCGTGGAGAACGTGCCGCGCACGGGCGGTGCGGTCATGGCGATCAACCACGTCGGCTACCTCGACTTCACCTTCGCCGGGCTGGCCGCCCAGCCGGCCGGGCGCCTGGTGCGCTTCATGGCCAAGAAGGAGGTCTTCGACCACAAGGTCAGCGGCCCGCTGATGCGCGGCATGAAGCACATCCCGGTCGACCGCCTGGGCGCCGCGGCCGAGAGCTACAAGCTCGCCGTCGACGCGCTCTCCCGCGGCGAGATCGTGGGCGTGTTCCCCGAGGCGACCATCTCGCAGTCCTACGAGCTCAAGGACTTCAAGACCGGCGCGGTACGGATGGCGATGGAGGCCGGAGTGCCGCTGCTGCCGTGCGTCATCTGGGGCAGCCAGCGCATCTTCACCAAGGGTCGGCCGCGTGACCTGACCCGCGGCACCGACGTCCGCATCGTCGTGGGCGAGACCTTCACGCCGGCGCCGGGCTCGGACCCGGTGCAGGTGACCGCGGAGCTCAAGGCCCGCATGCAGACGCTGCTCGAGGAGGCCCGAGCGACGTACCGCGGGGCCCCGCGCGGGCCGCAGGACGACTGGTGGGTCCCGGCGTCCCTGGGCGGCACCGCGCCGACCCTGGACGAGGCCCGCGAGCTGACCCTGAAGCAGGCGATGGAGAAGGCGGCGCGCAAGGCGGCCAAGAAGAAGGCTGCGTCGGGCGACGCCTAGGCTCGTCGGCATGGTCTCGCTCCGTCGTACGAAGGCCGCCCCGGCGAAGGGCGGCAAGGCCGCACCCGCCAAGCCCAAGCCGCCGCGCGGCGCCCGCATCGCGCAGGTCAAGCAGGCCTTCGCGATGACCCGCAAGAGCGACCCGCGGCTGCCGCTGTTCGTCACGGCGGCGTTCCTCGCGCCGTTCCTGGTGCTGCTGGCCATCGGCCTGGTCATCGACCACCCGGTCTACCTCGGCCTCATCGGCCTCCTGGTCGGCGTCTTCGTCGCCACCCTCGTCTTCGGCAAGCGGGTGCAGAAGTCGGCGTACGCGCAGGTCGAGGGCCAGCTGGGCGCGGCCGCGGCGGTGCTGCAGAACATGCGTGGCGACTGGCGGGTCACCCCCGCCGTCGGCTTCACCCGCGAGCAGGACCTGGTGCACCGCGTCGTCGGCCGCCCCGGCGTCGTGCTCGTCGCCGAGGGCTCCGCCTCGCGCACGAAGAGCCTGCTGAGCAACGAGAAGAAGAAGCTCTCGCGCTTCATCGGCGACACGCCGGTCTACGAGGTCACCGTCGGCGACGGCGACGGCCAGGTCCCGCTCCGCGGGCTCGAGCGCCACTTCGTGAAGCTGCCGCAGAACGTCAAGCCCAAGGACGTCAACATCCTGGACCGCAAGCTCAAGGCGATGGCGCAGGCGATGCCCATCCCGAAGGGCCCGGTGCCGACCCGGGTGCCACGCGGCCGGATGCGCTGAGGGATCAGGCCCGTACGACGACGGTGCCGGCGGCCTTGTCGTGCAAGCCCCGGCCGTCGCGGTCGGAGACCAGCGCCGGCAGGAGCAGGACCAGCAGGGCGGTCCGCAGCGCGGCGGGCACGAACCCGGGCGGGCCGTCGGGCGCGACCAGGCGCACGACCCGCAGGCCGAGCAGCCGCATACCGGGGCTCTGACCGACCAGCGTCACCCCGAGGATCGTCACGACCGCCAGCACCACGAGCGGCAGCAGCGCGGCGCTGCCGTCGACGGTGCCGGTGTCGCCGATCGGGTCGATGAGCCGCGCCACGAGACCCGAGCCGAACGCGTCGACCGCGAAGGCGGCGAGCCGGGTCCCGAACGCGGCCGCCGAGCCCCGGCCCTGCGCCGGCAGCCCGAGCCGGCGACCCCGGAAGTCGCCCTCGGCACGCATCTCGACACCGGCCGACGAGGGCCCCGACATCCACGTACCGGTCCAGCGAGGCATGGCCCGAGGCTAGTCGCGCGCCTGCCGGCCCGCCCTGCGGGACGCTGGCCGCGTTACGCCCGTGAAACACACGGGACACCGGGCAGTCATGCGCCCCACGTAGGTTGCTCGCGAAGCCCCACGCCGCCCCGCCTGACCGGAGGACGTCCCTTGTTCACCAGCGCCAAAGAGGTCCTGAGCTACATCGAGAAGGAGGACGTCGAGATGGTCGACGTCCGCTTCTGCGACCTGCCCGGGGTCATGCAGCACTTCACGGTGCCGGCCGGCTCCTTCGGCGAGGACGTCTTCACCGACGGCCTCGGCTTCGACGGCTCCTCGATCCGTGGCTTCCAGGAGATCCACGAGTCCGACATGCTCCTGCTGCCGGACCCGACGACCGCGCGCCTGGACCCGTTCCGGGTCCGCAAGACTCTCATCATCAACTTCTTCATCCACGACCCGCTGACGGGCGAGGCCTACTCGCGCGACCCGCGCAACATCGCCAAGAAGGCCGAGGCCTACCTGCGCGGCACCGGCATCGCCGACACCGCCTACTTCGGCGCCGAGGCGGAGTTCCACATCTTCGACTCGATCCGCTACGACGTGACGCCCGGCTCGAGCTACCACTTCATCGACGCCGAGGCCGCCGCCTGGAACACCGGTCGCGAGGAGGAGGGCGGCAACCTGGGCTACAAGCCGCGCATGAAGGGCGGCTACTTCCCCGTCTCGCCGACCGACCACTACGCCGACATCCGCGACGAGATGGCCGTCAAGATCGAGCAGGCCGGCATGGTCGTCGAGCGCGGCCACCACGAGGTGGGCTCGGCCGGCCAGCAGGAGATCAACTACAAGTTCGACGCCCTGCTCGCCAGCGCCGACAACATGATGCTGTTCAAGTACATCATCAAGAACACCGCCAACGAGTACGGCAAGACGGCGACCTTCATGCCCAAGCCGATCTTCGGCGACAACGGCTCCGGCATGCACTGCCACATGTCGCTGTGGAAGGACGGCGAGCCGCTGTTCTACGACGAGGTCGGCTACGCCGGGCTGTCGGACACCGCGCGCTACTACATCGGCGGCCTGCTGCACCACGCCCCGTCGCTGCTGGCCTTCACCAACCCGACGGTGAACAGCTACCACCGCCTGGTGCCGGGCTTCGAGGCGCCGGTCAACCTGGTCTACAGCCAGCGCAACCGCTCCGCCTGCATCCGCATCCCGATCACGGGCTCCAACCCGAAGGCCAAGCGCCTCGAGTTCCGCTGCCCCGACCCGTCCAGCAACCCCTACCTCGCCTTCTCGGCGATGCTGATGGCCGGACTCGACGGCATCAAGAACAAGATCGAGCCCCCCGTGCCGGTGGACAAGGACCTCTACGAGCTCCCGCCGGACGAGCTGGCCGACGTGGCGCAGGTGCCGGCGTCGCTCGACGCCGTGCTCGACGCCCTCGAGGCCGACCACGAGTACCTGCTCGAGGGCGGCGTGTTCACCGAGGACCTCATCGAGACGTGGATCGCGTACAAGCGCAGCAACGAGATCGACCAGCTGCGCCTGCGTCCGCACCCGTTCGAGTTCCAGCTGTACTACGACATCTAGTCAGGCAGCGCTCTGACCTGCACCGCTGCCGCTCAGAGACGCATGCTGTCCACGTCGTGACCACGGGCAGCAGACACGAGACCGCCGGTGCCCATGGGCCCGGCGGTCTCGTCGTTGCCCGGGGGCTTCCCGCGGCCGCGGTCGATCGCGCGCTCGGTCCGCTCCTTGCTGGCGGGCATCACGTGGGTGTACGCGCGCAGGGAGCGCAGACCTCCAGTCGCCTGCCGGCAACGCGGATTGGCGGGAGTCGGCACGGCCGCCTGATGCCCGCTCGACCCCGGCGACCAGTCGGCCGGCCACCAGGCCGCCGTGGCGGGCCCACTACCTCGGTCTGCGAGTCAGCAGATCGACGGCAGACGGTTGTGCCAGGGCGACCGACGGTCACTGTGCACCGGTGGAGGCACGGGGCGCTGACGACTCGACGACACCGCCCGACCGGGAAGCAGGCTGGCCCGCCACGGCGACCAACCCCACCGACTCACCCTCGCGCTCCTCGAGGACCTCTGCGCGGTCCTGCTCTGGCACGGCTGTCCACTGCTGACTGGCTACGCCCTGGCCGAGTCCACCGGCTCGCTCTACCGCATCGCGCAGACCCGCCCCCTGAGGGCGCCGCCCGCAAGCGCTCGACCAGGCGCTGCCGCCCGCTGAGCCGCGTCGTGTCGCCGACGCGGGGTGTGCGGCAGTTGCTCTCGATCCTCAGACGGGGCACGGCCGCTCATGGAGAGAGGTGGCGCGGCGGCACTTCTGTTGCGTCGGGAACACCGGTCATCCGGGACACGGTGCGGCACCCCACACCCGGCCAGCTCCCAAGCGGGGCCCAGGAGGGTCCGCGGCGAGGGCCATCGGCGCGCGGGCAGTTGCGCCTTTCGGCCGTACGGCTGGAGGCGCCTCAGGTCGACGTGCTGGGGGACAAGGACCCCTTCCCGGTGCCGGAGGTACGCGTGGAGTTCAACAGCAGGCAGGACGCCGCATGAAGACGCACATACAACTTGCCGCAGCAACGGTGAGCGCAGCGCTGCTGTGCGGGCTGCTGGCAGGCTCTGCCGCCGCCGCCCCGCCGCCTCCGGCGCCCAGCAGCACCACCGGCACGACGGGCCCGACGCTGGGCTACGACCCCGTGACGAACACCGGGTCCATGTACCAGGTCCAGGCCATCACCGGGGCGCAGTCGGCGTTCAAGGCCGGTTACACCGGCAAGGGCGTGGACGTGGCGCTGATCGACAGCGGTGTCGCGCCGGTGCCTGGATTGACCTCCGGCAATGTCGTGAACGGGCCGGACCTGAGCTTTGACAGCCAGGAGCCGAACCTGCTGTTCAACGACGGGTTCGGGCACGGCACCCACATGGCCTCCATCATCGTGGGGCGTGACCAGGCTCAGACGAGCCCGGCCGCATACGTGGACCAGACCCGGTTCGTCGGGATGGCCCCGGACGCGCGTCTGATCAACATCAAGGTGGGCGCGGCTGACGGCGGTGTCGACGTTTCGCAGATGCTGGCCGCCATCAACTGGGTGGTCGAGCACAAGAACACCGACGGCAACAACATCCGCGTGCTGAACCTCAGCTACGGCACAGACAGCACCCAGCCCTACCAGCAGGACCCGCTGGCCTATGCCGTGGAGCGGGCCTGGAAGGCCGGGATCGTCGTCGTCGTCGCCGGAGGCAACGACGACAACACCCGCAACTACCTCGGCATGCCGGCGCAGGACCCCATGGTGCTGTCCGTCGGCGCCGAGGACCCTATGGGCACAGCCACCACGAACGACGACACGGTGCCGTCCTGGGCCAGCAAGGGCGGGACCAGTGCCGCCAGTCGGCACGTTGACCTGGTGGCGCCCGCGGTGCACATCCTGGGCCTGCGCGCTCCCAACAGCACCATCGACTACGACAACCCGACCGCGCGGACCGGCAGCCGGTTCCTGCGCGGCAACGGCACCAGCCAGGCGGCGGCCGTCGCCTCCGGTGCAGCGGCCCTGTTCCTGCAGAGGTACCCGACGGCGACGCCCGACGAGGTCAAGCGGGCGCTGATGCAGGCCGCCTCGCCGTTCCCGAACAGCGCCAACGTCTACCAGGGCTCGGGCGCCATCAACGTGTATCAGGCCATCCGCGGTGCCGTCGCGAACAACGTGCAGAAGTCGCTCGCCACCGGAACCGGGTCGCTGGAGCTCTCCCGTGGAAGCGTGCATGTCGTCAGCTACGCCGACGACACCACTGACACTCCGACGGTTCTCACCGGCGAGCAGGACATCTTCGGTCAGTCCTTCAACAGCCAGAACTGGCTGAAGCAGACCGCCAACGGCACGACCTGGAACGGGAGGAACTGGCTAGGTCGTCCATGGTCGGGCGACTCCTGGACCGGCGCCAGTTGGACCGGCCGCACCTGGTCGGGCCAGACCTGGTCGGCCAACGACTGGGCCGGCCGGACCTGGTCAGGCCGCACCTGGTCCGGGCGCACGTGGTCCGCAGGCAGCTGGGACGGTCGTACCTGGTCTGGCCGTACGTGGTCCGGACGAACCTGGTCAGGACGCACGTGGTCCGGCGACAGCTGGAGCGGGGTGAACTGGCAGTGACCCGCAAGACGGCGCCCAGCTCCCCTCCCTCTGCCCGCCCGACGAAGGACTTCGCCATGACTCACCTGCGCGGCACCAGCGCAGCGCTGCTTCTCAGCACCGGGCTGTTCGCCGGCGTCACCGCGGCTACCCCAGCCCTGGCTGCCCCTCAGTCAGAGCCCGTGAGCACCTACATCGTCCGCACCGATGCCGGCGCCGTGCCCGCGGTGAGCCAGCGCCTGGTGCAGCTCGGCGGGACGGCCGGACGCAGCCTGCAGCTGATCGATGCAGTGACCATGACCGGGACTGCCCGCGTCGCCGCCCAGCTGCGACAAGACAGCCGCGTGCGGGCCGTCACCCAGGACGCACAGGTCCGCCTGCTCGGCACCTCACCGACTACGACCACAAGAACGACGACATCGACCGCGTACAACCCCGTCGGCGACAGCAACTCCATGCTCAACGTCACGACGTCGATCGGGGCAAGGACGGTCTGGAAGGCCAGCAGCACCTCCCCTGGCTACACCGGCAAGGGCATCGACATCGCCCTGATCGACAGCGGTGTCGCACCCGTGCCCGGCCTGGACGGTGCCGGCAAGGTCCTGCACGGTCCGGACCTGTCGTTCGAGTCCCAGGTCTCGGCGCTCCAGCACCTCGACACCTTCGGCCACGGCACCCACATGGCCGGCATCATCGCCGGCCACGACACGGGCGTGGACGCCAAGGGCAAACCGGCCAGCACCGCCTTCCTGGGCGTGGCACCCGATGCGCGGCTCGTCAGCGTCAAGGTCGCCGACTCCGCCGGCGCCACCGACGTCTCCCAGGTGATCGCCGGCATCGACTGGGTCGTCCAGCACGCCCACGACCCCGGCATGAACATCCGCGTCCTCAACCTGTCCTTCGGTACCGCCTCGCTCCAGGCCTACACCCTCGACCCGCTGGCCTACGCCGCCGAGGTCGCCTGGCGCAAGGGCATCGTCGTGGTCGTCTCCGCCGGCAACGACGGAACGGGGACAGGCAAGCTCCTGAACCCGGCCCAGGACCCGTTCGTCCTCGCCGTCGGCGCTGAGGACACGGCAGGAACCACCACCACCCTCGACGACGTCATCCCCGCGTTCTCCACCCGCGGCGACGGCACTCGCAACCCGGACGTCGTGACTCCCGGCGCCCACATCCAGTCGCTGCGCGCGCCCGGGTCCTACGCCGACACCCAGTGGCCCGACGCCGCGTTCGCGGACCGGTACTTCCGCGGCAGTGGTACCAGCCAGGCAGCCGCCGTCGCCTCTGGAGCGGCAGCCCTGCTCCTCGAGCAGCGGCCAGCCCTCACCCCCGACCAGGTCAAGGGGCTGCTCAAGAAGAGCGCCCTCGCCTTGCCGAAGGCCGACATCCAGGCGCAGGGCCAAGGCCTGGTCAAGATCGACAAGGCAAGCCTCGCCAGCGCCAGTGTCTCCGACTTCGCGCAGAAGGTGACGCCCAGCACCGGCACCGGTTCGCTGGACGCAGCCCGCGGAGGTAGCCGGGTGGTGCTCGACGGGGTCGAGCTCTCCGGCGAGCAGGACGCGCTCGCTCAGCCCTACGACACCACCCGGCGGGCCGCTGAGGAATCGGCAGGCACCAGCTGGACCGGCGGCGTGTGGAACGGCTCCGGCTGGACCGGCGACGCACTGGGCAGCACGGGAGCGTGGGCGGGCCGGACCTGGGCCGGCAACGACTGGACCGGCCGCACCTGGGCCGGCCGCACCTGGGCCTCGGGCAACTGGACCGGACGCACCTGGGCCAGCCAGTCCTGGACCACCGGCACCTGGGCCGACGGATCCCTGGCCGGCCGCACCTGGGCCGGCCGCACCTGGGCCAGCGGCGGCTGGCAGTAGCTCTCAGCCCGAGCAGCCGTCGCCCGACCCCATGGGGCCGGGCGACGGTTGCCTGCGTGCTGTCCAGGGGCGACGCAGGACGCCAGCAGGCAGCGCCTGCACCCGGGACGCGTGGTGGGTGACGTCCAGGGACCCGAGGTGCCGCGGCCTGAGGCCGGCCGCCCCTGACACTGACGCCGCCGGGACCCGTGCGTCCACCCCGTCCGCCGGGTCCGGCGCCCGGGGACCTCCCCGGGCGCACCGGCCACGCCGGGGCGCTCCCGCCGGTGGCACCCTGCCGGTCGCGTCCTGCGACCGGGGGCGGATCGACCCCGCCGCTGCGCGGAGTCAGCGCGTCGTCGTGACGCCGAGGCGGGCGGGTGCGCCGGTGGTGCGGCAGCCCGGAGCGGTGGAGCCAGCGCGGACCGGTCGATGCCTTGCGTGGCAGCGCCCAGGCACGGCAGTGCCGCGGCCGCTGGGACGTCCGCGACGGGTAGCGGCCCGAACGACGAGCGGACCCAGGACGCGGCTGCCGTGCTGACGCTCGTCCAGGGCCCCGTCGTCGTGGCTGGCTCGCCGCAACAGCCCTGCGCCGGCCTCTCACACTCCACATCGGGTCTGGCCGGGCGCCGACAGGTGGCGGAGCACAGCGACCCCGTGCACATCACCCGCCAGGAGGATGCGGCCCGGCCGGTGGACGCCGACGAGGAAGGTGTCGATACCGTCCGACCAGGGAGCTCCTCGTGCCGCCAGCTGTGCGTCTGAGCGCACGGCTGCGCGGCGCCTCGCCGCTGCTGCGGGTAGCAGGAGTCATCCTCGGCCTGCTCGGGCTGACCGCGGTCCTGTGGCCTCGGGTCAGCGACCTGGCCCGGCCAGCGGCGGGCCCGGACGTGCCGTGGTGGCTGCTGACCGTCCTCTTCGCGCTGGTCGAGGTCTGCGTCCTGCACGTCCAGGTGCGCCGGGAGGCACAGACCGTCTCGCTCTGCGAGATCCCCATGGTGCTCGGCCTGTTCTTCACCGACCCGGCCTGGCTGCTCGCGGCGCGGCTGCTCGGACCGGCACTGATCTTCGTGCTGGTGCGCCGCCAGCCGTTGGTGAAGGTGCTCTACAACCTGGCCCTGCTGTCGGCGAACGCATGCCTGGCCCTGGCAGTGTTCTCCGCGCTGCACGGCAGCGGCATCAACGCGACCGTGACGGCCTGGACCGCGTGCTATGCGGCAGTCGCAGCGGTCGGCGCCCTCGACGCCGCCGCCACCACGCTGGTGATCGCCGCCTCGGAGGGCACCATCGCCTGGCGGGACCTGCTCGTCGAGCCGGTCACGGAGGCCGTGCGCGCCACAGCCGTCGCGACCATCGCCCTGGTCGCCGTGTACGCCCTCACCCTGAACCCGGCCGCCGCCGGACCGCTCACCGCGGTCGTCGCCATCATGCTGCTCGCCTACCGCGCCTACGCCGCCCTGTCCGAGCGGCACCTGAGCCTGGAGCGGCTGTACCAGTTCAGCCAGGCCATCACCAGCTCCCCGGAAGTGGACGAGGTGCTGCGCAGCGTGCTGACCCAGGCCAAGGAGATGCTGCACGCGCAGTCCGCGGAGATCACCTTCATCTCCACCGGTGAGGGACGCAAGGCCGTGCGCGTCATCCTTCCGCCCAGCGGCAGACTGCAGCGCATCGAGCTGGAGGACCGGCAAGCCACGGACTGGGTCTGGACCCGGGCGGTCGAGGCGGAGCAAGGGGTCCTGCTCCCGCGCGGCTCCAAGGAGCCCGACCAGGCCCGCTTCCTCCAGCACCTGGGATACCGCGACGCCGCCCTCGCCCCGCTGCGCGGCGAGGCCGGCGTCGTCGGCACGCTGCTGGTCGGAGACCGCTTGGGGGACATCCGCACCTTCGACGCACAGGACGTCCGGTTGCTGGAGACCGTGGCCAACCACGCCGGTGTCGCCCTCCAGAACGGCCGCCTCATCGACCAGCTGCGCCACGATGCGCTGCACGACGCCCTGACCGGCCTGCCCAACCGGGTCCAGCTGCAGCGAGAGCTGCGGCTGGCGCTGGAGCGGCACGAAGAAGGCCGATCGCCAGGTGTCACCGTCGCGCTGATGGACCTCGACGGCTTCAAGGAGGTCAACGACACGCTGGGCCACCAGCAGGGTGACCGTTTGCTGCAGGAGGTCGCGCGCAGGTTGACAGCCGGCCTGGTCGACGGCGACGGCGCCTTCGTCGCACGCCTGGGCGGAGATGAGTTCGCCTTCCTGCTGCCCGGCGAGGTGCGGCCGGAGGAAGCGGTCCGTGCCGCCCGACGTGTCCTGCACACCCTCGAGCAGCCGGTCGACCTCGACGGCGTCGACGTGCAGATCGGGGCCTCCGTCGGACTGGCCATCGGCCCCGGCGACGGTCTCGACAGCTCCACCTTGCTCAAGCGCGCCGACCTGGCCATGTACGACGCGAAGAACAGCGCCGCCGGCGTGCGGCTCTACGAAGTCGGCATGGACAACACCGACCCCCAGCGGCTCGCGCTCGTCGCCGAGCTGCGCCACGCGATCGACCGGGCCGAGGTGACGGTCCACGTCCAGCCCAAAGCACGGCTGGTCGACGGGGAGGTCACCGGCGCGGAGGCGTTGGTGCGCTGGAACCACCCGCATCTGGGCCCGATCACGCCGGATGAGTTCATCCCGATCGCCGAGCGCAGCGGCCTGATCCGGCCGCTGACCATGCTGGTCCTGAGACAGAGCCTGCAAGCCTGTGCTGCCTGGTCCGCCGCCGGCCATGAGCTCAACATCGCCGTCAACCTGTCGGCCAGGAGCCTGGTCGACGTCGACCTCGTCCAGGACGTCGGCCGGCTGCTCGCGAGCTACGGCGTCCCGGCCCGGCTGCTCACCCTTGAGATCACTGAGAGCAGTGTCATGACAGATCCTGCGCGGGCCATGGGGCTGCTCACCGGTCTGCAGGAGATGGGCGTACGGCTGTCCATCGACGACTTCGGTACGGGCTACTCCTCACTGTCCTACCTCAAGCGCCTGCCCGTGCACGAGGTCAAGATCGACCGCAGCTTCATCACGCACCTGATCGACGACGCGGACGACGCGACCATCACCCGGTCGATCATCGACCTCGCCGGCAACCTGAGCCTCGAGGTGGTCGCGGAAGGCGTGGAGGACCTTGCCGCCTGGCGGCAGTTGGCTGAGCTGGGGTGCACCACCGCGCAGGGCTTCTACCTCGCCCGACCGATGCCCATCGGCGACTTCCTGCCCTGGCTGCAGGCGCACGGGGTTGAGCGCTCGAGCGGCTCGTGGAAGACGGCGATCGCGACGGACACCGGCCGTGAGCAGCGCCGCCCAGCGTCGGTCCTTCGCGTCGTCAGCTGACGGACCGTGCGTCGTGCTGGTCGGCCGGTCCATGACCGGATCCGCCGGGCCCCCCGGTGACCGCTCGGCCCGAGGTCGACAGCGAACATCGAGGTCGGCCGCGCCGACGGCACCGAGCCCCGGTCCTGCCGAACGGGCGCCGCGCTGCCGGAGCGCTTGAGCCGATCGGCCCAACGGGAAGTTGCGCCATCCGGACCGCTCAGGCGGGGGTGCGACGGGACGACAACCCTTGTGAGCCGGCGAACCGCCGGAACGCCCACCCTCAGGAGTCCCCATGCGCAACCGTTTCGCCGCCGCCCTCGCCTCCAGCGGCTCGCTCATCCTCGTCGTCGCCACCGTCGTCGCCGGGGTGAAGTGGTCCTAGTCCTCGCTCACCCCCCGACCAGCAGAGGAGGGTCCATGGCCACGGCCACGGAGCAGCACTTCGGCGGCAAGTGGAACTAGCACTGCCGGCACGAGGAGGGCCCGGACGCGTCGGCGTCCGGGCCCTTCGCCGTCTTGACCCGTGGTGCGTCTTCGCGCGATCCGCGCCCGGCTGCAGGCAGCCCCAGCGCTTCGCACCGGTGCCGATGGAAGGACCGCGGCGTCGCCGCCGGCCAGCCGGACCATGACGGGCGAAGTGTGCACGGGACGTCGGCATCGCCTCTGCTCGGCCCAGTCCTGACCACGACCCCACGAACCGGCCCGGCGCCGGAGCAGACCGTCACCTGACGGACCCTGTCCGGCGTCAGTCGACGAGGTCGAACCGGGTGCCGCACAGCACGAACGAGCGACCGTCGACCGGCAGGCCGGCGGCGCGTGCGGCCGCCAGCGCCCGCTCGGCGTCGACGGCGGCGAGCTCGACGGCTGCGAGCCCGTCCGGCCTGCCGGCGGGGACGGCGACGAGCCGCACCTGCGAGCCGTCGAGCGGCACGACCGGCCCGGGACGCACCTCGCTGCCGACCAGGGCGGCCCAGCGGGCCGCGACGCCGTCGGGATCGGCCGCCTCCAGCTCGACGGCGGCGATGCCGGTGACCACGTCGGTGCGGCGGGCGTCCTGCCACGTCGGGCCGGCCGGGTGCCACGGTCCGTCCGAGCGCTCGCCGCCCTCCTGGGCGTCGATCTCGAGGAACGACCCGCCGGTGTCAGCAGGGTGCAGCTGCAGGCAGCGGTAGCCGGACTCCTCGAAGCCGAAGACCGTCCGGACGCCGAGCCGCTCGATGGTCGCCCGCACCGCGGGGTGGTCGTCGGTGTGGCAGATGACCATGTAGCCGCCTTCGCCGCGGCGCTCGAGCTGGCGGCCGCCCGCTGTCCCCGGCCGGGTGGGCGCCACGACCTCGAGCAGGTGGTCGCCGATCGGGAGCAGCGCGTTGACCAGGCCGAACGCGGCGACGCCCGGGTCGCGGTGGGCCACCTCGAGGCCGAGGACGTCGCGCAGCTGCTGCACGACGGGCTCGAGCTCACGGGCGACCAGCGCCACCTGCTTCAGGCGGACCCACACGGCGTCAGCCCTCCCGGCCGAGGCGGGCGAACGCGGCCGGCCGGCGCTCGATCAGCGCCCGGGCGCCCTCGGCGGCGTCCGGCCGGTCCATCGCCTGCCACTGCACCTCCTCGGTCTCGCGCAGCGCCTGCTCGTACGCCAGGGACCACTGCCGGTAGACGAGCCGCTTGGTGTCGCGCATCGAGGCGGGCGACACGTTCTCGGCGAGGTCGGCGACGTAGGCGTGGGCCTGCTCCAGCAGGTCGTCGTCGCCGGTCAGGTGCTCGACGAGCCCGACCCGGTGCGCCTCCGCGGCGTCGACCCGGCGCGAGGACCAGAGCAGGTCGAGCGCCCGCCCGTGGCCGACGAGCCGGGGCAGCACCCAGGTGGTGCCGTGCTCGGCGATGAGGCCGCGCTTGGAGAACACGGTGGTGAACGAGGCGGCCGGGGAGGCGAAGCGCAGGTCGGCCATGACGGCGAGCACGAAGCCGCCGCCGGCAGCCACGCCGTTCACCGCGGCGATCACCGGCTTGTCGACCGCGAGCAGCCAGGTGAACAGGCCGGGCACCTCGGCGGGGTCCACGGCGGGACGGCCGGCCGAGCCGGCCGCCGTCGTGGTCCCGAGGACCGCGGCGTCCAGGCCCGCGCAGAAGCCGCGCCCGGCGCCAGTGACGACGATGCCGACGACGCGGGTGTCGGCTGTCGCCTCGGCGACGGCGGCCCGCAGCTCGCGGACGGTGTCGTGCGTGAAGGCGTTGAGCTTCTCGGGGCGGTCCAGCGTGATCGTGGCGACCGGCCCGGCGACGTCGTACCTGATGTCTGCCATGCCACGGAACCTACGACCGAGTGCAGGCGCCGTGGGGCTCAGCGCTCGGCGCAGGCCCTGAGCAGCGGTCGGAACGCGTCGACGTCCTGCCCGTCGGCCAGCGCCCGTCCGACAGCCCGGCAGGTGGCGTCGGTGACCGCCGGGTCGTCCCCGTCGACGGCGAGCAGGAGGACGCCTGCGGTGAGGGCGACCGCGGTGGCGAGTCCCACGGCCAGGAGCACCCGGAGCAGGCGGCGCTCGGCGTCGGAGGGTGGGGTGTCGTCGCTGACGAGGCCCAGGCCGCGCTCCTGCGCCTGCACCTCCGCCACGCGGCCCATCCACACCCCGGAGGCGAGGAGCAGACCGGAGGACGCGCACAGCAGGCCCCGCTGGAGCAGCCCCAGACCGGCGAAGAGCACGCCGACGGCGAGCAGGCCGTACGCCATGCGCTGGGCGCTCGCGCGGCGGACCGGGACGCCCAGCCCGGGGCCGAGGACCCGGCGGTCGAGGTCACGCAGGCGCTGGGCGAGAGGCATGCGCCGGAACGTACGGGGACGAGGCGCCCCGTACTGCTCCGTTGCAGCGGCAAGTAGCCTGGACCCGGTGACAGCGACGACAGCCGCCCCGTCGCCGCGGCCATGGGTGGCCACGCTGGCCCTGGCCGTCGGCGGCTTCGCCATCGGGACGAGCGAGTTCGCCACCATGGGCGTCCTGCCGGACATCGCCGGCGACCTCGGCGTCACCGTCCCGGAGGGCGGTCACCTCGTCTCGGCGTACGCGCTGGGCGTGGTCGTCGGCGCACCGCTGCTGGCGGTGGCCGCCGCCCGGCTCCCCCGCAAGGCGCTGCTGCTGGCGCTCATGACGGTGTACGCCGCGGCCAGCGCGCTGTCGGCACTGGCGCCGGCGTTCGGCAGCCTGGTGGTCGCGCGGTTCGTCAGCGGGCTGCCGCACGGCGCCTACTTCGGCGTGGCCGCGGTCGTCGCCGCCGGTCTGGCTCCCCCGGACCGGCGCTCGCGGGCCGTGGCCCGGGTGATGCTCGGGCTGACGGTGGCGAACGTCCTCGGCGTGCCGGTCGCCACCCGGCTCGGGCAGGAGCTCGGCTGGCGCAGCACCTACTGGCTGGTCACGGGGCTCGCGGTCGTCTGCGTCGTGGCGGTGGCCCGGGTGGTGCCGGTGATCGCGCCGGTGCAGGGAGCCAGCCCGCGGCGCGAGCTGGGCGCGCTGCGCCAGCCGCAGGTGTGGTTCACCCTGGCCATCGGCTCGATCGGCTTCGGCGGCTTCTTCGCCGTCTACAGCTACATCACGCCGACGCTGACCGACCACGCCGGGCTGGCGGAGTCACGAGTGCCGCTGGTGCTCGCGCTGTTCGGCATCGGCATGACGCTGGGCACCGAGATCGGCGGGCGGATGGCCGACTGGTCGGTGCCCCGCACGCTGTGGATCGGGCTCGGCGCTGACCGGCGCGATGCTGCTGCTCTTCAGCGTCACCTCCGGCGACCCGCTGCTCGCCGCGCTGACCTGCCTGCTGCTGTCGCTCTGCGGGTCGCTCTGGCTGCCTGCGACGCAGACCCGCCTCATCGACGCGGCCGGCGACGCCCCGTCGCTCGCGGCCGCCGGCATGCACGCCGCCTTCAACGCGGCCAACGCGCTGGGGGCCTTCCTCGGCGGCGTGGTGCTCGCGGCGGGGTACGGGTACGGCTCGCCGGCGCTCGTCGGCGCGGCGCTCAGCGGCGCCGGCCTGGTGGTGCTGGGTGTCGCCCGGAGCGTCGAGCGGCGGCAGGTCGCGCCCTCGGACGTCGTCCGCGAGCGCGTACCCGTCCTGCGCTGACCTCGGTCAGCTGCGCTCCTCCGACGCCGCCGCCGGGTAGCCGGTGCCGGCCAGCAGCCGGGCCAGGTGCGCGGCGTTGGCCGCCACGGTGGCCGTCGTCCCCGCGGTCGCCTCGGGCGTCTCGTCGAGGTCCATGTAGTCGGTGCCGTGCATCGCCTCGCCGTTCCAGTACGTCACGCCCTGCGCGGGGATCGTGAAGCCGACGTCGTTGAGCGCCTGGAAGACCTGCGAGCTGATGTGGTGGGCGCCGTCCTCGTTGCCGACGACCGCGCAGACGGCGACCTTGTCGAAGACCGAGGGGCCGGCCCTGCTCGTCGGTCTCGGAGAGCTCCGCGTCGAGTCGCTCCAGGACCCGCATGCAGACGCTGCTGGCCTGCCCCATCCAGGTCGGTGTGGCGATCAGCAGGATGTCGGCGGCGAGCACCTTCTCCCGGAGAGCCGGCCAGGCGTCGCCGTCGCCCATGTCCTTCTCGACGCCGGGGCGCACGTCGTGGTCGACGACCCGGACGGTCTCGCCGGTCACGTCGTGCCCGGCGAGGGCCTCCAGGACCTGCCGGGCGAGCAGGTCGCTGCTGGACGGGGCGGGCGTGGGCTTGAGGCTGCAGACCAGGGCAAGGGCGCGCAGAGGTGTCGTCATGCGGTGAGCCTGCCCCGCACCAGCCCGGGTCTGCACCCGCAGGCGCGGCTACTCCCGCCTCTCCTCGCGGGTCGGCTTCACCGACGGCGCGACGCCCTCCGGCGGCACCGGTCGCGCGGTGGCAGTGAACGAGCCGCGGTAGCCGAACAGCCGCCCCACCAGCCGGTTGCTCACGACGACCTCGATGCGGTGGACGCCGGCCTGCTCGTCGTACCACTCGTGCACGTCCCCGCGAGCCGGAGAACGCCATGGGGAAGCGGAAGCCGAGCCGCTTCTCGTAGAAGCGCTGCTCCCCGGTGTGCAGGCGCAGGCCCCCGTCCGGGTCGACGCGCAGGCGCACGTCGGCGGCCAGGTGCTGGTGCGTGCCCAGGTAGTCGACGACGCAGCCGCGCTGCTCGCTCCAGACCATCGTGGCGTCGAACCGGCGGCGGCGCTCCGGCAGCTCGAAGGTGCGGACGAAGGTGACGGTCTCGCGGCCGTACCGGTCGACGTAGGGCCAGTTCTCGATCGTGAACGGGATGTCGCGGCCGGTCTCCGGGAACATGATGTTGCGCCAGGTGCCGAAGTGCAGGAAGGGCCGGGTGAACCCGGGTGCCCGCCAGATCTCGTCCATGACGCCGACGCCGATCGACCCGTGCCCGCCGGCGGAGGACAGGGCGAACCTGGCCTGGATCTCCGGGTGCAGCAGGTCGAAGTCGGCGCCCAGCGCACGCTGGTAGATGGAGGTCACGCGGGCTCCTCGAGCGTCGCCAGGGTCGAGGGTGCGCGACGTCCCTCCGGTCGGGTGGGTGCGCGCCGGCAGCGGGACGCCCGCGGGGCGCCGGGCACCGGGGGCAGCACCGCGAGCAGGGCCACCACGGCGTACGGGCGGGGGCCGCGGACGAGGGCGGCGGCCCCGAGCGCGACGGCCGTGACGCGCAGGACGCCGTCGGCCACCCCGAGCCGCAGCGCCCGCTCGGGGGTGACGCCGTCCTCCAGCCACAGGCGCAGCCGGTCGAAGCTCCACGCTGTCGCCCAGCCGAGCAGCCGCCGGAAGGCGACGCGGTCCACGAGATCGCCGAGCCGGCCCCAGCCCGGCTCGTAGTCGTAGCCGGTGACGAACCGCACCCCGTCCGGACCCGGCGAGTAGCGCCACCACCCGCTCCCCCGGCGGATCAGCGACAGCGGGTGCGGTGAGGCGAAGCGCAGGGCGGACGTGCGTGTCCCGTCCGGCCGCTCGTGCTCCCCGACGCTGGTCCCCGTGCCGGCGACCGTGAGGCCGGGCAGGTGCAGCGCGTAGCCGGAAGACCCGAGCGCTCGACCCCTGCTGGGCCGTGACGTCCTCGATGCGGGTGAAGCGCAGGTCCCAGCGCGTGTGGGAGCCGGCGTCCTGCGTCGCCGTCCAGAGCCGGTCGAGGTCGGCCCGCACGACGGTCTCGACGTGCAGCGGCCGGCCCATGCGGCCACTGTGCCGCACGCAGCAGTGGCTACCGTCCTCGCGTGACACCGCCGCCGTCAGCGACCGTCGCCGCGCTGCTCCGCTACCCGGTGAAGAGCGCGCGGGCCGAGCGGCTGCAGGCGGTCGACGTCACCGCGGCAGGGCTGCACGGCGACCGCGGCTGGGCCTGCGTCGACCCGGCCGACGGCACGGTCGGCAGCCTCAAGCACCCCGGGCGGTGGGGCGCGCTGCTCGAGGTGGGAGCCCGTCTCGACAGCGACGCGGTGGTCGTCGAGGTCGCCGGACGGACCGCCGTCGCCGGCACCGACGCGGCGGACGAGCTCCTCAGCAGCCAGGTCGGACGACCCGTGCACCTGACCCGGGAGGTGCCGGAGGCGGCCCGGCTGCACCGCCTGCTCCCGGACGACGCCGACATGGTGCCGCCGTGGATGGACGGCGTGCCCGGGCAGGAGCTGCTGACCGAGGTGTCCGGGGCGCGGCCCGGAGGCCGCTTCGTCGACTTCGGCGCAGTGCACCTGGTCACCACCGGCGCGCTGGCCGAGCTGGCGGGCCAGCTCGGCCGGGCGTCGGTCGACCCGGGCCCGTTCCGCCCCAACGTGGTCCTCGACGCCCCGACCGACCCCGAGGTCGGGCAGGAGCTGCGCCTCGGCGACGTGCTGCTCCGGGTCGTGCTGGCGACACCGCGCTGCGTCGTGCCGGGGCTGGCCGAGGGCGCGCCTGTCGACCGTCCCCTGCTCGGGGCGCTGGCCCGGCACCACCGGGCCGCGGTCGGGAGCCTCGGCCGGGCGGCCTGCTTCGGCGTCTACGCCGAGGTGCTCGAGCCGGGACGGCTGCAGGTGTGACGTGGCGCACGGTCCGTCGACAGCGCAAGCCGGACGTAGGTGAGCTTCCCCTCAGCCCTGGTGCTGCTCCCGAGACGTCCCCGCTGTGCTGGTGTGCCACTGCCACCGCGTCAACGACTCCCGGGTGACAGGTCCTCGCGGCCGGCGCGCAGGGCGTACGCGCGGTGGTCCGCGCCACCCACGCCGGCAGCGGCTGCGGCGGCGTCGACTACCTCCGAGACGCAGCTCTCCCTGATGGACGGCCTCGGCGAGCAGGAGTACCTCTCCCTGCAGGTCGGGGTGCCGTCCTAGCCACGTAGGTTCAGTCGGGTGACGACGACCGACGACCTGCGCGCCGCCCTTGCCGCGGTGCTGCCCGACGCCCGCCGCGACCTCGAGGACCTGGCCCGGATCCCGTCGATCTCGGCGCTGCCCGCGCACGCGGGCGACGTCGAGGACGCCGCGGCCCGGGTCGCCGGCCTGGCCACGGCGGCCGGCGCCACGAGCGTCGACGTGGTCCGCGCCGACGGTGGAGCGCCGGCGGTCATCGCGACCTGGCCCGCCCCGCAGGGAGCGCCGACCGTGCTGCTCTACGCCCACATGGACGTGCAGCCGACCGGCCCGCTCGAGGAGTGGACCAGCCCGCCGTTCACGCCCACCGAGCGCGACGGGCGGCTGTACGGGCGGGGCACCGCCGACGACAAGGCCGGCGTGCTCATGCACCTGGCGGTCCTGCGCGCGTACGGCGGGACGCCTCCCGTCGGCGTCGTGCTCTTCGTCGAGGGCGAGGAGGAGATCGGCTCCCCCACCCTGACCGCCCTGCTGGCCGAGCACCGCGAGCAGCTGCGCTCCGACGTCATCGTCATCGCCGACTCGGCCAACGCCGCCGTGGACATCCCCTCGTTCACCACCAGCCTGCGCGGTCTGGTCGACCTCGCCGTCGAGGTGCAGGTGCTCGAGCGGCCGGTGCACTCCGGCATGTACGGCGGGCCGGTCGGCGACGCCCTGACGGCGCTGTGCCGCCTGCTCGCCGGCCTGCACGACGAGGCCGGGGACGTCGCCGTCGCCGGCCTGCACGTCGGCAGCTCGTCCGCGCCGGACCTCGACCCGGCGGTGTTCGTCGCCGACGTCGGCCTGCTCGAGGGCGGGCAGCTCATCGGCGGCGGCACGATCCCCGAGCGGCTGTGGCACCGTCCGGCGCTCTCGGTCATCGGCATGGACGCCCCCAGCGTCGCCGATGCCTCCAACGTCCTGCTCCCCCGCGCCCGGGCCAAGCTCAGCCTGCGCCTGGCCCCCGGCGACTCCGCGGCGCGGGCGATGACCGCGCTCTCCGAGCACCTGCAGGCGCACGCCCCGTGGGGCGCCCGGGTCGTCATGACACCGGGCTCCGCGGCGGAGCCGTACGCGCTGGAGGCGACCGGTGACACCTACGACGTCGCGCGCGCGGCGTTCACCGAGGCGTACGGCAACGACGCGGTGGAGAGCGGCATCGGCGGCTCGATCCCGTTCATCGCCGAGTTCGCCCGGACCTACCCGGGCGCGACCGTCCTCGTCACCGGGGTCGGTGACCCGGCCTCGCGCTGGCACGGCATCGACGAGAGCCTGCACCTCGGCATGTGGGAGAAGGCCTGCCTGGCCGAGGCTCTGCTGCTGGACCGGCTCGCCTAGCGGCCCTGGCGGCCGGCGGGCAGGTCGCCGGACGCGGCGGTCTCCCCGCGGCTCGCCGAGGTCTGCAGCGGGCTCGAGGTGTCCGAGCCGGACAGCAGGTCGTCCTCCTCGGCCGGGCCCGTGCTGGTGCCGGCGTCGCCCGGCAGCGCCGCCGGCGGGGGCGCCACCGGGTCGCCGTCGCGGTCGACGCCGGTCAGCGCCGACGGGATGCCGGCCGGTCCCTCGTCGGTGCCGGTCGAGCCGCCGTCCAGCAGCTGCTGCGAGCCGTCGGCGGGCAGCGACTCCTCGTCGGTGGCGGAGGCGCCGCTGGGGTCGTGCGGCAGGGGGTTGGTGATCTCGGTCATGGCGGCCGGGTACCCGCTGGGGCACGACCCACGACGCGGTCCGCGAGGATGGGTGCATGGAGTCGTTCGAGACCGCGCTCGGCCTGCTGGCCGCCGTCGCGGCGGTGTCCGGCCTGGCCCGCAGGTACGGCCTGCCGTCCCCGATCGTGCTCGTGGTCGTCGGACTGGTCGTCGGGCTCGTCCCGGGCGTGCCGAGCATCGAGCTCGACCCGGAAGCGGTGCTGGTGCTGTTCCTGCCGCCGCTGCTCTACTCCGCGGCGCTGAGCACCGCCTACGCCGACTTCCGGGCCAACCTGCGCCCCATCGGGCTGCTGTCGGTCGGGCTCGTCCTCGTCACGGCCCTGGTCGTCGGCCTGGTGGCGTACGCGGTGGCGCCCGACCTCCCGCTCGCGGCGGCGCTCGCGCTCGGCGCGATCGTGGCGCCTCCCGACGCGATCGCCGCGACCGCCGTCGCCCGGCGGCTCAACCTGCCGCAGCGGGTGCTGACCATCCTCGAGGGCGAGAGCCTGCTCAACGACGCGACCGCGCTCGTGTCCTACCGGATCGCGGTCAGCGCGGCCCTCGTCGGCGGCGCGACCTGGGGCGGCGCCCTGACGGACTTCGTCGTCGCGGCCGTCGGCGGTGTCGCCTTCGGGCTGGCCCTCGCCGTCTGCATCGCCTGGGTGCGCCGCCGCCTGGACGACCCGCTGCTGGAGAACGCGCTGTCGCTGCTGACGCCGTTCGCCGCCTACCTGCCGGCCGAGCACCTGCACGCCTCCGGTGTGCTGTCGGTCGTCGTGGCCGGCCTCTACCTCGGGCGCCGCGCGCCGGTGCTGCTCTCCTCAGGTGCCCGCCTGCAGTCCGGGGCGCTGTGGGGCATGGTGACGTTCCTGCTCGAGGCGGTGGTCTTCGCGCTCATCGGGCTGCAGCTGCCGCAGGTGCTGTCGGGGCTGGCCGACGTGCCGCCCGGCTCGCTGGCGGCGACGGCGGCCGCCGCCACCGGGGCGGTCGTCCTCACCCGCTTCGCCTGGGTCTACCCGGCGACCTACCTGCCGCGCCTGCTCAGCCGGCGCATCCGCGAGCGCGACCCGGCGCCGCGCTGGCAGGTGCCGGCAGTCATCGGGTGGGCCGGCATGCGCGGCGTCGTCTCGCTGGCCGCCGCCTTCGCCCTGCCCGAGGACATGCCCGGCCGCGACCTCATCCTCTTCACGACCTTCGTCGTCATCCTCACCACCCTGGTCGTCCAGGGCCTCACGCTGCCGTGGGTCATCCGGCGGCTGGGGGTCGACGACTCCGACGCGGTCGAGCGGACCGGGCGGGAGACCGCCGTCGCGGAGCACCACGTCGCCCGCACCGCGCTGATCGAGCTGGAGCAGATCCTCGACACGGAGTCCGTCGTGGACTCGGTCGGCGAGGAGCTGCGCGGCCACCTGGAGGGGCGGGTGCGCCGCGCCCACGCCGTGCTCGGCGGCTGCCCGGGCGAGGACGAGTACACCCACGTCGCGCCGTACGACGGCGACGCCATCGCCGAGGCGGCCAGCGCGGCCGAGCTGCGCCGCCGGCTGCTCGACGTCGAGCGAGCCGAGCTGCTCCGGCTCTACGCCGCCGGGGACATCACCGACGAGGTGCTGCGCCGGCTGCAGCAGCAGCTCGACGTCGAGGAGGTCGGGCTCCGCTAGCCGCGGACCTCGAGCGACGCGCGGTCCTGCTCCTCCGGGTAGGGCACCGGCGGGGCGCCCGCACCCGTCGCCCGGGACAGGACGTAGAGCACGACGCCGAGCAGCAGCAGCAAGCCGGCACGCAGGAACGTCGCGGCCTCCTGCTGCGTGGCCAGCAGCACGCACGACAGCAGCCCGAGCACCGGCACGGGGGTCCAGACGCGGAAGTGGTCGTCGGTCACCTGCTCGCGGCGCAGCACCAGGACGGCGAGGTTGGTGCTCGCGAAGACCACGAGCAGCAGCAGCACGACGGTCGCGGCGAGCCCGGCCAGCGTGCCGGTCACGGCCAGCAGCCCCGCAGCGACGGTCGCCACCGCGATGGCGACACCCGGGGTGCGCCGCCCGGGCAGCACCCGCCCCAGCACCGGGGGCAGCAGGCCGTCGCGCGCCATGCCGTACAGCAGGCGGCTGGCCATCACGAGCGTGAGCAGCGCGCCGTTCGCCACAGCGACCAGCGCGATGAGGCTGAACAGCGCCTCGGGCAGGCCGGAGTCGGCGGCGCGCACGACCTCGAGCAGCGGCCCGCTGGAGCGGCTGAGCACCTCGGTGGGCACCGCCGCGCTGACGGCGAGCCCGACCAGGACGTACGCCACGCCGGCGACCAGCAGCCCGCCGAACAGGGCGCGCGGGTAGTTGCGGCGGACGTCCTTCGTCTCCTCCGCGACGTTGGCCGAGGTCTCGAAGCCGACGAAGGCGTAGTAGGCGAGCAGCGCGGCACCGAGCACGGCGGAGGGCGCGGACACGCCGTCGCGCAGCTCCAGCACCCGGCCCGGGTCGCCGTCGCCGCGCGCGACCACCAGGGCGCCGAGCCCGACCACGAGCGCGAGACCGCTGACCTCGATGACGGTCATGACGAGGTTGGCGCCGAGCGACTCCTTGATGCCACGGGCGTTGAGCAGCCCGATGACGAGCAGGAAGACCAGCGCGGCGGGCTTGGCCGGCACGTCGACCAGCGCGCCGAGGTAGTCGCCGCTGAACGCCAGCGCCAGCCCGGCGACGGACACCGCGCCGGCGGCCGCCATGCAGTACCCGACGAGGAAGGCGACGACCGGCCAGCGGTAGGCCCGCCGGGCGAAGACGGCAGCGCCGCCGGCGCGCGGGTGCTTGGTGACCAGCTCGGCGTAGCTGCCGGCGGTCAGCAGCGCCAGCCCGAGTGCGACCAGCAGCGGCAGCCAGACGGCCCCTCCGGACTCGGCGGCGATCTGGCCGACCAGGGCGTAGATGCCCGCGCCCAGCACGTCGCCGAGGATGAAGACGAACAGCAGGGTGCCGCTGATCGCGCGCTTGAGCGGGGGTGCGTCGTCGGTCATGCGCGGGCGGTACCCGCGATCAGGCCAGGAAGTCCTGCAGCACCTCGACGACCGTCTCCGGCGCCTCCTCGAGCACGAAGTGGCCGGCGCCCGGGACGGTGACCATCACGCAGTCCGGCCCGAGGTCGCGCACCACGGTCTCGCCGGTGGCGATCGGCAGCACCGGGTCGAGCGCCCCCCACAGCACCAGCATCTTCTCGGCCTGCACCCGCGGACGGCCGAGCTGCGCCGGGGCGCCGGGCACCATCCGGCGCAGCGCCGGCCGGGTGGCCGCGCGGTAGTAGCCGAGCATCGCGCGCACGGCCGGGCGGGCGGTGTAGGCGGCGCGGTACTCCGCCCGGACGTCCTCGCCCAGCGGGCGCTCGGCCTTCCACGCGAGGTCCAGCATCGTGTCGACCGCCTGCCGGCCGGCCAGCCGGAACAGCAGCTCCGGCGCGAGCGGCAGCGTGAAGAACGGGATGTGCACGGCGCGGTGCAGGGGCACCGAGCGGTACGGCGCGTTGGCGACGCAGAGCCGCCGGACCAGCTCGGGACGTCCGCCGGCGAGGCCGAGCGCGAGCGAGCCGCCCCAGTCGTGGCCGACGACGTCGACGGGCCCCTGCACCTCCGCCTCCAGCAGCGCGGACAGCTGGGCGACGAGCGACGCGACGTCGTACGGCCCGGCGTACGAGGAGCCGCCGAGACCCGGCAGGTCGGGGACGAGGACCCGGCGCCCCTGCGCGAGGGCCGGCGCCACGTGCCGCCAGGCGGTCGAGGTCTCCGGCACGCCGTGCAGCAGCAGCACCGGCGTCCCGTCGCCGCTGCCCTCCTCCCGGAGCAGGAACCGGGTGTCGCCGGCGACGACGGTGCGCACGCTCATGCAGGCAGGTCCTCTCGCCTCGAGCGCTGGGCGGCTCGCGGGCGACCGAGGGTATCGGCTGCCGGTCAGGGGCCCGGCGCGCGCAGCGGGCCACAGCAGGAACGCGCACGGTCCGCGGCGAACAGGTCCGCACGGCGTGCCACTCCCGGCGCGCGCTCCCGGAGGACCCGATGCCGAACACTCACCCGCCGCCGGCTGCTCGGAGCGCTGACCGCGTCCGTGCTGGTGGCCCCGCTGCTCGCGCTGAGCAGCAACGCCCCGGCCGTCGCCGTCGACACCCCGACGCAGGCCCCCACCTCGCCGCTCACGTTCGGCGACTTCTACCCCGCCGCGCCCTTCGACCAGGTGCTCAAGCAGCCCGACGGCACGACGTTCCCCGCGCAGCTCACCTCCGCCGAGGTCGGCGGGGCGTTCGAGCACCTCGGCCACACCGTCGTGCGCGGCGAGGACGGGGTCTGGCGCTTCGCCAGCGGCCGCGACGCCCGCGGCGCGCTGGTCGCCACGAAGGCCGTCGTCGGCAGGGACGCCGTGCCCGCCGGCCTCGCGACCCACGTCGGCCGTACCCGCCCGACGTGGCTGGACGCGCAGGGCCTGGACCGCCGCACGCAGATGTTCCGCCAGCTGCAGATCGCGAGCCGCAAGGCGCAGGTCGCGGCGGCCGAGACAGGCGGGCCGCGCGTCTTCCGCTTCCCGGTGCTGATGCTGGCCACCTGGTTCGACCAGGACAAGGGGCAGAGCGCACCGCAGTTCCAGGACGGCAACACCGCCGACACGTACAAGAAGCTGCTCGACGGCTTCGGCGGCAACCCCAACGGCACGCTGACGGAGTTCTACTTCGAGGACTCGTTCGGGACGTTCCTCGTGCAGGTCGACGTGTTCGGCCCCTACACCTCGCAGCGCTCGCGGCAGGACCCCTGCTACTACGGCGGCATCGCCCCCGGTGACGACAACCGGGTCGACCTCGACCTGCTCGACGACCAGCTCGGCGTCGGCGGCGGCGGGGCGCTCGGCATGGCCGCGGAGGCCGTGCCGCAGGCCGACCCCGAGGTGGACTTCGCGCCCTACGACAACGACGGCAACGGGGTCGTCGACTTCGTCGGCCTCATCCACTCCGGCCCCGACATGGCCGTCACCGGCAACCCGTGCCACACCTGGTCGCACGCCAACCAGATCACGCTCGGCCAGGCCAAGGGCACGCCGGCCGGCCTGCCGACGACCGACGGCGTGACCATCGACCGCGTCTTCACGATGCCGGAGTTCAACGACATCGGGAAGCCGCTGACCATCGGCGTCGCGGCGCACGAGATGGCGCACGCCCTCGGTGAGCCGGACTACTACAACACCAGCTACACCTCGATGGGCTCGGGCGACTGGGACATCATGTCCGGCGGCTCCTACCTCGGGAACCCGGCCGGCTCCAACCCGTCGGGCTTCAACCCGGCCAGCCGGGTGTTCCAGGGCTGGACCACGCCGACGATCGTCAGCAGCGACAAGCGCGACGCGCAGCTGCTGCCGCGCCGGGTGCGCCCGGCCGACTACGCGCCGGACAAGCCCAACCCGCGGCTGCTGCTCGTCCCGACCCGCACCATCGCGGTCGGGGAGAAGGACGAGGACGGTCACACCTGGACCTCGGACGACACCCTCGGCCTGCCGAAGGACGCGACCGGCCGCTTCGTGGTCGAGGGCTACTACCTCGAGAACATGAACCGCACCGTCAACGCCTCGCCCGATCCACCCGAAGATGACGCGCTCGCCGTACTTCGACCGGCAGCTGCTCGGGTCGGGGCTGATGACGTGGCACTTCGACTACCACCAGCAGTCGAACATCATCAACGGCGCGAACGACGCGCAGAACGACGCCAACCGCCCGCAGATGGACGTCGTCGAGTGGGACTTCAACGACAACACCCAGGAGCAGCAGCTCTCGCTGTCGCGCGGCAACGCCGAGGACCTCGCGTTCAGCGCGGCCACCGGCATCACCTCGGGGACGCGGCAGCTGCCCCCGGGCGTGCCCGTCGTGACGGGTGAGCCGCAGAAGCCGTCGGAGTTCTCCGGCGCCGCGGTCGGACCGGTCCCCGCGGAGCACGAGGTCACGGTCGACAAGAACCCGGCCAACTACTCGATGGTCGCCACCGTCAGCGGTCTCGGCGACTGCACGCTCGAGCTGTCAGCCCCGAGCGGCAAGTCCTCCGGCGTCTCGGACTCCGGGTCGGTCGGCGGCGCGGAGACCGTGACCGTGCAGCAGCCCGAGGCGGGGAAGTGGACCGTCCGCGTCGGTGACTTCGCCGGGTGCGGCAACTACTCCGGGACCGTGACCTTCAGCAAGCCCGGCGCCTCGCTCGACACCAAGGGCGCGGCCGACACGTGGTCGAACTACTCGCAGAAGCCGACCGGCTGGGCGTTCACCAACATCGGCCCGCGCTTCGCCGAGGGCCTGGACCACAGCGCCGACGCCGGTGGCAGCGAGGCCATCACGCTCGACCTGCTCAAGCTCGGCGCGGACCGCGCGGACGTCTCCCCCGGCTTCGTCACCGGCGCGCCCAACGGCCGCGGCGGGACCGTGCCGGTCAGCGCCCGCAAGACCAGCAGCCTGTCCGTGCCGGTCTTCAACAACGGCGGCAAGGCCGTCCCGTCGGTCGTCGTCGAGGTGCACCGCGGCTCGCCGACCGGCACGCTGGTCGACCCGCAAGACGGTGTCGCTGCCGCCCTACTCGCGCAAGGACGTCGCCTTCACCTGGGCGCCGCCGAGCGAGGGCGCGGCCGAGCTGGTCACCGTCGTCGACCCGGCGAAGCAGGTGGCCGAGGCGCACGAGGGCAACAACGCGCAGAAGTCCAACGTGCGCGTCGGCTCCCCGACCCCGACCGTGCTCGTCGTCGACGACGACGGCATGCAGGACGGCGAGACCGCGATGACCGGCGCGCTGGCCTCGCTGGGCGTGCCGTTCACCGTGACCTCTGAGCACCCGACCGCCGCGACCCTGCGCCCGTACGAGGCGGTGCTGTGGGAGACCGGTGGCGAGCGCTACCAGGGCCAGCTCGACAAGGGCGACCGCGACGCGCTGCGGCCGTACCTGGACGCCGGCGGCAAGCTGCTCGTCACCGGGCCGCGCATCGTCGACGCGCTGGGTGAGGCGCCCGGTCGCACCAACCCTGGCGGCAGCGCCGAGGGCCAGGCGTTCCTCAAGCAGTACTTCGGCGCGGAGTACCTCACCGCTGCGGCGCCGAACAACGAGGACACCCCGGCCGTCGGCACCGGCGGTGCGCTCGGCACGGCGAAGCTGTCGGTGTCGCAGCTGCCCGGCCGGCACGTCATCAACGAGATGCGGCTGGCCGACTACACGACCGAGGGGTCGGTGCCGGCGTTCGGCACCGTCACGCCGGCGGTCAAGGTGGAGGGCGCGAAGAAGGACGCCTACCTCGGTGTCAGCGTCGACGGCGACGCCGCGCACAAGCGCTTCCAGACCGTCGTCGTCGGCTTCAACCTCGCGCAGCTCACCACCGCGGACCAGTACGCCGCGGTCGTCGGCGCGGCGCTGAAGCACTTCGGCGTCCGCACCGGCACGGAGAAGGCCCCGGCCGCCGCGGTCATCCACTCCCCCGCCGTCCGCAACGCGGTCAGCGGCCGGGCCCAGCCGATCCGCGCGTTCGTGGTCGGCGGCGACCCCAAGGCGGTGCCGGTCCTCGTACTACCGGCGCCACGGCAAGGGCCGCTACTACGAGGTGCCGATGACCCGTGGCACGGCCAAGGGCGCGTGGCACGCCGTCATCCCGTCGGCCGCCATCACCCCCGACGGCGTCGACTACTACCTGCGGGTCGGCCGGATGTACGACCCGCGCTTCGCCCAGGCCAACGCGCTGGCCCACGCCATCGGCGTGGCCCTGCCGGAGGTCCCGAAGCCGCTGCCGGTCCGCTAGCGGCACGACGTCCGGGCCCCGTCTCCAGCAGGAGGCGGGGCCCGCGGCGTGTCAGGCGTAGAACAGCCGCTCGACCACGGAGCGGGCGCGGCGGGTCGCCCGGCGGTAGTCCTCCACCACGTCGGCCTGCGCGCCGGCGGGGTGGCCGAGGACGCGGGCCAACCCGGCCAGCTCGCGACCGCTGGTCGGCACCGCGGTGACCGGGCGGCCGCGCACCAGCACCAGCACGTCGCGCACCCGCGACGCCAGGCGCCAGGCGGTCGCCAGCACCTCGGCGTCCTCCGCCGCGACCAGCCCGGCGTCGGTCGCCGCAGCGAGCGCGCCGAGCGTCGAGGGCGTGCGCAGACCGGGCAGCTCGTGCGCCGTGCCGCAGCTGCATCAGCTGCACCGTCCACTCCACGTCGGCGATGCCGCCGGGCCCGAGCTTGGGCGCCAGCTTGGGGTCGACCCCGCGGGGCAGCCGCTCGGTCTCCACCCGGGCCTTGATGCGACGGACCTCGCGCACCTGCTCGTCGGTCAGGCCGGCCGGCGGGTAGCGCACCGGCTCGACCAGCGACAGGAAGTCGTCGGCCAGGTCCAGGTCGCCGGCCAGCGGCGCCGCGCGCAGCAGCGCCTGCGCCTCCCAGACCTCCGACCAGCGCGCGTAGTAGGCGGCGTAGGACGCGAGGCTGCGCGTCAGCGGCCCCTGCTTGCCCTCGGGACGCAGGTCCGCGTCGACCACCAGCGGCGGGTCCGGGGCCGGCAGCGCGAGCAGCCGGCGCACCTCGTGGGCGACGTCGTGGCCGGCCTGCGCCGCCACCGCGTCGGACGTGCCGGGCAGCGGCTCGTGCACGAACAGCACGTCCGCGTCGCTGCCGTAGCCCTGCTCGCCACCGCCGAGGCGGCCCATCGCGATGACCGCGAGGCGCACGGGCAGCGGGCCGCGCCGCTCCGCCTCGACCTTGCGGGTCGCGGTCGCGAGGGCCGCCTCGACCACCGCGCTGGAGACGTCGGTCAGCGCGGCGCCGACGGCGTCCGGCTCGAGCAGGCCGAGCAGGTCGGCGCAGGCGACGCGCAGCAGCTCCTGCCGGCGCAGGCCGCGGGCGGCGGCGACGGCCACCTCCCAGTCGTCGCGGCGGCGGACCACCTGCACGAAGGCGCTGCGCAGCGTCTCCCGCGGGCCGCGGCACCAGCTCGTCGTCGCTGCCGAGCAGTCGCACGCCCTCCGGTGCGCGGGCCAGCAGGTCGCCGACGTAGCGCGAGCTGGCCAGCAGGTGGGCGAGCCGCTGCGCGGCCTGGCCCTCGTCGCGGAGCAGCCGGAGGTACCAGGGCGTGGTGCCCAGCTCGTCGCTGACCTGGCGGAACGCCAGCAGGCCGGCGTCGGGGTCGGCGCCCTCGGCGAACCAGCCGAGCATCGCCGGCAGCAGCGTCTGCTGGATCGCGGCCCGCCGGGAGACGCCCTCGGTCAGCGCGGTGAGGTGCTGCAGCGCGACCGCCGGGTGGCGAAGCCGAGCGCCTCCAGCCGGGTACGGGCGGCCGCCGCGGTCAGCCGCGTCTCCTCGGGCGAGAGCGTCGCGACCGCCGACAGCAGCGGCCGGTAGAACAGCTTCTCGTGCAGGCGCCGCACCTCGCGGCCGTAGCCGGCGCGCTCGCGGGCGAACAGCGGCAGCACGTCGCCGCGGTAGCCGCAGGCCCGGGCCAGGCGCCGCACCGCCGCCTCGTCGTCCTTCGGCGGCAGCAGGTGGGTGCGGCGCAGCCGGTGCAGCATCAGCCGGTGCTCGACCGTGCGCAGCCAGCGGTAGGCCTCGGCCAGGTGGCGCGCGTCCTCGCGGGCGACGTAGCCGCCGGAGGCGAGGGCGTCCAGGGCGAGCAGCGTCGTGCCGCTGCGCAGCGACGCGTCGGCCCGGCCGTGCACCAGCTGGAGCAGCTGCACCGCGAACTCGATGTCGCGCAGCCCGCCCGGCCCCAGCTTGAGCTCCCGGTCGGCCAGGTCGCCCTTGAGCGTGGCCTCGACCCGGCGCCGCATGGCCTGGACGTCGGCGACGAAGCCGGGGCGCTCGCCGGCCCGCCAGACCAGCGGGGCGATGCGCTCGACGTAGTCGCGGCCGAGCGCGAGGTCGCCGGCGACCGGCCGCGCCTTGAGCAGCGCCTGGAACTCCCAGGTGCTGGCCCAGCGCTTGTAGTAGGCCTCGTGGCTGGCCAGGGTCCGCACCAGCGGCCCGCTCGCGCCCTCGGGCCGCAGCGCCGCGTCGACCGGCCAGGCGACCTCGCCGCAGACGCGGACCATCGCGCTGGCCAGCCGGGTCGCGGTGCGGGCCGCGGCGTCGTCGCTGCTGCCGTCGACCGGCTCGGCGACGAAGACCACGTCGACGTCGCTGACGTAGTTCAGCTCGCGCCCGCCGGTCTTGCCCATGCCGATGACCGCGAGCCGGCAGCCGGCCGCGTCCTCCGGCAGGCCGGCCAGCGCGACGGCGAGACCCGCGGTCAGCGTCGCCGAGGCGAGGTCGGCCAGCTCGCCGGCCACGTCCTCGAGGACGACCCGGCCGGCCAGGTCGCGCGCGGCGAGGCGCAGCAGGCAGCGGCGGTAGGCCGTGCGCAGGGCGTCGAGGACCTCCGGCCCGGTGCCGGACGCGCGGGCGCCGCCGGTCCCCCAGGTGGCCGGGTCCCGCGGGTCGGCGCCGACCGCCTCGAGGAGCTGCGCCTGCAGGCCGTACGGGCTGGGTCGCGCGTCGCTCGCCGCGTCCTGCTGGACGGCGCGCCAGTCCTCGGGGTGGGCGGCCAGGTGGTCGCCCAGCGCGACGCTGGCCCCGAGGACCCGCAGCAGCCGCGTGCGCAGCGCCTCGTCCTCGGTCAGCGCGTCGAGCAGCCCGGGCGCGCCGGCCTCCACGACGCGCAGCAGCGCGCTCGCGGCGAGGTCGGGCTCGGCGGTGTCGGCCAGCGCCTCCACCACCTCGAGGCGCCCGGCCGCCGGCCCGCCGTCGCCCCAGAGCCCGAGCGCGCGCAGGTGCCGGTCGGCCGCGGCCAGGTCGGTGAAGCCCAGGCGCACCAGGGCGGTCGACCCGCCCGCGCGCCGCCCGGGACTGGTCACAGCTGCAGTGCCAGGCAGATCGACAGCGGGCTGTCGCGGTAGTGGCCGTACGCCGGCGTCGGGGTCCAGCCGCAGCGCGCGTAGAGCCGCAGCGCCTCCGGCTGGCGCTCCCCCGTCTCGAGCACCAGCGAGGAGTAGCCGAGCTCGCGGGCGGCGTCCTCGAGCCCGTGGAGCAGCCGCTCGGCGACCCGGCGGCCGCGCACCTCGGGCGCGACGTACATCCGCTTCACCTCGCCGGTGCCGTCGGTGGGGCCGGCCCGCAGCGCCCCGCAGCCGACCGGCTCGTCGTCCAGCAGTGCGACCAGCAGCGTGCCGACCGGTGGCGCGAACATGTCCGGCGTCAGCACCGGCGGGTCGATGTCGCCCTCGGGGTAGCGGACGGACAGGTCGTCGTCGAGGGCGGCGAGCAGCGGGGCGACCAGCGGTGCGTCGTACGCCGCCGGCACCAGGCGCAGGCTGTCCATCAGGCGAGCGGCAGCAGTCGCCGGCCCGGGTCCTCACCGGTCGCCAGCGCCGCGAAGCGCTCGACGACGGTGCGCCAGACCTCCTCGACCTCGGGCAGCTGCGGCAGCGTGCGGGCGACGATGGCGTCGGCGCCGCTGTCGGGACCCAGCTCTGCCGCCCACGCCTGCACCATCTCGGCCGGCGTCTCGACGTGGAACTGCAGACCCCAGGCGCGGTCCCCGACCCGGAAGGCCTGGTTGGCGTAGCGCGGGCTCGAGGCCAGCAGCACCGCGCCGGGCGGCAGCTCGGTGATGGCGTCCCAGTGCCACTGCACGACGACCGGGCTCAGCGGCAGGTCCCAGCACAGCGGGTCCTCGGTGGCGGCGTCGCGACGGGCGACCAGCCGGGCGCCCAGCTCGGGGCCCTCGTCGCCGGGCTCCACCACACCGCCGAGCGCCTCGGCGAGCAGCTGTGCGCCGAGGCAGACCGCCAGCGTCGGCACCCGCTCGCGCACGGCCGCGCGCAGCAGGTCCTTGGTCTCGCGCAGCCAGGGCGCCGACCGGTCGTCGTACGCGTCCTGCGGACCGCCCATCACGAGCAGCGCGTCGTGGGTGAGCGCGGGCAGCGGCTCCCCGGCGTACGGCCGGACGACGTCGAGCTCGAGCCCCGCGGCGGGCAGCCACTCGGCCAGCAGGCCGGGCCCCTCGCTCTCGGCGTGGGTGACGACCAGGGCGCGGGCGGTCACAGGACGGGCAGGTAGCGGCCGAGCTCGAACGGCGTGACCTCGGCGCGGTAGGCCTGCCACTCGGCCCGCTTGTTGCGCAGGAAGAAGTCGAAGACGTGCTCGCCGAGGGTCTCGGCGACCAGCTCGCTGCGCTCCATGACCGCGATCGCGTCGGCCAGGCTGCCGGGCAGCGGCGCCATGCCGGTGGCGCGGCGCTCGGCCTCCGAGAGCGACCAGACGTCGTCCTCGGTGCCCGGCGGGAGGGGGTACTCCTGCTCGACGCCCTTCAGGCCCGCGGCCAGCAGCAGCGCGAAGCAGAGGTAGGGGTTGGTCGCGCTGTCGGGGCTGCGGACCTCGATGCGGGTCGAGCCGCCCTTGCTCGGCTTGTACATCGGCACGCGCACCATCGCGCTGCGGTTGTTGGAGCCCCAGCAGACGTACGGCGGAGCCTCGCCGCCGAAGTTGAGGCGCTTGTAGGAGTTGACCCACTGGTTGGTCACCGCGGTGATCTCGGCGGCGTGGCGCAGCAGGCCGGCGATGAAGTGCTTCGCGACCTTCGACAGGTGCAGCGGGTCGGAGGCGTCGTGGAAGGCGTTGCTGTCGCCCTCGAACAGCGACAGGTGCGTGTGCATCCCGGAGCCGGGCTGGTCGCTGAACGGCTTGGGCATGAAGGTGGCGTAGACGCCCTGCATCAGCGCCACCTCCTTCACCACGTGACGCGTCGTGAGGATGTTGTCGGCGGTCGACAGCGCGTCGGCGTAGCGCAGGTCGATCTCCTGCTGGCCGGGTGCGACCTCGTGGTGGCTGAACTCCACCGAGATGCCCATGCGCTCGAGCATCGTGATCGCCTCGCGGCGGAAGTCCTGGCTGACGCCGTGCGGTGTGAGGTCGAAGTAGCCGGCCGAGTCGACCGGCACCGGCGGCAGCGACTGGTCCTTCAGCAGGAAGAACTCGATCTCGGGGTGCGTGTAGAAGGTGAAGCCGGCGTCGGCCGCCTTCGCCAGCGCCCGGCGCAGCACGTGGCGCGGGTCGGCCCAGCTCGGCGTGCCGTCGGGCATCGTGATGTCGCAGAACATGCGCGCGACGCCGCGGTCCTCCGAGCGCCAGGGCAGCACCTGGAAGGTCGACGGGTCGGGCTGCGCGAGCATGTCCGACTCCTGCACGCGCGTGAAGCCCTCGATCGCCGAGCCGTCGAAGCCGATCCCCTCGGCGAACGCGCCCTCCAGCTCGGCCGGCGCGATGGCCACCGACTTCAGCGTGCCGAGCACGTCGGTGAACCACAGCCGCACGAAGCGGATGTCGCGCTCCTCGAGCGTCCGGAGGACGTACTCCTGCTGCTTGTCGATGGGGATCGTCCTCCGAGGCTGGGTGCCGGCGCTGCCTCGGCCACGCTACGGGACCGGCAGGGTCGCCTGCGGCTCGGGCAGATCGCCGCGTCGCGGGGCCCAGGTCGCCGCCGCGACCGCTGGGGCTCAGGCGCGCAGGGCCGCCCGGGCCGGGCGCTCGAGGGTGACCTCGTCGAGCAGCACGCCGTCGGGGCGGACGGTCCGCAGGCGCATCGTCGCCGTACGGGCAGCGGTGAGCGGCGTGACGTCGGCGACGAGCAGGTTGAAGTCCTGCGAGTGCACGGCGCTCCACGGCGCCGTCTCCGGCACCTTGTTGCCGTCCTCGTCCACGACGTAGCTGCTCGGGTAGAGCGACACCGGGTAGCCGGTCTTGCCGCCACCGCCGGCGACGACGTACGTCGTGCCCTGCTGCGCCGGGCGGACCGTGCTGCCCTTCGGCGCCTGCGCGGTGACCTTGCCGGCCTTGAGCGGGTGGGTGCGCTCGTAGCTGTGGTTGTGACCGTTGACGACCAGGTCGACCGCGTACTCGTCGAACACCGGACCGAACCGGGTCCGGCAACCGCCGTCCGAGCCGTGCACGGCGTTGGTGCAGTACATGCAGTTGTGGAACGCCGCGACGACGAAGTCCACCGACGGGTCGGCCCGCAGCGACCGCAGCGTCGCGTCGAGCCAGGTGTCCTGCTTGCTGCCCAGCCAGCCGCGGTTGTGGCTGATCTCGCTGGAGGCGTCGTTGCCGTCCAGCGCGACGACACCGACGTTGCCGTAGCGGAACGAGTACGTGTTCTTCGCGCCGCGCACGCCGTTGCCGGGCAGGCTGAAGCGGGCCAGGAAGCCGTCGTAGCCCTGCGCCCCCATGCCCGGCTCCATCTCGTGGTTGCCGACCGTCGGCATCCACGGCACACCGAGCTGCGCGACCTTGAGGTTCTGGCGGAACCAGGCGTCCCAGACGTTGACGTCCAGGCTCTGGCTCTGCCCGCCACTGCCGGTCGAGTTGGCGTAGCAGAGGTCCCCGGCGTGCAGGTGGAACGACGGACGCAGCGCCGCGATCCGCGCCGTCCCCGCCGCCGCATCAGCACCGACGCCCTGGTCGCCGAACGCGGTGAACCGGAACCCGGCCGTCTTCGACGTCGGCGCGGTGCGGAACGTGCGGTCGGGCGACACCGCACCCAGGTGCCGCACCCGGTAGTGGTAGGTCGTCCCCGGGCGCAGCCCGGAGACGCGGGCGTGGTGGTAGACCGCCTTGCTGCCCCGCACCGTCCGCGTCTCGGCGACGACCCGCTTGCCGTAGTGCGTGTCGGTGCCGACGTCGAGCACCGCCCCGGAGACCGGCCCGGCGGTCGACCAGGTCACCGCGACCGTCGCGGTCGGGTCGGCGCCGAAGGTCAGGTGCGTGCCGCCCGGAGCCACCGCCGCGCTACCGGTCCGCACCCACAGCAGCGGGCTCGCGGCCACACTCGCCGCCAGCCCCTGCACGACCCGCCGGCGCGAGACCGGGCGGCGCAGCACGGCGTCCATCTCGGCCATGCTCATGCGCTGGACGCGGTCGTCGGGAAGGTCACCGAAAGGGGTCTGCACGGGGCGATCCTCGCAGGCTCGGGCGACCGGCGCAGGCACCCGCCGGGCCGATATCCCGGCGACCCGGAGGCCGGTCGCTCGTACTCTCGGCCAGACCATGACCGCGACCTCCCTGCTCCCGTCGGTGGTCGCCGACCCGCCCGCGGCGTCCGCGGAGCGGCGCATCGACGTCGGCCGGGTGCGCGGCCCCCTGACCGTCATCTGCCTGGTCGTGGCCGCGCTGGCGGCGGTCGGGCAGACCGCCGGGCACCGTCGTCGCGGGGCAGCTGGCCGAGCGGGCGACGTCCGGGCGGGTGCTGCTGCTGGCGCTGTGCGTGGTGGGCGCCGCGGTCCTCGACACGGCCGGCCGGGCGGCGTGGTCCGGCGTCGTCGACCGCGCCGAGGGCGTGCTGCGCGCCGACCTGCTCGCGGCGGCGCTGCAGCAGCCGGTCGGGGTGCTGGCAGAGCAGGCGGTCGGCGAGGTGCTCGACCGCGTCGACGACGACACGTACGAGCTGGGCACGCTGCTGCGGCGGATCGTCTGGGACGTCGTCCGCACGTCGCTGCGGGCCGTGCCGATGTGGGTCGTCGCCGGCACGACCTGGTGGCCCGCCTGGCTGCTCTTCCCCTTGGTCGCCGTCGCCGTCGTGGTGGCCGTACGCCCGCTGACCGCGGAGCTCGCCCGCCGCAAGGTGGCCGAGGAGGTGGCCTGGACCGACCACGCCGCCGCGATGGAGGAGGGCGTCGCCGCGCGCGACGACCTGCGCTCCAGCCTCGGGCAGGCGTTCGTGCTGCGGCGCTGCGCGGAGCTGTCGTCGGTCGTCATGACCCGCGTCGCCGCCAGCTGCGCCGCGGCGACGCGCATCGGCCTGCGCGCCGGCCTGCTGCTGCACGCCCTGCTCGCGGGCGCCTCGCTCGCCGGCATCGTGCTGGTCGCCGGCGACCGCCTGTCGACCGCGGCGCTGGTGACCCTGTTCCTCGTCACGTCGGCGTTCGTCGGCCAGGTCGACCAGATCGCGCGCCACCTGCCCGAGCTGCAGGCCGGGCTCGGCGCGCTGACCCGGCTGCGCTCGATGCTCGCCGTGGAGCCCGAGCCGGCCGGCGGTCGTCCCGTGCCCGAGGGGCCGCTCGACCTGACGGTGCGCGGGCTGCGCTTCCGCTACGACGAGGGCTCCTTCGCCCTGCAGGACGTCGACCTGCACGTGCCCGCCGGGCGCACGCTCGCGCTCGTCGGCCGCACCGGCTCCGGAAAGTCCACCCTGGCCGCGCTGCTGTCCCGCGCGGTCGAGCCGCCACCCGGCACGGTGCTCGTCGGCGGCGCCGACGTCCTCGACCTCGACCTGCAGCAGCTGCGCGCCGCCGTCGGCGTCGTGACGCAGCGGACCGAGGTGCTGGCCGCGACCCTCGCCGACAACATCACGCTGTTCGCCGACCTCCCCCGCCCGGCCGTCACCGCGGCCGTCGAGGAGCTCGGGCTGGGCGACTGGGTCGCCGGCCTGCCGGACGGGCTCGACACGGTGCTCGGCCCCGGCGGCACGACGCTGTCGGCCGGCGAGGAGCAGCTGGTCGCCTTCGCCCGGCTGCTCGTGCGCTCGGTCCAGGTCGTCGTCCTCGACGAGGCCACCGCGCGGATGGACCCGGTGACCGAGGCACGGGTCGTACGCGCCTCCGAGCGGCTGCTGGTCGGCCGCACCGGCGTCGTCATCGCGCACCGCCTGGCGACCACGGCCCGGGCCGACCTGGTCGCCGTCCTGGACGGCGGCCGGGTGGTGCAGCAGGGGCCGCGCGACGCCCTGGCCGCAGCACCCGGCGCCTTCCGCGACCTGCTGTCCGCCGCCGGCGACGAGCCGGTCCCGGACGACGAGGTCGACGGCGACCGGTCCGTCGGCACCGCCCGGCGGGCCGGCACGCCGCGGGCCGACCGGGAGGTCGGCAGCGGGCCGGGGCTCGCCCGCAGCACGGCCTCGGTCATGCGGCTGCACCCGCGCTGGGGAGCGGCCGGGGCGGCGCTCTTCCTCGTCGGGTCGCTGCTCGGCGCCTACGGCGCGATCACCGGCTGGGTGTGGGGGCGGCTCGTCGAGCAGCTGCAGGACGGGCGTACGCCGGTCGGCCTCACCGTCGCGCTGACCACGAGCGTCCTGCTCGCCCCGCTGGCACTGGCCGTCGCGTTCCGCGTCTACCTGCAGTGGTGGGCCGCGGTGCTGCTGCGCGTGCGCCTGGCGGTGCTGCACGGCCAGACCACGCAGCACCGGCTGGCCGCGCACCCCCGCGGGCGAGGTGGTGGGGCGGGCCATGGACAGCGTGCGCTTCGTCCAGTACGCCGACCGCTGGGTCGACTTCCTCAACGGCCTCGTCATCGCCGGCGTGACCGCCCTGGTCGCCCGCAGCCTGCTCGCCGGGGCCGTGCTGCTCGCGGTGATGGCCGTGTCGGCGGCGGTCTCGGCGCTCGGCTCCCCGGTCGCCGGGCGGTCCGCCGCGGCGGCGTCGCTGGCCCGCGCGGGCTTCGGCCGGTCGCTGGTGTCGGTGCTGGAGTCGGCCCGCACGGTGAAGCTGGCCGCGGCGATCCCCGCGGCGCACCGCCACCTCGAGCAGGTCGACGCGGGCCGGGTCGAGGCCGCGGTGCGCGAGCACCGGGTGCAGGCCGTGCTCGACGGCATGCCGATCGTGCTGGTGCAGTGCGGCGTCGTCACCGGCTGGCTGGTCCTGCTGCAGGGCGGCTGGGGCCTGGCGACCGCGCTGCTCGTGACGACCGCGGTCAGCGGCTTCGACTGGTTCGGTCGCGTCGCCGGGGCGGTCATCACCGAGGCGCCGGGCGTACGCGCGTGGAAGGAGGCGACCAGCCGGCTGGCCGGCGGGACCGACCTCATGCAGCTGCCGCCGGGCGTCGACCTGCTGCGCGGCCAGGCGCCTGCGCCCGGAGCGGCCCACCCGGGTGCCGCTCCAGCAGCTGCAGCTCACCGGGCTGTCCGCCGTCCACGACGACGGCACCCTCGGCGTGACCGGGGTCGACCTGACGGTGGAGGCCGGCGAGCTGGTGCTGCTCCTGGGCCAGGTGGGCTCCGGCAAGTCCAGCCTGCTCGGCGCGCTCGCCGGGCTGGTCGAGCACACCGGCAGCATGCGCTGGAACGGTGACGAGGTCACCGACCCGAGGTGTTCCTGCGCCCGGTCGCAGGTGGCCCACGTCGCGCAGGTGCCGCGGGTGCTGTCCGGGACCCTCGCCGACAACGTCCGCCTCGACCACGACCGCCCGGTGCAGCAGGCGGTCGACGACGCCCGGCTGTCCGCCGACGTCGCCGAGGCCGGCGGGCTGGACGCGCTCGTCGGGCACCGCGGGGTGCGCCTGTCCGGCGGGCAGGTGCAGCGGCTGGCCCTGGCGAGGGCGCTGGCCGCCGAGCCCGAGCTGCTGCTCGCCGACGACGTGTCGAGCGCCCTCGACGCCCGTACGGAGGTGGAGCTCTGGGCGTCCCTGCGCCGGCGCGGCGACGACCGTGCTCGGCTCGACCTCCAAGCGGGCGGCGCTGCAGCAGGCCGACACCGTGGTCGTCCTCGCCGGTGGGGTCGTGGCCGACCGAGGACCGTGGTCGGAGCTGTCCGGCCGGTGGGGGCACCTGGCCGGCTGAGCCGCTA
>CAVXMC010000013.1:0-180220 GCA_963762795.1 uncultured Actinomycetota bacterium | reverse complement strand
AACTTCCTGGGGACCGAGCGGATCGACGTCCTGCGCTTCGGACCCGACCCCGAGGACCTGGTGCGCTACGCGACCCTGGGCATGAGCCGCTCGCCCATGGGTGACCCCGGCGCGGCGGTCGTCCTCGAGCACGGCCCCCGGGCCGAGCTGCTCCTCACGGTGCGGGGGCTGCAGGACTCCGTGCTGCGCAGGCTGGCCGTCCTCGCCAGCTCTCCCTCGGTCGAGGGCCTCGTCGTGCTGCCCGGCGCCGGCCTCGACCTCGGCGAGCCGCTCTGGGACGGCGCGCCGTTCACGGCGGTCCTGGTGGGGGAGCCCGGCGGGCACGTCCCGGACCTGGAGGTGGCCGGGGGGAGGAGCCGGTGCGCTTCCTGCCGCTGCTGCCGATGACCCCGTCCGAGGCCGCCTGGAAGCGGGTGCACGGGGCGCAGGCGCTCGAGCAGCGGTGGCTGGAGAGCGGGACCGACCTGCGCGACCCGTACCGCCAGCAGGCGCCCTTGGACCGCCCCGCGTGAGCGCGGGACCGGGCGCCGACGATCCCCTCGAGCGATGCAGCGGCGCTTCCGGGACCAGGCCGACCAGTGCGCCGCCCACGGCAGCCCCCTCACCGCCGCGCTGCTGCACGGGGCCGCGACGAGCTGGACCGCCCCGGGCCGGTCGCCGACCTGCTCGCCCCGCTGGCCGGCGACCCCAGCGGCAGCGTCCCCTCCCTGCGCTTCGCCGGCGCCCTGCACCGCCTCGTGCTCGAGCGGCACGCCCCAGCGCTCGCGCTGCACTACCCGAGCGTCGGGGGCACCGCCCCTGTCGACGGCGTCTGGCCGGTGGCGCGCGAGACGGTCGCCGAGCACCTCGGCACGCTCGCGGAGGCCGTACGCCGGCCGGTGCAGACGAACGAGGTCGGTCGCAGCGCCGCGCTCTACGGCGGCCTGCTCGTCGTGGCGGGGCAGACCGGGCTGCCCGTACGGCTGCTCGAGGTCGGCGCGAGCGCCGGGCTCAACCTGCGCCTGGACCACTACGCGTACGAGACGGCGCACGGCGTCCTCGGCGACCCGGACAGCCGCGTGCGGCTGCGTCGACCCGTGGCGCGGGCCGGCGCCGGAGCCGGCCGGGCTGCAGGTGGTCGAGCGCGGCGGCTGCGACCCGGCGCCCCTGGACCCCCGGACGACGCAGGACCGGCTGACGCTCACGTCCTACGTCTGGGCCGACCAGGTCGAGCGGCTGGAGCGGCTGCGCGGAGCGCTGGACGTCGCCGCTCGGGTGCCTGCGCCGGTGACCGCCGAGCCGGCCGCGACGTACCTGGAGCGCGAGCTCGCCACGCCGCGGCCCGGCGTGGTGACGGTGGTGTGGCACTCGGTGGTCCGGCAGTACGTGGACCCGGTCGAGTGGCGTCGCGTCCGGGCCCTGCTGGCCGACGCGGGAGCCCGGGCGACCCCCGAGGCGCCGCTCGCGCAGCTGTCCATGGAGCCCGAGCAGGTGGGCGGCGGCTCGTACGTCTTCCGGCTGGAGCTGCAGACCTGGCCCGGCGGCGAGCGGCGGCTGCTCGCCGACTGCCTCGGCCACGGACCGCCGGTCACCTGGCGCTGAGCGCTCGGGCGGTCCTGGGAGGATGGCCGGACAGTCCGACAGACGAGGGAGTCCACAGTGCAGTTCGGCCGGTACTACGAGGAGTTCGAGGTCGGAGCGGTCTACAAGCACTGGCCAGGCAAGACCGTCACCGAGTACGACGACCACCTGTTCTGCCTGATCACGATGAACCACCACCCGCTGCACCTCGACGCGAACTACGCGAAGACGACGCAGCAGGGCAAGAACGTCGTCGTCGGCAACTACATCTACTCGCTGCTGCTCGGCATGTCGGTCGCGGACGTCTCCGGCCGGGCCATCGCCAACCTCGAGGTCGAGTCGCTCAAGCACGTCTTCCCGACGTTCCACGGCGACACGATCTACGGCCAGACCGAGGTCCTGGACAAGAACGAGAGCAAGAGCAAGGACGACCGCGGCGTCGTCTACGTCGAGACCAAGGGCTACAACCAGGACGGCGTCCTGGTCTGCATCTTCCGGCGCAAGGTCATGGTGCCCAAGCGCAGCTACGCCGACAAGACCGGTGGCGAGTTCCCCGGCCGCCCGGAGCTGCAGGAGCCGGCCAGCCGCTGAGCTGACGGCCGGCCGCCGAGTCTGGGCGGCCGGCCGCACGGTTGGGCCTGCCCCGCGCAGGGGACGACCGCGTCATGGTGACCTGGGTCGTGCTCGCCGTCGTCGTCATGCTCGTGCTCGCCGTCATCGCTGCGGCCGGCGGCTTCAGCGGGGGAGCCCGACGCCGTACTGCGGTGCGCCGGCCGACCCGCGAGGTCGTCGTCGAGCGTCCCGCGCCGGTGGTCGACGAGGTCGTGGAGCGGCGCACCACCGAGTACTGAGCCGCTTGACCGGGCGCAGCCGGGAGTGGACCTTGGCCCGGTGAGCGTCCCGAACACCTGTCCCCGTTGCGGCGCCGGCCTCCGGGCCCCGGGCCTCATGTCCAGCGACTGGGTCTGCGACCTGCACGGCGCCGTGACCCCGCTCCGGGTCCTGCCGCGGGCGAGCGCGCCGGCGCTGCGGCAGGTCGCCGAGCACGCCACCGTCCCGGTCTGGGCGCCGGTGCCGCTGCTGCCCGGCTGGACCGTCACCGGCCTGGCCGTCGCCGGCCCGGAGCGCTCGGGCGCCACCGCCGTGGCGGTGGCCCTGTCCGGCCCGTCGCCGGTCGGTGGACCGGCCGACCTGGTCCTGGTGGCCGAGGAGCCGGGTACGGGGCTCGGCGCGCGCTACGCCGGCATGGACGCGCTCGACCCCGGAGACGCCCTCACCGGCTCGCCGAGCGCCAAGGTCGAGGCGGCCGGCCACGACACCCCGCTGTGGGGGTGCACCTCGCCGCTGCCCGACCGGGCCGCCTTCGTCGGCGAGGCCGGCGGGGTGTGGCTCTGGGCCGTGCTGTGGCCTCCGGCCGCGGAGCTGGTCCTGCTCGAGCACGTCACGCTGCACGACCTGCGGCACGAGGCCCACCTGGACGAGGTGCTGCCGTTCGGCGCCCCGACCACGCGGCTGGCCGGCTGACGGCGGAGCGGGCCCCGCTAGCCTGGGAGACCTGATCGACGAGGAGCAGAAGTGCCCGCCCGCCGGATCGACCTGCACACGCACAGCACCGCCAGCGACGGCACCACGCCTCCCGCGGACCTGGTCCGCGAGGCCCGCGACGCCGGCCTGGACGTCGTCGCGCTGACCGACCACGACACCACCGCGGGGTACGCCGACGCGGTGCAGGCGCTGCCTGCCGGGCTCACGCTGGTGCGCGGCGTGGAGCTGTCCTGCGTCTCCGGCGGCATCAGCCTGCACCTGCTGGGCTACCTGTTCGACCCGGCGGAGCCGCAGTTCGCCCAGGTGCGGGCCGACCTGCGCACCTCCCGGGTGGGGCGCGCAGAGACGCATGGCCCGCCGGCTGGAGGCGGCCGGCACGGGGGTGACCTGGGAGCGGGTGCAGCAGCTGGCCGGCGGCACCGTCGGCCGTCCCCACGTCGCGCAGGCCCTCATCGAGGCCGGCTGCGTCGGCAGCATCAGCGAGGCCTTCACCCCGGAGTGGATCGGCACCGGCGGCCGCTTCTGGGCACCGAAGACCGAGGTGGACGTCGTGGACGGCGTACGCCTGGTGGTCGGCGCCGGCGGCGTGCCGGTCTTCGCGCACCCGTCGGCCAGCAAGCGCGGCCGCACCGTCGACGACAGCGTCATCGAGGCGATGGCGGAGGCGGGGCTGGCCGGTCTCGAGGTGGACCACGTCGACCACGACGAGCCGGCCCGCGCGCACCTGCGCGACCTGGCGTCCGCGCTGGGCCTGTTCACCACCGGCTCCAGCGACTACCACGGCACCAACAAGACGGTCCGGCTCGGCGAGAACCTCGACGCCGGAGGCGTCCTACGACGCGGTCGTGGAGCGGGCCACCGGTCTGCCGGCCGTGACGGGATGAGCCTGCAGGACGTCTTCGACCCCACGACCTTCGGCGAGGTCTTCGTCACCCTGTTCGTGATCATGGACCCGCTCGGCAGCATCCCGCTGTTCCTCGGGCTCACCGCCGGGCGTACGACGCGCACGCGCAAGCGGCTCGCCGGCCAGGCGGTGCTGGTGTCGCTGTTCGTGATCGGCATCTTCGCGCTGGTCGGCCAGCAGATCCTCGCCTTCCTCAAGATCGGGGTGCCGGCGCTGCAGGGGGCCGGTGGCCTGCTGCTGCTCATCGTCGCGCTCGAGCTGCTCACCGACCGCGGCGACGACCCGACCGAGGTGCGCGACGTGAGCGTGGCCCTGGTGCCGCTCGGCACGCCGCTGCTGGCCGGGCCGGGCGCCATCGTGGCGACCATCGTGTTCGTGCAGCAGGCCGACGGCGTGGGGGAGTTCGTCGCCATCGCGGTCGGCATCCTCGCCATCCACCTCGCGGTCTACCTCGCGCTGCGCTTCAGCGCCGGCATCACGAAGATCATCAAGGAGGCCGGCATCGTGCTGCTGACCCGCATCGCCGGCCTGCTGCTGTCGGCCATCGCGGTCCAGCTCATCGCGGACTCCGTACGGGCGTTCGTGGCGGAGTAGCGGTGGAGGGGTAGACACGGCGCATGCGATCTCGCTGGGGTGCCCTGCTGCTCCTGCCCGTGCTCCTCGCCCTGATGACGGGCACCGCCTCGGCGGCCACCAGCGTCGCCGACGTGGTGGCGTCGCTGCGCAGCGACCCGGTCTTCGTCGACCCGACCTACGACGGCGACGTCGACGCCGACGCGGTGCGCGCGCAGATCCGGCGTGGCCAGCTGCCCGTCTACGTCGCCCTGCTGCCGGGCCGGGCGGCCGACGCGCTGGGCGGTCACACCCAGCTCAACGGCGCCATCGGCGAGCGGCTCGGGCGAGCGGTGCTGTTCACCGTCGCGGGCGACCGCGTGACCGGGGGCAACAGCGGCGGGCTCGGGCTGCAGACCGGCCAGACCGACGCGATCGCGCAGCGCGAGACGCGGGACGGCGACCTGACGCAGGGGCTGGTGCGGGCCGTCGCGAGCGTGCAGCAGGTCGCCGCCAGTGCGGGCTCGGGCGGCTCCGGCGGGTCGGGCGGCGGCAGCTACAACGGGGGCCAGGACGGCACCGGCGCGGAGGGCGGCGGCACCGTGCTCGCGGTGCTCGGGCTGCTCGGGCTCGGCGGCGTGGCCTACGTCTTCTCCCGGTCGCGCAAGCGCAAGCGCCAGGCGGCCAAGGACATGGAGGGCGCTCGCGCCGACGTCGAGTCGCTCTACAACCGGCTCGGCGCCGACGTCGCCAACCTGCACCCCGGCGACGACGCGGTCGCCCGGCAGGCGCTGGCCGACGCGGCCGAGCGCTACAACGCCACCGGCGCGCTGCTGTCCTCCGCCGACACCAACGGCGAGTTCGCGGCGGCCCGTCGCACGGTCGCCGAGGGCATCGCCGCGGCACGGCTGGCCCGCCAGCGCCTCGGCCTCGACCTCGGGCCGGAGGTCCCCCCGCCGCCGGGGCAGGGCCCGCAGCTCGACCGCCGGGAGGCCGTCCGGGTCGGCGAGCAGGACTACGAGGGCTCGCCGACGTACGCGCCGGGTCGTCAGCACTACTGGGGCGGCGGCATGCTCGGCGGCGCGATGGTGCCCGGTGGGTGGTACGCCGTCCCGTTCTGGGAGTCGATGCTGGTCGGCAGCATGATCGGCGGCGCCTGGGGCGGGGGCTTCGGCGGCTACGGCGGCGGTGGCTACGAGCGCGGCTACGAGGAGGGCGTCGAGGACGCCCGCGAGGACTCGGCGGGGCGGCGGGGGCGGGGGCGGCGGCGGCTGGGGCGGCGGCGGCGGGGTGGCTTCGGTGGCGGCGGCGACTGGGGCGGCGGGGGCGGCGGCGACTGGGGCGGTGGCGGCGGGGACTTCGGTGGCGGCGGGGGCGACGGCGGCAGCTGGTAGCCCGTCCACAGGCCGCCCGCTGTCCACAGCCCGCGCTGCGCACGGCCCCCTGTCGGTGCGGCCAGGCAGACTGCTCGCGTGGAGCAGCTGGGGTTCGAGGGGATGCCGCGCAGGCTGTTCGCCTGCACGCCGTCGCGGCTGAACGGGTGGCTCGACTGCCCCCGCCGCTACCGCATGACCTACCTGGACCGGCCCGCGCCGCAGAAGGGGCCGCCGTGGGCCCACAACACGGTCGGGGCCACCGTCCACCTGGCGCTGGCCCGCTGGTGGGGCCTGCCGCGGGGCCGGCGCACCCCGTCGGCAGGCCGCGCCCTGGTCGACCGGGCCTGGACCGGCGACGGCTTCCGCACGCCTGAGCAGTCGGCCCGGTGGCGGGACCGGGCCGGCGACATGGTCGAGGGCTACACCGCGACGCTCGACCCCGACGACGAGCCGCTCGGCGTCGAGCGCACGGTCGGTCTGAAGACGCTCGGTGCTCGCCGTCAGCGGCCGGGTCGACCGGCTCGACGCGCGCGGTGACGGGCTCGTGGTCGTCGACTACAAGACCGGTCGCTCGGCGCTCACCGAGGACGACGCCCGCGGCTCGCTGGCGCTGGCGCTCTACGCGCTGGCCTGCGCGCGCACCCTGCGGCGGGCGGTCGCGGCGGTCGAGCTGCACCACCTGCCCACCGGCCGGGTCCTGCGGTGGGAGCACTCGGCCGCGTCCCTGGACCGCCACCTGGCCCGCGCCGAGGCGGCCGGCGAGGAGGCGGTGGACGCCACCGAGGCGCTGGCCGAGGGCGGCGACGCGGACCGGCTCTTCCCGCCGCGGCCCGGCCGGCAGTGCGCCTGGTGCGACCTCGCGCGGCACTGCCCGGAGGGGCGGGCGGTCGCGGCGCTGCGCCGGCCCTGGGACGGCCTGGCCGAGGAGGCGGAGCCACCGGCCGCGTGACCGCCGCGCGTGGCCGTTGCCCCGGACAACCGCCACGCCGGGTGAGCGGTCGTTCACACCAGCCACGTGTGGGCCCTATGGTCCCGGTGTGACGAGCACCACGGTGGCCAGGCACGCGCGTCCCGCGGCCGTCTTCCCGGGCTGGTGGGTCGTCGGTGGCGTCTTCACGATGCTCTTCATCAGCGCCGGCATCGTGTTCTACGGGCTGGCGGTCTACCTGCGGGCGCTCACCGCCGACCAGGGCTTCTCGGTCGGGGTGGTGTCCGCGGCCACCGCGGTGTTCTTCCTGGTGGGCGGGCTGGTGGGCCTGCCGGTCGCGGCCCGCATGCAGGTGCACGACGCCCGGCCGATGATCTGGGCCGGAGCGGTCGCCGCCGGCCTGTCGGTGGCGGCGCTCTCGCGGGTGACCGCCGAGTGGCAGCTCTTCGTCGTCTACGCCGTCTTCGGCGCGGGCTTCGCCGCGTCCGGGCTGGTCCCCGGCACGACGCTGGTGACCCGGTGGTTCTCCCGCAAGCGGTCGATCGCGCTCTCGATCGCCTCCACCGGGCTGTCAGCCGGTGGCGTCGCGCTCACCCCGCTGCTCTCGCGGCTGATCGACGCGCACGGTCTCAAGACGGTGGCCCCCTGGGCCGGGCTCGTGCTCGTGCTCGGCGTCATCCCCAGCTCGCTGCTGCTGCGGCCCTCGCCCGAGTCGATCGGGCTGCGCCCCGACGGCGACCCGGAGCCGGCCGTCGACGCCGTCCCGGCGCCGCTCGGGATGCTCGTCGCCGAGGCGGTCAGCACCCGGTTCTTCAAGGCGGTGACCGCGGCGCACCTGCTGGCGATGCTCGCCCAGGTCGGCGGCATCGCGCACCTGTTCAACCTGGTGTCCGAGCGGTTCGACGAGTCGCTGGCCCGCTCGGCCCTGTCGCTGATGGCGCTGTGCAGCCTGGCCGGCCGGCTCGCGGGTGGCTACGTCGCGGCCCGCACCTCCCAGCGCGGCATGGCGCTGGTCCTCATGGTCGGGCAGGGCGCCGGGCTGGTGGCGCTGGCGACGGTCCCCGGGCGCGGCGCCGTCCTCGCCGCGACGGTGCTGTTCGGGCTCACCGTCGGCAACCTGCTCATGCTGCACCCGCTGCTCCTCGCCGAGCGCTTCGGCGTGCGGGACTACGGCCGGATCTACTCCCGCAGCCAGCTGGTCGCGACCCTGGGCGTCGCGGCCGGCCCGGCCACCATCGGGTTCCTGCACGACGGGCTCGACGGCTACGGCGCGGCGTTCGGCCTGGCGGCCGTCGCCTCGGTGCTCGCCGCCCTGGTGCTGGCCAGCAGCGGACCGAGCCGGGTGGACCGGTCGTGACGCGCGCGCGGGCCAGCCGGAAGGCAGCCAGCTTCCAGGAGTCGGTGATCCGCGAGATGAGCCGGCTGTGCGCCGCCTCGGGCGGCGTCAACCTGGCCCAGGGCTTCCCCGACTTCGCCTGCCCGCCGGAGCTCAAGGAGGCGGCCAAGCAGGCCATCGACGACGACGTCAACCAGTACGCCATCACCTGGGGCGCGAAGGCCTTCCGCGACGGCATCGCCGAGAAGGTCGCCCGCACCTACCCCGGCTGGACGGTCGACCCCGAGACCGAGCTCTGCGTCACCTGCGGCTCGACCGAGGCGATGATCGCGACGCTGCTGGCGACCGTCGACCCGGGCGACGAGGTCGTCGTCTTCGAGCCCTTCTACGAGAACTACGGCCCCGACGCGGTGCTGTCCGGCGCGACGCCGCGCTACGTCACCGCTGCACGCGCCCGACTGGTCGATCGACGAGGCCGAGCTGCGGGCCGCCTTCAGCGACCGCACCCGCGCGATCATCGTCAACACCCCGCACAACCCCACCGGCAAGGTCTTCTCGCGCGAGGAGCTCGGGCTCATCGCCGAGCTGTGCGCGACGTACGACGTGCTGTGCCTGACGGACGAGATCTACGAGCACATCGTGTACGACGCCGAGCACGTCCCGCCGGCGACCGTGCCCGGGCTCGAGGACCGCACGGTGACCATCAACGCGCTGTCGAAGACCTACGCCGTCACCGGGTGGCGGGTCGGCTGGGCGATCGCGCCGGCCGAGGTGACCGCGAGCATCCGCAAGGTCCACGACTTCCTGACCGTCGGCGCTGCGGCGCCGCTGCAGGCGGCCGGCGCGGCGGCGATGGCGCTGCCGGCGTCCTACTACGCCGACACGGCGCAGGCCTACCGCGAGCGGCGCGACCTGCTGTGCGGGGTGCTGGAGCAGGCCGGCTTCCGCTTCCGGGTGCCGGACGGGGCGTACTACGTCCTGTGCGAGACCGGGGCGCTCGACCCGGCGCAGGACTCGAGCGCGTTCTCCCGCCGGGTGGTGGTCGAGCCGGGGGTGGCGACCGTGCCCGGGACCAGCTTCTACGCCGACCCGCGCCGGGGTGCCGGGCTGGTGCGGTTCGCCTTCCCGAAGCGGCTGGAGACGCTGCACGCCGCGGCGGAGCGGCTCGCGCTGCTCTAGGAGGCCGCTGAACAACGCCGTCCGTCGCGAGCGGCGTCGCGGGCGGTCGCTGGCAAGGCGGAGTCTTCGCCGGTAGCGGTGTTCTACCGGCTAAGACGACAACGCGGCTAGAGGCTGTCCGAGGCGTCGCGCAGCAGGACAGCGCGTTGTTCTGGGGTCGCCTAGCTAGGGTCCCTGCATGGACCTCGACCTGCGCGGCAAGCGCGCTCTTGTCACCGGCGGCACGCGTGGAATCGGCCGCGCGATCGTCGAGCGTCTGCTCGAGGAGGGCTGCGCCGTCGCGCTGTGCGCGCGCACGTCCGAGGTCGTCGAGCAGGCGGTCGCCGAGCTGTCCTCCCGGGGGACGGTCCACGGCGGGGCGGTCGATGTCACCGACGACGCGGCGCTCGAGGCGTTCGTCGCCGAGGCCGCCGAGGCGCTCGGCGGGCTCGACCTGCTCGTCGCCAACGCCGGTGGGGCGGACGGCGGGCCGGCGCTCGCCGAGGCCGACGGGGACGCCTGGCGGGCGACCTTCGCGCTCAACGTGGTGCATGCCGCGGTCGCCGTGCGCGCAGCGCTGCCGCACCTGCGGGCCTCGGACGCCGCGTCGGTCGTCGTCATCGCCTCGGTGTCGGGCTCCAAGCCGCAGCCGAAGTCGCAGTACGCCGCGGCCAAGGCCGCCGAGATCTCGCTGGCGAGCTCCCTGGCGCGCGAGCTCGGCCCCGACGGCATCCGGGTCAACACGGTCAGTCCCGGGTCGATCCTGTTCGAGGGGGGCGGCTGGGCGTACCGGCGCGACAACGACCCCGAGACGTTCGCCCGCTTCGTGCGGGAGGAGTTCCCGCACGGCCGGCTCGGGACCGTCGAGGAGGTCGCCGACGTCACGGCGTTCGTGCTCAGCCCGCGCGCCGGGTGGATCAGCGGCACGGACGTGGTGGTGGACGGCGCCCAGAACGCGCCGGGCATGGCCGGCTTCTAGGAGGCCGCTGAGCAACGCCGTCCGTCGCGAGCGGTGTTCTACCGGCGAACGACGACAACGCCGCCAGGGGCCGGCCGAGGCGTCGGGGAGCAGGACAGCGCGTTGTTCAGGGGCCTCCTAAGGGAGGGGCAGGCCCAGGCGGGTGTAGGCGTCCTTGACGTGCGGGCCGTGACGCAGTGGGCGCGGCACGACGAGCAGCCCGTTGCGGAACGCCAGGCCCGCCGCCGTGCCGGCGAGGTCGGTGGTGGGGATGCCGGGCAGGCCGTACATCCGGCGGGCCCAGCGCGGCAGCATCGCCGCAGACGCGGTGGCGAGGGCGACCCAGGCCGGGCGGGCAGGGGTGCCCAGCTGCACGAGCGAGGGCATCGGCGGCCACAGCACGAACAGCGCGGCCTTGCGCGCCTCCGCCGTCACGCGCAGCGAGGGCTGCACGTCGCGGAAGTAGTCGGCCATCGCCGCGACCGAGTCGGGCACGTCGTCGCTGTCCAGCCCGACCAGCGAGGCCTCGACCGTCTGCTCGGCGTAGTAGCGGTCCTGCTCCTCCCGGCTCAGGCGCAGCCCGCAGCGGATCGCGGTGGTCAGGAAGGACTCGGCTTCCACGCAGTGCACCCAGCGCAGCAGCTCGGGGTCGTCCACCCGGTAGGCCTGTCCGCTCTCGGGCTCGATGCCGGCCAGCCGCTTGTGGATGCCGCGGACCTTCGCCCCGGCGCGCTGGGCGTCGCGGGTGGTGCCGAACGTCGTCACGCCGACGTACTCGGCCGTGCGGAACAGCCGCCCCCACGGGTCGCGGCGGAAGTCGCTGTGCTGCGCCACGCCGGCCATCGCGAGCGGGTGCAGCGCCTGCAGCAGCAGCGCCCGCAGCCCGGCCAGGGCCATCGAGGTGTCGCCGTGCACGCGCCACGTCACGCTGTCCGGGCCGAACAGGCCGGGATCTGCGGCGAGGTCAGGGGCGGTGCTCATCTCACCGAGGGTGCCACGGTCCGGCGCCGCCCACACCTCGGGCAGAGGGGCCGTACGGGCCAGGGGTCGCCGGGCCGCGCCGGCGTCGAGGCGCGAGGATGGGCGCATGAGCTACGTCGCGATCAACGTGCTGTCCGTCCCGTCGGGTGCCGGTGCCACCCTGGAGGAGCGGTTCGCCGCCCGGCAGGGAGCGGTCGACAGCGCACCCGGGTTCGAGCACTTCGAGCTGCTGCGGCCGCTCGAGGGCACGCAGGACTACCTCGTCTACACCCGCTGGGCCAGCGAGGAGCACTTCACGGCCTGGCGGGAGTCGCAGGCCTTCGGCCAGGGGCACGCGCAGGCGTCCGGGCGTCCGGCCGGTCAGGCGCCGGCCGCGACCGGCAGCACGATCTGGGCGTTCGAGGTGGTGCAGCAGTCCGACGGGGGCACGACCGGGGCATGACATCGCAGCCGCACGAGGACATCCCGGGCATCCCGACGACCGACCCGGGCCCGCAGCAGGACCCCGGCCAGGGGGAGCAGACGCCCGAGGAGCTGGGCACCAAGCCGCCGGAGGACCCGGACGGCGAGCCCGGCTTCGCCTAGGAGGCCGCTGAACAAGGCCGTCCGTCGCGGAGCAGGACAGCGCGTTGCTCAGGGGTCTCCTAGGGCTGGTCGGCCCAGAACGCGAGCAGCGCCTTGGCCGTCGGCTCGACCGCCTCGACCGCCGGCGAGTGCTGGGCGTCGGGGATGACGACGTGCTCGGCGCCGAGACGCACGGCCATGTCGGCCTGCGCCTCGGGCGTCCACGCGTCGTCGTGCTCGCCGTGCAGCACCAGCACCGGCAGATCGGCGGCGGCGAGCTCGGCGACCCGGTCCGGCTCGCCGAGCAGCGCGTCGCCCATGGCCAGCAGCCCTTCTGCGCTGCCGGCCAGGAAGCGGGCGCGCAGGAAGTCGCGGAGCTCGTCGCCGTACGCCTGCGCTCGCGGGTCGTCGGCCTCGACCGCGTCGAGCGCCTCGCGCACCGCCGGCAGGCCGCCGGCCTCGACCAGCGGGCGCAGGAACTGCATCATCTCGGCGCGCTGACCGCCGAGCGCGCCAGGCCCGGAGCTCATGAGCACAAGCGAGCGGAACGCCTCTCGCCGCTGCAGCACGGCGCTGCGCGACACCAGCCCGCCGAAGCTGTGGCCGAGCAGGTGCACCGGCTCGCCGCCGAGGGCGTCGACCACGTCGAGCAGCTCGCGGCCCAGGGTGTCGACGGCGTACGCCGCCGGGTCGTCCGGGCCGGGCGTCTGGAACTGGCCGCGCTGGTCGAGGGAGACCGTAGGGTGCCCGCCGGCCGCGAGCAGCGGCGCCAGCAGCCGGAAGTCCTCCTTGCTGCCGGTGTAGCCCGGGACCAGCACGACGGTGCGGCCGGTGGCCGGGCCGTCGGGGTCGCGGCGCAGCGCGGCGAGCGGTCCCTGCGGGAGGTCGAGGGTGACCAGCTCGGTGGCGGGGTCGGCGACGATCGGGTGCAGCTCCACCCGCTCAGGCTAGAGGTCAGCGCACCGTGAACGGCACCCGGGCGATGCCGCCGTAGAAGCCCGGCTGGTAGGCGGTCGCCTGCACGGCGTAGGTGCCGCGCTGCCCGGTGCCGAGGGTCAGGCGCACGGCGCCGTTGCGGTCCTGCTTGCCGGACGCCAGGCGAACGGTCGTGCCCTGCAGCGCTTGTGTGACGGTGACCGTCTGGCCGGGTCGTGCCGGCCGCACCTGCACCAGCACGCTCGCCGCCTGGCCCCGGCTCACGGTGCTGCGGCTCGGGCTCACCCGTACGACGGGGCGGACGTGGACCAGGCCGCTGTCGAACGAGGGCAGCAGGTCGCCGCCGCCGTCGAAGCGCAGCGTGTAGCGGGTGTTCTCCGACGGCACGCGGGGCAGCTCCACGTCGCCCGACTCGTCGGTGCGGACCCGCGCGAGGACCGTGTCCGGCGCGCCGGCGACGTGGCCGAGCAGCGTCAGCAGCGCGTTCGCGACCGGCTGGGTGCCGTCCTCGAGCAGGCGGCCGGTCAGCACGCGGGTCTGCCCGTACGTCACCTCGCTGCCGGCCGGCGCCCGCAGGTCGAGGGTGGTCGGGCGCTCCTTGGGCGTACGGGCGGTGAGCGTGGTGCGGGGGCCGACGTTGCCGGACCAGTCGAGCGGCCACACCGACACCGCGTAGGTGGTGGAGGGAGCGAGGTGCAGCAGGCTGACCCACCCGCGGACGCTGCGGCCGCCGGGCTGGCCGTCCGTCGGGGTGGCCGGCGGGGTTTCTCCCGGGGCGAAGCGCACGACGACGCCGGCGCCGTCCGGCTCCTGCGGCACGGAGGTGCGCAGGTCGAGGCGCATCGGGCCGACGGTGGGCGTGGCGCTGACCGGCTCGAGCGGCGGCACCAGGTCGCGGGCGGGGCGTGCGCCTCCGCCCACCGCGACCTGACCGCTCGGGTCGCCGCTGTCGAAGGCGCCGTCGCGTGTCCCATCCGCGCTCCGGCGCTCGATGGTGCTGCCGATCGTGGTCGAGGCGTGCTCGTCGGGGAAGGACTCGGTGCCGATGTCGGCGTACAGCGCCTGGCCGTCCGGTGTCCAGACGCCGTGCTGCCAGGACACGTGGTAGCCCTCGAACTCCGTGATCGTGCGGCTGCGCCCCGTCCGCAGGTCGTAGCGCAGCAGGGCGCCGTCGTCACCCTCGACAGCGCGCAGCAGCTCCCGTCCGTCCGGCGACCAGTCGGGACGGCCGCCCACCCCCAGGCGGTCGGCGTGGCGGCCGTCCGCGTCGAGGAGCGTGATCTCGCCGGCCGGCCCGCCGAACGCCAGCAGGGTCCCGTCCGGGGACCAGGTCGGGCCGTACCCGTTCTCCGTGCCTGGCACGAGGTGGCCGTCGGTCCCGTCGGCGTCCAGTACGGCGATCGAGGACGGGCCGCCGGCGACCGGGCGGCGGGTCAGGGCGAGGCGGGTGCCGTCCGGCGACCAGTCGGGCGTGGAGCTCAGCGCGGGTCCGCTGGTCAGCCGCACCCGGTCGGTGCCGTCGAGGTCGGACACCCAGAGCTGGCGAGCCCGGCCGTCGGGCAGCGCGAAGGCCAGGCGGGTGCCGTCGGGCGAGACGGCCGGGTCGGTCGCCCCCGCGACGAGGAGCCGCTGCCGGGCGCCCGTCGTGGGGTCGAGCTGGACGATCCCGCCCCTGGCGACGGCGACCACGACCGTCGGCGGGTCGGCAGCCGCGGCCGGGGACAGCGGGGCGAGCAGCAGGACCGTGCCGAGCAGGGCGCGCTTCACACCTCTCAGGACGCCGGGAGGAGCTCCACGTCGCCCACCCGGCCACCCAAGAGCTCGACGGTCATGTACGTGCACACCGGCTGGCGGCGGCGGTCGGTCGGCGAGCCGGGGTTGAGCAGTCGCAGCCCGCCCGGCGCCACCGTGTCCCACGGGATGTGGCTGTGGCCGAAGACGAGCAGGTCGACGTCGGGGTACGCCGCGGCCGCCCGCCGCTCGCGCCCCTCGGCGGCGCCGGTCTCGTGGACGACGGCGAGGCGTACGCCCTCGAACGTCGCCCGGGCCACCTCGGGCAGGCGGGCGCGCAGCTCCGGGCCGTCGTTGTTGCCCCAGCAGGCGAGCAGGGCCGGGCCCGGGCCTCCAGCGCGTCGAGGGCGCCGATGTCGACCCAGTCCCCGGCGTGGACGACGAGGTCGGCGCGGTCGACCTCCTGCCACACCCGGGGCGGGAGGTCCTTGGCGCGTCGCGGCAGGTGGGTGTCGGCGAGCAGGAGCAGGCGCACGGGGCTGTCCTGCCCCGGGCTGCCGACCGTCACGCGCGCTCAGCCGGCGGTGCCACTTCCCCAGGGTTGCGGTACGCCGACACGCCGTGCGGGCGTACGCGAAGCCTGGGGAAGTGGAGGGGGGCGGGTGGGTCAGTCGGTCGGGGTCGCGCCCTCGCCGGCGGTCTTGCCGCGGCCGCGGCCGCCGCGGCGTCGACGGCGCTTGGCGGGGTCGCCGCCCTCGCCGGCAGCAGCGTCGGCCGCCGGGCCGGAGTCGGTCCCGGTCTCGCTGCCGGCCGCAGCAGCGAGCGCCGCGCCGGAGCCACGGGTGCGGCGGCGGGTCGCGCTGGTGCGCTTGGGCAGCACCGGCGCGTCGTCGGCGCCCGCCTCGGCAGCAGGGGCGTCGTCGCGACCGGAGGAACGCCCGGAGCGGCCGCCCTCGGAGCGGCCGCCGTCACGACCGCCGGTGCGGGCGGCCGGCTTGCGGCGCCCGGTCTCGCCGAGGTCCTCGACCTCCTCGGCGCCGAGGCCGGCGCGGGTGCGGTCAGCCCGGGGCAGCGTCCCCTTGGTGCCCTCCGGGATGTCGAGCTCGCTGAACAGGTGCGGCGAGGAGGAGTAGGTCTCCGACGGCTCGGCGAAGTCGAGGTCGAGCGCCTTGTTGATCAGCTTCCACTTCGGGATGTCGTCCCAGTCGACGAAGGTCACCGCGACGCCGTTGGCGCCCGCGCGACCCGTACGCCCGATGCGGTGCAGGAAGGTGCTCTCCTCGTCGGGGCACTGGTAGTTGATGACGTGCGTGACGTCCTGCACGTCGATGCCGCGGGCGGCGACGTCGGTCGCGACGAGCACGTCGATCTTGCCGCTGCGGAACGCGCGCAGGGCCTGCTCGCGGGCGCCCTGGCCGAGGTCGCCGTGCACCGCCGCGGCGGCGAAGCCGCGGGAGCTCATGTCCTCGGCGACCTTGTCGCAGGTGCGCTTGGTGCGGCAGAACACCATGGTCAGGCCGCGGCCGCGGGCCTGCAGGATGCGCGCGAGCACCTCGCCCTTGTCCATCGCGTGGGCGCGGTAGACGAAGATCCGGGTGTTGGGGACGGTGCGCTTCTCGTCCGGCTCCTCGGCGCGGATGTGCACCGGCTGCTTCATGAAGCGGCGGGCCATCGCGACGACCGGGCCGGGCATGGTGGCCGAGAACAGCATGGTCTGCCGCTCGGTCGGGATCTGCTCGAGGATGCGCTCGACGTCGGGCAGGAAGCCCAGGTCGAGCATCTCGTCGGCCTCGTCCAGGACGAGGACGCCGACGGCCGACAGGTCCAGGTGGCCCTGGCGGGCCAGGTCGAGCAGGCGGCCGGGGGTGCCGACGACGACCTCGACGCCCTTGCGCAGCGCCTCGACCTGCGGCTCGAAGGCGCGCGCCGCCGTAGATGGTCTGCACCCGGACGCCGCGCACCGAGCCGGCGGCCTCGAGGTCGCGGGCGACCTGGACGCACAGCTCGCGGGTCGGGACGACGACCAGCGCCTGCGGGATGCCGGTGCTGCCCTCGCTGCGGTCCTTGACGCGCTGCAGCAGCGGCACGCCGAAGCCGAGGGTCTTGCCGGTGCCGGTGCGGGCCTGGCCGATGAGGTCCTGGCCGCCGAGGGCGATCGGCAGGGTCATCGTCTGGATGGCGAAGGGGGCGGTGATGCCCAGCCCCTCCAGCGCCTCGACGGTCTCGGGGCGGGTGCCGAGGGCGGCGAAGCCGTTGGCGGCGGTGCGACTCTTGTAGCGGACGGTCTCGGACAGGGGACTGGCCTCTTCTGCTCCGCGCACACCGCGTCAGAGCCGGCTCGCAGCGGTGGGGCGGACCCGACCGGCGCGCCGCGGGAGAAGACGGTCCGCGCACACGTGCGGAACGGCGTCTGCCGCTCCGTCACCCCGGATGCTACCGGCTAGGGTCCGCTCAGCCCGGGACGCGGGCGCAGACGCCGGAGGTGGGCACCCTGACCGCAACGCTGTCCGCCTCGACGGTCGACCTGCTGGGGGTGCTGGCGTACGGCGAGCTGACCGCCTTCGAGCGGCTGGCCTCCGACGCGCAGTACGCCCCCACCGTGTCCGACAAGGCGGCGCTGGCGACCATGGCGGTGGCCGAGTTCCACCACTTCACCCGGCTGCGCGACGCCCTGGTCGAGGGCGGTGTGGACCCCGAGGAGGCGATGGCCCCCTTCGTCGCCAACCTCAACGCCTTCCACGAGGCCACCCCGCCGAACGACTGGCTCGAGGGCCTGATGAAGGCGTACGTCGGCGACGGCCTGGCCACCGACTTCTACCGCGAGGTCGCCGAGCTGATCCCCGACGAGCGGGTGCGCACGCTGGTGCGCGAGGTGCTGGCGGACACCGGGCAGGCGGAGTTCGCCGTCGCCAAGGTGACCGGGGCGATCGCCGAGGACCCCGCGGTCGCCGGCCGGCTCGCCCTGTGGGGACGGCGCCTGGTCGGCGAGGCGATCATCGAGGCGCAGCGCGTCGCGGTCGAGCGCGACGCCCTGACCGAGCTGCTGGTGGGCGACGGCGACCTGGCCGGCGTCGCCCGGCTGCTGACCCGGCTGATGGACAACCACACCCAGCGCATGGCGGCGCTGGGCATGCAGTCCTAGCGAGCACACCTACATCGCGCCGAAGCCCACCCGGCGCTGCTCGCTCTCGGCGATCTCGACGTAGGCCAGCTTGTCGGCGGGCACGAGCACCCGGCGACCCTTCTCGTCGGTCAGGGTGAGGACGCCGAGGTCGGCCTTGAGGGCGTCGGCGACGGCCTTGGCCACCTCGTCGGCGCTCTGGGCGCTCTCGAGGACGAGCTCGCGCGGCGCGTACTGCACGCCGATCTTGACCTCCACGGTCGGACCTCCGGGTCGAGACGAGTTGACGTTCGCGACCCACGCTAGTCGCGGGACGCGCGGACGGCGCTCTGGTACGCCCAGAGCGCAAGACGGCGGCTCAGCCGGTGCGCGGGACGCCCGAGATGCCGCGCCAGGACAGCCCGACGAGCAGCTCGACGGCGCGCTCCTTCGGCATCCGGTGGTCCGAGGCCAGCCACCAGCGGGCGCCGACCTCGGCCAGGCCGGACAGCCCGACGGACAGCAGCAGGGCCTCCTCCTCGCGGTGGCCGGTGTCGTGGGCGATGGTCTCGGCGATCGCCTCGACGCACGACTGCGTCATCCGCTCGACCCGCTCGCGCACCGCGGGGTCGTTGCGCAGGTCGCTCTCGAAGACCAGCCGGAACGCCTCGCCGTCGCCGGCCACGAAGTCGAAGTAGGCCGCCACCGAGGCCTCGACCCTGGCCCGGTTGTCGGTGGTCGAGGCCAGCGCCACGCGCACCTTGCCCACGAGGTCCTCGGCGTGCTGGTCGAGCAGCGCCAGGTAGAGCTCCAGCTTGCCCGGGAAGTGCTGGTAGAGCACCGGCTTGCTGACGCCGGCCCGCTCGGCGATGTCGTCCATCGCCGCCGCGTGGTAGCCCTGCGCGACGAAGACCTCCTGCGCGGCCCCGAGCAGCTGCTTGCGCCGCGCCGGCCGGGGCAGCCGGACGCCGCGGCCCGGCTCGCGGCTCACCGGGGTCGACGTCATGCGGACACCTTGCCACGCCCCACCGGGGCTCAGCGGCCCTCGTCCTCGTCGAGCTCGACGACCTGCGCCTGCTCCTGCGCGTCGTAGGCGTCGGCCTCCAGCGGGAGGTCGCGCGCGGCGGTGTGCTCGCCGGGTCCGGCCGCGGTGGCCTGCTCCAGCACGTCCGGCCTCGCTCGCCTCGGCCGGGACCTCGGGCTCGGCCGAACGCGGTGCGTCGCCGGTCGGGCTCATGCCCTGCTCCAGCTCGTCGGGCGTGCTCACTGCGGGTCCTGGCCGGAGAGCTCGCGCGACCCGGTGCGGGTGCGCCGGGCGTCGGGGACCCGGTCGGGGTTGCGCCGCAGGTAGTCCTGCTCCAGCTCGAGGGTGCGCCGGGTGTGGAACTCGAGGGCGTCGTCGCTCCCGTGCAGGAAGGTGTCGTTGCGGGTCTCGTGCAGGTGCTTGAGCTCGCGCTCGAGCGCCTCGTCCGAGAGGTCTTCCGCGGGCACGCCGGTCACGGCTCCTCCTGAGGTCGATGATCATGTGGTCGGGTGGCCCCTACCCGGGTAGCGGGGGCGTCATGACCGAGACTTCCCCCGCTGCCGTGATCTTCGACGTCGACGGCACGCTCGTCGACACCAACTACCTGCACGTCCTCGCCTGGTGGGAGTCGTTCATGGCCGGCGGCCACGAGGTGAGCTGCTTCGACATCCACCGCGCCATCGGCATGGGCTCCAGCGACCTGGTCGAGGCCCTGATCGGCCGGGCCGACGAGTCGGTGGTCGAGGGCCACAGCGAGCGGTGGGCGCCGCTGCGCGAGCGGATGATCGCCTTCCACGGCGCGGCGGAGCTGCTGCGCACCTGCCACGCGCGCGGGCTCCGGGTGGTCTGGGCGACGAGCGGGGCGCCGGAGGACGTCGAGGACATGAAGAAGGCCGTCGGCGCCGACGAGGCCGTGCACGCGCTGGTCAGCTCCGGCGACGTGGAGAGCAGCAAGCCGGCGCCCGACATCGTGCTGGCGGCGCTGGAGGCCGCGGGGGTCGCGGCGGACCGCGCCGTCATGGTGGGCGACACGGTGTACGACGTGCGCGCCGCCCACGCGGCCGGCGTGCGCTGCATCGGGGTGCTGGCCGGCGGCATCAGCGAGGGGGAGCTGGTCGAGGCCGGCGCGGACGCCGTCTACGGCAACGTGCAGGAGCTGCTCGACGGCCTCGACGGGTCCCCGGTCGGCGAGCTGCTCAGGGGCTGACCGTCAGGGCGACAGCAGCGGCGCGAACAGGTCGCCGTGCTCAGCGACCCGCGCCAGCACGTCGTCAGTCGTGAACACGAGGTCCTCCGGCGACGTGCACGCCTCGACCTCGTCCCAGGTGATGGGGGTCGACACGGTCGGGTGCTCGCGCGCCCGCAGCGAGTAGACGGTCACGGTCGTCTTCGCGGCGCTGTTCTGCGACCAGTCGACGAGCACCTTGCCGGGGCGCAGCGCCTTCGTCATCCGGTGCAGCACCAGGTCGGGGTGGCTCTTCTCGAACCGCTGCGCGAGCCCCTTGGCGTAGGCCGAGGTCTCCTCGCTGGAGCCGAACGCGTCGGCGCGGGCGTACAGCTGCATGCCCTTGCTGCCGCTCGTCTTGACGTACGGCTCGAGGCCGTCGGCCTGCAGCACCGGGCGCAGCAGCAGGGCGACCTCGCAGCACTCGACGATCGTCGCCGGCGGCCCCGGGTCGAGGTCGAAGACGACCATGTCCGGCGACGGCTCGCCGACCCGCCACATGTGCGTGTGCAGCTCCAGGCTCGCCAGGTTGGCCGTCCACATCAGCCCGGCCAGGCCCTCGATCACCGTGTAGCTGATGGTCTCCCGACCCTTGGACGACCCCGGCGAGGGCAGCTCGACGACGCGCACCCAGTCGGGGGTGCCGCGCGGGGCGTTCTTCTCGAAGAAGACCTGGCCCTCGACGCCGTCGGGGTAGCGCTTGCGCGTCAGCGCCCGGCCGGCCAGGTGCGGGAGCAGCACCGGGGCGATCCGCGAGTAGTAGTCGAGCACCTGCCCCTTGGTGAAGCCGACCTCCGGGTAGAGCACCTTCTCCAGGTTGGTCAGCGGCAGCTGGTGCCCCTCGACGTCCACGACGACCTTCGTGCCGGCTCATTCGCGCACCACCTGCTCCCGGGTCGAGGTCGTCCCGCAGTCCCTTGTACGACGGGTGCCGCAGCCGCCCCTCGCGCGTCCACGCCGTCAGCTCCACCTCGGCCACCAGCACCGGCTCGACCCAGACCGCGGAGCGGGCGTGCTCGCGCGGCACCTCGCCGGCGAACGGCGGCGTGGCCCGGCGCAGCGGCTGCAGCAGGTCACCGAGACGAGCCAGCTCGGCCTGCGTGAACCCGGTGCCGACGTGACCGGCGAAGACCAGCCCGTCGGGGCCCTGCACCCCGAGCAGCAGCGACCCGATCCGGCCGGCCCGGCCGCCCTCGCCGGGCTTCCAGCCGCCGACGACCGCGCTCTGCCGCTTCACGTGCTTGATCTTGCGCCAGCAGTCGCTGCGGCGGCCCGGCTCGTAGCGGCTGTCGCGCCGCTTCGCGACCACGCCCTCGAGCCCCTGCGCCTTGGTCACCTGCACCACCGCCGCGCCGTCGCCGCGGAACGCCGGGGACACCTGCCACGACCGGTCGGTCAGCGGCAGGGCCTCCAGCCGGGCCCGGCGCTCGTCGTACGGCGCGTCGCAGCAGCGAGGCGCTGTCGTGCAGGTGGTCGAAGGCGACCAGCGTGACCGGGACCGCCCGCACCAGCGCCGGGTCGGGGCCGCGCACGTGCATGCGCGACTGCAGCAGCCCGAAGTCCGAGACGCCGGCCTCGTCCAGGGCCACCACCTCGCCGTCGAGCAGCACCGGGCCCTCGACCACGCCGGCCAGGCCGCGCAGCTCGGGGTAGGCGCCGGTCACGTCGTTGCCGTTGCGGCTGGTCAGCCGCACCGCGCCGTCCTCGACCGCGACGAGCACCCGCACGCCGTCCCACTTCACCTCGTACGCCCAGGCGTCGTCGTCGGCCGGCAGCGCACCGGGCGTCGCGAGCATCGGCGCGAGGTCGCGGGGCAAGGGCACGGCGCGCTCCTACCCCGTCCCGTACGCGCCGATCATGGAGTTGTGGCACACCCGCTGATCGCGGAGGGCGTGTCACGACTCCATGATCGGCGGCACGGTCGGGCACCGGTGAGTCCGGCCGGTCCCGTACGTCTGCCCCATGGACCGCGGTCGGGGACCCCCGTACCGTGATCGTCTCGGCGAGCAGGGGTAGGGAGCGGCAGTGAGGTCGATCTGGAAGGGCGCGATCAGCTTCGGGCTGGTCACGATCCCGGTGAAGCTGTACTCCGCGACCGAGGCCAAGGACGTGTCGTTCCACCAGGTCCGGCGCAGCGACGGCAGCCGGATCAAGTACAAGCGGGTCGCGGCGGTCGACGGCGAGGAGGTGTCGTACGGCGACATCGCCAAGGGCTACGAGCTGTCCAGCGGCGAGACCGTCGTGCTGACCGACGAGGACTTCAAGGACCTGCCGCTCACGACGAGCCGGGCCATCGACGTGCTGCAGTTCGTGCCGCTCGAGGAGCTCGACCCGATCTACTTCGAGAAGAGCTACTACCTCGAGCCCGACAAGGCCGGGGTCAAGCCGTACGTCCTGCTGCGCGACGCGCTGGAGCAGTCCGGCAAGGTCGCCGTGGTGAAGGTCGCGCTGCGCAACCGCGAGTCGCTGGCGGCGCTGCGGGTGCGCGACGGGGTCTTCGTGCTCGAGACGATGCTGTGGCCGGACGAGGTGCGCACCCCCGACTTCGGCTTCCTCGACGAGGACGTCGAGGTGCGGCCGCAGGAGCTGGTCATGGCCGGCAGCCTGATCGACACCCTGTCCGGGGAGTTCGACGCGTCGCAGTACAAGGACAACTACCGCGAGGCGCTGCAGGCCGTCATCGAGGCCAAGGTCGAGGGGCGCGAGGTCGTGCAGCCCGACGAGGCGCAGCCGACCGCCGGCACGGTCGTGGACCTGATGGCCGCGCTGCGCGCGAGCGTCGAGGCGGCCAAGGCCGAGCGCGGCGGGGCTGCGGCGGACGACGCCCCGGCCGACGAGGCGCCGGCGAAGAAGCCGGCGGCCAAGAAGGCGGCCGGCAAGGCGGCGCCCAAGGCGGCGCCCAAGGCAGCGACCAAGGCAGCGGCCAAGGCGCCGGCCAAGAAGGCGCCCGCGAAGGCGGCCAAGAAGACCGCCGCGGCCGCCGACGCCGACGCCGCTCCGAAGCGGGCGGCGCGGCGCTCGGCCTGAGCGGGCCCCGGGGGGCGCGTATAGGTTCGTGCGACCCCCCGCTCCTCCGTCCTGGGACTCCTGATGCCGACGCCTGACCGCTCTGGCGTGTCCGGCGTCGACACGGTGCTGTCGGACCCGCGCCGGCTCGCGGCGGTCCGCCGGCTCATGTCCCCGGGTCCGCGGGGCGAGCACCTGGACCGGCTGACGCGGCTGGCGGCGAGCCTGCTCGAGGCGCCGTACGCCCAGGTGTCCCTGCTCTCGGAGCAGCAGCACGTCTGGAGCCTGTACGGCGCGGGGGAGAGCGACCCGGACCAGGGGACGACCGCGGCCGACAGCCTGTGCACCGTGACCGTCCGCCTCGCGGCGCCGCTGGCCGTCGAGGACGCGACCGAGGACGAGCGCGTGCGCCTGCTGCCGCCGGTGGCGGGCGGCCGCGTGCGGGCCTACCTCGGCGTCCCGGTGCTCAGCTCCGAGGCGAGGTCCTCGGCGCGCTCTGCGTCTACGACGACGTGCCGCACACGTGGTCGGCCCAGGCGGTCGGCATCCTCGGCGAGCTGGCCCAGAGCGTCACCGCCGAGCTCGAGCTGCACGCGCTGTCGCTGCAGGCGGTCGCCGACGCGGCCCGGCTCGAGCTCGCGCTGGACGCCGCCGAGATCGGCAGCTTCGACCTCGACGGCGCCACCGGCCACCTGCACTGGGACGAGCGGCTCATGACGCTGTTCGGCTACGACCGCGACACCTTCTCCGAGCACCTGGACGCCTTCCAGGCCCGGCTGCACCCCGACGACCGCCAGCGGGTGGCCGACGTCATCGCGGCGACGCCTGGAGGCCGGCGGCAACCTGTCGGTCAGCTACCGCATCGTCGTGCCGGGCCGGGGCGTGCGCTGGGTCGAGGCGCGCGGCCGCGTCCTCAGCGGCCGCGCGCAGCGGCTGCTGGGCGTGGCGTACGACGCGACCGAGGTGCGCGACGCCCGCGACCGGCTGGCCCGGGTGCTCGAGACGATGACCGACGCGCTGCTCGTGCACGACCGCGACGGGCGCGTGACCTACGTCAACCACGAGGCCGAGCGCATCCTCGGCCGGCGCGAGGACGAGCTGCGCGGCACCGTGGTCTGGGACGCCCTGCCGGCCACGCAGGAGGTCCGCGGCCGGCTCGAGCACGCCCTGCTGACCGGTGAGGCCGTCAGCTTCGTGCAGCACTACCCGCAGGTGCAGGCCGGCGTCTGGCTCGAGGTCCGCGCGGTGCCGGGGCCCGAGGGCCTGTCGGTCTACTTCCACGACGTGACGGCCCGCCAGCGCCTCGAGCAGGAGAGCCACCGGGTCGACGTCGAGCGCCAGCAGGCGGTGGTCGAGCGCGAGCGGGCGTACGCCGCGGCCGAGGCGGCGAACACGCGCCTCGCGCTGCTCGCCGACGCCTCCCGGGAGCTCGGCGCCAGCCTGCAGCCCGACGAGGTGCTCGAGACGCTCGGCCGCCTCGTCGTGCCGGAGCTGGGCCAGTGGGTCGCGGTCGCGCTGGCCGCCGACACGACCACGATGCTGACCGGGCGGGAGACCGAAGCGGGCTCGGTGCAGGTCGTGCACGTCGCGCACGCCCACGACGCGACCGCCTGGCGCGCGCTGCTGTCGTCCTTCCCGGCGTCGACGGACGACCTGGCCGGGGTCGGCGCGGTCGTCCGCAGCGGGCAGTCGGAGTGGCTGCCCGACGTCTCCGACCAGCTGCTCGAGAGCCTCACCGACGACCCCGAGCGGCTCGCGGCCGCCCGCAGCCTCGGCCTGTCCAGCGCGCTCACCCTGCCGCTGGCGACCCGCGGCCGGGTGCTCGGTGCGGTCACCGTCGCGGAGCCGTCCGGCGGCCCGGTCGACCGCGGGCTGCTCGCCGACATCTGCCAGCGCGCGGCGGTCGCCCTCGACAACGCGCTGCTGTACGGCGCGGAGCAGCGCACCGCCATGACCCTGCAGCGCAGCCTGCTGCCCCGCGACCTGCCGGTGGTGCCGGGCGTCGCGGTCGCGCGCCGCTACCTGCCCGGGGCGACCGGGGCCTTCGTCGGCGGCGACTGGTACCAGGGCGTGCAGGTCGGCGACCGGCTCGTGCTGGCCATGGGCGACGTCATGGGGCACGGCATGCGCTCGGCCGCCCGGATGGGGCAGCTGCGCGCGATCGTCGCGACCCTCGCGCTCGAGGGCCACGCGCCGGGGGCGCTGCTGCGCCGGCTCGCCGACAGCAGCGACGTGCTCCTCGACCTCGACCTGGCCACGCTGCTCGTGGCCTCCCTCGAGCCGGGCACCGGCCGCCTCACGGTCGCCTCCGCCGGTCACCCGCCGCCGGTGCTCGCGCCGCTCGGCGAGCAGCCGCGCTTCGTCGACGTGCCGCCGGGCCCGCCGATCGGGACGCTGCCTGGTACGTACGAGGAGGTCGTCGTGACCGTGCCTGCCGGCGCCACGCTCGTGCTCTACACCGACGGCCTGGTCGAGCAGCGCGGCGAGGACCTCGACGAGGGCCTGGAGCGGCTGCGCGCGTCGCTGGCGGAGCTGCAGCTGCCGCCCGAGGCGGTCGCCGACCACGTCCTCGAGGCGCTCGACCGCAAGGCCGGGGGCGACGACGACGTCGCCCTGCTCGTCCTGTCGCGCACCGCCGACCTCTAGGGTCGCGGCGTGCCCGGGACCGTGTGCTTGCAGGGCGGTGCCGAGTTCTCGCCCGGCTGCCGCGAGATGGACGCCGCGCTGCTGGCCGTGGCCGGGGGTCCGGTCGTCGTGACGGCCCTGGCCGGGGCGGTGGGGCGGGAGTACGCCACGGCGACGGCCAACGGCGTGCGCCACTTCACCGAGCTGGGCGCCGACGTCGTGGGCGCGCCCGACGTCCGGGAGGACGAGGCCGGGGCGCTGGCCGCCCTGCGCACCGCCCGGCTGCTCGTCCTGCCCGGCGGGTCGCCGTCCCGGCTGCTCGGCCTGCTGCAGTCAACGCCGGTCGGCGCAGTGGTCGCCGACCTGCTCGCCGCCGGCGGGACCGTCTCCGGCTCGAGTGCCGGTGCGATGGTGCTGGGCTCCTGGACCGTCCTGCCCGAGCAGCCCGGCCCGGCGGTCGAGCCCGGGCTGGCGCTGGTCCCCGGCGTCGTGGTCGTGCCGCACTGGCGCGGCGGCCGGGAGGACTGGCTGGACGCCGTCCGGGGCACGGTCCCGGCCGGGACGACGGTGCTCGGGCTGCCCGAGGAGTCCGGTGTGGTCGTCGAGGACGGCGTGCTGACCGCGGTGGGCCAGCGCGCCACCCGCATGGTGAGCGACGACCGCGACCTGCCGGTCGGCCAGAGCTGGAGGACCGGATGAGCCTGCGCGTGCACCAGGGCCCGCTGCCCGAGCTCGGCGAGGCGGTCCCCGCGTGGCCGCTCCAGCAGGACGGGAACGTCTTCGTGCGCCGTACGCCCTGGACCGGCGGCGAGCCGGCGCTGTTCGTGCACGGCCTCGGCGGGGGCTCGACCAACTGGACCGACCTCATGGGCCTGCTGGCCGACCAGCTCGACGGCGAGGCGGTCGACCTGCCCGGCTTCGGGCACTCGCCGCCGCCGACGCAGGGGCGCTACCGGCTGTCGACCCACGCCAAGGCGGTCATCGCGCTGCTCGAGCGGCGCGGGCGGGGGCCGGTGCACCTGTTCGGCAACTCCCTCGGCGGCGCGGTCTCCACCCGGGTGGCGGCCTGGCGGCCCGACCTGGTCAAGACGCTCACGCTGATCTCGCCGGCGCTGCCGAACCTGCGGCCCAAGCGCGGCACCGACCCGCGGCTGGCGCTGCTGCTCCTGCCCGGGCTGTCGGGCATCGCGACCCGGCGGATGGCGAAGCTCAGCCCCGAGCAGCGGGCCCGTGCGGTCATGGAGCTCTGCTACGGCGACCCGTCGAAGGTCCACCCGCGCCGGCTGGCCGAGGCGGCCGCGGAGGTCACCCGCCGGACCGGGCTCGCCCACAACGACGCAGCGTTCATGGGCTCGCTGCGCGGGCTCGTCTCGGTGCACCTGCAGCGCGGCGAGCGGGGGCTGTGGCGCCAGGCGGCGACCGTGCAGGCGCCGACGCTGCTGGTCTGGGGCGATCGCGACCGGCTGGTCGACCCGGCCCTCGCCCCGCGCGCCGCCCGCACGTTCCCCGACAGCCGCCTGCTGATGCTCGAGGGCGTCGGCCACGTCGCCCAGATGGAGGCTGCCGCAGGTGGTGGCGCGCGCCTTCCTCGGCATGCTGGACGAGCTCGGGGAGCGCTCGGGGGCCCGCTCCGCCTGATCGCCGGGGGCTGCGAGACTGCCTGCCTGACGTACCGCTCCGAGGAGGACCAGCGCGTGGACGACTACCCGACCGGACCCCTGCCGGGGCCTACCGACGTGCCGGGGCTCGCGCCGGGCACCGGACCGGTCTCGGAGCGGATGCGCGCCCTGCTCGCCCGGGCGGTCGACGACCAGGTCGCCGAGCAGCGGGCGGTCACCACGATGCTCAGCGACCTGCGTGAGCAGGTCAGCGCGCTCGGCGAGGCGCTCGCGCGCACCGCCTCCGGCGCCGGCGTGGAGCGGGTCGCCGGTGACGTCGCGGCTCTCGCCGCCGAGCTGCGCACCGCGACCGCCGGCCTGTCCTCCCGACTGGAGGGGCTGGGCCGCCGGGTCGACGCGCAGGCCGAGCTGCTGGAGGCGAGCGGCCAGGGCGACGAGCTCGGTGCCCGCCGCCTCGTCACGCTGACCGACGACGTCGCCGCCTCCTCGCAGCTGCTCGAGCAGCTCAGCGCGCGGGTCGAGCAGCTGGCGCAGTTCCCCGCCGCGGTGTCCGCGCTGCAGGCCGACGTCGCCGGGGTGCACGACCGGCTCGCCCCGCTGGCCGACCTGCGGGCCGCGGTCGACGAGCTCGGCAGCCGCACCGGCACCGACGCCCTGCGGTCGGAGCTGGAGGAGCTGCGCGCGCGGGTCGAGGCGCTGCCCGGGACCGCCGACCTGACCCGCTCGCGCGACGCGGTCGTCGAGGCGCTGTCCGGCCGGCTCGAGCGCCTGGAGGCCCTCGCCGGCCGCCCGTCGGTCACCCCCGAGGCGCTGCAGGACGCGGTCGGCCGGCTCTCCGGCCAGCTCGAGGAGCTGCCCGGCCGGTCGGCGGAGGGCCTGACCGGCCTGGACGCGCGGCTCGGAGGGCTCGAGGCCCGGCTGGACGAGCTCGGCCAGCAGGTGGCTGCGGTCGGCGAGACCGCCGGCGGCGTGCCCGCGCTGACCGGCGACCTGTCCCGGGTGGCCACCCGGGTCGAGGCCCTGCCCGGGCTGCGCGCCGACCTCACGACGCTGCAGGAGGACCTCACCGCGCTGCGCGAGGAGGCCGCCGCGCCCGCGCTGACGCTCGGGCTCGCCGCGCTGCGCGAGGACGTCGGCGAGCTCGCCGCCGAGGTGCGCGGCAACGTGCCCGCGACGCCCGACGCCGTCGCCGCCGCCGTCGGCGCGCGGGTCGACCGGCTGGTCGAGGGCCTCGCCCCGCAGGTCGCCGAGGCGGTCCTGTCCCGGGTCGGCCCGGTGCTCGTCGAACGGGTCTCCGCCGACGTGGCCCGGCTGGTCACCGCCGAGGTCACCGAGATCGTCCGGGGCACCTCGGTCGCCTCCGAGCGCCGCGTGCTCGCCCACGTCGACGAGGCGGTGCTCGCGCTCGCCGACGCGCTGCTGCGCCGCCGCCGCGCCGCCCCGCGGGCCCCCGAGCCGGTCGTCCCGGCCGCTGCGGCGCTGCCGGAGGTCTCGCCGGCCGAGCCCGAGGTGGGTCTGCACGGCGACGACCCGGCGGCCGACGTGGCCGACGGCGCCGTCGTGACGCCCGCGGCGAACGGTCCGGCCACGGAGCCGGACGCGCCGGGGGTCTCGCCCGGTCCTGGGCCTGCCGCCGAGCCGGCCGAGCCGGCCGAGCCGGCCGGGCTGACCGGGGACGACCCGGCGGACGACCCGGCGAGCGTGCTGCCGGCCAACGGGGCGTACGGGCTGGCGCCGCCGGCCTCCCTGCCCGACGAGCTGGCCGCCGAGCCGAGGCCCAGGGTGAGCAGCGCGGAGGCCGACGTGGCCGACGGGCTCGCGCCGCCGGCGTCGCTGGCCGAGGACCTGCCCGTGCAGGAGGCCGCCAGTGCGGAGGCGGACCTGGCCGACGGGCTCGCGCCGCCCGCGTCGCTGGCGGACGACCTGCCCGTGCAGGAGGTCGCGGACGACGCGCCGGCGCAGGACGCGGCGGAGGACGCCGACGTGGCGGACGCCGCTGACGCCACCGAGGCGGCCCCGCCGGCCCCGGCCGGTCGCCCGTCGGCGTCGCGCTCGGCGGTCACCACCTCGGCGGCCCCCCGGCCCGAGCGGCTGCGGGCCCCGGCCGGCCCGGTCGACGAGGACGACTTCCCGACCGTCCACCCGCCGGAGTCGTCGGCGCAGACGGGCCCGTCGTCGTTCGCGGACGACGACGACGACGAGGACGAGGACGGCGGTGCCGACCGGCGCCGCCCCTGGTGGCGCCCGGGCAACTGATCTCCCGTGCCGTGGTCGTCGGTCCGGTGGGGTCAGGACCACGCCGGACCGCAGACCACCGGCGCGAGGGGGCACAGCCCGGGCTCGGACGTGCGAGGAGGCCGCACCCCAGCGGGTACGGCCTCCTCGGCGACGTGAGGGGAGGACCTACTTGAAGATGTCCTTGACCTTCTCGCCGGCCTGCTTCAGGTTGCCGGCGGCCTGGTCGCCCTTGCCCTCGGCCTCGAGGTCATGGTCGCCCGTGGCCTTGCCCACCGACTCCTTGCCCTGGCCTGCGAGCTCCTCGACCTTGTTGTTCAGCTTGTCCATCGCGCTCATGACGGCTCCTCAGGTTGGATGAGTGATGCCTGCCCGCCACGCCGTGCCGCCACACCGGCACGGCCGTTCCGCGTGGCACCCTGACCGGATGAGACAGCGGCCCGCCCTGGTCCCGCTGCTGGTGGCCATCGCGGTCACGGTGGTCGGGGGCACGGCCCTGCTCCAGGGCGACGACGACCTTCCGCCGCCGCGGCTGACCGGCCTGGCGGCCCAGGCCCCGGCGCCCGCGTCGCCCCGCGCGGCCAGCCCGACCCGGGCAGCGTCCCCGACCCCGGTGGCAGTGGTGCAGCGCGGCGACGGGCGCCCGGTCGTGGTCGCCGGCTCGAGCGTGCGCCGCGGCACCGGCCCGCTCACCCGCTTCACGGTCGCGGTCGAGGGCGGGCTCGGGCAGGACGGCGAAGGCGTTCGCCGCCGCGGTGGAGCGCACCCTGTCCGACCCGCGCTCCTGGGGCGCAGGGCGGGCGGCGCAGCTTCCAGCGGGTGTCCAGCGGCCCGGTCGACGTGCGGGTGGTGCTGGCGAGCCCCGACACCACCGACCGGATGTGCCGCCCGCTCGACACCGGCGGCACGCTGTCGTGCGCCAACGGCGACACCGCGGTCATCAACCTGCTGCGGTGGCTGCGCGGCGCGTCGGCGTACACCGGGGACCTGTCCGGCTACCGGCAGTACGTCATCAACCACGAGGTCGGCCACACCCTGGGCCACCACCACGCGAGCTGCCCCGGCCGCGGGCAGCTCGCGCCGGTGATGATGCAGCAGACCAAAGGCATCGGCGCTTGCCGCAAGAGCCCCTGGCCCTTCCCCGCCTAGGGAATCCCGGCCGGTCCGACCGCCTTGGGTCAGAGGAACAGACGTCTGCCAAGAGGAGTCACCGTGTCGCTGCCGCCGCTGGTCGAGCCGGCCACCGAGCTGAGCCGCCAGGAGGTGATGCGCTACAGCCGTCACCTGATCATCCCCGACGTCGCCATGGACGGCCAGAAGCGCCTCAAGAACGCCAAGGTGCTCGCCGTCGGCGCCGGCGGGCTCGGCTCGCCGACCCTGATGTACCTCGCCGCAGCCGGTGTCGGCACGCTGGGCGTCGTCGACTTCGACACCGTCGACGAGAGCAACCTGCAGCGCCAGATCATCCACGGCCAGAGCGACATCGGCCGCAGCAAGGCCGAGAGCGCCCGCGACTCGATCCGCGAGATCAACCCGCTGATCGAGGTCGTCCTGCACGAGGAGCGCCTCGACGTCGACAACGTCATGGAGATCTTCGCGCAGTACGACCTCATCGTCGACGGCACGGACAACTTCGCGACGCGGTACATGGTCAACGACGCGGCGTTCTTCCTCGACAAGCCCTACGTCTGGGGCTCGATCTACCGCTTCGACGGCCAGGCCAGCGTCTTCTGGCCGACCGCGCCCGGTGGCGAGGCGCCCTGCTACCGCTGCCTCTACCCCGAGCCCCCGCCGCCCGGCATGGTCCCGAGCTGCGCCGAGGGCGGCGTGCTCGGCGTGCTGTGCGCCAGCATCGGCGCGATCCAGACCACCGAGGCGGTCAAGCTGCTCACCGGCATCGGGGAGCCGCTGGTCGGCTCGCTGATGGTCTACGACGCGCTCGACATGGAGTACCGCAAGATCAAGGTCCGCAAGGACCCGGAGTGCCCGCTCTGCGGCAAGGAGCCGACCATCACCGGGCTCGTCGACTACGAGGCCTTCTGCGGCGTCGTGTCGGAGGAGGCCCAGGAGGCCGCCGTCGGCAGCACGATCCTGGCGACCGAGCTCAAGGCGAAGATGGACGCGCGGCGACGACTTCTACCTCGTCGACGTCCGTGAGCCGGCGGAGTACGAGATCGTGCAGATCCCCGGCTCGGTGCTCATCCCCAAGGGCGACATCCTCAACGGCTCGGCCCTGGCGTCGCTGCCGCAGGACAAGGAGATCGTCCTCTACTGCAAGAGCGGCGTGCGCTCCGCGGAGTCGCTCGCGGCGCTCAAGGCGGCCGGCCTCGGCAACAGCGTCCACGTCCAGGGCGGCGTGCTCGCCTGGGCCGCCCAGGTCGACCCGAGCCTGCCGACCTACTAGCCCGTACGTCCTCCGGCCGCTCTCCCTCGGGGAGGGCGGCCGGACTCATGCCCGACGGCCAGCGTGTACCGCACCTCCTGGGTGAAGGTCGCCCCGCGCGCGAGCACGGCGTACGCGCCGTCGCGCACCTCGTCCCGCCGCTCGGCCGGCACCGCCTCCCACATCGCGCGCTGCCCGTGCGACCAGGAGAAGGCCAGCCACTGCTCCGGGTCGCGGAAGGTCACCGAGACCGTCCCGTGCGCCGTGCGGACGTCGACCAGCCCGGCCCCGGCGACCAGCTCCTCCATGCCGGCGTCGGAGCCGAACGGCCCCGCCCTGCCGCTGGTCCGCGCGTCCAGCAGGGCCGCCGGCAGGAACGGCAGGAACAGCGCGTCGATCTCCCGCCACCGCTCGTCCTGCGGGCCGAAGGTCGTGACGCCGAGCCGGCCGCCCGGCACCAGCAGGCCGGCCCAGTCGCGCACCGCGGCCACGGGGTCGGGCAGGAAGAAGAGCACCAGGCTGGACGCGACCACGTCGAACGACGCGGGCGGCAGGTCGAGCGCGCCGGCGTCGGCGACCCGTACCTCGACCCACGGCAGGTCGGCGACGTCGGCCGCCGTCCGCTGCACCATCCCGGGCGCGAGGTCGACGCCGAGCGCCCGGCCGCCCGGGCCGGTCGCGCGGGCCAGCGGGACCAGTGCGGCCCCCCGGCCGCAGCCGACGTCGAGGACCCGCTCGCCCGGCTGGACGGCGAGCTCCCGCACGAGCCCGTCCGCGATCGGACCGAACCAGGGGACCCCGACGGCGTCGTAGGTGTCGGCGACCCGGTCGAAGACGCCGGCCGGACCGGACAGGGGATCAGCCACCGGCGCACGGTGGCACGCGCCGACGGGACCGTCCAGGACCGCTACTCGGGTGCGCCGGTCAGGACGCCGGAGACCGGGCGCAGCGGCTCGCCGAGCGTGAGGCCCTCGTCGGTGACCAGCAGCTCGTGGACGCGCTGGTCGTGGGCGCTGCCGCGCATCTTCAGCACGGTCAGGGCCCGCCGGATCTCGCCCGGCAGCTCGACGTAGCGGAGCAGCAGCAGCACGTCGGCCAGCGTCGACACGTGCCCCTCGGTCACCGAGCTCGAGGTGGACAGCGACGGCGTCGAGGCCGTCAGCACCGTCGTCACCCCCTCGGTCTTGAGGTACGCGGTCAGCGCCACGACGAACTCCCGGAACGCCTCCGGGCTGCCGGCCCGCTCCAGCGCGGTCAGGGAGTCGACGGCGACCCTGGCCGGCCGGAACGTGTCGACCAGCTCCTTGATCTCCAGCAGGTGGTCCTCCAGCGAGGACTCCTCCGGGTAGGTCGAGACGATCCGCAGCGAGCCGCTCCTCGACCAGCCGCGGGAGGTCACGGCCGGCGCCGACCGCGTTGCGGGCGATCTGGTCGGGTGACTCCTCGTACGCCAGGAGCAGGCAGCGCTCGCCGCGAGCAGCGGCGCTGGCGAGGAACTCGACGCTGAACAGCGTCTTGCCGGTGCCGGTGGGGCCGCCCAGCAGCGTGATCGAGTCGCGGAACAGCCCGCCGTGGAGCAGGTCGTCGACGGCCGGGACGCCGGTCGGGACCCGCTCCGAGGTCGGGCTGGACTGCAGCACCGCGGCCGACACCGGGAGCACCACCAGGCCGATCCCGGGCTGGATGGTGAAGGCGTAGTCGCCCTTGCGGTGCGTGCTGCCGCGCATCTTGAGCACCTCGACGGTGCGCCGGCGGCCCTTGCCCTCCCGGGTGTTGCGCAGCAGCACGACGTTGTCGGCGACGAACTCCTCGATGCCGTAGCGGGACAGCGACCCGGACGGGTCCATCGCCGTCTCGACGGTGAGCAGGACGGTCAGGCCCATCGCCCGCAGGCGGGAGACCAGGTCGCGCAGCCGCTGGCGGGCGATCCCGGGGTCCTGCGACAGCAGGAACACGGTGTTGAGGCTGTCCAGCACGAGCCGCTCGGCGCCGGTCGCGTCGACCGCCTGGCCGACCTGGGCCAGGAGGGTCTCGAAGCTGTACGGCGCGGGGGTGCCGTCCTCGCGGACCAGCGGCGAGGCGTCGACGAAGCGCCAGTCGCCGGACGCCTCCCAGCCCGCGACGTCCCAGCCCAGGGTCGTGAGGTTGAGGCGGAGGTCGGCGGCCGGCTCCTCCAGGGTGACGAAGACGCCCGGCTGGCCGCGGCGCACGCCCTCGGCCAGGAACTGGCCGGCGAAGACGGTCTTGGCGCTGCCGGCCTGCCCGGCCAGCACCGTGGCGCGCCGTCGCGGGAGCCCGCCCAGCGTCAGGTGGTCGAAGCCGGGGATGCCGGTCTCGAGCTTCGGGATGGAGCTGGCGCCGTCGGCGGCGCGGGCGCCCGCGTCGGCGGTGCGGGCGCTGCGCTCGGCCTGGCTGGTGGGGCGGTCGTCGGTCATGCCGGCCCTCCCGGCTCGGACGGGTCGCGGTCGAGCCGGAACCAGGCGGTCTTGCCGCCGCCCGGGTGCCGGCGGAGCGCGTGGTCGGCGGCCAGCTCGTGCACCAGCCCGAGGCCCCAGCCGCCCTCGCGCTCGGCGTAGGGCTGCTGCTGCGGGCGGCTCAGGTCGAGGTCGTGCACGGTCACCAGGACGCTGCCCGAGCTGACCGTGATGCCGACCTCGAGCGGTGTGCGGGCGTGGATGACGGCGTTGGTGACCAGCTCGGAGGTGAGCAGCAGCAGCGCGTCGCGGCCCGCGTCGGTCAGCTCCGGCGCGTGCTCGGCGACGAACCGCCGCGCCTCGGCGACGACGCGCGGGGCCGGCTCGAGGTGCAGGTGGTGCACCGTCTCGACCAGCTCCTCCGGCGGCAGGGCACCGGGCAGGACCTCGTGGCAGCTCACCGCCGGGCCCCGTGCCTGTCGCGTCGCACCTGGTCCCCCTCGGTCCACCCCCGTCGTCGGGCGAGACGCTACGCGGCGCGCGTCCCGGGAGCACCATGGGCCGGTGAGCCGCACCCCGCCCCGCCCTGCCACGGTCTCGGCCGGTCTGGGGGTGCGCGGCGGCACGACGCCCACCCCGTACGCCCGGACGGTCCTCGACGCCGTCGACCTCATCCCTCCCGGCACGGTCCTGACCTACGGCGACGTCGCGGAGCTGACCGGGCGGGGGACCGGGCGGACGGTCGGGACCGTCATGAGCCGGCACGGCTCGGAGGTGCCCTGGTGGCGGGTGGTGCAGGCGTCGGGGCGGCCGGCCGAGCCGCACGTGCAGGAGGCGCTGGAGCGGCTGCGCGCCGAGGGCTGCCCGATCTCCGGCGAGATCGTCGTGCTCGACCGCGCGAGGTGGGACGGCCTGCCCCGTTGAGCAGGTGTCGCCCGGACTCGCCGGGCCCTGCCTGAGAGGTCCGCCGTGCTGCTGCGCCGCGCACTCGCCCCCGCCCTGATGGCCCTCGCCCTCGGCACCGCCGCCGCGGCGCCCGCGTCCGCCGCGCCGGTCTACGCGCCCGCCGGCACCGCCTCGGTGACGCCGGGCGTGCAGACCTACACCGGCGGCGCCCAGTGCACCGCCAACTTCGTCTTCACCGACGGCACCCGCACCTTCCTCGGCCAGGCCGCGCACTGCTCCGGCACCGGCGAGGCGACCGAGACCGACGGCTGCCTGGCGCAGTCGCTGCCGCTCGGCACGCCGGTCGAGGTCACCGGGGCCTCCCGGCCCGGGAAGCTCGTCTACAACTCCTGGCTCGCCATGCAGGCCGTCGGGCGAGAAGGACGTCGAGACCTGCGCCTACAACGACTTCGCGCTCATCGAGCTCGACCCGGCCGACGTCGCCCGCACCAACCCGTCGGTGCCGGTCTTCGGCGGCCCGGTCGCGCTCGGCGCCGGCACGACCGCGCTCGAGTCGGTCTACAGCTACGGCAACTCCTCGCTGCGCCTCGGCCTGACCCCGCTCAGCCCGAAGTACGGCACCTCGCTCGGCGACACCGCCGGCGGCTGGAGCACGACCGTCTACACGGTGACCCCCGGCATCCCCGGCGACTCCGGCTCGGGCTTCCTGGACTCCACCGGCCGCGCGTTCGGCACGCTCTCGACCGTCGCGATCGCGCCGCTGCCGCTCTCGAACGGCGTCGGCAACCTGGCCAAGGAGGTCGCGTACGCGGCGGCCCACGGCGTCGCCGGTCTCGCCCTCGTGCCGGGCGACGTGCCGTTCACGGGCGGCGGGCTCTAGACCTCCTCGTACGCGGGCGGCGCGGCCCGCGGGTCGCGCCGCCCTCCGCCTGCCACAGCCTGCACCCTCCGCGTGCCGCCGTCCTGTCGGACCCCCGTGGTGGACTCGGGCCCGTGGACGTCCCGACCCCCTCGCTGCGCCGCCGGGCGCCCCGGACGCGGCAGGCGCCCCTGCTCGACGAGGCGCAGCGCCGGGTCGTAGAGCACCCCGGCGGTCCGCTGCTCGTGCTCGCCGGGCCGGGCACCGGCAAGACGACGACCCTCGTCGAGGCCGTCGTCGACCGGGTCGACCGGCGGGGCCTGTCGCCCGAGCAGGTGCTCGTCCTCACCTTCAGCCGCAAGGCGGCCCAGGAGCTGCGCGAGCGCATCACCGGTCGCCTCGGGCGCACCACCCGCGGCCCGGTCGCGCTGACGTTCCACGGCTACGCGTACGCGCTGCTGCGCCGCGAGCTGGGGGCCGGCGTCCTGCGGCTGCTGAGCGGCCCGGAGCAGGACCTCGAGGTCGCGCGGCTGCTGGCCGGCGAGCTCGCCGACGGGGCCCTGCACTGGCCGGAGTCGCTGCGGCCGGCGCTGACGCTGCGCGGGTTCCGGGCCGAGCTGCGCGACCTGCTGCAGCGGGCCGAGGAGCGCGGCCTCGGCGGCCAGGCCCTCACCGAGCTGGGGCTGCGCAGGGGCCGGCCCGAGTGGGAGGCGGCCGGCCGCTTCCTGTCCGACTACGAGGCCCGCTTCGACCTCGACCCGTCCGCCGACGTGCTCGACCACGCCGGGCTCGTGCGGGCCGCGGCCGGCCTGCTCGAGGGCGACCGCGACCTGCGCGAGCGGGAGCGGGCGGCCCGGGCCGTCGTCCTCGTCGACGAGCTCCAGGACACCGACCCGGCGCAGGTCCGCATGCTGCAGGCCCTCGCCGGCGGCGGTCGCGACCTGGTCGCCGTCGGCGACCCCGACCAGTCGATCTACGCCTTCCGCGGCGCGGAGGTGCAGGGCATCCTCGACTTCCCCGAGCGGTTCCGCACCGCGACGGGGGAGCCGGCCGAGCAGGTCGTGCTGAGCACCTGCCGGCGGTCCGGGCCGGTGCTGCTGGCGGCCACCCGCGCCGTGGCGTCGCGGCTGCCGGCGGGTGCGCTCGGCCCGTCGTTCCGCGCCCTGCGGCCCGACCCGGCGGTGGTCGACGAGCCCGGGCGGGTCGAGGTCCTGCTGGCGACCTCGCCGACGCAGGAGGCCTCGCTGGTCGCCGACGTCCTGCGCCGGGCGCACGTCCGCGACGGCGTCCCGTGGTCCGACATGGCGGTGCTGCTCCGGTCGACCCCGCGGTCGCTGGCCGTCCTGCGCCGGGCGCTGCTGTCGGCGGGGGTGCCGGTCGCGGTCCCGTCCGACGAGCTGCCGCTGGTCGAGGACCCGCTCGTGCGCGCGCTGCTCGACCTGCTGCGCGTGGCCCTGCGGCCGGACGCGGCGACCGAGACCGACCTGCTCGCCCTGCTGGCCGGGCCGCTGGTGCGCGCCGACGCGCTGGCCGTGCGCCGCCTGCTGCGGGCCCTGCGCGCCCTCGACTCTCGAGGACGGCGGCACCACGCCGTCCGGCGAGCTGCTGCTGCGCGCGCTGCGCGACCCCCGTGAGGCGCTGCGCCTGCCCGAGCGGGCCCGCCGCCCGCTCGACGCGCTGCTCCGGGTCGTCGCGGCCGTCCAGGAGGCGTCCCGGGCGACTGTCGAGGACGTGCTCTGGGCCGCCTGGCAGGCCAGCCGCCTGGAGGGCCGGCTGGTGGCCGACAGCGCCGGGGGCGGCGCCCGCGCGGCGAGCGCCGACCGGGCGCTCGACGCCGTGCTGGCGCTGTTCGACGCGGCCGCCCGCTACGTCGACCGTCTGCCCGGGTCCGACGTCCTCGGGTTCCTCGACGACGTCGCGGCGCAGGAGGTGCCGGGCGACACGCTCGCCCAGCGCAGCCCCGAGGGCGATGCCGTCCGCGTCATGACCGCCCACGCGAGCAAGGGGCTGGAGTGGCGGCTCGTCGTCGTCGCCGGGGTGCAGGAGGGCGTCTGGCCCGACCTGCGCCTGCGCGGCTCGCTGCTGGGCGCCGATGACCTGGTCGACGTGACGGCCGGCCGCGACGGCGCCGGCCTCGACACCGACCGCAGGGTCGAGCTGCTCGCGGAGGAGCGCCGGCTGTTCTACGTCGCGGCGACCCGGGCCCGGGAGCGGCTGGTGGTCACCGCGGTCGCCGGCGGCGAGGGCGGCGACGACCGGCCGAGCCGCTTCGTCGAGGAGCTCGGCGTGCCGCTGCCGCCCGGGCCCACCTCCGTGGGCCGCCCGCTCACCGGCTCCGGCCTGGTCGCCGAGCTGCGCTCGGTCGCCGCGACGAGCCCCGACCCGGTCCTGCGCGAGGCGGCCTGCCGCCGGCTGGCGCTGCTGGCCGGCGCCGAGCTGCTGCCCGCCGACACCCTGCCGCTCGACCTCGGCGAGCCGTCCCGCGACGTCCCGCTGGTCGCCGCTGCCCACCCGGACCGGTGGTGGGGGCTGGCGCCGCTCTCCGACGAGGGCCCGCTGGTGCGCGAGGGCGAGACCGTGCGCGTCTCGCCGTCCAAGGTGGAGTCCTTCGACAGCTGCTCGCTGCGCTGGTTCCTCGAGTCCGCCGTCGGCGTCTCGAGCGCCACCGGCCCGCCGCAGGTCCTCGGCACGCTGGTGCACGCCCTCGCCGAGCTCGGCAGCGGTCCCGACGCGCTGGACGAGCAGGCGCTGACCGCCCGGCTCGACGCGGTGCTGCCCGAGCTCGACCTGGGTGCGCCCTGGGCGGTGCGCCGCCGGCGGATCGAGGCGGTCGAGCAGCTGGGCAAGTTCCTCACCTGGCAGCGGGCCAACGACCGCGAGCTGGTCGCCAGGGAGCTGTCCGTCGAGGTGCCCTTCGGCGACACCGCCGTCATCGCCGGGCGGGTCGACCGGCTGGAGCGCGACGAGCAGGGCCGCGCCGTCGTCGTCGACCTCAAGACCAGCTCCACCAAGCCCAGCAAGGACGAGCTGTCCCGGCACCCGCAGCTCGCCGTCTACCAGCTCGCCGTCGTGCTCGGCGCCTTCGCCGACCAGCAGCTGGACCGGCCCGGCGGCGCCTCGCTGCTGCAGCTGAAGAAGGGCGTCAAGGCCGACGAGCAGTTCCAGGGCGCGCTGGAGGACGACGGCGAGCCGACCTGGGCGCACGAGCTCGTGACGCAGGTGGTCGAGGGCATGAGCGGGGCCGCGTTCCCCGCGCAGGTCAACAAGCACTGCCAGAGCTGCAAGGTCCGCACCAGCTGCCCGGCCTGGCCGGAGGGCCAGGGGGTGCTGCGGTGACGGCGCTCGCGGTTGGCCTGCCGCTCGACGTCCTCGTCGACGTGCTCGGCCGCCCGGTCAGCGACCAGCAGGCCGAGGTCGTGACCGCCCCGCTCGAGGCCGGCGTCGTCGTGGCCGGGGCAGGCAGCGGCAAGACCGCGACGATGGTCGCCCGGGTGGTCTGGCTGGTCGGCTCCGGGGCGGTCGCCCCCGACCAGGTGCTGGGCCTGACCTTCACCACCAAGGCGGCCGACGAGCTGGCCGGCCGCGTGCGGCAGGGGCTGCGCCGGCTCCGCGCTGCCGGCCGGCTGCCCTCGCCGTCCGGTGTGCCCGAGGGCGGGCTCGACCTGGAGCCGACCGTCTCGACCTACCACGCCTACGCCGGCCGCCTGGTCCGCGACCACGCCCTGCGGCTCGGCCGCGAGCCGGCCGCGCGGCTCGTGACGCCGGCCACCAGCTGGCAGCTCGCGGCCCGGGCCGTCGGGGGCTACGACGGCCCGATGGACCAGGTCGCCTGGGCCGAGTCCACCGTCATCAAGGCGGTCCTCGCGCTGGCCGGCGACCTGTCGGAGCACCTGGTCGTGCCCGACCAGGTGCGCGAGGTCGGCGCCTGGCTGCGGGACGCGGAGGCGACCGCCTCCGTCCTGCGCAAGCCCGGCAAGGACGTCGTCCACTGCCACGCCGTGCGCGAGCAGCTGCTGCCGCTCGTCGACCGCTACGGCCAGCTCAAGCGGGAGCGGGAGCTGCTCGACTTCGGCGACGTCGTGGCGCTCGCGGCCCAGCTCGCCCGTGACGTCCCGGCCGTCCGGCGAGGTCGAGCGGTCGACCTACCGCGTGGTGCTGCTCGACGAGTACCAGGACACCGGCGCCGCCCAGGAGGTCCTGCTCTCCTCGCTGTTCGGCGACGGCCACCCGGTCACCGCGGTCGGCGACCCCTGCCAGAGCATCTACGGCTGGCGCGGGGCGAGCGCCGGCACGCTGCGGCGGTTCCCGAGCCGCTTCGGCGCCCGCCGGACCGAGCCGCGCAGCCTGTCCACCACCTACCGCAGCGGCGGTCGCATCCTCCAGCTCGCCAACGCGGTGTCGGCCGAGCTGCGCACCGAGGGCGTGCGCGTCGAGGAGCTGCAGGCCGCCCCGGGCCGCGACGGCGACGGCCTGGTCCGGTGCGCCCTGCTGCCGGACGTCGCGAGCGAGGCGACCTGGGTCGCCGCCCAGGTCACGGCCGCGCTGGCCGAGCTGCCGCCCTCGCCCGGCGAGACCTGGTCCCGGGCCGCCGTCCTCTGCCGCAAGCGGTCGATGTTCCCCCGGCTGCGCGAGGCCTTCGAGGCGCTCGACGTCCCGGTCGAGGTCGTCGGCCTGGGCGGCCTGCTCGACGTGCCCGAGGTCGCCGACGTGCTGGCCACCCTGCGCGTGCTCGACGACCCGACGGCCGACGCGGCCCTGCTCCGGCTGCTGACCGGCCCGCGCTGGCGCATCGGCCCGCGCGACCTGGCCGTGCTCGGCCGGCGGGCCCGCGCGCTGGTCCGCCGCGGGGCCCCGCCCGACGACCCGGTCGAGGCGGTCGTGCTCGGCGTCGACGAGTCGCAGGTCGGCTCGCTGGTCGACGCCCTCGACGACCTGCCGCCGGCCGGCGACCGCGACCCGCTGTCCAGCGCGGGCCGACGCCGCCTGGAGGCGCTGCAGGGCGAGCTGCGGGCGCTGCGCCGGCGGCTCGACCAGCCGCTCCCCGACCTGGTCGGCGACGTCGAGCGCACCCTCGGTCTCGACATCGAGGTCAGCGCGCGGCCGGGCACCGTCGAGCCGAGCGCGGCCCGGGCCGACCTCGACGCGTTCGCCGACGCGGCCGCCTCCTTCGCCGGAGACGCCGCGCAGGACGGCAGCGGTGAGGCGGTCCTGTCCGCGTTCCTGGCCTTCCTGGCCGCCGCCGAGGACGAGGAGCACGGCCTCGACACCGGAGCGGTGAGCGGCGCCGACACCGTCAAGCTGATGACCGTCCACGCCGCCAAGGGCCTCGAGTGGCCCGTGGTCGCGGTGCCGGGGCTCGCCCGCGGCAGCAGCTCGGCCGTCTTCCCGGCCAAGCCGGCGACCTCCACCAGCTGGACGGCCAACGCGCGACTGCTGCCCTTCCCGCTGCGCGGCGACGCCGACGAGCTGCCGGCGCTCGCCGGCCTCGAGCCGGCGCAGCTGACGGCGCACCTGGAGGCCAACGCCGCCCGCGACGCCAGGGAGGAGCGCCGCCTCGCCTACGTCGCCGTCACCCGCGCCGAGCAGCTGCTGCTCTGCTCCGGCTACCACTGGGGCGAGGGCAAGAACGTCCTCGGCCCCTCGGAGTTCCTCGAGCAGGCCCGCGAGGTCTGCCTGCAGGGCGCCGGCGACGTCGACACCTGGGTCGAGGTCCCGCCGGAGGACAACCCGGTCACCGCCGGCCACCGGGCGGCGGCCTGGCCGTCACCCCGAGCCGCCGGCCGCCGGCAGCGTGCGGGCCGCGGCCGCCCGCGTCCGGGCGCTGCTCGACGGCGGGGTCCCGGACGACGACGACCTGGCCCTCGACACCGCGTCCCGTGCGCGCCTGCGCGCCTGGGACGAGGACCTCGCCCGGCTCGCCGAGGAGGCGCGCCGTCGCGCCGCCGGCCGGGGCGAGGCGGTCCTGCCCGGCCACCTGTCGGTCACCGGGCTGGTCGAGCTGCGCCGCGACCCGCAGGCGCTGGCCCGCGGGCTGGCCCGGCCGGTGCCGTCGCGCCCGTCGCCCGCGTCACGACGGGGCACCGCCTTCCACGCCTGGCTCGAGCAGCAGGTCTTCGGCCAGCCGCAGCTGCTCCCGCCCGACGACCTGCCCGGCAACGCCGACGCCGGCGCCCTGCCCGACGAGCAGCTGGAGGAGCTGCAGGAGCGGTTCCGGGCCAGCGCCTGGTGGGGTCGCGACCCGCACGAGATCGAGGTCCCGTTCGAGATGGCCGTCGAGGGCGTCCTCGTCCGGGGGCGGATGGACGCCGTCTACCGGACCGAGGACGGCGGCTGGGAGGTGGTCGACTGGAAGACCGGGCGCCGCCCGACGGGTGCCGACGCGGAGGCGGCCGCCGTCCAGCTCGCCGCCTACCGGCTGGCCTGGTCGCAGCTCGCCGGCGTGCCGCTCGACCGGGTCGACGCCGCCTTCCACTACGTCCTGAGCGGCGAGACGGTGCGCCCGGTCGCGGTGCTCGACGCCGACGGCCTGGCCGCGCCCGTGGTCCCGCTCAGGTCGGCCGGTGCGCGGACGGCCGGGGCTGAGCCGCGGTCGCGCGGGCCGCGCCGGGCCTGCGCCGCGGGCCCCGGGACCGCGTGCAGCCCGCGCGCCCGCAGTCGCCGACAGGAGCCCGGCGCCGCGCCGGCAACCGGCGGGTGCCGTCACGTCAGCTCCCGTCGCGCAGCCTCCGGAGCAGCGGCGGCAGCTCGGCCAGGCCCTCGATGCGCGGGACCTCCGGCGGCAGGTCCCCGGCGTGCAGCACGCCCCACGGCCCGCGCCGCAGGTGCACGGCCCGCATCCCCGCGGCCCGGGCCGCGACGACGTCGTTGTCCACCCGGTCCCCGACGTGGACGCACTCCTGCGGCACCGCCCCGACCAGGGCGGCCGCGCTCCGGAAGAAGGCGACCGACGGCTTCTCCGCGCCGAGGGTCCCGCTGGAGGTGACCGCGTCGACCGGCAGCGACAGCTGCTCGACCAGCGCCTGGAAGGCGGCCGGCTGGTTGCCGCCCACGACGACCCGCCAGCCGTCGGCCCGCAGCGCGGTCAGGCAGGGCAGCGCGTCGGGGTAGAGCGTCAGCCCGACGTCGCCCCAGCCGCGGCCGGCCGCCTCGCGCGCGTCCCGCTCCTGCGCGAAGGTCCGCCCGGGCCGCAGCAGCGGCACGACCTCGCGGTGGTCGCGCCCGGTCGCCACGAGACCGCCGATCGCCCCGAACAGCGTGAACGTGCTGACGCCCAGCCAGTCCGCCCAGTCGGCCCACTGCCGGGTCTCGTCGACGAGGGTCTCGCCGACGTCGAGCACGACGGTCGTCAGCACGCCAGCTCGACCACCAGCGCCCGGTGGTCCGAGACCGGCAGCACCGGCGTGTCGACCCGCTGCACCGGCGGCAGCCGGCCGGAGCCGAGGACGTGGTCGAGCTGGATCCGGGGCTCGGTCGTCGGGTAGGTGACCCGCCGCGCCAGCACGTCCCACCCGGTGAGCAGCCGGGGGAACGGCGGCGGCATGTTCAGGTCGCCGAGCAGCACGCGCGGCCCGGGCAGGGCCGACAGGAACGCCGTGACCTTGCGCAGCTGGGCGCCGTTGTAGCCCGGCACGAACGACAGGTGCGTCGTCGCGAGCGTCATCACCCCGAGCGGCCCGTCGACCACGGCGGCGAGCGGCCAGCCGCGGCTCGTCCTGCAGCCAGAGCACCTGACGGTCGCCGCCCGGCAGCAGGACCGGGGAGCGGACCTTCGAGGCGCGCAGCCGGAGCACGTGCCACGACCGCACGGGGTAGCGCGAGACCAGCCCCACGCCGTACGTCGGGCCCGCGTCGTCCTGGTCGGCGTCGCCGGCGGCCCGCCACTGCTCGCCGGGCGTGCCGACCAGCGCCGGCACGTAGCGCCAGTGCTCCGTCCCGAGCGCCTCCGCGACCTCCGCGGTCAGGTCGCGGCCGCCGGTGCGGGCCTGCCCCCGGTCGACCTCCTGCAGCCCGACGACGTCGGGGGCGAGCAGGCGCGCGCCCTCGGCCAGCCGGGCGGCCACCACCTGGCCGTCGGTGAGCGACCGGCCGTGCAGCAGGTTCCAGGTGGCGAGGCGCACCGCGCGGACGCTAGCCGCGCGAGGCGTCGGCCGCCCGCCGCAGCCCGCGGAACGGCCGGACCACGATGGTCCCGTCCTCCCGCCGGACGAGCACGTTGCGCGGGCCGCGTCCCCGCCAGCCGACGAGCACCGTCACCGGCCGTCCGCGCTCGAGGTAGTCGCGCCCCGCGCAGGCGCCGCGGTCGACGGTCACAGCAGCCCGGCCAGGGACGGCTCGACCGCCTCCTCGTCCCGGCCGAGCCGGAGCTGCCAGCCGACGACGCCGGTCAGCAGCCCGGTCCGCGGGTCCGCCAGCAGCGCCGGCAGCCCGAGCGCGCCGTGCAGCAGCACCCCCGACCCGGTCACGCCCCACTCCTGCGCCTCCCGCGGCGGGACGGCGCGCAACCCCTCCACCACGCCGGCCAGCTGCCCGAGCGCGATGCCCTCGACGAGCGGTCGGGCGTACGCCCGGCAGGCGCTGCTCGGCGGTGAAGGGGGTCGCCCCGTCGTCCAGCACCCCGACGAAGCGCGGCCGCGGCACCGCGACCGGGAGCAGCGGCCGGAGCTTCGGCAGCGCGCGGACCAGGACGGCCTGCCGGGCCACGGCGGCGGGCGTCAGGGGCAGCCGGAAGACCTCCCCGCCACCCACGACGACCAGCTCGTCGGCGGGAGAGGTGACCGGACGCAGCGCGACACCCGGTCGCACGGCCTCGACCGCGGCGATCACGCCCGGACGGTCGCCAGGTGCTCGAGCAGCAGCCCGGACAGCGGTCCTGCTGCCTCCTCGGGGATCCAGTGGCTGACGCCGTGCAGGACCTCGAAGCGGTAGGGCGCGTCGACGAAGGACCCGGTCAGGTGCGCCGGGACCGGGCCGAGCGCGCGGTCCTCGTCGGACCAGACGTAGAGCGTCGGGACCGTCATCGGGGGCATCGTCAGGACCGGCTCGGCGTCGATCGCGCGGTACCAGTTGAGCGCCCCGGTCAGCGCCCCCGGCTCGCGCATGCGGGCGACGTAGTCGTCGGTGTCGGCCATCTCCCCGAACGCCTCGCGCAGGTACTTCCCGTCGTCCGCCAGCAGCCGCTCCTCGGCGGTGCCCTCGCCCTGGAAGAGCCGGATGTACTGCGACCGCTCGCGCTGGTCGGGATCGCTGCGCAGCGCCTCGCTGAACGCCTTCGGGTGCGGCACGGAGACCGCGGTCAGCGAGGCGATCCGGTCGGGGTGCCGGGCCGCGGTGTGCCAGGAGACGGCGGCGCCCCAGTCGTGCCCGACGAGGTGCGCCCGCTCGCCACGCCGAGCGCGTCGAGCAGGCCGATCGCGTCACCGACCAGGTGCGGCATGGCGTAGGCCTCCACGCCGTCCGGCCGGGCGCCGGGGGAGTAGCCGCGCTGGTCGGGGGCGACCACGCGGTAGCCGGCGTCGACCAGCGCCGGCCACACGCCCCGCCAGCAGCGGGCGGCCTGCGGGAAGCCGTGCAGCATCAGCACGACCTCGCCGTCGCGGGGCCCGACGTCGACGGTGTCGAGCACGAGGTCGCCGACCTGGACGGGGGTGCTGGACGCGGTCATGCGGCGGACCCTAGCCCCCGCAGGGCATCATGCCGACGACCGGCAACGAGGAGGCACGCGCGTGGACCTGGACGAGGTGGCGGCCGGCGCGGCCTCGGACGCGGGCGGGCTGGACGTCGCCCTGCTCGGGGACTTCCTGCCCAGCGTGGTCGACGCCGCGCGCAGCGGGCGGCGGCTGCGCCGGGCCGAGCTGGAGCGGTACGGCCGCCGCGGCGCTGTCGCGGCCGAGGAGGGGGTCGCCGCTGAGGGCGCTCATCGACCTCTACCTGTCGGCCAGCTGGCGGCTGTGGGAGCAGCTGCCGACGGGCGGCGCCGAGGAGGTCAAGGCGGCCGCCCTGGCCGTCCTGCGGGCCGCCGACGACGGGGTCGCCGCGCTCGCCGAGGGCTTCCAGCTGGCCCGCAACGACCTGGCCCGGAGGCACGAGGCCGAGCGCCGCGAGGTCTTCGAGGCCCTGCTCTCCGGCGGCTCGCGGGCCGCCGGCGTGCTGGGCAGGGCCGCCGACCTCGGCCTGTCGCTGCCCAGCCCGCACGCCGTGCTGGTGGCCCGCCCTCCTGCCGGCGCCCCGGTCGAGGCCGCCCTGCTCGGCCAGGTCGAGCGGGCGCTGGCCGGCCGGCACGGCGACGCCGCCCCGCTGCTGTCGGTCCGCGACGAGCTGCTGGTCTGCGTCTTCGCCGCTCCCGACACCGCTGCGGTCGACGAGGTGGCCGGCCGGGTCTCCGCGGTGCTCGGCGACGGCTGGCAGTCGGCCGTGGGGCGGTCGCTGCCCGGCGCAGAGGGCGTACGCGTGTCGTACGACCAGGCCCGGGACGTGCTGGACCTGGCCCGGCGGGTCGGGCTCGACGCGCCGGTCGTCGACGGCTCGGCGCTCGCGGTCTACCGGGTGCTGCTGCGCGACCAGGCGGCCATCGCGGAGCTCATCACCACGGCCCTCGGCCCGCTCGCCGGCGCCCGCGGCGGGGCCGGGCCGCTGCTCGAGACGCTGGACGCCTACTACGCGACCGGAGGCGTCGCGACGGAGACCGCCCGGCGCCTGCACCTGTCGGTGCGCGCGGTGACCTACCGGCTGGAGCGGGTGGCGCAGCTGCTCGGGCGCGACCCGACCGCTGCGGAGCACCGCTTCGTGCTGCAGACGGCGGTGCTCGGCGCCCGGCTGCTCGACTGGCCGGCCGTGCCGCTCGCGTTGCCGACGTCCGGCAACGCAGGAGGCTGAGCGCGTCCGGCCGCAGCCCTGGGACGCCAGCGCCCCGGCACGGATCCTTGAGGGGACAACAACACCCCTGGAGGAGTTCTCGTGGACGTCCCCGTCTGGCTCTGGGTGGTCCTCGCGGCCACCATCGTGACCGCACTCGCGGTCGACCTGCTCGCCCACCGCAAGGCGCATGTCATCGGCTTCCGCGAGGCCGCCTGGTGGAGCGCGCTGTGGGTCGGTCTGGCGATGGCCTTCGGCGGGCTGGTCTTCGCGGTCCTCGGCTCGACCGCCGGCGTCGAGTACACGACCGCCTGGCTGCTCGAGAAGAGCCTGTCGGTCGACAACCTGTTCGTCTTCGCCCTGATCTTCGGCTACTTCAAGGTGCCCCGCGAGTACCAGCACCGGGTGCTGTTCTTCGGTGTCCTCGGCGCCCTGGTGTTCCGCGGCATCTTCCTGGCGCTCGGCGTCGCCATCGTCAGCCGCTTCACCGCCGTCCTGTTCGTCTTCGCCGCGATCCTGCTCTACAGCGCCTGGAAGCTCCTCAAGGACGAGGACGACAGCTTCGACCCCTCGACCAGCGTCGCCGTGCGGATGCTGCGCAAGGTCGTCCCGGTCCGCGAGGAGTACGCCGGCACCAAGTTCTTCGTCCGTGAGGCCGGCCGCCGGGTCGCCACCCCGCTGCTCGCCGTGGTCGTCGCCATCGAGGCCGCCGACCTGGTCTTCGCCGTCGACAGCGTCCCCGCGGTGCTCGCCGTCAGCGACGACGCGTTCATCGTCTACGCCAGCAACGCCTTCGCGATCCTCGGCCTGCGGGCGCTGTACTTCCTGCTCTCCGGCCTGCTGGACCGCTTCCACTACCTGTCCAAGGGCCTCGCGATCATCCTCGGCTTCATCGGCGTGAAGCTGGTCCTGCAGGCCTCGCACAAGGTCATCGACAGCTCGATCCCGGAGATCCCGTCGCTGGTCAGCCTCGGTGTGATCCTCGCCGTCCTGGCCGCCAGCGTCGTGCTGAGCCTGCGGCGCCCGGTCGAGACAGGAGCCGGTCGAGGACGTCGTCGAGGTGGCGCTCACCAAGTAGTCCCCGTACGCCCGCGCGCGGCCCGGCACCTCACGCGAGGTGCCGGGCCGCGCTGCCCCGTGGCAGGGTCGGCGGGTGCTGCGGACGAGGGGTGCGCTGGCCGCCCTGCTGCTCGTCACGGCGCTCGCGGCCTGCGAGGCGCCCGCCCCCGACGCCGTCGTGGAGCCGGCGCCGTGCCCCGCGACGGTCGCCTCGGCGACCACCCGCCCGGACGTCCCGCAGCAGCCGACCGCCGACACCGGCGGCCGCCTGGTGCCGACCGAGGTCCCGACGCAGGCGCTGCTCTGCCGGTACGAGGGGCCGCAGGAGCTGTTCCGCTCGCCCCCGCCGGTGCCGCTCGTCGGGCAGCGGGAGCTGACCGGCCTGGAGCGGCTGCCGGACGACCTGTTCCTGCCGCGCGACCTCGGCGCGGCGCGGTACTGCCAGCAGCCCGGCGGCCAGCGCCGTGCGTACCTGCTGCGCCTGACCTACCCCGACGGCGTCGTCTGGGTCTCGACGGTCACCGACCCCGGAGGCTGCGCGACAGCGGGCAACGGCGCGTTCGTCGCCGGGGCGTACGTCGGGGCGCGCCTCGACGCGTCGTACGCCGCCGGTGCCTGGACCGCCCCGCCGGCCAGGACGCCGGCCGGGCCCTGCGACGGGGGTGACCCGGGCCGGGCCGGCCAGGAGGGCGCGCTCGTGCCGGGGGAGCCCACCGCCCTGCGGGTCTGCAACGGGCAGACCGTGCGGGACCTGCCGGACGACGTGCTGGCGCAGGTCCGCGAGGTGCTGTCGGACCCCGTCGCCGAGCCGGCGCAGGCGATCTGCGCGCAGCCCCGGCCGGGCGCGGACCGCCTGCTGCAGGTGCGCTACCGGAGCGGGCCGGTCGTGCTCCTGCGCCTCACCCCCGGGTGCCGGCCGGACATCACGAACGGCTCGCTGCAGGCCCAGCTCACGCCCGCGCAGGAGCAGCGTCTGGACGCGCTGCTGGGCTGAGGGGTGGCAGCATCGCGCCATGACGATGCTCGCTCGCCGCCGGCGCCCCCACCACTCCCGGTCCGGACACCCACGAGGTCACGAACCAGGTGCCGCCGCTGGCCGGCCACGACGTCGCCGACGACGTCGCGCTGCTGGCCGGCCTGGAGCGCGAGGGCGCCGGCTGGGCCGCCGAGGACGTCCACCGGCTCGGCCGCCGCGCCGGCTCGGAGGAGGCGCAGCGCTGGGGCGACGACGCCAACCGCTTCGAGCCGCGCCTGGTGACCCACGACCGCTACGGCCACCGGGTCGACGAGGTCGAGTTCCACCCGTCCTGGCACCAGCTCATGGACGTCGCGGTCGCCGAGGGCCTGGCCGGCGCGCCCTGGTCCGACAGCCGCGCCGGGTCCCACGTCGCGCGCGCCGCCGGCGTCTACACCTGGAGCCAGGTCGAGTCGGGCCACACCTGCCCGATCTCCATGACGTACGCCGTGGTGCCCGCCCTGCGCTCCTCGCCGGACCTCGCCGCGGCGTACGAGCCGCTGCTCACCTCGCGGGTCTACGACCCCGGGCTGCGCACCCCGTCGACCAAGCGCGGGCTGCTCGCCGGCATGGGGATGACCGAGAAGCAGGGCGGCTCGGACGTGCGGGCCAACACGACGACCGCGACGCCCGCGGGCGACGGCACCTGGCGCCTGCGCGGGCACAAGTGGTTCACGAGCGCGCCGATGTGCGACGTCTTCCTCGTGCTGGCGCAGGCCCCGTCGGGGCTGTCCTGCTTCCTCGTCCCGCGGGTGCTGCCGGACGGCACGCGCAACGCCTTCCGCATCCAGCGGCTCAAGGACAAGCTGGGCAACCGCTCCAACGCCTCGTCCGAGCCGGAGTTCGACGGCACGACGGCCTGGCTGGTGGGCGAGGAGGGCCGCGGCGTGCGCACCATCATCGAGATGGTCGCCATGACCCGGCTCGACTGCGTGATCGGCTCGGCGTCGGGCATGCGGGCCGCGATCTCCCAGGCGGTGCACCACGCCCGCCACCGCAGCGCGTTCGGCGGGCTGCTCGTCGACAAGCCGCTGATGCGCAACGTGCTGGGCGACCTCACGCTCGAGTCCGAGGCCGCGACCACGCTCATGCTGCGGCTCGCCGGCGCGGTCGACCGGGCCGCGCGCGGCGACGCCGAGGAGCAGGCCTTCAAGCGGATCGCCACGGCGGTCGGGAAGTACTGGGTCTGCAAGCGCCAGCCGGCCGTCGTCGCCGAGGCGCTGGAGTGCCTCGGCGGCAACGGCTACGTCGAGGAGTCGGGGCTGCCGCGGCTCTACCGCGAGGCGCCGCTCAACTCCATCTGGGAGGGCTCGGGCAACGTCCAGGCGCTCGACGTGCTGCGGGCGACGGTGCGCGAGCCGGCCAGCGTGGAGGCGTTCTTCGTCGAGCTGGACCGGGCCCGGGGCGCCGACGCCCGCCTGGACGACGCGGTGGTCGGGCTCAAGGCCGGGCTGGCCGACCTCGACGACCTCGAGTCGCGGGCCCGCCGCGTGGTCGAGCGGATGGCGCTGACGCTGCAGGCCTCGCTGCTCGTGCGGTACGCGCCGGCCGCCTGTCGCCGACGCGTTCTGCGCCTCGCGCCTCGCCGGCGACTGGGGGCACGCCTTCGGCACGCTCCCCCGCGGCGCGGACACCGCCGCGCTGCTGGCCCGGGCGCTGCCGGCGGGCTGACCCACCGGCAGCGCCCTGCCGACTACTTGCTGAGCTGGAGCATCGCCTGGGCGGCGAGGAAGGACTTGTTCTTGCCCATGTCGCCGACCGTCTTGATGCGGAACGCCTGTGCGCAGGAGCTCGGCGTCGTCCTCGGTCACGCCGGCCAGGGCGCTCACCGGCGCGGCCAGGATCTCGGCGAGGCTGGACGACTCGTACTGCTTGTCGAGGTACTTCGACAGGTCGGCGGAGACGGGCACGGGTTCCTCCAAGGAGTGGGCGGCGTGGTGCGGGGGCACCCTCCCGCATGCACCGCGGCACCGCCAGGGGCACGAGGACAGGTGACTAGTCCTTTCGGGCCATCTTGCGGGCCAGGCCGCGTCTGAGACGCTGCACGCGCGTTGCACCCGCTGACGCCGACGACCTGGAGTGACCCGTGCACCTGCTCGCCCCCACGCGCCCCGCCCGACCGACCCTCCTGAGGGCCGGCGCCGGCGCGGTGGCCACCCTGCTGCTCTGCGCCACCGGGGTGGCCGGTGCCGGGGCCGCCACGGCGGCCGAGCCGGTCCTGTACGACGCGTCGACCGGCACGGGCGTCGTCCAGGTCGTGCTCCGCCTGCCCACGGCGCTGCCGGGCGTCCCCAACCCGGTCGAGCTGTCGCTCATCGGCACCGAGGGCGAGGGCTTCCGCGGCGCTGGCGACGAGGAGGACGTCACCTCGGCCACGTCGTTCCTGGCCGGCGGCAACCTGGTCGACGAGAGCCCGCTGTCGCCGGTGCTCCAGCCGCTGAGCCGCACCGTCTCGGCCGACCTGTCCGACCCCGGCCCGGTGAGCGCGAGCGCCATCGAGGTGCCGTCCAACCCGCTCGGCCTGACGCTGGACGTCGGCGAGCAGAGCGCTGCCGTCGTGCCGGCCAAGGGCACGGCCACCTCGGCCGGCACCGTCGCCGACGCCTCGCTCGGCTCCCTGCGCGCGCTCGGCCTCGGTGCGGCACTCGACCCGGTGCTCGGTCCGCTGAACGCCGCGCTGGCCCAGATCGTCACCCAGGCGGCGCCGCTGACCGACGCGATCAGCGCCGTGCCCACCCTGCCGACCGTGCCGATCCCGAACCCGCTCGCCCCGATCCTCGGCGGTCCGGCCACCATCAGCACGCCGGCCGTCGGCGGCCCGACCGTCTCCGGCACCGTGTCCGAGCTCCCGGCCCGGGTGAAGGCCCTGACCGACCAGCTGCTGGACGGCGCGGCCGTCCAGCTCACCGGCATCGACACGGCGCAGACGATCACCCCGACCGCCACCGACGTCACGGCCACCGGCCGCAGCAAGCTCGCCGACATCGAGCTCTTCGGCGGCCTGGTCACCATCACCGCCTCCGAGGCCTCGGCCACCGCCAAGGCCGCGCTGACCAAGAGCGCCGCGTCCACGTCCGCCTCGGCGACGCTCATCGAGGTCGAGGTCTCCGACGCCTTCGGCACCCTGCTGATGGCGGTCGCCTCGGAGAAGGGCATCACGGCCGGCCTGCTCGACGGCTCGCTGGGCCAGGCCCTCGACCCGCTGGTGCGACCGACGGTCGCCGCGGTCGACGCCGCGCTCAACACCGTGCTGACGCAGCTCACCGGTCTGCTGGAGAGCCTCAACGCCGGCGCCAAGCTCATCAAGCAGGGCACCGTCAGCCAGGAGGTGTCGGCCGACGGTCGCAGTGCCGAGGCGTCCGCCACCCCGGCCGAGGTCACCCTGGGCCTGCCCGTCGCGCCCGACCTGCTGACCGTCTCGGTCGGCGCCGTCGACGCGCTCGCCGCTGTCGCCCCGCCCCCGCGCCCCGGTCGCCGCTCCGGCCGCCCACCCCGGTCCCGCGGGCGCTGCCCCGCACCGGTGGCGACGACGTCCTGCCCGCCACCGCGGCCGGCCTCCTGCTCGCCGGGCTCACCGTGGTCGCCGTCCGCCGCCGCCGCGCCGTCACGGAGTAGCGCCGATCCCTCGCACGCCGGTCCCTCGCACGCCGATCCCTCGCACGCCGATCCCTCGCACGCCGATCATGGAGTTGTGGCACGCGTCCCGCGCTCAGCGGGTGTGCCACAACTCCATGATCGTGTGCGGGGGACGCCGCGTCGTCCACAGCTGGGCCGGCGCGCCTGACTCCTGTCGGTGCCGGCTGCCACGCTGGACCGGTCCGGTGAGCAGGAGGTGGTCATGGCGAGCGCGGTCCAGGCCCACGCGCAGTGGTTGGAGCGGCAGCCCGACGACGTGCTGGTCGCGCTGCTGACCCGGCGTCCCGAGGCCCTCGTCGTCCCGCCCGCCGACTTCCCCGAGCTCGCCGCGCGGCTCGGCCACCAGCACGCCTGCGAGGTCGCGCTCGGCCGGCTGGACGCCACCTGCGGCCAGGTCGCCGGGCTGGTGTCGGCGTGCGGCGGTCGGGCCGACCTCCCGGCACTGCTGGGCCTGCTGCCGGCTGCCGGGCCGGAGGTCGCGGACGAGCTGCGGCCGGTCCTGGCCGAGCTCGAGCGCTGGGGGCTCGTCTGGGACGACGGGCCCGACACCTGGTGCTGCGCGGACGGCGTGCGCGCGCTCGGGCGCCGGCTGCTGACCGGGACCCCGCCGGGCGACCTCCTGCGCGAGCCCCCGCTCGACCCGCAGCCGGCCGGTCCGGAGGCCGCCGCGCGGGCCGCGGACGTCCTGCTGACCGTCGTGGACCAGGTGCGGGCGCTGCTGCGCCTGCTCGACGAGGCGCCGGCGCGCCCCCTGCAGTCGGGCGGTCTGGGCGTCAAGGAGCAGCGGCGCATCGCGAAGGCGATGGACCTCGACGTCGAGCGGTGCGCCTGGCTGCTCGACCTGGCCGGCGCCGCCGGCCTGCTGAGCGCCCGGTCCTACGCCGGCCGGCTGACCGAGCAGGCCGACGACTGGGCCGGCGGCGACGACGTCGCGGCGGCGCTCGCGCTGGTCGCTGCGGTCCTGCACGACCCGGCCGGGCCGCGGGTCGACGGCGACCCCGCGCCGGTCCTCATGGGCTACCGGCGCGCCTGGAGCGGCACCTCGCTGGCGGAGGTGGCCGCCCCGCTCGTCGCGGCCGGCGCCGCCCGGGTCGCCGACGACGCCGTCCTGCGCTGGCTCGCCTGGCGGCACCCCGGCCGGCTGCTGGCCCCCTCGGCCGACCCGGAGCGGCTCGCGCAGCTCGACCGGCTCGGGCTGCGGGCCGCCGGGGTCGCCGCGCCCTGGCTGCGGGCCCTGCTCGCCCAGGACGACCGGGCCCAGGACGACCGCGACCAGGACGACCGCGACCAGGACGACCGCGCCCAGGACGACCGCGCCCAGGACGACGGGGCGGCGGCCGCGCTGCTCGCCGAGGCGTTCCCGCCCGCCCAGGCCGACGCGGTCTGGCAGGCCGACGGCACCGCCGTGGTGGCCGGTCGGCCCGACCCGGCGCTGCGTCGCCTGCTGGACGCCGTCGCCCGTCGGGAGGGGGAGCACACGTGGCGGGTCGACCCGGAGCAGGTGGCCCGCGCCCTCGACGAGGGCTGGCTGCTCGCCGAGCTCCTCGACGGCCTGGCCGCCCGGTCCCGCCACCCGCTCCCGCAGGTCCTGGAGCAGCGCGTCCGCGACGTCGCGGCGCAGCACGGGCGGGTCCGGCTGACCGCGGCGGGCACGGTGCTGCAGGTCGACGACCCGGTCCTGGTCGCCGCCCTGCTCCACGACCGCAGCCTGAGGGCGCTGTCCCTGGTCGAGCTCGTGCCCGGCGTCCTGGTCAGCCCCCACCCGGCCGGGCGGGTCTGGACGGCGCTGCACTCCGCGGGCCACGCCCCCGTCGGGGACGGCGCCCCGCCGCCCCCGCCCCGGCGGGCCGGGCCGCGCGCTGCCGCCACCCCCGACCCGCCGTGGGCGCCGCCCCCGCCGGCCACGCTGCTGGCCCGCCTGCGCGCGGCCCCGCGGCGGGAGCCACGCAGCGCGCCCGCTGCCGACCCGCGACCCCTGGCCGACAGCCGGCAGCTGCTCGAGCGCACGAAGCACCTCAGCGCGGGGGAGCGCGTGCTCCTGCTGCGCGCCGTCCGGGAGGGGCAGCCGGTGCAGCTGGACTACGTCGACGCCGGGGGCAACCCGACGACCCGGGTGGTCGAGCGGCTCGAGGACACCGGGGGCCTGCTCGAGGGCTGGTGCCACCTGCGCGGGGACGAGCGGTCGTTCGACCCGCGGGGCATCGTGAGCGTCCGGCCGTGCTGACCGCCCCGGCGCGCGTGCGTCGGCGCTCGTACTAGCGTCACGACGTGCCGGTCTCCAGTGCTCGTCCCCCCGCCCGCCGCTCCCGCGCCGCCGCCGGCACCTCGTACGCCGTGGAGCGGGCGACGCTCGGCAACGGCCTGCGGGTCGTCGTCTCCCCGGACACCAGCAGCCCGGTCGTGGCGGTGGCCGTCTACTACGACGTCGGCATCCGCAGCGAGCCGGAGGGGCGCACGGGCTTCGCGCACCTGTTCGAGCACCTGATGTTCCAGGGCTCGGCCAGCCTGGCCAAGACCGAGCACTTCACCTACGTGCAGGGCAGCGGCGGCACGCTGAACGGCTCGACCCACCTGGACTACACCAACTACTTCGAGGTCCTGCCGAGCAACGCGACCGAGCTGGCGATGTTCCTCGAGGCCGACCGCATGCGCTCGGTCGCCCTCACGCCGGAGAACCTGGAGAACCAGGTCGCGGTCGTGCAGAACGAGATCCGCGTCAACGTGCTCAACCGGCCGTACGGCGGGTTCCCCTGGATCCACCTGCCGCCGGTGCTCTACAAGAGCTTCGCCAACGCCCACAACGGCTACGGCGACTTCGTCGACCTGGAGAGCGCGACCCTCGAGGACGCGCAGGGCTTCTTCGACCGCTACTACGCGCCGGGCAACGCGGTGCTGACCGTGGCCGGTGACGTCGACCCGGCCGAGGTCCTCGCGCTGGCCGAGCAGCACTTCGGCGACATCCCGGCCCGCGAGGTGCCGCAGCGGCCCGACTTCGAGGAGCCCCCGCCCGCCGGCGAGCGCCGCGAGGTGCTGGAGGACCGGCTCGCGCCGACGCCGGCCGTGGCGATGGCCTGGCGGGTGCCGGACCCGGCCGACCTCGACGCCTACCTGCCCTACGTCGTGCTCGCCGAGGTGCTCACCGACGGCGACGCCGCCCGGCTGCAGGAGCGGCTGGTCCTGCGCGACCGCGCCGTCACCAGCGTCGGCGGCTACCTCGGCGTCATGGGCGACCCGCTGGACGCCCGCAACCCGACCCCGCTGCTGCTCGAGGTGCACCACCCGGAGCGAGACCAGCGTCGACAAGGTGACCGGCGCCGTCGACGAGGAGCTGGCCCGGCTCGCCGACGGCGGCCTGACCCCCGGCGAGCTCGACCGCACCGTCGCGCGCATGAAGGCGCGCTACCTGCGCGAGATCGACCCGGTCCTCGGCCGGGCCCTGAACATGAGCGTCTTCGAGCAGCAGCGCGGCCGGGCCGAGCTGGTCAACGAGCTCCCCGCCCTGCTCGAGCAGGTCACCGCCGAGCAGGTGCAGGCCGCGGCCGGCACCCTCGGCAACGACCGCGCCGTCCTCGAGGTCCGCCCCGGAGGCGCCGCGTGACCACCACCCAGATCCGCACCGTCCCGGCGCTCGGCAAGCCGCGCGTCGCCAAGCTGCCGAGCGTCGGCGAGCGCACCCTCGACAACGGGCTGCGCGTGCTCGCGGTCCGCCGCCCGGGCGTGCCGCTGGCCGAGCTGCGGCTGCGCATCCCGTTCGCCGGGCCGACCGGCCGCGGCGCCGACACCCACGTCGCCCGCGCCCAGCTGCTCGGCGACACGCTGCTGTCCGGCACACCGACCCGCAACGCCTCGCAGGTCGCCGCCGACGTGCAGGCCCTCGGCGGCCAGCTGTCGGCCAGCACCGACGCCGACCGGCTCGGCTTCGGCGCCTCGGTCCTCTCCAGCGGCCTGCCCGGCCTGCTCGAGATCCTGGGCGAGGTGCTGACCAGCGCGACCTACCCCAAGGACGAGGTCGTCGGCGAGCGCGACCGCCTGGTCAGCGAGCTGGCGATCTACCGCAGCCAGGCCGGCGTGGTGGCCCGCGAGGCACTGCTGCAGCGGATGTACGGCGACCACCCGTACGGCCGCGACCTGCCGAGCGCGGACCAGGTCGCCGCGGTGACCGCCGGCCCAGCTGCGCGCCCTGCACGCCGGCCGGGTCGCGCCCGCCGGCAGCGTCCTGGTCCTGGTCGGCGACCTCAACCCGGACAAGGCGATCGGCCTGGTCGAGAAGGCCCTGGCCGGCTGGACCACCCCGTCGCAAGCGCTGCGAGGCGCCTCCGTCCCGGAGTCCCGCGCGGCACGGCCGTGCTGCTCGACCGCCCCGGCGCGGTGCAGTCGTCGCTGCGCATGGCCGGCCCGGCGCCCAGCCGCACCGACGCCGACTACGCCGCCCTCAGCCTGGCCAACATGGTCTTCGGCGGCTACTTCTCGTCCCGCTGGGTGGAGAACATCCGCGAGGACAAGGGCTACACCTACGGCCCGCACACCTCGATCGAGCACTCGCCGGCCGGCTCGCGCGTGGTCGCGGCCGCCGAGGTCGCGACCGAGGTGACCGGCCCGCGCTGCTCGAGACGCTGTACGAGCTGGGCCGCATCGCCACCCTCCGCGCCGGCGCAGGACGAGCTCGACCAGGCCCGCCGCTACGCCATCGGCACGCTGGCGCTGAGCATGTCCACCCAGGCCGGCCTGGCCTCCACGCTGTCGCTGCTCGCCGGCGCCGGCCTCGGCGTCGAGTGGCTGCGCGACCACCCGCGCAGCGCTGGCCAGGGTCACCGTCGACGAGGTGCTCGCGGCCGGCGCCCAGTGGCTGGCGCCCCGCCGGCTGACCGGCGTCCTGGTCGGCGACGCGGCCACGGTCGCCGGCCCGCTGAGCGGCGTGCTCGACGTCGAGCAGGCATGACCGCGCGGCGCGACGTCCCGGCCCTGTCCCGGTCGGTCGTCGACCGCGACGCCGCCACCCGCGAGGACCAGGCCGCCCTCGACAGCGCGTGGGAGTCGGCCCGCGTCCTGGTCGTGCACGAGGGCTCGGTGCTGGTCGACGGCACCGACCTGGTGCTGCTGCGGGCCGGCCGACGCGCCCGAGGGCGACCGCATCTACCTCGGCCGGGACGCCGAGGCGACCTACTTCGCGGTGGCCGCCCCGCTCAAGCGCCGGCTGGGCACCCAGCAGGTGAGCCTGCGCGACGTCGGCTCGCACCTGTCCGACCGCGACGCCGGCCTCGTCGCGCACGCCGTCGGCGTGGCCAACTGGCACGCGAGCCACCAGCACTGCCCGCGCTGCGGCGCCCCGACCGAGCCGCGTCCGCGGCGGCTCGGTCCGGCAGTGCACCGCCGACGGCAGCCAGCACTTCCCCCGTACCGACCCGGCGATCATCGTGCTCGTCACCGACGGCGCCGACCGGTGCGTGCTCGGCCGGCAGGCGGTCTGGCCGCCCCGGCGCTACTCCACGCTGGCCGGCTTCGTCGAGCCCGGGGAGTCGCTCGAGCAGGCCGTCGTCCGCGAGGTCGCCGAGGAGAGCGGGCTGGCCGTGCGCCAGGTCGTCTACCGCGACAGCCAGCCCTGGCCGTTCCCGTCCAGCCTGATGCTGGGCTTCCGGGCCATCTGCGACGGCGGGTCCGAGCCCTTCACGAGCGACGACGAGCTCGAGGACGTGCGCTGGTTCGACCGCGACGAGCTGCGTGACGCCGGCGAGTGGGCCTCCGACGGAGCAGGTGTCCTGCTGCCGCCGCCGGTCTCGATCGCCTGGAAGCTGATCACCGACTGGGTCGCGGAGGCCTGACCCCCGTACGGGTGGACCAGGACCGCCCCGCACGCCCCGACGTACGAGGAACGGTCGACCCGCGGCCAGGAGAGGCCCGGTGACCCGCATGCACGCCGTGCACCTGCCCGTGCACATGCCCCCGCTGCGCACGATGCTCGGGGGGATCGGCCTGCAGGTGGTGGAGGGGACGCTCGTCCCCGGCCTGCTGTTCTGGGCCGTCCTGCACGCGGCCGGCCTGGTGCCGGCCCTGTTCGCCGGGCTCGCCTGGTGCTACCTCGCCGTGGCGCGGCGCTGGCTGAAGGGCGAGGGCGTCCCGGCGGTCCTGATCGTCGGCACCCTGCTGTTCACGACCCGCACCGCGGTCGCCCTGGCCTTCCACTCGACCTTCGTCTACCTGCTCACCCCCACCGTGTCGGCGTTCGTCCTGGCCGCGGCGTTCGCCGGCTCCGCGCTCGTACGCCGTCCGCTCACCGAGCGCTTCGCCCGCGACTTCGTCGGGCTGCCGGCCAGCGTCACCGCGCTGGTCCGCGTGCAGCAGGTGCTGCGGCGCCTGAGCCTGGTCTGGGCCGTGGTCAACCTGGTCAGCGGCGCGGTCGCGCTCAGCCTGCTCGTCGCCCACGAGTACGACCTGGTCGTGCTCACCCGCTCGGTGCTCAGCCCGCTGCTGTCGGCCGGCGCGGTCGCCTGCTGCGTGCTGATGGGCCGGACGGCCCTGCGGGCCGAGGGCATCCACGTGCACCTGCGCTGGCGCGACCCGGTCGCGGTCTGAGCCAGCCGCTGCGAGGATGGGGCCCCGTCGACCTGGAGCCGCCATGACCCGCGCCCGCACCGCCGCCGTCCTGCTCGCCCTCGCCTCTGCGCTCGTCGCCGCGCCCGCCAGCGCCGCGACCGGCACGACCACCTACGCCCTGCCCGGCGACGAGGTCTTCCCCGAGGGCGTCACCGCCGTCGGCTCGACCTTCTACGTCACCTCGACCACCGACGGCACCGTCTTCCGCGGCTCCACGAACCAGCCGCGCGCCTCGGTGTTCCTGCCCGGCGGCGCCGACGGCCGCACCAGCGCGGTCGGGCTGGACGCCCGCGGGCCGCGGCTCGTCGTCGCCGGCGGTGCCACCGGCCGCGTCTTCGCGTACGACCGGGCGTCCGGCGCCTTCCGGGGCAGCTTCAGCAACGGCCGCAGCGGCCAGAGCGAGACGTTCCTCAACGACGTGGCCATCGGCCCGGACGGCGCGGCCTACGTCACCGACTCCGTGCAGCCGGTGCTCTACCGGCTGCACCGCCACGCAGGCGGTGCGCACGGGCGGCAAGGACCAGCCGCTGCCGGTCTTCGTGGACTTCCGCGGCACCGCCTTCCAGTACGTCGACGGCTTCAACGCCAACGGCGTCGTGGTCAGCAAGGACGGGCGGTACGCCGTCGTGGTCCAGTCGGCGACGGGCAAGCTCTTCCGCGTCGACCTGCGCAGCAAGCAGGTCCGCCAGGTCGACCTCGGCGGCGCCACCGTCGTCAACGGCGACGGCCTCGAGCTCGACGGCGACGTGCTGCTCGTCGTCCGCAACGCCAACGGGGTCATCAGCAAGGTCAAGCTCGCCAAGGACCTGGCGTCCGGCCGGCTGTACGGCCAGATCAGCGACCCGACGTTCCGCTACCCGACCACGACCGCGGTCGCCGCGAACCGGCTGCTGGTGGTCAACAGCCAGTTCGACGTGCGGTCCGCCGGTGGCACGCCGGAGCCGTTCACGGTGACCGGCCTGCGTCGCTGACCGGTTGAGGTCGTGCGCCCAGGGGAGGACCTGGCCATGACCGCACCGACGCGCCAGGCCAGGCGCCGCTCCCGTGCTCGCAGCAGCACGACGGTCGGAGTGGCTGGCGCAGGACGGGCCTCGCCTCCCGCGGGGTCGTCTGGCTGGTCATCGGGCTGCTCGCCGCTCTCCGTGCCTTCGCGGGCAAGCAGGAGCAGACCGACCAGGCGGGTGCCCTGCAAGGCCATCGCCGACAAGCCGTTCGGGGACGCTCCTGCTCGTGCTGCTCGTCCTCGGCTTCCTCGGCCTACGTCGCCTGGCAGGTGCTGGAGGCGGCGGTCGGTCACCGCGACGAGTCCGACGACAAGAAGCGGACCCTGGAGCGGGTCGTGTCGGGCGTCAAGGTGGTCGTCTACGCCTCGCTCGCCCTGCTGACCCTGCGCTTCCTGCTGGGCAGCGGCAGCGGCGACAAGACCGCGTCGCCGACCGCGGACGTGATGGCGCGCAGCGGCGGGCGCTGGCTCGCGGGGCTGGTCGGCCTCGCCGTCGTCGGTCGCCGGCCTGCCATGGCGGCCCGCGGGCTGAAGAACAAGCACGTCGACACAGCTCGACGCCAGCCGCACGTCCCGCGGCTGCGCCAGCGCGTCGCCGGTCCGCTGGGCATGGCGGGCCTGGTCGGCCGCGGGTCGTCCTCGGGCTGATCGGCGCCTTCCTCGTCAAGGCGGCCGCGCAGTTCGACCCGGAGGAGGCCAAGGGCCTGGACGCCGCCCTGCAGACGGTGGCCGAGCAGCCCTTCGGCAAGGTGCTGCTCGGCCGTGGCCGCGCTGAGCCTGCTGGCCTTCGCCGCTGTGGTCGCTTCGTCGAGGCCCGGCTGCGCAAGGTCTGACCGGGCTCTAGCGGAACAGCACGGCCGGCCGCAGCGGGTCCTCGGCGCGTACCAGCACGTCGCAGCGCTCCCCGGGGCGGCTCTCCCGGTCGTACGCCGTGAAGGCCTCCACCTGCCACTCGGGCAGCCCGCGCCGCCGCAGGGCGGCCGGCGACAGGGCGACGTGCACGACCAGCTCGGCCGGCAGGTCGTGGTCGAGCAGGAAGCAGCCGTCGACCAGCAGCACCGCCCCGTCCGGCAGCGGCCTCACCGGCGCCCGGGCGCTGCGGTCGCGGGCGGCGTCCCACAGCGCGGGCAGGTAGCGGCCCTGCGCCGCGGCGTCCAGGACCTCGCGGCGCAGGCCGCCGACGTCCAGCCACCGGCCGCGGAAGTCGTCGGTGTCCTCGCGGCCGTGCTCGAGCCGCTCGCCGGCGGGGCGCAGGAAGTCACCGCCGCGGACGCGTACGGGGGCCCGTCCGGCGGCGCGCAGCCCCTCGACGAGGTCGTCGGCGACCCGTCCGCTGCCCACGCCGTCGAGCAGCACGCGGGTCGGGGCGGGCAGGTCGCGCAGGCGCACGACCAGGTCGTCCGCCAGCGTGGCCGGCGAGCGGGGGAGCAGGCCGCTCAGCGGCGGCCGGCCAGCTCGGGAGGCAGCGGCACCGCGGGGTCGTGCGCGGAGGCGACGACCTCCTTGGCCAGGTCGTGCACCTTGCGGCCACGCGAGCGGGCGACCTTGCGCAGCCGCTCGAAGGCGTCGCGGGGGCTGCTGTGCTGGCGCTCGGTCAGCACGCCGATGGCCTGCTCCACGACGACGCGGGCGGCGAGGGCGTGCTCGAGCTGGCGGACCGACAGGCGCAGCTGGCCGAGCTCGTCGAGCTGGCCCTCGCTGCGCGGCGGCCGCCCGCCCGCGGTGAGCTCGGCGGCGAGCAGGTCGGCCAGGACCATCGCGCTGGTGAGGTCGCCGGCGGCCTCGCCCCCGACCTCCCAGCCGCCGTCGCTGCCCCGCTTGATGACGACGCCCTCGGCGAGCAGCGGCTCGAGGTGGGCCGCGATGACGCTCGCGAGGCGGCCGAGCACGGCGATGGCCTCGGGGTCGACCTCGACGTGGTCGCGGTCGATGCCGCACAGCGTCGCGACGACCTGGCCGGCGGCGTTGCGCACCGGCACGCCGACGTAGGAGGTGATGCCGAGCTTCTCCCGGATGGGCGCCCCGGCGTAGGCGGGGTCGTTCGCGGCGTCGGAGGTCGCGGCCGGCGCGCCCTCGAGCAGCCGGTGGCAGAAGGAGTCGGTGCGGTCACCGGAGTCGCCCTCGGCCAGGCCGGGCCAGGTGCCCGAGGCGTGCACGCGCTCGAAGGTGAACGTGTCCTCGGTCAGCCCGCCGACGAACACGACCTCCATGCCGACCAGGCTCGCGGCCGTGCTCGAGGACAGCGTCGATCGCGGGATGGGAGAGCTCGGGACCGGACAAGTCAGGCACCTTCGGTCGAGCGTGCAGACGTGTCACGCGTACCTGTGTTGCGGGCACAGCGTACGGCTACACCTCACAGGTGTGCAGGTCTCAGACGGCGAGCCGCTCCTTGACCTGGGCCAGGCTGGGGTTCGTCATCGCGGTGCCGTCCGGGAAGACGACCGTCGGGACGGTCTGGTTGCCGCCGTTGACCTGCATGACGTAGTCGGCCGCGGCCGGGTCCTGCTCGATGTCGACGGTGTCGTAGGCGACGCCCTCGCGGTCCAGCTGCTTCATGAGGCGGTGGCAGTAGCCGCACCAGCTCGTGCTGTAGATGGTCATCTGGCCGGACATCGGGGGCTCCTCGCAGTGGCGGACGGGCACTGGCCCCAACCGCGCCGCCTGCGCCAGCCTTCCCGCCGCCCACAGCTCCGCGTCGGCGGGCCCGGCCGTCGCACCCGGCTGGCAGGATGGCGGGGTGACGCCGGACGCCCTGCTGGAGGCCCTCGACCCCGAGCAGCGGGAGGCCGCCCGCGCCGTCACCGGCCCGGTCTGCATCCTGGCCGGCGCGGGCACCGGCAAGACCCGCACGGTCACCCACCGGGCGGCGTACGCCGTCGCCTCCGGCGCCGTGCCGGCGTCCGCGCTGCTGGCCGTGACGTTCACCGCGCGCGCCGCGGGGGAGATGCGCACCCGGCTGCGCGCGCTCGGCGTCGGCGGCGTGCAGGCCCGCACCTTCCACTCCGCGGCGATGAAGCAGCTCGGCTACTTCTGGCCCCGGGTCGTCGGCGGCCAGCCGCCGCAGCTGCTGACCAACAAGTTCGGCCTGGTCGCCAACGCCGCCGCGCGGGCCCGGCTGCGCCCCGGCACCAGCGAGCTGCGCGACCTGCTGTCGGAGCTGGAGTGGGCGGCCAGCACGCTGGTCGGCGCCGGAGGACTACGCCGCCGCGGCCACCAGGGCCGGCCGACAGCCGCCCTTCGACGCGGCCGTCGTCGGGCAGGTCTACGGCGCCTTCCGCGACCTGAAGCAGGCGCAGGGGCTGGCCGACTTCGACGACCTGCTGCTGCTCACCGCCGGCGTGCTCGAGGAGCACCGGGAGGTGGCCGAGGAGTTCCGCAGCCGCTACCGCTCCTTCGTCGTCGACGAGTACCAGGACGTCACCCCGCTGCAGCAGCGGCTGCTCGACGCGTGGCTCGGCGACCGCGACGACGTCTGCGTGGTCGGCGACGCCTCGCAGACCATCTACTCCTTCACCGGGGCGACCCCCGACTACCTGCTGCAGTTCCGCGCCCGCTACCCGGCGGCGACCGAGGTGCGGCTGGTCCGCGACTACCGCTCCACCCCGCAGGTGGTCGGGCTGGCCAACGCGGTGCTCGCCAAGGCCCCGAAGAGCGCCGCCCGCCTCGAGCTGGTCGCGCAGCGCCCGACCGGCCCCGACCCGACCTTCACCGAGCACGCCGACGAGACCGAGGAGGCCGAGGCGGTCGCGAAGCGCTGCCGCGTCCTGCTCCAGGCGGGCACCCCCGCGTCGGAGATCGCGGTGCTCTACCGGATCAACGCCCAGTCCGCGGCCTACGAGACGGCGCTCGGCGAGGCCGGCATCCCCTACGTGCTGCGCGGGGGCGAGCGCTTCTTCGACCGCCCCGAGGTGCGCGAGGCCGTGCTGCTGCTGCGCGGCGCCGGTCGGGCCGTCGACGACGGCGCCCCCGACGGCCTCGCGGACGCGACCGCCGACGTCCTGCGCTCGGGCCTCGGCTGGTCGCCCGACGCCCCGCCGGCCGGGTCCGGCGCCGTCCGCGACCGCTGGGAGTCCCTCGCCGCGCTGCACCGGCTGGCCGTCGACCTCGCCGCCACCTCGCCCGAGGCCGGCCTGCGCGAGCTGGTCGCCGAGCTGGAGGAGCGCGCCTCGGCGCAGCACGCCCCGACCGTCGACGGCGTCACGCTGGCCTCGCTGCACGCCGCCAAGGGCCTGGAGTGGGACGCCGTCTTCCTCGTCGGCCTGGTCGACGGGACGCTGCCGCTGGTCCACGCCGACACCCCCGACGCGGTGGAGGAGGAGCGCCGGCTGCTCTACGTCGGCGTCACCCGGGCCCGCGAGCACCTCGCGCTGTCCTGGGCGATGGCCCGCTCCCCGGGCGGCCGGGCCTCGCGCCGGCCGTCGCGGTTCCTCGACGGGATGCTCGGGGGCGCGTCGCGCAAGCCCAACGCGCCCGGCGCGCCCAACCCCCGCGCGCGCGGGAGCAAGGGTCCCGTGGCCTGCCGGATCTGCGGGGCCACCCTGCTCAACGCGGTCGACCGCAAGCTCGGCCGCTGCGAGGGCTGCCCGTCCGACCGCGACGAGGCGCTCTACGACGCCCTGCGGTCCTGGCGGGCCGACACGGCCAAGGAGCTGGGTCAGCCGGCCTACTGCGTCTTCACCGACGCGACCCTCGCGGCCATCGCCGAGCAGCGCCCCACCGACGTCGCCGCGCTCGTCAAGATCCCGGGGATCGGGCAGGCGAAGCTGGACAAGTTCGGACAGGACGTCCTGTCGCTCACCGCCGGCTGAGAGACGTCCTCGTAAAACCCGTTGCCCCCTGCGGCGGGCTCCCCTAACGTGCGCCGCACACGCCCGGCACTCTGCCGCGGCCCGCGACGAGGAGGTGGCCCCGTGAACAGCACCCTGATCATGCAGCCCGCCCCCGTCGCGGCCTTCCGCTCGATCGCGCCGAACGCTGCGGCGGCACAGGACACGTGTGTCCAGGCCCAGCTGCACGGCGTCGACGTCGCCGTCCCGGCCACCGCCGCCACCGCCCTGATGGCCCTCTCGGCCGTCGCCCGCACGCGCGGCGCCGCTCCGCTCCCTCGAGGCATCCCGGTCTAGCACCACCCAGACCAGCGCCTCGAGGCCGCGGAACCCGTCACCGGGATCCGCGGCCTCGCTCATTTCCCGGACCTCCCAGCGTCACACCAGGAGCCACATGACCGCCGGCCCCGCCCGACCGCCCGCGCACCGCACGCCGCACACCCGCACCCCGCTCACCCGTACGCCGCTCCGACCCGAGCGCAACCCGCGGCCCACGACGCCGCAGCCCCGAAGGAGGTGACCGCCATGTCCCCGACACCCACCCTGTCCCTCGACCCGGTCCTGCCGGACCTGGTCTCCGTGCCCGAGCTCCCTGGCGCCCCGGACTCAGCACTGCCGTGCTGGACCGAGGACCCGGACCTGTGGTTCGCGGAGTCGCCCGCCGACGTCGAGTCGGCCAAGGCCCTCTGCGTGCCCTGCCCGCTGCGCGAGGCCTGCCTCGCCGGCGCCCTCGAGCGGCGTGAGCCGTGGGGCGTCTGGGGCGGTCAGCTCGTGATCGCCGGCGTCGTCGTGCCGCGCAAGCGGCCGCGCGGCCGGCCCCGCAAGGACGCGACGTACGCCGCATGAGCCCGTCCGTCCGCACCCCCTTCCTCTCGACCTACCTGATCCGGAGAACCGCCATGTCCCTCGTCCTCGCCCAAGAGCTCGCTCACAGCCTCGTCCGTGAGCGACGAACCGAGGCGGCTCACGCCGCCCGCGCCGCCCGCGTCGTCTCCGCGCGCCGCTGGCAGCGCCGCGCCGAGCTGGCGGGCCTCCGCGCCCGCGCCGCTCGCGCCGCCGTCCGGTAGCCGACCCGCCGGCGGGCGGGGCCCCGTGCCCCGCCCGCCGGCGCTCTGCTGTCCGGGGCCCGCGCCGACTTCCCCAGGGCTCTCGTACGCGACACGCCGCTGCGGACGACGCGAACCCTGGGGAAGTCGGACGAGTGGCCGCGGACCTAGGCTCCGGCCGTGCCGCTGCGCTCCCGTGACCTCGCCCCCGTCGTCTCCCCGCCCGGCTCGCCCGGCGCGCTGCGGGACCGCGCGCTCGACGTGCTGCTCGACCCGGGCCTGGCCTCCGTCGTCGCCCTGGTCTGCTGGCGCGACGGCGACCTGGTGCACGTCGCCGACGCCGAGGGTCACAGCACGCTGGCCCGGGACGGCGAGGTCACCGTGCTCGAGGGGCGCGACCCGGTCGCCGACGACGACCCCTTCAGCGACGACGACCGCGCGTACCCGTTCGCGGCGGTGCGGCTGCACTCCCTGTTCGACGAGCCGCGGGCGCCCGACCTCGCCGTGGTGCACACCGGCGCGCACGCCTGGTTCGACCGCGGCGGCCACCCGGGCGAGCACGGCTCGCTGAACGGGCTGCAGTCACGGGCCCCGCTGCTGCTGTCCGGCGCCGGCGTCACCGCGCGCGGTCGGGTGGACCGGGTCGCCCGCACGGTCGACGTCGGGGCGACGCTCGCCCGGCTGAGCGGCGGGACGTACGACGACATGGACGGCACCCCGCTGGACCTCGCCGAGCCCGGTGCGAAGCACGTCGTGGGGCTGCTGTGGGACGGCGCGCCGTCCGGCGAGCTGCTGGCCCTCGAGGCGGCCGGCGAGCTCCCGAACGTGTCGCGGCTGCTGGCCCGCGGCTGCGCGCTGCGCGGCGGGGCCATCGCGGAGTTCCCGAGCGTCACGCTGGTCAACCACACCTGCGCGCTGACGGGGCTCGGCCCGGGGCGGCACGGGATCATCAACAACGCCTACTTCGACCGCGAGACCGGCGAGCAGGTCGTCCCCAACAGCCACGAGACCTGGCACCGGGCGATGGACAACCTGCGCCCCGGCGTGCGCACGGTCTGGCAGCGGCTGCCCGAGGGCGCGGTGAGCGCCTGCGTGAACGACCCGGCCGACAGCGGCGCGACGTACTCGACCTTCGGGCTGATCCGCGACTCCCACGGCGGCGGGACGGGCGGGCTGCTCGAGGCGCTGCCGGCGGCCGCGGAGGACCTGCACGCCACGAACGAGCACGTCGCGCAGGGCGACTACGCCTGGGGCACCCAGATCGACGCGATCGGCCTCGAGCAGGTGCTCGGCCTGTGGCGCGAGGGGGAGCCGCCCCTGCTGACCTGGTGGAACACGACCCTGACCGACGGCGCGCACCACGCCGGCGGCCCCGGCTCGCCGATGGCCCGGGCGGCCCTGCGCGACGCCGACCGCCGGCTCGGGGTGTGGCTGGACCTGGTCGAGGAGCGCGGGCTGCAGGACGACGTCGTCGTGCTGCTGACCGCCGACCACGGCATGCAGGCCGCCGACCCGGGCTGCACCGGCGACTGGGACGAGCCGCTGCGGGCGGCCGGCATCCCGTTCCGCGACGAGGCGTACGGCTTCCTCTACCTCGGCGAGGACGTGCTCCCCGACTGACCCGGCGGCGCTCACCCACCCGAGTAGAGACGCAGCGGCGAGCGGGCCGGACCTTGAGCGGCGGCAGGGACAGGCCGATGCGGACCTGACCGATGTGCCATGAGGGGAGGGAGGGAGCCGGTGTTCCGCGCTGCGCGCAACGTCCCGCGGGTCGCGACCCTCGCGCTCGTGAGCCTCGCCCTCGTGGCCGTGGTCGGCCTGCTCCTCCACGTCGCCGCCGCGGTGACCGCTGAGCGGGCTCGCTCGCACGCCCTGGTCAGCGCGCAGCGCGCCACCGACACCGCCCTCGAGCCCCTGCTCACCGGGTCCCTGCGCGGCCGGGGACTGCAGGCCCGGGCCCGTCAGGAGCTCGAGCGCGGCACCCCGGAGGCCCTGCGGGGCGAGCTGCTCCTGGGGATCACGGTCTACGACAGCACTGGCGCCGTCGTGCAGGACGACGAGCGGACCGCGGCCGGAGCCCCGGACGCCTCGCGCGCTGTCCGTGCCGCGCTGGCCGGGCGTCCGAGCAGCCAGGTCGCCGGCTCCCGGAACGGCCACCACCAGGTGCTCGAGGTCTACGTGCCGCTGCAGGAGGCGCTCGAGGCAGACCCGGCGGGAGTCGTGCGGTACGCGCTCGCGTACGACGCCGCCGCCGGGCTCTCCTGGCGCATGCTGGGCGGCCTCGGCCTGCTGTGGGTGCTGCTCTTCGCCGCCCTCGGCACCGGGTCCGCCCGGCTGCGACGTGCCCTGGCCCGCAACGAGCACCAGGCCCGGCACGACGCCCTCACCGGCCTGCCGAACCGGACCGTGCTGTTCGACCGCGTGCAGCAGGGCCTGCTCGACGGTCGGCGGACGCAGGAGCAGACCGCCGTCCTGCTGCTCGACCTGGACCGGTTCAAGGAGGTCAACGACACGGTCGGGCACCACATCGGCGACCTGCTGCTCCTGGAGGTGGCGACCCGGCTGACCGGCGCGCTGCGCGAGTCCGACACGCTGGCCCGGCTCGGCGGTGACGAGTTCGCCGTCCTGCTCGGCGGGATGGACCCTTCGGGTCCCGACGACGCCCTCGCCGTGGCGCACCGGCTCATCGACGCCCTGGAGCAGGCGTTCGACCTGGACGGCATGTCCGTCGTGATCGGTGCCAGCGTCGGTGTCGCCTACGGCCCCGAGCACGGCGAGACGCCCGAGCGGCTCCTGCAGTGCGCCGACGTCGGCATGTACGCCGCCAAGCGCGCGCAGACCGGCGCGGAGGTCTACAGCGCCGAGCGGGACACCCACAGCCGCGACCGGCTCGTGCTGCGCGGGGAGCTGCGGGCAGCCCTCGCCGACCGCGAGCTCGTCCTGCACTACCAGCCCAAGAGCGACGTCGGCAGCCGCCGGGTGGTCGGCTTCGAGGCGCTCGTCCGCTGGCAGCACCCGACCCGCGGCATGGTCCCGCCGGACGTGTTCGTCCCGCTGGCGGAGCAGACCGGGCTGATGGACCTGCTGACCCCGTACGTCCTGGAGCGCGCGCTGCGTGCTGCCGCGACCTGGCCGGGCGAGCTCGCGGTGTCGGTGAACGTGTCGGTGCGCAACCTGGTCGACCACCGGTTCCCGCTGACCGTGTCGGACCTGCTGCGCTCCACCGGCTTCCCGGCGTCACGGCTGGTCCTCGAGATCACCGAGAGCTCGCTCATGGCCGACCCGGAGACCGCGCTGTCGGTGCTGCGTCGGCTCAAGCGCCTCGGTGTCGGGCTGTCGGTCGACGACTACGGGAGCGGCTACTCGTCGCTGGCCTACCTGCGCCAGCTGCCGGTCGACGAGCTCAAGATCGACCGCAGCTTCGTCGGCGAGATCACCGACCACCCCCGGAGCCTCGCGATCGTGCGGTCCACCGTCGAGCTCGGCAAGAACCTGGGCCTCGTCGTCGTCGCCGAGGGCGTCGAGGACGAAGCCGCGTGGCAGGCCCTGGACGGCATCGGGTGCGACCTGCTGCAGGGCTACCACCTGTCCCGGCCGCTGCCGGAGGCCGCGGTCGTGCCGTGGCTCGAGGCGTACGCAGGCGTGCCCGTCCTCGCCTGACGCGCCGGCGGCATCGACCGGCGATGAGTGCGCACGCCGGCGGACGTCTGCTCTCCTGAGCGCACGGACCCGGGAGGCACCGATGGACACCACGTACGCCGTCACGTTCGAGGCCGTGCTGCAGCAGAGCCCGGCGAAGGGCGGCTGGACCTACGTCGTGATGCCCGGCTCGGCCGAGCACTTCGGCACGCGCGGGCTCGTGAAGGTCCGCGGGACGGTGGACGGCCACCCGTTCCAGAGCTCGTTCATGGCCCTCGGCGACGGCACGCACAAGCTGCCGGTGCGGGCGGACCTGCGCCGGGCGATCGCCAAGCAGGCCGGCGACACCGTACGGGTCACCGTCGACGAGCGGCTGCCCGGGCGCTGACACGGCAGCGGGGCCGGGGGAGTGCCCCCCGGCCCCGCTGGTCGTGCGTCGGTCAGCCGGAGAACCGCCCGACCAGCGCGGTGAGCTCGCCGCGGCTGGCTCGTCCGCACCCACCCCCACTCGTCCCTCGGGACCCCCGTCAGCCGGTGACGACCTCGTCGAGCTGGCCCATGGCGCCGCTGAGCCCCTCGACGATCCCCATGCGCACCAGCTGCTCCATCTGCGCCGCGGTGCTGAAGCGCGAGACCACCGTCATCCGGGTCCCGGACGCGATCTCCTCCAGGTGCACGCTGCCGCGGATGGTCGGCATGGTGCCGTCCGGGGCGCCCGACTCGTCGGAGAAGCCGTCCTCGAACTCGAGCCCGTGCGGCTCGTCGAGCGACAGGAAGCGCCACCAGCCGCGGGCCTTCTCGCCCGCCGGGCCGGTCATGAAGTAGGTGGCGCGCCCACCGGCGGAGAAGTCGTGCTCCTCGACGGTGGCCGGCCAGGTCGGCGGGCCCCACCAGCGCTCCAGCTGGCGCGGGTCGGACCAGACCTGCCACACCCGCGTGGGCGGGGCGGCCAGCTCGGCCACGACGGTGAAGCTCAGGTTCTCGGCGTCCTGCGTGGTGCTCACGACGGTCATCGGTCGTCTCCTGGGAGGGGTTCGGCGAGGAGCGCCTCCAGCCGGCCGATGCGGCCGCGCCAGAGCTCCTCGTACTGGTCGAGCAGCCGGCCGGCTGCCCTGATCGTGTCGACGTCACCGCGGACGAGCCGCTCGCGGCCCTGCGGCTCCTTGCGGACCAGCCCGGCCCGCTCCAGCACCGCGACGTGCCGCTGGACGGCGGCGAACGACATCGGGTAGTGCGCCGCCAGCGCGGAGACCGAGGTCCCGCCTTGCAGGACGCGCGCCACGATGTCGCGGCGGGTCGGGTCCGCGAGGGCCGAGAACACCCGGTCCACCTCGTCCCCGACCAGCTGACGTACAACCATGTTGTTGTACGTTAGGGGTGCGCGGCCAGCCTGGCAAGGGGTCCCGCAGGATGGGGGCATGGAGCTCCCCGACGACGCGGTCGCGGCGATCTGCCGGCACATGGACGAGGACCACCCCGACGACGCGCTGCTGATCTGCCGCACCCTCGGCGGGACGCCGGCGGCCACCCGGGCCCGGACCGTCGGCGTCGACGGCAGCGGCCTGGTCTTCGAGGCCGACGTCGAGGGCGGGCGCGTCCGCGTCCCGGTCGCCTTCGCCGAGCCCGTCACCAGCCGGCCGCAGGTCCGCGCGGCGGTCGTCGCCCTGCACGACCGCGCGCGGGCGGCGGCCGGGCTGCCGGCCCGGGCGCGGCACTGACCCCCGTCCCGCTCAGCGCCGAGCTGCGGGCCCGGACGTCCGCCGCGCACGCCGACGCCGAGCACTCGCCGTACTTCGCCGCGCTGGCCGCCGGCCGGGTCGACCGCGCCGGGGTGGCCCGGCTGCTGCGCCGGCTGGCGCCGGTCTACACCGCCCTGGACCGGGCCGCGCTGGCATGGGCGCACGACCCGCTGGTCGGCGCCGTCGAGCTGCCGGGGCTCGCCCGCAGCGCCCGGCTGGCCGACGACCTGCGGCACCTCACCGGCTCGGCGACGGCTCCGGCCACGCCGGCGGCGCAGGCGTACGCCGACCGGATCGCCGCGCGCGCGACCGTCAGCGCGCCGGCGTTCGTCGCCCACCACTACGCGCGCTACCTCGGCGACCTGTCAGGTGGCCAGGTCATCGGCGCGGCCCTCTCGCGCAGCCTGGGCCTGGTCGACGGCGCGGGCGGGTCGTTCCTCGCCTTCCCCGACCTGCGCCCCGGCGAGGCCCGGCGCCGCTACCGCGCGGCGCTGGACGCGCTGCCCTTCGGGCCGGCCGAGCGCGAGGAGCTGGTCGAGGAGGCGCTGGTGGCCTACCGCCTCAACCTCGCGCTGACCGCGGAGCTCGACGCGGCCTGAAGAGGGACGGTTCAAGGTCGGCGGGAGCGGTGCCGATGTGCACCGGGTCGCCCGACGGCCGTCCAGCCGCCCCGCTCGCAGAGAGGCCCGTCCCTGATGCCAGCCGAGGCCGGGCGCGCCGGAGCGCCACGAGCGCCGGGCTGGCTGCGGACCGCGGGCTGGTCGGTGCGGACCCAGCTCATCGCGGCCGTCACGCTGGTGATGGTGGTGCTCGGCACCGATGATCACCGCCGTCGGCTACGGCTCGCTGGAGCAGGCCCGCGAGCGCAACCGCCAGGCGGCCGGCTTCCAGGCCGGGCTCGCCTCCCGGGCCGTCGACGACGCGCTCGCCCGGCTGCTCCCGACCGTCGTCGGCACCGCCGCTTCGCTCGACCTGCGCGCCGTGCCGGCCCGTCCCGACAGCTGCCGCCTCGCCGCCGCCGACAACCCGCTGTTCCCGCGGGCCCACATCGACGTGGTGCTGGCCGACGGCCGGGTGCCGTGCTCCTCGGTGTCGACGTCCGGCGCCCCCGCGGGGGCGAGCCACGCCGGCGCCACGTGGCTGGCGACCCGCGAGCCGGTCCCGGTGACCCGGCTGTTCACCGACAGCCTCACCGGCCTGTCGGCCATCGCCGTCACCGCGCCGACCCCGACCCGCGCCGGGACCCCGCGGGGCTACCTCGTCTACGTGCTGCCCGTCGACCGGCTGGCCGACGGCCTCGGTGCCGTCTACGGCGGCCCCAGGGGCTTCGACATGGCCGTCCGGGACGAGCGCGGTGCGCTGCTGTCGCTGACCAACGCCGCCCTGCGCGACGACGCCGTCGTGGCGCCCGGGACCTGGATCCGCGCCGAGCGCCAGGTGGAGCCCCTGGGCTGGACCGTCGAGGCCGCGACCCCCGCGGCCGCGGCGCTCGCCCCGGCCCGTACGACCTTCACCCAGCTCGGCGTCCTGGTCGTCGGGGCCTTCCTGCTGCTGCTGCTCCTGCTCGTCGTGCTCAACCGGCGCATCGCCGCCCCGCTGCGCCAGCTCTCCGAGGCGGCCGCCCGGGGCAGCCGCCAGGTCACGCCGGCCGCCGTCCCCGAGCAGGGCCCGGCCGAGCTGCGCGACCTGGCCCGCCGCTTCAACGCCATGGTCACCGCCAGCACGGAGTACGAGGAGCAGCTCACCCACCGCACGCTGCACGACCCGTTGACCGGCCTGCCGAACCGGGCGCTGCTGCTGGACCGGATGCGGGCCGCCCTCGGCGCCGCCCGCCCGGGCAGCCCGCTGCTCGCGGTGCTGTCGGTCGACCTCGACCGCTTCAAGCTCGTCAACGCGGGCCTCGGCTACCGCGGCGGCGACACCGTCCTGGTCGAGGCCGCCGACCGCCTGCAGGCCCTGCTCGGCCCGCGCGACACCCTCGCCCGCTTCGGCGGTGACGGCTTCGTCCTGTGCTGCCCGGACGCCGGCCCGATCGCGGCCGGCATGCTGGCCGAGCGGATCCTCGCGGCCTGCTCCGTCCCGTTCCTCGTGGCCTCCTCCGACGTCACCCTGTCGGCGTCGGTCGGCATGGCGTTCGCGACCGCAGGCACCACGCCGGACGAGCTGATCCGCGACGCCGACACCGCGATGTACCGTCGCGAAGGACGACGGCGGCGGCCGGATCCGGGTCATCGACGGGGAGATCCGGGCGGCCAACAGCGAGCGGCTGCTGCTCGAGGCCGACCTGCGCGCGGCCGTGCAGCGCGACGAGTTCACCGTCGTCTACCAGCCGGTCGTCAACCTGCTGACGCGCTCCATCACCGGGGCGGAGGCGCTGCTGCGCTGGCAGCACCCGCGGCGGGGACCGTCCCGCCCCTGTCGTTCATCCCGCTGGCCGAGGAGACCGGCCTGATCATCGACATCGGCCGGACCGTGCTGCGCACGGCGTGCGCGCAGGGCGCCCGCTGGGCCGCGTCCGGTCACCCGCTCCGCGGTCGCGGTCAACGTGTCGGGCCACCAGCTGCTCGACCCGGGCTTCGTCGACGACGTCCGGCGCTGCCTGGCCGCCTCCGGCCTCGACGGGCGCCTGCTGTGCCTGGAGCTGACCGAGACGACGCTCATGGACGACGCCGTACGGGTCCCGCAGGTGCTGCGGCAGCTCAAGGACCTCGGCATCTCGCTGAGCATCGACGACTTCGGCACCGGCTACTCCTCGCTGGCCTACCTCAAGCGCTTCCCGGTCGACGAGCTGAAGGTCGACCGCAGCTTCGTGCAGCACCTCGGCGAGCTCCGCGCGAGGACGACACCCTGGTCGCCGCGATGGTCGCCATGGGCCACGCCCTCGGGCTGTCGGTCATCGCCGAGGGCATCGAGGAGGAGGGCCAGGTCAGCGCCCTGCTCACCGTCGGGTGCCGCTCGGCGCAGGGCTACCTGTTCAGCCGCCCGCAGCCGGCCGACCGCATCACCGCGATGCTCCAGCCCGCCCTGCCGTCGCAGGGGACCAGCGACCGCTCCTCGAGCCCGCGGGGGCCGTGAGCTAGCGCAGGTCCTGCGGGGCCAGCTCGCCCTCGGCGCCGTAGCGCCGGCGGTCGCGGGTCTGCCCGACCCGGATCAGCCGGCCGAGGGCGGTGGCGAGCAGGGCCGAGCCGGCCAGCCAGCACGAGACCAGCAGGCCCAGGTTCCGCATGCGCGGATGGTGCACCACGTCGCCCGTCCGGGTGTGACGGGGGTCATGACACGCCGGTCAGGCCCTCACCCGGGCGCTGCGGGCGCCGGCCCACAGCAGGTCGGTGAGGTAGGCGGCCAGCGCGTCCCGGCTCATCGTGCGCTGGTCGATCCAGCGCTCGGCGGCCACCCGGACCGCGCCGACCATGGCGAAGCCCCACGGCTCGGCCAGGCCGCTGTCCAGGCCCGCCCCGCGGAGCAGGTCGCCCATCAGCCGGCTGACGTGCTCGCCGACGACGGCCGTGTAGTCGCTGACCGCGCCGTCGGTCGGCGGCCGGTTGAGGACGAACCGGAACAGGTCCGGGTCCTCCTCGACGACCCGCAGGAAGGTCTCGACGCCCTGCGCGAGCATCGCCCGCGGCCGCCGCTCCCCGTCCAGCGCGGCGACGACCTCGCGGGTGATCCGCTCGGCCACCTCCCGCCCGACGGCCAGGTAGAGGTCGGCCTTGTCGGAGAAGTAGCGGTAGAAGACCGGCTTGGCGATCCCGGAGACCGCGGCGACGCCGTCCATGTCCACCGCGGGGCCGCGCTCGCGCACCGCCGCGATGACCGCCTCGATGAGCTCGGTACGGCGGGCCGCCCGGTGCTCGTCCCAGCGACGGCGGCGACCGTCGGAGGGTGCAGTGGTGTCGCGCGCGGCCATGGGGGTATCTTACTGATACTCCGAGTAACACCTATCGCAGGAGGACGCCGTGACTCCCGACGTGGACCCCGGACCGAGCCTGTCACCGTTCGCCAGCACCGTGCGCGGCCTCGCCGCGCGGCTGACGACGCCGCTGCTCCCCGACGACTACCTGCACCTGCTCAACCCGCTGTGGAGCGCCCGCGAGCTGCGCGGCGTCGTGGTCGACGTCGTGCCCGAGACCGCCACACGCCGCCACCCTGCGCATCAAGCCGGGCTGGGGCTGGTCGGCGGACTACCAGGCGGGCCAGTACGTCGGCATCGGCGTGCAGGTCGAGGGCCGCTGGCACTGGCGGTCCTACTCCCTGACCTCCGTGCCCACGCGCGGCGACGGCACCATCAGCATCACCGTCAAGGCGATGCCCGAGGGCTTCCTGTCCGGCCACCTGGTCGGCGGGCTCGAGCCCGGCACGGTCGTCCGCCTCGCCGCCCCGCGCGGCGACTTCGTGCTGCCCGACCCGCCGCCGCAGAAGGTCCTCTTCCTCACCGCCGGCAGCGGCCTGACGCCGGTCATGGGCATGCTGCGGATGCTCGACCGGCGCGAGACGATGCCCGACGTCGTGCTGGTGCACTCCGCCCCGCAGCGCGCAGGACGTGCTGTTCCGCGAGGAGCTGCACCGGCTGGCCGACAAGCACCCGACCCTGACGCCTGCACGAGCAGCACACCGACTCCATGGGCGTGCTCGGGCTCGACCGGCTGCCGCGGCCTCGTCCCCGACTGGGCCGAGCGCGAGACCTGGGCCTGCGGCCCGCCGGCCATGCTCGACGACGCCGAGCGGCGTGTGGAAGCGCGCGCACCTGACCGGCCGGCTGCACGTCGAGCGCTTCTCCATCCAGCTCGACGGCGCGGGCGGCGAGGGCGGCACCGTCACCTTCGGCGCCGGCGGCCGACCGCCGAGGTCGACGGCGCGACCACCCTGCTCGAGGCCGGCGAGGCCGCCGGCGTGCAGATGCCGTTCGGCTGCCGCATGGGCATCTGCCAGAGCTGCGTCGTCCCCCTGGTCGCGGGCTCGGTCCGCGACCTGCGCAACGGCACCGTCCACGCCGAGGGCGACCGCATCCAGACCTGCATCTCGGCCGCCGCGGGCGACTGCGTCCTCGGCGTCTGACCCCCTACTCACGGAACGGGAGGCCCACGTGGCCGTCACCGACATCAAGGCGTTCGCCCACCTCACCGAGGCCGACGTGGAGGCGCTCGGGCGCGAGCTCGACGCGATCCGGCGCGACGTCGAGGAGAGCCGCGGCGAGCGCGACGCCGCGTACATCAAGAAGGCCATCGCGATCCAGCGCGGGCTCGCCGCGGCCGGCCGGGTGACGCTGTTCGCCAGCGCGTTCCCGCCGGCCTGGGTCGCCGGCACGACCATGCTCGGGCTCGCCAAGATCATCGAGAACATGGAGCTCGGGCACAACGTCATCCACGGCCAGTGGGACTGGATGAACGACCCGGAGATCCACTCCAGCACCTGGGAGTGGGACACCACCTGCCCGTCGCGAGCAGTGGAAGCACTCGCACAACTACGTGCACCACAAGTACACGAACGTCGTCGGCAAGGACAACGACGTCGGCTACGGCATCCTGCGCGTCACCCGCGACCAGCGCTGGACGCCCGTACTACCTGGGCAACCCGCTCTACAACGCCCTGCTGGCGATGTTCTTCCAGTACGGCGTGGCGCTGCACGACCTCGACATCGCGGAGATCCGCAAGGGCCGCAAGGACACCCGCACGACGCTGCGCCAGCTCAAGCAGATCGGTCGCAAGATGGGCCGTCAGCTCGGCAAGGACTACGTCCTGTTCCCGCTGCTGACCGGGCCGCAGTTCGTCTCGACGCTGACCGCCAACGCCACGGCCAACCTCATGCGCAACCTCTGGTCCTACACCGTGATCTTCTGCGGCCACTTCCCGGACGGCGCGGAGAAGTTCACCGAGCGCGAGCTCGAGAGCGAGACGCAGGCCGAGTGGTACCTGCGGCAGATGCTCGGCTCGGCCAACTTCAAGGCCGGCCCGCTGATGGCCTTCATGTCCGGCAACCTCTGCTACCAGATCGAGCACCACCTTTTCCCCGACCTGCCGAGCAACCGCTACGCGGAGATGTCGGTGCGGATCAAGGCGCTGGCGGACAAGTACGAGCTGCCCTACACGACCGGCTCGCTCGCCCACCAGTACGCCCAGACGCTGCGCACGATCTGGAAGCTCTCGCTGCCGAACCGCTTCCTGAACGCCACCGTCGACGCCGCCCCGGAGACCGCCTCCGAGAAGGGCGGCCCGGTCCAGGTCCTGCGGGCCTCCTGAGTGCCGTCCTGGGAGCAGCACGTCCTCTGGTGGCACGTCTACCCGCTCGGCTTCCTGGGGGCCGAGCGGACCCTCGCCGAGCACGGCGACGGGGTCACGCACCGCCTGCCGGACCTGGTGCCCTGGCTCGACCACCTGGTCGGGCTGGGGCTCAACGGGCTGGCGCTCGGGCCGGTCTTCGCCTCGGAGACGCACGGCTACGACACGACCGACCACCTGCGGATCGACCCGCGCCTGGGCGACGAGGACGACTTCGCCGCGCTGGTCGCGGCCTGCCGCTCACGGGGCATCCGGCTGCTGCTGGACGGGGTCTTCAACCACGTCGGGCGGAGCTTCCCGGCGCCGCCGGGCTGGCTGTCCGGGGGCGTCTTCGAGGGGCACGACGCCCTGCTCGCGCTCGACCACTCCTCGCCGGCCGTCGCGGAGCACGTCCGCACGGTGATGCGGCACTGGCTCGACCGCGGCGCCGACGGGTGGCGCCTGGACGCGGCGTACGCCGTGCCGCCCGCCTTCTGGCGCGACGTCCTGCCCGACGTGCGCGCGGCGCACCCCGAGGCGTACGTCGTCGGCGAGGTCCTGCACGGCGACTACGCGCGCGTGGTCGCGGAGTCCGGGATGGACGCGGTCACGCAGTACGAGCTGTGGAAGGCGGTCTGGAGCAGCCTCAACGACGGCAACTCCTTCGAGCTGGCGCACGCGCTGCGCCGGCACGACGCCCTGCTGGAGACGTTCGTGCCGTACACCTTCGTCGGCAACCACGACGTCACCCGCATCGCCAGCCGGCTGACCGACCCGCGGCACCTCGCGCACGCGCTGGTCGTGCTGCTCACCGTCGGCGGGACCCCGTCGGTCTACTACGGCGACGAGCTGGGGCTGCGCGGCGTGAAGGAGGACCGGGCCGGGGGCGACGACGCGGTGCGCCCGGCGTACTCCCGGGACCTGCTCGACGCCGGCGCGGACGTGCTCCGGCTGCACCAGCAGCTGATCGCCCTGCGCCGCCGCCACCCGTGGCTGCACCGCGCCCGCACCCGCGAGGTCGAGCTGACCAACACCCGTCTTCGTGTACGAGGTCAGCGACGGCTCGTCCGCGCTGCTCGTCGCGCTCAGCACCGACGACGCGCGGGGCACCGTGCGGCTGCCGCGCGACGCAGGCTGGGTGGCCGGCTCGGACGGGTCGGGCCTGCGGTCCCCGCGCGAGCTGGACCTCGGGCCGCACGGCTGGGTGGTGCTGGAGCCGACCGGTCGCTGACCCCTGGCCGTCACACGGCGCAGGTACCGTCCGGACCGCTCTGCCCCAGCCGGTGCCTCCTGCGCGCCGGCCTGACCGACGGAGAGCCTGTTGTCCGAGCTCCACCTGACCTACACCGTCGACCGCGACACCGAGCGCACCGAGCTCGTCCGGCTGGCGCTCACCGGCGAGCTCGACCTGGACTCGAGCCTGCGGCTGCAGGCCGACGTCGACGAGCTGGTCGAGGCGGGCGGGCGCGAGCTGGTCTTCGACCTGTCCGACCTGAGCTTCATCGACTCGACCGGGCTGTCCTTCCTGCTCCACGTCCGCAAGCAGCTGGCTGCCGTCGACGGGGTCCTGGTCCTGGCCGACGTGAGCGCCCCGGTGACCCGCGTCCTGCGCATCTCCGGCCTGCACCGCCTGCTGCTGGCCCCCGAGCCGGTGGACGCGGTCGCCGAGCGCTGAGCCCACGGCTGGCCACGGCTCGAGCGCCGCGGGGCGCATGCTGACACCCCGCACCACCGCGGGACGAGGGGGCTGGGCATGGCCGAGGACCCGAGCACCCGAGCAGACGCCCTGGCCCAGCACCTGGCCGCGCTGGCCCGGAGCCTCGAGCAGCAGGACGACCCCGAGGCGACGCTCGCGGACATCGTCCGCGCGGCCATCGCCCTGATCCCGGGGGCCGCCGACGCGTCCATCAGCGTGGTCCTGGGCCGCCACCGGGTCGCCTCCCAGTCCGCGTCCAGCGACCTGCCCCGCCGGGTCGACCAGGTGCAGGACGAGGTGCAGCAGGGGCCGTGCCTGGACGCGGCGTACGACCAGCCGGTGGTGCACGTGCCGGACATGGCCACCGAGCAGCGGTGGCCGGAGTTCGCCACCCGCGCGTGCGCCCTCGGCGCGGCCAGCATGCTGTCCTTCCAGCTCCACGTGGACCGCGACAACCTCGGCGCGCTCAACCTCTACGCGCCGACGGCGCACGCCTTCGACGAGGAGTCCGAGCACGTCGGGCTGCTCTTCGCCTCGCACGCCGCCGTGGCCTACGCCGGCGCCCGCAAGCTCGGAGCGCTCAAGCGCGCCCAGACCAGCCGTGAGCTGATCAGCCAGGCGCAGGGGATCCTCATGGAGCGGCACAAGGTCACCAGCGACACGGCGTTCCGCCTGCTGGTGCAGGCCAGCCAGGACACCAACCGCAAGCTGCGCGACGTCGCCGAGTCGCTGGTCGGGACGGGCGAGCTCGCCGGCGGCTGAAGGGACCTCGCGGGGGGTACGGTCCGCGAGGACGCAGCACCTTGACGACACAGGGCAGCGGCGCCGGACCCTCTGGGGCGCACCATGACCACCTCTCCCGCCGTCCCCCTGCCCACGCCGGGCAAGCACTGGCTCGACCTGGTCGAGGTCGACGTCCTCGCGTGCGTGCACCAGAGCAGGCTGCGGATCGCGCAGACCCGGGACCTGATCGACAGCCTGCAGACGCTCGTGCAGCCCCCGGAGCCGCCGCCCCGCTGACGGTCCGCGCACGTCACGGAGGAAACGCGTGCGGTGGCCGCGGCGCTGCGCTGGGTAGCGTGCCGCTCATGACCACGTACTGCGCTCCCTGCATCAGCGAGCTCGCCCTCGTCCGCGAGGCCACCACCACCGTGAGCGGCACCGCGTCGTGCACGGCGCACGCGGTCCTGCTGGCCCACCCCGACGACCTGCCCGGCCGCCGCCGGCAGCGCCTGGCCGAGCTGCGCAAGCTGGCCGAGGCCAAGCGCGAGACGGCCTCCCCCGAGGAGCAGGTGCTGCTCGAGCTGCTCGTCCACGAGTACTCCCTCGCCTCGGCGATGGACATGGGTACCGGCGGGAGCCAGCGCGGCCAGCAGCAGCGCGGTCAGCAGCGCGGGCCGGGGGGCCAGCACGGCTCGCAGGGCGGCTCGCAGGGCGGCTCGCAGGGCGGCGAGCCCGGAGAGCGCCAGGGCAAGAGCCGTCGTGGTCGCGGCCGCCCGGGTGAGCCCGGCGGCCGTCCCGAGGGCCAGGGCGGCCAGCCCGGTGCCGGCACCGCCGTCGCCGGCGAGGCCGGCCCGCTGACCAGCGGTCCTGCCGCGGGCGCCCCGCTCGTCGGCGACGCCGCGGCCGTCCCGGACGCGGGCCCGGCCGAGCTCGGCGCCGTCCCGACCGGTGCGCCGGTCCCCGGTGACGTGCCGGCCGGCGGCGGTCCCGCGGCCGACGCGGCCGCCGCCCCGGCGTCCGCGGCCTCGCCGTCGGTGCCGGTCCCGGGCTCCGGTGCCTCGGTCCCGGACGCGCTGCCGGGCCTGTCGACCGAGAGCAGCCGGCCGGTCTCGCCGCCGCCGTCCAGCGCTCCGGCCATCGCCGCCCCGGACGCCCCGGCTCCGGCGGCCTCCGACCCCGCCTCGGGTGTCGCGTCGCCGGCCGGCTCGGCGTCGACGGCTCCGGCTGCTCCTTCGGCTCCTGCCGCTCCGGCTGCTCCGGCGCCGTCAGGTGGCGCGTCGTCCGGCGCGTCGTCCGGCGCGTCGTCCGGCGAGTCGTCCGGCGAGTCGTCCGGCGACGGGGCGTCCCAGGCGTCCCCCGGCGCGGTGCCGCCGCCGGCGGCGCCGGTGCCGACCGGTGGTCCGGTGGCCGACGGCGGCGCTGCGTCGGAGTAGTCCGACATCTGTGGATCGCCCGATCGGAGGAACACAGCCTCCGGATCTGGGGTTCACTACAGGTGCCGACCCGATACATGGCCCCCGGTCCCAAAACAGTCGCCAAGAGCGACACACCGCCGTGAGGCGACCTGACGGGAAGGCACGGCGAGGGCCGCTCCGGGCAACCGGAGCGGCCCTCGTTGTTCCCCCAGCTGCTGACCCAGGGAGACGCGTGACCGACAAGCCCCGCTGCCGACCGCTCCCGCCGACCGTCGTCGACGCCCGTCCCGCCGTCGACACCGGTGCGGACGAGGTCGAGCTGCTGCGCCGCCTGGACGAGGCGCTGCGCGCCATGCCCGAGGCCGAGCGCACGGCGGTCATCGCGTCGTACGCCTACGGCGAGGGCGTCGTGGGCGCCGCCGTCGAGCTCGACGTCGAGACCCCGCAGGCCGAGCAGCTCGGGCTGCGCGGCCTGGACATGCTCCGCACGGCGCTCGCCGACGACTGAGGCCGTGACCGCGGGGGACGGGCCGGTGACCTGCCGGGGCTGCGGCCGCCAGGAGGACACCGCGCCGCTGACGTGGTCCTGGTCGGCCGAGGACCGCGGGTCGCCCTGGCGGTGCGAGGCGTGCACCCGCGCCGACGTGCGGTCGATCGAGGGCCGGCTGGACGAGGCCTGGTGGTGAGCCCGCTCAGCTGCTGAGCAGGGTGTCGTCCGGCGGCGGCTCGACGACCGCGGTCTGCTCCGGCGTCGGGATGCTGCTGGGCGGGTCGACCCGGCGGGCCGCGGCCGCCTCCGCGTGGTCGGCGGCCTGCGAGCCGGGCGGCGCGAACCCGGGCTGCCAGCGCTCCATCTCCTCGCGGAAGGCCGCCTCGCCGGCGAGCTGGCACAGCACGCCGATGGTGCCGAGGGTGACCCGGTGGATCAGCAGGTACGCCGGGGGCAGGTTCAGCTGGCGCCCGAGCTGGGCGGCGGGGGAGCGCGGGTCGGCGAGGCGTACGGCCTCGTGGCGCAGCCACTCGCGCGTGAAGCGGAACGTCGGCCGGGTGATCGGCTCGAGCAGCGGCAGCAGGTAGTCGAGGACCGCGTCGGCGTCGACCTCGAAGCCCTCGCGGATGAAGCCCTCGGTGCGCAGCGCGGCGACCACCGCCGCCGCGTCGCCCTCGAGGGCGAGCCGGGCGATCCGGCCGATCGGCTCGGGCGAGCCGTCGGGCAGCCGGTTGACCGCGCCGAAGTCGATGACGCCGAGCCGGCCGTCGGGCAGCAGCCGGAAGTTGCCCGGGTGCGGGTCGGCGTGCAGCAGCCCGGCGAGCACCGGCCCGCTGAACAGGAACCGCGCCAGCAGCGTCGCCGCGCGGTCCCGCTGCTCCGGCGTGCCCTCGCGGATGACGACCGACAGCGGGACGCCCTCCATCCACTCCGTGACCAGCACGCGCTCGCTGCCGTCCAGCACCGCGGGGACGCGGATCTCGGGGTCGTCCTCGTACGCGGCGTGGAAGGCCGCCTGGCTCTCCGCCTCGAGCCGGTAGTCCAGCTCCTCCGCGACCCGCGCCTGCAGCTCGGCCAGCAGCGGCTTGATGTCGAGGCCGGGGGAGAGCGCGGAGAACATCCGCGCCAGCCGGCCCAGCTGCTTGAGGTCGCCGAGCAGCGCCGGCCCGGCACCCGGGTACTGGATCTTGACCGCGACCTGCCGCCCGTCGGACCACACCGCCCGGTGGACCTGCCCGATGCTGGCGGCGGCGGCGGGCGTGTCCTCGAAGCTGCGGAACCGGGCCCGCCAGTCGCGCCCGAACTCGGCGGCCAGCACCTTGTGCACCGACGCGGCCGGCAGCGGCGGCGCGGCCTCCTGCAGCTTGGTCAGCGCGGCGCGGTAGGGCGCGGCCACCTCCTCGGGCAGCGCGGCCTCGAACACCGACAGCGCCTGGCCCGCCTTCATGGCGCCGCCCTTGAGCTGGCCGAGCACCTGGAACAGCTGCTCCGCCGTCCGCTGCTGCAGCTCGAGCGCGACCGCCTCGGCCGGCTTGCCCCCGAGCCGCTTGCCCAGCCCGAGCGTCGCGCGGCCGGCGATCCCCAGCGGCAGGGTGGCCAGCTTCGCCGACCGGGTCACGGCGCGCCGCGGGATGTCGCTCACCCCCTCAGTGTCGCCCCTGCGGCCCCCTCCCGCCCGGCCGACCCGCGCGCGGGGCGCCTCGCGGCCACCCGCCGCCCCGCGCGGCGCGGGCCCGCCCGCTGCAGGCCGCCCCGCCCGCCCCCGCCCGACTTCCCCAGGGTTCCGGTACGCCCGCGTCGGCGTGTCGCGTGCCGGAACCCTGGGGAAGTGGGCTGAGCAGGCCGGCGCCGCACGGGGCGGCTCAGCGTCCAGAGCCGCCCGCGGCGGCGCAGTCGCAGTCGGGGTGGGGCGGCCAGCTGCGGCGGCGCCAGCGCCAGTCGGGCGAGGCGAGCTCGAGCGTGCCGTCCAGGCTGGCGGGGGCGGCCAGCTGGTCGAGCGCGGCGAGCACCTGCAGGGCGGCCGCGGCGGCGACCGCCAGCGCCAGCGCGCCGTCGCACGGGGCCGTCCCGCGAGCGGGCACGGACAGCTGCGCGGCGAGGGCCGGCCAGCCCGGGTCCAGGTCGGTGCGGGTGAGGTCGAGGCAGTGCAGGCACGCGCTGCGCCCGGGCAGCACGAGCGGGCCGACGACGCCGACCTGCTCGCGGACCTCGGCGAGCAGGTGCGGCACGCCCTGCCGGACCAGGTCGGGGGCCAGGGCGTCGGGCAGCGGCCCGACCGGCGCGAGCACGACCAGGTCGGGCACCGGGGACGGCCGGTCGTCGGCGGACGGCGCCGCGGTGCGCAGGCGCTCGCGGGCGGCCTCGCCGCGGGGGCGCCCGGCGTCGCCCGGCCGGAGCCCCCCGACGGCCGCGTCCTGCGGGCGGGCGGTGCCGTCGTCGACGACGTCGACGCTGCCGACGCCGGCCGCGGCGAGGGCCGACGCCAGCGGCGCGCCGACCCGGCCGCCGCCGTGGACGAGCACCCGCGCCGCCGCCCGGCGCGCGAGCAGCGGGGCCGGGCGGCCGCCGCTGCGCAGGGACAGCGCGCCGACGTCGGGCGCCAGCCGGTCGCGCTCCTCGCGCGACAGCGCCGGGACGGGGTCGGCGCCGTCCTCGAGCAGCCCCGCCTCGGCCAGCACGCCGACCAGCTCGGCGGTGCGCTCCGGCGGGCAGCCGGCCCGCCACGCGTCGGCGGTGAGCTGGCCGCGGTCGCGGGTGCCGTCGAGCAGGGCGAGGATCCGGCGCAGCGGCTCGTCGACGCCCGGCAGGACCAGGGCGCCGGCGCAGCGGCCGAGCTGCAGCGTGCTCGCGGTCGCGCCAGACCCGCCGCACGCCGCCGGCGAGCAGCGGTCGCCGCAGGTCGAGCGACCCGCGGTCGGCGGTGCGGTGCGGTGCGTCCACGGCGGCCTCCCCGGTCGGAGCGGGACAGGCTGGCAGGCCGGCACGCCGCGGCGCCCGTCGTCCACAGGGCCGGCGCGCTGTCCACAGACGCCGACGAGGGCGGCCCCCCGTGGGGGAGCCGCCCTGGTGAGACGCGGGTGCGTCAGGCCTTGCCGAGGATCCGGTTCATCTTGGTGCTGCAGACGGGGCAGGGGCCCTGGGCCATCCGGCGACCGGACTCGCTGACCTTGACCTCACCCTCGAAGTCGCGCTTCTCCTTGCACTTCACGCAGTAACCGTTGTAGGTCTCGGCCACGAGGGCCTCCCTTTCGACGGGTCCGCCGGGGGTCGTCCCCGCCCGGCTGGCGCACCGGCTGGCGCGCGGTTCGGGGTTCAGCCTAGCGGCTGGGGTGCCTCGAGCGCGGGAGCAGCAGCCGCAGGCGCGCCGGAGCGTGGCGGGACGGCCCACGGAGGGGTCCGCCGGCGGCCCAGCGGCTGCCCCGGGACGACCTCGCGGGCGGACGCGCGACGGGCCGTACGCGCGGGGCGTCGGACAGGCCGCCGGCCAGCCCGGCGGCGGAGGCCAGCGGGCAGGGTGAAGGCGAAGACCGAGCCGTGCCCGAGGACCGAGGTGCAGGACAGCGTCGCCGCCCATCGCGGTGGCCAGCTGGCGGGCGATGTAGAGGCCGAGGCCGGTGCCGCTGGTCGTCATGCGCATCGGGTCCTCGACCCGGTGGAACTTCTCGAAGACCCGCTCGAGCTGGTCGGCCGGGATGCCGCGGCCGCGGTCCTCGACCTCGACCCGGGCGCCGGCCGCCCACGACCCGCAGGCGGACGTGCACCGGGGTGCCGGGGGTGGAGTACTTCAGCGCGTTGCCGACGAGGTTGGTCAGCACCTGGATCGTGCGGACCCGGTCGCAGCCGACCGGCACCTCCTCCTCGGGCAGGTCGAGCACGACCCGCGAGCCGTCGCTCGTCGAAGTCGCCGCAGGCCCGGCGGACCAGCTGGCCGAGCTCGCCGAGGCCCATGTCGACCTGCGCGGGCGAGGAGCCCTCGGTGGCGGAGATGCGGGAGGCCAGCAGCAGGTCCTCGACGAGCCGGGCGAGGTGGCCGGCCCGGTCGCTGATGATGTCCAGGCACTCGCTGCGCTTCTCCGGCGTCATGACGTCACCGCGCCGGCGCAGCAGGTCGGCGTACCCCTTGATGGGCGTCACGGGCGTACGCAGCTCGTGCGACACCGTGGCGATGAAGTCGGCCTTGAGCCGCTCGACCTGCCGCTCGCGGGTGACGTCGTGGAGCATGACCACGTCGCGCTGCAGCTCGCCGTCGTCGTCGAAGACGGCGGCGTGCGCGCACCGGACGACGCGCTGCTCCCCGTCGTGGCGCAGGACCGTGATCTCGACCGTGGTCTGCGGCGACTCCGGCGACAGCTGCGCCCGGCCGACCAGGAACGGGTTGCACGGCGTGCCGTCGGGCCCGAGCGCCGCGACGACCTCGCGCAGCGGCCGGCCCTGCGCGGCCGCCGCGGGCAGGCCGCTCAGGTCCGCGACCGCCGGGCTCCACAGCTGGACGGTGCCCTGCCCGTCGAGCACCAGGATGCCGTCGGAGGAGTGGTCGACGACCGCCTGCAGCTTGCTCGTCTCCTCCTCGATGAGCCGCAGGTGGGCGGCGCCGCGCAGCGCGACGGCGAGGGCCGAGGCGCTCGCGGTCAGCAGGGTCAGCTCGCGGCCGGCCAGCTGGCCGGCGGCGGTCGGAGGTGGCGAGCACGACAGCGCCGAGGCGCAGCCCCTCCGCCTCGAGCGGGACGACGACGGCGCGGGCCCAGCCCTCGGGCAGGTCGTCGGTCAGGACGACGGCGCCGGTGACCGAGACGCCGTCCAGCAGCCAGGTCTCCTCGTCGGTCGCGGGCCGGCGCACCAGCTCGGCCGTGCCTCCCGACACGACCGCGGTGGGGCGCTGGCCCTGCTCGTCGAGCAGCGCCACGGCGGTCTCGGCGCCGAACGCCTGCCGGGTCAGCTGGAGGAACGCCGTGAGCACCTGGTCGGTGTCCAGGCGGCCGGCGAGCACCTGCGAGAGCGCGAGCAGGCGGGCCGAGCGCTCGCGCTCCTCGGCCTCCTGGGCGGCGGCGCGGAAGGCGAAGGTCAGGGCGGCGGCCGGCATGAGCGTGGCGGGCAGCAGCAGCGGCGCCGCCCAGGCGACCGTGACCGCCATGGTGCCGAGGGCGACGGTGCCGACGGCGGTGGCGGCCGACAGCGCGAGCCCGTCCCGCACGACCTGCCACGGCTCGTCCTCGCCGACGACGGCGAGGACCCGGGACAGCGCGACCAGGTTGATGACCGTGAGCCCGAGCAGGCCCACGGTGAGCCCGAGGAGCGCGGCGCCGCTCAGCCCGTCGCCCGGGTCGGCGAGCAGGTGGACGGCGAGCACGGGTACGGCCACCGCGGCGGCCAGGTTCCCCCCGTTGAAGGCGATCTTGACCAGGCCGCGGCGGCGTACGAGCGAGCACAGACACCGTGGCGGCGACCGGCAGGACGAGCGCCTCGACCGCCGGGAGCAGCAGCACGTCGACGACGACGGCGACCTCGAAGAGCGTGAGCTCCTCGCTCTCGTTGCCGTGCCGCACGCGCACGGCGACCCAGTCGCCGGCGAAGGTGAGCGCGACGAGCCCGAGCAGCAGCGGCCAGCCGTGCCCGTGCTGCTCCAGGAAGCCGCCGTGCTGCGCCAGTGGGGCGATGGCGCCCTGGCCGGAGAGCAGCGCCCCGACGGCCACCTGGGCGCCGATGCCGACCGCCACCACGGTGGCCACCAGGCGGGTGAGCGGGCTGGTCATCCGCTCCTCCTGCTGCTGGTCGTCACGGTGGGGTCCATCGGCAGCCGGCGGTCACGGCTGAGGTGCTAGCTCCAGGACTGCGCGCTCCACTGGCGGGCCGACCACTGCCGCGCCGACCACTGCCGCGCCGACCAGTCGGTCTCGGCCCACTGGCGGGCCGCCCACTGGCGCGCGGCCCAGTCGCCGGTCCACGAGCGGCCGGCCCACTGGCGCGCGGCCCACTGGCGGGCCGCCCACTGCCGGGCGGTCCAGGCGCTGCCCGTCCACGCGCTGCCCGTCCAGGAGCGGCCGGTCCAGGAGCGGCCGGTCCACGAGCGGCCGGCCCACTGCCGGGCCGCCCACTGGCGGGCGGCCTGGTCGAGCCGGTCCCAGGCGGCCTCGGCGGCGGCCTGGTCGTCGTCGAGCACCGCCGCGACGAAGGCCTCCCACGCCGCGCCGGAGGGCTCGTCGGCCCGGTCGTCGACCTTGTCGGCCTTCTTCGCCTTGGTGGTCAGCGCCTCGGCCAGGTCGAGGCCGCCCGCGCCGGCCGCGGCCGGGTCGCGCAGGGCGGAGGAGCGGTACGCCGTCCTCGTCAGCAGCCCCTCGACCTGGTCGGGCGTGAGGTCGCGCTCGCCGAGCAGCGCGGCGGCCGCACCGGACACGACGGCGGTGGCGAACGACGTGCCGGAGCCGGCGCCGTAGCCGGCCGGCAGGCCCGCCGCGGTCTGCGCCCCGGCGGCCGTGCTGCCCGGGGCGAGCGTCGACACCACGTGCGTGCCGGGCGCGACCAGGTCGGGGCCCTCCTTGCCGCTGCCGCGGGCCGACCAGCTCGCCACGGCGTCGTCGCCGCGGGCGCCGGTGCCGGCCTCGTCCAGGCCGCCCGCGGTGAGCAGGGCCGGGTCGACCCCGGGGGAGGACATCGTGGCGGTGCCCGGGCCGTCGTTGCCGGCGGGCACGACGACGGTGGTGCCGCGCTCCTGCAGCCGCTCGAGGGCCACGGTGAGCGGGTCGAGCTCGTACGGCAGGGGGCTCTGCGACGACAGCGACAGGTTGAGGACGCCGACGGAGCCGCGGTCGGCCACCGCCTGCAGCCCGCGCAGCACGAGGGTGAGGCTGGTGGTCCCGTCCCGGCGGGCCACCCGCACGTCGAGGACCGACGCGCCGGGGGCCACGCCCGCGTACGCCGGGCCGGCGCCTGCCCCGTCGCCCGCGACGAGGCCGGCGATGAAGGTGCCGTGGCCGTACTGGTCGCCCGGACCGTCGCCCGCCACGTCGACGTGCGTGAGCCGGCCGCGCAGGGCCGGGACGTCCGCGACCCCGGTGTCGACGACGGCGACCGTCACGCCGGCGCCCTCGCCGCGCGGCGCCCCCAGCCCGAGGGTCGCGCGCAGGGTCGTGGCCGGGCCGGAGGTGGCCGCGCGGGCGGCGGAGACGGTCAGCGGGCGGTCCGGCACGGCGAGCACGCCGGCCGGCAGCGCGGCGCCCCGCGGCAGCTCGGCCACGACACCGCCGACCAGCGGCAGCTGCGCCAGCACCCGGCCGCCGGCGGCGACGACGGCGCCCGCGGCGTCGGCCCCCGTGACGACGGCGCTGGTCAGCGGCGCCGGCGACGCTGCGGCCGGCAGCGGCGCGAGCGCGGCGCCGGCCAGGGCCAGGGCGACGAGCGCGCCGGGGATGCGGCGGGGGAGCGGAGAGGTGGGCGCAGGCATGGCGGGTCCGATCGCGGTGCGCGGGCCGGGCTGCCCGCACCACAGGGATCGGCGTGCACGGGCCGCTGCACCGCCACCCGGACGGGTGACCCGGGGCGCACACGGAAACGGAGCCCCCGGGTCGCCGACGCCGCTCGCCTTCCCCTTGCGAGCGGTGCCGACGGTCCCGGGGGCTCCGTTGCCGGCGACGCTACGAGCCGGTCGGACGACCCGTCAACGCCCCCTGTGGACGACGCTGGGGACGGGGTGGGGACGGGTCCGCGTGTTCCTGTGGACGGGCTTGTCCACCGCCTGTGGACGACGCTGTGGACGCGCCCGAGATGCGTCTGTGACCTGCGGCGACGGCGTACGGGGCCTGTGCGCCGCAAGTCGTGGGCGGTCCGATCCGCTCGGGCCGCGGATAGGCTCCGCCGGTGCGCCGACCCCGACCGACGGCCCGCGCGGGGGACGCCGTGGGATCAGTCGCGCGGGCCCTCCGGCGCGTCGCCCTCGGGCCCGCCGGTCGCGCCCTCGTCGAGCTCACCGTCGAGGTCGGCGTCGAGCGCGCGCAGGCCGGCGTCCCAGTCGGTGCCGCCGCCGCCGACGAAGGCCTGCGGGTCGTCCAGGTCGCTCGGGCCGGGCAGCAGGTCGGGGTGGGCCCACAGGGCGTCGCGGCCCTCGGTGCCGCGCGCCTCGGCCACCGCCGACCACAGCGCGGCCGCCTCGCGCAGCCGGCGCGGCCGCAGCTGCAGGCCGACCAGCGCCGAGAAGGTCTGCTCGGCCGGGCCGCCGGTGGCCCGGCGGCGGCGCACCGTCTCGCGCAGCTGCACGGCCGACGGCAGGGTGCCGGTCGCGGCCTGGTCGACGACCGCGTCGACCCAGCCCTCGACCAGGGCGAGCGCGGTCTCCAGCCGGCCGAGGGCGGCCTGCTGGGCCTCGGTCGGCTCCATCTCGAACAGGCCGTCGCCCAGGGCCTGCTGCAGGCTCTCCGGGTCGGTGGGGTCGAACGAGCCGACCGCCCGCTCCAGCGCCCCGAGGTCGACGTCGATGCCGCGGGCGTAGGCGTCGACCGCGTCGAACAGGTGGGCGCTCAGCCACGGCACCGACGCGAACAGCCGCTGGTGGGCGCACTCGCGCAGCGCCAGGTAGAGCCGCACCTCGTCCGGCGGGACCTCCAGGCCCTCGCCGAAGGCGGCGACGTTGGCGGGCAGGAGCACCGGCCGGCCGACCTCGCCGAGCGGCAGGCCGACCTCGGTCGCCGACAGCACCTCGCCGGCCAGCGCGCCGACCGCCTGGCCGACCTGCGCGCCGAAGACGAAGCCGCCGATCTGGTCCATCAGGCCCTTCATCGGACCGGCCAGCCCGCCGCGCAGCCGCCGAGCCCGCCCAGCATGCCGGCGACCTCCGGCGGAAGCCCTCCACCGAGGCCGCCGCCCTCGGACAGGCCCTTCTCCATGGCCGCGCCCATCGCCGTCGACCACGCGGCCGGCGACCGGGTCGACCAGCCGGCGCCAGGTCGGCAGGGTCGACTCCAGCCACCCCGTACGGCTCCAGGCCCGGGCCTCCCCGGCCGTCGCCGGCAGCGTCGTGACCGGGTCGAGCCACAGGTCGGCGAGGCGGCAGGCCTCCGCGACCTCGCGGCGCTCGGCGTCGGTGACCGGGCGGTCGCCCTCGCGGGTCGCCTGGCCGGCGACCTGCTGGGCGAGGTCCCAGTTGACCGGCCCGCCGGTCCAGGACATCAGCGACTGCAGCGTGGCGAAGACGTCGCCGCCGCCGAGCAGGCCGCCCAGGCCGAACGGGTCGTCACCGCCACCCGGCTCGTCCGGGCGGTCCGACGGCCCGAAGCCGAACGGGGGGCGGGTCACGGGGTTGCCCCGACAGTTGCCTCGACCAGACTCATGCTCACCACGCTAACGCCGCTGCCTGCGGACGGCCTGTGATGATCGTGCGCCGTGGGCGAACGCCTGACCCGCGCCCGGTGGTCGCGGTGACCGGGGCCGCCGACGGCCTCGGCCGCGCCCTGCTGGAGCGGCTGTCGCGCCGCGACGACCTCGGCGGGCTGTTCGGCGTCGACGTGCGCTCCGCGCTGTGCGACGGCGTGGTCTGGCGGCTCGCCGACGTCCGCGACCCGCTGCTGGCCGAGCGGCTGGTCGGCCTCGACGTCGTCGTCCACCTGGCGACCTCCTACGACGTCGAGGAGCCGGCGGGCAGCCGCCGCGCCCTCAACGTGCGCGGGACCGCGCAGCTGCTGGAGGCGGCCCGGGCAGCCGGGGTCGGCCGGGTCGTCCTGGCCACCTCCGCCGACGTCTACGGCGCGCTGCCCGACAACGCGGTGCCGCTGCCCGACGCCTCGCCGCTGCGCGCGCCGGCCGACGAGCTCACCCTCGCCGGCGACCACGTGGAGGTCGAGCGGCTCGCCTCGCACGCCGTCCGCAGCGGCCTCGAGGTCACGGTGCTGCGACCGGCCACGCTGGTGGGGGCCGGGCTCGGTCCGTCGTACGACGGGCAGGTCCTGCGCCAGCTCGCCGCCCCGCGGCTGCTGGCGACGCGGGGGCACGAGCCGCTGTGGCAGCTCTGCCACGTCGACGACCTGCTCACCGCGCTGGAGCTGGCGGCCTGCGGCCCGCTGTCCGGCGGGCTGGCGGTCGCCTCCCACGGCTGGCTGGAGCAGACCCGGGTCGAGGACATCGCGGGCAAGCGGCGGCTCGAGCTGCCCCCCGCGGTCGCGCTGAGCACCGCCGAGCGGCTGCACCGCTACGGCGTCACGACCTCCTCCCGGCGCGAGCTCGACCACGTCCTGGCGCCGCTGGTCGTCGAGGCCGACGGGCTGCGCGCCGCCGGCTGGACGCCGGCCTGGACGACCGAGGGGGCGCTGCGGGCGCACCTCGCCGCCCGCTCCGGCGACCTGCGGGTCGGCGCCTACGCCGCGGCCGGCACCGCCGCGGCCCTGGTCGGCACGGCGGCGCTGGTCCGGCGCGCCCGACGGCGCCGGCGCCGCTAGCCGTACGGTGCAGGCGTGCCCGTGCTGCGCCTGGTCGAGGTCCGCGACACCCCGTTCACCGCCGACGAGGTGCTCGCCGCCGTCGACGACCCGGGGGCGGGCGGCGTCGTGTCGTTCACGGGCCTCGTCCGGGCCTCCGACGGCGGGCGCGAGGTGACCGCCCTCGAGTACGAGGCGCACCCCGGCGCGGTCGACGCCCTCGTCCGGGTGTGCGAGCAGGTGGCGGCGGACCTGCCCGTCTGCGGCGTGGCCGCCCTGCACCGCACCGGGCTGCTGCAGGTCGGCGACGTGGCGGTCGTCGTGGCGGCGTCCGCGCCGCACCGCGGGGAGGCCTTCGAGGCGGCCCGCCGGCTCATCGACGACCTCAAGGAGCAGGTCCCGATCTGGAAGCGCCAGGTCTTCACCGACGGCGCGGACGAGTGGGTCGGGAGCCCCTGACCGCCGTAGGATGAGGCGTGCCTCCCGACTGGCTGCTGTGGCTGCTCCCCGTCCCCGTGGCGACCGTGGCCGCCATCCTGTGGGGCGCCTGGTCGAGCCGGGCCCGGGGCCCGGAGGAGACGAGCACGACGGTGCAGCAGCACGAGCGGTTCCGCGCCGCGATGGCCGCCCCGGTGCCGCCGGCCCGGACGTCCCGCCGGCGGGTCGTGCGCTCGCCGCGCTGACCGGCTAGCGGGGCACCCAGACGCACAGGCCCTCGGCGCCGGTGCCCTCGCGGTCCTCGCCGCCGAAGACGCAGACGAACGACGCCGTGCGCGAGACCGGGCCGCCGTCGGCCAGCGCCGGCGCGACGCCCAGCAGCGCGAAGGTGGCGAGCAGGGTGCAGGCGAGCGTGCGGCGGCGGGTCATCGGGTCTCTCCCTGGAGGGTCGTGCAGGTGGTCAGCGGGGTGTCGGGCAGGGCGTCGCAGTCCAGCTCGTCGGAGGTGAGCCCGAGGTAGCGGCGGTCGACGGGCACCGGCAGCGGGGTGTCGAGCACGAGCCGGTCGGACGTACGGGTCTCCGCGGGCGCGCACGAGGTGCCGCCTGCGCCGGCCAGGCTGGTCGAGGCGCAGGTCCGGGTCAGGCCGGTGCGGGCCAGCAGGCCGGGCTTCGCGACGGTCCGCGGCGTGGCGACCGGGCGGACGGCGGTGGCGCGGACGGGGGCAGCGGCCCTGCGCGCCGTCGCGGGAGCGGCGGCGGCCGGGACCGACCGCGGGCGGAGCGCGCTCGGCGAGGACACCGCGGCGCTGACGACCGTGCGCACGACGGGGGCGCTGGTCGGGGCCGCGGGCGCGGGGGACAGCGAGGGCAGCAGCGCGACGCCCAGCATGCCGGCGCCCGCGATGGCCACCGCCGTGCCGCCGACGCTGCGCGAGGCGACCTGGCGCAGGCGGTCGACCCAGGTCAGGCCGTCGATCCAGGGGGCGAGGACGGCGAGACCGGCGGCGGGCAGCGTGCCGCCGCGCTCGGCGTACTCCTTGCGCAGCGCCTTGCGGGCCCGGGTGAGGATGGAGCGGACCGCCGGCTCGGTCATGCCGAAGCGCTCGCCGATCGCGTCGTAGGCCAGGCCCTCGACCTCGCGGGCCCACAGCACGGCGGCCTGGCGGGCCGGCATCGCGTCCAGGGCGTCGAGGGCGAGCCGGGCCTCGGCCCGGCCGACGACGACGTCGGCGGTGTCGCGGGCCGTACGGGTGCCCTCGGGGACCTCCGCGACCGTGGTCGAGCGGCCGCGGACGCGGAGCCGGTCGATGACGAGGCGGCCGGTGACGACCGTGGTCCAGGCGGCGAGGTCGTCCTCGGTGGCCAGGCTGTCGGCGTGCTTGTAGGCGCGCAGCAGCGCCTCCTGCACGACCTCCTCGGCCTCGTGCGGGTCGCCGAGCCGGCGGGCGGCGTAGCGCTGCAGCCGCGGCGTGATGCGGCGCACGGAGGCGTCGAAGTCCAGCGGCTCCGCGTCGGCGGGGACCGGGGCCAGCTCCGGCAGCTCGAGCGGCGCGCCGTCGACGAGGAGCAGGCGGGCAGCGGGGACAGCGGGCAGCGCCGCGACGTCGGCATCGACGGGCGGCTGGGGGAGGGTCGTCACAGCAGTCTCCTGTCGGCGGGGCTGGGGACCCGCCACCCGTGCAACGCCGGGAGCGGGCAGACCTCGCGCAGTCGTCTTCGGGGGCCTGCTGGGGGGTGGCCACGACCTCGGCGCTCCGGGGAGCGCCGCCGGCGGGGGAGCCGGCACAGCCTGTCTTCGCCGTCCAGACGCGGACTCCTGCTGCCGGTCGCCGAGAAGTTCTGGACGGCCGCGCACAGGCGGCGCGGCTACCCTCGGCAGGTGTCCCGGCGTGACCTGACCCTGCTGCTGGCTGTGCTGCTCGCTGTCGGGATGTCCGCGGCGGCGGCCGTGGCGACGGTCCCCTACGTCGCCCTCGGCCCCGGGCCGACCTACGACACGCTCGGCGCGGTCGCCGGCACGCCGGTCATCGCGATCAGCGGGCGCCGGACCTACCCGACGACCGGCCACCTGGACCTGACGACCATCGCGCCGCAGGTGCGGCTGACGCTGGTCGAGGCGATGGAGGGCTGGCTCGACTCCGACGTCGCGGTCGTGCCGCGCGAGGTGCTCTACCCGGCCGACGAGACGGTCGAGCAGATCCAGGAGCGCAACACCGAGACCATGCAGCTGTCGCAGGACAACGCGACCAGCGCGGCGCTGCGCGCGCTGGAGGTCCCCATCTCCACCGAGGTCGTCGTCCGGGCGGTCAGCGACGGCTCGCCCGCGGCTGGCAAGCTCCAGCCCGGCGACGTGCTGACCTCCGTCGACGGCAAGCGGGTCGCCCGGGCGACCGAGCTGCGCGACGCCATCGGCGGCCGGGCGCCCGGCGCGCCGGTCGCGATCGGCTACACCCGCGAGGGCAAGGCCGCGGTCGCCGAGCTGACCACCGGCCGCTCCTCCGACACCCCGCCCCGCGCCGTCATCGGCGTCGAGCCGGGCGAGCAGGCCGACTACCCCTTCACGGTCAAGATCTCGCTCAAGGACGTCGGCGGACCGAGCGCGGGGCTCATGTTCGCGCTCGGGATCATCGACAAGCTCACCGAGCAGGACCTCACCGGCGGCCGCTACGTCGCCGGCACCGGGGAGATCAGCCCCGACGGCGCCGTCGGCCCGATCGGCGGCATCGCGCAGAAGCTGCTCGGCGCCCGGCGCAAGGGGGCCACGCTCTTCCTGACGCCCGCCGCCAACTGCGCCGAGGCGGCCGGCGCGACGCCGAAGGGCCTCACCCTGGCCAAGGTCTCCTCGCTGCAGGACGCGCTGACCGCGCTGCGCGTCGTCCGCGACGGCGGCACGCCGGTCGGCTGCGCCGCCTGAGCCGCGTCCTGATCGCTCCCTAGACTCCGCGGCCATGGAGCCCGGGGTCCCCTTCGCGCCCCTCGGCGCGGTCGAGCTCCTGCTCGTGGCGGCCTGGGCGGGCCTCGCCGTGGCCGGCCTGGCGCTGCGCGGCGTGCGCGCCGCCTCGGTGCTGCTCGCCGGCGGCGCCCTGCTGCTCGCCGGCGTGGAGGCGTACGGCGCGACCCGCTTCGGCGAGCCGCTCTCGGACCCGCTGACCCTGCTGCGTGCGGCCGGGGCGCTCCTCGTCACCGCCGGCCTGGCGCTCGGCGCGCTCGGCCGCGGCACCGCCCGGACGCCGGCAGCCGGTGCGGCCGCGATCGTCGTCCCGCTGGCCGCGACCCCCCGACCGGCGGCGCTCGCGGGGGTGGCCGCCCTGGCCGCCGCCGGGGTCGCGCTGGCCGGCCGTCGTGACGTGGCCGGCCGGCTGCTGGCCGCCGGGCTGGCGCTCGCGGCGGCCGCCTCCTTCGCCTCCCCGCTCGCCGACGACGGCTCGCGCACCGCGCTGCTGGTCCTCGGGCTGCGCGGCGCCGCTGCCCTCGCCCTGCTGGCCGGGCTGATCACGCTGGGCCGGGCCAGCCTGCTGGCCAAGGTCGTCCTGGCGATCATCGCCGGTGTCCTGCTCGATGGCCACCGCTGCGGTCTCGGTGGTCGGCACGGTCGTCGTCTCCTCGTACGAGCGGCAGGCGGCCGACCTGGTCGGCGACGCGGCGCGCACCCGGGCCGACGCCGTCCTGTCGGCGCCCGACCCCCTGCGGCTGACCGCGCCGATCCTGGCGCTGGCCTGCACCTCGCCGGTGCGCTGCAGCACCGTGCTGTCACGCCTGACCACGCCCCGGTCGGACTTCGTGGTCCGCGTGCGCAGCGACGCCCTGCCGGTGGCCCTGGCCAGCCGGACCGTCGGCGCGGAGGGGGAGGAGGCGGTCCCCCAGCCGCTCACCCCGACCGAGCTGCTCGGCCTCGGCCGGCTGCCGGAGGTGCGGACCGTCCTGGAGGGCGAGGGCGGGCAGGTCCGCGACCCGCTGCCGGCCGTGGTGCGCATGAGCGGCGCCGACGGCGGCCTCGCCGCCCTGGTCGTCGCCCCCGGCCGCCGCGCGGACCCCGACGACGACCCCGAGGACGCCCTCGTCTACGGCGTCCGGCTGGACGACGCGTTCCTCGCCGACGGCTTCCTCGGCGACGGCTTCGGCGTGGCCCTGCTGACCGGCGTCCCCCCGCGCATCTCCGCCTCGACCGAGGAGGACGGCGCGCTCGGCGCCGACGTGCAGCGCAGGGTCGACGCGTCCTACGCCCGGCTCGAGGACGAGGGCCAGGTCTCGCTGCCGGCGCAGGGCCGCCAGCCCACCCTGGACCTGCGGGTGCTCCGCGACGCCCGGCAGCAGCCGCTCGGCGTGCTCGCGGTCAGCCGTGACGCGCGCGCGGCCCTGGACAGCCAGCGCGACGGGCTGACCGCGCTGCTGGTGTCGGCGCTGGCCACGACCGCCGTGGTCGCGCTGCTGGCCCTGCTGCTCGGACGCCGCACGGTCGACCCGGTGCGGCGCCTGACCGTCGCCGCGCAGCGGGTGGCGGCCGGCGACCTCACCGCCTCCGGCCCGCCGGCGCCCGGCCGCGACGAGGTCAGCGTGCTGTCCCGCACCTTCGACACCATGACCGGCTCGCTGGCCCGGCTCACCGGCGACCTGCGCAGCGCGGCCGCCCGGCTCGAGACCGTGCTCGCCTCGATGAGCGACGGCCTGCTGGCCACCGACGCCGAGGGCCGCATCACCTCCGCCAACGCGGCCGCCCTCGCGATGCTCGGCGTCGACGGACCGGACGCGGTCGTCGGGCGGCGGCTGGTCGACGCGGCCGACGTCCGCGACCCGGCCGGCGGGCAGCTGGCCGACCCCGCGCTGCGCCTGCAGGACGCCCCCGCCGAGGTGCACCGGGCCGACGGCACCACCGTCCCCGTACGCGTGGCGCTCACCGCCCTGCGCGACGCCGACGGCGTCGTCCTCGTGCTGCGCGACACCACCCGCGAGCGGGAGGTGGAGCGGATGAAGACCGAGTTCCTGTCCAACGTCAGCCACGAGCTGCGCACCCCGCTGACCCCGATCCGGGGCTACGCCGACATCCTGTCCACCCGGCCGGGCCTGCCGCCCGAGAAGGTGGCGATGTTCGCCGGGACGATCCTGGCGGAGAGCCTGAAGATGAACCGGGTCGTCGACCTGCTCGTCGACGTGGCGTCGATCGAGGCCGGCCGGGTGCAGGTGACGCCGCGCGACGTCGACGTGCGGGCGCTGCTCGACGCCCGCCTCGAGGCCTGGCGGACCCGAGCGCCCGAGCGGGCGGCCGACCTGCGCCGGCGGGTCGGGGCGCGGCTGCCGACGGTGCACGTCGACGCCATGTGGGTCGGCAAGGCGCTCGACGAGCTCATCGACAACGCGGTGAAGTACACCCCGCCCGGCACGCCGATCACGCTGGTCGCGACCGCCGGCCCGGACGCCACCTCCGTGCGCGTCTCCGTCCGCGACGCGGGGCCCGGCATCCCCGAGGCGGCGCAGGGCGCGCTGTTCACCTCCTTCGAGCAGGTCGACGGCAGCGCCACCCGGCGCGTCGGCGGCCTCGGGCTCGGGCTGTCGTTCGTCGGCCGGCTGGCCGAGGACGCCGGCTTCCCGCTGCACGTGGACAGCGCGCCGGGCCGCGGCTCGGAGTTCGCCCTGGAGCTGCCGGCGGGGGAGCCGCTGCCGACGAGGCGCCGCCCGGCCGCCCGCCGCGGCCCGGCCCGCTGACGCCCCCCGACCCCCCAGGCCCCGAGCACGCCCCTACCGGCGTGTCGCGTACGCAGCCCTGGGGAGTCGGGGGAGCGCTAGGGCTGCTCGAGCGTCGCCAGCAGCGCGGCGGCGAGCCCGGGGGCGAGGTCCGGGCCGGTGACGCGCTCGTCGGCGCGGCCGGCGTTGTCGCGGATGCGCAGGACGGCGGCGGACGCCCCGCCCCGTACGACCCCCACGACCATGCGGACCTCGCGCCGGGCCTCGTGGCCGGCAGCGACCTGCGCGGGGTCCTCGGCACCCTCGAGGTCCGGCTCGGCCGACGGCGGCAGGACGACGACCTCGTGCGACAGCACGACGCCGAGCACCTGGTCGCCGAACAGGACCCGCGACAGGACCTCGTCCAACGGGCCCTCGGCGAGCGGCTCCTGGGCGATCGGGGTCAGCTGGCCGGGGCGCGCGGCGACGATGCCCATCGTGCTGGCGAGCTGCGGCTCGGCGCGGAGCAGCTCCTCGGTGTCGACGAGGGCGAACAGCTGCGGGCGGCTGGTCCCACCCGGCCTCGTCGACGTGGCGCTCGACCTCGCCGACGACGGACTGGAGGCTGGGCGGGGCGGGCTCGGAGCCGGACGCGGTCACACCGCAGTCTCCCGCAGCGGGAGGAACCACCCGCGGTGTGGTGGAGTTGGATCAGACAACCCCCAGCTGAAGTGCCCCACCTGAAGTGAGAGTGAGACGCGTGGCCGTCCGCACCCCGGGGGCGGGACTGCCCGCCCGCCCCCGCCTGCTCGCCCCGACCATCGCGGTCGTCGCTGCGGTCCTGCTGCTGGGCGGTGTGGGCATCTCCTTCTACACCGACCTGCTGTGGTTCCGGTCGGTCGACTACACCTCGGTCTTCACCACGGTGCTGCGCACCAAGCTGCTGCTGTTCGTGGTCTTCGGGCTGCTGATGGCGGTGCTCGTCGGCGCCAACGTGGTCGTGGCCTACCGGGTGCGCCCGCCGTTCCGGCCGATGTCGCTCGAGCAGCAGAACCTCGAGCGCTACCGGGTCTCCCTGGAGCCCTTCCTCACGCCGGTCCTGCTGCTCGGCAGCGGTGTCTTCGGCCTGTTCGCCGGCCTGTCGGCGGCAGCGCGCTGGAAGACCTGGATGCTCTGGCGCAACGGCACGTCGTTCGGCGTGGAGGACGCGCAGTTCGGCAAGGACGTCTCCTACTTCGCCTTCACCTACCCCTTCCAGCGGTTCGTGCTGGGCTTCCTGCTCACCGCCGTGATCCTGTCGCTGATCGCCGCGGCCGCGACCCACTACCTGTTCGGCGGCGTACGGCTGCAGAGCGCCGGCGACAAGGTCAGCCTGGCGGCGCGCGCGCACCTGTCGGTCCTCGATCGGCATCGTCGTGCTGCTCAAGGCGGTGGCCTACTACCTGGACCGCTACGGCCTGGCCTTCTCCGACCGGGGGTTCGTGCAGGGGCCCGGCTACACCGACGTCAACGCCGTCCTGCCGGCGAAGAACATCCTGATCTTCATCGCCATCATCTGCGCGCTGCTGTTCTTCGCCAACATCGTCGTACGCAACATCCTGCTGCCCGCCGGCGCCCTCGCGCTGCTGGTCGTCAGCGCGGTCGTGCTCGGCGGCGTCTACCCGGCGTACACCCAGCAGTTCCGCGTGAAGCCCAACGAGGACCAGCGCGAGCAGCCGTTCATCCAGCGCAACATCGACGCGACGCGCGCCGCGTACGGCATCGACGACGCCGAGGTGACGCCCTACCAGGCGTCCCAGGACGCGACGCCGGACGAGCTGCGCGCCCAGGCGACGAGCGTCGACACCGCCCGCCTGCTCGACCCCAACCGGCTCGCCGACACCTACGAGCAGCTGCAGCGCCGCACGTTCTACTTCGGCGTCAACACCTCGCTGGACATCGACCGCTACCCGGTCGACGGCAAGCAGCAGGACTTCGTCGTGGCGGCCCGCGAGGTGCAGATCGACAAGCTGGCCAGCAACCAGCGCAGCTGGATCAACGAGCGCCTGGCCTACACGCACGGCAACGGCCTCATCGCCGCGCCGGCCGACCAGATCGACGAGGAGGGGCGCCCGCTGTTCGTCAACCCCGAGGCGGCGGACAGCCCGGTCAAGCTCACGCAGCCGCGCATCTACTACGGCGAGCTGTCGCCGAGCTACTCCATCGTCAACACCAACCAGCCGGAGATCGACGGCCCGGTCGGCGGCGTGGACTCCGGCGCCAGTGCCGCCGACGACGGCGACGCGCGCCAGGCCACGTTCAACTACACCGGCGACGGCGGCGTCCAGCTGTCCAACATCGGCCGCAAGCTGGCGTACGCGATCAAGTACCGCGAGCCGAACCTGCTGCTCTCCGACGCGATCAAGTCCGACAGCCGCCTGCAGTACATCCGCGAGCCGCGCGCCCGCGTGAAGAAGGTCGCGCCGTTCCTCGAGCTCGACCGCGACCCCTACCCCGCCGCGGTCGACGGGAAGATCGTCTGGATCCTGGACGGCTACACGACCGCTCGGGCTACCCGTACTCCCAGCGCACCGACTTCGGCGAGGCCACCGCCGACAGCCAGAACCGCGCGCTGGCCCAGCGCGAGCAGGTCAACTACATCCGCAACTCGGTCAAGGCGACCGTCGACGCGTACGACGGCACGGTCACGCTCTACGCGTTCGGCAAGCCCGACCCGGTGCTGCAGTCGTGGAACAAGGCCTTCGGCGGCGACCTGGTCAAGCCGGAGACCGAGATCACCGACGAGCTGCGGGCGCACCTGCGCTACCCCGAGGAGCTGTTCAAGGTGCAGCGCGAGCTGCTGACCCGCTACCACGTGGGCGACGCCGGCGAGTTCTACACCCGCGAGGACTTCTGGGAGGTCCCGGCCGACCCGGCCGAGGCGCTGAACCGCAGCACCGCGACGAACGGCGCCACCCCTGCCCCGGCCGCCGACCTCAACCGCAGCCTGGTGCAGGCCGACGGTCCGGCGCAGCCGCCGTTCTACTCGATCCTGCAGTTCCCAGGGCAGCCGCAGAGCCGGTTCCGCCTGTCGACCTCGTTCACCGGTCTCAACCGGCCGAACCTGGCGGCCTTCGCGTCGGTGTCGTCCGACCCGCAGGACTACGGGAAGATCCGCGTCCTGCAGTTCCCGCGCGACAACCCGCCGAACGGTCCGGGCCAGGTGGCCAACCAGTTCGTCTCGGAGTCGGTCGTCGCCCAGTCGCTGCTGCCCTTCCGGCAGAACAGCGCCACGGTGACCTTCGGCAACCTGCTGACCATCCCGGCCGGGCAAGGGCTGCTCTACGTGCAGCCGGTGTTCGTCCGGGCGCAGGGCGGCGAGAGCTTCCCGACGCTGCGGCGGGTGCTGGTCAGCTACGGCAACGAGGTCGCGGCCAACACCACGCTCGCCGCGTCGCTCGCCGACCTGTTCGGCGCAGCGGGTACGCCGTCGCCCACCGCGTCGCCCTCCCCGGGCGCCGGCGGCACGCCGTCGCCGGCGCCGACCGGCTCGGCCGCCCCCGTCGGTGGCGACGTCGCCAGCCTGATCCAGGAGGCCGAGGCGGCCTTCCAGGCCGGTCAGGCCGCGCTGCGGGTGCAGGACTTCGCGGCGTACGGCCGGGCGCAGGACCGCCTCCGGGTGGCCCTCGACCGGCTGGCGGCGACGCAGGGGGGCCGCTGCTCTCGGCGGCGCCGTCGCCTGCTGCGTCCGCCGCACCGTCGCCGGCGGCGTCCGCGTCCCGCTAGTCGGCGTCGCGCTGGTCCAGCAGCTCCAGCAGCCGCTCCGGCGGCCGGGCCACCACGGCCCGGTCGCCGCGCACGGCCACCGGCCGCTCGATCAGCCGCGGGTGCGCGGCCAGGGCGTCGAGCAGCGCGTCGCGGTCGGCCGTGGCCAGGCCGAGCGCGGCGTACTCCGGCTCGCCCGTGCGCACCAGCACCCTCGGGTCGTCGGTGCCGAGGAGCCCGAGCACCCGCTCCAGCTCCGCCCGGCTCGGCGGGGTGTCGAGGTAGCGCACCGTCGTCGCCACGATGCCGCGCTCGGCCAGCAGGGCCTCCGCGGCCCGGCTCTTGCTGCAGCGCGGGTTGGTCCAGAGCGTCAGGTCGTCCACGTCACCAGTCTGCTCGTTTGCAACGGCCCCTGCGGGTCACATAAGGTGGTGTCACACCGACGCGGGGTGGAGCAGCTCGGTAGCTCGCTGGGCTCATAACCCAGAGGTCGCAGGTTCAAATCCTGCCCCCGCTACTGCAAGTGCCAGGTCAGAAGGGGTTCGGCCAACAGGCCGAGCCCCTTCTTGCTGCCCGGGGCTCACAGATGCTCACAAGACGAGGAGCACCGCAAGGCCACGAGCCGGTTCTGCGGGCCTTCGACAGCGCTGTCGAGTGGCCCCGCGTCCTGCCACGCTGCAGGGCATGTCGCCCTCTTCGTCGCCTCCGGTGCTGTCCGAGCAGGACCACTGGCGGGTGCAAGCCTACGGCGCGAAGCACCCGCAGAGCTGGGTCGGCATGGACCACGAGGGCCCGACGCTGATCGTGATGTTCACCGATCCGGCGCCGCACGAGGCGGCCGTGCGCAGCCTGCTTCCTGAGGGCGCGCTGGTCGAGTTCCGCGCTGTGGCCCGCACCGCGTCTGACCTGGACCGGCTGCGGGCCCGGCTCGACCGGGTGCTCGCCGAGCACCCGGGGACCTTCCACAGCTGCGGCACCGGGGTGCGGACCATCTCGCTGCACCTCCGCTCCTCGGCCGGCGCGCTGGCCGAGCGGCTGCACGCCGGGTTCGGCGACGCGCTCGTGATTCGGCTCGGAGCGCACGAGTACCCGCTGGACACGAGCGCGAGTCCGCTGCCGCCCGAGCCGGGACCGGTCAGCACCGTGAGCGCTCCGGGTCTGCGGGTGACGCCGCTGCCGGAGACGACGCTCGGTCACCGCCGGGGATTTCCTGCGGGGAGTCGTCGAGCTGCACAACGAGGGCCCGTCGGAGGTGCAGCTGTCGACCGGCCAGCCGGTGCGCGGCTTCTGCTGCACCCGGACGGCACTGTCGCCGGCCGCACCAGCGGCGGCATGCGCGGCACCGGGTTGATGGGTCGGTTGGGGCCCGGCCAGTCGATGCAGGTGCGCTTCTTCGCCGGTACCGACAGCCGCGACCCGGCCGTCGGCCCGACGCTGCCGCCGGGGGAGTACCTGCTCGTCGTCGTGCTGCGGATCCACGAGCTGAACGGCGTACGGCCGGACGATGGCCGGATCGTCTCGTCGACGACGCCGGTCCGGGTGGACGCTGCGACTCGCTGACGTCGCGGGCCGGGTTCGCAGCAAGGGAGTGCGGGGCTGGTCGGCGGGGGCGCGGATCTTGCGGCCGCGCCCCCGCCCGTCAAGGCCGCTGCGCGCCGGCCTGCGGCCGGGCTGCCTCATCCAGGCGCCGCAACCACGCCCTGCTCTGCCTCCTCATGGGCCCGCAACCCGCGCGTACACGAGTGGCGAGGGGCGGTGAGCACCCACTTCGTCGGCTCTGGCCACGGCCCGATCTTCGTCATGCGACTTTGCGGGGTCACTGAGCAGCAGATCCAGGATGGGCCGACGAGGCCGAAGGCGGCTATGACGTCGACGCGCTCAGGCGTCGGGGACGTGGCCGACCGGGTCGTGGAGCCGCACCCATGCACGCCGTGGCGGTCCGCCTGATCGCCGATGAGCTCCAGGCGCTCGACGCTGCAGTCGCGAAGAAGCACCTGAGCCGGTCGGAGGTCGCCTCCGGGTGCGCGGGCTCGCGCGGCGTGCAGACTGGCCCGCATGCTCGACTTGATCTCGTCCCGTTCCGGCAGCGGCGCGCCGCTCGTGCTCGTCCATGGCCTCGGCGCGCGCCGCGCCTCGTGGAACCCCGTCCTGTCTGGACTCGCGGCGTCGCGCCAGGTCGTGACGGTCGACCTTCCCGGCCACGGGGCGTCCCCGTCGCTGGCCGGCGACGTGACCTTCGAACGGCTCACTGATGCGCTGCAGGACTGGCTGGTGCAGGCGGACCTCGCGGGTGCCGACCTCGTCGGCAGCTCCATGGGCGCACGGATGGTGCTCGAGCTGGCCCGGCGGGGCGTCGGCCGGCACGCCGTCGCGCTCGACCCGGGCGGGTTCTGGAACAGCACGGAAAGGGCGATCTTCGGCACGTCGGTCAAGGCGTCCTTCGTGCTGGTCAGGGCGCTGCGCCCGGCGCTGCCTGCGCTGGCCGGGAGCCCGGTCGGGCGGACGGCGTTGCTACCGCAGTTCAGCCCCCGCCCGTGGGCCGTGCCGGGGGATGTGGCGCTGACCGACCTGCGCAGCATCGCCGACACACCGGCCCTGGACGAGACGTTGCGCGCGCTCGTCGACTCAGGGCCGCAGCGGGGCGGGCCGACACCCGGACGAGTCCTCCTGGGCTGGGGTCGTCGCGACCGCGTGACTCTGCCGCGCCAGGCCGCCCGGGCGCAGGCTGCCTTCCCTCAGGCGTCGCTGCACTGGTTCGACCACTGCGGGCACTTCCCGATGTGGGACCGCCCCGACGAGACCGTGGACGTCGTCCTCGCGGCGACTGCCTGAGCGACCCATCTCCCGCAGCCGGCAGTCCCTGGTCGTCGAACGGTCCGCCAGCCGAGCAGCCCGGAGGCACGCCCCGACCGCATCACCGCGTCGTGCCTCCGTCCGCCTGCTGCGCGGCCTGGGCGTCGAGCAGCGACTGCGCGTGCGCGCCACCCGGCTCCTGGGCGAGCCCGCGACGGAAGCTGTCGAGCTTCTGGTCGCCTGCGGGAGGTGGCGGCAGCAGCGGCACGTCCGGGTCGACGACCGCTTCCAGGACGACCGGCCGGTCGGCGGACAGCGCGGTGTCCCAGGCGGCCTCCAGGTCGGCCGGGTCGTCGACGCGCAGCCCGCGCAGGCCGAGCAGCTCGGCGTAGCCGGCGTACGGGAAGGCGGGCAGCGACTGGCTGGCGTCGAAGCGCGGGTCGCCCTCCATCTCCCGCTGCTCCCAGGTGACCTCGGCGAGGTCGCCGTTGTTCAGGACCAGCACGACGAAGCGGGGGTCGGCCCACTGCTGCCACAGCCGCGAGACGGTGATGAGCTCGGCGATCCCGTTCATCTGCATCGCGCCGTCACCGGCGAGCGCGATGAGCGGCCGGTCGGGTGCCGCCAGCTTGGCGGCGATGCCGTACGGCAGGGCGCTGCCCATCGTGGCGAGCGTCGACGACAGGTGCGCCTGCACGCCCGGCGGCAGGCGCAGGTGACGGGCGTACCAGTAGGTGACCGAGCCGACGTCGACGCTGACCTGCGCGTCGGCGGGCAGCCGGTCGGACAGCGTCCGTACGACCAGCTCGGGGTTGAGCGGACGGGCGGGCAGCGCCGCGCGGTCGGCCGCGAGCTGGTGCCCGGCGCGTACCTGCTCCTCCACGTCGTCGAGCCAGGAGGAGCGGGGCCGCTCGGACAGCATCGGCAGCAGCGCCTCGAGGGTGTCGACGGCGTCGCCGGTCAGGCCGACCTCGACCGGGTAGCGGTTGCCCAGGTGCCGGCCGTCCAGGTCGACCTGCACGGCCCGCGCCTGGCCGGGCGGCGGGTAGAACTCGGTCCACGGGTCGTTGCTGCCGACGACGAGCAGGGTGTCGCACTCCGACATCAGGTACGCGCTCGCGGAGGTCCCGAGGTGACCCATGACGCCGCAGCTGTAGGGCAGTGACTCGTCCCACCAGGGCTTGCCGAGCAGGCTGGTGGTCACACCGGCGCCGAGCCGCTCGGCGACCGCACGCACCTGCTGCTGGGCGTGCCGCGCGCCCTGACCGACGAGCAGCGCGACGCGCTGGCCGCGTCCGAGCACCTCGGCCGCCTGACGCAGGTCCTGCTCGCGCGGGACGACGTGCGGGCGGCGCCACTCCGGGACGGTGACCAGCACGCCGTGCTGCTGCGGCAGCTCGTCCGGCACGGGGAGCGCCTGCACGTCGTGCGGCAGGACCACCACGCACGGCGACCGGGTGGCCAGCGCTGCGCGGAACGCCCGGTCCACCACCATCGCCGCCTGCTCGGCGGACAGCACCGTCTGCACGTACTGCGCGGCGACGTCCTTGAACAGCGAGGCCAGGTCGATCTCCTGCTGGTACTCCGAGCCGAGCGCCGTCGTGGCCTGCTGACCGACGACCGCGACGACGGGGACGTGGTCGAGCTTCGCGTCGTACAGGCCGTTCAGCAGGTGGACCGCGCCGGGCCCCTGGGTGCTCATCGCGACGCCGACCTCGCCGGTGTACTTGGCGTGGCCGACCGCCATCAGCGCCGCGTTCTCCTCGTGCCGCGCCTGCACGAACGACGGGTCGCCGCCGGCCCGCCGCAGGGCACCCAGCACGCCGTTGATGCCGTCCCCGGAGTAGCCGAACAAGCGGTGCACGCCCCAAGACCCGCAGGCGCTCGACGACCAGGTCGGCGACCAGGCGCTGCTCGGTCATGCCGACGGGTCGAGGACGACCTTGGTCCAGCCGCTCTCCCGCCGGTCGAACGTCGCGTACGCGTCCAGCACGCCGGGCACGTCGGTCACCTGGGTGAGCACGGTGGACGGGTCGATGGCACCGGTGCGCACCAGGTCGAGCAGCCGCGGCAGGTAGCGGCGGTGGTTGCAGTTGCCCATCTTCACCGACAGGTTCTTGTTCATCGCCTCGCCGGTCGGGAAGCTGGTCATCTGCGGCGGGTAGACGCCGATGACGCCGATGCTCCCGGCCTTGGCCACCGCCTGCACCGCCCACTGCAACGACTGGCTCGGTGCGTCGCCCGGCACCCACGTGTCGCCCTTCGGCGACTGCTCGGGCGCGACCTGGCTGCGCTCCTGCTCGAACGTCTCGGCCTGCTGCTGGGCGGCCTCGGCGGCCGGGCCGCTCTTGGGACGCTGCGCGTCGACACCGACGGCGTCGACGACCCGGTCCACGCCCACCCCGTACGTCAGCTCCTTGACGACCGCGACCGGGTCCTCGGTGTTGAAGTCGATGACCTCGGCGCCGCGACGCCGGGCCTGCTCCAGCCGGCCCGGCACCCCGTCGACGCACAGCACCCGGCCGGCGCCCTGCTGGAACGCGCTGGTGACGGCGAACTGGCCGACCGGCCCGGCGCCGAGGACCAGGACCGTGTCGCCCTGGCCGACCTCGGCCAGCCGGCAGCCGAACCAGGCCGTCGGGTAGATGTCGGACAGCATGATGGCGGCGTCGTCGCTGACCTCCTCGGGCAGCCAGACCGGACCGACATGGGCGTACGGGATGCGGGCGTACTGCGCCTGCAGGCCGTCGACCGGGCCGGTGGTCTGCGGTCCGCCGAAGAAGCACGTGCCGGCGTCCGCGCCGTTGGGGTTGGCCCGGTCGCACTGCGCGTAGTAGCCGGCGCGGCAGTACGAGCAGGCACCGCAGCCGATCGTGGACGGGATGACCACCCGGTCGCCCGGGCGCAGGTTGCGCACCCCCGACCCGACCTCCCGGACGATGCCGACGGCCTCGTGGCCGAGGACCGTCCCCTCGACCATGCCGCTCATGGTGCCGCGGACGAAGTGCAGGTCCGTCCCGCAGATCGCGCTCGCCGTGATCTCGACGATCGCGTCGGTCGGGTCCTGCACGGTCGGGTCGGGCACCTCGTCCAGCCGGATGTCTCCGACGCCGTGCCACACCACTGCCTTCATCGCTTCCTCCAGCTGACGGGTCCAGGTCGGCGCGGCACTACCCGTGGTCTCTCGACTGACCCGCGCGAGTCGGTCGCCGTCGGTGGGGAAGCACGGCGGCATGGACGAGGTCTGGGACCTGTGGTTCCCGTCAGCCGGCGCGACGGGCGTGTCCTTCGCACGCACCGTGGTCGACGCATCAGCAGCCGGCGACCGGCTGCTCGTGCACGCCGCGCCGCCCGAGCTCGACGTCGAGGTACGTGGCGCAGAGGACGGCCGGCCGCTCGCCTCCGGCCGGGGACTGCAGCGGCAGCAGGAGGGACCGATGTCCTACCTGGTCCGGGACGGCGACCAGGTGACGCTCGAGGACGGCTGGCCGTCCGCTGAGGACATCGGCCGCCTGGTGCTGCTGCCCGGCGGGGAGGCGGGTGTCCTCACCGCGTGGGAGCACGCGGCGGACCGCAGCTCGTGGCGCTGGAGCGTGGAGTTCCGCAACTCCCGCTGAGGTGCCGGAGGGGTACCGCGGCGGTCGTCCACGCACGTGGAGGCGTCGGGCGCGCGCGTGTTCGTCGGCGGGGACGGGGCACAGCCGCGCCATCAGCAGACCCGGAGGGAGGCGGAGCGGTGCCGAAGACCAGCAAGAGCGGTGCGGCGAAGGAGGACGAGCTGCCGAGCACGCTGCAGAAGTCGGACGCGAAGGCCCAGCGGACCTTCGCCAAGGCGCACGACTCGGCGGCCGAGAGCTACGGCGAGGGCGAGCGCGCGCACCGCGCTGCGTACTCGGCGTTGAAGCACACGCACGAGAAGGTCGGCGACCACTGGCAGCCCAAGGACAGCAACGGCCCGTCGGACGAGAAGGCCAAGGGCGGTCGCGGCAGCAGCGGCAAGACGCAGGAGGGCGTCGACGCCAACGCCAGCAAGAAGCACCTGCAGGAGGTCGCCCGCAGCCTCGACATCAGCGGTCGCTCGAGCATGGACAAGGACGAGCTCGTCGACGCCATCAAGAAGGCCAACCGCAAGGCGTCGGCCGCGGGCCGCTCGTAGCTCCCTCGGGGGGCCGCCTCCGGCGACGTCGCCGAGTCGGACGTGGTGCCGCAGGCGCGACCCGCACAGGTCCAGGGCACCGGCTCGCCGGTGCCCTGGACCTGTCGCGCGTCAGCCGCCCGGGTGCAGGAGCACCTTGGTGTAGCCGTCGACGCGGCGGTCGAACTTGTCGTACGCGTCGACTGCCTGGTCGAGGCCGACCTCGTGGCTCACGATGAAGCCCGGAGTGGCCCGGCCGGTGAGGATGAGGTCCCGCAGCTGGCGGTTGTAGCGCTTCACCGGCGCCTGCCCCGTACCCATCGACTGGCCCTTGGTGAAGAAGGTGCCGTACTGGAAGCCGACCCGGTCGGCCTTCTCCGGCGGGTCGACGCCCGGGTCCTGCGGGACGTAGACCCCGACGACGCCGATGCCGCCGGTGGTGCGCACGACGTTGACGAGGTTGTCGAGGGTGAGCTCGGGGTGCTCCTCGCCGGACGGGTCGTGCGCCTGGAAGCCGACGGCCTCGACACCCCGGTCGGGACCGAGTCCGCCGGTGAGGTCGAGGATCTGGTCGACGGGGGAGCCGGCGCTGAAGTCGACCGGGGTCGCGCCGATGCTCGACGCGAGCGCCAGCCGGTCCGGCTCCTTGTCGACGACGAACACCTGCGAGGCGCCCTGCAGGAACGCGGCGTGCGCCGCCATCAGCCCGACCGGGCCGGCGCCGAACACCGCGACGCGGTCGCCGGGCTGCATGCCCGAGAGCACGACGCCGTGCCAGCCGGTCGGGAAGATGTCCGACAGCATCGTGAAGTCGTTCTCGTGCTCGGTGCCGGCTGGCAGCTCGAGCAGGTTGACGTCCGCGTACGGCACGCGCAGGTACTCGGCCTGGCCACCGTCGTAGGGACCCATGTTGGCGTAGCCGTACGCCGCGCCGTCCATGCCCTCGGTCGGGTTGGTGCGGGTGCAGAACGACGTCCAGCCGGTGGTGCAGTTGCGGCACGTCCCGCAGGCGATGTTGAACGGGACGCTGACCCGGTCGCCGACCTTGATGCGGGAGACGCCGGGCCCGACCTCCTCGACGATGCCCATGTTCTCGTGGCCGAGGACCTTGCCCTCCTCGACGGCGGTGCGTCCCTCGTACATGTGCAGGTCCGACCCGCAGATGTTCGTGGTGGTGATGCGGATGACGGCGTCGGTCGGCTCGACGATCTTCGCGTCCGGGACGTCGGTGACGGCGACCTTCCTGGGGCCCTGGTAGACGACGGCTCTCATGGCTGCTCCTCGGGTCCAGGGACGGGTCAGCTGGTGCTGGCGGGGGCCACGACGACGGTGCCGTCACCGGGCGGGTAGACCTCGACGCTGCTGGTCGCGTCGCCTGCCGCGGAGGACGAGGTCGTGGGCCCGAACGCTGCGCGGAAGTGCGCGGCGGCGTCCTGCTGCGCCTGCTCGGCGAGCTCGAAGACGGCGGAGGCGCCGAAGAACTCGTGCATCGCGCCGGGGAAGTACGCCTCGCTGGTGGCGACACCGGCGTCCTGCAGGTCCTTGGCGAACTGCTGGCCCTGGCTGCGCAGGACGTCGCGCTCGTCGGTGATGACCAGGGTCGGCGGCATGAGCCGGCGCTGCTCCTGGCTCCAGCCGAGCAGGTCGATCCGCGGGTCGGTGGCCGCGTCGGGCTTGCCCTCGAAGGCGTGCATGGCCATCCAGCTGAGCAGCGGCCGGTTGAGCGGGCGGCGCGTCGGCCGCGTCGGCCATCGACTCGCCGAACTGCTCGGCCGTCGTGACGGGGTAGACCAGCACCTGCGCGAGCGGGGTCTGCTCGCCGGCCTCGGCCAGCTGCAGCACGGTCGCGACCGACATGCCGCCGCCGACCGACTCACCACCGATGACGATCCGCGCCGGGTCGCCGCCGAGCGAGGCAGCGTTCTGCACGGTCCAGCGGTAGGCCGCGAGGACGTCGTCGTGCGAGGCCGGGAAGACGGCCTCCGGCGCGCGGCGGTAGTCCGGGGTGACGACGATGGCGCCGGTCTTGTTGCACAGGCCGCGGCAGCTGTCGTCGTAGTGGTCGTCGATGGTGAACAGGACCCACCCTCCGCCGTGGACCCAGAACACGATCGGCGCTCCTGCTGCGACGCCCTCGGGCGTGTAGACCCGCAGGCGCTGCGTGCCGCCGGCGCCGTCCGGGACCTCGAGGTCCTGCACGGAGCCGACCGGCTCGGGGCCCTCGAGGCCGAGCTCGGCCATGACCTTCTGCACGGCCTCCTTCGGACCCGGCTGACGGCGCGCCTGGTCGGGCTCGAGGATCTCGAACGGCAGCGGCTCCAGCGAGCTGTGCGCGTCGGCGATGGCCTGCGCCTGCGGGTGCAGCAGCCCGGACGGGTCGGTCGCCAGCTCCTTGCGCATCCCGGTGGCCTTGGCCTTGAGCTGGTCCAGCGGCTTGCTCAGGGCACCGGCGACCTTCTCGGCGACACCCTGGTCCGGGGCGTGCGGGTGCGGCGCGGTCGGGGCGACCCGCTTGGCGGCGAGGAACTCCTTGCCCAGGGCGGCCAGCCGCTCGGCGCCGACGTTGTCGCGCAGCACGGGCAGCGACTCGGCGTCGGACCCGGCGTGCTGCTCGCGCACGCCGGCGATGAGCTGGGTCAGCGCGTCCTCGAACTCCGGCTCGCCCGGGTCGGTCCGCTGCAGGGTGACGAGCAGCTGCTTGGCGGTGTTGTTGCGCTCACGGGCCTGCTCGAGGTCGCGGGTCTGGCCGGCCTGCTCGAACGCGGGGTAGAGCACCTGCTCGACGGCGAAGGCGTGCAGCGCCAGCTCGAAGCCGATCTGGTCGACCAGGGCGCGCCGGTTGCCGCGGCCCGCCTCCAGGTGCTGGAACTGACGCTCGACGACCGCGAAGTCGTTCTCGATCATGTGGTCGATGTCGCCGGGCAGGGTGGCGTAGGGCAGCGTCACAGGCTCTCCAAGGGTCAAGGGGTGTCCACCGCCCCCTGCCCGGGTCCGCATGACGAACGCTCGCCCCCGCCGCGTTGTGGCGCGTCCGGTCAGGGGGATCTCACCGCGTCGTGTCGTACGGATCGGGGCGCATCCCGACGAGGTCGCCCGGGCCTGAGGTCAGAGGCGCTCGACGCGGTCGGCCTGCGGGCCGCGGTCGCTCTGGCGGACCTTGTAGCGGACCCGCTCGCCCTTCTGCAGCGGCTCGGCGCCGACGACGACCGAGGTGTGCACGAACAGGTCGGTGCCGCCGGCGTCGGGGGTGATGAAGCCGAAGCCGCGCTCGTCGTCGTAGCGGGCGACCACGCCCTCGCCGGCGCGGGCAGAGGCGCCGCCGCCACCGGGCTGGCCCCCTGCAGCGGGCGCGTCGTCCGGGGCCGCGCTCGTCACCAGGTGCAGGTCGCGGGCCTGCGGGCCACGGTCGCCCTGCACCACCTCGTACGCCACCCGGTCGCCCTCGGTGAGCCAGGTCAGGCCCTCGACGAGCGCCTTGACGTGGACGAACACGTCGGGCCCACCGGCGTCCGGGGTGATGAAGCCGAAGCCCTTGTCCTCGTCGTACCAGCTGACGGTGCCGTCGGCGCCGTCGGCCGCGGCCGGCTGGCCCGCTCCGGCGCCGAGCGGGACGACGTGCTCGGCCTGCGGCCCCCGCTCGCCCTCGCCGACCAGGAAGGCCACGCGCTGCCCGGCCGCGAGGACGCCGCCGGTCACGATGGCGGAGCTGTGCACGAACACCTCGGGGCCGCCGCCGTCCGGGGTGGCGAAGCCGTAGCCCTTGCCCGGCTCGTACCAGGCCATGGTCCCGAGCACGCCCACCGCCGTGCCTGCGGCGACGTCACCGGTGACCCGGACGCGACGGGCCTGCGGGCCCGCGGTCGCCCTCGCCGACCTCGAACTCGACGGCCTGGCCCTCGCGGAGCAGCCGGGCGCCGCCGTCGCCGAGGATCTCCGAGGCGTGCACGAACAGGTCCGGGCTCTCGTCGTCGGGCGCCAGGAACCCGAACCCCCGCTCGGGGTCGAACCAGCGGACAGTCCCCTGCGGCACGGAGGTCTCCTGAGTGAGTGGGCGGCTACTGCCTCCATCTTCGCCGACGCGCGCGGGCGGCCCTGGAACGGCGCACCGCTCTCCGGCGATGCACGGGGCAGGACGTCCCCCGGAGATCGGAGCCCACGATGCGCAGGACCACCGCGACCGTCACCCTGCTCGGCGTGCTGGCGCTGGGCGGCGTCACCGCCTGCAGCGAGCAGGAGCAGGACCAGGTCGAGCAGCAGGTCGAGGACGGCGCCGACAAGGCGAAGAAGGGCGCCGAGGACGCCGGCGACGAGGTCGAGCAGCAGGTGGGCGAGGGCGCGGAGGACAGCGGCGAGGGCTGAGGCGCCGCCGGTCAGGCCCGGCGGCGTGCCCGCAGCGGCAGCCACACGGCCAGTGCCATCAGCGCCATCGCGAGCGGGAAGTGCAGCGCGGTCAGGCCCGCGTGGTCGCCGACCTCGCCGCCGACGTACGCCTCGGCGATCAGCACGACGGTGAACACGGCCGACCCGACGACGAGGTCCTTGCGACGGCGGCGGAGCAGGACGACGGCCAGCAGCGTGGAGATCGCCGCGGCGGCGATGGTCAGGTCCGCGTCCAGCGCGTGCACCTCGACCCAGCGCTCCTCGTACGGCTGGCCCTCCTGCACGAACAGGCCGGCCCACAGCGCCTGCAGGAGGACGCCGAGGGCGGCGAGCCCGACCAGGGCGCTGTAGGCCGGGTGGTTGTCGCGGGCGGTGGTCGTGTCGCTCATGGCTGCTCCGGGATCGGGGGAGGGTCGCGTGCCGAGCCTGCCACCGCTCGTCCCGGGCGGCGCACCGGGCGGGGCGTACGTTCCGTGCCCTCGACCCCTCGGAGGAGCCCCGCATGGCCAGTCGGCTGAACCCGTACCTGAACTTCCCCGGCACCGCGCGTGAGGCGATGCGCTTCTACGAGCAGGTGTTCGGCGGCACCCTGAACGTCATGACCTTCGGCGACGCGGGGGCGGAGGGCGTGCCGGACCCGGACCAGGTGATGCACGCGCAGCTCGAGACGCCGACCGGCTTCACGCTGATGGCGTCGGACCTGCCGCCCGGGATGGAGCCGAGCAGCGGCACCAGCATCACGGTGAGCCTGTCGGGTGACGACGCCGAGCAGCTGCGCGGGTGGTGGGCCGCGCTGTCCGACGGTGGTGAGGTGACGATGCCGCTCGAGCGGCAGATGTGGGGCGACGACTTCGGCGCCTGCACCGACCGCTTCGGCGTCCCGTGGATGGTCAACATCGCCGGCGAGGCGCAGGGCTGAGGCCCGTGGACGACCTGCGCCTGTTCCTGCACCTGCTCGCCGGCGACAGCGCCTTGTCGTCAGCGGCCTCCTAGCGCGGGGTGCGGCGCTCCTGCAGCAGCCAGCCGCTGCCGTCGGGGTCGCTGAACTGCGCGAACGACCCCATGTCGGCCCGCTCGGGGTGCAGCCCGGGCGCCTGCCCCTGCATGCCGAAGTGGAACGGCTCGCTGACCGGGACGCCCCGTGACAGCAGCTCCTCGCGCGCGGCCGCGAGGTCGGTCACGACGAGGTGCAGCCCCTGCACGGAGCCTGCGGCGTCGGGGTTGCGCATCAGCGTGACCGAGCAGTCCGACCCGGGCGGCGTCAGCTGCACGACGCGGAAGTCCTCGCCGGCGCGGTGGTCGACGTCGACGCGGAAGCCGGCCTGCTCGTAGAAGGCCTTCGCCCGGTCGACATCGGACACGGGCAGCACGACGAGCTCGAGGCGGTAGTCCATCGCCGCACCCTGCCAGACGCTCAGCCGCGCAGGCGGACCGCCACGAGCGCGACGTCGTCCTCGGCGGCGGCCGGGAGCATCCGGGCGAGCAGTGCGGCGCACAGCTCCTCCAGCGGCGTGCCCGCGAGGTCGGCGAGGCTGCTGCGCAGCAGCTCCAGCCCCTCCTCGAGGTCCTGGCCGCGTCGCTCGATGAGGCCGTCGGTGTAGAGCAGGACGGTGGCGCCCGGCTGGAGCGCGGTGACCGACTCGGCCCGCTCGCCGTCCGGGTCGATGCCGAGCAGCAGGTCGGGGTCGCTTCCGGACAGGACGGTGACGGTGCCGTCGGGGTGCAGCGCCAGCGGCGGCGGGTGGCCCGCGTTGGACCAGCGCAGCAGCTGCCCCGGCCCGTCGGTCTGCTCCAGCCGGGCGACCACGGCGCTCGCGGTCGTCTCCACCTGCAAGCCGTGCATCGCGGCGTCCAGGCCGCACAGCAGGTCGGCGGGGCGGGCCGCCGCTGTGCCAGGCGATGCCGCGCAGCAGGCCGCGCAGCTGGCCCATCGCGGCGGCCGCCACCGTGTCGTGGCCCATCACGTCGCCGATGACGAGGACCGTCGAGCCGTCGGCCTGGAGGAAGGAGTCGAACCAGTCGCCGCCGACCGAGGCCGCCTGCGCGGCAGGGACGTAGCGGACCGCGATCTCGCACTGCGACGACTGCGGCGGCATGGTCAGCAGGCTGCGCTGCAGCCCCTCGGCCAGGTTGCGCTGCTCGGAGAACAGGCGGGCGTTGTCGAGGGCCAGCGCCGCGCGCAGGCCGACCTCCGCCGCGACGGTGACCTCGGCGTCCGTGGCGGCCGGCCGGTCGAGGTCCCGCACGAGGGTGAGGACGCCGATCAGCTGCTCCCGGGCGACGAGCGGCACGACGACGGCCGACTCGGGGGCCAGCTCGGCGAGGGAGGCGCGGGCCTGCTGCGAGCCGAGCGTCGGCAGGATCCGGGCCGTCAGCCCGCTCGGCACGACGACCGGCTCCCGGCTCTGCCGGGCCTGGCCGATCGGCCCCAGGTCGGTGCGGCCCTCCAGCCGGTGGGCGGTGTAGGTCTCCGCGAGGACCTGCTTCGGACCGGTCGCCGTGCCACACCGCGACGTCCCGCAGCCCGTCCGTGCCGGCGGCCAGCGAGATGACGCACCAGTCGGCCAGCACCGGCACGACGATCGCGGCCAGCCGGGCCACGGCTCCCTCGACGTCCAGGCCGGCGTCGGCCAGCTCGGCGCTCACGGCGGCCAGCACCTCGAGGCGGGCGGTCGCGGCCGAGGCGCGGTCCTGGTCGGCGCGGCGGCCGGTCACGTCCAGGAAGTACAGCCCGAGGCCGTCGGGGGAGGGGACGGCGCGCACGTCGTACCAGCGTCCGAGGTGGTCGTAGTAGGCCTCGACCGCCACCGGCTCGCCGGTGGCCATCGCGTGCTTGTAGCGCTGCCCGAACTCGCTCTCCTCGAGCCCCGGGTAGGCCTCCCACACCAGGCGTCCGACCAGCTCCTCGCTGCTGGTCGCGAGGATCGCGGCCGCCTCGCCGTTGAGGTAGGTCACGTGCCACCGGGTGTCCATGGCGATGAAGCCGGTGGCCATCCGCTCGAGCAGCCGGGCGGCCTCGTCGCGGGCGGTGCGCAGGTCGGTGACGTCGTGGACGGTGCCGACGAGGCGGACGGCCGTGCCGTCGGTGCCGGCCAGCGCGCGGCCGCGGCTGGCGATCCACCGCTCCGGACCGCCCTCCGGGAGCACGAGGCGGTACTCCGCGCGGAAGTCGCCGACGGTGGCGAGCGCGTGGTCGATCGCCGCGTCCACAGCCGGTCGGTCCTCGGCGTGGATGCGGCTGAAGCTCCGCTCCAGCGGCAGGTCCTCGTCAGCGCCGAAGCCGAACAGCACCCGCATGCGCTCGTCGAGCTCCAGGTGGTCCTCGACGACGTCCCAGTCGAAGGAGCCCATGCCGGCCGCGTCGAGCGCGACGTCCCAGCGCAGCCGGCTCGCGCGGTACTGCGTCGACAGCGACTGCAGCTCCAGCTGGGCCACGACCGCGTCGGCCAGCTCCTCGAGCAGCGCGACGTCGTACGCCGACCACGCCCGCGGCTGCGGCGCCGCGGCACTGAGCGCCCCGAGCGCCCCGCCGGCGGCCGTGCGCAGCGGGACCCCGAGGTAGGCGCCGGCGCCCGTGTCGTCGACGACCAGCGGCTGCTCCGCCGTGACGGTGCGCGCGGTGAGCGCGTCCTCGGGCGCGGGCGGGACGTCGGCCAGCACCGAGACCTGCACGGTCACCGGCGAGGGCACCGAGAGCAGCCGCGCGGCCAGGTCGGTCAGCCGAGCGAGCGCCCGGGACTGCAGCTCCGCCGGGAGCGGTCGGACCCCCGGGCGGCGCGGCGAGGGCACCGCCCCGGGCGACGTCCTCGCACCCTCGGACGTCGCCACCGCACCATCTTGCCCTGCCGGGGCCCGCGGGCTAGTCCCGGACGAACGTGCGCAGGACCGACCCGGCCGACGCGGAGATCGGCGGAGCGGCGCTGCGGCTGACGCGCAGGTCGTACCAGCCGGTCTCGGGGTGGTCGACGGCGGCGGTGAACCGCCTGTCGTCGGCGGGGTCGTAGGTCACCTCGGCGCCGAGGTCCTCCCAGTCCCCGGTCGGGGCGCCGCGCTCCACCAGCCGGGCGTCGATCGAGAGGCCGGCCCGGGCCGCCTGGTGGGTGCGCCCGACGACGACCAGCTGGTCGCCCTTGTCGACGTAGACCGTCGTGACGGTGATCGGCGCAGTGACGAGGACGCGGACGGTGGCCGTCGTCCGGCCCTCGCCGGTGGCCCGGTAGGTCGGCCGGTCCAGCCGCCCGAGCACGCTGAAGACGGCCACGCCCTTGCGGTCGGTGCGGGAGCGCTGCACGAGCCGCCAGGACGTGCCCTGCTGCTCCTCGAGTGCGACGGCGCTCCGCGGCGCGCCCGTGAAGGTCAGCCGGTAGAGCTGGCCGGCCTCCGCGGTGGTGCGCGACGGTGTGAGCGCGGGTGTCACGACGGCTGCGGTCGCGGTCGCCGGCAGCGCCAGGCAGGTGGCCACCAGGGCAGCGGCGAGCAGGCGGCGGGCACGGAGGAGCGCGAGCACGATGCGCGGCACGACCCACCCCCTTCACGTCGACGGTCCGCTGTGGACCCGTCGTCCTCCAGCAAGATCTTCGGCAGGAGGGTGCGATCCCCGGACACCCGGTCGGGTCAGGCTCCGGCGCGGCAGGAGGCGGGCTGCACGGCGCCTCCCGAGCGCCCGCTAGGGTCCGGCCATGCGGCTCGCCGAACGCCTCGCGGGTCGGCACGTGCTGCTCACGGGCGCGACCGGCTTCGTCGGCGAGGCCCTGCTCGAGCGCCTGCTGATGGACCTGCCGGGCACCCGGGTGACGGTCCTGGTCCGCGGCCGCGCGACCCAGCCCGCGACCGAGCGCGTGGCCGAGCTGCTCACCAAGCCGGCCTTCGCTGCGCTGCGCGAGCGCGACGGCGCCGACGCCGTACGCGCGCTCGTCGGCACCCGGCTGCAGGTCGTCGAGGGCGAGCTCGGCGGCGAGGTCGCCCCGCTGCCCGGCGACGTCGACGTGCTCGTGCACTGCGCCGGCGAGGTCAGCTTCGACCCTCCTGTCGACGAGGGCTTCCGCACCAACGTGTCCGGCACGCTGGCGCTGCTCGCGGCCCTGCGCGCCACCGGGGGGCAGCCGCACGTCGTGCACGTCTCCACCGCGTACGTCGCCGGCCTGCGCTCGGGCTGGGTCCCGGAGGGCCGGCACCCGCACGCCGTCGACTGGCGGGCCGAGGCCGCTGCGGCGGAGGGGCTCGCCGCCCGGGCCGACCTCGACAGCCGCGACCCGGACGTCCTGGCGCGAGCTGCTGGCGACGGCGCGGTCCGCGCGCGGTGCGCGCCGGGCCCGCAGGCCGTCGCGACCGAGGCCGAGCGGCTGCGCCGCCGGTGGGTGCGGACCCGGCTGGTCGAGGCCGGCCGGCAGCGCGCCCGCACCCTCGGCTGGGCCGACTGCTACACGCTGACCAAGGCGCTGGCCGAGCGGGCCGTCGAGGAGGCGTGCGCCGACTGGGGCGTGCCGCTGTCGATCGTGCGCCCCAGCATCATCGAGAGCGCCCTGGTCCGGCCGGCTCCCGGCTGGATCGAGGGCTTCAAGATGGCCGAGCCGGTGATCCTGGCCTACGGCCAGGGGCAGCTGCCGGACTTCCCCGCGGCGCCCGAGGCCTCCATCGACGTCGTCCCCGTCGACGTCGTGGTCGGCGCGCTGGTGGCCGTCGCCGCGACGCCGCCGCCGGTGGGGGAGCCGGCCTGGTACCAGGTGGGCTCCAGCGCGCGGAACCCGCTGCGCTTCGACGAGCTGTACGGCCACGTGCGCACCTACTTCTCCCGCGACCCGCTGCCGCAGCGCGGCCGGGGCTCCTACGCCGTGCCGGTCTGGGACTTCGCCGGCGAGACCCGGCTGGACCGCCGGCTGCGCTTCGCCGAGCGCGGCACCAAGCTGCTCGACAAGGCGCATCGGCGTGCTGCCGCCGACCTCCGCGGTGCGCGCCGCGCAGGAGCGGCTCGACCGCAGCGAGCGCCGGCTGACGGGCGTGCGGCGGCTCGCCGAGCTGTACCAGGCCTACACGCAGGCCGAGCTCGTCTACGCCGACGACAACACCCTCGCGCTGCACCGCGCGCTGGACCCGGCCGACCAGGAGCTGTTCGGCTGCGACGTCGCGGTCGTCGACTGGGAGCACTACCTCGTCGACCTGCACTGCCCCGCGGTCACGGGGCTCCTGCGCTGGGGCGCCGCCCTGCCGCCGCGCCCGCGGCCGGCCCGCGCCGCGGCGACGGCGGACGGCTCCGGCCGGGTCGTCGCGGCCTTCGACATGGACGGCACGCTGCTGCCCTCCACCGTCGTCGAGGCGCTCGCGTGGGTGCGCCTCGCCGACGCGCCGCCCGGGCGCTGGCCGCGCGAGCTGTCGCGGCTCGCCGCCGAGCTGCCGCGGCTGCTGGCGGCGGAGCGGCGCTCCCGGGCCAGCGTCGTGCGGACTGTGACCGAGCAGTACGCCGGCGCCGACGTCGAGGCGCTGGCTGCGCTGGTCGACGAGCGTGTCGGCAGCGAGGTGCTGGCGCGGCTGTCGCCGGCCGCCGTCCGCGTCGTGCGCGAGCACCGCGCCGCGGGCCACCGCACCGTCCTCGTCACCGGCGCGCTCGACGTCTTCACCCGGCCGCTGCACCCGCTGTTCGACGAGGTGCTCGCCGCCGGCCTGGAGGTCGGCGCAGACGGTCGCGCGACCGGCCGCCTCAGCACCTCGCCGGTGGTGGGGGAGGCCCGCGCCGCGTGGCTCGGGCGACGCGCGGCGACCGAGGGTTGGGACCTCGCGGACTCCGCCGCGTACGCCGACAGCATGTCCGACCTCCCGATGCTGCAGGCGGTCGGGCGACCCGTCGCGGTCAACCCCGACGTGCCGCTGGCCACGCCTCGCCCGGCGGGAGAAGTGGCCGGTCGTGCACTGGGCGTCGACGCCGGGACGCGGCCGCTTCGCCCTCGCGGGGGCGAGCCGATGAGGCAGCTGCAGCTGCAGCGGAGCCTGCCCCGCTACCTCGCGCTGCGCGCCGCGTCCGGCCTGCTGCCGTCGGCCGCGACCGTCGCGATGGCACCGCTGCGGCTCGGCGACGCACCGGCGCCTGCCCTCCCCGGGCCCGGCTGGGCCCGGGTCCGCCCGCGGCTGTCGGGCATCTGCGGCAGCGACCTGGCCACCGTCACCGGGCAGTCCTCGATCTACCTGTCGCCGCTGGTGTCCTGGCCGTTCACACCCGGGCACGAGGTCGTCGGCGACCTGCTCGACGAGCTCCCCGGCCTGCCCGTCGGCACCCGCGTGGTGCTCGACCCGGTGCTGTCCTGCCGCGCCCGCGGGCTGCCGGAGTGCGCCTCGTGCAGCGGCGAGCAGACCAACCGCTGCGCCCGGGTGACCCTCGGCCACCTCTCGCCGGGACTGCAGACCGGCTACTGCCGCGACACCGGCGGCGGCTGGTCGGCCGGCCTCGTCGCGCACGCCTCGCAGCTGCTCGCCGTGCCCGACGACCTGCCCGACGCGCGCGCCGTGCTGAACGAGCCACTCGCCTGCGCGGTGCACGTCGCCCGTCGCGCGTTCGTGGAGCAGGACGCCTCGGTGCTCGTCGTCGGCGCGGGCACCGTCGGACTGCTCGTCCTGCACGCGCTGCGCGCCCTGACGCCGGCCGGTCGCATCACCGTGGTCGCCAAGCACCCGCGCCAGGCGGAGATCGCCCGCGCGCTCGGCGCCGACGAGGTCGTGCTGCCGAAGGCCGCGCTGTCCGCGGTGCGCCGGTCCACCGGTGCGGTGCGGCTCAAGCCCGAGCGCGGCGACGACCTGCTGCTCGGCGGCGTCGACGTCGCGGTCGAGTGCACCGGGTCCTCCGGCGCGCTGGGGCAGGCGCTGCGGTCGACCCGGGCCGGCGGTCGCGTCGTGCTGGCCGGCATGCCGCCGCCGGCCGACCTCACGCCGGCGTGGTTCCGCGAGCTCGAGGTGGTCGGCTCCTACGCCGCCACCCGCGCCGACCACGAGACCGCGCTCGGGCTGCTGGCCGACCCGCGGCTGGACGCGCTGCGCACGTCGTGGCACCCGCTGTCCCGCTACGCCGAGGCGCTCGACGAGGCCGGCGACGCGGGCCGGCTCGGGCTGGCCAAGGTGGGCTTCGACCTGACGGAGGAGAGTGCATGAGGCCAGGGTTCGTGCTGGAGGTCGACGAGCGCACCCCGCCGCTGCTCGTGCACCGCGGCGAGGGGATGGGCCTCGAGCGCTTCCCGCTGGGCACCCGGGTCGTCTACCCGCCGGAGCCGCTGCCCGGCCTGCCGGACGTCCGCGCCGCCATCGCGCAGGCGCTCGAGGAGCCGCTCGACAGCGAGCCGCTGCGGGTGCTGCTGCGCGCCGGCATGAAGCTCACCATCGCGTTCGACGACATCTCGCTGCCGCTGCCGCCGATGCGCACGCCCGACGTCCGCCAGCAGGTCATCGAGCAGGTGCTCGAGCTCGCCGCGACGGCCGGTGTCGACGACGTCGAGCTGGTCGTCGCCAACGCCCTGCACCGCCGCATGACCGGGCCGGAGATCCGGCGCATCGTCGGCGACCGCGTCTACCGCAGCTTCTGGCCGCACGCGCTGACCAACCACGACGCGGAGGACCGCGACAACCTGCTGCACCTCGGCCTCACCGACCAGGGCGAGGACGTCGAGATCAACAAGCGGGCCGCCACGTCGGACCTGATCGTCTACGTGAACGTCAACCTGGTCTCGATGGACGGCGGCTGGAAGAGCACTGCCATCGGGCTCGCGTCGTACACGTCCCTGCGCCACCACCACAACAGCCGCACCATGCGGCACTCGCGGTCGTTCATGGACCACAAGGCGAGCGCGCTGCACTCCAGCGCCTGGCGGATGGGGCACGTGCTGCAGGAGCACGTGAAGGTGTTCCAGATCGAGACGACGCTGAACAACCAGGCGTTCCCCCGGTCGTACGGCTTCCTGACCAAGCGCGAGTGGGAGTGGTCGCCGCGCGACCAGGCGACCTACTGGGCGGTGAAGAAGGGGCTGGACGCCGCGCCGGCGCGGCTGCGGCGCAAGGCGTTCAGCGACCTGGTCGCCGACTACGAGGTGACCTCGGTGCAGGCCGGCGCGGTCGAGCCGGTGCACGAGCTGACCATCGCCAACGTGCACCGCCAGCAGCTGGTGGAGGTGCAGGGCCAGAGCGACGTGCTCGTCTTCGGGCTGCCGTACCTCTGCCCGTACAACGTGAACAGCTCGGTGATGAACCCGGTGCTCGCGATGTGCCTGGGGCTGGGCTACTTCTTCAACATGTACCGGGGGAAGCCGCTGGTCCGCAAGGGCGGGGCGCTGATCCTCTACCACCCGGTGACGAACGCGTTCGACCAGCTGCACCACCCGTCGTACGTCGACTTCTTCGAGGAGGTGCTCACCGAGTCGACCGACCCGGCGGTCATCGAGGAGCGCTTCGAGAAGCAGTACGCGACCGACCCCTGGTACTCGCACCTGTACCGGACCTCGCACGCCTACCACGGCGTCCACCCGTTCTACATGTGGTACTGGGGCGCTCATGCGCTCGAGCACCTGGGCGACGTCATCTGGGTCGGCGGCGACCGCAAGGCGGTCGAGCGGATGGGCATGCGCAGCGCCACGACGCTGGTGGACGCCCTGCGAGATGGCGCGCGACACCGTCGGGCCGTCGCCGTCCATCACCTACCAGCACAACCCGCCGCACTCGCTGGCCGACGTGCGATGAGGTCGCTCGCGCGCGACTTCCGCTGGGGGCACGTGCCTTCTGTGCCCGCGACGGCTCCCCGGCGCGAGGTCGAGCCGGCCCGTGAGGTCTCCACGGCGTGGGCCCGTACGCCGGCCGCGCGGTGGACGCGCGCCGTCGTGCAGGCCGGTGGTCTGGCGCCGCTGGTGCGGGCGGAGGTGCGGCTGCAGGTGGAGGGGCTGGAGCGGCTGACCGGCCTCGGCACCGCCGCCGTCCTCGCGCCGAACCACACGTCACACCTGGACACCGCCGCACTGCTCACGGCACTGCCCCCGGCCGTACGCGGTCGCACCGTCGTCGCGGCGGCCGCCGACTACTTCTTCACCTCGTGGTGGAAGGCGGCAGGGACCGCGCTGGCGTTCGGCACCGTGCCGATCGAGCGTCGCGGCGGCGCGCCGACGACCACCCCGGCAAGGCTGCTCGCCGACGGCTGGAACGTCGTCGTCTTCCCGGAGGGCACCCGCTCGCCCGACGGGTGGCCGTCCCGCTTCCGCCCTGGCGCGGCGGCGCTCGCTCTGACGGCCGGTGTGCCGGTCGTGCCGGTCGCGGTCCGCGGCTCGCACGCCGCCATGCCGCGTGGGCGGTCCTGGCCGGCTCCCGGTCGCCCGCGCGTACGCGTGCGCTTCGGCGACCCGCTGCGCGCGCGTGCGGGGGAGGACGCGCTGGCGTTCACCGGGCGCATCCAGGCCGAGGTCGCCAGGCTGCTGGACGAGGACGCCACCGACTGGTGGTCGTCGTTGCGCCGCGCCGCCGACGGCCAGCAGCCGGCGGTGGACGGCCCGCCGGTCGGCTCGTGGCGCCGCACGTGGGCGTCGACCCGCCCGGTCGAGGCGCCGACGGAGGCCGGCCCGAAGGTCTGGCGGTGAGTCGGGACCGGTGGTGACGCGCCGGCTGCGGGGAGCCGGGGTGCGGTTCCCGGTCGCGGCCGTCGCGATCGCCATGCTGCTCGTGCCGTCGGTCCAGCTCGCACGCCGCTGGACCGAGCAGGGCAGCCGGCCGAGCACGGAGCTGCCGGCGTCGTGGCAGATGTACAGCGCGGTGCCGCCCGCGCGCTACACCGGCACGACCTCGTCGGGACGTGTGCGGCGGCTGGACCCCGGCGTCCTGCCGCTCGTCGTCCGCGCGGTCGACACCGGTCGGGTCGTGCCCGACCGGCTCTGCCGGCGCTTCCCGGACCTGGTCGAGGTGCGACGCTCCGGCGGGCCCGAGCCGGGGCGTTCCGGTGCTGACCGCCGCCGCGTGCGGTCGGGGTCCTCGTCCTGGTCAAGGTGGTCGACGTCGCTGCCCGGGGCCCGGCGGAGCTGCCCGCCGTCGGGTGGGCGGTGGCTCTCGCGGTGTTCGCCGGCAGGCGGCCTCGGGCTCGTCCTCGTCGGCGCCTGCAGGGCCTGCTGGGTCGCCGTGGCCGCCGGCGCGGTCGGGATCGCGCTCGACCTGCCCCTCGAGCTGCGTCTCCAGCACCTCGTGCTCGTGCTGGGCGTCGCGGTGGCCGCGGCGGTCTCGCTCGGTCCGGTCGAGCAGCTCGTGCTGTGGCGGCTGCAGCTCTCCGCGCTCTACGGCGTCGCGGCGCTGTCCAAGCTCAACGAGACCTTCCTGTCCGGCAACGTGCTGTCCCAGGCGGTGTTCGCGGCGCCGTCGTGGTCCTCGGTCCTGCCGCGGCCGCCGCTCGCGGTCGTCGTGCTGGCCGGGGTCGCGCTCGTCGCCACCGAGTGCCTGCTGGCCGTCGCGCCGTGGGTGCCCCGGCTGCGCGGGCCGGGAGCGCTGCTGGCCGTCGCGTTCCACACCGCCACGTTGCTGCTCGTCACCGACGCTCCCGTGGTCGGGCTGCGACTGGTGGTCTTCGGCGGCACCGCCGTCGTGCTGCACGCCGCCTCGGCCGGCTGGCTGCCGGTCGCGACCCGCTCGCCCAGCAGCGCCTGAGCCCGGGCCGCATCATCGGTGGCGTGCGCCGCCCCCTCCCCGGCCGCCTCCTCGTGGCCGTCGCCCTCGTGCTGGCGACGTCCTGCGCCGGCGCGCCGGACCGCTCCCCCCTGCTGCTCACGTGGTTCGACCAGACCTCCGCGGCCGTACGGGCGCAAGGCCCGCTGCCCGACCCGGTGGCGGCGCGCACGTGGGCGCTCGCCTGGTGGGCGGCCGACCGGGCCGCTGCGGGCCGCCCCGCCGGCGCGGTGACCGACGCGCTGGTGGCCACCGCCGTGCACGACGTGCTCGTCGTGCTCGCGCCGTCCCGTCGGCGGGCACTGGACCGGGCGCTCCGGGAGGTGCCCGGCCGGGGAGCCGCAGCTGCCGACGGGCACCGCGCCGCAGCGTCGGTCCTCGCCGAGCGGGCCGACGACGGCCTGTCGCTGGCCGAGGTCGAGCGACCGCGACCTGCGCCGCCGGCGCCCAGCGCGGGCACCTGGCGGCCGGTCTCGCCTGACGTGCCGCCGGCCGAGCCGCGCCTCGCGGACGCCACGCCGTTCCTGCTGCGCGGCAGTGCCCAGCTGCGGCCCGGCCCGCCGCCCCGGCCGGGCTCGGCGGCCTACCGCCGCGACCTGGCCGAGGTCCGCGCCGTCGGCGCCGACCGGAGCAGCGTGCGCACCCCTGCCCAGACCGACCTGGCCCGGTTCTGGGGCGGGTCGGAGCTGGCCCTGCAGGTCGGCCTGCTGAGGGCCGCGCTGGTCGCCGGCCGGGTCGAGACGCTGCGCGGCGTACGCCTGCTCTCGGCCTACCACCGCATCACCGCCGACGCCGAGGTGGCTGCCTTCGACGCCAAGTACGCCTACCTGGCGTGGCGGCCGGTCAGCGCGGTCCGCCTGGACGACGCCGACCCGGCCACGCCCACCGAGGCCGACTGGACGCCGCTGCTGGCGACACCCGGCCACCCGGAGTACCCCAGCGCCCACACCGTCTACGCAGCGGCCGGGGCAGCGGTGCTCGAGCACTTCCTGGGTGCGGCACCGGCCGCGGCGCTGGAGCTGCAGAGCCCGGACCTGCCGGGGACGACGCGCACCTACGCGACCTGGCAGCAGTCCGTCCTCGAGAACGAGGACGCGCGGGTCTACGCCGGGGTGCACGTGCGCACCAGCGACCGGGTGGGTTCCGAGCTCGGGCGCGCCGTCGCCGCGTACGGCCTGGCCCAGCTGTCGCCGGGACGCTGAGCGAGAACTAGGAGGCGACCACGGCCTGCCGCGGCGGGGTGACCACCTCGGGCTCGGCGCCGCGCACCTCGTCGAGCTGCACCAGCGCGATGCCGGCCAGCACCAGCGCGCCACCGACGAGCTGCCACGCGCTCAGCACCTGGCCGAGCAGCAGCCAGGCGAACAGCACCGCGAAGAGCACCTCGGTCAGCCCGACGAACGACGCGAGCTTGGCGCCGAGCAGCCGGGCTCCGACGATGCCGGTGACGTAGGCGACGACGGCCGCGACCAGCGACAGGCCGAGGACGGGCACGAGCCAGCTGACCTCCCGGTCGAGCAGCACGACGTCGGTCCGGGGCGCGGACATGGGCAGCGCGCCGAGCAGCCCGGCCGCGACGAGGACCACGCCGCCGACCGCGAGGCCGCCCCAGGCGACGACCAGCGGGGGCAGCGCGTCGTCGGTGCCGGCGGAGAGCACGAAGTAGGTGGCGAGGCCGACCGCTGCGCCGAGCCCCCACAGGACGCCGACGAGGGCGATGTCGCCGTCGCTGAACAGGTCGAGCACCAGCGCCAGCCCGGCCACCGCGACGGCCGCGCCGGTCACCGTGAGCGGCCGCGGACGGTGGCCCTTGGTCAGCCACAGCCAGCCGACGACGAGCAGCACGCCGGAGTACTCCAGCAGCAGCGCGATGGCGACCGACAGGTGCTCGACGGCGTTGAAGTAGCAGAGCTGCGCGCCCGCCACGGCGGCCACGCCGTAGACGGTCATCGTGCCGGCGCCGCGGCGCAGCCGGGCGAGGTGGCCGCGCAGCAGCAGCAGCGCCGGCACGGTCAGGACCAGGGCGGCGATGACGACGCGGGTCGTGACCGCCGCGCCGGGCGTCCAGCCCGCCTCCAGCAGGCTGCCCGCGAACGACCCCGACGTGCCGAACGTCCCGGCCGACAGGACGGCCAGCCCCAGGCCCGCACTCTGCGCGCTGCGCACCGAGCCACCTCCGCGTCATGAGCGAACAGGTCTACGCTCCTTACGCAGGCTATCCGCGCAGACGTAAGGGGTCAACGTGCTGTTCGCCCATGACACCGAGACCGCGCTGACGTCGGCGGCAGCGCTGGTCAACACCGACCAGCCCGACGCCGACGGCCTGCCGGACGTCCCGGCGCTCGACGCGTTCCTGCGCGAGGAGGGCTGGACCGGAGGGCGGACGAGCGACGACGCCGAGCTGCAGGCGGTGCGCGCGCTCCGCCCGCGGCTGCGGTCGCTGTGGCAGCTCGACGAGGACGCCGTCGTGGACGAGGTCAACACGATGCTGCGCGAGACCCGAGCGCTGCCGCAGCTCGTCCGCCACGGCGGCTGGGACTACCACCTGCACGCGACGCCGTCGGACGCGCCGCTCGCCGAGCGCATGGCGGTCGAGGCGGCGATGGCGTTCGTCGACGTGGTGCGCCAGGGCGAGCTCGCGCGGCTCCGGGTCTGCGGCGCGGACGACTGCGACGACGTCCTCGTCGACCTGTCCAAGAACCGGTCCCGCCGCTACTGCAGCACCGCCTGCGGCAACCGCATGAACGTCGCCGCCTTCCGGGCGCGCTCCGCGCAGTAGGCTCCGACTGGGCTGTGACTGGCGCTGAGGTGGAGAACCACCGTGGAGCGGCCCCGTCTCGATGACGTCCTGCCGCGCGCCTGGGCTCCCTGCGACCCCAGGAGCCCGCATGACCGCACCCGTCACCACCGCTGAGACCGCCGCCTTCCGCAGCGCCCTCGACGTCGTCGCCGCCGTCGAGCCGCGCATCGCCGCCGCGATGGCTGCCGAGCTGACCGACCAGCGCGAGTCGCTCAAGCTGATCGCCAGCGAGAACTACGCCTCGCCCGCAGTGCTGCTCGCCATGGGCAGCTGGCTGTCGGACAAGTACGCCGAGGGCACCGTCGGCCGGCGCTTCTACGCCGGCTGCCAGAACGTCGACACCGTCGAGTCGCTCGCGGCGGAGTACGCCTGCGACCTGTTCGGCGCGCAGCACGCCTACGTCCAGCCGCACTCCGGCATCGACGCCAACCTGGTCGCGTTCTGGGCCGTGCTGTCCGCGCGGGTCGAGGTGCCGGCGCTGGCGCAGGCCGGCGTCTCATCGGTCAACGACCTGACCGAGACCGACTGGCAGCAGCTGCGCCGCGCGCTCGGCGACCAGCGCCTGCTCGGCATGTCGCTGGACGCCGGCGGTCACCTCACGCACGGGTTCCGACCCAACATCAGCGGCAAGATGTTCGAGCAGGCGGCGTACGGGACGGACCCCGCGACCGGGCTGCTCGATTACGACGCGCTGGCCCGGCAGGCGCGGGAGTTCCGCCCGCTGGTGCTCGTCGCCGGCTACTCCGCCTACCCGCGGCGGGTGGACTTCGCGCGCATGCGCGAGATCGCCGACGAGGTGGGCGCGACGCTGGTCGTCGACATGGCGCACTTCGCCGGGCTGGTCGCCGGCGGCGTGATGACGGGCGACGAGCACCCGGTCCCGTACGCCCACGTGGTCACCACCACGACGCACAAGTCGCTGCGCGGTCCGCGCGGCGGCATGGTGCTGTGCACCGACGAGTACGCCGAGCAGGTCGACCGCGGCTGCCCCCTCGTCCTCGGCGGGCCGCTGCCGCACGTCATGGCCGCGAAGGCGGTCGCGTTCGCCGAGGCGCTGCGACCGGACTTCGCCGACTACGCCGCGCGCGTCGTGGACAACGCCCGCGCGCTCGCCGACGGGCTGCTGTCGCGCGGCGCCCGCCTGGTCACCGGCGGCACCGACAACCACCTGGTGCTGGTGGACGTCTCGTCGTACGGGCTGACCGGGCGGCAGGCCGAGGCGGCGCTGCTCGACGCCGGGCTGGTGACCAACCGCAACGCCGTGCCGCAGGACCCGAACGGCCCCTGGTACACCTCCGGCATCCGGCTCGGCACGCCCGCGCTCACCACCCGCGGCTTCGGCGGGGACGAGATGCGCGCGATCGCCGGGCTGCTGGCTGACGTGCTGGAGGCGACGCAGCCGGCCGGCTCCAAGGCGCGCTACGTCCTCGACGCGGCCGTGGCCGGGCGGGTGCGGGACCGCACCGCCGAGCTGCTCGCAGCGCACCCGCTGTACCCGGAGGTCGACCTCTCCGCGTAGCGGCTACGCCCAGCGCGTAGCGGCCCCGACGACTGACCTGACGGTCCTACGGTCAGGTCAGTCGTCGGGGGGAGCGGTCGTGCGGGTGGTCTTCGTCCACGGGGCGTGCGTACGGGACGGCGCGTGGTGGTGGCACCGGGTTGCCGCGGTGCTGGCCGCGCGCGGGGTGCCCAGCGAGTCGCCGCTGCTGCCCAGCTGCGGTGAGACGGGGCTGGTGCCGGGCGCCGACGGTCCGGGTCTGGCCGAGGACGTCGCGTCGGTGCGCGCCGTGCTGTCGGCGTCGGACGAGCCGACGGTCGTGGTGGCCCACAGCTACGGCGGCGTGGTGGTGGCCGAGGCTGCGGCAGGTCTTCCCTCGGTGCGGCACCTGCTGGCGATCGCCAGCTTCCTGCCGCGCGTCGGGGAGAGCCTCTCGTCCTTCGGCGACGGGACGCCGGCGCCGTACCTCGAGGTGCGCGAGGACGGCACCTTCGGCGCGCGGCCGGAGCTGGCGACGGAGACCTTCCTGCAGGACTGCCTCCCGGAGGACGTCGAGCCCGCCCTCGCGCGGCTGACCTGGCAGACCGCTGCGGTCACGGTGACGCCGGTCGGCGCCTCGGCGTGGCAGGACGTGCCGTCGACCTACCTGGTGTGCGGCGAGGACCGCGGCACGCCGCCGGCCGTGCAGCGGGCGCAGGCGCAGCGGGCCGGGCGGAGCGTCGAGCTGCCGGCCGGTCACCACGTGATGCTGTCGCGGTCGGCCGAGGTGGCTGAGCTGGTGCTGGGGCTCTCGGGGTAGCGGCGGACCACCATCACCGGGCAGACCGCGTGCTGGGCGACCTGCGTGCTGGTCGAGCCGAGCAGGAGCCCGGTGAAGCCGCCGCGGCCGCGGGAGCCGACGACGAGCAGGTCGTCCGGGCCGGTGTGCGACCGCAGGGCTGCGCCCGCCTGGCCGGTCGCCACCTCGGGGACCACCCGAAGGCCGTCGGCGCCGGCGTCAGCGGCGGCACGGCGCAGGTCGTCCACCGCGTTGGCGTGCCGCTCCTGCTGGTCGTCCACCCAGGTCGTCAGCACCTCACCCATCTGCACCGGGTCCTGCACCAGGACCGGCACGAGGACGGCGCCGGACCGCCGCGTCTGCTCGACGGCGACCTGCAGGGCGGCGTACGACTCGGGGGAGTGGTCGACGCCGACCACGACGCGCGCCGGCGCACCGCTGCGCCCGCCGCCCTCGGGCACCACGACGACCGGGCAGGTCGCGTGGTGCAGCACCGACGAGCTGACCGAGCCGAGCACGGCCCGCGACAGCGGGCCGGCGCCGCGACTGCCGACGACCACCAGCTCGGCGTCCTGCGCGGCGTCGAGGACGACCTGCGCTGACGCGCCCATCAGCGCGGCGGTGCGCACCTCGACGGCGTCCGCCCCGGGAACCTCCTCCGTGGCGAGCTTGACCTCCTCGGCGAGCAGCTGCTCGGCCGCGGTGTGCGCGTGCTGCCCGAGGCCGTCGACCGCCATGCCCAGCGGGTAGGAGATCTCCATCGCGGGGATCGTCCACGCGCGCACGGCGGTCACCGGCAGCGTGCGGGCCACCGCCTCGCGCAGGGCCCAGCGGAGCGCGTCGCGCCCTGCCGCCGACGTGTCCACTCCGACGACGATGCCGACCATGACGTCCACCTCCTGGGTGCCGGGGGAGGCTCCTCCGGCGAGGTCCAGCGTCGTCCGCGGTCGGCGGCCGGGGCAGAGGCGGAAGGCCCGAGCGGGCGGGACCTTGGTCCTGTGCGGGAGCAGTCGGTCGTACGGTGGACGTCGTGGAGGCACTGGGCGAGGCGCAGGTCCGGTCGGCGATCCGGAACTGCTCGAAGGGCGAGCGGCTGGGCATGCACGTGCCGCGGCTGACGGACGTGGCGTGGGACGAGCTGGAGTACTTCGGCTGGCGGGACCCGAAGGCCCCACTGCGCGGCTACCTCGTGCAGGCCACGCCGGACGGACCGCGGGGGATCGCGCTGCGGGCGCCGGAGTCGCGGGTGCGCAAGGCGGCGCAGTGCGCGCTGTGCCACGTCGTGCACAAGGACGGCGTCTCGCTGTTCGTGGCGCAACGGGCCGGCGCGGCAGGGCGCAACGGCAACACCGTCGGCGTCTACGTCTGCGACGACCTCGCGTGCTCGCGCCACCTGCGGGAGAAGCTGAAGCCGTCGCGGCAGCTGCCCGACCCGAGGCCGGTCCTCGCCGCGCAGGGCGCCGAGCTGGTCCGTCGGCTCGACGCCTTCGTCGACCAGGTGCTCGCGACCGCGTAGACCGTCGCGTTGCCCGGTCCCGTCGCGACCCCTCAGACGAGCGCGTCCGCGGCGTCCAGGTCGAGGGCGTGACGGGCGTGCCGGCCGGCCATGGTGAGGAACATCTGGTCGCCGCGGTCGGTGCGCTTGACGACCATCGAGGCGCCGACGGCCATGAGGAAGCCGGACCAGGTGCCGCGCCGGTAGTCCCGCCAGCAGGTGTCCCAGTCGTAGCCGGTGACACCGGCAGCGACGAGGCCGGCGTGGTAGTCGCGGACGATCTGCCCCTCGGCCTCGCGCCGCTCGCCCTCGGCCAGGCCGGCGCCGAGGAAGTAGGCGACGTCGCTCGGCCCGACGCCGTCGACGCAGGTCTGCCAGTCGAGCACCGTGATCGTGCTGCCGGTCGATGAGCAGGTTGTCCAGCCGGTAGTCGCCGTGGGTCACCGTGCGGACGTGGTCGCCGGCGTACCAGTCGTCCATGCGGCCGAAGACCAGGTCACCGGCCTGCTTGACGTGGGGGGCGACATCGCTCGCGTAGCGCTCCTGGAAGCCGGCCCACAGCAGCGGCATCAGCTCCTTGAGCATCGCGGCGGACGACTCCGGGTCGCCGTGCAGCCAGTCGAGCTGCGCGATCGCCGGGTCGCCCCAGCGCGGCGCGTGCAGGCGCACGAGCTCGGCGACCGCGGCCTCGGCGACGTCGGTGGTGCAGCCCTGCAGCTGGTCGCCGGGGGTGGCCGGCGCGAGGTCCTCGAGCAGCAGCACGAACGCCGCGGTCGGCACGTCGATGTCGGCGTAGTGCATGCGCGGCGTGCGCACCGGCAGCGCGTCGGCCAGCTCCTGGTAGAAGCGGACCTCCTTCTCGTAGCTGCGGTACGCGACCGCGCTGGCCCGGCTGCCCTCGTCGGCGGCGGGCAGCTTCGCGATGAGCGACGCCGGCCCGGCCCCCGGCTCGTCGTAGGTCAGCGTCAGGCGCAGGCTGTCGCACATCTGGCCGGTCCCGAGCGGGCGCTGCTGCATGTCGACGACGCGCGCCGCCCTGCAGCGAGCCCGGACGAGGTCAACGCATAAGTCAGCCACGCGGGCGTCAGCGCCTCCGGGGTGTCGGCGATGCTCAGCACGGCAGCACGCCCTCGACGTCGGTCTCGGGGAAGAAGCGGTGGTGGCGGGCGCCGGTGACCTCGTAGACCGCGGTGCCCGTACGGCCGTCGCCGGTGCGGACGCGCACGACGTTCAGCCCGCCGCGGTGGAACGGCTCGTACGGCCGGACGAACTCGCCCTCCGCCTCGACGTCGATGGTCCGACCGTCGGCCAGGACGAAGCGGCAGTCGCCGGCGATCCCGGCGACGTCGTCGCCGTTCTTGCCGTACGCGACGACCGTGCCGTCCTCGCTGCGCCAGTCGACGTCGTAGGTGAACCCGACGACCGGGACCGGGTCGCTGCCGTCGGCGGCGGCCCAGCAGCCGTCGGTGTAGACGGTCGCGCCGTTGGCCAGCTCCCAGTGCCAGACGCCGAGCATGCCGTCCTCGAGCTGGATCTGGAACCAGATCCACAGCGGGCAGCGGCCGTGGTCGCGCACGCCCCACGAGTGGTCGCGCTGCCCGACCCAGCCGTCGACCTGGTGCACGACGCCGTCGGTCGTGTAGGTGCCGGTGTAGGTGCCCGACTGCAGGATGTGGCTCTGGTCCCAGACCACCCCGTCGGTGGCGCGCATGGTGCCGCGGCGCAGGCCGTACGCCTGGGTGCGGGCGCGGAAGACGAGGTCGACGCCGATCGGGCTGACCTCCGGGTCGGCCCACAGCCGCACCTCCTGCCACGGCTCCACGACCTCGACGCGGGCACCCGGCACCTCGGTCGTGTGCGGGTCGTCGCCGCAGCGGTCGCTCGCTGACGTGCAGCACCTGCTGGCCGCCGACCCGGCCCATCTGCAGGCTGTCCATCTTGTCCATGGCCGGCCGCACCGCCATCGTGAAGAAGACGGCGTCGCCGCTGCCGGACGGGTCGTGCACGTCGAAGAAGTGGCTCTCGCGCCAGTGCGGGCTCGGGGTGGCGACCGCCGGCAGCAGCTCGGGGAGCTGGTGGGTCAGGAACTCGTCGCGCGCGGTGGGTCGGGCCAGCTGTGCCTCCTCGGTGTGACCTGGGACACTAGCGAGCGCTGCTCGCTTCTGTCACCCCCGCGGGCCGTCCGAGACCGTCGAGCAACACGTCCCGTCCAGGCCGAAGGCGAACACGTCGTCGCTGCTGACGTCGGCGCGCGGTCGCCGCCGCGTCGAAGGCCGACCGAGCCCAGCACGTAGCCGAGCAGCGCGAGGTACGCGGTCAGCGCGCGCTCCGGCGGGTGGCCCGCGTCGAGCAGGTTGCCGAGCCCGACGGCGGACGAGCGCACGGCATTGGGCCCGAGGATCGGCGCCGCCCGCAGCGCAGGGACGACGTGCGGGTGGCTGCGCAGCACCCGGCGCAGCTCGGCCCGACGACTGCTCGACGCGGTGCGCCCGGCAGCGCCGGGTCGGGCAACCGCACCTCCCCGAGCACCGCGTCCGACGAGCAGCACGAGCAGCTCGTCGCGGCTGGCGACGTCGGCCACCAGGTCGGGCGCTCGGCTGCCAGCGCCGGGGCAGCGGCGGCCCGCGCGTCCTCCCCGCCGGCGGCAGCGCGACGGCGGAGCCGCGGCTCGTCGACGCGCGGAACTCCCGGCAGCACGACTGCCGGCCGGGGCCGGCGCGGTGTGCGGGTCTACCGCGCCCCACTCGACCGCCGCGTCCTCGTGCGGCGGCCCGCCACCGGTCGCCAGCCGCTGCCGCGCTGACCGTCGACGCGGTCACGCGGCCTACTGCTCGATCTTGTAGCGGACCTCGAGCAGCCCCTCGCAGAGCGGGGAGACCTTGAGCGTCCCCTCGTACTGACCCTTGATCTCGGCCTCGGCCTCGTAGCCGGGCTCCTGGTCCGTGCCGACCGTCTCGTAGCCGGCGGTCTTCAGGTCGCCCAGCACCCGGTCGCGGACCGCGACGATGTCGTCCCGGCCGCCCTCGACCTTCGCGAACGCCACGGTCGTCGCGCCCTGCTCGGTGATGTTCGAGGATGCTCGCGCCGTCGGTCATCGGCAGTCCGAGCGGGAGCTCGGACGCGACCCCGCTGACCGGCTCGGACCGGCCGTCGCAGGACTGCTCGCTCTTCGCCACCAGCCCGCCGCGCTCGTGCCGCTCGAACAGCGCGAACGCGATGCCGCCGAGGGCCAGCACCGCGAGCACGACGACCAGGGCGAGCACGGGCTTCCGGTGGGTGCGGCCTCATGCGCGGGAGGACTAGCGACGCCGAGAAGAAGTCGAGCTCCAGCGCCATGGCCCGCCGGTAGGCCGCGGCGACCTCCGGGCTGTCGTCGCCGTGCCGGTCGAGCAGCGCCTCCAGGCCGGCCGCCAGCTCCTCGAACGCCGGGTCGGCGTAGGTGCGCACCCACTCCGCGTACGGGCCGGCGGCCGCCGGGTCGAGCGAGGACCCGAGGTGGGCGTAGAGGCGCATGCACGGCGTCATCGCCGCGCAGGTCAGCCCGACGCTGCCGAGCGCCGCGGTCGACAGCAGGAACTCGGTGTACGCCGACGTGGCCGCGACCGGCTGCACGCCGGTCATGTCGACGCCCCACTGCAGCGGCGTAGGACGCGTGCAGCCGCAGCTCGTCCCGCACGCCGGCGAGGAGGTCGGCGAACGCCTCGAGCGACGCGCGGTCCGGGCTGCGGGCGAGCGCGAGGGCGTACGCGCGCGCGAAGCACTCGAGGAAGAACGCGTCCTGCGCGACGTACGCCTGGAAGTCCTCGACCGGGCAGCGACCCGTCGGCGAGGCCGCGGACGAAGGGGTGCGCGAGGGCGGCAGCGGCCTGGTCGGCGCTGTCCTGCCACAGGCGGGCGGACAGGCTCACGACGGCAGGGCCATGTCCCAGAAGGCCGCCTCCTGGTCGAGCACGTCGAGCAGCAGCTGCTCGTCGGCGGGACGCTCGCCGGCGAGGCGCTCCAGGCCCGCGACGTAGTCGGCGAAGCCCGGTGTCGTCCAGTGCTCGACCAGCTCGGCGACGTCCTGTGCGCCCGGCCGCGCCGACGTCCACGCGTCGAGGTAGACCCGCTCGACGACCCACAGCGCACCGACGGCGTCGGCGTACGGCGCGGCGTCCAGCCGCTGCAGCAGCCCGGCGTACGCCTCCGTCGCGGGGCAGCGGCGCGGCGGTCAGGTCGAGGCCGCGACGGGCGGCCAGGTCGTCGAACCACGCCAGCTCGTCGACCAGCGCGACGACCCCGCCGGCCAGCACGCGCTGCGCGTGCCGGGGCGCGCGGGCGACCAGGCGCGACTGGAAGGCGAGCAGGTCGGCGATGAACAGCGCGTCCTGCGCCAGCCAGGTGTCGAGCGCGGCGACCGGCAGCGTCCCGTCGCGCACGCCGTCGAGGAACGGGTGCCGGGTCGCGGCCGACCACGCAGCCGGGTGGCGGGACGGCAGGTCGGGGGTCACGGCGCGACCCTAGGCGGCGTACCCTCGGCGTCACGTGTGCGGGAGCCCGGGACCGACCGGGCTGAGAGGACGGCTGACGTCGCCGTCGACCGCTTGAACCTGTCCGGGTCATGCCGGCGTAGGGAGACACCTGTGAGCACGCTCGTCCGCGAGGCCCCGGTCACGCTCGACCAGGCGGTCACGCAGGAGCAGGGGCTGCGCGACACCTTCGGCCTGTGGGCCAACCTCGGGATCAGCCTGCTGCTGCCGGTCGCGGCGGCGTACGTCGTGCTGGCCGGCCGGCCCGTCGGCGTCACGCTGCTCGCCGTCGCGGTGGGGGCGGCGATCGGCGGCCTGCTGCTCGGCCTGACGGCGGCGCCCGCGGCGCGCGAGCGGGTGCCCGCGATGGTGCTGCTGCGCGGCCTGCTCGGCCACCGCGCGTCGTGGCTGCCGACCGCGCTCAACGTCGTGCAGTGCCTCGGGTGGGCGACGTTCGAGATCGTCGTCATCGCCGAGGCGGCGTCGCGGGCGCTGGACGCGCCGCGCTGGCCGTTCGTGCTGCTCGGCGGGGCCGTCGCGACGCTGATGGCGCTGCGCCCGCTCGGCGTCGTCCGGGTGCTCGCGCGCTTCGCGGTGTGGGCCGCGCTGGCCGCGGTCGCGTACCTCTTCGTGCGCATCCTGCGCGAGCCGCTGCCGCAGGTGCAGGAGGGCGGCGCCGGGTCGTTCTGGTCGGCCGTCGACATCGTCATCGCGCTGCCGGTCTCGTGGTTCCCGCTCGCCGCGGACTACACCCGGCACGCGCGCGACCCGCGTACGGCGCTGGTCGGCAGCGCCGCCGGCTACGGCCTCGCGACGTTCGGCATGTTCACCCTCGGGGTGCTCGCGCTGTCGGCGTACGGCGTCTCGGGCCTCGACGTGCTCGACGCGCTGCTGGCCGTGCCGGTCGGGCTGCTGGCGGTCCTGGTGCTCGTGGCCGTCGAGGTCGACGAGGCCTTCGCGAACATCTACTCGACCGCGGTCTCGACGCAGAACGTCGCTCCGCGGCTGGACCGTCGCGTGATGGCGGTGCTCGTCGGCGCGGTCGCGACCGGGCTCGCGCTGAGCGTCGACGTCGTGTCGTACGAGCCGTTCCTGTTCCTGCTCGGCGCGGTGTTCGTGCCGCTCGCCGGTGTCTTCCTGGTCGCCTACTACCTCGTGCCGCGCGGCGCGTGGGACGTGTCCGACGACGCCCCCGCGCGGCCGGCGCTGCTGGTGCCGTGGGTCGCCGGCTTCGTCGCCTACCAGCTGACCGTGCCGACGTACTTCGCCGGAACCGGCGCGGGCTGGACCACCTGGTGGTCGCAGCGGCAGGCCGACCTCGGCATCTCGGCGACCAGCGGGCTGTCCGCGTCGCTGGTGTCGCTGTCGGTCGCGTCGCTGCTCACCGCGGCGGTGCTGCTGCCCGGTGCGCTGAGGCGGCGCTGATGCTCGGACGGCTGCACGTGCTCACCGACACCCGCGACGGTCGCGACGCGCTGTCGGTCGTCGCCGCTGCGCTGTCGGCCGGCGCGCCGGTGGTGCAGGTGCGCAGCAAGGGTCGGCACCGACCGGGAGCTGTACGACCTGGCGGCGCGCGTGGTCGAGATGTGCGCTGCTGCAGGCGCTCTCACCGTCGTGGACGACCGGCCGGACATCGCCGTCGCGGTCGGTGCCGGCGGGACGCACCTGGGTGCGCACGACCTGCCGCTCGACGCGGCGCGGCGGGTCGTCGGCAGGGGACACGTCCTGGGCGGGACGGCGCGCGACCCCGGCCTGGCCCAGGCGCTGGTCGCTGCCGGCGCCGACTACCTCGGCGTCGGCCCGGCGTACGCCACCTCGACCAAGGACGGGCTGCCGGACGCCCTGGGCGCTGCAGCCGTCGGTGCGGTGGCGGCCGCGGTCGACGTGCCGGTCATCGCGATCGGCGGCGTGACCGTCGACCGGGTGCCGGAGCTGCTCGCCGCCGGTGCGCACGGCGTGGCCGTCGTCGCGGCGCTCTCCGACGCCGCCGACCCGGCCGCCGCCACCCGCGCGCTGCTTGCGGCCCTCGCGTGACCGACGTCCTCGTCGCCGGCGGCGGCGTCATCGGGCTGGCCGTCGCCTGGCGGGCTGCGCAGCGCGGGCTGTCGGTCACCGTGGTCGACGACAGCCCGGGCAGCGGCGCGTCGTGGGCCGCCGCCGGGATGCTCGCGCCGGTGGCCGAGGCGGCGTACGGCGAGGAGCCGCTCATCGCCCTCGGCCGCACGTCGCTGTCGCTCTACCCTGCGTTCGCCGCCGAGCTGGAGCAGGCCTCCGGCTGCGACCGTCGGGCTGCGCACCGCGGGCACCCTGGTCGTCGGGTTCGACGAGGACGACGTGCGGGCGCTCGACCGCACGCACGCCTTCCACCTCGAGCTCGGGCTGGCCGCGTCGCGGCTGACCCCCCGCGCCTGCCGCGCGCAGGAGCCGTCGCTCACCCCGCGGCTGCGCGGCGGCGTGCAGGTGTCGGGGGACCACTCGGTCGACGGGCGGGCCCTGCACGCGGCGCTGCTCGTCGCCTGCGACCGCGCCGGGGTGTCGCTGGTCCGCTCCCGCATCGCGTCGCTGGTGGCCGACGACCGGGCCCGCGGGCTGCGCCTCGACGACGGGTCGGAGCTGTCCGCGGAGCAGGTGGTCCTCGCCCTCGGGCCGTGGAGCGGCTCGCTGCCGGGCGCGCCGCCGCTGCCCGTACGCCCCGTGAAGGGGCAGATCCTGCGGCTGCGCGGCGAGCGGCTGCTGTCCGGCACGGTGCGCGCGCTGGTGCGGGGACGGCAGGTCTACCTGGTGCCGTACGGCGAGGACCGGATGGTCGTCGGCGCCAGCGTCGAGGAGCAGGGGTTCGACGCGCGCGTCACCGCGGGGGCGGTGCTCGAGCTGCTGCGCGACGCCACCGAGGTGGTGCCCGGCGTGAGCGAGCTGGAGCTGGTCGAGACGCTCGCCCGCTGGCGGCCCGGCACGCCGGACAACGCGCCGCTGCTCGGGCCGTCGTCGCTGCCCGGGCTGGTGCTGGCGACCGGGCACTACCGCAACGGGATCCTGCTCACCCCGGTCACCGCCGACGTGGTGGCTGCGGTGCTCGCCGGCGACGGGCTGCCGGACTGCGCGGCGGCCTTCGCACCCGGACGGTTCGCGGCATGAGGCTGACGGTGAACGGGGCGGCGACGGAGCTGGCGGACGGCACGACCGTCGCGGAGCTGGTCGCCGCGCGCGCGGAGGACCACCGGCGGGTGGCGGTCGCGGTGGACTCCGCGGTCGTGCCGCGCAGCCGGTGGGCGGAGACTGTCCTGACGGAGGGCGCCGCGGTCGAGGTGCTGGTCGCGGTGGCGGGAGGCTGACATGACGGACCTGGTGGAGCACGCGCTCGCGACCGAGGAGGCGGCCGACCCGTTCCGCCTCGCGGGTCAGGAGTTCACCTCCCGGTTGCTGCTGGGCACCGGCGGCGTGCCCAGCCTCGACGTGCTCGAGCGGGCGGTGCGCGCGAGCGGCACGCAGATCGTCACCGTGGCGCTGCGCCGGGTCGACCCGAACGCGCGGGGGTCGCTGCTCGACGTGGTCGAGGCCGCGGGCGTACGGCTGCTGCCCAACACCGCCGGCTGCATGACCGCGCGCGAGGCGGTGCTGACCGCCCAGCTGGCGCGCGAGGCGTTCGAGACCGACTGGGTGAAGCTCGAGGTCATCGGCGACGAGGACACGCTGCTGCCCGACCCGTTCGAGCTGCTCGACGCCGCGGAGCAGCTGGTGCTCGACGGCTTCTCGGTGCTGGCCTACACGAGCGACGACCCGATCGTCGCCCGTCGGCTGGCCGACGCCGGCTGCGCCGCCGTGATGCCGCTGGGCTCGCCGATCGGCAGCGGCCTGGGCATCCGCAACCCGCACAACATCTCGCTCATCCGCGAGTCGGTGCAGGTCCCCGTGGTGCTCGACGCCGGCATCGGCACCGCGTCGGACGCAGCGCTCGCGATGGAGCTCGGCTGCGACGCGGTGCTGCTCGCCTCGGCCGTCACCCGCGCGCGCGACCCGGAGCAGATGGCGCTGGCCATGCGGCACGCCGTCGAGGGCGGCCGGCTCGCCGCGCGCGCCGGGCGCATCCCGAAGCGCTGGCACGCCCAGGCGTCCACGCCGACGCAGGGACTGCCCGAGCTGTGAGCCTGGGCCCCCTGCTCGTCCTCACCGACCGCACGCTCTGCACGCGGCCGCTGCTCGACGTGCTCGCCGCGGCGGTCGACGGCGGCGCGCGGACGGTGGTGCTGCGGGAGAAGGACCTGCCGGCCGCCTCCCGTCTGCGGCTGGCCGACGCGGTCGCGGACCTGCTCGAGCCGGTCGACGGGACCCTCGTGCTGGCGGGGACATCGGTGGCGTGGCCGGCGCTGCACCTCGCCGCTGCCGACCCGCTGCCCTCGCCGCGGCCCGCGCTGGTCGGTCGGTCCTGCCACGACGCCGCTTCCGTGGGTGCCGCCGCGGACCTCGACTGGGTCACGGTCTCGCCGGTGCACCTCACTGCTTCCAAGCCCGGGTACGGGCCGGCGCTCGGCCTCGACGGCCTGTCCGCGCTGACCGGGCTGGGCGTGCCGGTCTACGCGCTCGGCGGGGTCGACGCCGTCACGGCCGCCGGCTGCCTGGCCGCCGGGGCCGCCGGCGTCGCGGTCATGGGCGCCGTCATGCGGGCCGACCGCCCCGACCGCGTCGTCGCCGACCTGCTCTCCGCGACGGTGGCCGCATGACGCCGCTGGTCGCGCTCACCATCGCCGGCTCGGACTCCGGCGGTGGCGCGGGCATCCAGGCCGACCTCAAGACCTTCGCCGCGCTCGGCGTCTTCGGCGCCTCCGCGCTCACCGCGCTGACCGCGCAGAACACCACCGGCGTGACGGGCGTGCACGCGGTGCCCGCGGCGTTCGTCGTCGCGCAGGTCGACGCGGTGCTCGCCGACCTCCCCGTCGCCACGGTCAAGACCGGCATGCTCGCCACGGCCGAGGTGGTCGAGGCCGTCGCCGGCCTGGCCGCTGCCGGACGCCTGCCGTCGCTCGTCGTCGACCCCGTGATGGTCGCCTCCAGCGGTGCGCGCCTGCTCGAGCCCGCGGCCGAGTGGGCGTACGCGCAGCTGCTCCTGCCCTACGCCCGCGTCGTGACCCCCAACCTGTACGAGGCGCAGGTGCTGCTGCACCGCGAGATCACCACGCTGGCCGAGCAGCGCGATGCGGCGAAGGCGCTGGCGCAGCTCGGCCCGGCGCACGTGCTGGTCAAGGGCGGGCACGCGGTGCGCGACGCCGGCGCCGAGGCGGTCGACGTGCTGTGGGACGGCACCGACCTGGTCGAGCTGCGCGGCCCGCGCGTCCCCGGCGACAACGACCACGGGACCGGCTGCTCCCTCGCCTCGGCCATCGCGGCCCGCCTGGCGCTGGGCGATGACGTGCCCACCGCGGTGTCCGCGGCCAAGGCGTACGTCGCCCGCGCGCTGGCCGGCTCGGCGGCCTGGTCGCTGGGAGCCGGGCACGGCCCGCTCGACCACTTCGGGTGGGACGCCCCGTGACGTGGCCCCGCCCCGTACCGCTGATCGGCGACACCACCTCTGCCGCCGAGCGGGCGGCCGCGCCGGACGCCTGGGCGTTCCCGGCCGAGGCCCGCGACGCCCTGTCGGCCGTGGTGGCCGCGCGGCGCGACGTCCGGCGCTACCGCCCCGACCCGGTGCCCGAGGACCTGCTCGAGCGGCGTGCTGACCGCCGCGCACCAGGCGCCGAGCGTCGGGCACTCCCAGCCGTGGCGGTTCCTCGTGGTGGCTGACCCGCAGACCCGTGCGCAGGCGGCGCGTGCTCGCCGACCGCGAGCGGCTCCGGCAGGCGGCGCAGCTCGAGCCGGACGCCGGCCGGCGCCTGCTCGACCTGCAGCTCGAGGGCATCCGCGAGGCGCCGCTCGGCGTCGTCGTCTGCTGCGACCGGCGGGTGCCGGCGGCCGGCGTGCTGGGGCGGGCGACGTTCCCGGACGCCGACGTGTGGTCGTGCGCGTGCGCGATCGAGAACCTCTGGCTGGCCGCCCGGGCCGAGGGGCTGGGGCTCGGCTGGGTCACGCTGTTCCGGCCCGAGGAGCTGGCCGAGCTGCTCGGCCTGCCCGACGGCGTCGTCACCCTGGGCTGGCTGTGCCTCGGCTGGCCGGACGAGCGCCCGCCCGCGCCGGGCCTCGAGCGCGCCGGCTGGTCGCGCCGGCAGCCGCTGTCCGACGTGGTGCTGCGGGAGCGCTGGCCGGCCGAGGACGCGCCCGCCCCGGTGTCCCGGCTGCGCCGCGCCGACGCAGGCCGCCGTCGTCGCCGCGCGGGACGAGGCCGACCCGCTGCTCACGCCCGTCGGCAGCCTCGGCGCGCTCGACCGCGCGCTCGACCGGGTCGTCGCCGCAGGCGCTGGGCTGTCCGCGCGGGGAGCCCTCGTGCTCGCCGTCGGGCGGCACCGGGTGGTGGAGCACGGCGTCAGCGCGTTCGCCCCGTCGGTGGTCGAGGACGTGCTGGGCGCCAGCCGCGCCGGCAGCTCGCTCGCCGCGGTGGCCGCCGGTCGCGCCGGGCTGGACCTCGAGGTCGTCGACGCCGGCACCGCGACCGGCGACCTGGTCGACCTCCGACGCGATGACCGACCGACGAGGTGCGGCGGCTCGTCGACGTCGGACGGGGCGTGGGCGCTGCCCGGGCCGGCGCGCTGGTCGCCCTCGGCGAGGTCGGGCATCGGCAACACGACCGTGGCTGCGGCCCTGACCGCGCTGCTGCTCGACCTGCCGCCGGCCGAGGCGGTCGGGCTCGGCGCGTCGTCCGACGCCGCGATGCTCGAGCGCAAGACCGACGTCGTGACGCGGGCCCTGGCCCGGGCGCCGCCGCTCGCACGGGCCGGCCCTCGACGACCCGCTGCGGGCGCTGGCCGCCCTCGGCGGACCGGAGCTCGCCGTGCTGGTCGGCGTGGTCCTCGGCGCTGCCTCCGCCGGCGCGGTGGTCGTCCTCGACGGCCTCGCGACCTCGGTCAGCGCCCTGCTGGCGTGCCGGCTGGAGCCCGCGGCGCAGGCGTTCCTGGTCGCCGGTCAGCGCAGCCGCGAGCGCGCGCACGCCCTCGTGCTGACCGAGCTCGGCCTGGAGCCGCTGCTCGACCTGCGCCTGCGCGCCGGCGAGGGCGTCGGCGCGGCGCTCGCCGCCGGCCTGCTCACCGACGGCCTCCACCTGCGCGCCGGCACCGCCCGCACCACCCCGCGCTGACCGCGGCAGCGGCCTCGCGGGTCACTGCTGCACACATCGTGATCGCGACGGGGCGCCGGCGAGCGCAGAGGCCGCGTCGTGGATCACGATGTGTGCGGCCCGTCCCGCCGTCTGATCGGGGCAGCGCGGAGTCCCGCCCGACTCACAGTGGCGACGTGGCTCCGGCGATGCCGATCCGGGACACAGCCTGATCGCCAAGGGCCCGGCGCCACGCTCAGCCGGGTCCGACGTGGATCAGGCTGTGTCCGCCCTCGGCAGCGTGGGCCGTCAGCGGCTCGAAGACCCGTCCCGGCGCAGGCGTTGGCGCGGCTTGTCGTCCCCGCCGGCTCGCCGACGCGGGCTGCCCGCCCAGCGCCACGATCTTGCAGTTGCTGCGGGCGACACGCCGCTTCAGGGCGCAAGGACTGCAAGATCGACGCGTCCAGCGGGTGCGGGGAGCGCGGGTGCGACAGGCGCGGCGGGCGGGCGGGCGCGCGGAGTACGGCCGGCGCGACAGGCGCGGCGGGCCGGGTCGGCCTACGTCACCAGGTGTCGACCATGGAGCGCTTGCGGCCGGGGCCGGCGGAGTCACGGGAGGCGACGCGGAGCACCCCGACCACCCGCGACCGGGTGTCCACCGGGTCGATGACGTCGTCGATCTCGAAGACGCTGGCGACGTTGACCGCCTTGCCCCGCTCGTACATCGTCGCGAGCAGCTCCTGGAACAGCGCGGACCGCGCGGCCGCGTCGGGCGCCGCGGCGAGCTCCTTGCTGAAGCCGAGGTTGACCGCGCCCTCGAGCCCCATGCCGCCGAACTCGCCGGTCGGCCAGGAGACGAGCAGGTCCGGCTCGTGGAAGCCGCCGGCGGCCATCGCCTGCGCCCCCAGCCCGTACCCCTTGCGCAGCACGACCGTGACGACCGGCACCGACAGGCTCGCGCCGGTGACGAACATCCGGCCGAAGTGGCGGACCTGCGCGGACTGCTCCGCCTCGGGCCCGACCATGAAGCCGGGGGTGTCGCAGAGGAACAGCATCGGCAGGTCGTGCGCGTCGCAGAGCTGCATGAAGCGCGAGGCCTTGTCGGCGCCGTCGCTGTCGATCGCGCCGCCGAGGTGGGAGGGGTTGTTGGCGACCAGCCCGACCGGCCGGCCCTCGATGCGGACCAGCGCGGTGACCATGCCGGGCGCCCAGCCGGAGCGCAGCTCCATCACCGAGCCGGTGTCGGCGAGGCCGTGCACGACGGCGCGGATGTCGTAGGTGCGCAGCCGGTTCTCCGGGATCAGCGTGCGCAGCACCCGCTGGTCCGGCGCCTCCCAGGTGGGCAGCGGCCCCTGGAAGTACGCCAGGTAGTCCTTGGCCGCCTGCACCGCCGCCGCGTCGTCCTCGACCAGCAGGTCGATGACGCCGTTGGCCGTCTGCACGGAGACCGGGCCGATGTCCTCGGGGCGGTACGAGCCGAGGCCGCCGCCCTCGATCATCGCCGGGCCGGCCATGCCGATGGTGGCGTCCGGGGTGGCGATGATGACGTCGCAGCAGCCGAGCAGCGCGGCGTTGCCGGCGAAGCAGCGGCCCGACACCAGCCCGACGGTCGGCACGTGGCCGCTCAGCGCCGCGAACAGCGCGAAGGCCTTGCAGTCCAGGCCGGCGACGCCGCCGGTGTCGGTGTCGCCGGGCCGGCCGCCGCCGCCCTCGGCGAACAGCACGACCGGCAGCCGGTGGCGCTCGGCCAGCTCGAACAGCCGGTCCTTCTTCTGGTGGCCGCGGTGGCCCTGGGTGCCGGCGAGCACGGTGTAGTCGTAGGAGACGACGACGGCGCGGGAGCGGGTGTCGTCGAACAGGTCGCCGTTGACGTGGCCGACGCCGCCGATGAGGCCGTCCGCGGGGGTGTTGGTGATGAGGTCGTCGAGCGAGCGCCGGGCGCGCTGGGCGGCGACGACGAGCCCGCCGTACTCGACGAAGTCGCCGGGGGAGACGAGGTCGGCGAGGTTCTCCCGCGCGGTGCGGTGGCCGACCTTGGCCCGCCGGGCGACCGCGGCCGGGCGCGCCTCGTCCTGCAGCAGCCACTGCCGGTGCAGCACCTCGGCGAGGTCGGGGCGGACGTGGTCCAGGTCGACCTCGGCAGCGGCGACCTCCGCGCCGGCGTCGACGTCGGACTCCTCGACGGAGAACAGCACCGTGCCCTCGCGGACCGTGTCGCCGACGGCGACCGTCACCGGCGACAGCACGCCGGCGACCGGCGCCGTCACCAGGTGCTCCATCTTCATCGCCTCGAGCACCAGCACCGGCGTGCCGACCAGCACCTCGCCGCCCGGGACGAGCACCTGCACGACGGTGCCCTGCATCGGCGCGCGTACGGCGACCCCGTCGACCGCAGGGCTGTCGTCGACCGCGACGCGGGGCGGCGGCCACGGGCGCGAACCAGCGCGGCCGGCTCCTCGACCGCGGCCCCGACCAGCTCGGCGACGTGCTCGTCGAGGAACGACGTCGACGCGCGGCCGACCTCGTCGCGGCGCAGGAGCGCCTGCAGGACAGGCAGGTTGGTGGTCACGCCGGCGATGCGCAGCTCGCCCAGCGCGCGCCGCCCCTTCGCCAGCGCCGCCGGCAGGTCGGGCGCGTGCACGACCACCTTGGCGAGCAGCGAGTCGTACGCCGGGCTGGTCTCGTAGCCGCTGTAGCCGTGGGTGTCGGTGCGCACGCCGCTCGGCGGGTCGAACGCGGTCAGCGTGCCGGACGACGGGACCGTCGTGCCGTCGGCCCGCATCTGCTCGGTGTTGACGCGCAGCTGCACCGCGACCCCGCGCGGCTCCGTCGGCAGGTCGAGCGAGGCGAGCGACGCGCCGGCAGCCAGCCGCAGCTGCGTGGCCACCAGGTCGACGCCGAAGACCTCCTCGGTCACCGTGTGCTCGACCTGCAGCCGCGGGTTGACCTCGAGGAAGACGACGTCGCCGTCGGGACCGACGAGGAACTCCGCGGTGCCGAGCCCGCGGTAGCCGACGGCGGAGCCCAGGGCGACGGCGGCGGAGGCCAGCGCCGCCCGTACGGAGGACGGCAGCCCCTGCGCCGGTGCGATCTCGACCAGCTTCTGCTGCCGGCGCTGGAGGCTGCAGTCGCGATCGCCGAGGGCCACGACGGAGGACCCGTCGCCGACCAGCTGCACCTCGACGTGGCGGTAGCCGCGCAGGAGCTGCTCGGCGTAGAGCTCGTCGTCGCCGAAGGCGGCCAGCGCCTCCGAGGCGCACCGCTCCAGGGCCTCGGGCAGCGCGTCGGGGGAGGTGACGACGCGCATGCCCCGGCCGCCGCCGCCGGCGACCGCCTTCACCATGAGCGCACCGCCCGCGTCGAGCAGCGCGGCCATCTCGCGCCGGGTCCGCCGTGCCGGTCGCGACCCGCAGGCCGAGCGAGGTGGCCAGCTCGCGGGCCCGCAGCTTGTCCCCGAACACCTCGAGCGTGGCCGGGTCGGGCCCGACGAAGACCAGCCCCTGCTCGACGCACTGCCTCGCGAAGTCGGCGCTCTCCGACAGGAACCCCCAGCCCGGGTGCACGGCGGCGACACCGGTCTCCTTCGCCGCGCCCAGCAGCTGCGCGGCGTCGAGGTAGGCCCGGGCGCCGCGCCCGGCCAGCGGGACGGCCACGTCGGCGCGCCGGACGTGCAGGCAGGTGGCGTCGTCCTCGGAGAAGACCGCGACCGTGCGCAGGCCGAGGTCGGCCGCCGCGCGCAGCACGCGGACCGCGACCTCGCCGCGGTTCGCGACGAGGACGCCGTCGTCCAGCACCGCTAGCGGCCCGCGGTGAAGGCGGCCTGGACGCGGCGCATCCCGCGGATCCACCGGTCGCGGTCGCCGGCGCGCCGCTGCTCGTACATCGCGACCTCCGGGTGCGGGAGGATGAGGAAGCGCTCCTCGCGCATGGTCTCCACGACGACCTCGGCGAGCTGCTCGGGCGAGATGACGCCCTGCGCGCGCACGACCTCGGCGCCCGGCGCGTCGCCGCCGCTGGACAGCATCGGGGTGTCGACGCCCTGCGGGCACAGGCAGGAGACCTTGATGCCCTGGTCGCCGTAGGTGATGGACAGCCACTCGGCGAAGGCGACGGCGCCGTGCTTGCTGACGGAGTACGGCGCGGAGCCGACCTGCGTCAGCAGCCCCGCCGCGGAGGCGGTCGAGAGCAGGTAGCCGCCGCCCCGCTCGAGCATGCGCGGCACCAGCGCCTGGGCCGCCCAGACGTGCGCGAGGGTGTTGATGGCGAGCACCTGCTGCCACTCGTCGAGCCCCACCTCGAGGCCACCCCCGCCGCCGACGCCGGCGTTGGAGAAGAAGACGTCGATCGGGCCGACGGTCGACTCGATCCGCTCGACGGCGTCGTGCACCTCGGTCTGCGAGCCGACGTCGACGGTCATCGTGGTGAAGCGCTCACCGGCCTCGGCCGCCGTGCCGGCCAGCCCCTCCTCGGAGCGGTCGATGCCGACCACCGCGGCTGCTCCCTCCGCGAGGAACCGCAGAGCGAGCGCTCGGCCGATCCCACTGCCCGCACCGGTGACGACGACGACCTTGCCCGAGAGCTCCATGGCCGGAGGCTAACCGGACACAGACCTCCGGACAGCAGATCTACGCGTACGGCCTGAGCAGAGCCGGCCACCTCGGCCGGCCGCTCGACGTGGGCGTTGTGGCCGGCGCCGAGGACGACCGGGGCGCCCGGCTGCAGCGCGGCGAGGTCGGGATCGCTGACCATCGGGTCGTGCTCGCCGCGGGCCAGCACCACCGGCGCGCGGGCCGCGGCCAGCAGCCCCGGTGCAGTCGGGCGCGCCCACGGCGAAGACGCGCCGGGTCGAGGGCGAGCCGCCAGCGGCCGTCCTGCTCGACCAGGCCGGCGTCCACCGCCGGGTCGTCCGGGTCGAGCAGCCCGGTCAGCCCGGAGACCAGCAGGTGCCGCGCCGCGGCCTGCTCGCGGCTGTCGAACCAGCTCACCGGCCGGGCGGCCAGCGCCCGGCCTTCGCCAGCTCCTCGGACGACCACACGACCTTGCTGCCGAGGGCGACGGCCGCGCTGACCCGTACGCCGAACCAGCCGGAGGCGAGCGCCAGCGCGACGACCCCGCCGAGGGAGTGCCCGAGCACCAGGACCGGCTCGTCGTCCGGCACCGCGCCCGCGACGGCGGCCGCGAGGCCCCCGAAGGTGCAGCGCGCGAGCGGCGGCGTGCCGCCGTGGCCGGGCAGGTCGGGGGCGAGCCAGCGGCCCGGCCAGTGCCCGGTCAGCGGCCGCCAGACGTCAGCCGTCGCGCCGAGGCCGTGCAGGAGCAGCAGGGTCGGACCCGGCCGTCCCCGCCCTCCAGCAGCCGCATCGGGGGAGCGTGGCACGGCTCACACCAGGCGTGGGAGTCTTCCGGTGCGCAAACGGTTGCACAAGAGGCGCCCTGCACCGCGGAGCGCCCCACGAGCACTGCGCCCCGCTGCCGCGATCCGGGAGCGGGGCGCAGTCGTGTGCAGGCAACCTGCGAGGCCGCTGCTGCGTCTGCCTGGTCGGAGGCCGCCGGGGGGCGGCCGGGGGGAGCAGCGGTGAGGCGTGCAGTGGCGGTCGCGGTCGCGGTCGGAGGGGTGCTGGCGGGCGCGGGGCCGGCGTCGGCGGCGTACGGGCCGGTGCAGGACGGCCTGCAGCGGGCCCGGCACCCGGGTGGTGGCGCTGGCCGACGGGAGCCTGCGGGGGGCGGGCACCTGCTCGGGCAGCCTGTCGGCGCTGGCCCGTCCCGCGGGGGGCGGCTGGGCGCGGACGGCGACGTCCTGGGGCGGCTACCGGGTGGAGGACGTCGCGGACGACGGGCGCACGACGTTCGTGCTCCTGGCCGGCTCGACGGCCGACCCGATGGCCAAGGTCTTCGCGGTGGCCAAGGTGCCGCACGGTGGCCGGCCGAGCGCGGTGCGCGTGCTCGACACCACCGACAGCTCCGGCGACACCGGGTCGGTCGTGGCGCGGGACGGCCGCTGGTGGGCGGTGTGGTCGCACACCGCCTGCGAGGGGGAGCGCGAGGCGCCGAGCTGCACCACCGGGCTGCGGCAGGCCCGCACGATCGGCGCGGCCGCGCAGGGCCCGCTGCTGGCCGCGGCCGGCGGCACCGACCGCGAGCCGTCGCTGGCGCTGCGGGGCACCGGCGCGGCGCTGGTCTTCGCCCGCGACCAGGTCGGCGTGGCCGGCACGGACTCGCCAGCTGCGCTACGCCGAGCTCGGCGCCGACGGCAGCGCCGCCGACCGGGAGCTGCCGCAGGCCATGGGCGCCACCGTCGCCTCGCCCGAGGTCGTCACCTCCGGTGGCAGCACGCTGGTCGCCTGGCTGCGCGACGGCCGCCCCGCGCTGCTGACCGGCACCGCCGACAGCGCCCGCCGGACCGACCTGCCGGCCCGCGCGCCGGCCCGGGCGCTCGGGCTCGCGGCGTCGGGCGGCAAGGCGTTCGTGGCCTCCGAGGCCTGCTTCGCGGCGTCGAGCGGCTGGACCTGCCGGGTCTACGCGGCGACGGTCCGCGGCGACGGCACCGCGACGACGGCGGACCTCGCGGCAGCGACGGGGCGGGCCGCTGCCGAGCACGCAGTGGTCGCTGGCCGACGTCACGGCGGCCCGCGGGCAGGCGACGGTGCTGGCGTACGACGGCAGCCGCACGCTGTCGGTCGGCGTCGTCTAGACCAGCGTCGACAGGCCGCCGTCGACGGCCAGCACCTGCCCCGTGACGTAGGACGCGTCGGCGGACAGCAGGAAGACGACGGCGGCGGCGACCTCCGCCGCGGTGCCCTGCCGGCCGAGCGGCACCCGGGTGGTGCCGCGGCTCGGCCGCCCCGCGGTGGCCATCCGCCCGAGCGGGGTGTCGATCAGGCCGGGTGCCACCACGTTGACGCGCACCTGCTGCTGCGCCGCCTCCCGGGCGGCGTGCCGCATGAGCCCGATCTGGGCCGCCTTGGAGGTGTCGTACGCCGGGATGCCGCTGCCCGGCCGCAGCCCGGCCACGGAGGAGATGAGCACGGCGGCGCCGCCCTCGGGCATCAGCGGCAGGGCGGCCTGCAGCGACAGGAAGTGCGACCGCAGGTTGACGTCGAAGACGGCGTCCCACTGGTCGGCGGAGGTGCCCTGCATCCCGGCCCCGAGGCCGATGCCGACGTTGAGCACGAGCCCGTCCAGGCCGCCCATGGCCTCGGCCGCCCAGGCGACGGTGCGGGCGCAGGCGTCGGCGTCGGCGGCGTCCGACTCGAGCGCGTGGGCCGTGCCCCCGGCAGCGCGGACCAGCGCGGCGGTGGCCTCGGCGGCGTCGCCGTGCAGGTCGCTCACCGCCACCTGCGCGCCCTGCTCGGCCGCCGCGACGGCGACCGCCCGGCCGTTGCCGAGCGGGGCGTCCGGGTCGTCGCTGCGCCGGGTGCCGCCGCCGACGACCAGCACCCGCCGGCCGGCCAGCCTCACGCCTGCGCCCGCGGCGCGCGCCGCAGCTCGACCCGGCCGGCCAGCCCGGCGTGCCCGGCTCGAGCGGCACACCGGCGCTGTTCAGCACGCCGGAGACCAGGCGGTAGAAGCCGGCCAGGACGAGCAGCTCGAGCAGCTCCTCCTGCGACCAGCGGCGCTCCAGCCGGGCCCAGGTCGCGTCGCTGACCACGTCGTCGGCGCACAGCTCGTCGGCCAGGGCGAGCAGCGCGGCGTCGTCCTCGCTCCACCCGTCGGTGCCGTCGACGGCGATGCGGGCGACCTCCTCGTCGGTGAGCCCGGCCGCGCCGCCGATGGTGGTGTGCTGCCCGAACTCGTACTCCGACGCGCAGCGCCACCCCACCCGCAGCACGACGACCTCCCGCTCGCGCGGCGGGAGCCCCTCGCCGCTGAGCAGGTGGCCGCCGAGGGCGAGGAAGCCCTTGGTCAGCGGCCGGTTGCGCCGCAGGGTCCGGAAGATGTTCAGCGGCGGCGGGCCGTCGCCCTCGTGCGGCAGCGGGGGGATGCGGGGCGCGTCCATGTCGGGCTCCTGAGGGCTAGAGGGCGAGTCGCTCGTTGCGTCCGGTCAGCCACTCGACGAACAGCGTGGTCGCGTCGTCCTGGAGCTGCCCGGTCTGGTGGCGCAGGATCGCCTGCTGCAGCCGCCGCATGACCTCCGGCGTGGCCAGCCCGGTGGCCGCCTCGCGGGCGGCGAACTCGGCCAGCCGGGTGCGCCCGAAGAACGCGCCGTCCTCGGTGCGCGCCTCGTCGACGCCGTCGGTCAGCAGCAGCAGCCGGTCGCCGGGCTCGAGCGACTCGGACAGGACCGGGAACGCCTCCGGGCCGCCGCCGGTCAGGCCGTTGAGGCCGAGCGGCAGCGCCGGCTCGCCGTCGAGCTCCTTCACCACCTGCGACGCCGCGCAGCAGCATCGCGGACGGGTGGCCGGCGTTGACCCAGCGGAACAGCCCGCTGTCGATGTCGAGCTGGCCGAGCAGCGCCGTGACGAACCGCTCCCCGCCGAACATCTCCGACAGCGCGGAGTCCACCATCGCCGCGGCGTCGGCGAGGTCGAGCCCCGCGCGCCGGCTGTTGCGGTAGGCCGACACCGCGAGGTTGGCGAGCAGGCTGGCCTGCAGCCCGTGGCCGATCGCGTCGAAGACGGCGACGTGGGCGATGTTGCCGTTCAGCGCGTAGTCGAAGGCGTCGCCACCCACCTCGTACGCCGGGGCGAGCAGGCCGCTGATGACGACCCGGTCGGTGCCGAAGGTCAGCGGCGGGAGCAGCGTGTGCTGCATCTCGGCCGGCAGCGCCATCGGCTGGGAGCGCCGGAACCACTCGTAGTGGTCGGTGTAGGCGCTGTTGCTGATCAGCAGCTCGGCCAGCAGGTGGGCGAGCTGGCCGAAGGTGCGGTGCTGGTCGTCCGAGAGCGGCTCCCCGCCGGTCGGCACGACCAGCTCGAGCACGCCGAGCCGCTCCACGCCGTCCAGCAGCGGCACCCACAGGCGGCGGGCGCCGTCCGCGGCCTCGGTCTCGACCAGGTCGACCGACGCGGAAGGCGCGGCCGGCCAGCGACCCGTCGACCGAGAGCCGGTCGCGCGGCGCGTCCTCGGTGCCGAGCAGCGGGACGAGGCTGGACTGCTCGTAGTCGACCAGCCACAGGACGGTCGTCTCGGCGCCGAGGTGCCGCGCGCCGGCCGCCGCGAGGGCCGGCATCTCGTCCGGCGACATCAGGTGGGCGTGGCGCAGGACCTCGTCGAGGGCAGCGGCGTACTGCTGCGCGAGGTCGAAGGACATCGCGGGATGCTCCCACGCGTGTCGTCCACGCCGGTCAGGGGACGCCGCCCGCCATGGAGCACCGACCGTGACGTCGCAGGTCGCCGCCACCGACGACCGCAGGGACGAGGACGGCGTACGCCTGCCGGCCGGTGAGGTGCACGGCTGGTACCGCGGGCAGAACCAGACCGTCTGCGGCCTGAGCCGGTCGCGGTCGCCGACGTTCGCCGGCCTGACGTGGCCCGACGTGCAGCCCCCCTCCGGGGAGCCCCCCGTCCCTAGCGGGACGAGGCGCGCAGCCGGGCTCCCTGGCGGGCGTAGTCGAGGCCGGTGACGACCGTGGCGACGACGGCGACGACCAGGACCGGCAGGCGCAGGGACGCAGCGAGGCCGGCGAGCGGCAGCAGGTAGAGCGTCACGGCCAGGTTCTGCGACAGGCACTTGAGCTTGCCGCCGCGGCTGGCCGGGATCATGCCGTGACGGGCGAGCAGGCTGCGCATCACGGTGACCGCGACCTCGCGGCCCAGCACCACCGCGGTGGCCCACCAGGGCAGCGTGCCGATCAGCGACAGCCCGACCAGGGCGGTCCCGACCAGCGCCTTGTCGGCGATCGGGTCGGCCATGATCCCGAAGTCGGTGACCTGGCCCCGGCTGCGCGCCAGCCGGCCGTCGACGACGTCGGTCAGGCAGGCCGCGGCGAACAGGCCGGCCGCGAGCAGCCGGGCGCCGTCCGAGGTGCTGTCCACGAGCAGGACCACCGCCAGGAACGGCACGACGAGCAGGCGGCCGACGGTGAGGACGTTGGGCAGGTTGAGCACCGGGACGGCGGGGCGCTCGAGGACGACCGCCCGGTCGAGGGTGGGGACTGCGGTCATGCGTTGCCTGCCAGGACGTCGGTCGCGCGCGGCGCGGAGGAGGGGGGAGAGAGCGGGAGGCTGTCGAGGAAGGGCAGCAGCAGGCCGGCGGTCCGCGTCGGCGCCTCGATCTGCGGGACGTGGCCGACACCGTCGAGGACGTGGACGGTCCACCCCGGCTGGAGGGCGGCGAGCTGACGGACGCCGGAGGCCGGGACGAGCCGGTCCAGCGCGCCCTGCAGGACGACGGCCGGGGCGCGGACGGAGGCGAGCAGCGCGCGGTAGGACGCGGCGCGGGCGACGAGCAGGCCGACCGAGCGGGCCGCCTCGAGGAACGCCGCCTCGGCGTCGTCGCCGTTGGCCCGCTCCTCGACCAGCTGGACGGCCAGGTCGCGCATGCCCGGCGACACCTTCGAGGCGTCTGCGCAGGTCAGCTCCAGCGTCGCCTCCACCATCGCCTGCGGCCCGAGCCGGGCCCGCCGGCGGACCAGCGACCGCTCTGCCAGGCCAGGGACGGCGTAGAGGGCGACCTGCTTGGCGAGCGCCTTGTTGGGGACGTCGGTGCGCATCCGGGGGAGCGCCGGGCCGATGAGCGCGAGGCCGGTGACGTGGTCGGGCTGCTCGGCGGCGTGCAGGACCGAGATGGCCGCGCCCATGGAGTTGCCGAGCAGGGCGGCCGGGCGTCCCACGACCTCGGTGACGAAGCGGCCGAGCAGCTGGCAGTTGGCCCGCACGGAGGAGGACCGGCCGGCGCGCGGCGTGCGGCCGTGGCCCGCGAGGTCCAGGGCCAGCACGCGGTGCTTCGTCGCCAGCAGCGGGCCGAGGTCGTGCCAGTTGGCGTGCGAGCCGCCGAGCCCGTGCACGGCCACGACGACCTGGGCGTCCTCGGGCCCGCCGTGGTCCACCCAGTGGACGGGGCCGTCGAGGTCGGCGGTGCGGTGCACCGCGTCAGGTCGGGTCATGGACAGGCTCCGTCGTCAAGACCGGGCAGCTGCCCAGGTGCGCTTCGTAGCCGCGTCCTTCTCCTTGCAGGACGAACCAAACGTGGTCGTGGTGAGGGTCACCTGGCGCCCGGGTCAGGCCCGGCGTCCGGCAGGATCGCCGGGTGTTCGACGGCTTCGAGCTCACGCGCGTACGGGTGGCTCCCGAGGTCGAGCTGCGGGTGCGGCACGGCGGCAGCGGCCCGCCGGTCGTGCTCCTGCACGGTCACCCGCGCACGCACACCACCTGGCACCGGGTGGCCCCGCTGCTGGTCGCCGCCGGGCACACCGTCGTCTGCCCGGACCTGCGCGGCTACGGCCGCTCGACCGGGCCGGCGACGACGCCGGACCACGCCCCGTACAGCAAGCGGGCGCTGGCCGGGGACGTCCTCGCGCTGATGCGCGGGCTCGGGCACGAGCGCTTCGCCGTGGTCGGCCACGACCGCGGCAGCTACGTCGCCATGCGGCTGGCCCTCGACGCGCCGGAGGCGGTGACAGCCCTCGCGGTGCTCGACAGCGTGCCCATCGCGGAGGCGCTGGCGCGGGCCGACGCGCGGTTCGCGCAGCGGTGGTGGCACTGGTTCTTCTTCGCCCAGCCCGACCGGCCGGAGCGGGCGATCCTCGCCGACCCGGACGCCTGGTACGCCGGCGACCCGGAGGCGATGGGGGAGGAGAACCACGCCGACTTCCGGCAGGCCGTCCGCGACCCGGCCGTCGTGCGGGCGATGCTCGAGGACTACCGCGCGGGCCTCGGCGTCGACCGCGCCGCCGACGAGGCCGACCGCGCTGCCGGCCGCCGCATCAGCTGCCCGACGCTCGTCCTGTGGTCGCTGCAGGACGACCTGGAGGAGCTGTACGGCGACGTGCTGGCCGTCTGGCGCCCCTGGGCCACCGACCTGCGCGGCGGCGGGATCGACAGCGGCCACCACGTGGCCGAGCAGGCCCCGGAGGAGCTGGCCCGGCGCCTGGCGGGCTTCCTGCGCTAGAGGACGGCGGTCTCCGCCTCGACCCGCTTGGCCTCGGCGTCGGCGCTCAGCCCGCCCATGCCGCGCAGCGGGATCTCCTTGATCCGCAGCGACAGCAGGAACGCCGGCACCAGCGTGAAGGCGACCACGAGGAACGACAGGCTCATCGAGTCGGCGAAGCCGTCGAGGACCGCGCGGCGGACCGGCCCGGGCAGCGTGTCGAGGACGCTGGTGTCGTTGAGCGCGCTGGCCGAGCCGAAGCGGTCGATGACCGACTGCGGCAGCCCGGCCTGCACGGCCCGCTCCCGGATGTGGGACGTCACCGTGCCGAACAGCACGGCCAGCGAGACGGCCGCGCCCAGGGTGCCGCCCATGGAGCGGAAGAAGATGACCGAACCGGTCGCGACGCCCATCTCAGCCGGGGGCATGGCGTTCTGCACCCCGAGGACGAGCGGCTGCATCGACAGGCCGAGGCCGATGCCGAAGCTGACCATCCCGAGCATGATCAGGGGCAGCGGCGTCTCGGCCTGCAGGCGCGACATGGCCAGCAGCGTCAGGAACATGACCGCCGTGCCGATCACCGGGAACACCTTGTAGCGCCCGGTGCGGGACATCATCCGGCCGGTGACGCCCGAGGCGGCGATGATGCCGACCATCAGTGGCAGCATCTGCAGGCCGGCCTCGGTCGGGCTGGCACCGCGGACGATCTGCAGGAACAGCGGCAGGTTGACCAGGCCGCCGAACATCGCGAGGCCGGTCAGCGCCGCGACTGCGGAGCTCGTCGTGAAGATCGAGTTGCGGAAGATGTGCAGCGGCAGGATCGCCGCCAGGCCGAGCCGCCGCTCCCAGGGGATGAACAGGGCGAGGGCGACCACGCCGGCGGCCAGCAGGCCGAGGGTCAGCGGGGAGCTCCAGCCCCAGTCGTGGCCCTTCTCGGCCACCAGCAGGACCGGGATGACCGCGGCCGTCAGCAGGCCCGCGCCGAGCAGGTCGACCCGCTGGGTCGAGCGGCGCACGGGCAGGTGCAGGTTGAGCGAGACGACGACCAGCGCGAGCAGGCCGATCGGCACGTTGACGTAGAAGATCCAGCGCCAGCCGTCGATGCCCAGGATGCTGCCCTGGCCGGCGAGCGCGCCGCCGAGGACCGGGCCGAGGACGCTCGAGGTGCCGAAGACGCTCATGAAGTAGGCCGAGTAGCGACCGCGCTCGCGGGGCGACACCAGGTCGCCGATGATCGTGAACGCGAGCGACATGAGGCCGCCGGCGCCGATGCCCTGGATCGCGCGGTAGGCGGCCAGCTGGTAGATCGACTGCGCGGTGCCGCAGAGCATCGAGCCGACCACGAAGATGGCGATGGCGAAGAGGTAGAACTGCTTGCGCCCGTAGTTGTCGGACAGCTTGCCGTAGAGCGGCGTCGCGATCGTCGAGGTGATCAGGTACGCCGTCGTGACCCAGGCCTGCTGCGTCTGGCCGTCGAGGCGGTCGGCGATCGTGCGCATCGCGGTCGACACGATGGTCTGGTCGAGCGCGGCGAGGAACATGCCGATGAGCAGGCCGGACAGGACGACGAGCACCTGGCGGTGCGTGTAGGTCCCGGTGCCCTCGTCGGCGGGCGCGGACCGGTCGGCGGTCGTGGTCATGAGGCCTCCTGCTGCAGGGTCGTGAGGTCGAGCGCACCCGCAGCACAGGCGCGGTAGGCGGTGAGGTCGGCGTTGAGCCGGGTGAGGCTGGCGGCCAGGTCGGCCACCTCCTCCGGTGACCAGGAGGGGAGGGCGTCCTCGAGCAGGCGGGCCTGGGCGACGCGCCGCGCGGCGAGCACCTGGCGACCCGCGTCGGTGAGGCGGAGCAGCTGAGCCCGGCGGTCCTGCGGGTCGGTCTCGCGGACCAGCCAGCCGGCCCGCTCCAGCACGGGCACCTGCCGGCTCACCGTGGACAGGTCGAGCGACAGCCGGTCGGCCAGCGTCGACAGGCGCAGCGGTCCCTCGTCGCCGACCCGGCCGAGCACCGCAGCGGTGGACAGCTCGATGGTCGGGCCGCCGTCGGGCGTGGCCGCCCCGTTGAGGTCGCGCAGCGTCCGCACCAGGAGCACCAGCTCCTTCGGCGAGCGACCCGGCGGCGTCCACGGCCGTCCTCCTGTCGAGACAGTTGCTTGGGCCGCACAAGCATCAGGGAGACGCCGGCATTCCGCCAACGGGTTTTCCTGTGAGGTGCGGCACTGTCCGGACGGCGCGCGTAGCGTCGACGGGGTGGACGGCGCGGTGCAGGAGCGGCCCTGGGTGCAGGGCACCCTGGAGCGCCACCAGCTCGACGCGACCTCCTGGGTCGACGTCGGGCGCGGGTGGCTGCGCGACCCCGGCGAGGTCTACGAGGTCCTCGCCCGCGAGCTCGACTGGCGGCAGGCGACGGTGTGGCGCTACGACCACGCCCGTGCGGAGAACCGGCTGTCGGCGTCCACCCGGCCGACGCTCGCCGGCCCGCACCCGGCGGTGCTGGAGGCGCACAAGGCGCTGCGCAGGCAGTACGGCGTCGAGCTCATGGGCGTCGGCCTGTCCTGGTACCGCGACGGCCGCGACGCCATGGGCGCCCACCGCGACAGCGACCTGCGCCACTGCGAGTCGACGCTCATCGCCGTGCTCACCCTCGGGGCGACCCGGCCGTGGCTGCTGAAGCCGTGCGCGGGCGACGCCCCGGCGTTCGACGTCGCGCCGGCCGCCGGCGACCTGCTGGTCATGGGCGGCCGGGCCCAGGCCGACTGGCTCCACCACGTGCCGCCCGCGCCCGGCGTGACGGCGGGGCGCATCAGCCTGCAGTGGCGGTGGACGTCGGGGCAGGGGCGCCCGGAGCGCGGCGGCGGCTCACGTGCGCCACGGCTGTACGGGCACGGGCGCTCGTCGCGTTCCCGCCGCCGCCCACCGGGGTAGCGGCTGCACCGTGACGCGGACCGCAGCAGACGAGGACGAGGGACCGAGCCGGCCGGGCGTGGGCTCGGACCCGGCCAGCGACGACGCCGTCGCCGAGAGCGAGGTCGAGGACGCCTTCAAGCGCTCCATCGACGAGGGCCGGCGACGGCTGTCGCGCAAGACCTGGCCGCTGCTGGCCACCGGCGTCCTCGGCGGCATCGACGTCGGCACCGGCGTGCTGGCCCTGCTCGTCGTGGAGCACGAGACCGGAGAGCGTGCTGCTGGCCGGCCTCGCCTTCGCCATCGGGTTCATCGCGCTGAGCCTGGCCAAGAGCGAGCTGTTCACCGAGGACTTCCTCGTCCCGGTCAGCACCGTCATCGCCCGCCAGGGACGCTTCCGGATGCTGATCCGGCTGTGGGTCGGGACGCTGGTCGGCAACCTGGCGGCCGGCTGGGTCTTCACCTACCTGGTCATGAAGGGCTACCCGCAGTTCTCCGAGACGGCGCTCGAGGCCGGCGGCCACTACATCCGGCTCGGGCTCGGGTCTCCGCGCCTTCTCCCTCGCCGTCCTGGGCGGCGCCGTCATCACGCTGATGACCTGGATGCAGCACAACACCGAGTCGGACGGCCTCAAGCTGGTCCCCGCGGTCACCGGCGGCTTCCTGCTGGCCGGCGCGCAGCTCAACCACGCGATCGTCAACTCGCTGCTGATCTTCGCCGCCCTGCACACCGGGCGGGCGCCGTTCGGCTACGCGGACTGGGCCGCCACCGCCGGCCTCGCCGCGGCCGGCAACCTCGTCGGCGGGATCCTCCTGGTGACGCTGCTGCGGCTCTTCCAGGTGCCGCACACGGTCAAGGAGGAGCGCGAGAACCCGGCCCTCGGGGTCCCGGTCGGCGACGACCGGCGGGTGGGGGGCGAGGGCCGGGTCGAGGGGCAGTAGCGGGGGTCAGACTCCGGTCCGGGTCGCGCAGCCCCTCCTGGCGGACGCCGACCAGGGCGTCGAGCACCGAGGCCACCAGCGTGCAGACCACCACCGAGGCCAGGAGGACGAACAGGCCGCGCGGCGTCTTGAACAGGCCGAGGCTGACGATCAGCGTCGTCGCGCCGGCCGGCGGGTGCGGCGTGCCCATCACCTGCAGCAGCAGCGCGGTGAGACCGACGGACAGGCAGGCGGCGACGACCCGCGGACCCGACAGCCCCTCCGTGGTGACGGCCGGGTGCGACGTCAAGCCGGTGACGAGCAGGGCGAGGTAGCCGCAGAAGACGCCGACGACGTGGCCGGCGAGCACGTTGCGGGGGTGCGCCGCGGGCTGCCGCGGCGTCTCGGCCAGGACCATCAGCGTCGGGCCGAGGCTCGGGAAGACCCAGGGCTGCTCCAGCAGCAGGCCGAGCGCGCCGACCACGGCCAGGCCCACGACGCTGACCGCGAGCGCCCACAGGCCGGTGTCGAGGCCGTTCTCGGACCGCTCGAGACGGTCGCGCAGCGCGGTCACGGGGCGACCAGCAGGGCCTGCGGCGCGGCGGCCTTCATGCGCGTGTTGAGCCAGGTGAGCTGCCGCGAGGTGCTGCGGCCGGCGTCCTCGACGACCTGGAGCAGCTCCCGGTCGCGCAGCCCCTGCGCGCCCTGGTGGACGACGGTCCAGGTGGTCTGGCACAGCGTCCCGAGCACGTGCAGGTCCTGCAGGTCGCGCAGCAGGCCGACGGCCCCGGACCGGGTCTCGGCGAGCCCGGCGGCGTGCAGCCGCTCCGGCTCGTCGACGTCGTCGCCGGTGCTCTCGTCGCCGTACCGCTCGGCGACCGGCGCGAGCATCCGCACGTGCGCGTCGCTCATCGCCGCCAGGGTGGAGCACATGTGGAAGACGTCGACCTCCTCCGCATGCCCCTCGCCGACCGTGCGGAAGGAGTCGGCGAGCGTCTGCTCCGCCTTGTGCAGCAGCCCGACGTAGGTGGCCATGTGGCTCATGGCGTGGCTCCTCCTGCAGACGTGGCCGGCTGCGCCGGGTCGTTCGGGTAGGTGGGCGTCTCGGGGAAGCTGCTGCTCGTCGGGTCACCGCCCCGGGTCGGGGGGACCCCCGGGCCGGCCGGCTGCGAGGCCGTGGTGGTGGGCGCGGGTGACGGGCCGTCGCCGTCCCGGACCTTCGTGACGCGGCAGGCAGCCGTCTTGACGACCGGCTGCTTGGACACCGGGTCCCAGACCGTCATCGTCAGCTCGTTGGCCTGCCGGGACTGGCTCCCCGGGTAGAGCGCCTCGAGGTCCCAGGACCCGTAGTGGAACGGCGCGAACACCGCGCCCTCCATCACCTGGCCGACCCGGGCCCGCACCTCGATGGCGCCTCGCGGCGACTCGACCCGTACGACGTCGCCCTCGGTGATGCCGTACCGCTGCGCGTCGGCCGGGGAGAGCTCCACCCACGCGTCAGGAGCGGCCTGGTGCAGCGAGCGGGAGCGCCCGGTCTTGGTGCGGGTGTGGAACTGGTAGACGGTGCGGCCGGTCGTGTAGAGCAGCGGGTAGTCCTCGCTCGGCAGCTCGTGGGCGGGGACGTGCTCGCAGCCCTTGAGGAACGCCCGACCGTCCGGGTGCATCGCCCGGTGCTCCGTCACGGTCACCGCGCCGCCGGTGAGCAGGTCGTGGCCGTAGGTCTCGCACTCCTCGGTGCGGGTCGGGAAGTCGGCGTCGGCGTACAGCCGGTCGGTCCCCTCGGGAGCCTCCTCGTTGCAGGGCCAGGGGATGCCGCTGCTCGCCGCGGAGCGCGTCGTAGGACAGGCCGGTGTAGTCGCACCGGTGTCCCCGGGTGCACTCGCGCCAGCCGTCGAAGACCTCCTCGGGCGTCCGCCAGGTGATGAGCCGGCCGCCGTCCTTGTCCCGGAAGTCCATGGCGTCGGCGTACATCAGGAAGATGTCGAGGTCGCTCTTGGCCTCGCCCGGCGGCTCGACCGCCTTGTCCGACAGGTGCACCGTGCGGTTGACGTTGGTGTAGGTGCCGGTCTTCTCGCCCCAGCCCGCGGCCGGCAGCACGACGTCGGCCAGCTGCGCGGTCTCGGTGAGGAACAGGTCCTGCACCACCACGAAGCACTGGTCGCCCTCGAGGACCCGGCGGATGCGGGCGGAGTCGGGCAGGGAGACGGCCGGGTTCGTCGCCGAGACCCACAGCAGGCCGATCGACCCCTGCTCGGCGTACCGGAAGATCTGCATGGCGTGCGTCGGCGGCGCCCAGTGCGGGATCTGCAGCGGGTCGACGTTCCACAGGTCGGCCAGCTCCTGGACGTGCGCCGGGTCGTCCCAGTTGCGGAAGGCGGGCAGGTCGCCGTCGGCCCCGCACTCGCGGGTGTTCTGGGCGGTCGGCTGGCCGTTCATCTGCAGGATCCCGGAGCCGACCTTGCCGATCTTGCCCTGCAGCAGGTGCAGGTTGTTGACGGCGACCGCCGAGGCGGTGGCCTGGTGGGACTGGAAGAACCCCTGCAGGACGGTCGACAGGACCCGCGGGCTGGTCCCGAAGATGCGGGCCGCCCGCTGCAGGTCGGCGGCCGGCACGCCGGTGAGCTCCTCCACCCGCTGCGGCGTGTACGGCTCCACGACGTCGCGCAGGTCGGCGACGCCCAGCGTGTGCCGCTGCACCCAGTCGTCGTCGACCCACCCGTTGACGAACAGCTCGCGGGTGAGCCCGTTCATGAGGGCCAGGTTCGTGCCGACGCGCGGGGACAGGTGCACGCCGCCGGTGCGCTCGGCCTCCTCGGCCACCTTCGTGCGCCGGACGTCGACGCACACGAGCACCGGCGGGTCCGCGGCCCTGGTGCGGTCGAGGATGCGCATCCACAGCACGGTCTGCGTCTCGGGCATGTTGTGCCCGTACAGGAAGATGGCGTCGGCGTGCTCGATGTCGGTGTAGCTGCCCGGCTGCCCGTCGGAGCCGAAGCTCTCCTTCAGCGCAGCCGCCGCCGTGGCGGTGCAGATGCGCGTGTTGCCGTCCATGTGCGGGGTGCCGAGGCCGGCCTTGCCGATGACGCCGAGCGCGTAGTACTCCTCGAGGAACAGCTGCCCGGTCGTGTAGAAGCCGTGGCTCAGCGGGCCCTTGCGCGCGAGCAGGTCCTTGCTCTTCGCCACGATGCGGCCCATCGCGGTGTCCCAGTCGGTCTCCACCAGACGACCGCCCTCGCGGACGAGCGGGCGGGTCAGCCGGTCCGGGCTGGTGCCGTGCCCGACGCTGCCGTACAGGCCCTTCGGGCCCAGCCGCCCGTGGTTGACCACGTCGCCTGCGCGACCGCGCACGCCGACCATCTGGCCGTCCTTGACGGCGATGTCGCAGCCGCAGCCGTTGCTGCACAGCACGCACGCGCTCTGCACCCAGCGGTCGACGTCGGCCTCGGTGAGGCCGTCCCGCAGGTGCAGGTCGACGCGGGCCGGCCAGACCGTCCCGTTCGCGTGCGGTGTCCGGTCGCCCCAGATGTCCGCGACGCGGTCGATCACGTGATCACCATGCGGCCCGGCTACCCCTCTCCCCGCCGCTGACGCTCCGTCGCGGCATCCTGTCGACGTGATGACCGGATGAGGGACGTCCTGCGGCGACCGGACTTCCGGCGCCTGTTCGCCGGCTCCGCCTGCAGCGCCCTGGCCGACCAGGTCTTCCCGGTGGCCGTCTCGGTGCTGGTCCTCGACCGCGGCGGCACGGCAGGCGACCTCGGCCTGGTGCTGGCCGCCCGCTTCGCGGCCATCGCGCTGTTCGGGCTGCTCGGCGGTGTCTGGGCCGACCGGCTGCCCCGGGTCACGGTGCTGGTCGCCGCCGACCTGCTGCGCTGCCTCGCCGTCACGGGGCTGGTGCTCGCGGCCGCGACCGACCCGGGTGTGCTGCTGCTCGCCGCCCTGGTGTTCCTGGTCGGCTCCGGCGAGGCCTTCTTCCGGCCGGCGTACGGCGCGCTCGTCCCCACGGTGCTGCCGGCCGACCTGCTGCCCAAGGGCAACGCGCTGTCGTCCTCGACCGCTCAGCTGGCGCAGGTCGTCGGCCCGGGCGCGGGCGGCCTGCTCATCGCCGCGGCGGGTGCCCGGGCCGGGTTCCTGCTGTGCGCGGGCTCGTTCCTGGCCAGCGCCCTGCTCCTGCTCCGGGTCCGCGAGCCGGCCGCCCTGCCCCGCCGCCGGGAGACCGTCCTGCACGACATCCGCGGCGGGCTCGCCGCGGTGCTCGCCCGCCGCTGGATGGCCGTCTGCCTCGGCATGTTCACCTTCAACATGCTCGCGGTGCTCGCGCCCGTCCAGGTCCTGCTGCCCGTGGTGGTCCGTGACCGCACGGGCGAGACGGCGTCGTACGGCCTGGTGCTCGCGGTCGGCGCCGTCGGCGGGCTGGTCGGCGCGCTGGCCGCCGGGCACTGGCGACGACCGGCTGCGGGTCGCACCGCCGTGCTGGGGCTGATGCTGTTCGCCCTGCAGCCGCTGGCGCTGCTGGCGCAGGCCCCGCTGCCGGTGCTCTGCGCCGCCTGGGTGCTGACCGGCGCGGGCATCGGCTTCTTCATCGTGCGCTGGGAGACGGCGCTGCAGACCGACGTGCCGCGCGAGCTGCTGGCCCGGGTGGTCTCGCTCGACTGGATGGCGACGTTCGCGCTCTACCCGGTCGGGCTGGCCCTGACCGGCCCCGTGGTCGACGCCGTCGGCCGCACGCCCCTGCTGCTCTTCGCCGCCGTGGCGGCCGTGCTGCCGCCCCTGCTGGTCCTGCGGGTGCCGGGCGTCCGTGACTTCCGCACCCCCGGCACCGTCCCCGTCGCGGTCGACCAGCCCCTGCGCACCGACCTCGCCGGGCCGGACGAGGCGGGGCTCGCCGGCCGCGGCGGGCCCGCGTACGGACTAGCCCCCGAGCGCGTCCAGGGCGGACATGTCCTCGTCGCTGAGCACGAACCCGTCGACGTCGGCGTTGCCGACGATGCGCTCCCGGGCGACCGACTTGGGGATGACGACGGTGTCGTGCTGGAGGTGCCAGCGCACGAGCACCTGCGCCGGCGTGCGGCCCAGCCGCTCGGCGATCCCGGTGACGACCGGGTGCTCGAGGGTGCCGCCGCGCAGGGCGCTGTAGCCCTCGAGGACGACCCCCCGCTCGCGGTGGCCGTCGAGGACGGCGCGGTCGAACAGCAGCGGGCTCCACCGGATCTGGTTGACCGCCGGCGTGACGCCGGTCTGCGCGGTGAGCTCGTCGAGCCCGTCGAGGGAGTAGTTGCTGACGCCGATGTCGGTCGCCATGCCCTCGTCGCGGGCCTGGCCGAACGCGCGCCACAGGTCCGCGCCGACGCCGTCGTCGGTCGGCCAGTGGATGAGCCACAGGTCGACGTGGTCGGTGCCCAGCGCCTCGAGGCTGGCCCGCAGCGTGTCGAGCGCGGCGCCGGCCCGGTCCGGCGGCAGCTTGGTCGTCAGGAAGACGTCGTCGCGGGCGACGCCGCTGGCGGCGAGGCCGGCGCCGACCTCGCGCTCGTTGCGGTACATCGTCGCGGTGTCGAGGTGGCGGTAGCCCGCCTCGAGCGCCCAGCGCGTCGCGTCGGTCGCGGTGGAGCCCTGGATCTGCCAGGTGCCGAAGCCGAGCAGCGGCATCGGCGCGCCGCTCGGCAGGGTGGCGGTGGTGGTGGGGACAGCGGGTGCGTCGGTCATGCGTGTCCCCTGCCCGGCCCGCGACACGCGTACCGTCCGGCCATGGCGCTGTCGCCGCAGGAGCAGGCCGAGGCGATGTACGCCGCCGACGCGGCGAGCCAGGCGCTCGGCATCACCATCGACGGTGTGGGGCCCGGTCGGGCCACCGCGCGCATGGTGGTGCGCGCCGACATGCTCAACGGGCACGGCATCTGCCACGGCGGCTACCTGTTCCTGCTGGCCGACACGGCGTTCGCGTTCGCCTGCAACACCCACGGCGTGCCGGTGGTCGCGGCGGGTGGAGACGTGTCCTTCCTCGCGGCGGTCGGGCTGGGCGACGAGCTGGTCGCGAGCGCCGAGGAGCGGGTGCTGCGCGGTCGCAGCGGGCTCTACGACGTGACCGTCCGCCGCGGCGAGGAGAGCGTCGCGGAGCTCCGCGGCCGCAGCCGGCAGCTGCCCGTACGGGGGGACTGACGTGCGCGACCTGACGCCCCCGCGCGGCTCGCTCGACCCGGTGGAGCTCGCGCCGCGCGAGGAGCTCGAGGCGCTCCAGCTGCGGCGGATGCAGACCAGCCTGCGTCGTGCGTACGAGCGGGTGGCGCACCACCGGGCCGCCTTCGACGCCGCGGGCGTCCACCCCGACGACCTGCGGTCCCTGGCCGACCTGCGGCACTTCCCCTTCACGACCAAGGCGGACCTGCGCGACACCTACCCGTACGGGATGCTCGCCGTCCCCCGCGAGCAGTGCGTGCGGCTGCACGCCTCGAGCGGCACGACCGGGCAGCCGACGGTCGTCGGCTACACCGCGGGCGACGTCGCGATGTGGGCCGACGTCATGGCCCGGTCGCTGCGGGCGGCGGGGATCCGGCCCGGCTGGGTCGTGCACAACGCCTACGGCTACGGGCTGTTCACCGGTGGGCTCGGCGCGCACTACGGCGCCGAGCGGCTCGGCTGCACCGTCGTCCCGGTGTCCGGTGGGCAGACCGACCGGCAGGTGCGGCTGCTGCGCGACCTGCGTCCGGACGCGGTGCTCGCGACCCCGTCGTACCTGCTGGCGCTGCTCGACGAGGTGGACGCGCAGGGCGCCGACGTCTCCTCGCTGCAGGTCGGGGTGCTCGGCGCGGAGCCGTGGACGGAGGACATGCGGCGCGAGATCGAGACCCGCACCGGGATGCACGCGGTCGACGTCTACGGGCTGTCCGAGGTGATCGGGCCGGGCGTCGCCGTCGAGTGCGTGGAGACCAAGGACGGCCTGCACGTGTGGGAGGACCACTTCTACCCGGAGGTCGTCGACCCGGCCACGGGAGAGGTGCTGCCGGACGGGGAGTACGGCGAGCTGGTCTTCACCTCGCTGACCAAGGAGGCGATGCCGGTCGTCCGCTACCGCACCCGCGACCTGACCCGGCTGCTGCCTGGCACGGCCCGGACGATGCGGCGGATGTCGCGGATCACCGGCCGGTCCGACGACATGATCATCCTGCGCGGCGTGAACCTGTTCCCGACGCAGGTGGAGGAGCTGCTGCTGCGGGTGCCGGGCCTGTCACCGCACTACCAGCTGGTGCTGTCCGTGCCGCAGCGGCTGGACGAGCTGACGGTGCGGGTGGAGGCGCGACCGTCGGTCGGGGCGCCGTCGTACCCGGCGCTGGCGGAGCGGCTGTGCGCGCTGGTCAAGGCGAGCATCGGGGTGAGCGTCTCGTGCGTCGTGGTCGCGCCGGGCGAGGTGGAGCGGTCGCAGGGGAAGGCGCAGCGGGTGGTGGACCTGCGGGGTCGGTAGCGGTCGGTGCCGGCGGGGTGCCCTCGTGCTGACGCTGATCCAGGCGCCGCAGGTGTCGCGGGGGTGACACCGGTGACGCCCCGATCAAGGGGCATGTCGCGCCGCCGCCCCGCACGGTCGCCGGGGCGCGTCCGCGGCGCCGTGGACCGTTGACCGGAGCGGCTCGTCGGGATAGCATCGAACACATGTTCGAAGGGGAGGGGGCCGTCATGTCTGACAGCGACGGCGGGACCGCTGCCCTCGAGCCCTGCGTCGCGGCGCTGGTCGCCGCGGTCGACCGGCTGCTGGCGCAGGAGGTAGCGGAGCTTCCCGGTCCGGTCGCCATCGCGCGCGCCAGGGCCCTGCAGGTCCAGATCGAGCGCCTCGAGGCGGTCCGTGCGCGCGCGGTCGTCGACGTCGACCGCCGGGAGCTCTACGCACTCGACGACGCCGGCAGCACCCGCTCGTGGCTGCGGCAGCAGGGCGCGCAGAGCGGTGTGCTGACCCGCTCACGTCAGCTCTTGGTGCGGCCCCGGGTCCAGGACGCGCTGGCCGACGGTGTGCTCACCGCCGAGGCGGCGCTGGTCCTGTGCCGCGCGCTCGAGCGGCTGCCCGAGACGGTCCGCGACGACCAGGTGCTGGGCGTCCTGGTACACGGGGTCCCCGACCTGCTCAGCAGCTGGACGGGGCGGCTGGTGGCGCCGGCGCTGGTCGGTGCCGAACTGCTCGCGCGCCGGGAGCAGCTCGCGGCGGTGCTGCGGCAGTGCGCGGACCTCACGCTCTCCGGCCCCGGCGGGCAGCTGGAGCCGGCGTTCGTGCTGCTGGCGCAGGCGCTCACGCCGACAGAGCTCCCGCACGCCCTGCGGATGCTGACCGACGCTCTGCTGCCGGACGCGCTCGACGACCGCCAGGCCGCGGACCACGACGACACGTTCTGGCGCCTGCGCAAGGCACCGGTGGGCTGGGACCTGCACGCGCACCTGGACGACGAGCTCGGCCAGCAGCTGCACGACGACCTGCAGGCGCGGATGCGCCGCCGGCCGCCTGGGCCAGAGGCCGCCACCGCGGACGACGCGGCGTCGGGCACCGAGCAGGACCCGTCGGCCGGGAACGACGACGACCCGGCGGCTGGACGCGCGGGTGGCGGACGAGGCGGTCCTGGTGGCGTCGGCGGCACCCGCGACCCGTCCGACGCTGTCAGCGGGACGCCGGTGCTGACCAAGGCGCAGGAGCTGGCCGAGGCGCTGCGGTCACTCCTCACCGACGCCGGCAGCATCCCGCCCGGCAGCGGTCAGCCCCGACCGGCGCAGCTGCTCATCAGCACCACCCTGGACAACCTCGAAGGTCGGGCCGGCGTCCTCCCCGGAACCCTCGCTGGGCCGGGCCTGCCGACGCCGCTGGGCCGGGAGACCATCCGCCGGATCGGCTGCTCGAGCAAACTCACCGTGGCGTTGTTCGACGCTGCCGGCAGACCGATCGGCGTCAGCGGCACCCACCGCAACGCCACCGACCGACAGCGGTTCGCCCTCGCTCTGACGCGAAGATTCACCCCGCCGCGGCGCTCGTTGTGGGCGTGAGGGTGACCTCGTAGCCCATCTGCTTGAGCTGGTCGAGGGCGCGTTGCTTGGTCCTGTCGGGGTTGCGCCGGGTGTAGAAGTCGCCGCCGAGGTCGTCGTAGAGCGCGCCGGTGGTGAGCATGTTCCAGATCGCGATGAGCATCGCGTGCTCGAGCGCGACGATCGCTTTCATCGGTCCGCGGCGGGCCGCGATGCGCCGGTACTTCGCGGCCAGGTAGGTGTCCTTGCTGCGGGCGGCTGACATCGCCGCGATGCCGAGCGCGCCCTTGAGGTAGGGGTTGCCGGGGCGGGTCTTGGTCGACTTGACCCGGCCGGCGGATTCGTTGCTGCCCGGGCAGGTGCCGGCCCAGGACGCCAGGTGCCCGGCGGTGGGGAACCGGCTCATGTCCGCGCCGGTCTCGGCGATGATCACGTCGGCGACGCGGTGCTGATCCCGGGGATCGTGACCATCAGGTCCCGGGCGCCACGAAAGGGTTCGATCACCACCTCGATCCGGGCGGTCAGCTCATCGATGGCGTGGCTGTGCTGGTCGATCAGGTCCAGGTGGACCCGGGCCAGGAACGCGTGGTGGTCGGTGAACCGGCCGGTCAACGCCTCGGTCAGCGCGGGGATCTTCGAGCGCAGCCGCCGCTTGGCCAGCTCGGCCAGCTCGGCCGGGTCCCGCTGCCCGGCGATCAGCGCTTCGAGCATCGCCCGGCCGGACACCCCGCTGATGTCGCTGGCGACCGAGGACAGCTTGATGCCGGCGTCCTCCAGCAGCTTCTCCAGCCGCTGGATCTCCCGGGCCCGGTTCGCGGGTCATCGTGGTGCGGGTGCGGGTCAGGTCCCGCAGCTGCGGATCGGCTCCGGCGGGACGAACGAGCCCGGACCAGCCCGTGGGCGCCGAGCTGGGCCAGCCAGGCCGCGTCCGAGACATCGGTCTTTCGCCCGGGCAGGTTCTTCACGTGGCGGGCGTTGACCAGCATCACCTCGAACGGGCCGTCCTCGAGCAGGTAGTAGAACGGCTTCCAGTAGTCGCTGGTCGCCTCCATCACCACCAACGTGACCTGCCTCGCGCGATCAGGTGCTCACGAGGGCCAGCACCTGGTTGGTGACCGATCCCCAGGTCGCTCACCGTCGACTTGGTCGCCCCGCCCGGCCCCGCCCGGCGACCCGCACGCAGCACCTTCGCGTCGCGCTTGGACACATCCAGTCCCGCGCACCGCGGATGAACGATTTCCACGATCGCCTCCTCCATCGCAACCGACCAGTGCGGTGTCCGTCCCGGGGAGGGCAAGGAAAATCAGAAGTCTGACGCTCGTGCTCGAAGGCAACATTCCACGGTCCCCGTGGCAGCCCTCCACCACCATGCTGACCTACAGGCTCGCAGGCACCACAGAGGATTCGGTGTCCACCGGAACGGACGCCCCTAGCGTCCCCGCTGGCCCCGGTCCTGGCCAGAGCCACCGCACAACCGGAGGCCACCCAGCATCTTCGCGAGCCACGGTGAGCCCGAAGGGCTCAGGTCGCTGACCTGGAACGGCCTCTGCGCCGTCGCCGGCTGCACCACGACCGGGAGCCTCGTCCCGCACCACGTCCGACCCTGGTGGCTCAGCCACCGCACGGTCCTCGAGGACCTGATACCGATCTGCGCGCACCACCACCACGACGTCCACGAGGGCCAGCGCACCCTGCTGCTCCGGGACACCCGCGTCATCGGTCCGCTCGGCTGGGTCGAGCGCGCCGCCGCTGCCTAGCGGCGGGCACGTCGGCCGCGGGCGCCGCAGTCGGCTCGAGGCACAGCCAGGTCGTGCACCGTTGCGGCTCGTCGCTCTCGCGCGACCAGACGTCCGCGTCCTGGGGCCCAGATCCGCGCAGGGGAGGACCACGTCGCGACGACGCCGTTCTGTCGGAGGGCCGTGCCACCGTGCCCGCATGCGTCGGACCAGTTCGCCCCGACGCTGGAGATGGCGGGGTCCTACCTCGAGCCGGTACGGGTGGGGCCGCTCTGGGCCCGTGGCCGGGTGGTCAAGCGCGGGTCGACGACCGGGTTCGTCGAGGCGGAGCTGGTCGACGAGGCGGGGACCCTGCTGGCCCGGGCGTCGGCGACCGTGCGGATCGTGACGCTCAGGGTCTGAGGACCGATGCGGCTCCCCGGCCGCTCAGCTCGGTCGGTGTGACCGGACGTCCCGCGCACCGGCTGCCAGGCGAGGTGCGCGGCGACGTCCTGCACGGTCAGGCCGGTGCACAGCGACGACGTCGCCCACTGCGCGGGCGTCAGCGACGACGTGCTGCAACACCGGACATGCGCGCAGCGCTGTCAGCGCCGGGTCTGGCTGACCGTCGTCCCGGCGGCGCGCCCGATGTCCGACGTGACGGCGGTGGCGCGGCCGCGCGCGGCCGTGAGGTCGTCGAGCTCCCACTCGACGTCCTTGCGGCCGGCGGCGGCCGACAGGTCGGTGCGGGTGACGCCGCCGGTCAGGCCGCCCTCGGCGACGTAGGCGCGGCAGGTGGCGTACGTGCCGGGCTGGTCCGGCTCGCCCTCGGCGTAGCAGTGCGACCAGCCGACGAAGAACCGGCCGCCGGACGCGGCGACGTCCAGGTCGGTGTCGGTGCCTTGCGCCGATGCCGCGTCCGTGATCGGCCGCCGGCTGAACCGCAGCGCGCCGTCGTCGACGAGCGCGACGACGCCGGCGCCCTCGCGCAGCGCGATGGTCGTCGTGCCGCCGGACACGACGACCTCGCCGCCGCCGCTGACGTCGCTCACCTGCTGGACCGCCTCGACACGACCGGCCGCGTCGAGCGACGCCAGCTGCGCCGTCGCGCCGGCCGTCTCCCGGCGCTGCAGCAGCAGGACCGCGCCGTCGCCGCGGAGCGCGAGCGACGGCGAGACGTCGGTGCGCGAGCCGGTCGGCGACGTCCCGCGCGGCCGTCGCCGGGTGCAGGCTGCGCGCCTCGCGGATCCTCGAGCGCTCGGCGCCGACGTCCGACCACACCGCCCACCAGCGCCCGTCGCGCGCGACGAGGTCGGCACCGGCCAGGCTGCCGACGCGCTCGAGCAGCCGTGGCGGGCTCGCCGGTCCGCCGTGCGGCACCTTGACCACCGACAGCACGGCGTCAGTGGTCTGGTTGCTCGGGGTGAAGAGGAAGAACGTCGTCCGCCCGTCGTCCGCGACGGCCAGCGGCGTGCCGCGCAGGCGGAGGTCGCGGTGGGTCCAGGCCCCGGAAGGGCTGCGGCGCAGGTGGACCAGCCCGCCGTCGCAGTCCCGCGCCACCCCGTACACCGAGCCGTCGGCCGTGGCGGCCAGCTCCACGTCGGCGTTGCACGGCAGCACCGGCTGCGGCGGCCCGTACACCGAGGCGGTCAGCGCGAGCGCTGCCAGGGCGAGCCTCACCGGCGCAGGCCGTCGAAGGCGAGGGCGACCAGGCCGTCCGCCACGTCGTCGGGGGAGTGGGTGCCGGGGCGGAACCACTCGGCGACGCCGTTGACCGTGCCGAACAGCAGGCGGGTGACCAGCCGCGGGTCGAGGTCGGCGCGGACGTCGCCGTCGTCGATGGCGGCCTGGACCAGGGCGCTGAGGCGGCGGTCGAGCTCGCGCCGGCGGTCCAGCGCCCACCGCTCCGCCTCGGTGTTGCCGCGGACGCGGAGCAGCAGCGTGACGTACGGGAGCTGGGCGGCGAGGACCAGGACGCTCGTGCGGACGACGTGCTCGAGCCGGTCGACGGCGCGGGCGTCGGGGCGCTCGTCCAGGACGGCGAAGAGCGCGTCGACGGCCCGCGAGACGGCGAGCCGGAGCAGCTCCTCCTTGCCGCTGACGTGGTGGTAGATCGCTGACTTGGTGAGCCCGGTCGCGCGGGCCAGGTCCTCCATGCTCGTCGCGTCGTACCCGCGGGCGAGGAACTCGCCGGCCACGACGGCGAGCAGCTCGTCGAGGCTGTAGCGCGCCGGCCGGCCGCGTCGCCTCGTCTCCATGCCGGGACGGTAACCGGCCTTGACGGCGGGGGGACGGGACGCGACCCTCTTACCGACCGTTCGGTGGGGAAAGAGGGTGGCTGTGGACCAGCTCGAGCAGGAGTTCGCCGCGCGGGTCGCCGGCGACGAGCGGGTCGAGCCCCGCGACTGGGTGCCGGAGGGCTACCGCAGGACGCTGGTCCGCCAGATCGCCCAGCACGCGCACAGCGAGATCATCGGCATGCAGCCGGAGGGCGGCTGGATCACCCGGGCGCCGTCGCTGCGCCGCAAGGCGGTGCTCGTCGCGAAGGTGCAGGACGAGGCGGGGCACGGCCTCTACCTGTACGGCGCGGCCGAGACCCTGGGCGCCGACCGCGACGAGCTGCTGGACATGCTGCACACCGGCCGGCAGAAGTACTCCACGATCTTCAACTACCCGGCCAACAGCTGGGCCGACGTGGCGGCGATCGGCTGGCTGGTCGACGGGGCCGCGATCATGAACCAGGTGCCGCTGACCCGCTGCTCGTACGGGCCGTACGCCCGCGCGATGACCCGGGTCTGCAAGGAGGAGAGCTTCCACCAGCGGCAGGGCTTCGAGGCGATGACCGTGCTGGCCAAGGGGACGCCCGCGCAGCACGACGATGGCGCAGGCCGCGCTGGACCGGTGGTGGTGGCCGGCGCTGATGATGTTCGGGCCCGAACGACGACGCCAGCCCCAACAGCGCGCAGTCGATGGCGTGGGGCATCAAGCGGTTCTCCAACGACGAGCTGCGGCAGCGGTTCGTCGACGCGACGGTGCCGCAGGCGGAGTGCCTCGGGCTGACGGTCCCCGACCCGGAGCTCAGCTGGGACGGCGAGCACTACCGGCACCGGCGAGATCGACTGGACCGAGTTCCAGACCGTGCTGCGCGGCGACGGGCCGTGCAACCGCGAGCGGGTCGCGAACCGGGTCGCCGCCCACGAGGAGGGCGCGTGGGTCCGGGAGGCCGCGGCGGCGTACGCGGAGAAGCACCGGTGAGCCAGCCGCTCTGGGAGGTGTTCGTGCGCAGCCGCCGCGGGCTGTCGCACACCCACGTCGGCAGCCTGCGCGCGCCCGACGCGCACATGGCGCTGCGCAACGCGCGCGACGTCTTCACCCGCCGGCAGGAGGGCGTCAGCATCTGGGTCGTCCCGGCGACCGAGGTGGTGGCCAGCAGCCCGGACGAGAAGGACGCGTTCTTCGACCCGGCCGGCGACAAGCCCTACCGCCACCCGACCTTCTACGAGGTCCCCGCCGAGGTGCAGCACCTGTGAAGACGCTGGCTGACACCGACACCGGCGGCGTACGCGCTGCGGCTCGGCGACGACGCGCTCGTCCTGGCGCAGCGGCTGTGCGGGTGGGCCGCCCGGGCGCCGCAGCTGGAGGAGGACGTCGCGCTGCTCAACGTCGCGCTCGACCTGCTCGGCCAGGCCCGCAGCCTGCTCACCCGTGCCGGTGAGCTGGAGGGCAGGGGCCGCGACGAGGACGACCTGGCGTTCCTGCGGCACGAGCCGGAGTTCAGCAACGCGCTGCTCATGGAGGTCGACAACGGCGACTTCGGCCGCACGATGGCGCGCCAGCTGCTGGTCTCGGCCTGGCACGTGCCGCTCTGGCAGGCGCTGACCGCCAGCGACCGACGAGGTCGTCGCGGGCGTCGCCGGCAAGGCGGTGAAGGAGGCGGCCTACCACCTGGACCACGCGACGAGCTGGGTCGCTGCGCCTCGGCGACGGGACCGAGGAGTCGCACCGCCGCATGCAGGCCGGGCTGGACGACGTCTGGCCGTACGCCTTCGAGCTGTTCGAGCGCGACCCGCTGCTGGACCGGCTGGTCGAGCGCGGCGTCGCGGCAGACCCGGCGGCCCTGGAGCCGGCCTGGCGCGCGACGGTCGAGGCGGTGCTGGCGGAGGCGACGCTGACGGTGCCCTGACACGACGTGGCGGCCGACCGGCGGCCGGCGGGGCGAGCACCGACCGGCTTCGGCTACCTGCTCGCCGAGATGCAGCACCTGCACCGCAGCCACCCCGGAGCGACCTGGTGACGACGGCGGCGGAGGTCCGCGAGGCGCTGCGCGCGGTCACCGACCCGGAGATCCCGGTCCTCACGATCGAGGACCTGGGCGTCCTGCGCGACGTGACCGTCGACGGCGACGCCATCACGGTGACGATCACGCCGACCTACTGCGGCTGCCCCGCGATGGACGAGATCCGCGCCGACGTCACGCGCCGCGCTGCGACGGCCTCGGCGACGTCGACGGTGCAGACCGTGCTGTCGCCCGGCCTGGACCACCGACTGGATGAGCGAGGACGGCCGGCGCAAGCTGCGCCGACTACGGCATCGCCCCGCCGCGGGCCGGTGCTCGCTGCAGCTCGGGCCGGCGGGCTCGACGCTGTCCGCAGTGCGGGTCGCGCGACACCGAGGAGCTGACCCGGTTCGGCTCGACCGCTGCAAGGCGATGTGGCGGTGCCGCGTCGTGCCGCGAGCCGTTCGACCACTTCAAGGAGCACTGAGCCGTGGACGAGGCCGGCTTCCCCCGGCTGCGGTCGCGCACGGTCGACCGGCTGACCGACGACGCGGTCGCCGTCACCTTCGCCGTGCCGGACGACCTGCGCCGGCGTTCCGGCTCCGCGCCCGGGCAGCACCTCACGCTGCGCCGGTCCGGACGGAGCGACGTGCGCCGGACCTACCGCGTCTGCGCCAGCGCGCCGGCGGGCCGCTGCGGGTGGCGGTGAAGCGGCTGGAGGGCGGCGCGTTCTCCAGCTGGGCCACCGGCGACCTGCAGCCCGGCGACGAGCTCGACGTGCTGCCGCCGGCGGGCCGCTTCGGCCCGACGCTCGACCCGCAGGCCGACGGCGGTACGGCCTGGTCGCCGCGGGCAGCGGCATCACGCCGCTGCTGTCGATCGCGGCCACGGTGCTCGACGTCGAGCCGGCCAGCGAGGTGGTGCTGCTCTACGGCAACCGCACCACCCGCGACGTGATGTTCCTCGAGGAGCTCGCCGACCTGAAGGACCGGCACCCGGCGCGGCTGCAGCTGCTGCACGTGCTGTCGCGGGAGGAGCAGGAGTCCGAGCTGCTCACCGGCCGGCTCGACCGGGAGCGGCTGGCGCGGCTGCTGGACGCGCTGGTGCCCGTCGAGGACGTCGACGCGTGGTACCTGTGCGGGCCGTTCGGCTGGTGACCGAGGCCCGCGAGCGTGCTCGCTCGCGGCCGGCGCGACGAGCCGTGCACGTGGAGCTGTTCCACGCCGACGCCCCGCCGCCGCGGGCGCCCCGAGGCCAGCCGGCCACCGCCCGCCGCGGTGGTCGCCGAGCTGCACGGCCGCACCAGCACGGTCGAGTTGGACCGGGCGAGTCGGTGCTCGACGCCGTGCTCGCGGTGCGCGCCGACGCGCCGTACGCCTGCAAGGGCGGGGTCTGCGGCACCTGCCGGGCGCGGGTGACGTCGGGCGAGGTCGAGATGGACGTCAACTACGCGCTGGAGCCCGACGAGCTCGCGGCCGGCGTCGTGCTCACCTGCCAGTCGCACCCGACGACCGACGAGGTGCGGCTGGCGTTCCTCTGACCTACCAGAGGGAGTACGACCGGCCGGGCCGCAGCCGCTCGACCGACAGGGCGCGCGTCGTCGGGGTGACCAGGTGGGCCTGCCCGGTGCCGGAGACGGTGAGCTCGCCCTCCTCGACGGTGATCAGGGTGTCCTCGTCGATGGCCAGGCCGTGCCGCAGCCGGCTGCCCGCGACGGCCGCCATCAGCCGGCCGATCGTGCCCCACTGCGCCGCGTGCACGTCGACGGTGAACGGCAGCAGCCCGAGGCCGGCCACGACGGTGACCTCCTCGAGGTCCTCCGACACGTCCTCCGGGCAGACCGGCGTGCCGGCGCTCTTCCACCCGCCGACGACGGCCCGCTCGGCGGCGACGACCGCGCCGGCGGAGAAGCCGGCGTACGGCCGGGAGCCCGCCCGCAGCCAGTGCCGCAGGTTGGGCGCGGCGGGGGCGAGCGCGTCGGCGTACGCCGGGGTGAGGCCGCCGCAGACCAGCAGCGCGTCGGCGCTGCCGAGCGCGGCGACGTCGAGGACGGTCCCGACCGGGACGAGCACCGGCACCGGCTGGCAGGCGCCCGGCCTTGTGCAGCGCGGCCGCCCACCGGGCGAACTGCCCGGCGCCGTCGCCCTCGTCGATGACCACGCAGGCCACCGTCGGGCGCGACCCGGCGGCCGCCTCGAGCAGCGGGCCGTAGAGGGCGGGCAGGGCGGCCGGGGACCAGCCACCACCGATCAGGAAGGTCGGAGGGGTGCGCGGCACCTTCGAGACCCTAGCCGGGGCGCGGCCGTGGTGACATGGCGCGTGGACCTGAACAGCGACCTCGGCGAGGGCTACGGCGCCTGGGCGCTCGGCGACGACGCCGCGCTGCTCGACGTGGTGACCAGCGCGAACGTCGCCTGCGGCTTCCACGCCGGCGACCCGCTGACGCATGCAGCGCACCGTGCAGGGCGCCGCCCGCCGCGGCGTCGCGATCGGCGCCCAGGTCTCCTACCCCGACCTCGCCGGCTTCGGCCGCCGGGTCATGGAGGTCGCGCCGGCCGACCTCACCGCCGACGTGCTCTACCAGCTCGGCGGGCTCGAGGCCTTCGCCCGCACGGCCGGGGTGCCGGGTCCGCTACGTCAAGCCGCACGGCGCGCTCTACAACCGCTGCGCCGTCGACCCGGTGCAGGCCGCGGCGGTCGTCGAGGCGGTGCGCCGGTACGACCCGGCGCTGCCGGTGCTGACCCTGCCGGGCCGCGCGCTGGCGCAGGCGGCCGAGACGGCCGGGGTGCCGTGGGTGGGGGAGGGCTTCGCCGACCGCGGCTACACCCCGGACGGCCGGCTCGTGCCGCGGTCCTCGGCCCGGCGCGCTGGTCACCGACGAGGCCGAGGTGGTCGCCCGGGCGGTCCGGATGGCCGTCGAGGGGCGCGGTACGGGCGGTCGACGGCACCGACGTCGCCGTTCCGGTCGCCTCGCTCTGCGTGCACGGCGACACCCCCGGCGCGGCCCGGCTGGCGGCGGCGGTGCGGGCCGGGCTGGCCGGCGGCGGGGGTGGCCCTCGCGCCGTTCGCGCATGAGGCTGCTGCCCGCCGGCGACGCCGCCGTGCTGGCCGAGGTCGACGACCTGGACGACCGTCCACCGGCTGCTCGCCGCGGTCCGGCCGCCGCCTGCCCGGCGTCGTCGACGTCGTCCCGGGCTACCGGACGCTGCTCGTCACGGTCGGCTCGCCGCTGCACCTGGAGGCGGTCCGGGACGCGCTGCCGCGGCTGCCGCTCCCGCTGCCGGACGCGGTCGCCGGGCGGCGGGTCGAGCTCGCGGTCGTCTACGACGGGGAGGACCTGGCCGAGGTCTGCGCCCTCACCGGGCTCGTCCGCCGACGAGGTCGTGCGGCGGCACACCGCCGTCGACTACCTCGTCGCCTTCCTCGGCTTCACCCCGGGCTTCCCCTACCTGGTCGGGCTCGACCCGGCGCTGCACGTCCCGCGCCGGGCGACCCCGCGCACCCGGGTGCCGGCCGGGTCGGTCGGCCTCGCGGGCAGCCAGACCGGCGTCTACCCGACCGCCTCGCCCGGCGGCTGGCAGCTGATCGGGCGTACGGAGGCGGTGCTGTTCGACCCGGACCGCGACCCGCCGGCGCTGCTCGCGCCCGGCGACCGGCTGCGGTTCGTCGCGTCGTGATCGAGGTCGTCGAGCCCGGACCGCTCACCACCGTGCAGGACCGCGGCCGGCCGGGCTCGCCCACCTCGGCGTCCCGCGGGCCGGCGCGGCCGACCGGCGCGCCCTCGACCTCGCCAACGCCCTCGTCGGCAACGACCCGTCGGCGGCTGCGCTCGAGACGACGCTGGCCGGGCCGGTGCTCCGGTCGCGGTCGCCGGGGTCGTGGCGGTCACCGGCGCCCGCTGCCTCGTCACGGTCGCCGGGCGCGCGGTCCCGCTCGACGCGCCGGTGGCCGTGCGCCCTGGCGACGAGGTGCGGGTCGGACCGGCGACCGAGGGGCTGCGCTCCTACGTCGGCGTCCGCGGCGGCATCGCGGTCGCGCCGGTGCTCGGCTCGCGGTCGACCTGCACGCTGTCCGGGCTCGGCCCGCCGCCGCTGCGGGCGGGGGACGTGCTGCCCGTCGGGCGGGCCACCGGGGTGGTGGGCGCCCCGGCCCCGCCGCCGCGGTGGGACGCGACCCTGCCGGTCGTGCTCGGCCCTCGCGCGCTCACCGCGGCCGGCTACGCGACGCTGCTCGGGACGGAGTGGACCGTGACCGAGCGGTCCGACCGCACCGGGCTGCGCCTGTCCGGCCCGCCGCTCGAGCGGGCGAGCGAGGAGGAGCCGCTGTCGGAGGGGCTCGTCGCCGGCGCGGTGCAGGTGCCGCCGGACGGCTCGCCCGTGCTCTTCCTCACCCAGCACCCGACCACCGGCGGCTACCCGGTGGTCGCCGTCGTGACCGACCTGACCGCGGCCGCGCAGGCCGCGCCCGGGACGGTGCTGCGGTTCAGCCGGCGAAGTCCGTCGCCCCCGTACGCCGCATCGTCGCCGGGTCGCCCGTGACCACGCCGTTGCCGCTGACCGCGTAGAGGCGGTCGGCGTCCACGAGCACCCGCTCGGGCGGCGTCGTCGGGTGCACCTGCAGCCGGCCGACCTCGGTCACCTTCCCGGCCTCGTCGACCGACAGCCCGAGCGCGCTGGTCTCGCCGCCGGTCGGCCCGTACGTCGAGAAGGCGAAGACCGCGAGCCGCCGCGCCGGGTCGTAGGTGAAGGCGCGGGAGTCGTCCAGCGCAGGCGACCAGCCCTCGCCGAGCTGCACCCGGCTGACCTGCGTGGGGGCCGACGGGTCGGCGATGTCGTAGACCGACGCCTGGACGCCGGTGACGCGGCCGCTGGCGTCCGCCTCCTGGCCGAGCCCGAGCAGCTTGCCGCCGCCGAGCGGGTGCAGGTAGGTGGAGAAGCCCGGCACCTTCAGCTCGCCCAGCACCGTCGGCGCGCCGGCCAGGTCGACCAGGTAGAGCGGGTCGGTCTGCCGGAACGTCACGACCGCGGCGAGGTCGCCGAAGTAGCGCACCGCCTTGATCTGCTCGGTCTTGCCGAGGCCGTCGACCCGGCCGGTCTCCACCAGGTCGCCGTCGCGCTCGCTCGAGCTTGACGATCATGGAGTGGCTGTCGCCACGACGCTCGCTGTCCCACGGCGGCTGCCGGGTGGTGGCCACGCGCAGGGTGCCCTCGTGCTCCGACAGCGCCCAGCGCCCCATCACGAAGCCGGGCACCGAGCCGGTGCCGACGTAGCGCGTGCGCGTGGCCGACGACGTGTCGAAGGCGTGCAGCTCGGTCGTCACCTCGTCGGTCGGCGCCGGGCCGGTCGCCTTCGCGGTGTCGTCGACGGGCCGCACCGGGCCGGTCGTGCCCCAGCGCCCGGTCGCGACGTAGAGCCGGTCGGCGGAGGCGTAGACCAGGTCGCCGTCGGTCGTCACCGCGGTGCTGTCGCTGGCGGCCAGGCCCTTGCCCGGCTGCAGCGTCGAGACGAGCAGCGTGCTGGCGCCGCGGGGCTCCTCCGCGTGCGTGGTGCGGGCGCAGTCGACGGCGTCGCCGAGCTGCAGCACCGTGCCGTCGGCGTCGGTGCGCACGACCTGCGGCAGCAGCTGCTCCAGCGTCAGCGGGTCGGCGGTCCGCTGGTTGGCGGCCAGCGCCTCGGCCTCGGCGGCCGCGCCGGGCTGGCGCGGCTGGACCTGCTGGGCTGCGGCCGGGTCGTCGTCACCAGGCGCACGGTGCCGCCGGTCAGGCGGGCGCTGACGTACTGCGCGTCGTACGTCGCCTCCTCGAGCAGCCGGGCTGGTCGCCGCAGGTCGACGAGGACCAGCCGGGTCGTTGGCGTCCCGGCCGGAAGATCGCGGTGCGGCGGTCGCGGTCGCCGGCGGCTCCGGCTGCGGTCCTGCCGCCAGCCGGGCGCGACGACGTACGCCCGGTCGCCGACCAGCAGCAGCTCCGAGCCCCAGGACTCGCGCTCCTGGCCGACCCGGAGCGACCCAGCACCCGCG
>CAVXMC010000012.1:0-99284 GCA_963762795.1 uncultured Actinomycetota bacterium | reverse complement strand
AGGGCTTGCATGCATCGTGCCGAGCAGCCGGCGCATGAGCTCGCCGTCGTCGGCGCTGCGCATCATCTCCAGATCTCCAGAAGTGCCAGCAGGGCAGACTGATCCAGGGCCTCGCGTAGCTCCGCTTCATGTGTTTCTTGGTGGCTTTCATAGCGCCTCCGCGGTGGCCCTTCTTCACCGTCCGTGACCGACACGATCAAGGTCACGACAAGGAGCTCGAACTACACCACTCAAGGGAACGCACCCGCGCAGGACGGCGTGGCACTTTGACCAAGACCATCCCTTTGGGGGATCAAGGCCTGAAGCGCCCCGCCTCAGCCCTGGTTGTGCTCCGCGCCACGGCGCGGGCGCGGCGGTCTTGGCCTCGACAGTCCGCCGAGGCGCCACACCACAGGCGGCGAGGTGCTGCAGCCCCTTCACCCGCGGGCTGGCCATACGACGACAGACCACTGCCGGGCTGGACCGCACGAGCGCGCCGCCTCGTGCACGTGCTCGCATGTTGACGGCGAGGCGGAGTTCCGCTGCTACCCGGGCACGAGCCCCGTGCCTACTCGCACCTCTGGCCGACTCGGTGGACCGGACCCGACGGGCGATCGACGCAGTACTGGGTGCTCCTGCGGACGCCTTGCGGACGGAGCGGGTAGCGGAGAGTAGAAGGGCAGCTCAGAGTGCTTATGGGGGACGAGTCGGCCTGTAAGCCGGGTTCTGTCCCGCCGCCCGAGGGCGACGGTGACGGCCATCCATCTAGGACCACCGTTGCCGATGGCCTCGTGCGGTCTACCCCCGAGCTCGGGCGGGCCGCCCTCGAACGCTCAGGCAGGGACTCCGGGGAGTCCCCTCTCGACCTTGCTCCAGGTGGGGTTTGCCGAGCCGCCCGGGTCACCCCGGGCGCTGGTGGGCTCTTACCCCACCGTTTCACCCTTGCTCTGCCGCCGAGGCGACGGAGCGGTCTGTTCTCTGTGGCACTTTCCCGCGGGTCACCCCGGGTCGGTGTTGCCGACCACCCTGCCCTGTGGAGCCCGGACTTTCCTCGAGTCCCTCCGAAGAGGTCCCCGCGACCGTCCGGCCGACTCGTCCCGCGGCCAGGCTACTGCCCGACGCGACCGACGTCGCTCACCGCACCGGCCCGGTCGAGCTCCACGGCGTGACGGCCCCGGACACGTCGCCGGGGTCGACGGCGCCCGCTTGTGCGCCGAGGACACTCTGGGCATGCCACCGCTGCTGCCCGACGCCCGCCGTGCCAGCCGCGTGATCGTGCTGGCGGCACTGGGCACCGGACTGCTCCCGCGGCAGGCACCCGGCAGGGCTGTCCAGCAGGCCGTCGTCCTCGGCGCCCTGGCCCTCGGCATGCCGCACGGCGCCGCCGACACCGAGCTCCTGCGCGCGGCCTCCGGCGGGTCGCGCCGGCGGGAGGTGGGGCTGAGCGCGGCGTACGCGGTGGTCGCCACCGGAGCCACTCTCGTCGTCCGCCGCGGCGGCCCCGCCGTCGAGCGCGCCCTTCTCCTGGCCAGCGCGGCGCACTTCAGCGAGGGCGAGCTGGCCTGCTGGGGACCGCTGCCGCCCCGGCAGCAGCGCGCCCGCGCCGCCCTGCGCCTGCTCGCGGCCGCGCTGGTGACCGTCGCGGTGCCGGCAGCCGTCGGCCGGGCGAACCGGCTGCCGGCGCAGGTGGGCCTGACCGGGGCCGCCGCGGTCCCGGCGCGGGCCGGAGGCGATCGGACCGGGCTGGCGCTGCTGCGCGGTGCGAGCACCCGGCGGACCGTCGCGCGGCCGGCCGCCCTGGCCGCGGCGGCGTGCGCGGCGCTGGCCGTCTCCGGCGACCTCGAGGCGGCGGCCGACGCCGCGCTGCTCGGCGCTCTCGCCGTCCTGGCGCCGCCATCGGTCGGCTTCGCCGGCTACTTCGGCGGCTGGCACGCCCTGCGGCACACCGCCCGGGTCGTCGACGCGCTGGTCGCCGACGGCAGGCTGCCGCCCCCGACCTCCCTGCCGGGCGCCTTCGGCCTGCTGGCGCGGCGCAGCGCGTGGGCCGCGGGCGTCGGCCTGGTGGCGGCCGGCGCCCTGGCCGCGGCCGACCGCGAGCACGCCAGCGACAACGCCTTCGCCGCCGTCCTCGGCCTGACCGTCCCGCACATGACGACCGTGGCGCTGCAGCTCTCCCGCCGCGGCCGCTGACGGCGGCCGCCGGCCGGAGGAGCGGCGCCCGGTCAGCCGCGGGACCGCGGCGCGGTGCCGAGCTGCGAGACGAGCTTGGCCACCAGGGCGGTCCAGCCGGTCTGGTGGCTGGCGCCGAGGCCGGCTCCGGTTCGCCGTGGAAGTACTCGTTGAAGGTGACGTGCTCGCTCCACCGCGTCGGTTCGTCCAGGAGGGGTGCCCGCCGTTGACGGGGCGGCGGCCGTCCGGCGTCCGGCAGGAACATCGCGATCAGCCGGCGGGACAGCTCGGCGGCGACGTCCCGCAGGTCGTGCTCGCCCCCGGAGCCGGTCGGGTAGCTCGACCTGAACGCCGGCGCCGAAGTAGGCGTCGATACTTCTGCAGCGACTCGACCAGCAGGTAGTTCATCGGGAACCAGACCGGACCGCGCCAGTTGGAGTTGCCGCCGAACATCGCCGCCGGCGACTCGCCCGGCTCGTAGCCGATCTCGTGCGGCTCGCCGTCCAGGTCGACCGTCACGGGCTGGTCGCGGTGGGGCGGACAGCGAGCGGACGCCGTACGGGCGAGAGGAACTCCTCCTCGTCCGAGCACGTGCGCGCAGGACGCGCCGCAGCCGGTCGGGGCCGCAGGACCGACAGCATGCAGCCGGTCGGCCGCCCGGCTCGTCCGGCGTGAACACGTTGCCGGCACAGCTCCGGCTCGGTGCGCGCCAGAACCAGCGCATCCGCGGCGGTGAAGTCCGGGCAGCGCGGTCCAGCAGCTCCGGCTCGATGGTCTCGACCGGCGAACAGCGGGATCGAGCCCGACCAGCGAGCGCACCCGCAGCGGCAGCGGCGGCTGCCCGTCGCGACGTGCAGCACGTCGTAGAAGAAGCCGTCCTCGCTCGTCCCACAGGCTCCGACGGGTGGTCGAGCGCGTCGGCGATGGCCAGGAAGTGCTCGAAGAACTTGGTCGCGACGTCCTCGTACGCCGGGTCGTCGCGCGGCCAGCTCGAGCGCGATGGCGAGCATGTTGAGGGCAGTACATCGCCATCCAGCTCGTGCCGTCGGCCTGCTCCAGCCGGGCGCCGCCGGGCAGCGGCGTGGAGCGGTCGAACAGCCCGATGTTGTCCAGGCCGAGGAAGCCGCCGGCGAACACGTTGCGCCCGTCGGCGTCCTTGCGGTTGACCCACCAGGTGAAGTTGAGCAGCAGCTTGTGGAAGACCCGCTCGAGGAAGACGCGGTCGCGGCGCCCGTTGCGCTTGGCGTCGATCTTGTAGACCCGCAGGCCGCCCAGGCGTGCACCGGCGGGTTGACGTCGCCGAAGGCCCACTCGTAGGCCGGCAGCTGCCCGTTGGGGTGCATGTACCACTCGCGGCACAGCAGCACGAGCTGCTCCTTGGCGAACTCCGGGTCGACCAGCGCCAGCGGGACCATGTGGAACGCCAGGTCCCAGGCGGCGTACCAGGGGTACTCCCAGTCGTCCGGCATCGAGATGACGTCGGCGTTGCCGAGGTGCCGCCACTCGCGCGTTGCGCACCGTGCCGGCGCGGCTCGGGCGGCGGCGGGAAGGCCGGGTCGCCGTCCAGCCACTGCGCGACGTCGTAGGCGTAGTACTGCTTGGTCCACAGCAGGCCGGCCATCGCCCGGCGGTGCACCGCGGCCGGTGCGTCGGCGTGGCACGGGGCGGCAGCGACCTCGTCGTAGAACGCGTCGGCCTCGGCGCGCCGCTGGCGCGCAGGACCTCGTCGAAGCTCGCGGCCGAGCGCGCTGCGGCGCCGGCGCCCGGCCGGACAGGCGCAGCCGGACGAGGTCACCGTCTCGCCCGGCGCGCATGTCCAGGAGTACCAGGCGGCGGCCTTGGTCCCGGTGCCGCGCGCGGGTTGACCGTCGGCAGCCCGCGCGACGACGTGGTCGTTGATGCCGTCCTTGACGTACGGCCGTGCGGCTGGGTCGAGCCGTACAGCCGCTCGGCGTTGGTCTCGTTCTCGGTGAACAGCAGCGTCGGGGTCGTCGCTCGCAGGTCAGCCAGCGGTCGCCGAGCGTCGCGGTGCTCGCCGACGACCGGCCGCGCTCGTCGGCGGCGCCGCAGCGACGGGTGGCGGTGCGTCGCGCCCCCAGGACCAGGTGTTGCGGAACCACAGCGTCGGCAGCAGGTGCAGGGTCGCCGCCTCCGGCCCGCGGTTGGTGCAGTGATCCGGATGCACAGGTCCTCCGGCGCCGGCCTTGGCGTAGGTCACCTCGACGTCGAAGAACCGCTCCGTCGTCCAGCACGCCGGTGTCGAGCAGCTCGTACTCGGGCTCGTGCCGGTCGCGCGCGGCGTTCTCCTCGCACCAGCTCGGCGTACGGGAAGGCCGGCCTGCGGGTAGCGGTAGAGCCAGCGCATCCAGGAGTGCGTCGGCGTGGAGTCCAGCGGCCACCAGTACTCCTTGACGTCCTCGCCGTGGTTGCCCTCGCCGTTGGTCAGCCCGAACAGCCGCTCCTTGAGGATGGGGTCCGCTGCCGTTCCACAGCGCGACGACGAAGCACAGGTGCTGCCACCGGTCGCTGACCGCCGGCCAGGCCGTCCTCGCCCCAGCGGTAGGCGCGGGAGCGCGCCTGGTCGTGCGGGAAGCCGTTCCAGGCGTCGCCGTCGGCGCGTGTAGTCCTCGCGGACGGTGCCCCACTGCCGCAGCGACACGTACGGCCCCCAGCGCTTCCAGCGGGTTCCTCCCTCGGCCTCCTCGGCGAGGCGCCGGCGCTCGGCGCCGTCGGTCACGCCGTCACGTCCACGACGTCCTTGATGCCGCGTGAGGCGCCGGTGAGCAGCTCGGCGTACGCCGACAGGGGTGGCGGCCCGACACCACCTGCTCGACGAGCGGACCCCAGCGCTCGGTGTAGTGCCCGAGGGCCGCGACGGCGGCGGCGTAGTCGGCGGCCCCCGCGTTCACCGTGCCGAGCACGACCTGGTTGCCGAGGACGAGCCGGCGGTTGAGCGCCGCGACGTCGACGCTCGGCGGCGGCTCCGGGCGGGCCACGCCGGTGAAGGCGAACACGCCGTTCGGGCCGAGTGCCGCCAGCACCTGGAACGCGACGGACGCGACGCCGGCGGCCTCGTAGACGACGTCGACAGGGCCACCGGCCCGGTCCAGCAGGCCGTCGAGGTCGGTCTCCTGCGACGAGACGTAGGTCGCGCCCAGCTCCTCGGCGAGCGCGGCCTTGTCGTTCGGCGCCGGCGACCGCGAGTAGACCAGCGTGCGGTAGCCCTCGTGCAGCAGCGCCATCGCGCCGAGCAGGCCGACCGGCCCGGCGCCGAGGACGACCGCGGTGCGGCCGGCCCCGAGGCTGGCGGCGTCGCGCGGTGGGAGCCGGCTCTCCACGGCCCGGATCTGCGCCAGCGCCTTCTGCGCGATGGTGAGCGGCTCGGCCAGGACACCGACGGCGCGCAGCTGCGGCGGCACGCGGTGCAGCCAGTGCTCGTCCTCGACGACCAGCTCCGTGAGGAAGCCGTGCCGCTGCTTGATGCCGCGCTCGGTGTACTGCCCGGTACGGCAGTAGTCGGCGCGGTCGGCACGTGCACGGCTCGCACGACGCCACCCCGCACGGTCGACGGACCATCGGCACGACGAGGTCGCCCGACCGACAGCGTCGACACGCCGGGACCGATCGCCACGACCTCCGCCAGGCACTCGTGCCCCATGACCAGGTGCTGCTCGCCGTCGGGCGGGGTGCCGTACTCGAACGCCGCGATCTCGCGGTCGGTGCCGCAGACCCCCACGTCGAGCACGCGCAGCAGGACCTCGGACGGCGTCGACAGCTCGGGCTCGGCGACCTGCAGCAGGTCGAGCCGCTTCGACGCGGGCAGGGTCACGACAGCGCGCATGGCGCTCCTGACGACGGGGACCACCGGGTCCCGGACGACCGGCGTCTGCCGGATGTCAGAGGTCTCGCCGCAACGCCCGCGGAGCGCGATGGACCGTTGTGACCCGTCGCGGGCCACCGGGCCCAGCGGCCCGCGCCACGGCTACTCCGTCGGCGGCAGGCCGATCACGCCGAACACCGCGCCCTGGGCGTCGGCCAGCACGGCCATGCGTCCGTACGGGGTGTCGCTCGGCTCGACGACCGTACGGCCGCCGTGCCGCGCGGTCGCGGCGATGACGCGGTCGGTGTCGTCGCACATCAGGTAGTGCAGCCACGACGGCGGCAGGCCCTCGGACGGGCCGCCGATGCCGCCGAGCGGGTCGCCGCCGCGGGCGAAGGTGCGGTAGTCCGGGCCGGCGCCGTCGACGTCGGCGTAGTCCCAGCCGAACACGGCGGTGTAGAACGCCCGCGCCGCCTCGGGGTCGGGTCCGCTGGCCTCCTCCCAGACCAGCGCACCCGGCTCGTTGTAGCGCTGCGCGCCGATCATCGGGTCGGCCTGCCAGGCGCCGAAGGAGGCTCCGTTCGGGTCGAGGGCGACCACCATGCGCCCGCTGCCGGGGATCTCCATCGGCCCGGCGAGCACCGTTCCGCCCGCCTCACCGACCGCCCGCGCGGTGTCGTCGGCGGAGTCGGTCGCGATGTAGGTCGTCCAGACGACGGGCTGCCCCTCCCCCATCACCGGGCCGAGCCCGGCCGTCGCCTGCCCGTCCTTCTGCGCGATCAGGTAGCCGCCGAAGTCCGGCCCGGAGTCGACGAACGTCCAGCCGAAGAGCTCCTCGTAGAGCGCACGGGCAGCCGCGAGGTCGGTGGTGGCGAGGTCCACCCAGCACGGCGTGCCGGCGGGCCAGGGCTCGGAGCGGACGGGCATGGCGGCCTCCTCGGCGCGACGACGGCCGCCACAGTGCCGCGCCCGGGCCGCCCGATCAAGAGGCCAGGTGGCCGGTGTCGTTCATCGAGCGCACGACCGACGGGCCGTCGGCGAACCACCGCACCTCCGACAGGCACGCCAGGTCCAGGTGCATGCGGTAGAGCGAGGACGGCGGCGCGTCGAGCGCCATGCGCAGCAGCGTCTTGATCGGCGTCACGTGGCTGACCAGGACGACGGTCTGCCCGCCGTACGCCGCGAGCACGCGGTCACGCGCCTTCCGCACGCGCGTCGCGGTCGCGTCGAAGCTCTCGCCGGACGGCGGGGGTACGGAGGTGTCGGCCAGCCAGGCGTCCATCTCGCGCGGCCAGCGCTCCCGGACCTCGCCGAAGGTGCAGCCCTCCCAGTCGCCGAAGTCGGTCTCGCGCAGGCCCTCCTCGAACACCGGCTCGACGTCGAGCGCCGCGGCGACGAGCAGCGCCGTCTCGCGCGCCCGGCGCACCGGCGAGCTGATGACGGCGGTCGCTCCGCTGCCGGCGAGGCGGGTCGCGGCGGCGGCGGCCTGCGCGCGGCCGACCTCGGTCAGCTCCTGGTCGCCGGTGCCGGAGAAGCGCTTCTCGATGCTGAGCACCGTCTGCCCGTGGCGCAGCAGCAGCGTGGTCGTCGGGGTCGAGGTCGGCGCGGACCAGCCGGTCGGGGACGACGCGGTCAGCGACGCGGCCGGCTCGGGCTCGTTCGCCTGCAGGAACGCCTCGGCCGGGTCCTGCGTCCACACCTGGCCCTTGGCGGCGGCGTCCATCGCCTCGTTGGCCAGCCGGTCGGCGTGGCTGTTCTGCGCCCGCGGGATCCAGGTGAAGCGGACCTGTCCGAGGCGCCGCACCAGGTCGGCGGCCTCGCGCGCCAGCGGCTTCATGGACGGGTGCTTGACCTGCCAGCGGCCGCTCATCTGCTCCACGACGAGCTTGGAGTCCATCCGCACCTCGACGTCCGCGGCGTCGAGCTCGAGGGCGGCGGTCAGGCCGGCGATGAGCCCGCCGTACTCCGCGACGTTGTTGGTCGCCCGCCCGATGCCGGCGGCCCGCTCGGCCAGGACCGCGCCGGTGGCGGCGTCCTTGACGACCGCGCCGTAGCCGGCCGGGCCGGGGTTGCCGCGCGACCCCCCGTCGGCCTCGATGACGACCCGACGACCAGCGCTCACCGTGACACCTGAGCTCCGCTCGGCAGCCTTCTTCGCCGGGCGCCCGCCGACGGCTCCGCTCACAGGCCCGACTCGGCGGTGCGGACCATGATCCGGGTGCACTCCTCGTGGCGGAGCACCAGGTCGGACGGCGCCGCGCGGATGTCGGCCTTCTCGTTGCCCATGAGGTCCAGGTGGCAGCCGCCGCAGCGGCCCCGCTCGATCGCCCCGACCCCGATGCCGCCCTCGGCCGCGCGGATCTTCTCGTACAGCGCCAGCAGGTCGGCCGGGATCTCCGCCGCGACGGTCACCCGCTCCGAACGGGTGCGCTCCAGCTCGGCGTCGATCTCGACGGCCGCGGCGTCGCGCCGGGTCTCGGCCTCGGCCCGGGCGGCGAGGTGGGTGTCGCGGTCGCCCTCGAGCTCGTCGAGCACCACCTGCACCGCCTCGGCCTTCTCCATGACCTCGAGCTCGCGGTCCTCGAGGTCGGCCTGCCGCCGGTCCAGCGTGGCGTTCTCGTGCTCCATCTCCTGCAGCTGCTTGGCCACGGTGATCGCGCCGGACGCCATGCGCTCGCTGTTGCGGTGCTTGCGGGTGCGTACCTGCTCGATCTCCTCCTCGAACTTCGCCGCCTCCCGGGCCAGGTCGCTGGCCTCGGTGCGCGCGCGCACCAGGTCGTCGTGGCGGGCGGCGACGAGCGCGTCGAGGCGCTGCATCTCGGCGATCTCGGGCAGCGTGCGACGGCGGTGGGCGAGCCGGTCGAGCGCGCTGTCGAGGGCCTGCAGGTCGAGCAGCCGCAGCTGGGCGAACGGGTCAGCCTTCACGCGGTGGGGCTCCTGGCAGACAGTCGGAACGGGTCGGTGACGAGCGTCGAGACCCGGGTCTCCACCGTAGCGGCGGCGCTCAGCCGGCGGGCGGCGTCCGCCACCCACGGCTGCTCGGTGGCCCAGTGCGCGGCGTCCAGCAGCGCCAGCCCGGCCGGCGCCTCGCTCGCCGGGTGGTGCCGCAGGTCCGAGGTCAGGAACGCCTGCGCGCCCGAGGAGGCCGCCTGCCGCAGCAGCGAGTCGCCCGCGCCGCCGCTGACGGCCAGCCGGCTCACCACCGTCGCCGGGTCGCCGGCCCCGCGTACGCCCCACGCCGTCGCGGGCAGCACCCGCGCGGCCAGCTGCACCAGCTCGCCCAGCGGCAGCGGCTCCGGCAGCTCGCCGACCCGGCCGAGCCCCAGGTCGCCGGGCCCGGAGGCCAGCTCGAGGACGTCGAAGGCCGGCTCCTCGTACGGGTGGGTGGCGCGCAGCGCGGCCAGCACCGCGGCCCGCCGGGCCGCGCGGCAGCACCGTCTCGAGCCGCGTCTCGGCGACGTGCTCGACCTCCCCCACCGACCCGATCGCCGGCTGCGCACCGGGCAGCGGCCGGAACGTGCCCTCCCCCGTCGTCGTCCAGGCGCAGCGCTCGTAGTCGCCGACCGCCCCGGCGCCCGCGGCGGCCAGCGCGTCCAGCAGCCGCTCGGCGTCGGGCTCCGGGACGAAGACCACGAGCTTGTCGAGCGGCGTCGTCGGCAGCGGCTGCAGCGGGGCGGTGTCGCGCAGGCCGAACAGGTCGGCCAGCGCGTCGGACACCCCCGGCCGGGCGCTGTCGGCGTTGGTGTGGGCGACGTGCAGCCCGCAGCCGGCGCGTGATCAGCCGGTGCACGACCCGGCCCTTGGGGTCGGTGGCGGCGACCGACGTCGTGCCGCGCAGGTAGAGCGGGTGGTGCGTCACCAGCAGGTCGGCGCCGAGGGCGAGCGCCTCCCGCACCACGGGCGCGACCGGGTCGACGGCGAGCAGCACGCGGCGCACGGGCGCGTCAGGGTCGCCGCAGACCAGGCCCACCGCGTCCCAGGACTCGGCGAGCGACGGCGGGTAGAGCTCCTCGAGGACCGCGACGACGTCGGCCAGGCGGGCGGTCACGGGGGCAGGCTAGCCACCGCACCCACCCGTACGGGCCAGCCGGGCATGGCCCTCTCGGACCCCGCGGCGCGGCCGGACGGCGGAAACCTGGAGCAGCCGCGGGCGGGCGCCGACGTACCGGGAGGAGCCCGCACCTCTCTCGGAAGGCCCGCTGTGCCCCGCACCCCCTGCCCTGCCGTGCCCCGCCGCGCCGCCACGACCGCTGCCGCCGTCGCGCTCGCCCTGCTGGCGGTGTCCGCGCCCGCCCTCGCCGAGCCGGGCGAGGGGCCCGCTCCCACCCCGGCGCCCGCGCCGGTCAGCGCGCGCACTCCCGCCGCGCCGACGGCCGGGCCGGTCACCGTCATGGTCGAGCTGACCGGGGACTCGGCGACCGACGCCTACGCCCGCACCCGCCGCCAGGGACCCGCCGCCGCGCGCCAGGCCGCACGCGACGCGGCCGCGACCGCCCAGGGCCGGCTGAGCGCCCTCCGCGACGAGGTCGACGCCGACGGCGAGGTCCTCTACGAGACCACCCACGTCCTGACCGGCCTGGCCGTGCGCACGGACCGCTCGCGGCTCGCCCGGCTGTCCCGGCTGCCGGGCGTCGCGCGCGTCGTCCCCCTCACGCCGAAGACCCGGGCCAACGCCGGCGCCGACGCGCTCACCCGTGCCGTGCAGGCCTGGCACGCCCCCGGCGGCACCGGCGCGGGCGTCACCGTCGCCGTCGTCGACACCGGCGTCGACTACACCCACGTCGACCTCGGGGGCGCCGGCAAGGCCGACTTCACCCGCAACAACACGAGCAAGGTGCCGTCGCAGAGCGGCTACGCCAGCGACGTCGCGTTCCCGACCGCGAAGGTGGTGGCCGGCAAGGACCTGGCCGGCGACGCCTACAACGGCGGCAACACCCCGGTGCCCGACCCCGACCCGATGGACTGCCAGACCAGCACCGGCGGCCACGGGACCCACGTCGCCGGCACCATCGCCGGCTACGGCGTCACGGCCGACGGCACGACGTTCCGCGGCGACCCGGCGACGCTGACGGCGACCCAGGCCGCGGCGCTCGCCATCGGGCCCGGCTCGGCTCCCGGCGCGTCTCTGGTCGCGCTGCGGGTCTTCGGCTGCACCGGCTCGACCTCGCTGACGACCGCGGCCCTGGACCAGGTGGCGCGCTACAACACCGACCTCGACCCGTCCAACGACGTCGACATCGTCAACCTCTCGCTCGGCGCCGACTACGTCCGCGAGGACGACCCGGACGCCCGGGCCGTCGACGCGCTGGCCCAGCTCGGGGTGCTGTCCGTCGTCGCCGCCGGCAACGGCGGCGACCTGCACGCCGTGCTCGGGTCCCCGGGCAGCGCCGCACGCGCCCTCACCGTCGCGGCCACCGACGACGGGGTCGAGGCGACCGACGCCGTCGTGGTCACCGTCGACGGCGCGACCGCCACGGCGACGACCTACCCGGCCACCAACGCCTTCGCCTACGACTTCGCCGCCTCGCCCTCCGACAAGACCGGCCCGCTCGTCGGCCTCTCGGCCGGCAACACCGACGGCTGCAGCGCCCTGTCCCCCGCCGACGCCGCTGCGGTGGCCGGCCGCTTCGCCTTCCTCGAGTGGGACGCGCACGACAGCACCCGGCGCTGCGGCTCGGCTGACCGCACGGCGCGGGTACGGGCCGCCGGTGCCACCGGCGCGCTGCTCGGCAGCGACGCCGACACGTTCGGCGGCGGCATCACCGGCGACACGACGATCCCCGTCGACGTTGACCGACCGCACCGGCGCCGGTGTCGTCCGCGCCGCCCTGGCCGGGGGTCACACCGTGGCGGCGACGTTCGGCCACGGCTACCGCGCGGGCGGCCCGAAGCACGGGACCACGACCGACACCTCCGCCGTCGACACCGCCGCGTCGTTCACCTCGCGAGGCGGCACCCCGGCCGACGGCCACCTCAAGCCCGACGTCAGCGCGCCCGGCGTGACGCTGCTGTCCGCGAAGTCCGGCACCGGCGTCGACGGCCTGGTCATGAGCGGCACGTCCATGGCCACGCCGCACACCGCGGGCATCGCCGCCCTCGTCCTCGCCCGCCACCCCGGCTACACGCCCGAGGAGCTCAAGGCCGCGCTGGTCAACACCGCGTCCGGCCGGCCCGCCGCCGGCGGCACGGCGTACGGCGTGACGCGCGTCGGCGCCGGCCGGGTCGACGCGCTCGACGCGCTCACCACCGACGTCGTCGCGCACGTGGTCGACGACCCGGGCGCCGTCGGGCTCGGCTTCGGCCCGGTCGCCGCCACCGGCCCGACGACCCGCACCAAGACCGTCGTGGTGAAGAACCGCGGGGCGGTCGCGAAGACGTACGCCCTGTCGTACGCCTCGGCGCAGGACGTCCCGGGCGTCACCTTCGAGGTGCCGCCGTCGGTGACCGTGCCGGCGTCGCCGGACGGCGGCACCACGCCGGGCACCGCGACGTACGCCGTGACGCTGCGGATCAGCGACGTGTCGGCGCTGCGCCGCACGCCGGACGCGACGGTCGCAGGCGCTGCGAGTACGGCCTGCAGCGCGTCTACGCCGCCGAGGAGAACGGCCGCGTCCTCATGACCCCGAACGGCGGCGGGACGGTGCTGCGGCTGCACGCGGCCGCAGCACCGCGCCCCGCCTCGACGGTCGCCGCGACCGGCGGCGTGCAGGTGCTGCCCGTCGGCGGCGGCCGCTCCACCGGCACGCTGACCCTCGGCGGGACGCCCGTCCTGAACGGTCCGGCCGGCTCGGTCACCTCGGTGCGCGGACTGCGCGGCGGCTTCCAGCTGCAGGCGCAGAGCCCGGTCCTGCCGTCGTGCACGGCGCAGCAGTGGACCGGCTGCCTGCACTACCCGACCCAGCGCGCCGGCGACCTGCGACCGGGTCGGCGCGGCCACGACCGGCACGCAGGTCGGCATCGCCTTCACCACGCACGGCACGTCGGCGCAGCCGGCGTACGACTACGTCGACGGCTACGCCAGCGGCGAGATGGTCTTCACCGTCAGCTTCGACGTCGACGGCGACGGCGACCGCCGACCGGCAGGCCGACGTGAACCGCTACGACGGCGGCACCGACGTCACGACCGCCACGCTGTTCGACCTGGACGACGTCGCCGAGCCGGTCGACCTGCCGGTCAACGCCGTCCCGACCGAGACCGACAGCAACCTGCTGAACACCAACGCGCTCGTCGTCCCGGTCACCGTCGCCTCGCTCGGCCTGCCGGCCGGCCGCACCGCGTTCACGTACACGGTGACGACGATCAGCCAGTACACCGGCCAGGTCCTCGACAGCGTCGGCCCGCTGGCCTTCGACACCCAGCACCAGCGCACCGGCCTCGGCAGCACCGTGCTCGTGCAGCCCGACCTGCCGGGTCCGGTGACCGTCGTCCGCGACGCCGCGGGCACCACGCCGGACCTCGGGCTGATGCTGCTGCACCTGCACGGCACCGACGACCGCAAGGCCGAGGTCGTCCCGGTGACGCTCCGGCAGCGCAGCGGCGATCACCTCCTCCGCGCCGCCGCCGTCGGCCCAGGTGGGCGCCGCCTACCGGGCCGAGCTGCGGGCCACCGGCATGCCGGCCCCCGCGCTGTCCGTGACGGGGACCCTTCCGCCGGGGATCGCGCTGGTGCCCGGCGCCGCCGGTGAGGCCGCGCTGTCCGGCACGCCGACGACCGCGGGCACCTGGAGCTTCACCGTCCGCGCCGACAACGGCGCACTCCCGGTGGCGAGCCAGCCCGTGACCCTGACCGTCAGCCTCGGTCCCCGTGGTCGCACCGCCGTACGTCGCGCCGCCCGCTGAGCTGCCGCCGTACGTCGCGCCGCCCGTCGTCGAGGTCATCCGCCGCCCGCGTCAGGTCCCCGCCCAGCGCCGGTGACGGAGCGCGCCGGCAGCGGCGGTGGCGGTGGCTGGCGGCGGTGGCGGTGGCGGTGGCGGCGACACGGTCGGCGCGACGGCGAGCAGCGCGTCGCCCGAGCCGGCAGCCAGCGCGTCCCCCAGTCGCGTCCCCCAGCGCGTCGCCCAGCCCCTCGGCGCCGGCCGCCACGGCGCCGTCCGCCACGCCGGTCGCGCCCTCGTCGCCTCCGCCGTCCCCCAGCCCGACGGCCGTCGCACCGTCCCTGCGCCTGGCGCGCAGCCAGGTGACGACCGGCCAGGCGGTCGACGTGACCGTCACCGGCACGCCCGGCCGCACGGTCCGGCTGCTGGCCTACACGCGCCCGTCGACCACGTACGCCGTGGTGCGCACCCTCGTGCTCGGCCCCGACGGCACCGCGACCACGTCGGTCCGCCCGCCGCGCAACACCCGGCTGTACGCCGCGGACGGCGACGCCGCCGGCGCCTCGGCGGTGCTGACGGTGGCCAGCCGGGTCGACCTCGCGGTGCGCCGCGACGCCGCCCGCGTCTACACCTTCAGCGGCCGGGTCTCCCCCGCGCGGGCCGGCCAGCTGGTGACCGTCGCCCGCAGCGGCGGTGGCGCGGTCACGACCGCCCGTACCCGGGCCGACGGCAGCTGGCAGGTCCAGCGGCGCTTCCTCGGCACCGCGGTGCTCGACCTGGTCGCGCGCACACCGGCCGACCTGCAGAACGCGGCCGGGCTGAGCGGCGTACGACGCACGACGGTGCGGTGAGTGGGCGCGGAGGGGATCGAACCCCCGACCACCCGCTTGTAAGGCGGGCGCTCTACCGCTGAGCTACACGCCCCGACGGGGGCAGGCTACCGAGGGGTCCCGCTGGCGTCAGAGGCCGGCGAGCACCTTGCGGTACTCGTCGGTGTCGCGGGCGTCGGGGATGGCGTTGACGACCTTGTAGGCGACCTTGCCCTGCTTGTCGACGATGAAGGTGCCGCGCAGGGCCAGGCCGATGTTCTCCTCGAAGACGCCGTACTGCCGGGCGACCTCGCCGTGCGGCCAGAAGTCGGCGAGCAGCGGGAAGGTGTAGCCCTGCTCCTGCGCCCACTTGGCGTGGACGGGGCCGGAGTCGACGGAGATGGCGAGGGTCTGCACGTCGTCGCCGGAGAAGTCGGCGATGCTGTCGCGGATCGCGCAGAGCTCGCCCTCGCAGACGCCGGTGAAGGCGAGCGGGTAGAAGACGACGATGACGTTCTTCTCCCCGCGGTAGGACGACAGCCGCACCGGGTTGCGGTCCTGGTCCATGAGCTCGAAGTCCGGTGCCTCGTCGCCGACGTCCACCACGGTGCGCTCCTCAGGTCCAGGGAAGAAGATCTGTCGTGATGCTAGCCAGCCCGGGCCCGCGTGGCCTCTCCGACGTCGACCCCTCCGAGCTCGGTACGGCGGCCCTCGCCTGCTGGGACGCGTTCCTCGAGGTCGTCACGGCGCCCTCGACCGACCTCACCCGGCCCTCGCGGCTGCCGGGCTGGAGCGGCCGCGACACCTGCCTGCACCTCGGCGCCTGGCCGGAGCACCGGCCCCTGACCAGCATCGTCGCCAGCGCCCGGGAGGGCGGCGAGGGCACCGCGACCGACCCCGACGACCACAACGCGTCGATCCTCCGGGCGCACGCCGACGCGACCGTCGAGGAGGTCGTGCAGGCCCTGCACGACGCCCGCGCGGCGACCGCCGCCTTCTTCGCCGGCCCCGAGCCGGCCGAGGTCGGCCGGATGCCGTCCGGGTCGACGCTGGGCCCGCTGCCGGTGCTGTCGGTGGTGCACGCCGCGGCGTACGAGCTGGCGGTGCACGCCCTCGACCTCGCCCCGTGCGGCGCCCCCGCTCCCGCCGCGCACCTGCTCGACCGCGGCCTCGCCGCCCTGGTCGACGTGACCGGGGCGCTCGCCGCCCGGGCCGGCGTCGCGATCACCCTCACCGCCCAGGCGCCGGACACCGGCTGGCGCTTCGCCTCGGACGCCACCGGCTGGACGACCACGCGCACCGACGGCGGGCCCTTCCGCGGCACCGGCGTCCGCGGCACGACCGCCGACCTGCTCGACGCCTCCGCCGGGCGCAACAACCTGCCGCAGCTGCTGCTGACCCGGCGGATGGTGGTGCAGGACCTGCCGTCCTGGATGCGGCTCGCACCGCTGCTCCACGAGGTGCCCGGGCTGCCGGGTGGGGCCGTGCTCAAGGGCGCCGTGTCCGGGCTCGGCCGCGTGACGGGGGTGCTCGGCCGCTTCCGCCGCTGACCCGCCCCGCCGGCCCGACTTCCCCAGGCTTGTCGTCGCCGCGGTCGGCGTGTCGCGTACGACAGCCCTGGGGAAGTGGGCGATCAGGGCGCGGACGGGCGCACGACCATCGCGATCTGGCGGCCGGCGCTGCGGGTGAGCACGACCGTCACCTCGCGGCTGCCGGTCAGCTTGAGCTGCTTGCGCAGCACCTCGGGCTCCACCGCGGTGCCGCGCTTCTTCACCACCAGCGGCCCGGCGTCGTAGGTCCGCAGCACCTCGCGCAGCGGCTTGAGGCCGAAGGGCAGGACCTCGAGCACCTCGTACCAGCGCCCCCAGGGCACCGGCACCGGCTCGGGCGCCGAGACGTACGCGATCGTCGCGTCGAGCAGCCACCCCCCGACCGCGTCGACCACCTGCGCGACGAGGTGGGCGCGCACGACCGCCCCGTCGGGCTCGAGCAGCCAGCGGCCCGGCGGCGCCACGGCGGGGTCGGGCACCGGGTCGTCGAGCAGGACGTGCGGGCCCGGGCAGCAGGACCGCGCTGCGGCGCGACCCGCGACGGGCCTCCCCCGCCCACAGCACCGCCTCCTTGACCTCGCCGCGCAGCGACACGAGCTCGACCTCGAGGTGCGCGGGCAGCGCGTCGTGGTCGATCCCGGGCGCCACCTTCACGCCCAGCGAGCGTGCGGGGATCGCCAGCACCGTGTCGAGCGGCGGGCTGTAGGCACGCGGGTCGAAGGTGCGCCGCCCCCCGGCCCGGCGCCCGGGGTCGGCGAAGACGTCGACGTCGGGCGGCAGCGGGAAGGCCGTCGCGTCGGCCCGGACCAGCGACACGGAGCGGCCCAGGACCTCGGCGTTGGCGGCCGCGAGCAGCAGCCGGGCCTCGTCGAGGTCCACGCCGGTGCTGCCGTCGGGGAGCGTCAGCAGGTCGCCGCCCACCGAGCAGCCCAGGTCGACCACCGGGCGGGGGAAGCGCTGGGCGCGGTGCCGGGCCACCTCGTACGACGAGGCCTGCTCGAGCGCCTCGCCGGTCCACCACAGCTCCGCGCCGCGCGGGTGCTTGGCCCGGGCCCGCTCGCGCAGGAGCGCCTGCTCGAGCGCCAGCGGCCCGAGCGAGGGACCGTGCGCGGCGCGGACCGCCTCGGCCGCCTGCAGCCGGCGCCCGGCGGACAGGTCCAGCGTGGCGGCGTGCGCGACCGCGGCCCGGCCCGCCGGCGACAGCAGCCGGCGGGCGAGCTCGGGCGTCAGGTCAGCGCTTCTGCTTGCTGCGGGCGGCCTTCGGCGACACCAGGCGGGTGCCGGACCACTCGGGGGCCGCGCTCGTGCTGCGGGTGCTGGACAGCCCCGCGGTGGGCGCCGCCTCGTCGATGTCGCTGGGCTCGACGTGGCCGTCGCGGCCGGCCTTGGGCGTCAGCAGCCAGACGACGCCGCTGTCGACGAGGTTGGCCAGGGAGTCGACGAGCGCGTCGACGAGGTCGCCGTCGCCCTCGCGCCACCACAGCAGGACGACGTCGACGACCTCGTCGCTGTCCTCCGTGGTGATGAGCTCCGTGCCGGTGCGCGCACGCACGTCGTCGAGGAGCGACTGGTCGACCCCATCAGGGTCATCGGCAGTGAGGCCGAGGACCTGCACGACCGTTCCGGGCTCGATGCCGAGTCTCTCGGCCAGACCGCGCTGGGCGGCCTGGTCCGCGGACGTGCTCACTGGTGGGGCCCCTTCCTGGTCCGCCCCGGGCCGGGGCGCGTGGGGGTAGTCCACCGGAGGACGACCCGGTACGCAAGTGTCGAACGACCGTTGGGGGCAGAATCCGACGGTGGACAGCCCCCCGCACAGCACGCACGAGCCCCACGACCAGCCCCATGACCACGGCCCCGAGCACGACCACGGCACGAGGCACGACGCACGCGCACGACGACCACGGCCACGACCACGATCACGACCCTGGCGGTCACGACCACCCGACCGGCCTGCTGGCGCGGCTGAAGGAGGTCGTCGCCCCGCACAGCCACGACGCCGCCGACTCCGTCGACAGCGCCCTCGAGACCTCCAAGAAGGGCACCCGCGCCCTCGCCGTCTCGCTCGTCGTCCTCGGCGTCACGGCCGTCCTGCAGGGCGTCGTGGTGCTCATCACCGGCTCGGTCGCCCTGCTCGGCGACACGCTCCACAACGTCTCCGACGCCCTCACAGCGCTGCCGCTGGCGGTCGCCTTCACGCTCGGCCGACGGCCGGCCAACCGCCGCTACACCTACGGGTACGGCCGGGCGGAGGACCTCGCCGGCGTCGTGATCGTGGTGTTCATCCTCGCCTCCGCGGTCTTCGCGGCGTACGAGGCGGCGCGGCGCCTGGTCGACCCCGCGCCGGTCAGCTACCTCGGCGCGGTGGCCGCGGCGGGCGTGATCGGGTTCGTGGGCAACGAGCTGGTCGCGCGCTACCGCATCCGGGTCGGCCGGGAGATCGGCTCGGCCGCCCTGGTCGCCGACGGGCTGCACGCGCGCACCGACGGCTACACCTCGCTGGCCGTCGTCGTCGGCGCGATCGGCGTGGCGCTGGGCTTCGACCGCGCCGACCCGATCGTCGGGCTGCTCATCTCCGTGGCGATCCTGTTCGTGCTCAAGGACGCCGCCCGGCAGGTCTACCGGCGGCTCATGGACGCCGTCGACGAGCCGCTGCTGGCCGCGGTCGAGAAGAGCCTGCTGGCGACGCCGGGCGTGCTGCGCCTCGGCGAGGTCCGCGCCCGCTGGATCGGCCATGCCCTGCGGGCCGAGTGCGAGGTGGTCGTGGGCGGCGACCTGTCCCTCCGCGAGGGCCACCGGATCGCCGAGGAGGCCATGCACCGGCTGGTGCACGACGTCCCCCGGCTGACCTCGGCGATCGTGCACGCCGACCCCGAGGGCGACGAGACGCACGCGCTCACCGCCCACCACCGCAGCAGCTAGCACCCTTCACGGGAGGCGGTCCGCGGCCTAGCATCGGCAGTCTTCTCGGGGGGGATGCCATGGCGCTGTTCATGGACGTGCACAACATCAGCGGTGGGGTCACGGCCGACGCCGTGGCCAAGGCGCACGAGGCCGACCTGGAGGTCCAGGGGTCGCACGACGTGCACTACCGGAAGTACTGGGTGGACGAGCAGGCCGGCAAGATCTTCTGCCTGGTCGACGCCCCCAGCGCCGACGCCGCGAGCACGGTCCACCGCGAGGCCCACGGCCTGGTCGCCGACGAGATCTACCAGGTCAGCGAGCACAGCTGACCCGTACCGCTCAGCCCGGCAGGAACGACAGCCGCACCTGCCGGTCCGGGTTGTCCACGTTCAGGTCGACGAGCGCGACGCTCTGCCACGTCCCGAGCGCCATCCGTCCGCCGAGCACCGGCACGGTCGCGTACGGCGGGACGAGCGCCGGCAGCACGTGCGAGCGGCCGTGCCCGGGTGAGCCGTGCGCGTGGCGCCAGCGGTCGTCGGCCGGCAGCAGGTCGCGCAGGGCCGCCAGCAGGTCGTCGTCGGAGCCGGCGCCCAGCTCCAGCACCGCGACGCCCGCGGTCGCGTGCGGGACGAAGACGTGCAGCAGCCCGTCCCCGCGGTCGCGGACGAACTCGGCGCACGCGCCGGTCAGGTCGTGCACGACCTCGCGACTGCCGGTCCGGACCTCGAGCAGCTGTGACTCCATGCCGCGCCCCGTACCCCCCACGCCGCCGTCATGGAGCGTGCGCCCGGCCAGAACTCGATGATCGGTGGACGCGGGCGGGCGGGCGGTTACCGGTCGGTAAGGAGGACACTGGTCGCAGGCACCCCGCGACCCGAGGAGCAGCGTGACCGAGAGCAGCACCGAACGCTTCAGCGTCATCAGCGACGGGCTGCCCAGCCAGCTGCCCGACGTCGACCCGGCCGAGACCGCCGAGTGGCTCGACTCGCTCGACGCCGTCGTGGAGAGCGCCGGCCGCGGCCGGGCCCGCTTCCTGATGCTCAAGCTGCTGGAGCGCGCCCGCGAGAAGCAGGTCGGCGTGCCCGCGCTGCGCTCGACCGACTACATCAACACGATCCCGCCCGAGCGCGAGCCGTGGTTCCCCGGCGACGAGTTCGTCGAGCGGCGGGTGCGGGCGTACATCCGCTGGAACGCCGCGATCCAGGTCAGCCGGGCCAACCGCCCGGAGATCGGCGTGGGCGGCCACATCGCGACCTACGCGAGCGCGGCGAGCCTCTACGAGGTCGGCTTCAACCACTTCTTCCGCGGCAAGGACCACCCCGGCGGCGGCGACCAGATCTACATCCAGGGCCACGCGAGCCCCGGCATCTACGCCCGGGCCTACCTCGAGGGGCGGCTGACGCAGGAGCAGCTCGACGCGTTCCGCCAGGAGTCGAGCCCGCACGGCCTGCCGAGCTACCCCCACCCGCGGCTGATGCCGGACTTCTGGGAGTTCCCGACCGTGTCGATGGGCCTGGGCCCGCTGCACGCGATCTACCAGGCCCGCTTCAACCGCTACCTGCACAACCGCGGGCTCAAGGACACCAGCGACCAGCACGTCTGGTGCTTCCTCGGCGACGGCGAGATGGACGAGCCGGAGTCGCTGGGCGCGATCGGCGTCGCGGCGCGCGAGGAGCTGGACAACCTCACCTTCGTCGTCAACTGCAACCTGCAGCGCCTCGACGGGCCGGTGCGCGGCAACGGCAAGATCATCCAGGAGCTGGAGTCGTACTTCCGCGGCGCCGGCTGGAACGTCATCAAGGTCGTCTGGGGCCGCGAGTGGGACGACCTGCTCGCCCGCGACGTCGACGGCGTGCTGGTCAACGCCATGAACACCACGCCCGACGGGCAGTTCCAGACCTACTCGGTCGAGGGCGGGGCCTACACGCGCGAGAAGTTCTTCGGCACCGACCCGCGGCTGCGCAAGATGGTCGAGCACCTGACCGACGAGCAGATCAAGGGGCTCCCGCGCGGCGGCCACGACTACCGCAAGGTCTACTCGGCGTTCGCCGCCGCGCAGGCCCACACCGGGCAGCCGACGGTGATCCTCGCCCACACCATCAAGGGCTGGACCCTCGGCAAGGACTTCGAGGGCCGCAACGCGACCCACCAGATGAAGAAGCTCACCAAGGACGAGCTCAAGGAGCTGCGCGACCGGCTGCGCATCGACATCTCCGACAAGGCGCTCGAGGGCGACCTGCCGCCCTACTTCCACCCCGGGCCGCACAGCGCCGAGATCGAGTACCTCAAGGAGCGGCGCGCGCAGCTCGGCGGCTCGCTCCCCCGTCGGGTGCTGCGGGCCGAGCCGCTGGTGCTGCCGGCGTCCAGCGCGTACGACGACCTGAAGAGGGGCTCGGGCAAGCAGGCGGTCGCCACGACGATGGCGTTCGTCCGGCTGCTCAAGGACCTCATGAAGGACAAGGGCATCGGGGCGCGCTTCGTCCCGGTCATCCCCGACGAGGCCCGCACCTTCGGCATGGACGCGATGTTCCCGACGGCCAAGATCTACTCGCCGATGGGCCAGACGTACGAGGCCGTCGACCGCGAGCTGCTGCTGTCCTACAAGGAGTCGACCAAGGGGCAGCTGCTGCACGAGGGCATCACCGAGGCCGGCTCGATGGCGTCGGTGATCGCGGCCGGCTCGGCGTACGCCACGCACGGCGTGCACATGATCCCGGTCTACGTCTTCTACTCGATGTTCGGCTTCCAGCGCACCGGCGACCAGATGTGGGCGATGGCCGACCAGCTGTCGCGCGGCTTCCTGCTCGGCGCGACCGCCGGCCGCACCACGCTCAACGGCGAGGGCCTGCAGCACCAGGACGGCCACAGCCTGCTGCTGGCCAGCACCAACCCGGCCTGCGTGGCGTACGACCCGGCGTTCGCCTACGAGGTCGCGTTCATCACCGAGGACGGCCTGCGGCGGATGTACGGGGACGCGCCGGAGGACGTCTTCTACTACCTCACCGTCTACAACGAGCCCTACCCGCAGCCCGCCATGCCCGAGGTCGAGGGGCTGCGCGAGGGCGTGCTCAAGGGCATGTACCTGTACGCCCGCGGCGAGGGCGACGGGCCGCGCGCGCAGGTGCTCGCCAGCGGCGTCTCGGTGCGCCAGGCGCTGGACGCGCAGCGGCTGCTGCGCGACGACTGGGGCGTCGTCGCGGACGTCTGGTCGGTCACCAGCTGGAACGAGCTGCGCCGCGACGCGCTGGCGAGCGAGGCCGACGCGCTGCTGCACCCCGAGGCGCGGCGGACCCCGTTCGTGACCCAGCAGCTCGCGGACGCACCCGGCCCGGTGGTCGCCGTCAGCGACTGGATGCGCGCGGTGCCCGACCAGATCAGCCGCTGGGTGCCCGGCGACTGGTCCTCCCTCGGCACGGACGGCTTCGGCCGCTCCGACACCCGCGCGGCGCTGCGCCGGCACTTCCACACCGACCCGGAGTCGATCGCGGTGGCGGTGCTCATCGAGCTGGCCCGGCGCGGCGAGGTCGGCGAGGACCTGGTGGCCAAGGCGCTGTCGAGCTACCGGCTCGACGAGGAGCAGGTGCCGGCGGAGAAGGACACCCAGGCCGGCAGCAGCGAGGTCAGCGGGTAGGCGCCGAGCTGCTGGTCACCGTCAGGTCGACCAGCGGGCCGTCGTCGGCGGCGCTGCTGGAGGACGCCAACGAGCCTCCGCTGGTGCCCACCACGGCCAGCACGAGCATGCCCGGGAGCAGCGCTGCGAGGCGGCTGGTGCGGCGGCGGCGGCGGGTCGGCTCGAGGTCCCTGGTCACCAGTCCGTTGTGCCCCGCGCTGTCCGGTCCTGCACCTGGCAGGAGGGTGTCGCGATGGGCACGTCGGTGTCCTGTGTAGCCCTCGTGCGGAGGGGGTAGCGACGGCTCATGGAGCGAGGCAGCGACAAGCACAGCGCCCGGATGGACGACGCCCTCGAGGGTGAGGTGCGCGGCATGATGACCGCGGGCCGCGACACCCACGCCGAGGACTGGAAGTCCGCAGAGCCCTCCGGCGAGGACCAGCCCGCGGTCGACCTGTCGGCGGACGGGTCCCTGCACGGCGGCGTCCCCGACGGCATGACCGAGCTGGACGTGGAGGCACGCTCCCGGCTCGCGACCTACCTCGGCAAGGAGGTGTGGCCGGCCACCGGCGCGCAGCTGCTCGCCGTGGCGCAGGGTCGCGACGCGCCGGACGTCGTCGTCCAGCAGCTGCGCCGGCTCGAGGCCGACCGGTCCTACGAGAACCTGCAGGACGCCTGGGCGCAGCTCGGCGGCGTCGAGCAGCACCGCTTCTAGTCCGACCCGCCCGCCTGCCAGACCAGCAGCTCCACCTGCGGTCCGGCACCAGCCCGCACACCGAGGCCGGGGACGTCGCGCAGCCGCGCCGCGTCCCCGGCCTCGAGCGTGCCCGCCCCCTCCAGCTCGACGCGTCCCGCGCGTGACGTGCACCAGGACGTGGTCGCCGCCCGGCAGCGCGAGCGACGCGCCGGCCGGCGGCCGGGCCGCCCACAGGACCGCACCGGGCTGGGCGATCGGCGCGGCGCCCTCGTGGCCCTGGCCGGAGGCGACCGGCACCAGCCTCCCGGTCGCCAGCGCGTCGCGGACGTCGGCCGTCGCGTAGGCCGGCGGGAGGTCCGGCCGCAGCCGGGCGCAGCCAGGTCTGCACCAGGTGCAGCGGCGCGGTGGTGCTCGCGTTGACCTCGCTGTGCACCACCCCGGTGCCGGCGGTCATGACCTGCACCAGCCCTGGCGCGGCGCCGCCGGTCGCGCCCGCGGAGTCCTCGTGGGCCAGCTCGCCCTCGACCACCCAGGTGACGATCTCGACGTCGCGGTGCGGGTGCGGGCCGAACCCCGACCCGGGCGCGAGCTGGTCCTCGTTGAGCGCCAGCACCAGCCCGAACGCGGTGTTGGCCGAGTCGTAGTGCGGGCCGAACGACAGGGCGTGGCGGCTGGTCAGCCAGGCGGTCCGGGTGACCGCCCGGTCCGCACCGCGGCGCACGTCCACCTGCACGGCTCTCCCCCTCGTCTCTCGGCGCACCACCTGGCAATGGCCCGACGGGACCATCTTGCGCACAACTCTCCAGCGGGCCCTCCGGACTGCCGCAGACTCCTCCAGGAAGCACCGTCTGGAGGCCCGCCCATGGCACGCAAGGCAGCTGTGATCCACCGGCTCGAGGAGCACCCGAACCTCCCCGAGGTCCTCGGCGTGCTGGCGCAGCTGGCGCACATCGCCGACGCCGACCTGCCGCGCCTCGCCGACAGCTGGCACAACACCGTCGCGCTGGCCGAGGCCCGCGACCGCGCGCTGCTGCCGGACAGCCCCCTGGTCTGCGAGGTGCTGGCCGCCTTCGACGCCGTGACGTCGCTGTTCGAGGACGACGTCCGCGGCGAGGCCGCCTACCTCACGGTCGACCCCGCCACGACGGTCCGCGCCCTCAAGGCCGTGCGCGACGCGATCGCCGCGGCGTACGCCCGGCCGGCGCTGTCCCGGGGTGACCACGCGCTGCTGATGCGGGCCTGGCGCGCCGTCTACCCGGTCGACACGGTCGGCGAGCCCGACCTCGGGCCCCACGGCGACGAGGTCCGGGCCCTGCTCGGCGCCATGCCCCTGCTGAGCACCCGCTGCCACGACGAGCGCGGTCAGGCGGTGTACGACCTGCTCGTCGACCAGTCCTTCGTCGAGGAGTCGGCCCGCGCCGACGCCCGCACCGAGCGCCTTCTCGGCCGCCGTGCTGATCGGCCGCCGCCGCACGTGGGCGCTGGTGCGCCGCAGCGGCGCCGAGGGCATCACCCGCGCCTGCTCGACCTGCCGCACGTCCTCGCCGGCCACCGAGCGCGACACCCAGCGCGTGCTGACCGTCTGCCTCGACGCGGTCTGCGCGCTGCTGGTCGCCGACACGCTGCCCGACCCGGTCGTCCGCCTGCTCACGCAGCCGGTCGCCAGCCTCATCCCGGTGCAGCGCGGTCCCGCCGCGTCCAGCTGAGCAGGTCGTCGGCGCCCCACGCGTTGACGATGCGGTCGGGCGTCACCCCGCACAGGTGCGCCCGCTCGCAGCCGAGGTCCTGCCAGGCCAGCTGACCCGGCGCGTGCGCATCGGTGTCGATGGCGAAGCGGCAGCCGGCCTCGACCGCCAGCCGCAGCAGCCGCTTCGGCGGGTCGAGCCGCTCCGGCCGGGAGTTGATCTCGACAGCGACGTCGAAGCGGGCGCACGCGGCGAACACCAGCTCGGCGTCGAACTCCGACTCCGGGCGGGGCTTGCCGCCACGGCCCTGGCTGGTCACGTTGCGGCCCGTGCAGTGGCCGAGCACGTCGGTGTGCGGGTTGCTGATGGCGGCGACCATGCGCGCGGTCATCTCGTCGCGCGCCATCCGCAGCTTGGAGTGGACGCTCGCCACCACCAGGTCGAGCCGGGCCAGCAGCTCCGGCTCCTGGTCCAGGCTGCCGTCCTCGTGGATGTCGCACTCGATGCCGGTCAGCAGCCGGAACGGCCGGGCGCCCGCGTCGGCCTCCGCGGCCAGCTCGTCGTTGACGGCGGCCACCACGTCGAGCTGCTCGCGCAGGCGGTCCGGCGAGAGCCCACGGGCGACGGTCAGCCGGGGCGAGTGGTCGGTCAGGACGACGTAGTCGTGGCCGAGGTCGCGGGCGGTCCGCGCCATCTCGCCGATCGGCGAGCCGCCGTCGGACCAGTCGGAGTGCGTGTGGCAGTCGCCGCGCAGGGCCGCGCGCAGCTCGGCCGTGCCCTCGGACACCGGCCGCTCCCCCAGCGTCAGCACCCGGCGCAGGTAGACCGGCTCCTCGTCGCGCAGGGACTCGGTCACCACGAGGGCGGTGACCTTGCCGATCCCCGACAGCTCGACCAGCGTCCCCTCGGCCGCCCGGCGCGCGATCTCCTCCGCCGGCGTGCGGTCGACGACGGCTGCCGCGGTCCGGAACGCCTTGACGCGGTAGCTCGGCTCCAGCGCCTTCTCCAGGCAGAAGGCGATGGCGCGCAGGTCCTCGGCCGGGTCCCTCACTCGGCCAGCTCCGGTTCCAGGCCCTCGCGCAGCGGCTCGACGGGACGGCCCTCCTCGGCCCGCCAGGTGGCGAAGACCGCGGTGCAGACGGCGGTCCAGGCCAGGCCCAGCAGGAAGCCGGCGGTGACGTCGCTGAGGTAGTGCACGCCGATCATCACCCGGCTCGCCGACACGACCAGCGGGATCGTGACGGCCAGCACCAGCAGCAGAGGGCGCCAGCGCCGCGCCAGCAGCGGCAGCAGGACGACCGCCGTGCTCGAGCAGAAGACGGTCGAGCCGAGCGCGTGACCGGACGGGAACGACGCCCCGGCTGCGCTGGCCACCGGGTCGGCGAAGACCGGACGGGCGCGGTCGACGACCTCCTTGGTGACCTGGCTGATGACCAGCGAGCCGAGGCGGGCGACGAGGACGTAGAGCGCGAGGCGACGCCGCCCGTACCGCAGCAGCAGCGCCAGCGTGACGACGGTCAGCACCGTGATGACCAGCGGGTCGCCGAGGTGGGTCACCCAGAGGAAGGCGTGCAGCAGCGCCGGGCTGTCGTGGACGGCCCGCTCCGCGGCCTCCGTGACGGCGCGGTCGGTCCGCACCAGCGGGCCGTAGTCCTCGTGCACCAGGACCGCGACCGGGCCCAGCAGCAGGCTCAGGCCGACCAGGCCGAGCACCGACAGCAGGACCCGCAACCGGGCCCGGACGTGCGCGCGCCCCGGTCGCTGCACCGGTCCCCGTGCAGGGACCGGCGCAGCGCCGGGGCGGTCGTGCACCGTCAGATGCGGGGCGTACGCGGGGCGCGGCGCGGGGTGGCCGCGGCCGCCGTGGTGCGCGAGGCGCGGGTGCGGGCGGGGACGGCGACCGGCTCGGCGGCCGGCGCCTCGTCACCGGACGTCGCCTCGGCGGCGACCTCCTGGGCCTTGGCCTGGCCCTTGGACTGCAGGTTGCGGATGGCCTCGCGGGCCGGGTCGATGCCGCCGACGCCGAAGGCGATGATGAGCGGGGCGATGATCAGCGCGAGCAGGCCGTAGAAGATGCCGCCGACGATGAGCGGCGCGATCTGCAGCTGGTCGAGGGCGAAGAAGACGCCCAGCGCGATGACGAACAGCGAGGCGCCGTTGGCGAGCGCGGCGCCGTAGGACAGGCCGCCCAGCATGTTGCTGAGCAGGTCCTTGACCGCCGCGGCGACCGCGAAGGCGATGACCAGGACGAGGATCGCGACGAACAGGTTCGGCAGGAAGGCGATGATCTTCGCCAGGAACATGCTGACCGGGTTGTCGGACCCGAAGACGCCGAACGCGGCGGACAGCACGAGCAGGAAGATGAAGTAGTAGACGATCTTGCCGAGGATGCCGGCCGCGTCGTACTTGCTCTTCGCCATCGCCTGCTTGATGCCGCCGCGCTCGACCAGCTGGTCGAAGCCGACGCGCTGCAGGACCTTGGTCAGGATGCCCGAGACGATCCGCGCGAGGAAGATCCCGATGATCAGGATCAGCAGGAAGTAGCCGACCTTCGGGAGCAGCTCGATCCCGTCCTGGAAGGCGTTGTTGAAGCCCTCCTCGAACTCGATGGCGGCCTGGACCTGCATGTGCTCTCCCGGGGAGTCAGTGATCGGACGGTCGGCGGGACCGTCCCCTGTCCCGCCGCTCACAACCCTCCGGATGATCAGTGTCCGGTCACACGACCTGGTGCAGCCAGGTGACGGAGGCGCCGAAGCCGGCCTCGCGGTACGGCTCGAGCTCGGCGTCCCACGAGCTGCCGAGCAGGCGGTCGAGCTCGTGCGCCAGGGCCGGCCCGGAGGCGGTCGCCAGCACCGCGCGCAGCCGGTCCTCCGGGACGACGACGTCGCCGTTCGCGCTGGTCGGCGCCCGGAAGACCCCGAGCGAGGGCGTGACCGTGTAGCGCTCGCCGTCGAAGCCGGGGCTCGGCTCCTCGGTGACCTCGTAGCGCAGCGGGCTCCAGCCGCGCAGGGCGGCGGCCAGGCGGCCCGCGGTGCCGGGGCGGCCGCGCCAGCCGGTCTCCGCGCGCAGCAGGCCGGGCGAGGCCGGCTGGGCGGACCAGTCCAGGCTCACGCGCACGCCGAGCTCCGCTGCCACCGCCCACTCGACGTGGGGGCACAGCGCAGGCGGGCAGGAGTGCAGGTAGAGCACTCCGCCGGTCAGCGAGCCGTTCACGGTGCCTCCTGGGGTGGTCGAGGTGCGCCTTCCCCAGCGGCCTCAGCAGTCCCAGCAGTCCCGTGCGCCCGTAGTGTGCCCGCTCCGGGCGGTCCTGACCAGCGTGACAGCGCTGTTCACCAGATCGGGGTCACCCGTCCAGCCAGGCCGCGACGCCCGCCAGCAGCCGCTCCCGCACCGGCGCAGGGGCCGTGCTGGCCCGCACGGAGCAGGCCGCGAGGGCCGCCAGCTCCTCGTCCGACAGGCCCAGGGCGCGGACGCGCTCGTACTGCTGGACCAGCCCGCTGCGGAACAGCAGCGGGTCGTCGGCGCTCAGCGCGACACCGACGCCGGCGTCGAGCAGCGCCCGGACCGGCGGCACCTCGAGCACGCCGAGCGCCTCGTTGGAGGCGGGGCAGACCTCGCAGGTCACGCCGCGCTCCGCCAGCTCGGCCAGCAGGGCGGGGTCCTCCGCGGCCCGCACCCCGTGGCCCAGGCGCCGGGCGCCGAGCGCCTCGACCGCGGCCCGGACGTTGCGGGGCCCGCGCAGCTCCCCGGCGTGCGGCACCGCGACCAGGCCGGCGTCGCGGGCCAGCCGGAAGGCCTTCGCGAACGCCTCGGTCTCACCGCGGGTCTCGTCGTTGGACAGCCCGAAGCCGACGACCCCCTTGCCCGGCGAAGCGGCGGGCCAGCCGGGCGAGCGTCTCGGCGTCGCCGGGGTGCCGGGTGCGGTTGGCCGCCACCACCAGCACCATCCCCACGCCGGTGCGCGCGGCCGCCTGCTGCATCGCGTCGAGCAGCAGCTCGACGGTCGGCTGCAGCCCGCCGAGCCGGGCGGCGTACGAGGACGGGTCGACCTGCAGCTCGCACCAGCCCGACCCCGCCGCCGCCTCGTCCTCGGCGATCTCGGAGACGAGGCGGCGCACGTCGTCGGGGCCGCGCAGGACCTCGCGCGCGGCGTCGTACAGGCGCTGGAAGCGGGTCCAGCCCCGGCGGACGGTGACGTCCATGCGGGCGCCGTACGGGTCGAGCAGCTCGGGCAGCAGCCGCCGTCCCTGCTCCTGGGCCAGCTCGACGAGCGTGGCGGGGCGCATCCCGCCGGTCAGGTGCAGGTGCAGGTGCGCCTTGGGGAGCAGGGTCAGGTCGCGCACCCGTCCATGGTCGCTGACGCGCTGTGTCGGAGGCCGGGGTGCACGCTCAGAGGCGCGATACTGGAGCGTCCCCCGCTCGACAGGAAGGCCCCTGCGTGACCCGCCCCGCCAGCTCGGACGTGCCGTCCACCGCGCCGTCGTACGACGCGAGCAGCCTGTCCGTCCTCGAGGGGCTCGAGGCCGTCCGCAAGCGCCCGGGCATGTACATCGGGTCGACGGACTCCAAGGGCCTGACCCACCTGGCGTACGAGATCGTCGACAACGCGGTGGACGAGGCCCTCGCCGGCCACTGCGAGCGGATCGAGGTGACGCTGCACGCCGACGGCTCGGTCGAGGTCGACGACGACGGCCGCGGCATCCCGGTCGACGTGGAGAAGAAGAGCGGCGTCACCGGCGTCGAGCTGGTGCTGACCAAGCTGCACGCCGGCGGCAAGTTCGGCGGCACCGGCTACAAGACCTCCGGCGGCCTGCACGGCGTCGGCGCCAGCGTCGTCAACGCGCTGTCGGCGCGGCTCGACGTGACGGTCCGCCGCGGCGGCCGGATCCACACCATGTCCTTCTGCCGCGGCGTGCCGGGCGTCTTCGCGGGCGAGGGGCCGGCCGCGCCGTTCACGCCCCGCGCCGGGCTGTCGGTCGCCGGCAAGGCGACGAAGGGCCAGACCGGCACCAGCGTGCGCTGGTGGCCCGACCTGCCGCTGTTCAGCAAGGGCTCCGAGGTCGACGTGCCGCAGGTCGTCGCGCGGCTGCGGCAGACCGCGTTCCTCGTGCCCGGCCTGACGCTGGCGCTGCTCGACCGGCGCGACGGCTTCACCGAGGAGTCGTTCCGCTTCGACGGCGGCACCGCCGACTTCGTCGAGCACCTCGCCGCCGACGGCGCGGTCTGCGACCCGGTCCACCTCACCGGCGAGGGCACCTACAAGGAGACCGTGCCGGTGCTCGACGCTGCCGGTCACATGACGACGCAGACGGTCGAGCGGTCCTGCGAGGTCGACGTCGCGCTGCGCTGGGGCGTCGGCTACGACACGGTCGTCCAGTCCTTCTGCAACGTCGTCGCGACCGGCCACGGCGGCACGCACCAGAACGGCTTCGAGCGCGCGCTGCTCAAGACGATGAACGACGCGATGCGCGCCGCCAAGGTGCTCCGCGTCAACGACGAGAACGTCGTCAAGGACGACGTGCTCGAGGGCCTCACCGCGGTCGTCACGGTGAAGGTGCCGGAGCCGCAGTACCTCGGCCAGACCAAGGACGAGCTCGGCACACCCGGCGTCACCAAGATCGTGCAGGACGTCGTGGCGAAGGGCCTGCGCACGCAGTTCCTCGACGACCGGAAGCGCAAGGCGCAGGTCCGCACCGTCCTCGACAAGGTCGCCGCGGCGGCCAAGACCCGGCAGGCGGCGAAGGCCTCCAAGGACGCCGCCCGCCGCAAGACCGCGCTCGAGACGTCGACGCTGCCGGCCAAGCTGGCCGACTGCCGCAGCACCGACGTCGACCGCACCGAGCTCTGGCTGGTCGAGGGCGACTCGGCGCTCGGCACCGGCAAGCTGGCGCGCAACAGCGAGTTCCAGGCGCTGCTCCCGCTGCGCGGCAAGATCCTCAACGTCCAGAAGGCCGGCGTCTCGGAGATGCTGTCCAACGCCGAGTGCGCCGCGATCATCCAGGTGGTCGGCGCCGGCACCGGCCGCACGTTCGACCTCGAGCAGATGCGCTACGGCAAGATCGTCATCACCACCGACGCCGACGTCGACGGGGCGCACATCCGCTGCCTGCTCATCACGCTGTTCGCCCGCTACATGCGCCCGGTCATCGAGCAGGGCCGGCTGTTCGCCGCCGTTCCGCCGCTGCACCGCATCGAGGTGGTCGGCGGCAGCGCCCCGATCTACACCTACAGCGAGAAGCAGATGCAGCAGACGCTGAAGAAGCTCGACGCGCAGGGCAAGAAGGTGAAGGGCCAGATCCAGCGCTACAAGGGCCTCGGCGAGATGGACCCCGACCAGCTGGCCGACACCACCATGCACCCCGCGTCGCGCACGCTGCGGCGCATCCAGCCCGGTGACGCCGAGGGCGCCGAGCGCGCCCTCGAGCTGCTCATGGGCAACGACGTGGCGCCCCGCCGCGACTTCATCGTCGCGAGCGCCGGGCGCGTGAACAAGGAAGCGCTGGACACCTGATGCCACCTCGTCGCCGTGGCGGGGGCTCCGCCGAGATCCCGCCCTTCGAGGGCGAGGGCACGATCATCGACACCACGGTCGTCGAGGAGATCGAGTCCTCCTACCTCGACTACTCCTACTCCGTCATCTACAGCCGCGCGCTGCCCGACGCCCGCGACGGCCTCAAGCCGGTGCACCGCCGGATCCTGTACTCGATGGCCGACAGCGGCCTGCGCCCTGACCGGCCGTACGTCGAAGAGCGCCCGCGTCGTCGGGGACTGCTTCGTCGCCGGCACGCTCGTCGAGACGCCGGACGGATTGGTGCCGATCGAGCAGCTCGACCCCGGCGACCTGGTCCTCGATCCGGGTGGCAAGGCGCACCCCGTGGTGGAGGCGTACGCCAACCCCCCTGGTGCCGTCGTGCGCGTGCGGCTCTCCGACGGGAGGGAGCTGGTCACCACACCGGGCCAGCTGTTCCGCACGGTGACCGACGACTACGACCTCGCCTGGGTACGGGCGGACGAGCTCGCGGGCAAGCGGGTCCTGTGCGGCCAGTCGGCCGAGAGCCGGACGCTGCCCGACAGCGCCCGGCCCGAGCCTGACGTCGACGGGGGGCGGGCTGCCTACGTGGCAGGACTGCTCGTCGCCGAGGGCTGCCCGGCGCACCGCGGCCGCGCCGCCGACGGCCGGGTACGCATCGCGATGACGGATCCCGAGCCGCTGGAGGTCGTTCGCCGCTGGGCCCGCACCGTCGGCATCTCGTGCACGACGTCGACCCGAGCCCCTGCGCAGGAGCACCACCTCCCGCTGGAGGTGCTCTCGCTCGGGCGGCACGAGGCGACCCTCGCGATGCTCCAGCCCGTCAGCGCAGACAAGACCGTCCCGGCGTGGGTGCTGGCCGACCGCGAGTCCTGGGTCCCGTTCCTCGGGGGCCTGCTGGATGGTGACGGGTACGTCCGCAGCTCCTCGCGCGAGATCGTCTTCACGACGACGAGCCGCGACCTCGCGCAGCACGCGCAGACGATGCTGGCCGGTCTTGGCCTGCGGGCGGGACGCTGGACCGGTCGGCCAGAGGACGAGCACCCCGAGATCGGCGTCTGCGTCAACGGTCGGGACGCCTTCGAGCTCGCCTGCATGCTCCTGCCCTGGAGCACCATCCCCCGCAAGCGGGAAGCGCTCGAGCTGGCCCTGAGCCCGCGCTCGCACCAGGACAAGCTGGGCGCCGACGCCCTGCCCGTGGGCGTGTTCCTCGCGGAGGTGAGGCGGGCGCAGGTCGGCGGCGGTTGGTACCGCGGCGTCGACGGCGCGGCCTTCCGCGCTCGCCTCGACCCGACAGGCAGTGCCGAGGTCCGCTACGGCCGAAATCGTCACGGCACCCGCCTCGAGGACCGCAGCGTGAACCTGCGCCGCATGGTCCGTAGCGGATGGCTCGACCTCCTGGAACGGATCGGCTCGCCGCTCGCGGTGCGGCTGGACCGCCTCGTCGGCCACACCTTCGTCACGGTCACGTCGGTCACGGTCGAGCCCGAGGCCCAGGCGACGTACGACATCCAGATCGACTCCGACGAGCACGCCTTCCTCGCCGAGGGCGTCGCCGTCCACAACTGCATGGGCAAGTACCACCCGCACGGCGACAGCGCGATCTACGACGCGATGGTGCGGCTGGCGCAGCCGTTCTCCATGCGGGTGCCGCTCATCGACGGGCACGGCAACTGGGGCTCCCCCGACGACGGCCCCGCGGCGTCGCGCTACACCGAGTGCCGCCTCGCGCCGGCCGCGCTGCTGCTGACGACCGGGCTCGACGAGGAGACCGTCGACGTCGAGGACAACTACGACGGCTCGCTGACGCAGCCGTCCGTGCTGCCGGCGGCCTACCCGAACCTGCTCGTCAACGGCGCGGCCGGCATCGCGGTCGGCATGGCCACCAACATGATCCCGCACAACCTGGTCGAGGTCGTCGACGCGGCGCGCCACCTGCTCGACCACCCCGACGCCGACCTCGACGCGCTGATGCGCTTCGTGCCCGGCCCGGACCTGCCGACCGGCGGTCAGCTGCTGGGCATGAGCGAGGTGCGCTCGGCGTACGAGACCGGGCGCGGGGTGGTGCGCATGCGCGCGACCGCCGACGTGGGGCCGCTCCCCCGCGGCAAGAGCCACATCACGGTGACCGAGCTGCCGTACGGCGTCGGCGCGGAGCGCGTGAAGGCGAAGATGAAGGAGCTCGTCGGCGCCAAGAAGCTGCAGGGCATCGCCGACGTCAAGGACCTCACCGACCGCCACCGCGGCACCCAGCTGGTGATCGAGGTGAAGGCCGGCTTCAACCCGCAGGCGGTGCTCGCCGAGCTCTACCGGCTGACCCCGCTCGAGGAGTCCTTCGGCATCAACAACCTCGCGCTGGTCGACGGGCAGCCGCGCACGCTGGGCCTCAAGGAGCTGCTCGAGGTCTTCCTCGCCCACCGGGTCGACGTCGGTGACGCGGCGCTCGCGCTACCGGCTGCGCAAGGCCGAGGAGCGCGCCCACCTGGTCGAGGGCCTGCTGCTGGCGCTGGCCAGCATCGACGAGGTCGTCCGCATCATCCGCGGCTCGCAGGACGTCGCCGAGGCGCGGGCCGAGCTCATCGCGCAGATCGGGCTGACCGACATCCAGGCCGGCTACGTGCTCGACATGCAGCTGCGCCGCCTCGTCGCGCTCGAGGTGCTCAAGCTGGAGCAGGAGCTCGCCGGCCTGCGCGAGACGATCGCCGCGCTGCTGGAGATCCTCGGCGACCCGGCCGTGCTGCGGCGGGTCATCGCCGACGAGCTGGCGGCCGTCGCGGACGAGCACGGCACCCCTCGGCGCACGGTGCTGGTGGGCGGCGACCTCAAGGCGCTGGTGACCGCCCGGGCCGCCTCCCTCGAGGTGGCCGACGAGCCGGTGCACGTGCTGCTGTCCTCGGGCGGGCTGCTGGCCCGCACGCCCGTTGGAGGCGTCCGGCGACGACGCCTCGCGCCGCTCCACCAAGCGGGCGCGGCACGACGTCGTCGTGTCGTCGGTGCTCGGGCACCGCGCGCGGTCAGGTCGGCCTGGTCACCTCCGCCGGGCGGGTGCTGCGCGTCGGGCTGCTCGACGTGCCGGCCGTCCCCGGCGTCACCACCGGCGCGCTGTCGCTGCGCGGGGGTGCGCCGGCGAGCGAGTTCGTGCCGCTGGAGAAGGGCGAGCGGGTGCTCGCGCTGACCACCCTGTCGACCGACAGCGAGGGGCTGGCCCTCGCGACCCGGCTCCGGCACGGTCAAGCGGGTCACGCCCGACTGGCCGGCCAAGGGCGACGCCATCGAGGTGATCGCGCTGCGCCCCGGCGACGAGGTCGTCGGCGCCGTCGAGCTCGAGGACGGCGGCGAGGAGCTCGTCTTCTTCACCTCGACCGGCGACCTGCTCCGCTTCCCGGCCGAGCTGGTCCGCCCGCAGGGCCGCGGCCGCCGGCGGCATGGCCGGCGTGAAGCTCGCTCCCGGCGCCTCGGTCGTGGGCTTCAGCGCGGTCGCGCTGGGCGGCTCGAGCGACACGCTGTTCGACGCCGACGAGCCGGTCGTCGTCACCGGCGCCGGCCTGCCGCCGGAGCGGGGTCGTGGGCCGGGCGTCGTCAGCAGCGTCAAGGTGACGCCGCTGTCGGAGTACCCCCGCAAGGGCCGGGCCACGGGCGGCGTACGGGTGCAGCGCCTGCTGTCCGGCGAGGCGCTGCTGGTCCTGGGCTGGGCCGGCCGTACCCCCGCCTGGGCCGCCGCGACCGGTGGCGAGCCGGTCGACCTGCCGGCTGCAGCACGGCCGCCGCGACGGCTCGGGCACGCCGGTGGACAAGCCGCCCGTCGCGGTCGGGCACCCGCACACCGGCAGCAAGGGGAATGCCACGGCGGGGTGACGCTCCGGACGCACCGGCGCCGGGCAGCGCGGAGGTCACGCAACGCAGATCCGCACTGACCCCGGAGACTTCCCCATGGCGCCCGACGACGGCTCGACCCGCATCACCCCGACGGGCACGGACCGCTTCGCGGAGACGCAGCGCGGCACCACCACCGGCGGTGCGGTCACCGACCACATGACCGGTCGCACCACCGTGCGCCCGGGCGACACCGGCGCGCTCCAGCACAAGACCAGCGCCGCCGCCGTGTTCGCGCTCGTGTTCGGCCTCGCCGCGCTCTTCTGCGCGCTGACCGCGATCCTCTCGCCCGCCGCCGTGCTCTTCGGCATCATCGGCATCGTCCTGGGCATCGCCGGCATGAAGATGGCCAAGCGCCCGGGCGTCCACGGCCGCGGCGTGGCCATCGGCGGTCTCGTCACCGCCGTCCTCGGCCTGCTGCTCGGCGGTGCCGTGATCGCTGGCCTGGCGGCCGTCGTCAACGACGAGGGCGCGCTGAACAGCATCTCCGACAAGGTCGACGACCTGCGGGCCGACCTGCCCTCCGGCGACGAGGTCAAGGACGCCGTCCCCGGCCAGTAGTCGCACCAGCACCGCTGCGCCCGGCTCCCCACGTGGGGGCCGGGCGCCGTGCTGTGCGCACCCTCGCGCCGCGTGCGAGGGTCCAGGCAGTCGACGCACAAGGAGCAGGACACGTGGGAGCACTGGACGGGAAGGTCGCGCTGGTCACCGGCGCGTCGTCGGGGATCGGTGAGGCGACGGCGGTGGCGCTGGCCGCGCAGGGCGCTGCGGTGGCCATCGGGGCGCGGCGCACCGACCGGCTCGAGCAGCTCGCGCGAGCGGCTCGAGGGAGGGCGCACGCGTCCTCGTGCTGGAGCTGGACGTCACGGACGAGGCCGCCTGCCGGGCCGCGGTCGACCGCACGGTCGCCGAGCTGGGCGGCCTGGACGTGCTCGTCAACAACGCCGGAGTGATGCTGCTCGGCCCGATCCTCGACGCCGACACCGAGGACTGGCGCCGCATGGTGCAGACCAACGTGCTCGGGCTGATGTACATGACGCACGCGGCGCTGCCGCACCTGCTCGAGCGGGGCCCGGGCGACGTCGTCCAGGTGTCGTCGGTCGCCGGGCGGGTCGGCCCGGCCGGGCTCGGGCGCCTACAACGCGAGCAAGTGGGCGGTGAACGCGTTCTCGGAGTCGCTGCGGCAGGAGGTCACGGCGCGGGGCGTACGGGTGGTCGTGGTCGAGCCGGGCGCGGTGCTCACCGAGCTGACCGACCACATCACCCACGCGGCGACGAAGGAGAGCATCAAGATGTCGGTCGGCGGCATGCGCGCGCTGCAGTCCGAGGACATCGCGACGCCGTCCTGTACGCCGTCACGCAGCCGCCGCACGTGTCGGTGAACGAGGTGCTGGTGCGGCCGACCGACCAGGAGCGGTGAGCGCCCCGACGAGCGACCGGCCGCTGGCCCGGGCCACCGTCCTGGTGGTCGGCGCGGTCGTCGTCTACCTGCTGCTCGAGCGCGGAGGGCCGGACTGGCCGACGTGCCGCTGATCGTCGGGCTCGCCTACCTGGCCGCGGCCTGGGCCGGTGGTCGCGGCGGGGGGCTGTGGGCGCCAGGCTGCGTCGTCACCGGCTGGGGCGTCGCCAACCTGGCGCTGGCCGAGCCGGCCCTGGCCGACCTGCGGGCCCCGGAGTCCGCCGCGCACATGGTCGGCATCGGCCTGGGCGTCCTCGCCCTGGGCGCGCTGGCCCGCGCCGGCGTGCAGACCTCCCTGGAGAGCACCGGCCTCGCGGTCCTGCTCTCGGGCGTGCTGTTCGTGCTGCAGCGCGGCCAGGGCTGGGAGGCGCTGAACGCGCCGTGGGGCTACGCCGGCCTGCTCCTGCTGTACGCCGTCGGCGAGGTCGTCACGGTCGAGGTGCGCCGCCGCCGCTGAGCCCGGTGACAGTGCGCAGCGCATGTCGTACGGTCGGCGCCCCTGACCCGGAGGAGACGTCCATGTGCCACAGCGACGACAGCCGCCCGCCCGCCCCGGCCGGCGGCGTGCCCGCCGCCGGCGACGGCCCGCTGGTCCTGAGCAGCGCCGACGGGACGCGGGTGCTCGCCCACGAGGCCCGGCCCGCGGCGCCCACCGGCGTCGGTGTCGTCGTGCTGCCCGACGTCCGGGGCCTGCACGACTACTACCGGCAGCTGGCCGTGCGCTTCGCCGAGCTCGGCGCCGAGTCGGTCGCGATCGACTACTTCGGCCGCACCGCGCCCGACGACGACCGCTCCGAGTCCTTCGCCTTCATGCCGCACGTGCAGGCGACGACGCCGGAGGGCCTGGCCGCCGACGTGGCCGCGGGGGTGGCCCAGCTGCGCGAGCGCGGGGCGGAGCGGATCTTCACCGTCGGGTTCTGCTTCGGTGGCGGCTGCTCGTGGCGGCAGTCGGCGGACACGCCGGGCCTCGCCGGCTGCATCGGCTTCTACGGCCGGACGTCGGTGGTGTCGGACGCGCTCCCCCGGCTGCAGGCCCCGCTCCTGATGCTGATCGCGGGCGCCGACGCGCACCTGCCGGTCAGCGACGCCGAGGCGCTGGCCGACGCCGCGCGGGCGAGGGTCCCGGTGGAGCTGGTGGTCTTCGAGGACGCGCCGCACTCGTTCTTCGACCGGTCCTTCGCCGAGCACGAGGACGACTGCGCGCGGGCCTGGGCCGCGATCCAGGCCTTCCTGGAGCAGTAGCCGGCCGGCTGGTCAGCGCCGCCGCAGCCGCTCCGGGCGGTCGGCGCCGCCGCGCACGAGCAGCGCCGCCACCGCCGGGGGCATGCCCTCGGCCAGCCACGGGTCGAGCGAGGCGAGGTCCACCCCGGTGTCGAGCACCGCCCGGGCCTGGCCGGCGTCGCAGCCGAGGGCCGCCCAGCGCAGGGCCTCGGCCGGCTCGGCCACGCCGTGCCAGCGCCAGACGGCGGCGTCGGCCACGTCCAGGTCGTGGGCCGACCAGGCCGCCGCGGCTGCCGGGTCGAGCCAGGAGGCGAGGGCGACGTCGACCTCGTGCGCCGCAGCACCTTCCCAGGCGGCCAGCCGGTGCAGGGTCCGGGCCGCCTCGAGCCGCTCCGGCAGGTGGACCTCGCGGCGCGGCCAGTCGAGCAGCAGCTGCACGCACTCCGGGGCGGGCGCCCCGAGGGCCACCGCCACCGCCTCGCTCTCCAGGTCGAGGTCCGGGTGGGCGACGGCCACCGGGCCGTCGGCGTCGACCCGGACGGTGTGGCGCTGACCGCCGCAGACCAGGCGGTGGGTGCTGCGCCCGGTGCGCTGCTCGGCGCGGCGGCCGTCGGACCACTCCCCCACGTCGAGCAGGCTCACCCGGCGACCGCGGGCCGACTGCAGCACGGAGACGGCGGCCAGCTCGTGCAGGGCCACCCCGTCGTACGGGCTGCGGGCGAGCGTCACCCGGCGGCCGGCGCCGGCGTCGAGGACCTGGCGCTCGTCGCCGGGCAGGTCGACGAGCGGCCCGACCGGGCGCAGGCCGTCGCCGCTGATGGGCACCCAGCCGGCGCGGCCGGCCTCCCGGAGCTGCGCCGCGAAGCGGCTGCGCCCGGGTGTCGGCCGCCGGACCTGCCGCGGGGCGCTCACCGCGTCCAGTCTCCCAGGACCCTCCGACGCTCGGGCATGCTGCTCGCGTGGTCGGTCGCGGGCAGTGGCTGCTGCGGGCCGTCCCTGCCGCTGCGGCGCAGCCTGGACCAGATGGCCGCCCACGCGCTCACCTGGGAGCAGCGGGCCGCCGCGCTGCGGGCCGGGCCGCCCGCGGGCGACCCGCTCTGGGTCGTGCTCGGCGACTCGACGGCGCAGGCCGTCGGCGTGGCCGACGTCGAGGACGGCTACGTCGGGCGGGTCCGACGGCTGCTGGAGCAGCGGGACGGGCGCGCCTGGCGGGTGCTGAACCTGTCGCGGTCCGGTGCCGTGCTGCGCGACGTCCTCGACGTGCAGCTCCCGCAGGTGCAGGCGCTGCGCGACGAGGGCTGGCGGCCCGACCTGGTCAGCGCCGTCGTCGGCGGCAACGACCTGCGCAAGACCTCGCTGGCCGGGCTGCTCGCCGGCGTCGAGGAGCTGGTGGCGACGGTCCCGGACGGGACCGCGGTGGCGACCCTGCCGCAGGGGCTCAAGCCGCGCCGCGCGGTGCAGGCGAACGCCCTGCTGCTGCGCCTCGCCCGGGCCCGCGGGCTGCCCGTCGTCGACCTCTGGCACGCGACCGGCCCGCCGTGGCGGGGCAAGTACGCCGACGGGCTGCACCCCAACGCCGCCGGGCTCACGGACTGGGTGGCGGCCTTCGCCGACACGCTGGGGCTGCCCCCGAGGTCGATCCGCCCCGGCCGCGGCGCGGCTAGGCTGCCCGCTCATGCCTCCTGTCCCGGGCGCCGTGGTGCGGCACCTGCGGTGGAGCGCCCCCCTCCTGCTGCTGCTCGCCGGCTGCACCGGCGCCCACGGCACCGAGCCCCTGCCCTCCGACACCCCGTCCGGCGCAAGGCGCGCCCGGGAGGCCGCCCAGGCCTGGCGCACCGCCGCGGCCCAGGCCATGAGCACGACCCGCAAGGTGCCGCTCGAGGACGAGACCTGCCGGCAGGTCCTGCGCACGACCGTCACGGGCCGCACGGTCCGCCTGCGGCTCTCCAACGCGCTGACCCCGGCGCCGCTGACGCTGACCGCGGTCACCGTCGGCCTGCGCCGCAGCGGGGCCGGCCTGGTGCGCCGGCAGCGTCCGTCCGGTCACGCTGCAGGGCGCCCGCACGTTCGTCGTCCCGGCCGGCGGGGTCGTCGTCACCGACCCGGTCGACCTGGACGTGCGTGCCGGCGGTGACGTCGCCGCCAGCTTCGCCGTGCAGGGCTCTGTCCGGCCGACCGAGCACGCCAACGGCGCGGCCACCGGCTGGTGCACGGGCCGGGGCAGCGGCGACCTGACCGACCGGACCGACGCGGCGCCCTTCACCACGGCGGCCCGCGACGGCCTGGTCGTCGACGACCTCGAGGTCACGACCGCGCCGGAGGCGCCGCTGGGCGTGCTCGCCATCGGCGACTCGCTCACCGACGCGCGGCTCGCCCCGGACACCTACGAGCGCTGGACCGACGTGCTGGCCGCCCGCCTGCGCGGCCGGGCTCCCGTCGCCAACGCGGCCATCGCCGGCAACCGGGTCGTGCTGCCCGGCGGCTACGGCCCGACGGTGTCGGCCCGGCTCCCCCGCGAGCTGGTCGACCGCCCGGGCGTCGGCACGGTCGTGCTGTTCGCCGGCACCAACGACGTGCAGGCGGGACTGCCGCCGCAGCAGCTGGCCGACCGGCTCGAGGCGCTGTGCCGGGCCGCCCGGGCCGCCGGCCGCACCGTCGTGCTGGCCACCCTGCCGCCGGCCCACCGCCGCACCGCCGCGGCCGAGGCCTCCCGGCAGGCGGTCAACCGCCGGATCCGGACGACGACCAGCGCGGACGCCGTCCTGGACGCCGACACGCGTGCTCCGCGACCCCGCGCTGCCGACCCGCCTGCGCCCCGCGTACGACGTGGGTGACGGGCTGCACCTGTCGCTCGAGGGGCAGCGGGCCCTCGGCCTCGCGGCCGGGCAGGTGCTCGGGCAGCTCGGCGGTCGTCTGAGGCGGTCGTCCGGGGTCAGGCCTCCCGGTCGGCGGTGCGCACGATCGCGTCGACCATCTGCGGCCACAGCTCGCGCGGCAGGTTGTGGCCCATGCCCGGCAGCACCAGCAGCTCGGCGCCCGGCACCGCGGCAGCCGTCGCCTCGCCGCCGGCCACCTGGACCAGCGGGTCCCGGTCGCCGTGGATGACCAGCGTCGGCGTGGTGACGCCGGCCAGCGCGGCCGAGCGGTCGCCGGACGCCTGGATGGCCAGCAGCTGCCGGCTGACGCCGGTCGGGTCGTAGGCCCGGTCGTAGGACTCGCCCACCACGCCCTCGAGCCAGGCCTCGTCCAGGTCGTAGCCGGGCGAGCCGATGACCCGGTAGGCGATCTTGCCGCGCTCGACCGCCTCCTCGCGGCTGGTGGCCGGCGCCGCCAGCAGGACGGCCATCGCCTCCTCGGTCGCCCCGCCGATCGCGGGCGACGGCGTCGACATGATCGAGGTCATGCTGCGCAGGCGGTCGGGGTGCCGGATCGCCAGCGTCTGCACGATCATGCCGCCCATCGAGGCGCCGACGACGTGCGCCCGGTCGATGCCGAGGGCGTCGAGCAGGCCGACCGCGTCGTCGGCCATGTCGTCGAGCGTGTACGACGCCGAGGACGTGTCGCCGGTCAGCGCCGCCATGATGTCCGGCTCCGGGGCGTCGTGCAGGTGGGTCGACAGGCCGATGTCGCGGTTGTCGTAGCGGACGACGAAGAAGCCCCGCTCCACCAGCGAGGCGCAGAACTCGTCGTGCCAGGCGAGCATCTGGGTGGCCAGGCCCATGACGAGCAGCAGCGGCCGCGCGCCCTCGTCGCCGAAGGTCTCGTAGGCGATGTCGATGCCGTTGGCGGGCACGGTCTTGACGGTCACGGGGGGCTCCTCGGGTGCGGGTCGGACCCGCATCCTGGCCTCAGCCCAGGCCGAGCGCCAGGACCGTCACGTCGTCGGCCCCCGTCGGCGCCATGGCGCTGACCACCCGGGACACCAGGCTGGTCGCGTCGCCGCCGACGAGCCGGGCCGAGGCGCGCAGCTGCTCGAGCCGGTCGTCGAGGTCGGTGGTGCGGCGCTCGACCAGCCCGTCGGAGTAGAGCAGCAGCCGGTCGGCCGGGCCGAGCTGCACGGGCAGCTGCGCGTACGACGCCTGCTCGACCAGCCCGAGGGCCGGCCCCGAGCCCTCGCCCACGAGCCGGGAGGAGCCCTCGGACAGGTGCAGCACCGGCAGGTGCCCGGCGCTGGACAGGGCGACGGTGCCGGTCGCCGGGTCGAGCTCGGCGATGACGGCGGTGGCCATCTCGCCGGGCAGCAGCAGCCCGACCAGCTCGTTCAGGCGCTGCAGCGCGCGCGGCCGGGCCGGCGTCCTGCAGGAGCATGGCGCGCAGGCCGTGGCGCAGCTGCGCGGTCACGGCCGCGGCGCCGAGCCCGTGCCCGGCCACGTCGCCCAGCACGACGCAGAGCCGTCCGCTGGGCAGCGGCACCAGGTCGTACCAGTCGCCGCCGACGACGTCGCTGGCGCTCGGCGCGTAGTGGGCGGCGAGCGCGACGCCCGGGATCTCGGGCAGGTGCTCGAGCAGCAGGGTGCGCTGCAGGGCGGTGGCCAGCCGGCCGTCCTCCTGCGCGCGGCGCAGCGCCACGTCGGCGAGGTAGGCGGCGAGGCGCTCCGCGGCAGCCGTCTCGTGCGGCGCCCACGGCGCGGAGGTCTCGCGCACGGTCTCGGTCCAGCGGGCGAAGGACTGGCGCGGGCTCAGCCGCACACCGCGCTCGTCCTGGACCAGCTTGGTCGTGCCGGGGTCACCGCCCCAGGACACCTCCCGCAGCGTCTCGCCGCGGAACCAGGCCAGGACGTCGCCACCACCACCGGCGCCGAGCGGCGCGAGCAGCAGGCCGCTCGCGGTGTCGACCAGGTCGCGGGCGCCCGGCAGCACGCTGCTCAGGTGGGCGGACGCCGTCGTGCCCTCCGGCAGCTGCTCCACCAGCCGCTCCACGTCGGCCGCGGACGGGGTACGGCCGAGCAGCCGCAGCCGGCCGTCGATCCGCACGGCCGCGCCGTCGGCGGGCAGCAGGTCCAGCAGCGTCAGGTCCTCGTCGCAGAGCGCCTCGAGCGGGCGGCGCGGCGCCCGGGCCAGGGCCCCGAGCAGCTGCGACAGCCGGTCGGCGACCTGCAGGACGCGCTCGCTGTCCTCGGCATCGGTCTTGGTCGCCAGCAGCAGGGAGGCCGACCGGCCGAGGAACTCCGCGGCGACGCGGTCGGCGTACGACGGGCGGTGGGGGCCGGCGTAGTGGTGGCAGGCGATGAGCCCCCACAGCCGCCCGCGGTCGACGAGCGAGACCGACATGGAGGAGACGACCCCCATGTTGCCGAGGTACTCCAGGTGCACCGGCGAGACGCTGCGCAGCAGCGAGCCGGTGAGGTCGAGCGGTCCGGTCAGGGGCGTCCCGACGGTGTCCAGCGGCACGGGCACGTAGCGGGCGTCCGGGATGAGCCGCAGCCAGTTCTCGACGTAGAGCGCCCGCGCCTGCGCCGGGATGTCGGTCGCCGGGTAGCGCAGCCCGAGGAAGGGCTCGAGCGACTCCTCGCGCGCCTCGGCGACCACCTCGCCGTTCCACTCGGGGTCGAAGCGGTAGACCATCACGCGGTCGAAGCCGGTGAGCGCGCGGACCTCGACGGCCAGCGCGTCGGTCAGCTGCGACAGCGAGGCGGCGCCCGACAGCCGCTGCAGCACGCGGGGCAGCCGCCGGTGCCAGGCGCCGCCGGCCTCGTTGGCGCCCGCCAGCGGCTCCCACTCGGTGACCAGCAGGCCCTGCGACCGGTGGGCCACCAGGTCGACCTCGGTCCCGCCGACCAGGACGCGCAGCGGGTCGAGGTCGGCCAGGTCGCCGTGCAGCGCCGCGGTGACGAGCGCGGCCTGCTCGGGCTCCAGCAGCTCGCCCACCGGCCCGGCGTCCACGGGCCGGCCGAACAGCCCCGCCGCGTTGGCGCTGGCGACCCGCACGGTGAGCGCGTCGGGGTCCAGGGCCAGCAGGACCCCGTGCGGCTGCACCGCCCCGGGCACCCGGATCGGCTCGTCCGCGCAGTCGACGACGTCGGGCTGCGGCACCGTCACGCGGGCGGGAGGCTGTCGAGGAGCGGCACGAGCACGTCCAGCTGCACGAGGTCGACCACCCGGCGGACGTGGCGGTTCTGCGGCGGCACGACCAGGCGCAACGCGATGCCGGCGACGGCGCAGGCCTTCGCCGACGCGACGACCTCGCGGCAGCCGCGCGAGTCGATGAAGGTGGTCGGGGTGAGGTCGACCACGAGGGCGGCCGGGTCCTCGGTCAGCGCCTCCGCGACCGCCTCGCGCAGCACCTTGACGGTGGAGATGTCGAGCTCCCCCTCGACCACGAGGACGGTGTCGGAGGGACGGGCGGTGCACGTGACCGCGAACTGCACCTGGTGACCTCTCCCTCGACCGTCCGGCGCTGCGCCGGACCGGGCCCCGGTCAGCCTAGGACGGACCGTCGGGCGCACTGCGCTGTGCCATGCTCGGACGGCTCGCGCACCCGGACCCGGACCTCGCCCTCGTGCTCCCGCCGGCAGCCGCCCGCGCTGTCGTCCCACTGCGGCTGCCCGCCGCGCCACCCGAGGAGAGCACCATGAGCAAGGACAAGGGCGGCCGCGAGACCAAGAAGCCGAAGTCGGACGCCAACAAGAAGGTCAAGGGGCAGACGCCTCGCGCCGGCCAACGCCGCGCTCGACGCGATCCGCCCGGGCGCCGGCAAGAAGTAGCCGCTCACCTGCCGGGGGCGACACCGCCGCCGTCGCTGCCGGCAGACAAGCGCCGGCGGCGTCAGCGCAGGCGGGTGAGGTCCACGGTCACGCCGAGCGACTGGGAGCCGTGGCCGCGGTAGACGCCCTTGAGCGGCGGCACGTCGCCGTACTCCCGCCCGCGGGCGACCACGACGTGCCGCTCCCCGACCGGCACGCCGTTGGTGGGGTCGTACGCCCACCAGCCCCCGAGCCAGGCCTCGACCCAGGCGTGGCTCTCGCCGGTGACCTGCTCCCCCACACCGGCGTCGGCGCGCGGGTGCAGGTAGCCGGAGACGTAGCGCGCCGGCACCCCGGCCGAGCGGAGCAGCGCCAGGCTGACGTGGGCGATGTCCTGGCACACGCCCCGGCGCAGCCGCCAGGCCTCGCCCGCCGACGTCTGCACGCCGGTCGAGCCGGGCTCGTACGCCACCCGGCCGGAGGCCGCGTCGCAGAGGGCCAGGACCGCCTCGGCCGGGGCGAGCCCGGCGACGGCCTGCTCCGCCGCGGCGGCCAGCTCGTCGTCGACCTGCGTACGGGCTGTGGGCGCGAGCCACTCCGCCTGCTGGTCGCGCAGCTCCTCCGACCGCAGCAGGTCCCAGCCCGGCCCGTCCGCGGGCAGGTCCTCCGGCGGCGACGTCTCGACCACGGAGGTGACCACGACCGCGAGGGCGTCGTGCGGCTCGGGCACCTCGAAGGCGGTGACCTGCGTGCCCCAGTAGTCCCAGTAGCGGAACTGCGCGGCCCCGGGCGTCGTCTCGACGCGGGCCTCCAGCGTCAGCTGTCGCGGCTCGGTCTGCGGGGTCAGCCGGGCCTCGTTGTAGGAGGAGACGACCGGCGCGTCGTAGCGGTAGCCCGTCGCGTGCCGGACCCTCAGTCGCCAGCTCATCCCGCCTCCACCGCCCAGCTGCTCGTCGCGCCGGAGTGGAAGTGCTTCTCGGCCAGCAGCAGGCCGACCTCCGCGCAGGTGCCCTGCAGGTCATCGAGCACCGCAGGCAGACCGGCCACCAGCTCGGCCGGGGGGTGGAACTCGAGGTCCGTGCGCATGCGCCCGAGCCGGCGCCGCGCCTCGTCCTGGACGCCGACCCGGCCGACCGGCGGCTCGAGGGCGGCCAGGGACTGCTCGGCCTGCGACAGCGCGGCGAACACCGACCGCGGGAACAGCCGGTCCAGCAGCAGGAACTCGAGCACCCGCCCGGCCTCGGGAGCCACCCGGTAGGTGCGCAGGTAGGCCTCGTACGCGCTGCAGCACTTGAGCAGCGGGACCCAGGCCGGGCTCGGCCGGTGCAGCCCGACCGACAGCAGCCGTGCGGTCATGTCGACCCGCTCCAGCGAGCGGCCGAGCACGAGGAACCGCCACCCGTCGTCCTGCGGCATGGTGCCCTCGATGAGGCCGGCAACGGTGGCGGAGCGCTCCCTGACGTAGCGCAGGAAGCGGCCCGGACCGAGCCGCGCGCTGGCCGTCTCGTGCTGGCCGAGCTCGTGGTAGGTCGCGTTGAGGCACTCCCACACCTCGCTGGACAGGGTCTCGCGGATGCCCCTCGCGTTCTCGCGCGCGGCCGTCAGCGCGCCGCTGATGCTGCTGGTGTCGGAGCGGGAGAACGCCAGCCGCCGCGTCGTGACGGCGATGTCGAGCGGACCCGACAGGTCGTCGATGCCCATGGTGCGCAGCAGGTCGCGGCACGCCTGGTCCTCGTCGCCCCACGGGTCCTCGAGCAGCGCGTGCAGCTGCACGTCGAGCAGGCGGGAGGTGTCCTCGGCGCGCTCGACGTAGCGGCCCATCCAGAACAGCGCCTCGGCGACGCGGCTGAGCATCACTGCTGCGCGTCCTGCAGCTGCGGGCCGGGCTGCTGGCTGCGGCTGCCGCCCGAGACGACGACGGGCTGCTGCTGCGCCTCGCCGGGGGCCGGCTCCGTCGGGCCCTCGAGGTCCGCGAGCACCCAGGTGTCCTTGCTGCCGCCGCCCTGGCTGCTGTTGACCACGAGGCTCCCCTCAGGCAGCGCCACGCGGGTCAGCCCGCCCGGCAGCACCCAGATCTTCGAGCCGTCGTTGACGGCGAACGGCCGCAGGTCGACGTGCCGCGGCACGAGCCGCTCCCCGGACTGCGTCGGGCAGGTCGAGAGCTGCACGACGCGCTGCGCGATCCAGCCGCGCGGGTCGGCGCGCACCGCGGCGCCGAGGTCCTCGAGCTCCCGGTCGGTCGCCTGCGGCCCGATGACGAGGCCCTTGCCGCCCGAGCCGTCGACCGGCTTGACGACGAGCTGGTCGAGCCGGTCCAGGACGTACGACAGCGCGTCCGGGTCCTCCAGACGGTAGGTGTCGACGTTGGGCAGCACCGGCTCCTCCCCCAGGTAGTAGCGGATGAGGTCGGGCACCTAGGTGTAGAGCAGCTTGTCGTCGGCCACGCCGTTGCCGACCGCGTTGGCGATGGTGACGCGGCCTGCCCGCGCGACGTTCATCAGCCCCGGGCAGCCGACGACGCTGTCGGGACGGAAGTGCAGCGGGTCGAGGAAGTCGTCGTCGATGCGCCGGTAGAGGACGTCGACGCGCTGGCTGCCCTCCGTCGTCTGCATCCACAGCGCGCCGTCGCGGCAGAGCAGGTCCCGGCCCTCGACCAGCTGGACGCCCATGGTGCGGGCGAGCAGCGAGTGCTCGAAGTAGGCGGAGTTCCAGACGCCCGGGGTGAGCACGACGACGGTCGGGTCGTCGACGCCGGCGGGAGCCGCGGCGCGCAGCGCGGCGAGCAGGCGCACGGGGTACTCCGCGACCGGGCGCACCCGGTGGGTCGCGAGCAGGTCGGGCAGGACCCGCGACATGGCCCGGCGGTTCTCGAGGACGTAGCTGACGCCGGACGGCGTGCGCAGGTTGTCCTCGAGCACGCGCAGCACGCCGTCGGCGTCGCGCACGATGTCGATGCCGGAGACGTGCACCCGTACGCCGTTCGGCGGCGTGATCCCGTGCGCGGCACGGGCGTACGCCGCACTGCTCACGACCAGCCGGCGCGGCAGCACGCGGTCCTGCAGCACCTGCTGCTCGCCGTGCAGGTCGGCGAGCAGCAGCTCGAGCGCCTGCACGCGCTGCACCACACCACGCTCGACCGTCCGCCACTCGTCGGCCGGGATGATGCGCGGGACCAGGTCGAGCGGGAAGGGCCGCTCCTCGCCGGACAGGCTGAACGTGATGCCCTGGTCGCGGAAGGCACGGGCCAGGGCCGTGGACCGGCTGGCGAGGTCACCGGCGGACAGCTGCGACAGGGCGTCGTGCAGCCCGCGAGCAGCCTCGTGCGGCTGCCCGGGAGCGGCGAAGACCTCGTCCCAGGCGGAGCCCTGGCGGTAGCCGTCGAAGAGGTCACCCACGGAGGCGACCGTAGGGACGGCGCGTTCCGCCGTTGTTTCGGCTGCGTGACGTTCGCGCCCTCAGACGACGAGGCCGGTGCCGCCGTCCACGACGACGACCTGACCGGTCACGTACGTCGCGCGCACCAGCCCCAGCACCACCTCGGCGACGTCGTCGGGCTGGCCGGAGCGGCGCATCGGGGCGGTGGCCGAGACGCCGGCGCGGATGGCGTCCCAGTCCTCGGTCCACGGCGTGTCCACGAGACCCGGGGCGACCGCGTTGACCCGGATGCCGGGGCCGAGGGCCTTGGCCAGCAGCAGCGTCACGTGGTTGAGCGCCGCCTTGCTCGCGGCGTACGGGATCGAGGAGCCGGTCGGGCGGACCCCGGCCAGGCTGGTCACGTTGACCACGCAGCCGGTGGCCTCGCGCAGCGCCTTCTCCGCCGCCGTGATGAGCACGAACGGGGCGATGACGTTGACGTCGTAGATCCGTCGCCACACCTCCGGCGTCGCCGCAGCGAGGTCCTTGTGGTCGATGACCTGCGTGGTGCCGGCGTTGTTCACCAGGACGTCCAGCCGGCCGTGCTGCTCGAGCACCCGGTCGACCAGGGCGCGCGCCTGCTCCTCGTCGCCGACGTCGGCCTGCAGGTAGGTGCCGCCGACCTCGGCGGCGACCGCCTCGCCCTCCGCCGCGGAGGAGCGGGAGTTGACGACGACGGTGTGGCCGTCCGCGGCCAGGCGGCGCACCACCTGGGCGCCGATGCCGGAGGAGCTGCCGGTGACGAGGGCGACGGGGGTTCCGGAGGTCATGGCCGGACCCTAGGTCCACGGGCCCGCTCAAGCACGGACCGGTCCGGCCGATGGGGCTGCGTGGCAACCGGGACCGAGGTGGCGCGCGAGACCTCCAGCGCGACGACGCGCCTGGTGCTCGGGCACGTCCGCTCCCTGGCGGGTGAGACCGGCGTCGAGCAGGTGCTCGCCCGGGCCGATGTCCCGCACACGCTGGCCGAGCTGGAGGACCCGGCCCACTGGGTCAGCTACGACACGCGCTGCCGGCTCTTCCGCGCCGCTGTCGACGTGCTCGACGACCCCCGCGCCATGCACGCGGTCGGCGCCTCGGTCATCGCGCAGGCCGAGATCAACCCGTCGCTCATGCTCGTCCTGCAGGCCCTCGGCTCGCCGGCCCAGGTCTACCGCCAGCTGCCCCGCGCGGTGTCGAAGTTCTCCACCACGTCGACCATGACGGTCCTCGAGTGCGGGAGGACGTCGGCGACCTTCGACTTCCGGCTGCACGAGGGCTACCCGCACGACCGCCTCGACTGCGACTACGCCCGCGGCCTCATCGGGTCCATCCCCCAGGTGTTCGGCCTGCCGGTCGCGCACGTGGTGCACGAGGTGTGCCAGTCCGACGGCGCCGACAGCTGCGTCTACCACGTGACCTGGTCGCGCCGTCGCCGCTGGGCCCGCGGCCGCCGGGCGGACGACCTCGAGCTGGTCGCCCTGCGGGCGCAGCTGCACGACCTGCAGTCGGCCTCCGCCGACCTGGTCACCGGGGAGGAGCTGCACGAGGTCCTCGCCCGCATCACCGCGCGGGCGGCCTCGAGCGTCCTGGCCCGCGGCTACCTGCTCGCGGTCCACCCGGCCGACGGCGGCCCGCCGCTGGTGCAGTCCACGGGCCTGCCGGTCGCAGAGCTCGAGACGATGACCGCCCGGCTGCTGGCCGGGCGAGGACCTCGGGCCGCACGCCGTCGTCGTCGACGTCGCCTCGGCCCGCCGCCACCACGGCCGGCTGGCCGCCCTCTACGGCGAGGGGCAGGTCGGCCTGCGCGACGAGCGCCGGCTGCTCGCGGCCTACGCCAGCCACGCCGCCGCCGCCCTCGACCTCCTCGGCGCCCTCGAGGACAGCCGGCGCGACGGCGCCCGCGCCCGGGCCCTGCTCCAGCTCGCGCACCAGCTGGCCGGGGCGACCGACCCGGACCAGGTCGCCCGGCTCGTCGCGGCGGCCCTGCCGGCCGCGGTGGGCTGCGACCGCGGCACGGTCATGCTCTGGGACCCGGTCGCCGGCGAGCTGGTGACGGTCGCGGCGTCCGACGGCCCGGCGGCGGGCGGACCCACGGTCCTGCGCCCCCAGGACGTCCCCGAGCTGGTCGCCATGGTCACCGAGCGCCGGCCGGTGCGCCTGGACGCGGCCGACGCCAGCCCGCCGCTCGCCGCCGCGATGGCCGCACTCGGCGTGCACGCCCTGGCCGGCGCGCCGCTGCTGGTCGGCGAGGACCTGCTCGGCGTGGCCGCGGCCAGCTGGCACGGCGAGATCCCGGCCGCACTGGGCGAGGACCTGACGCTGCGCCTGAGCGGGGTGGCCGACCAGGCGGCGACCGCGCTGCAGGGCGCCCGGCTGCTGGCGACGGTGCGCCACCAGGCGCTGCACGACGCCCTCACCGGGCTGCCCAACCGGGTGCTGTTCTCCGACCGGCTCGAGGAGGCGCTCGGCACCGGTGCCTGCGGTGCGGTCCTGTTCTGCGACCTCGACCGCTTCAAGCAGGTCAACGACGTCCGCGGCCACGCCGCGGGCGACGAGCTGCTGCGCCAGCTGGCGGCCCGGCTGCTGCAGGCCGTCGCCCGCCGGGGCGACCGTCGGGCGCCTGAGCGGCGACGAGTTCGCCGTCCTGCTGCCGCTCGACGTCGACCCCCGGTGCGCCGCCGAGCAGGTCGTCGCCTGCTTCGAGCGGCCGTTCCGGGTCGACGGCCAGGAGCTGCGGGTCACCGGCAGCGTCGGTGTCGCCGACGCCATCCCCCGGCCTGCGCTCGGACGGCCTGCTGCGGCTCGCCGACGGCGCGATGTACGAGGCCAAGCAGCGCGGCCGCAACCAGATCAGCGTGGCCGGGCCGGGCGCCGTCCCGGCCGGGCCCGCCGTCCCGTCGCTCGAGCACGAGCTGCGCGACGGGATCCCGGCCGGCCAGCTGCGCCTCGTCTACCAGCCGGTCCTGCGCCTGGCCGAGGACTGGTCCGGCGACCCCGACGACCGCGAGGTGGCCGGAGTCGAGGCGCTCGTCCGCTGGCAGCACCCGCGCCTCGGGCTGCTCGCCCCGGACGCCTTCCTGCCGGTGGCGGAGGACAGCGGGCTCGTCGCCGAGGTCGACCTGTGGGCCGTCCGCGAGGCCACCCGGGCCCTGGCCGCCTGGGACGACCCGCCTCCCCGGCGCCGCCGCGGGTCGCCGTCAACCTCTCCGGCCGCAGCCTGGCCGACCGCCGGCTGCGTCCGCTGGTCCTCGAGGCGCTGCAGAGCACCGGCCTGGCGCCGTCTCGGCTCGAGCTCGAGGTCGTCGAGAGCCGGGCGCTGTTCGACCTGCCCGGCGTCGTCGAGCAGCTGGCCGCCCTGCGCCACCTCGGCGTCCGGATCGCCTTGGACGACTTCGGCACCGGCTACTCCACGCTGACCTGGCTCCAGCAGCTGCCGGCCGACCGCCTCAAGCTCGACCGCACCTTCACCGCGTCGCTGTCCGACGGCCCGCACGGCCACGCCCTCGTCCGCGGCGTGGTCGCCCTCGCGGGCGAGCTCGGCCTGGACGTCGTCGCCGAGGGCGTCGAGACGCCGGAGCAGCTGCGCGCGCTCTTCACCGAGGGGTGCCGGCTCTTCCAGGGCTTCCTGCTCGGCCGGCCGGGCGCGCTGTCCGACGCGGTCTCCCGCAGCGCCCTGCCGGTCTAGGAGCCGCTGACCGCAGGGGTCTCCTAGGTCTGCGCGCCGCGGTACTCCGCGACCAGCAGGGCCAGGTCGTCGCCGAGGTCGTGCCCGACGGCCTCCTGCAGCCCGGCCAGGATCTCGTCGAGCACCACGTCGAGCCCGGCGGTCGTGAGCGGCCGGACGAGGGTCGGCACGTCGACGAACGCGCCGCCGGCCTCCCGGGCCTCCACGACGCCGTCGGTGTAGAGCAGCAGGCGGTCACCGGGGATGAGCTGGACCGGCGTGATCACCGGCTCGGCGCCGAGGCCGAGCGGCAGCGACGGCGGCGTGCGCACCCGGGTGATGGTCCCGCGCGAGGCCACCAGCGCCGAGGGGTGGCCGCAGGACGCGATGAGGCAGGTGCCGTCGTCGGCCACCTCCGCGACCAGGGCGGTCACGAAGTCCTCGTCGCCGAGGTACGGGCGCAGCCGCCGGTCGAGCTGGCGGGCCACGTCGCCGAGGTCGTCGAGGTCGGACGCCGCGGCGCGGAACTCGCCCAGCACCACCGTCGCGGTGCGGACCGCGGCCAGCCCCTTGCCCCGCACGTCGCCGATGAGCAGGCGCACCGCGCCGGGCCGGGCGACCACCTCGTACAGGTCCCCGCCGACGAGCGCCTCCGCGGCCGCGCTGACGTAGCGCGCGGCCAGCGCGACCGGGCCGATCTGCGCCGGCGGGGTCGCGAGGATCGCGTGCTGGGCCGCCTCGGCGACGCGGGTGACGTCGGCGAGCCGGCCGGACTGGTCACGGAAGATCCGGGCGGTCTCGATGGCGAGCGCGGCCCGGCGGGCGACGTCCTCGGCGAAGGGGACGTCGTCCTCGCCGTAGTGCCGTGCCGGGTCGGCGTAGAGCAGGGTGATCGCCCCGAAGATGCCGGCCCGGCCGGCCAGCGGGACGACGAGGCAGCTGCTCAGGCCGAGCGCGCGCAGCGCCGCGAGGTGCTCCTCGTCGGCCGCGACCGCCTCGAGCAGCCCCTCGGGCAGCTCGGGGTAGAGCTCGCTGCGGCCGCTGCGCACCGGGGTGGGCCCGCCGGCCGGCGGGTCGACCTCGATCGGGTGGCGGCTGCGCAGCTCGGCCGCCCGCGGCAGCTCCGGCAGACCGGCGTCGCCGAAGCCGACGGTGCGCAGCTCGCCGTCCTCGCACGACCTGCACGAGGCACCAGTCGGCCAGCTGCGGCACGAGGATCCCGGCGACCGCGGCGACCGTCTCCTCGTAGTCCAGGCTCGCGGACAGCGCGATGGAGGCCTCGGCGAGGAAGGCCAGGCGGGCGTTGGCCGCCTCCGCCGCGTCCATCGCGAGGGCCCGCTCCAGGGCCTGCGCCAGGGCGTCGGCGAGCGCCGTGACGAAGGTGACCTGCGTGTCCTCGTCGACGGCGCCGCTGCCGGGGAAGACGAGGCTGAAGACGCCGATGCACCGGTCGCCGATGGTCAGCGGCGCGATGTGCACCGCCCGCTCGGTCTGGTAGATCCCGGCCATGGCCGGGAAGCGCTCCGCGATCTGGGCCAGGTTGCGCAGCACCAGCGGCCGGCGGCTGCGCGCGACGACCGGCCCGGGCAGGTCGGCCGACATCGGGATGTCGTCGTAGCCGGGCACCGCGCGGCGCCCCGACGTCGCCGACGGCGTGCAGCACGTCGTCCGCGCCCAGCAGGTAGACGCGCGAGCCGAGGGCCCCGAGGAAGGACGTCGTGTTGCCCGTGACCGTGCGCGCGACGTCCTCGACGGTGCGGGCGCCGGTCAGCTCGCCGGCCAGGTCCTGCAGCACCTGCAGGCGCTCCGCGGCGCGCCGGAGCCCGGCCAGCGCGGTGACCTCCTGCGCCAGCACGTCGACGAGGGTGAGCGGCGGGGGCGGCGACTCCCCCCGGCTGAGCGCGCGCAGCCGGTCGACCAGCGTCTGCACGTACCACCGGCGGAAGACGCGGTGGACCTCCGGGGTCTCCAGCGTCAGCAGCTGGGCCGACCGGGCGTAGCGGTCCGCCTCGTCCAGGGCGGCCAGGTACTTCTCCCCCGCGTCGGCCGCGGACGCCGGCTGCCGCAGCACCAGCTCGGTCTCGACGTCGCCGCGCTCGGCGGCCTCCAGCGCCTGCCGCTTGATCTCGGCCCGCGCCGACGCGAAGCCCCGCGTCACCGTGTCGATCAGCGTCGCGAAGGCGGCCGGCGGCTCCACCCCGCTCGCGACGGCCTCGGCCCGGGCCAGCGTGAGCTCGCGGACGACGTTGTCGATGTGGGCCTTGGCCTCGAGCAGCAGGTCGGTCGGGACGGCGCCCAGCCGTACGGTGAAGACGACCTCCCTGTCGTCGTCGTCGTGCCACGCGGCGAGCAGCGCCTCGAGGTCGATCTCCGGCCCGGTGGCCTCGGCGTGCGCACCGGTCCCCGGACCGACCTCGGCCCAGACCACCTTGCCGCCCGTGGCGCCGGGGGTGACGCCCCAGGACAGGGCCAGTGCGGCGACCAGCTCCAGGCCGCGGCCGGTCATCGCCTCGGTGCTGTGACGGGGACGCACCAGCATCTGCTGGCCGCTGTCCTCGACCTCGAGGCGGACCCCGTCGCTCGTGGCGGGCCAGCCGCACCACGACGGGCGGCGCTCCGTGCAGCACGGCGTTGGTGACCAGCTCGGTGACGATGAGCTCGACGTCCTCGACGGTGCTCGACGGTGCGCCGCTGAGGGAGGTCCGGGCGAAGCGGCGGGCAGCCGGGACGGCGTCGGTGCTCGCCGTCAGCTCCACCGTCTGGAGCACAGCTCCCGTCCCTTCGTCGCGGTCGCCGCCCAGGCAGGCGTCGCGCAGAGACGATGGCACACCGTCACGGGACCCTCACCTCACGAGGCAGCGACACTGGTGCCGTGCCACTGGTCGGGGAGTACGCGCCGAGCAGCGTCGGCTGGGTGCGCGACGAGGTCGAGCACCTGCTGGCCACCGGTGGCTCGGCCCTCCGGGACCGGCCGGTGGTCCTGCTGACCACGGTCGGCGCCCGCACCGGCCTGCTGCGCCGTACGCCGCTCGATGCGGGTGGAGCACGCCGGCCGCTACGCCGCCGTGGCGTCGATGGCCGGCGCCGACCGCCACCCGGCCTGGTACGCCAACGCGCTCGCCCACCCCGAGGTGGAGCTGCGCGACGGCCCGCTGGTGCTCGACCTGGTGGCCCGCGAGCTCGCCGGCCAGGAGCGCGAGCAGTGGTGGTCACGCGCCTGCACGGCCTTCCCCTCCTACGTCGGCTACCGCAGCCGCACCCGGCGGCGCATCCCGGTCCTGCTGCTGGAGCCCGCGCACCGCTGACCGCGCGGGCGGTGGCACGCTGGCCGACGGGAGAAGGGCAGGGCGGACGTGGCGGGGTGGCTCGAGGCCGGGTCGTGGGGGCTGCTGGGCGGCGGTGCGCTCGTCGTCGGCGCCGCCGTCGCCTGGGGAGTCCGCGTGCCGCAGCGGGTCGTCGCCGTGGTCATGGCGTTCGGGGCGGGCGTGCTGGTCTCGGCGCTCGCCTTCGAGCTGATGGACGAGGCGGAGCGCACCGGCGGTCTGCTCGCCACCTCGCTCGGCTTCCTCGGCGGCGCGGCGGCCTACGTCGGCGCCAACGTGCTGCTGGCCCGGCGCGGCGCCCGCCACCGCAAGCGCTCCGGCGGGCAGCAGCCGTCCGAGCAGGACCACGGCGGGAGCGGGGCCGCGATCGCGCTGGGTGCCCTGCTCGACGGGGTGCCGGAGTCGGTCGTCCTCGGCACCAGCCTGCTCGCCGGCGGCGGGGTGGGCGTCGGAGTGCTGGCCGCGGTCGTCATCAGCAACGTGCCGGAGGGGCTGTCCAGCGCCGCCGGGATGAAGCGGGCCGGACGCTCGGCGGCGTACGTCTTCGGCGTCTGGGGCGGCATCGCCCTGGCGAGCGGCGCGGCGGCGGCCCTCGGCTACGCGCTGCTCGACGGGGTGTCGCCGTCGGTGCTCGCGGCCATCACCGCCGTCGCGGCCGGGGCCATCCTCGCGATGCTCGCCGACACGATGATCCCCGAGGCGTACGAGCAGGCGCACCTCGAGACCGGGCTCGTCACCGCCCTCGGCTTCCTCGCGGCGTTCGCCCTCGACCGGGCCGGTTGATCTGCCGCAACATGCAGTTCCGGTCTACGTTCCGGGCATGGACCTCTCCAGCGCCCTCGACGTCGCCGCCGCCGTCCGCCGCCGCGACGTCAGCCCGGTCGAGGTCCTCGACGCGTGCCTCGCCCGGGTCGACGCCGTGAACGGCCAGGTCAACGCCGTCATCTGGCGCGACGACGAGGAGGCCCGCACCCGGGCCCGGTCGGCCGCGGACGCCGTCGTGCGCAACGAGGAGCTCGCGCCCTTCCACGGCGTACCGATCCCGATCAAGGACCTGACGCCGGTCGAGGGGTGGCCGACCACCTACGGCTCGCACGGCGCGCCGGAGGGGCTGACCGGCGAGAGCGAGCTGGTCGTGCGCGCGCTGGAGCGGGCCGGCTTCGTCCTCGCCGGCCGCACCAACACCCCGGAGTTCGGGCCGATCACGGTCACGGAGAACGTGCGCTACGGGCCGACCCGCAACCCGTGGGACCTCGGCCGCACCCCGGGCGGCTCGAGCGGCGGCGCCGCCGCGGCCGTGGCGTCCGGCATGTTCCCCGTCGCGCACGCCAACGACGGCGGCGGCTCGATCCGCATCCCCGCGTCCTGCTGCGGCCTGGTCGGCCTCAAGCCCAGCCGCGGCCGCGTGCCGGCCCTGGTCACCGCCTGGGAGGGCGCGGCCGTGGAGGGCGTCGTCACGCGTACGGTCGCGGACGCCGCCGCGCGTGCTCGACGTGATCAGCGGGCCGGACCCGCTGGCCTGGTACAACGCGCCGGCCCCTGCGCGGCCCTACAGCGACGAGGTCGGCACGGCGCCCGGACGGCTCCGCATCGGCCTGGTCGAGGACGCGCCGCTCGGGCTGCCGCTGGACCCGCAGTGCCTCGAGGCGTGCGCGCCGCTGCCGCCCTGCTGTCCGACCTCGGCCACGAGGTCCGGCCGGCGCAGGTGGAGGTCCCCGACGACGCGCTCGCGGCCTTCCTGAACATCGTCAACTCCGGCCTGGCCGACTACGCCGACGTCGACTGGAGCCGCACCGAGCCGCACGTCCAGGCCAACCGGGCGAGCGCGCTGGGCGTGGACAGCCTGCTCTACGTCTCCTCCGTGCACGCCCTGCAGCGCTACAGCCGCGGCCAGGTCGCCCGCTGGGGTCGTGAGTTCGACGTGCTGCTGACCCCGACCCTGTCGATCCTGCCGCCGCCGGTGGGTGTGCTCGAGGAGGTGCACGCCTCCCCCGAGGCGCCGTCGCTGACCATCTTCCAGATGGCCGTCTTCAACGCCTTCTTCAACATCACCGGTCAGCCGGCGGTGTCGCTCCCGCTGCACGTCTCGACCGAGGGCCTGCCGGTCGGCGTGCAGCTGGTCGGCGGCGCGTGGCAGGAGGACCTGCTCGTCCGGCTGGCCTCCCAGCTGGAGCAGGCCGCGCCGTGGGCGGAGCGCCGACCCGCCCTGTAGCCGGACAGATCCCGGGCGTCCGCGACGTCGGCACGTACGCTGCGAGCAGTCCGCCGCACGCCGATGACGGTCCCCCTGCCTCCGGGAGCCCGTCGTGTGCGCGTCCACCCCTCCGGCCGAGCTCGTGCTGCCGATGGAGAGCACGTCGGCGTCCGCCGCCCGCGCCTTCGCCCGGCGCAGCGGCTGCACGGTCCACGCGCTCGAGATGCTCGACGACGCCCTGCTGCTCATCAGCGAGCTGGTGACCAACTCCGTCCTGCACGGCGGGCCGCCGATCGTGCTCGCCATCGAGTGCACCGACGACCGGCTGCACGTCCGGGTGCGCGACGGCTCGGCCACCCTGCCGACGCCGCGCGTGGCCACCGACACCGAGGAGAACGGCCGGGGGCTGTCCCTCGTCGACCTGCTGACCGACACCTGGGGCGTCGAGCCGGTCGCCGACGAGCACGGCGTCGGCAAGCAGGTCTGGTTCGAGCTGCGCCGCTAGCCCACCGGGGCCGGCACGCGCGGCGCCGGGCCCTCGACGACCGGCTGCGCGGCGAAGACCCAGCGGCGGTAGGCGAAGAAGCGCATCGTGGTCGCCGCGCCGAGGCCGATCACGTTGGCCGCCAGGTTCATGGCGACGACGCCGTCCGTGCCGAGCAGCCGGGCCACCTCGATCGGCACCAGTCCGACCGCCAGCGCGACCGTGTTGACCGCGAGGTACGGCCCGAGCTGCTCGCGCACCCCGCTGCTCGCGCCGTCCGGGAAGGACCAGGAGCGGTTGCCGACGAAGGCGACGACCCCCGCCACGACCGTCGAGACGACCTTCGCCAGCACCGGGTCGGTGCCGGCGAGGACGTGCAGCACGTTGAACAGCGCGATGTCGACGACCGTCGCGAGTCCGCCGACCACGAGGAAGCGGACGGCGGTGGACGTCAGCAGGGACCGGACCGCGGGGACAGGGCGCACCCCCGTCTGCTGCCCTGACGACGACGGGGCACACGCGGACGGGCCAGCCGGTCACCGCGCAGAGGCGTCCGGCCCCGTCCGGTGGGGCAGGGACCCGGTGATGACGACTTCCGGAGGACACGTGCGCAAGCTCGCAGCAGCAGCAGGTCTGGTCGCCCTCCTCGGGGTGGCCGGGTGCGGAGGGTCGGACGGCGGCGGCGACGCCGCGCCGGAGGGCAGGACCAGCGCGGTCGACGTGCTGAAGGCGTCCTCGGAGAAGACCACCGACGCCGGCAGCTCCGCGCATCTCGCTGGACGTGCAGGTCGCCCAGGGCGACCGGCGGCGCGACCTCCGACGTCACCGTCAAGGGCGAGGGCCTGCTCGACTTCGCCGACCGCGCGTCGCAGCTCACGCCTGACCCTGCCGCAGGTCGGCGCCATCGAGGTGCGCCAGGCTCGGCACGACCGTCTACACCAAGCTCCCGGCGCAGCTGGCCCAGCAGTCCGGCGGCAAGGCCTGGATCAAGCTCGACCTCGAGAAGGCGGCCGGCCAGCAGGGCGGCGGGCTCGCCGACCTGTTCGGCGGCTCCAGCGACCCGGCGCAGACGCTTGGACTACCTGCGCGGCATCGGCAGCGACGTGACCGAGGTCGGCACGGAGCAGGTGCGGGGCGACGAGACGACCCACTACAAGGGCACCGTCGACCTCGAAGAGGCGGCGGCCGCCGCTCCGGCCGAGAGCCGCAAGGCCCTGGAGAAGGCCCTCGCGCAGACGGGCAGCTCCACCGTGCCGGTCGAGGTCTGGGTCGACGAGCAGGGCCGCACCCGCCGTGTCCTCACGACGATCGCGCTGCCGGACGGCCTGCCCGGCGCGGCCGCGCCCGCCCCGTCAGCGTCCGCCGGTGCCGGCAGCGTCGCGGCGACCATCGAGTTCTACGACTTCGGCGTGGCCGCCGACATCGCCGCTCCCCCGGCCGGCGAGGTCACCGACCTGACGTCCCAGCTGGACCAGGGCGGCGGCTCCAGCGCGGCCCCCTCGGCCGGCACGGCCTGACCGACCGAGCGGGTCCGGCTGACCGCCGTGTGCCGCACGATGGGCGGATGGCGACGGTCGAGGACGTACGGGCGCTCGCCCTGACGCTGCCCCGGACGACCGAGCACCTGGTCCGCGACCGGGTGAAGTTCCGCGTCGGCAGCCTGGTCTACCTGGCGCTCGACCGCTCCGAGACCCACCTGGGGCTCGCCTACCCCAAGGACGAGCGGGACGCGCTGGTCGCCGAGCAGGGTGACCGCTACCTGCTGCCCGCGGCCTCGGACCTGCGCTACCACTGGGTCGTCGCCCGGCTGGCGCTGCTCGACGACGAGGAGCTGCACCTGCGCGTCACCGAGGCCTGGAGCATGGTCGTGCCGAGGTTCCTGGTGCGCGAGCGGCTCGGGGGCTGACCGGCTACAGGCCGCCGGCGACCCGCAGGACCGCACCCGTGACGTACGCCGCCTCGGGGCCCATCAGCCACGCGATGGCGGTCGCGACCTCGGCCGGCTCCCCCACCCGGCCGGTGGGGATGCGGGGCAGCACCCGCTCCAGCCGGTCGGGGTCGCCGGCGTCGGCGTGGATGCCGGTGCGCACCAGGCCGGGAGCGACGGCGTTCGACCCGTACGCCCTGGTCGGCCAGCTCCTTGGACAGCCCGACGGTCAGCGCCTCGACGCCGGCCTTGGCCGCGGCGTAGTGGACGTACTCGTGCGCGGAGCCCAGCGTGGCGGCGGCCGACGACACGTTGACGACCACGCCGCCCGCCCCGCCACGTGCGGTCGACATGACCTGCGCCGCCCGGCGCGCGCACAGCAGGGTGCCGACCAGGTTGACGTCGACCACGCGGCGCAGCACCGCGACGGGGGTGTCGGCGAGGTCACCGAGGTGCGCGGTGAGGCCGGCGTTGTTGACCAGACCGGTCACGGTCCCGAGGTCGGCGGCGGCCGCGAACAGCCGGTCGACGGCGTGCTCGTCGGCGACCTCACCGGCCACCGCGACCGCCTGCGCCCCAGCGGCCCGCACCTGCGCGAGCAGCTCCTCGGCCGCCGCCCGGTCGGCGCGGTAGCCGAGGGCCAGGTCGTGACCGCGCCCGGCGAGCAGCAGCGCGGTCGCCGCGCCGATGCCGCGGGTGCCCCCGGTGATGACCGTGACCGGTCGCCGGGCGGAGTCACGGGGTCACCCTCGCCGACGCGCCGGGCCCCGGCAAGGACCGACCGCCATGATCTGCGGATGACCGGAGCCCTCATCGTCCGTGACGCGACACTGCGGGACGCGGAGGCGTGCTGCCGCGTCTACGCGCCCTACGTCACCGACTCCGCGATCTCCTTCGAGACCGAGCCGCCGGACGTCGAGGAGATGACCGCCCGGATGGCCGCGTCCCTGGAGCACCACGCCTGGCTGGTCCTCGAGGACGGCGGGCGGGTGGTCGGCTACGCCTACGGAGCGCCGTTCGCGCAGCGCGCGGCCTACCGCTGGGCGTGCAGCACGAGCATCTACCTCGAGCCGGGCCGGCGGCGGACCGGCGGTGGTCGCCTGCTGTACGAGGCGCTGCTCGCGCGTCTCACCGCCCTCGGCTACCGGCAGGCGATGGCCGGCCTGACGCTGCCCAACGAGGCGAGCGAGGGCCTGCACCGCGCCCTGGGCTACGCGCCGGCCGGGACCTACCGCCGGGTCGGCTGGAAGCACGGGGCGTGGCACGACGTCGGCTGGCTGCAGCGCAGCCTCGGCGACGACGACGGCCCGCCCCGCGAGCCCCGCCTCACGCGCGCGCGTTGACCTGCGCTGACCGCCACCCCTAGCGTCGCGCCATGACCGGACCCGTGCAGGACGCCCGCCGCCGGGTCGCGCTGGTGACCGACGGCTCGGCGTACGTCGGACCGCACCTGTGCCGGCTGCTCGCCGCCCGCGGCCACGACCTCGTCGTCGGCAACCCGGCGGACGGCCTGGTCGAGGAGCTGCAGGCGCTCGGCGCCGCGGTCGAGCCGGTGGCCGGCGGGCAGGACCTGCGCCGACCCGGCCGCGGCGCCGGGGCTGGTGCAGGCGGCGCTGGACCGGTTCGGCCGGGTGGACGCGGCCGCCGCGTTCACCGGTCGCATCGTCGTCGGCCGGTTCCTGCGCTCGAGCGTCGAGGACCTGCGCGAGGCGATGACCGGCTGCCTCGAGGGCCCGTACAACCTGCTGCGTGCGGTCGTGCCGGTGATGGTGGAGCAGGGCGAGGGGCAGGTGCTCGTCTTCACCAGCGCCTCCGGCGCGCGCCCGACGCCCGGGGCGCCGCTCTACTCCGCCGCCCGCGCCGGGGCCAACATGCTGGTGCGCAACGTCGCCGACGAGGTGGCGTCCACGGGCGTCCAGGTCAACGCCATCGGCACGAACTTCATGGACTTCCCGGGCTTCCTCGCGGCGAGCCGGGCGGAGGACCCGGAGGGGCGTGCTCGCGTCGAGGCCCGGGTGCCCATGGGCCGGCTCGGCGGGCTCGACGAGCTCGCGCACTTCGCGATGCCCTGGGTCGACGGCACCAGCCGGTTCACGACCGGCCAGTTCGTGGCCTTCGCCGGCGGCTGGGTCTAGCTCAGCCGGGCAGCCCCGCGCGGCCCTGCCGCCGGCCGGCCTCGGCGGCGACGGCCCGCATGGCCGGGTCCAGGGCGTTCGGCCCCATGGCCGCAGTCGCCTCGGCATCGCCGGTGAGCAGGCGGACCCGGGCGCCGTCCCGGCGCAGCGCGTCGGCCTCCCGCTCGGCCGCGGCGACGCCCGGACCGGCCATCGGGACGAGGGCGACGACGTCGTCGCACCCCTGCGCCAGGTCCAGGTTGGCGATCGAGCGGGTGCCGCCGTCCATGAGCACCCTGCCCGCGAGCGGCACCGGCGGCCAGACGCCCGGCACGGCGCAGGACGCCGCGACCGCGTCGACCAGCGGCACGCCGTCGGCGGCCGTCAGCACGACCAGCTCGCCGGTGACGACGTCGACGGTGGTGATGCGCAGATCGGCCGCGGGCCAGTCGTGGGAGGGCAGCCGCCACGCCACGACGGCGCGGCGGGCGGCGACCTCGACGGTCTCGGTGGAGGTCGCGAAGGCGCCGAGCCGCTGCAGCGCCTCGCGGTCGAGCCCCGCGCTCATGTCTCCGAACTCGGTGAAGAACGCGAGCAGCCGCTCGACGTCCACCGGGGGCGTCAGCTCCTGGTGCTCCGGCGAGAGCTGCCGCGCGTACAGCTCCTCGAGGTCGTCGCCGCTGAGCACCTGCGCACCGACGGCCGAACCGGCGGACGTGCCGACCAGCAGGTCGGGCGCCGTCAGGTCGACGCCGGCGTCGCGCAGCCCGAGCAGCACGCCGGTCTCCCACGCGATGCCGGTCACTCCCCCGCCCGCGAGGACCAGGGCGGTGCTCACGCCTGCACCAGGTGGGCGCCGAAGACACCGCGCCACCGGTCCGGCACCGGGCTGGCGCGCCGGGTGTCCGCGTCGATGACCACCAGCGTCACGTCGGCCACGCCGACGCACTCGCCCTGCTGGAACAGCGCCTGCAGCAGGCGGACGGAGGAGCGCCCGACCGCTCCCACCCCGACCGCGGCCACCAGCGGCTCGGGGTGGCGTGCCTCGCGCAGGTAGTCGACGTAGACGGCGCCGACCATCCCGTGGAAGCCGCGGTCCTGGCCCTGCGCGAGCTCGTGCATGAAGCGGATGCGCGACTCCTCGTAGTAGCGCCCGACCATGACGTTGTTCAGGTGCCGCTGCGAGTCCATGTCGCCCCAGCGGGTCTGCAGCTCGACGGTGAACGGGTAGCGCTCCAGCTCCGTGCGCCGGGGGTCGGGGCGGCGCGTCGGCGGGAGCATCGGGGTGTCGGTCACGGCGCGCAGGCTGTCACGACCGCAGCGGTCAGTCGCGCAGCGCCCGTCGTACGCGCCGACCGACGGCGAGCACGCCGATCCCGGCGGCGACCCACGGCCCGGCGACCACGAACGGGTCCATCCACTGGTGGTCCACGTCGGCCCGGCCGCGACCGACCCGCGACGAGACGGGGTGGCCGGTGAGCTCCGCCTTGACCCCCGTCTCGGTCACCGGGTCGTCCGGGTGCAGGCGCAGCAGCGACCCGACGTGCGCGCCGAGCGCGTCGACCCGGTCGGCCGCGATGAGCAGCAGCCAGTGGGCGGTGCGCGCCTCGCTGAAGCGCCGGTAGGCCGCCTTGCGGATCGCACCGGACAGCCCGTGGGGCGGCTGCGCCGTGCCGAACACCGGCGTCAGGAACGCGTGCTCGATCGACCGCTCGCGCGGCCAGTGCTCCGGCTGCCGCTCGGGGAACTCCCAGCGCGCGCCGGTCAGGTCGTCGCGGAACTCGCAGCTTCGGCATCGACGGGCGGTCGGCCGGGTCGAGGTCGGCGCCCCAGCCGGGGATGCGGGCGCGCAGCTGCTCGGGCGTCTCCGCCGGCGGCTGGCTTGTGCGGGGTGTACGGCCATGACGGTGTCCTCTCGGGTCAGGCGGTCGGCAGGACGATGCGGCTTGATGCAGCCGTCGAGCTTGCTCGAGAACATGTGGTAGCCCTCGGCGATGTGCTCGAGCGGGATGCGGTGCGTGACGATGTCGCTGGGCTTGAGGTAGCCGTTGCGGATGTGCTCGAACAGCCGCGGCCACTGCCGCTTCACCGGGCACTGGTTCATCCGCAGCGTCAGCCCCTTGTTCATCGCGTCGCCGAACTTCACGGCGCTGAACAGCGGGCCGTAGGCGCCCGACGACCGACACGGTGCCGCCCTTGCGCACGGAGTCGATCGCCCAGTTGAGCGCCGATCGGCGAGCCGCCCTGCAGCTTGAGCTTCGCCGCGGTGACGTGCATGAGCAGGTTGCCGTCGGCCTCGGCGCCGACCGCGTCGATGACGACGTCGGCGCCGAGGTAGTCGGTCTGCTTCTTCATCTCGACGACGATGTCGTCGTACTCGGTGAAGTTGCAGCGTCTCGGCGTGGGCGAAGGTGCGCGCCTTCTCCAGCCGGTAGTCGAGGTGGTCGATGACGATCACCCGGCCGGCGCCCATCAGCCAGGCCGACTTCGCCGCGAACAGCCCGACCGGGCCGGCGCCGAACACGACGACGATGTCGCCCTCGCACGATGTCGCCGAGCTGCGCGCCGAAGTAGCCGGTCGGGCAGCGCGTCGGTGAGCAGCACCGCGTCCTCGTCGTCCATCCAGTCGGGGATCATGCTCGGGCCGACGTCGGCGAACGGCACCCGGACGTACTCCGACTGGCCGCCGTCGTAGCCGCCGCAGGTGTGCGAGTAGCCGTAGATGCCGCCGACCGCCGTGGCGTTGGGGTTCACGTTGTGGCAGTTGCTGTAGAGGCCGCGCGCGCAGAAGCAGCAGGACCCGCAGAAGATGTTGAACGGCACCATCACCCGGTCCCCGACCTTGAGGTTCTGCACCGACGAGCCCGACCTCGTGCGACCACGCCGATGAACTCGTGGCCGAACGTGTGGCCGATCCGGGTGTCCGGCATCATCCCGTGGTAGAGGTGCAGGTCCGACCCGCAGATCGCGCCCATCGTCACCCGCACGATCGCGTCGTTCGGGTGCTCGATCGCCGGGATGTCCTTCTCCTCGACCCGGATCTTGTACGGGCCGCGGTAGACCATTGCGCGCACGGTCAGGCTCCTCGTCGGTGGCGGGGGGACTCGTGCAGCCCCGTCACCGTCCGGGGCTCGCTCAAACGCCGCGGACCCGGCTCGCGGACCGGTCGCCGGCGACTGGACCGGCCCCGCAGCGGGCAGGACCCCGACCACGTCGGCGGGACGCGGCAGGGCTTGGAGGCTCGGGTGTTCTACTGGCTGGTCAAGTTCACGCTCCGGCCGCTCTTCCGGCTCTTCTTCCGGCCGGTCGTGGTCGGAGAGGAGCACATCCCGCGCCGCGGCGGGGCACTGCTGGCCAGCAACCACCTGTCGATGTGCGACTCGCTGTTCCTGCCGGTGATGACCCGGCGCCGGGTGAGCTTCCTGGCCAAGAACGAGTACTTCACCGGCCGCGGTCTCAAGGGCCGCGCCAAGGCGGCCTTCGTCCGCGGCACCGGGCTGATCCCGCTCGACCGCGACAACGCCGACGCCGCGGCGGCGGCGCTGCGGACCGGCGTGCGCGCCGTGCGCAACGGCCTGCTGCTCGGCGTCTACCCCGAGGGCACGCGCAGCCCCGACGGCCGCCTCTACCGCGGCAAGACGGGCGTGGCGCGGATGGCGATGGACGCCGGCGTGCCGGTGCTGCCGGTCGCCATGCGCGGCACCGACCGGGTGCAGCCGATCGGCCGGGTCTGGCCGAGCCTGGCGCGGGTCGGCGTCCACATCGGTGCGCCGCTGCAGCCGCCCCGGCCGGCCGCCGACCCGGAGGCCCGCAAGGCGCAGGCCCGCGACTTCACCGAGCAGGTCATGGCCGCCATCGCCCGGCTGTCGGGGCAGCAGCGCGTCGACCTCGACGCCGCCGAGCACAAGGGCGAGCTCGAGCGCGCCGGCGACCGCGGCTGAGCCCAGCGCGCGCACTGCGACACTGGGAGGGCGCCGCGCCCCGCTCCCTCCCCGCCGCTCCCCGGCGGTGTCCCGGCCGGCAGGCAGGTCGCGGTGTCACCGGTCCGGGTTCACGCCGGACCCGCCACGGTCGATGAGGACCTGGACGTCCGGCGACCACCGGGCCGTCCCGACCGGGAGGGGCAGCAGGTCAGCCGGTCGGAGCGCTCCCCGGGCCGGCCCACGGTCGAGGGCGTCGAGCCGGTCGTCCCGGTCGTCCTGGGCTGCCACGGCATGGCGATCTGCGCGGTCGGCAGCGGCCCGGCCTGGGCCGCCCTGCCCTTCCTCGCCGTCACCGTGCTCGGCGCCGCCGGGCTGCTCGGCTGGCGTTCCACGGCGGCCCGGCTCGTCCGGGCGGCAGCCTGCACCCTCGTCCCGCTCGTCCTGTGCGTCGCCGACCCGCAGCTCGTCCCGGCACTGCTGCAGTGGTACTACGCGGTGACCGCCGTCTACGCGCTGGTGCTCGTCGGCGGGGTGGCCGCGGCGGTCGGGCCCGTCACCGGCCTCTGCTACGTCGCGCAGGTCGCCGCCGGGGCCGCACCGGTCCCGTACGCCGTGGCGTTCCTGCGCGCCGGCGTGCTCACCTCGCTCGGCCTGGCCACCTGGACGGCCGGCGTCGCCTACCGGTCGGCGACCGCGGAGGCGGAGGCCCGCCGGCTGGCCGCCGAGGAGGTCGGCCGCCGGCTCGAGCACGCGGCCACGCACGACGAGCTGACCGGCCTGCCCAACCGGACGCTGCTCTACCGGCGGCTCGGCCACGCGCTCGACGCGGAGCGCGGCAGCGCGCTCCTGCTGCTCGACCTCGACCGCTTCAAGGAGGTCAACGACACCCTCGGCCACCGCTACGGCGACGTGCTGCTGCAGCTCGTCGCGGAGCGGCTGCGCGGCGTCCTGCGGACCGCGCGACACGGTCGCCCGGCTCGGCGGTGACGAGTTCGCCGTCCTGCTGCCCGGCGTCGACGGGGGCGGCCGGGACGGCCACGGCCACCCGGCTGCGGGACGCCCTGCAGGCCCCGTTCCAGGTCGAGGAGGCGGTGATCGCGATCGACGCCAGCGTCGGGGTGGCCCTCGCCCCGGAGCACGCCGTGGACGGCGACCGGCTGCTGCAGCTCGCCGACGTGGCGATGTACGACGCCAAGGCCAACGGCGCCGGCGTCGCCCGCTACGACGCCGAGCGGGAGCGGCAGACCGCCGACAGCCTGGCGCTGCTGGCCGAGCTGCGCGACGCGATCCGGCTCGAGCGAGCTGCGTCGTGGAGTACCAGCCGAAGGTCGACAGCAGCACCCACCTGCCGGTGGGCATGGAGGCGCTGGTGCGCTGGGACCACCCGCAGCGCGGCCGCATCGCCGCCCGACGTCTTCATCCCGCTGGCCGAGCGCAGCGGCTTCATCGAGCCGCTCACCGCGTACGTCCTGGACGCCGCCCTGGAGCAGTGCCGCGGCCTGGCGGGACGCCGGCCTGGACCTGCAGGTGTCGGTCAACCTGTCGGCGCGCAACCTGCAGCAGGACGACCTGCCCGAGCAGGTCGCCGACGCGCTGCGACGGCACGACCTGCCCGCCGTCGGTGCTCGAGCTGGAGATCACCGAGAGCTTCGTCATGACCGACGCGGTGCGCGCCCGGCGGCTGCTGCTCGCGCTGGACGACGCGGGCGTACGGCCTGGCGATCGACGACTTCGGCACCGGCCTGTCCTCGCTCGAGCTACCTCCGCGACCTGCCGGTCAGCACCCTCAAGATCGACAAGACCTTCATCCTGCGGATGCACGACGACCCGGTCGACGTGGTCATCGTCCGCGGCGTCGTCGACCTGGCCCGCAGCCTGGGCCTGACCACGCGTCGCCGAGGGCGTCGAGGACCTCGAGACGCTGCTGCAGCTCGGTCAGATGGGCTGCACCCAGGTGCAGGGCTAGCTCACCGGCCGCCCCATGCCCGCGGCCGCGGTCGTCGGCTGGAGCCGCGCCCGGCTGTCGGCGCCCGCCACCGTCGCTCCCTGAGGGGGACACTGCCCCCCGGGTGTCACATCCCGGGCCGCGGCGGTGCTGAGGAGACATGGAGCTGGTGGAGCCTCGAGCAGTGGCCGCCGCGCCGGTCGTGGCCCCCGCCGCGGCGCGGGCGGTGACCCGGGCCGACCTCGAGGAGGTCTTCCGCCGCGACTACCGGCTGGTCGTCGGTGTCGCGGCCCGGGTGCTCGGCTCGCGCGACGAGGCCGAGGACGTCGCCCAGGAGGTCTTCCTGTCCTTCGGCCGGTCCTCCGTGCCGGCCGACGAGGCCCGCGGCTGGCTGTCGGTCGCGGCGGCCCACACCGCGCTGAACCTGCTGCGGTCCGGCCGTCGCCGGACCTCCCGCGAGGCCGCCGTCACGAGCCCGGACGACGCGGTCGTCCCGGACGTGGCGGACGACGTCGTCACCGCCGAGGAGCGCCGCCGGGTGCGCGCCGCCCTCGGCCGGCTCCCCCGCACGCAGGCCGTCGCCCTGGTGCTGCGGCACAGCGGCCTGCGCTACGCCGAGGTCGCCGCCGCCCTCGACCTGTCCCCTGGAAGCGTCGGCACCACCGTGCGCCGCGCCGAGTCCGCCCTGCGCAAGGAGATGGTCCGTCATGCGTCACCCGAGTGAGGGCGCGCTGCGCCGCCTGCTCGACGAGCCGGCCGGTGTCGCCGACACCGACCGCCGCCACGTCGGCGACTGCCCGCAGTGCCTGGCCGCCCTGGCCACCACCCGCGAGGACGCCGCCCTCGTCGGCGCCGCCCTCGCTCCCGTCGCCGACGTCGACGTGGACGCCGCCTGGCAGCGCCTGTCCGCCGCGGCGACGCCGGGACCGGGCTGGGCCGCCGCACGCAGGCGCGACGCCCCGGGCGCGGCTTCCTGCGCCGCCCTGCTGCCGCGGCCGTCGCCGTGGCGGTCGTCCTGGCCGGCGCCGGCACCGCCGCCGCCCGCGACTGGCTGCCGGTCTTCCGCACCGAGCGGGTCGCCCCGGTCAGCCTGCAGACCGGTGACCTCGTCGCCCTGCCCGACCTCAGCGCGTACGGCACCTTGACGGTCACCGGTGACCCCGACGTGCACGAGGTGGCCGACGCGCAGGCGGCGGCGGCCGAGAGCGGTCTGGCGCTGCCGCAGGTCGCCGACCTGCCGCGGGGCGTCACCGGGGAGCCCGTCTACCAGGTGGGCGGTCAGGTGAGCGCCACCTTCGTCTTCTCCGCGGCCCGGGCCGCCGCCGCGGCAGGCCCGGCGCTGCCGCCTCCGCCGCCGGGCCTCGACGGCAGCCGGGTGCGGCTGCTGGCCGGCCCGGGGGTCGCCCAGGTCTGGCGGTCCTCCGCCGGGCTGCCGGCGCTGCTGGTGGCGCGCGCCGTCGCCCCGACCGCCTTCTCCGACGGCGTCCCGTTCCCGGTGGTGCGCGACTACCTGCTGTCGCTGCCGGGGCTCCCCGACGACGTCGCGGCGCAGCTGCGCACCTTCACCGCCGACGGCGCGACGCTGCCGCTGCCGGTGCCGGCCGACCAGGTCACCACCTCGTCGGCGCAGGTCGACGGCCGGCCCGCCACGGTGCTGCAGACCCGCGACAAGGCGCTGGCCGCGGTGGTCTGGGTGGCCGACGGCCGGCTGACGGCGGTCGCCGGGTCGCTCGACGTCGACGAGGTGCTCGACGTCGCCCGGGCGCTGCGGTGACGGCGGACGCCGGTCCTGCGCTCGGCCGCCGACCTGGTCGCCGACCTGCCCGACGCACCCGCGGTCTGGTGCACGGGGCTGCGCAAGCGCTACGGCCGGCAGCAGGCCGTCGAGGACGTCTCCCTCGAGGTCGGCCGCGGCCAGGTGGTCGGCCTGCTGGGCCCCAACGGCGCCGGCAAGACCTCGGTCATCAAGATGCTGCTGGGCCTGGTGCGCCCCGACGAGGGCGAGGTCATGCTGCTCGGCCGGCCCGGCACCGACCCCGCCGCCCGGGCCCGCGTCGGCTACCTGCCCGAGCTGTTCCGCTACCAGCCCTGGCTCACCCCGTCCGAGGTGCTGACCCTGCACGTGCGCCTCTCCGGCGCGGCCGTGACCGCGCAGGAGCAGCGCGACTGCCTCGACCTCGTCGGGCTGGCCGACCGGGCGGGCGACCGGCTCGGCGGCTTCTCCAAGGGCATGCAGCAGCGGCTCGGCCTGGCCGTCGCGCTCGTCGCCCGCCCCGAGCTCGTGGTGCTCGACGAGCCGACCAGCGCGCTCGACCCGCTCGGGCGCGCCGACGTGCGCGACCTGGTGCTGTCACTGCGCTCGCAGGGCGTCGCGGTGCTGCTCAACTCCCACCTGATCGGCGAGGTCGAGCGGGTCTGCGACCGGGTGGTCATCCTGGACCGGGGCCGGGTCGCCGCGTCCGGGACGCTGGCCGAGCTGCTCGGCCAGCGCGAGCTGCGGCTGCACCTGACCGGCCTCACGCCGGCGGCGCACAGCCGGCTCACCGCGACGGGCACGGTCGAGCAGGAGGGCGAGTGGTTCACGGTGGCGCTGTCGACCACCGACGGCGGCACCGAGGTGCCCGACCTCGTCCGCGACCTGGCCGCGCTCGGCGTGCAGGTGCACGCGGTCGAGCCGTCGCGGATCACCCTCGAGGAGCGGCTCCTCGGCATCCTGCGCGACGGGCGCCGACGCCAGGGCGGAGGCGGCCCGGTGACGACCGTGCTCACCATCGCCGCGCCTGACCCTGCGCGAGGCGTCCCGTCGCCGGGTGCTGCTGGCGCTGACCGCGCTGACCGTCGTCCTCATCGCGCTCAGCGGCTGGGGCTTCTCCCGCGTCGCCGCCGAGTCGGGCGGCAGCGCCCTCACCACCGGCGAGGCCCGGCTCACCGCGTCCATCCTGCTCAACCTGGTGATGTTCGGCTTCAGCCTCATCGCGGCCCTCGGCACCGCCTTCCTCGCCGGCCCGACGCTGGCCGGCGAGACCGAGTCCGGCATCGCGCTGGCCCTGCTGGCCCGGCCTGTCCGCCGCTCCGCCTTCCTGCTCGGCAAGTGGCTGGGCCTCGTCGTGTTCGGCGGCGGCTTCGTCGTGCTGGCCGGTCTCGCGCAGTGCGTCGTCGTACGCCTCACCGTCGACTACTGGCCGCCCGACCCGGTCGGGGCACTGGCGCTGCTGGCGGCCCAGACGACCGTGCTGCTGACCCTCGCGGTGCTGCTGTCGACCGCCATCTCCCCGATGGCGTCGGGCGTCGTGGCGGTCGGCCTGTTCTGCACGACCTGGGTGGCCGGTGTCGTCGGCGGCCTCGGCACGTCCTTCGGCAACGAGTCCGTCGCCCGGGTGGGCACCGTCTCGCGGGTGCTGCTGCCCACCGACGGGCTCTGGCAGGGGGCGATGCACGGCTTCCAGGACCCGTCGGTCTTCGCCACCTTCGGCGGGACCGACGTGGACGCGTTCCCGTTCCTCAGCTCGGCGGCGCTGACGCCCGCCTACCTCGCGTGGGCCGCGCTGTGGGTGGCGATGGTCTGGGCCCTGGCGGCGGCGTCGTACGTGCGCAAGGACCTGTGACCGTCTGAGGGAGCGCGGTGCTCACGGGCCCGCTCCGGTGCCGATGTGCACGGGCAGCCCTGCTGCCGCCGACCCTGGTCCCGGTCGGCCTCCCCCGCGCCGCGCGACCGCGTGCGCCACCTCAGACGAAGGACGACGATGACGTACGACGCACCGGCCGTGGCCGGTCGTACCAGCTGGATCTCGGACCGGAGCGTGGCCTCGCGCCTGGTCGCCACCCTGACGCTGGTCTGCCTGCTGCTCACCGGGGCGGCTGCCCTGTCGATGCGGGGCATGGCCGCGCAGGAGCGGGTGACCAAGGACGTCGCCGACCTGCTGGAGCTGACCCGCGAGGTCGGCGAGCTGAAGTTCCTCGACGCGGACCTGAGCGGCTGGCAGGTCGCCTACGCGTGGGACGCCTACCAGGTCGGCCCGAAGAAGGCGATCGAGCCGACGTCGGCAAACCGCAAGGGCTACCTCGACCAGGCCGAGGCCCTCGCTGCGCAGATCGCGGCCCTGCACGTGGACCTGCTGACGCCCGCCGAGCGCACCGAGTTCGACCGCCTGCGCGGCCTCGTGACCCGGTTCTACGCCGAGGACGACAAGGCGGTCGCCCTGCTCACGCAGGGGACGCCGCAGGGCATCGTCGCGGCCAACGCGCAGATCGTCGGGCCGGGCTACGAGGTCTACTTCGCCCTGCGCGACAGCCCAGAACGCCAACGAGGCCGCCAGGGTCGCCGGCTCGGCCGTCGAGGTCGCGCACCGACCCACGAGACCGTGAGCAAGCTCGGTGCCAGCAGCCGGGAGATCGGCGACGTCGTCAAGGTCATCACCTCGATCGCCGAGCAGACCAACCTGCTGGCCCTCAACGCGACCATCGAGGCGGCCCGGGCCGGCGAGGCCGGCAAGGGCTTCGCCGTCGTCGCCGGCGAGGTCAAGGACCTGGCCCAGGCCACCGCCAAGGCCACCGAGGACATCAGCCGCCGGATCGAGACGATCCAGGGCGACACCGGCCGGGGCGGTCGAGGCCATCGGCGAGATCTCCGCGGTCATCGCCCGCATCAACGACTACCCGACCACCATCGCCAGCGCGGTGGAGGAGCAGAGCGGACCGCCACCGGCAGCACCGAGACGCCGCGACCACCTGCGTGCTGCCGCGCACGTTGCGGTCGTCGCCGCACGGGGCAGGGGCAGGCCGTGCCTGCCTACTTCGAGCGCGTCGGCGCGCACACCTACCGCGCCACCCCGCACACCGCAGGGGCCTGGTCGGAGACCGAGCAGCACATCAGCCCGCTCAACGGGCTGCTCGTGCACGCCGTCGAGCAGGCGGTCGGCACCGACGAGCGCGACCTCGCCCGGATCAGCTTCGACATCCTCGGCCCGGTCGCCATCGCTGACGTCGAGGTGCACGTGCGCGTGGTGCGGCCCGGCCGCACCGTCGAGCTGGTCGAGGCGGTCGCCCGGTCCGGCGGCCGCGACGTCCTGCTGGCACGGGCGTGGCGGCTGGCCCGCGCCGACACCGCCCAGGTCGCCGGCGGGCGACCGGCAGAGCTCCCCGCGCCGGCGTCGCTGCCCGACTGGGACATGAGCACGGTCTGGCCGGGCGGCTACATCGCCTCGCTCGACGTCCGGCGCACCGGCGACAGCGGTCCCGGCCGCGCCACCGCCTGGGTCTCGACCGGCGTGGCGCTGCTCGCCGACGAGCCGACCAGCGCCCTGGCGGACTTCGTCGCGCTGGTCGACACCGCCAACGGGATCGCGGTCCGCCAACCGCCGCAGGAGTGGCTGTTCCCCAACGTCGACCTCACGGTGCACCTGCACCGTCGGCCCGTGCGCGGGCCGGTCGGCCTCGACACGACCGTCGTGTTCGGCCCGGACGGGCACGGCCTCACCAGCAGCGTCCTGCACGACGCGCTGGGGCCGGTCGGCCAGGCTGCGCAGGTCCTGACCGTCCGGCGCAGGTAGCTCAGCGCAGGGCGAGCCCCGGCAGCGAGGGGTCGGCGCGCCAGTCGTCCAGCAGCCGGAAGAACCGCACCGGACCGGCGCCGTAGGAGTTGAGGAAGGCGCCGGTCGTCCTCGTCACCTGGCCCTCGTTGTTGTAGTAGCCGGGGGTGCACTCCTCGTAGAACGCCTGCGCGATGACCGCCTTGTCGGCGACCTCCTGCGCCCACTCCTCCTCGGCCTCCGGCGTCGCCTCGACGACCTGCGCGCCCGCGCGCCGCACCGCCTCGAGCACGTGGCGGACGTGGTCGGCCTGCTCGCTCAGCGCGTGCGGGATGTTGACCGTCGTCGCGGTCTGCACGAAGCCGACGAAGAAGCAGTTGGGGAACCCGTGCGACTGCAGACCGTGGAAGGTGCGCGGGCCGTCGGCCCACCTCTCCGACAGCCGCACGCCGTCGCGGCCGACGACGTCGAAGCCGGCCCGCCGGGTGTAGGAGGTGCCGACCTCGAAGCCGGTGGCGAGGATGAGGCAGTCCAGCTCGTAGGGCACGCCGTCGACGACGACCCCGTCCTCGGTCATCCGCTCGACCCCTCGGCCGTGGGTGTCGACCAGGTGCACGTTCGGCCGGTTGAACGCCTGCAGGTAGCTGTCGTGGAAGCACGGCCGCTTGCAGAACTGGCGGTACCACGGCTTGAGCCGCTCGGCGGTGTCCGGGTCCTGGACGAGCGCGTCGACGCGTCCGCGCACCTGCTCCATCTTCTTGAAGTCCAGCAGCTCCACGAGCTGGTCGCGCTCGTCCCGCTGCAGCCGCCGGCCGAGCTTCTGCGACGCGCGCTTGGCGACGTTGCCGGTGAGGTCGCGGAAGATCTCGGTCCAGCCGTCACCGACCAGGTCCTGCTCCTCCTCGCCCCCGGTGACGAGCGAGGTGAAGTTCTGCATGCGCCGGCGCTGCCAGCCGGGCTCCTGCGAGGCGAACCACTCCTCGTCGGTCTCCCGGTTGGCGCGGACGTCGACGGACGACGGCGTGCGCTGGAAGACGTACAGCTGCTTCGCCGACTCGGCGAGGTGCGGGACGCACTGCACGGCGGTCGCGCCGGTGCCGATGATGCCGACCCGCTTGTCCTGCAGCCCGGTGAGCCCGCCGTACGCGTCGCCGCCGGTGTAGGCGTAGTCCCACCGGCTGGTGTGGAACGTGTGCCCGCGGAAGTCCTCGATGCCCGGGATGCCGGGGAGCTTGGGCTTGTTGAGCGGCCCGGTCGCCAGCACGACGTACTGCGCCGTCATCCGGTCGCCGCGGTCGGTGGTGACCACCCAGCGCGCCGACGGCTCGTCCCACTCCATCGCGGTGACGTCGGTGGAGAAGCACGCGTCGTCGTAGAGCCGGAAGTGCTTGGCGATGCTGCGGCAGTGCTCGAGGATCTCCGGCGCGAAGGAGTACTTGTGGCGCGGCGTGTAGCCGAGCTCCTCCAGCAGCGGCAGGTAGATGTAGGACTCGACGTCGCAGGCCGCACCGGGGTAGCGGTTCCAGTACCAGGTGCCGCCGACGTCGCCGGCGGCGTCGATCAGCCGGATCCGGGAGAAGCCCGCCTCGCGCAGCCGCGCGCCCATGAGCAGGCCGCCGAAGCCGGCGCCCACGACGACCACCTCGACGTCGTCGGTCAGCGGCTCGCGCGCGGCGTCGCCGTCGACGTACGGGTCCTCGGCGTAGTCCTCGGTGATCGCGCGGTACTGCGCGTTGCCGTCCGGCCGGACGCGCTTGTCGCGCTCCGCGCGGTAGCGGGCGCGCAGGGCGTCCGGGTCGAAGGGCACCTCGCCGACGAGCTCGGCGACGATCGGTGGCAGCTCCACGCTGGGCCCCGCTCTCTGTCCGGTCCCCGCACCGTAGGAGCAGGCCCAGAGGAGGTCAACCGCGGTTAACTCGGCGCGGTCACCGCCGTTGACTCGGCAGCTCGCCGCCCATGTCGGCGTTGCCGGCGGCGGCGGCGACCAGGCCGGGGACCAGCTCGCTCATGTCCTCGACGGTCCAGGGCGCGTCCTTCGTCGCCGCAGGGCCGTTGTGCCAGCCCTCGGCCACCGAGATGTGCCCGCCGCGGACGTTGAAGACCCGTCCGCTGACGGCGCACTCCGCGCTGCCCAGCCACACGACCAGCGGCGCGATCTCGGCCGCCGTGCTCGTGCTGTCGCCCGGCATCAGCCCCTCCGTCATCCGGGTCAGCGCCCCCGGGGCGATCGCGTTGACGAGGACGCCGTAGCGGTCGAGCTCCTTCGCGGCGATGACGCTGAAGGCGGCGATGCCGGCCTTCGCCGCGCCGTAGTTGGTCTGGCCGACGTTGCCGTACAGGCCCGACGCCGAGCTGGTGTTGACGATGCGCGCCGCCACCGCCTCCCCCGCCTTGGAGCGCTCCCGCCAGTGGTCGACGGCGTGCCGGGTGGGCGCGAACGTGCCGCGCAGGTGCACGCGCATGACCTCGTCCCACTCCTCCGGCGACATGTTGACGAGCATCCGGTCGCGCAGGATGCCGGCGTTGTTGACCAGCGTGTCCAGCCGGCCGTACGTGTCGATCGCGGTCTGCACCAGGCGGCGGGCGCCCTCCCAGTCGGAGACGTCGTCGTGGTTGGCGACGGCCTCCCCGCCGAGCGCGAGGATCTCCTCGACGACCGCTTGCGCGAGGCTCGCGTCCTGGCCCGTGCCGTCCCGCTCCACCCCGGTGTCGTTGACGACGACCAGCGCCCCGGTGCGCGCGAACTCCAGCGCCTCCTCGCGGCCGATCCCCCGGCCGGCTCCGGTCACCACGACGACCCGGCCATCACTCAGTGCGCTCACGAGCGGTCCTCTCTGCGACGGGGACGCAACGTAGCCCGGGGCGTGGGCCAGGATGCGCCGGTGACGACTTCTCCTGCGCAGTCCGGCCCGGTGCTGGTGGCCAACCGGGGCGAGATCGCCGTACGGGTCGTGCGCGCGGTCCGCGAGCTCGGGCGGCGCGCTGTCGCCGTCTCCCCCGAGGACGACGCGGCGTCGGCGCACGTGGCGCTGGCGGACGAGGCCGTCGTGCTGCCGGGCCAGGGGGTCGCCGCCTACCTCGACGTCGACGCGGTCGTCGACGCCGCCGTGCGCACCGGCTGCACGGCCCTGCACCCGGGCTACGGCTTCCTCAGCGAGAACGCCGAGCTGGCCCGCCGCTGCGCCGCCGCCGGCGTGACGTTCCTCGGTCCGCGCCCCGAGCTGCTCGAGCTGTTCGGCGACAAGGCGCGGGCCCGCCGGCACGCCGTCGACTGCGGGGTGCCCGTGCTGCCCGGGACCTCCGGGCCGACGACCCTCGCCGAGGCGCAGGCGTTCGCCGCCGAGCACGGCGCGGTGATGGTCAAGGCGCTGCACGGCGGCGGCGGCCGCGGCATGCGCGCGGTGCACGACCCGGCCGGACCTGGCCGAGGCCCACGCGCGGTGCACGTCCGAGGCGGCCCAGGCGTTCGGCAACGGCGACGTCTACGTCGAGCGGCTGCTCGCCGCGCCCCGCCACATCGAGGTGCAGGTGCTGGGTGACCTGCACGGCGACGTGCAGCACCTGGGCGAGCGCGACTGCTCGCTGCAGCGCAGGCACCAGAAGCTGGTCGAGGTCGCGCCCAGCCCGGCGCTCGACCCGGCGCTCCGCGAGCGGGTGCTGCAGGCCGCGCTGGTGCTGACCCGGGCCGCGCGCTACGAGAGCCTCGGCACCGTCGAGTTCCTCGTCTCGGGCGACGAGCTCTTCTTCCTGGAGGCCAACCCGCGGGTGCAGGTCGAGCACACCGTCACCGAGGAGGTGACCGGGGTCGACCTGGTGCGGGCGCAGCTGCGGGTCGCCGCGGGTGCCTCGCTGGCCGACCTCGGCCTCGCCGAGCCGCCGGTCGTCCGCGGCGTCGCCGTGCAGGCGCGGGTCAACCTGGAGTCGCTCGCCGCCGACGGCACTCCCCTGCCGGCGTCCGGGGTCATGACCGCCTTCGCGCCGCCGGCCGGACCGGGCGTGCGCGTCGACACCTGCGGCTACCCGGGCTACCGGGTCAGCCCGCGCTACGACTCGCTGGTCGCCAAGGTGGTGTGCCGGGGCGACGACTTCGCGGCCGCGGTCGCCCGCCTGGACGGGGCGCTCGGCGAGTTCCGGCTCGAGGGCGTCGCCAGCAACCTGGACCTGCTGCAGGCCATCACCCGCGACGCCGACTTCACCGCCGGGCGCTGGGACACCGGCTTCCTCGACAGCCACCTGCCCGCGCTGCTCGAGCACGTGCGGGCGACCACCGTGACCGCGGGAGGTCCGGAGCAGCAGGCGGCGGCGCGCGTCGAGGTCCCCGAGGGCGCCGTCGCCGTGACCGCGTCGATGGCCGGCGTCGTCGTCAGCGTCGACGCGCAGCCGGGTGCGGTCGTCGGGCGCCGGCGGCACCGTCGCGGTGCTCGAGGCGATGAAGATGGAGCACGTCGTCCGGGCGGACGCGCCGGTGCGGGTCGACGCCGTCCTGGTGTCCCCCGGCGACACGGTGGACGCCGGCGCGGTGCTGGCGTACGGCACGCCGGTCGACGCCGCCGAGGCGGCGCAGGTCGTCGCCCCGCAGGACGAGGACTGGTCGGCCGAGGTGGCCGAGATCGAGCGCCGCCGGGACGCCGCCACGGCGATGGGCGGGCCGGACAAGGTGGCCCGCCAGCACGCGACCGGGCGGCTCACCGCGCGGGAGCGGATCACCGCCCTCGCCGACCCGGGCACCTTCTCCGAGATCGGCGCCCTGACGGCGCTGCGCGGCCCGGACGGCCGGCTGGTCGCCGGCCAACTTCCTCGCCGGCACAGCGCGGATCGACGGGCGCAAGGTGATGCTCGGCGTCGACGACTTCACCGTGCGCGGCGGCTCGGGTGACGGCGCGGTCTCCCCCAAGCAGCGCTTCTCCGAGATGCACGCCGGCGAGATGCGGCTGCCGGTGGTGCGGCTGCTCGACGGCGCGAGCGGCGGCGGCAGCGTGAAGATGGCGCTCGACGCCGGCTTCACCTACGTCCCCGCGAACCCGGCCTGGGACGCCGTCGTCGACAACCTCTCGCTGGTCCCGGTGGTGGCCGCGTGCCTCGGCCCGACGGTCGGCCTCGGCGCCGCCCGCCTCGCCATGTCGCACCTGTCGGTGATGGTCCGCGGCGTCGGCCAGCTGTTCACCGCCGGTCCGCCGCTCGTGCTCGCCGCGACCGGCGAGGACCTGACCAAGGAGCAGCTCGGCGGCGCCGCCGTGCACCGCGACAACGGCACGGTGGAGCGGTTCGTCGACGACGAGCCGGCCGCCTTCGACGTCGTGCGGCAGTTCCTGTCCTACCTGCCGTCCAGCGTCTTCGGGCTGCCGCCGGTCGCCGACGGCGCCGAGCCCGCGCAGTCGGCACGAGGTGCTGCTGGACGCGGTGCCCCGCAACCCGCGGCGGCTCTACGACGTGCAGCTCGTGCTCGACGCGGTGTTCGACGCCGGCTCGGTGTTCCCCTACGCGGAGTACGGCAGCGGCACGTTCACCGGGCTCGCCCGGCTCGACGGCCACCCGGTCGGCGTGATCGCCGCCGACCCGCCGCGCGGCGCCGGGATGTCGGTCGAGGGAGCGCTGGCGGTCACCCGGCTGGTGGACCTGTGCGAGACCTTCCACCTGCCGCTCGTCAGCCTCACCGACCAGGCGGGTGTGCTGATCGGCCTGCAGGCCGAGGGGCGCGGCACCATCCGTCACGGCGTGCGCGCCATCGCGGCGGTCTACCAGTCGCGCATCCCGCAGGCGGAGGTGGTCCTGCGCCGGGTCTACGGCGTCGGCGGCGCCGGCATCGTCAACCGCCACCGCGCCGTGCGCAGCTGGGCCTGGCCCTCCGGCGACTGGGGCTCGCTGCCGTCGCAGGGCGGCATCGAGGCGGCGTTCCGCGCGCAGCTGCAGGCGTCGGCCGACCCGGCGGCGGAGCTGGAGCGGATCAGCCGCGAGCTGGCCGAGATCTCCACCCCGTTCCGCACGGCCGAGCGCTTCGGCGTGCAGGACCTGATCGACCCGCGGGAGACCCGCCCGCTGCTGTGCGAGTGGGTGCGCGACGCCTACCGGCTGCTGCCCGAGCTGGTCGGCCGCCCGTCGTTCGGGACCCGCCCGTGACGGCCTCCGGCTCGGTCGACATGACCGGCTACGGGATCGCCGCCGTGCCGCTGTGGGCCGTGGCCGTCGTCCTGCTCGGGCTCGTCGTGCTCTACCTGCGCCGTCGCCGCTGACGCGCGACCCGGTGTCAGCACGCCTCGGCGGGGAACGGCCCCGGCATGACCTCACCTGAGCAGAACCCGACCGAGGAGCCCGAGGGCACCGGCGTGACCGGCGCCCTCGGGGCCGCCTCCACCGACCACGACGACAGCGACCCGCTGGGGCCGCTCGACCGGATCACCGAGGACGGGGACGACGAGGAGTCGTCCTAGACGTCCTGGGCGCCGATGGCGTCCAGCTCGGCCACCGCGTCGGCCGGCAGCTCCAGCGCCGCGCTCCGCACGTTCTCCCGCAGGTGCTCGACGAGGACGTGCCGGGGATCAGCAGGATGTTCGGTGAGCGCTGCAGCAGCCAGGCCAGCGCCACCGCCATCGGCGTCGTCCCGAGGCGGGCCGCGACGCCGTCGAGCACCTCGGACTGCAGGGGCGAGAAGCCGCCGAGCGGGAAGTACGGCACGAAGGCGATGCCCTGCGCGGCCAGCGCGTCGACGAGCGCGTCGTCCTCGCGGTTCGCGATGTTGTAGGAGTTCTGCACGCACACCACCGGCGCGATCTGCTGCGCCTCGGCCACCTGCTCCGCGGAGACGGTGCTCAGCCCCAGGTGGCGGATCAGCCCCTGCTGCTGCAGCTCGGCGAGCACCCCGAACGGCTCCGCGACCGAGCCGGGCGTCGGCCGGTCGAGACCGCCGACGCGCAGGTTCACGACGTCCAGCGCGTCGAGCCCCAGCCGCGACAGGTTGTCGCGCACGGCCTGGCGCAGCTGCTCCGGCTCGCGGGCCGGCGGCCAGCCGCCCTCGGCGTCGCGCAGCGCCCCGACCTTCGTGACCAGGTGCAGGTCCGACGGGGTACGGGTGCAGCGCCTCGCGGATGATCTCGTTCGTGACGTACGGGCCGTAGTAGTCGCTGGTGTCGATGTGCGTGATGCCGAGCTCGACGGCCTCGCGCAGCACGGCGACCGCCGCGGCGCGGTCGGCGGGCGGGCCGAAGACGTGCGGGCCGGCGAGCTGCATGGCGCCGTAGCCCATGCGCGTCACGGTCAGGTCGTCGGCGAGGTCGTACGTCCCGCCGGGGAGCGTGCTGGTCATGGTGGTCCTCTCGTCGCCGCGGCGACGTCCACCGCGCGCCGCACCAGCCTGCCGCCCGCCGGACCGGCCCGCGCGCTCAGGCCCCGACGTACGCCGCCAGGTGCTCGCCCGTGACCGTCGAGCGGTCGGCGACCAGGTCGGCCGGTGTCCCCTCGAAGACGACGCGCCCGCCGTCGTGACCGGCGCCCGGCCCGAGGTCGATGATCCAGTCGGCGTGCGCCATGACCGCCTGCGAGTGCTCGATGACGATGACCGACTGCCCGGCGTCGACGAGGCGGTCGAGCAGCCCGAGCAGCTGCCCGACGTCGGCCAGGTGCAGGCCCGTCGTCGGCTCGTCGAGGACGTAGACGCTGCCCTTCTCCGCCATCTGCACCGCCAGCTTCAGCCGCTGGCGCTCACCGCCGGACAGCGTCGTCAGCGGCTGGCCGAGGCTGAGGTAGCCGAGCCCGACGTCGGCCAGCCGGGACAGCACCGCGTGCGCGGCGGGCAGCCGGGCCTCGCCGTCGCCGAAGAACTCCTGCGCCTCGGCGACCGACATCGCGAGCACCTCGCTGATGTCCTTGCCGCCGAGCAGGTAGGTCAGCACCTCGGCCTGGAAGCGCTTGCCGTCGCACTCCTCGCACGTCGTCGAGACGCCCGCCATCATCCCGAGGTCGGTGTAGACGACGCCGGCGCCGTTGCAGGTGGGGCAGGCACCCTCGGAGTTGGCGCTGAACAGCGCCGGCTTCACGCCGTTCGCCTTCGCGAACGCCTTGCGCACCGGCTCGAGCAGCCCGGTGTAGGTCGCCGGGTTGCTGCGCCGCGAGCCGCGGATCGGTGACTGGTCGACCGACACGACGTCGTCCCGCCCGGCCACCGAGCCCCCGACGAGCGAGCTCTTGCCGGAGCCGGCCACCCCCGTGACGACGACCAGCACGCCGAGCGGGACGTCGACGTCCACCTCCTGCAGGTTGTGCGAGCTCGCTCCGCGCACCTCGAGCACGCCGGTCGGCGTGCGCACGGCCGGCTTCAGCTCGGCCCGGTCGTCCAGGTGGCGGCCGGTGAGGGTGCCGCTCCGGCGCAGCCCCGCGACGTCGCCCTCGTAGCAGACGGTGCCTCCCCCGGACCCCGCGCCGGGGCCGAGGTCGACGACGTGGTCGGCGATCGCGATGGCCTCCGGCTCGTGCTCGACGACGAGCACGGTGTTGCCCTTGTCGCGCAGCCGCAGCAGCAGGTCGTTCATGCGCTGCACGTCGTGCGGGTGCAGCCCGGTGGTGGGCTCGTCGAAGACGTACGTCACGTCGGTCAGCGACGAACCGAGGTGGCGGATCATCTTCGTGCGCTGCGCCTCGCCGCCCGACAGCGTGCCGGTCGGGCGGTCCAGCGACAGGTAGCCGAGCCCGATCTCGTCGAAGGCGTCGAGGGTGTCGCGGAGCGCCTCGAGCAGCGGCGCGACCGACGGGTCGGCCAGCCGGCGCACCCAGGCGGCCAGGTCGCTGATCTGCATCGCGCAGGCGTCGGCGATGCTGATGCCCTCGATCTTCGAGGACCGGGCCTGCTCGCTCAGGCGCGTGCCCCCGCAGTCGGGACAGGTGTCGAAGGTGACGGCCCGCTCGACGAACGCCCGGACGTGCGGCTGCAGCGCGTCGACGTCCTTCGACAGGAACGACTTCTGGATCTTGGGGATGAGCCCCTCGTACGTCAGGTTGATGCCGTCGACCTTGATCTTCGTCGGCTCCTTGTGGAGCAGGTCGTGCAGCTGCTTCTTGGTGAAGCTCCGGATCGGCGTGTCGGGGTCGAAGAAGCCGCAGCCGCTGAAGATGCGGCCGTACCAGCCCTCGGTGCTGTAGCCGGGGATGGTGAGGGCGCCCTCGTTCAGCGACCTGCTGTCGTCGTAGAGCGCGGTCAGGTCGATGTCGGTGACCGCGCCGCGACCCTCGCAGCGCGGGCACATCCCGCCGAGCCGCTGGAACGTCACCTTCTTGGCCTGCGTCTTGCCCTCGCCCCGCTCGACGGTCATGGCGCCGCTCGCGCTGACCGACGGCACGTTGAAGGCGAACGCCATGGGCGGGCCGATGAACGGCGTGCCGAGCCGGCTGAACAGGATGCGCAGCATCGCGTTGGCGTCGGTGACGGTGCCGACCGTCGAGCGCGGGTCGGAGCCGAGCCGCTGCTGGTCGACGAGGATCGCCGGGGTGAGGCCGTCGAGCACGTCGACCTCGGGCCGCGCCAGCGTCGGCATGAAGCCCTGCACGAAGGCGCTGTAGGTCTCGTTGATCATCCGCTGCGACTCGGCGGCGATGGTGCCGAACACCAGCGAGCTCTTGCCCGAGCCCGAGACGCCGGTGAAGACGGTGAGCCGGCGCTTGGGCAGCTCGACGCTGACGTCCTTGAGGTTGTTCACCCGCGCCCCCTGCACGCGGATGAGGTCGTGCCGGTCGGCGGCGTGCTCGGTGCTCAACGGTCCCCCTGCGTCAGGCCTGCGCGATGCGCACCAGGTTGCCTGACGGGTCGCGGAACGCGCAGTCCCGTGCGCCCCAGGGCTGCGACGCCGGCTCGGAGAGGACCTCCGCGCCCGAGGCGCGCAGCCGCTCGAAGGTGGCATCGAGGTCGTCGGCGCGGAAGATCGCGGCCTGCAGCGACCCCTGGGTGACCAGGGTCAGCAGCGCGTCGCCCTCGACCTGCGAGCGGCCGCCGTGCGGCTGGAACAGCACGATGTCGACGTCCTGGCCGGCCGCGCCGACCGTCACCCAGCGGAAGCCGTCGGACGCGACGTCGTTGCGGACCTCGAGGCCCAGGCCGTCGCGGTAGAAGGCGAGCGCGGCGTCCGGGTCGTGGACGGCGATGAACATGGAGGCAACGGTGACGGTCATGCGCCGACCGTAGGGGCCACCGGACGCCCGGCGCTTCTCCGTTCCTGCTCGCTCAGACCGCGGTCGGGTGGCGCCGTGGCCGGGTGAGCACCTTGCTGACGCAGGCCGGCACGGCCTCGTGCGCCCGGTGGTCACGCGTGCGGTACTGCGACGGCGTCTGGCCGACCACCTCGGTGAACCGCGAGCTGAACGACCCGAGCGACGTGCAGCCGACCGCGAAGCAGGTGTCGGTGACCGACATGCCCTGGCGCAGCAGCGCCTTCGCCCGCTCGATCCGCCGCGTCATCAGGTAGCCGTACGGCGTCTCGCCGTACGCCGCGCGGAACCGGCGGGAGAAGTGGGCCGGCGACATCAGCGCCGCGCGGGCCATCGCCGGCACGTCGAGCGGCTGCGCGTACTCGCGGTCCATGAGGTCGCGCGCACGGCGCAGGTGCGCCAGGTCGGCGAGCTCCTCCGGGCTCATGCACCGACCGTACGCGACCTGCTCAGCTCCAGACGGTCTCCGCCAGGACGATGCCGGTGATGATGATGGCCTGCAGGAAGACGAGCAGGCCGACCAGTCCGAGGACGAACTCGCGCTCGTCGCGCGTCAGGGGGCGGTCCCTGCCGAGCAGCGGGGCGGGCGCGGGCACGGCCGCCGGCGGCGGCTCGACGGGGCCGGCCTGGCGAGGCACGACAACGGTGCGGACGGCGACCTGGACGGTCATGGCTGCTCCTTCGCGCGGTGACGACATCGGCCCCGCCGGTGCGGGTGCCGGCGCCCACACTGCTCGCCGCGACGGGAGCCTCACAGGGCCGGAAGTCCTGTGCCGCAAGGACTTCCGTCACGTCCCGTCGGGTGCCGCCAGCCACCGCCGGTAGGCCCGCTCCTGCCCCCGCAGGTAGGTCAGGGCGGCTGCCCGCTCGGCGTCGTCGAGCCGGGCCTCCTCCTCGGCCAGCAGGGCCAGCAGCGGACCGAGCTCGGCCATGACCGCCGTGCGCCCCTGCTCGGTCACCTCGACGACGAGGCGTCGGCCGTCGTGCGGGTGGGGCGCCCGGCGCACGTGCCCCGAGCGCTCCAGCCGGTCGAGCGCCTGCGTGGTGGCGGCCGTGGTGACGCCGAGGCGTCGGGCCAGCTCGGCCGGCCCGACCGCCTGCGCGTGGTCCCCGCCGAGGGCCCGCGAGGTCATGACGTGCTCGACGGCCTCGACGTCGTGCACCGACATGCCGAGCCGCCGGGCGAGCGCCACCCGGGCCAGCGAGGACAGCGTCAGCAGGTTGCGCAGCACGGTCGCCGGTCGCTCGGGTTGCGCCGGCGGGGCGGCGACCGCAGAGTCGGGGTCGCTAAGTGAATGAGCGATCTCGTCGTCCATGGGGGCCAGGATGGGCAGCACGCCGGAGCACGTCCAGTCGGGTCGCGCGCTGCGGCGCGCCGCGGCGGTCCTGCTCCTCGCCGTGGCCGGCAGCGCCCTCGCGCTGGCGGTCGGCCCGAGCTCGGCCGACCGGGAGGCGGCGCCCGGCGCGACGCTGCCGGGCGGCAGCGGCTCGCGCACCGTCGCCGAGCAGCAGGCGCGGCTGGCGGACGACCGCTCCCCCGCGCTGGTCGTGCTCTCGCGCAGCGACCGCGCGCCGCTCACGTCCGAGGACCGCGTGCGCGTCGCGGCGGTGGGGCGCGACCTGCAGGCCCCCGCCACGGTCGAGCCGTCCGGCCGGGTGGCGACGGTCGTGCTGGTCCTGCCGGCCGCGCTGTCCGACGACGAGCAGGAGGCCCGCGTCACCGGCGTGCGCGACCGCCTGCGCACGCTGGTCGCCCCGCCGCTGCAGGCGCAGGTGACCGGGCCGCCCGCCTTCGCCGCCGACCTCTCGGCGGTCTTCGACGGCGCGGACGTGCGCCTGCTCGCGACCACCGCGGCCGTCGTCGCGGTCCTGCTGCTGCTGACCTACCGGAGCCCGGTGCTGTGGCTGGTCCCGCTCCTCGTCGTGGCCCTGGGTGACCGGCTGGCCGTGGTGGTCGTCGGCGCGCTGGCGCCCCGGCTCGACGTCGTCGTCGACCCGGCAGCCGCCGGGATCCTGTCGGTGCTCGTCTTCGGCGCGGGCACCGACTACGCGCTGCTGCTGGTGTCGCGCTACCGGGACGAGCTGCGGCGCGTGCCCGCCCGGACGACGGCCATGGCGCGGGCCCTGCGCGCGACCGCCCCTGCGGTGCTGGCGAGCGGCGGGACCGTGGCGCTGGGCCTGCTGACCCTGCTGGCCGCGGACCTGCCGACGACACGCGGCCTCGGCGCCGCCTGCGCGATCGGCATCGGGGTGGCCGTGGTGTTCGGGCTCGTCGTGCTCCCGGCCGCCCTCGTCCTGCCGGGCCGGTGGCTGTTCTGGCCGCTCGTGCCGCGGGTCGGTGACGCCCTCACGGCCGACCGCAGCCGGGGCTGGGCCCGCCTCGGTCGCGGCGTCGCCCGGCGCCCCGTGACAGTGGCCCTCGCCGGCCTCGTGGTGCTGCTGGCGCTGACCGCGCCCGCGGCTAGGGATCCGAGTGGGCCTGAGCCAGGACGAGCAGTTCCGCGAGGTGCCGGAGGCCGTGCGCGGCGCGCAGGTGCTCGCCTCCGTCCTGCCGGCCGGCGCGGCGGGACCCCTGACCGTGGTCTCGCGCGCGGGCGCCCGGACCGAGGTGGTCGCCGCCGCGGAGGCCGTCCCGGGCGTGGCCACCGTGGTGCCCGGCCGCGGGTCCGAGGGGCTGGCCGTCACGACCGTCACCCTCGAGGCCGCTCCGGGCACCAACCGCTCCGACGCGGCCCTCACGGCCCTGCGCCGCAGCCTCGACGCCCTCCCCGGCGCGCGAAGCCGCCGTGGGCGGCGAGACCGCCGAGCGCTACGACACCGACCGGGCGTACTCCCGCGACACCCGCGTCGTCGTCCCGCTCGTGCTGGCCGTCGTGCTGCTCGTGCTCATCGCGCTGCTGCGCGCGCTGCTCGCCCCGGTCCTGCTGGTCGCGGTCACCGTCGTCTCGTACGGCGCGGCGCTCGGCGGCGGCTGGCTGCTGTTCCGCGGCGTGTACGACTTCCCGGCCCTCGACAGCGGCGTGCCGCTGCTGTCGTTCCTGTTCCTCGTGGCCCTCGGCGTCGACTACACGATCTTCCTCGTCGCGCGGACCCGCGAGGACGTGCTGGAGGGCCGCCCCACCCGCGAGGCGGTGCTGCGCGCCCTGGCCGCGACCGGCGGGGTCATCACCAGCGCCGGGATCCTGCTGGCCGCGGTCTTCGCGGTGCTCGGCGTCCTGCCGCTCATCACGCTGACCCAGATCGGCGTGGTCGTCGGGCTCGGCGTCCTGCTCGACACGCTGCTCGTGCGCACCGTCGTCGTGCCCGCGCTCGTCCTCGCGCTCGGCGAGCAGTTCTGGTGGCCGGCGTCCCCGGCTGCTCCCCGACCGGTCGGCGATGGGTAGGGGGCCACCCATGACGTCGATCACCGGAGCCGCTCCGGGCCCGGACCTCCTGCACGACGGCTTCGTCCACGTGCGCGGGGCCCGCGAGCACAACCTGCGCGACGTCGACGTGGACATCCCCCGCGACGCGCTGGTGGCCTTCACCGGCGTCTCCGGCTCCGGCAAGTCGAGCCTCGCCTTCGGCACGCTCTACGCCGAGGCGCAGCGCCGCTACTTCGAGTCCGTCGCCCCGTACGCCCGCCGGCTCCTGCAGCAGACCGGCGCGCCGAAGGTCGGCGAGATCACCGGCCTGCCCCCCGCCGTCGCCCTGCAGCAGCGCCGTGGCGCCGCCAGCAGCCGCAGCACCGTCGGGACGCTCACGACCCTGTCGAACCTGCTGCGGATGCTCTACTCCCGCGCCGGCACCTACCCCGACGGCGCGCCCCGGCTCGAGGCCGAGAGCTTCAGCCCGAACACCGCCGCCGGCGCCTGCCCGAGCTGCTCCGGCCTCGGCGTCGCCCACGACGTCACCGAGGACCTGCTCGTCCCCGACCCGACGCTGAGCGTCCGGCAGGGCGCCATCGCCGCCTGGCCCGGCGCGTGGATGGGGCAAGAACCTGCGGCGCGTCGCCGCAGAGCTCGGGGTCGACATCGACGTGCCGTTCCAGGACCTGCCGCGCGCGACCCGCGACTGGCTGCTCTACACCGAGGAGCAGCCCAGCGTCCGCATCACCTACCAGCGCGACGGCGCCGACCGGCACTACAACGGCCAGTTCTGGAGCGCCCGCCAGCACGTGCGCCACACCCTGGCCGACACCCGCAGCGACCAGTCCCGCGCCCGCGCGCTGCGCTTCGTCGCCGCGACGACCTGCCCGGTCTGCGCCGGCAGCGGCCTGCGTCCCGACGCCCTCGCCGTCACCTTCGCCGGGCGCACCATCGCGCAGGCGAACGCGCTGCCGCTGACCGAGCTCAGCGAGCTGCTGCGCCCGGCCGCCGAGCTCGACCACGCCGCCGCCGCGACCAGCCGGCGCCGGCTCCGGCGAGAGCACCGAGGTGGCCGTCCGGCTCGCCGCCGACCTGCGCGCCCGCACCGCCGTGCTGCTCGAGCTCGGCCTCGGCTACCTCAGCCTGGGCCGCACCACGACCACGCTGTCGCCCGGCGAGACGCAGCGCCTGCGGATCGCCACGCAGCTGCGGTCCGGGCTGTTCGGCGTCGTGTACGTCCTGGACGAGCCGTCCGCCGGGCTGCACCCGGCCGACGCCGAGCCGCTGCTCGACGTCCTCGACCGGCTCAAGGCCGCCGGCAACAGCCTGTTCGTCGTCGAGCACGACCTCGACGTCGTCCGCCGCGCCGACTGGGTCGTCGACCTCGGCCCCGGCGCCGGGCAGCACGGCGGGCAGGTCCTCTACAGCGGTCCCGTCGCCGGCCTGGAGGCGGTCGCCGCGTCCCGCACCGGCGACCACCTGTTCCGCCGCGGCCGCCCGTCACCGCGGCCGCAGCGGACCGCCGACCGGGCGAGGTCCGGCTGCGCGGCGTCCGCCGCCACAACCTCGACGCGCTCGACGTCGCCTTCCCCACCGGCGTGCTCACCGCCGTCACCGGGGTGTCCGGCTCCGGCAAGTCCACCCTGGTCACGCAGGTGCTCGCCGGCGTCGTGCGCGCCCACCTCGGGCCAGCCCGCCGACGACCCCGACCTGCTCGCCGACGCGACGACGACCAGGACGCGGCGGACGTCGCGCTGCCGCACGACGACCGGGACGTGCGACCGGCGGCGCACGAGGGCGTCGCCGCGACCGGGCTGGCGTCTTCGACCGGGTCGTGCGGGTCGACCAGCGGCCGATCGGCCGGACGCCGCGCAGCAACCTCGCGACCTACACCGGGCTGTTCGACGCGGTACGGCGGACCTTCGCCGCGACGGAGGAGGCCCGCGCCCGCGGCTACGGCGCGGGCCGGTTCTCCTTCAACGTCGCCGAGGGACGCTGCGCGACCTGCCAGGGCGAGGGCTTCGTCGCCGTCGAGCTGCTGTTCCTGCCCGGCACGTACGCCGCCGTGCCCGACCTGCGACGGCCAGCGCTACGACCCGGACACGCTCGAGGTGACCTACCGCGGGCAGAGCATCGCGGACGTGCTGGCCATGACCGTCGACGACGCCGTCGACTTCCTCGCCGACGTGCCGATCGCCGCCCGTGCGCTCGCGGCACTGCGCGAGGTCGGCCTGGGCTACCTGCGGCTCGGGCAGCCGGCGACCGAGCTGTCCGGCGGCGAGGCGCAGCGCATCAAGCTCGCCACCGAGCTGCAGCGGGCGCACCGCGGTCACACGCTCTACGTCCTGGACGAGCCGACGTCGGGCCTCCACCCGGCCGACGTGACCCTGCTGCTCGCCCAGCTCCACCGCCTCGTCGACGCCGGGAACACCGTCGTGGTCGTCGAGCACGACATGAGCGTCGTCGCGACGGCCGACCACGTCATCGACCTCGGCCCCGGCGGCGGCGACGCGGGCGGCCGCGTCCTCGTCGCCGGCACGCCCGGAGCAGGTCGCCGCCTGCCCGGACAGCCGCACCGCGCCGTACCTGGCCCGCCAGCTCGCCCGCCGCAGCGCCGCCGCCTGACGGCGCTGCGCCGTGAGCGGGGGCCGCACCGGGGTAGGGCCCTCCTCAGCGACATCCGCACGACCACCACGAGAGGCAGCCGCGTGACCCAGACCCAGACCCAGAGCAACGCCCCGTCCACGACCGCCAGCGACTCGGCAGAGCGCCGGTACGCCACGGTCAACCCCTTCACCGGCGAGACGGAGAAGGAGTACGACTTCACGCCCACCGAGCAGATCGACGGGATCGTCGGCCGCGCGCACAGCGCCTACCAGGAGTGGCGGCAGCGTCCGGTCGAGGAGCGCGCCGGCGTCGTGCGCCGGGCCGCCGAGCTCATGGACGAGCGCCGCGACGCGCTCGCCAAGCTCATCACCACCGAGATGGGCAAGCGCGCGGAGGAGGCCACCGGCGAGCTCTACCTCTGCTCCATGATCCTCAAGTACTACGCCGACAACGGCCCCGGCTTCCTCGCGCCGACGTCGATCCAGCCGCTGATGGGCAAGGGCGAGGCGGTCGTCGAGACGCAGCCGGTCGGCGTCCTGCTGGCCATCGAGCCGTGGAACTACCCCTTCTACCAGGTGGTGCGCGTCGCCGGCCCCAACCTGGTGCTCGGCAACACGGTGATCCTCAAGCACGCCGAGATCACGCCGCAGTGCGCCGAGGCGATCGAGCAGCTGTTCACCGACGCCGGCGCGCCCGAGGGCGTCTTCACCAACACCTTCCTGCGCCTCGACGACGTCGAGCAGGTCATCGCCGACCCGCGCATCCAGGGCGTGACGCTGACCGGCAGCGAGCGCGCCGGCAGCGCCGTCGGCGCCCTGGCCGGCAAGCACCTGAAGAAGTCGGTGCTCGAGCTGGGCGGCAGCGACCCGTTCATCGTGCTCGACGCCGACGACATGGGCGCCACGGTGAAGGCCGCGACCGCGGGCCGCATGCAGAACACCGGCCAGGCGTGCACCGCCTCCAAGCGGCTGATCGTCACCGAGGAGCTCTTCGAGCCGTTCGTCGAGGGCCTGCGCCAGGCGTTCTCCACCTTCAGCCCCGGCGACCCGGCGGACCCGTCGACCTCGCTGGCGCCGCTGTCCAGCGAGCGGGCCGCCCAGGACCTGCACGCGCAGATCCAGGACGCCGTCGACAAGGGCGCCACCGTCGTCGCCGGCGGCGGGCGTCCCGACCGCCCGGGCGCCTTCGTCGAGGCGACGATCCTCACCGACGTCACGCCGGACATGCGCGCCTTCCGCGAGGAGCTGTTCGGTCCGGCCGCCGTCGTCTACAAGGTCAAGGACGCCGACGAGGCGGTCGCGCTCGCCAACGACAGCGACTTCGGCCTCGGCGCCACCGTCATGAGCAGCGACCTCGACCGCGCGCGCCAGGTGGCCGACCGGCTCGAGGCCGGCATGGTGTGGATCAACCAGCCGACCGGCTCCTCCCCCGAGCTGCCCTTCGGCGGCGTGAAGCGGTCCGGCTACGGCCGCGAGCTCTCCGAGCTGGCGATGTTCGAGTTCGCCAACCGGCGGCTCGTGCGCACCGTCCCGGTGAAGAAGGCCGACCGCCCCGTCAGCGGCTGACCGCAGCAGGCGGTGGCGCGGCTCGAGCGCGCCACCGCCTGGCCGGCCGCCCGCCGTGCGACGGTGGGCCCATGACGTTCACCGCCCTGCTCGAGCTGACCCTGCAGGCCGAGCGGCTCGCCGACGCCCCCGCCGTCCTCGCGAAGACGCTGGAGGCGACCCGCGCCTTCGCCGGCAACCTCGGCATCGAGGTGCTGTACGACGTCGCCGACCCGACCCACGTGGTGGTGCGCGAGCTGTGGGAGTCGCTCGGCCACGACGACGCCTACCGCGCGTGGCGCGCGACGCCGGAGGGCGCGTCCGACCTGCGCGCGCTGCTCGCCGCGCCCCCTCGGCTGACGCGGTGGAGCACCTCCCCGGCCTGACCCGGCTTCCCATGACGCGCCAGGCGCTCACCGTCCTCGTCCGCCTGCTGGCCGGTGCGGCGGGTCTCTGGCTGGCGTGGCTCGCCGTCGTCCTGCTGGTCAAGGCGTCGCGCGACACGGACACGAGGCCGGCCCTGCTGCTCGCCCTCGCCGTGCTGTCCGCGGTGCCCGCCGGCGCCCTGCTCTGGTTCGCCGTCCGGGGCAGGCTCGGCGTCTGGGACGACCACTCCTAGCGGGTCTCCGGACTGCCCGTCCTGCCGTAGGGGATGCTCGACGTCGGCCGCCGCAGGGCGGCGCCCGTCGACCACCCACCAGACGAAGGAACGCTTTGTGAGCAAGGTCCTCACCTCTCTCCCGAAGGGCGAGCGGGTCGGCATCGCCTTCTCCGGCGGGCTGGACACCTCCGTCGCGGTGGCCTGGATGCGGAGCAACGGCGCGGTGCCCTGCGCCTACACCGCCGACATCGGCCAGTACGACGAGCCCGACATCGGCAGCGTGCCCGGCCGGGCCCTGCAGTACGGCGCGGAGATCGCCCGCCTGGTCGACTGCACGACGCCGCTGGTCGAGGAGGGGCTGGCCGCGCTCGCGTGCGGGGCGTTCCACATCCGCAGCGGCGGCCGCTCGTACTTCAACACCACCCCGCTCGGCCGGGCGGTGACCGGCACGCTCCTGGTGCGCGCGATGCACGACGACGGCGTCGACATCTGGGGCGACGGCTCGACGTTCAAGGGCAACGACATCGAGCGCTTCTACCGGTACGGGCTGCTCGCCAACCCGGCGCTGCGCATCTACAAGCCCTGGCTCGACGCCGACTTCGTCACCGAGCTCGGCGGCCGGCACGAGATGAGCGCCTGGCTCACCGAGCACCAGCTGCCCTACCGCGACGCGCAGGAGAAGGCCTACTCCACCGACGCCAACATCTGGGGCGCCACCCACGAGGCCAAGACGCTCGAGCACCTCGACGTCAGCCTCGAGACGGTCGAGCCGATCATGGGCGTGCGGTTCTGGGACCCCGCGGTGGCGATCGAGACCGAGGACGTCACGGTCCGCTTCGTCGCGGGGCGCCCGGTGGCGATCAACGGCACGGCGTACGACCCGGTGGCCCTCGTCCGCGAGGCCAACGCCGTCGGCGGCCGGCACGGGCTCGGCATGTCCGACCAGATCGAGAACCGCATCATCGAGGCCAAGTCGCGCGGCATCTACGAGGCGCCCGGCATGGCCCTGCTGTTCATCGCCTACGAGCGGCTGCTCAACGCGATCCACAACGAGGACACCCTCGCCAACTACCAGGCCGAGGGCCGGCGCCTGGGCCGGCTGCTGTACGAGGGCCGGTGGCTCGACCCGCAGGCGCTGATGCTGCGCGAGTCCATCCAGCGCTGGGTCGCCTCGCTGGTCACCGGAGAGGTCACCCTGCGGCTGCGGCGCGGCGAGGACTACTCGATCCTGCGCACCGAGGGAGAGGGCTTCTCCTACCACCCGGAGAAGCTGTCGATGGAGCGGACCGAGAACGCCGCCTTCGGCCCGACCGACCGCATCGGCCAGCTGACCATGCGCAACCTCGACATCGCCGACTCGCGGGCCAAGCTCGAGGCGTACGCCGCCCAGCCGCTCGACCAGGGCCAGGTGCTCGTCGAGCACGGCACCCTGTTCGGAGAGCTCGAGGTCGGTGGCGCGGACGTCATCGCCGACAACCCCGGCGCCGACGACGAGGTCGAGACCGCCCTCGAGGCGGCGGCCATGGAGTCCGGCACGGACTGACGCGCCACGTCAGGCGCGCGCCGGCGTGCTCGGGAGCCGCGCCACGACGGCCGTGTGCGGGACGGTCAGCGCGAGCAGCGCCACCAGCAGCGCGCCGGTCACGCCGGTGACGAGGGCCAGGGCGGTGACCCCGGCCAGGGCGGCGGCGCTCGGCAGGGCCGCGGCGCGCACGAAGCGGCGCAGGGCCGGACCGGCCGAGTCCTCGCCCGCGCTGCGCGGGTCGAGCTGCAGCAGGCGGGCGGTGTGCCGTACGGCGTGCCAGCCGGCGAACCACACCGCGAACGCGGCGAGCGGCGGCAGGACGGCGGCGACGGCGACGACGAGCAGCAGGTCGGCCAGCCGGTCAGGGCTGTGCCGGGCGCCGGCGACCCCGCGCGACCACGACCAGCAGCCGTGACGCCGAGGAGCACCGCGCGCAGGTCGGCCGCGAGCAGCACCGCCCGGCAGCTGCCGGGTCCAGCTCGGCGAGCAGCGGCCGTACGTCCGCGGGCCGCAGCAGCAGCGGCAGCGCGACCACGGCGAGCCCCGCGGCCGCGCCGGCCGGCCAGCAGCCCGGCCGACCGGTCAGCCGGGCCCAGCCGACCTCCCCCTCGGCGAAGTGCGCGACCGACAGCGCCAGGAGCACGAGCAGCGCGGGCAGCGGCAGGAGCAGGGCGACGGCCACAGCGGCCAGCGCCGCAGCCGCGTAGCGTCGCGACGACGCGGACCTCCGGGCGCACAGCACCGCGGGCCCATCCCCAGCCAGGTGGTCGACCGCGCCGTGCGGCAGCCCCAGCACGCGCGGCCGCCACGAGCAGCAGCGGGCCGGCGTCGGCGAGCAGCCCGGGACCGTCACACCGGCGACCAGGCCCAGCGCCAGCACGCGCTCGGGACAGCCGCTCCGCAGGCACCACGGCGGGTCCACGCACGGGTGTCGAGCTCCCGGAGGATCACCGTCGCAGGATGCTCCCGACGGCCGACGGCTGCCAGTCGAACCGCGCCACGAGTGCTTCGAGTTGCGGACCTCCGTCCGCGAGCCCCACCTTTCAGCTGCTCCGCCCCGGTCCCCGGCCGTCCCTGGCTCGCAGACCCCGCTCCGGAGCCGGACGTCCTGCCCGGACGTCTGCCGCGTCGTGCCGTGTCGGCGCCCGCCGGCACCCTGCTTCGAGGAGCTCCGCGTGATCGTCGCGCAAGGGATCGACATCGCCGAACTCACGTCCGGCCAGTACGAGACCGTCTACAACCTGTTCTCGCTGGCCATCGCCAGCCTCTTCTTCACCGGGCTCTACCTCGTCCTGTCGCAGCGGCGGGTCCTGGCCCGCTACCGCAACGCCCTGGTGGTCAGCGCGATCGTCTGCTTCATCGCGACCTACCACTACGTGCGGATCTTCGACAACTTCAAGGAGTCCTACCGGACGGACGCGCCAGGGCGGGGACGGGCGTCTACACCCTGACCGAGCATCGGCTTCAACGAGGGCTACCGCTACGTCGACTGGTTCCTCACCGTCCCGCTGCTCCTCGTCGAGACCATCGCCGTCCTGGCGCTCGCCCGCGCCGTCGCCCGGCCGCTGCTCACCAAGCTCGTCATCGCCTCCGGCGCTGATGATCGCCCTCGGCTACCCGGGCGAGATCACGACCGACACCGGCCCGCGCCTGCTCTGGGGCACGCTGTCGACGATCCCGTTCCTCTACCTGCTGTACGTCCTGTTCGTCGAGATCAACAACTCGCTCGACCGGCAGCCGGTCGAGGTGCGCGGCACCGTCGGCAAGCTGCGGATCATGCTGGTCGGCCTGTGGGGCGTCTACCCGATCGCCTACCTGATGCCGGTGCTCGGCTTCGACGGGCCGGACGCGTTCGTCCTGCGGCAGGCCGGCTACTCGATCGCCGACATCCTCGCCAAGGCGGCCTTCGGCCTGGTCATCTACAAGATCGCCCGGGTCAAGTCCGTCGTCGACGACCCAGGCTTCGACGCGAGCACGACGCCATAGCGGCCTCGCGGCCGAGCCCGTGCCCGGCCCGCGCCGCGACACGCAACCCGTCTGACCCCGCGTGCCGGGCCGGCGTACCCCGCGCCGGCCGCGGCACGCACCGCCCCGCCCCCCGCGTGCCCGAGAGGCTGGACGTGGACTACTGGCTGTTCGACGCCCTCGCACTCGGCCTGCCGGTCGCGCTGCTGCTGCGCGGGGCCCGACCCTGTCCCGCGCTGCTGCGCGCCGCCGCCGCGCTCGCCGCGCGTCGCGCTGGTCTGGACGGCGCCCTGGGACGAGCACCTCGTGCGCACCGGCGTCTGGACGTACGGCCCCGACCGCGTGCTCGCCACCGCCGGCAGCGTCCCGGTCGAGGAGTACGCGTTCGTGGTCCTGCTCGTGGTGCTCGTCGCCGCCTGGGGCGCGCGTACCGGCCGCCTGCCGTCGCGCCCGCCGGTCGCCTGCCGCCGGCAGCCGTCCCGCGGCGCGCTCGCCTGGTCGCCGTCGCCCTCGCGGGCGCTGGCGCCGCCGCCGCCGGCGGGCAGCCGCGCTACCTCGGCCTGCTGCTCGTCTGGGTCGGCCCCGCCGCTCGCCCTGCAGCGCGCCGTCGCCGGCGACCTGCTGCGCGGCCGCGCGCTGGCCGCCCGGCCGGCTGACCTGCCCGTCGCGCTCTGGCTGTGCGCCGCAGACCGGCTCGCCCTGGCCGACGGCGTCTGGGCCATCGCCCCGGCAGCAGCACCGGGCTCTCCCTGCTCGGCCTGCCGCTGGAGGAGGCGCTGTTCTTCGCGCTCACCACGCTGCTGGTCGCCGACGGGCTGGTCCTCGCCACCGACCCGCGCGCGCTGTCCCGCGCGACCCGGCTGCTGCGCGGGCGGCCGCGCGGGGCGACACCGCCCTCCCGCCCGACTCACCTGACCTCTGCTGACAGGTCCTAGGCTGCCCCGTCCTCACCACCAGCGTCGTCGACGGAGCCCCGGCGACCGGCTGCTCCCGCGGGTCCACGCGACAGCGGGGTCCCGCCCCCTGCGGCGAACAGGAGCAGCGTGACCAGCAGCCCCACACCGGGGTCGCCACCGCCCAGGCCGGGGCCGAGGCCATGACCCACGGCCGGTCACTGACGCTCGACGGACTCCTGCGGCGGGCCGTGGCCACGAGCCCCGACAAGGTGGCCTACCGCTGCGGGGACGACCAGCGCACGTACGCGGATCTCGACGACCGGGTCAACCGCATCGCGCGCGCCCTGGCGGACCGAGGCGTGCGGCGCGGGGACCGCGTGTGCGTGCTCATGCAGAACCGGCTGGAGGCGGTCGAGGTCTACTGGGCCGGCTGCCGGCTCGGCGCGATCGTCACGCCGGTCAACTTCCGGCTGGTCGCGGCGGAGGTCGCCTACGTCCTGGAGGACTGCACGGCCGCTGCGCTCGTGGTCGACGCCGAGCTGGCGCCGGTCGTCGCCGAGGTGCGCGCCACATGGGGTGGACCGGTGCTCGCGGTGGGTGGCGCCGACGTCGTCGGGGACGGGGCGGAGGACTACGAGACGGTCCTGGCCGCGACCAGCCCCGAGCCGCTCGACCTGCCCCTGCTCGACGAGAACGACGCTGCCTTCATCATGTACACCTCCGGCACGACGGGCCGCCCGAAGGGCGCGGTCCTCAGCCACCTCAACCTGGTGACCAACGCGTTCAACACCCTCGTCATGCAGGGGCTGCGCCCGTCGGACGACCTGGTGTGGCTGTCCGGCGTACCGCTGTTCCACATCGCCGGGCTCAGCGGTCTCGTGCCCTACCTGATGCTGGGCGCGACCGCGGTCATCGTGCCGTCGGGCAACTTCGACCCCGGCGACGCGCTCGACCTGCTCGAGCGGGAGCAGGTCACCGGCTGCTTCTACGTCCCGACGCAGTGGCAGGCGATCTGCGCCGAGCAGGCGCGCCGGCCGCGGCGGCTGGCCCTGCGCGCCATGTCATGGGGTGCCTCTCCGGCCGCACCGTCGGTGCTCCAGGCGATGTCCGAGACGTTCCCCGGCGTGCCGATCTACAACAGGTTCGGCCAGACCGAGATGAGCCCGGTCACCACGCTGCTCCTCGGCGAGGACGCCATCCGCAAGATGGGCTCGGTCGGCAAGCCGGTGCTCAACGTCGAGGTCCGCCTCGTCGACGACGACATGCACGACGTCCCGCTCGGCGAGGTCGGCGAGATCGTCTACCGCGGCCCGACGACGTTCCTGGGCTACTGGAACCGCCCCGAGGCCAACGAGGAGGCCTTCTCCGGCGGCTGGTTCCACTCCGGCGACCTGTGCCGGATGGACGAGGAGGGCTTCCTCTACGTCGTCGACCGCAAGAAGGACATGATCATCTCGGGCGGCGAGAACATCTACTGCTCCGAGGTCGAGACCGTCCTCGACCAGCACCCGAAGGTGCGCGAGGCGGCGCTGGTCGGCATGCCGCACGAGAAGTGGGTCGAGACGCCGGCCGCGTTCGTCGTGCCGACCGACCCGTCCGACCCGCCGACCGAGGCCGAGCTCATCGCCTTCTGCAAGGAGCGACTGGCCTCGTACAAGAAGCCGACGGTCGTACGGGTGCTCGACGAGCTGCCGCGCAACGCCAGCGGCAAGGTGCTCAAGACCGTCCTGCGCCAGCAGCTGACCGGGCCCTGACGCTGCAGGGGTCGCGACCGAGGGCCAGCTCTTGAAAGACACGGCCAGTCGGACTGGCTGGGGCTCGCAGTACGCGCAGAGGCGCCCTCGTCCGCGCGCAAGGCCCCACCGCACCTCGCACCAGCCGCGCGTCGGACGGCGGGAGCGTCCTCGACGACGCCTGCGACTTGCACGTCTGGAGTGGGGCGGGTGGGGCTCGAACCCACGACCGAGGGATTATGAGGCGGGAAAACCCGGTCTCCTTTCGTGTCGTCTGGTGACGTTCTTGCAGGTCATAACAGGTGCAGTGTGACACGCAAATCCGTTGAGTGCCACGGCGTGTCGTCGAGTTTGTGAGCAATTTGTGAGCAAGGAACCGGCCTGTTTCTCGGTCAGGGCCTTGTCCGCGCGCGACCGACTTCAAGCGCTCGGGACTGCTGCAGGTCGGTTGACACTCCATCTGTGGGACGAGGTCCTGCAGGAAGGATGTCAGCGTGCCCAGGAAGTTCCCGCCGGAGTTCAAGCGTGATGTCGTCCGGGTCGCCCGCCGCGGCGGCCTGAGCCAGGCCGAGGTCGCTGCCGACTTCGGCATCTCGGAGGAGTCGGTGCGTCGCTGGCTCCAGCCAGGCCGACATCGACGACGGAGTCGTGGACGGCCAGACCAGCAGCGAGCAGAGCGAGCTGGTGCAGCTGCGACGCGACAAGCGCAGGCTGGAGATGGAGAACGAGATCCTGCGCCGCGCCGCGGCCTACTTCGCCGCCGGCAGCCTCCCAAAATGAGCTACCCGCTGGTCCGTGACCTGGCCGCCGAGGGGATCCCGGTGCGGCTGACCTGCGGGGTGCTCGGCCACTCCAGGCAGGCCTACTACGCCTGGCTCGCCGCCCGGTCAGCGACCGCGAGCTCGAGGACGCCTACCTGACCAACGCGCTGATCGACGCGCACGCCGACGACCCCGAGTTCGGCTACCGCTTCCTGGCCGACGAGCTCGAGCTCGCCGGCCACGACGTCGGTGAGCGGCGGGTCTGGCGGCTGTGCTCGCAGCAGCAGCTGTGGTCAGCCACGGTGCGAAAGGGCCGGCGCGGCAGCGGGAAGACCCCCGGCCCGGCGGTGCACGACGACCACGTCCAGCGGGACTTCACCGCCCAGCGCCCCGACCAGGTCTGGGTCACCGACATCACCGAGCACCCGACCGCCGAGGGCAAGCTCTACTGCTGCGCGATCAAGGACCTGTTCAGCAACCGCATCGTCGGCTACGCCCTGGACGAGCGGATGACCGCCCAGCTCGCCGTCACCGCGCTGCGCACCGCCGTCGCTCGGCGGCAACCGACCGGCGTCGTCGTGGTCCACTCGCGACCGCGGGTCGCAATTTCGAGCAAGCTCATTCCGGGCGGTGCTGACCGCCGCCGGCCTGCAAGGCTCGATGGGCCGGGTCGCCTCCGCCGGGGACAACGCCGCGATGGAGTCCTGGCACGCACTGCTGCAGAAGAACGTCCTGGACCGCCGCCGCTGGCGCACCCGCGCCGAGCTCCACGAAGCCATCGTGTTCTGGACCGAGCACACCTACAACCGCCGGCGACG
>CAVXMC010000011.1:0-41210 GCA_963762795.1 uncultured Actinomycetota bacterium | reverse complement strand
TCTGCGACCTCTCGGCCGTTCGCGGGGCAACTCTCCGACCCTAGCAGCCGCTGGCCGCGAGGCCTTGGCTGCTCCCCGGCGGTGGACGCGGCGGACCGCGTCGGACCTTCCTGGGGGCTCCCGGCCCGTCCACCTGATCGGTGTCCGGCGCGCCGTGGAACGAGTACGAAGGTACGGACGGGGTGCACCCGCGTCAAACGCCGGCAGGGTGCCCGGGACGGCAGAACCGGCTTCCCTGACGCTCCCGTGAGCGTGGAACGGGCGTGTCCGGCTGGTCCGCGGGCCGCCGGACGTGACGGCCGGCACACCCGGACTAGCCCCTCGGGCGCTCCGCCACCGCGACCGAGCGCCTGCCGCGGCGCAGGACGAGGAACCGGCCGTGCAGCCAGTCGCCCTCGCCCGGCACGAGGGCGTCGTCGGTGACCTTGTCCCCGTTGAGGTAGGCAGAGCCCTCCTTCACCGCGCGCCGCGCCTCCGAACGGGACAGCCCGAGCGCGCTGCTGAGCAGCTCGACGTACGGCGGGACCTCCCCGGAGACCGCGACCGAGGGGGCCTCCGCGAGCGCGGCGGCGAGGGTGCGCTCGTCCAGGTCGGCCAGCGCCCCGCCGCCGAACAGCGCGGCGCTGGCGGCGACCACGCGCTGCAGCTCGTCGGCCCCGTGGACCAGCGACACCAGCTCGGCGGCCAGCCGGCGCTGGGCCGCGCGCGCCTGCGGCTGTGCGGTGGTGGCCGCGTCGAGCGCCTCTACCTCCTCGCGGCTGACGAAGGTCAGCAGGCGCAGGTAGGTGCCGGCGTCCTCGTCGTCGACGTTCAGCAGGTACTGGTAGAGCGCGTACGGGGTCGTCATGTCGGGGTCGAGCCAGACGTTGCCCCCGCCGGTGCTCTTGCCGATCTTGCTCCCGGAACTGTCGGTGACGAGGGGGAAGGTCAGCGCATGCGCACTCCCCTGCTCCACCCGACGCAGCAGGTCGAGGCCTGCGGTGATGTTGCCCCACTGGTCGTTGCCGCCGACCTGCAGGCGGCAGCCGTGCCGGCGGTACAGCTCGACGAAGTCCATCGACTGCAGCAGCTGGTAGGCGAACTCGGTGAACGACAACCCGCCGCTCTCCAGCCGGGCCGACACCGACTCGCGGGCGAGCATCTGGTTGACCGGGAAGTGCCGGCCGACGTCGCGCAGGAAGTCGATCACCGACAGGTCGCGGGTCCAGTCCAGGTTGTCCGCGAGGACCGCGTCGGTCGGGCCGTCGCCGAAGTCGAGGAACCGGGTCATCTGGGCCGACAGCTTGCCCACGCGTGCGGCCAGGGTGTCCGCGTCGAGCAGGACCCGGTCTGTCGAGCGCCCGGTCGGGTCGCCGATGAAGCCGGTGGCCCCACCGGCAAGGGCGATAGGCCGGTGGCCGGCGAGCTGGAAGCGGCGCAGCGCGAACAGCGGGACGAGGCTGCCGATGTGCAGCGAGTCGGCCGTCGGGTCGAAGCCGCAGTAGAGGGTGAGGGGCCCGCCGGCGAGGTCCTTCGCGAGCGCGTCGCGGTCGGTCGTCTGGGCGACCAGACCGCGCCACTCGAGCTCGGCGAGCACGTCGGGCACGGGCGCGACGGTCGGCAGGGCGGACGGGTCGGGCAGGGCAGGGGTCGGGCGGGTCACCCGGGGATCGTCCCGCACCGGGGTCACGGACGGCTCGCGGGTCGCCGCACCCGCTTCACGGCGGTGCGGTACGGACTGACGCTCGGCTCGCCGTCCAGCCAGAACCGCCACGGGGTAGGTGCGCCCTCCCCCGCCACCCCGACCCGCGGGCCGGTCAGGAAGGACGTCGGCGCCGGCCCGAGCTCCAGCCGCAGCGGCGAGGAGGGGTCGAGCAGGTCGGTGCCGCCGAGCGACCCGTCGATGCCCAGCGCCTTGCAGAGCCGGGCCGGGCCGCGGCACAGGTCGCGCTCGGAGGAGCCGGGCCGACGCGACTGCGCGAGCGGCAGCCCGGCGACCACGGAGCCGGCCCGCAGCAGCACCGCCGACGCGGTGCCCGGCGTACCGGTGACGACGTTGACGCACCAGTGCATGCCGTAGGTGAAGTAGACGTAGGCGAAGCCGGCCGGGCCGAACATGACCTCGGTGCGGGGGGTGCGGCCGCGGAAGGCGTGCGACCCGGGGTCGGCCTGCCCGGCGTACGCCTCGACCTCGGTGAGGCGCACGGTGACCTCCCCGGCGACCAGGTGCGCCCCGAGCAGCCGGGGTGCGACCTGGTCGACCGGGCCGGTCAGGACAGCGCGCTGGCCGCCCATGTCCGGTGGGCCTCCACCTCGAGGCGCACCGCCTCCAGCTGCTCGGCGACGCGGGCCGGGGCGGTGCCGCCGTGACCCGTACGGGCGGCGATGGCTCCCCGCACGTCGAGCACCGAGCGCACGTCGGGGGTGAGGTGCGGCGAGACGTGGGCGAGCTGCTCGTCGGAGACCTCGTGCAGCTCCTTGCCGTTGACGGTGCACCACACGACGAGGTGGCCGACGGCCTCGTGGGCGTCGCGGAAGGCGACGCCGTTCTTGACCAGCAGCTCCGCGACGTCGGTGGCGAGCGCGAAGCCCAGCGGGGCGGCCGCCTCCAGCACGTCGGCGTGCACGGTCATGGTCGCGACCATGCCGGTCATCGCCGGCAGCACGAGCAGCAGCGTCTCGACGGCGTCGAAGGACGGCTCCTGCGCCTCCTGCATGTCGCGGTCGTAGGTCAGCGGCAGGCCCTTGAGCATCGCCAGCGAGCCGGCCACATGGCCGATGAGCCGGCCGGACTTGCCGCGGGCGAGCTCGGCGATGTCGGGGTTCTTCTTCTGCGGCATGATCGACGACCCGGTCGAGAAGGCGTCGTCGAGGGTGACCCAGCCGAACTCGGTGGAGTTCCACAGGACCACCTCCTCGCCCAGGCGCGACAGGTGGACGCCGATGAGCGCCGCGACGAAGAGGAACTCGGCCACGAAGTCGCGGTCCGAGACGGCGTCCATCGAGTTGGCCGCCGCCGCGCCGAAGCCCAGCTCCGCGGCGGTCGCGACGGGGTCGACGCCCAGCGAGGAGCCGGCCAGCGCGCCGGAGCCGAGCGGGCTGACCGAGGCGCGCACGTCCCAGTCGCGCAGCCGGTGGACGTCGCGGGCGAAGGCCTGCACGTGGGCCAGCAGCTGGTGGGCGAACAGCACCGGCTGGGCGTGCTGCAGGTGGGTCATGCCCGGAGCCGGGGTGTCCAGGTGCTGGGCCGCCTGGTCGACCAGGGCCTGCTCCAGCTCGGACAGCCGGTCGGCCACCAGGCGAACGTGGGAGCGCAGGTAGAGCCTCAGGTCGGTGGCCACCTGGTCGTTGCGGGAGCGGCCGGCGCGCAGCTTGCCGCCGAGCGCGCCGAGCTTCTCGAGCAGACCTCGCTCCAGGGCGGTGTGGACGTCCTCGTCCTGCACCGTGGGGCGGAAGGTGCCGTCGGCCACCTCGACGCCCAGCTCGTCGAGGGCGTCGAGCATCCGGTCGAGCTCGGCCTCGGTGAGCAGCCCAGCGCGGTGCAGGACGCGGGCGTGGGCCTTCGAACCGGCCAGGTCGTACGGCGCCAGCCGCCAGTCGAAGTGCACGCTCACCGAGAGCCGGGCCAGCGCCTCGGCCGGCCCGCCCTCGAAGCGTCCGCCCCAGAGGCTGGTGCGCTCCTCGGTCACCACCGGGCCCCGGAGCGTCGCGACGGTCCTGCTCGGGTGGTTCACGGTGCTCCTTCGACGGGTCGGCCCTCGGCCAGGCGCAGGAGGCGCGCGGCGAGGGAGGCGGAGGCCGGGGTGGCCGGCTTCCGGGTCACGAGCAGGACGGTGTCGTCGCCGGCGACGGTCCCGGCGACGTCGGGCAGGCCGGCGCGGTCGAGCGCCGCCCCGAGCAGGTGCGCCCCGCCGGGCGGCGTGCGCACGACGACCACGTCGCCGGTCGCCTCGGCCGACACGAGCAGCTCCTCCAGCAGCCGGCCGAGCCGGGCGTCGACCGCCTCGGCGGTGCCGGTGCGCGGCTGGCCCTCGGGCGGGAGGGCGTACGCCGTGCCGGTCGCGGTGCGGACCTTGACGGCGCCCAGCTCCTCGAGGTCACGGCTGACGGTCGCCTGGGTGACCTGGACGCCGGAGCCGGCGAGCAGCCGGCCCAGCTCGGTCTGGCTGGCCACCGGCTGGGCCTCGAGCAGCTCGGCGATGCGCGCCTGGCGCGCCGCCTTGGTCAGGGGCGCGGTGAGCGGCGCGGTCACGCGCTCTGCTCGAGCAGGAAGGCCAGCAGGGCCTTCTGCGCGTGCAGGCGGTTCTCGGCCTCGTCCCAGACGGCCGAGTGCGGCCCGTCCATCACCGACGCGGCGATCTCCTCGCCGCGGTGGGCGGGCAGGCAGTGCAGCACCACGACGTCGTCGGCGGCCGCGTCGACGGCCTTCTCGTCCAGGGCGTACGGGGTCAGGTCGCGCTTGCGCACGTCCTCGTCGGCCTGGCCCATGGAGACCCAGACGTCGGTCGCCAGCACGTCGGCGCCGGCCGCCGCCTCGCGGGCGTCGGTGGTCACCAGGACGTCGGTGCCGTACGCCTTCGCGCGGGCCACGACGCCCTCGTCCGGCAGGTAGCCCTCGGGCGCGCCGATGCGGACGTGCATGCCGGCCATGGCACCGCCGAGCAGGTAGCTGTGGGCCATGTTGTTGGCGCCGTCGCCGAGGTAGGTGAGGGTCAGGCCCTCCGTACGGCCGCGCCGCTCGCGGACGGTCTGCAGGTCGGCGAGGATCTGGCACGGGTGGTAGTCGTCGGTCAGCGCGTTGACGACCGGGACGCTGCTGGCCTCGGCGAGGGCCGTGATGCGGTCCTGGCCGAAGGTGCGGATGACGATCGCGCTGACGTAGCGGCTCATCACCCGGGCGGTGTCCTCGATCGTCTCGCCGCGGCCGAGCTGGGTGCTGCGGGCGTCGAGCACGACCGGGTGGCCGCCGAGCTCCACGACCCCGATCTCGAACGACAGCCGGGTCCGGGTGCTGGGCTTCTCGAAGACGACGGCGACGGCCTTCCCGGCCAGCGGCTTCGGGCCGTCGAACCGGTGCGCCTTGAGCTCGGCCGCCAGGTCGAGGACCTGCGTCAGCTCGGCCGGGGTGAGGTCGTCGTCGGCCAGGTAGTGGCGCGTCACGGCGAGCCGCCCGGACCGCCCGTGACCGCGTCGACCCGGGCGAGCAGCTCGGCCACGGCGAACGGCTTGACGAACACGTTGTCCTCGCCGAGCACGTCGCGCATGCCGGGGACGGCGTCGATCTTGCCGGTGACGACGATGACCGGGGTGCCGGCCAGCTCCGGGTCATCGCGCAGCTCCTCGAGCACCCGGATGCCGCCGAGGTCCGGCATCATCAGGTCCAGCAGCACCAGCGACGGCCGGGTCGAGGCGACCTTGACCAGGCCGGCGAGCCCGTCCGAGGCCGTGACGACGTCGTAGCCCTCCGCCTGCAGCAGGGTGTCGAGCAGGCCGCGCACGCTGGGGTCGTCCTCGACGACGAGGACCTTCGGAGTCGTCATGCGGGGACCCTATTCATCCCGAGTCCTTGGCGAGGTCGAGCACGCCGGCGAGGGACCCGACGAAGGCGTCGATCTGCGCCTCGGTGATGACCAGCGGCGGGGCCAGCCGGAGCACGTCCGGGCCCGGCGCGTTGACGAGGAAGCCGGCGTCGCGGGCGGCGACCTCGACCTGCGCGGCGACCGGCTCGGTGAGCACGATGCCGCGCCAGAGCCCGTAGCCGCGCACCTCCTCCACCAGCGGGTGGCCCAGCGCCCGGACGCCCGCGGCGAGCCGCTCGCCGAGCCGTACGGAGGCCTCCAGCAGGCCCTCCTGCTCGATGGTGTCGATGACCGCCAGGGCGGCGGCGCACACGACCGGGTTGCCGCCGAAGGTCGTGCCGTGGTCACCGCGCTGGAGCGCCTCGGCGGCCGGCCCGCTGGCCAGCACCGCACCGAGCGGCAGCCCGCCGCCGAGGCCCTTGGCGAGGGTGACGACGTCGGCCGCGCACGCCCGGCGCCACGACCCGGCTGGCCAGCCAGTCACCGACCCGGCCGATGCCGCCCTGCACCTCGTCGAGGTGCAGCAGCGCGCCGGCCCGGTCGCAGCTGGCCCGGGCGGCCTCCAGGAAGCCCGCGGGGGGCGGCAGCACGCCGGCCTCGCCGAGCACCGGCTCGAGCACGACGCTGGCGGTCCGAGTCGGTGACGGCGCGGTCGAGCGCGTCGGCGTCGCCGTACGGGACGAAGGTCACCGGGCCGGGCAGCGGCTCGAACGGGGCGCGCTTGGCCGGCTGGCCGGTGATGGCGAGGGCGCCGAGGGTGCGGCCGTGGAAGGCGCCCTCCGCGGCGACCCAGCCGCCGCCGGGCCGCAGCCGCCTCGAGATCTTGAGCGCGGCCTCGTTGGCCTCCGCGCCGGAGTTGGCGAAGAGCACCCGGGTGCCGGGCTCGCCCATGAGCTGGACCAGCTTCTCGGCCAGCCGCAGCCCCGGCTCGTGCATGACCAGGTTGCTGGTGTGGCCGAGCTGGGCGACCTGCCGGGTCACGGCCTCGACGACGGCGGGGTGGGCGTGACCGAGCACGTTGACGGCGATGCCGCCGACGAGGTCGACGTAGTCCTTGCCGTCGTCGTCCCAGACCACGGCGCCCTGGCCGCGCACCAGGCCGACCGGCGGGGTGCCGTAGTTGCCCATCATGACCGCGTCCCAGCGGGCCGTCATGTCGCTCATCTGGCCCGCGTGGGGAGATCATCGGGGACCACCATCGTGCCGACTCCCTCGTCGGTGAAGAGCTCGAGCAGCAGGCTGTGCGGCACCCGGCCGTCCAGGACGTGGGCGCGCGGCACCCCGCCCCGCACGGCGGCCAGGCACGCCTCCATCTTCGGGACCATGCCGCTGGACAGGCCGGGCAGCAGGGCGGCCAGCTCGTCGGCGGTGAGCTGGCTGAGGACCTCGTCAGAGCTGGGCCAGTCGGCGTACAGGCCCTCGACGTCGGTGAGCACGACGAGCTTCTCGGCGCCGAGCGCGACGGCGAGCGCGGCGGCCGCGGTGTCGGCGTTGACGTTGTAGATCTCGCCGTCGGCGCCGCGGGCGATGGTGGCGACGACCGGCACCTTGGCCTCGTCGAGCAGCGCGGTGACGATCGCGGGCTGGCAGTCGACCACCTCGCCGACCAGGCCGATGTCGACCGCGACGCCGTCGACGACGGCCGGCCGCCGCTCGGCGGTGAACAGGTGGGCGTCCTCGCCGGACAGGCCGACCGCGAAGGGGCCGTGGGCGTTGATCAGGCCGACGACGTCGGGGTTGACCTGACCCACGAGCGCCATCCGCACGGCCTGGATCGTCTCCGGCGTCGTGACGCGGTAGCCGCCGCGGAACTCGCTCTCGAGACCGAGCGCGTCGAGCAGCGCGCTGATCTGGGGGCCGCCGCCGTGGACGACGACGACGCGGACGCCGGCGTAGCGCAGGAACACGACGTCCTCGGCGAAGGACTGCTGCAGCTCGGGACTGGTCATGGCGTTGCCGCCGTACTTCACGACGATCGTGCGCCCGGAGAACGACTTGAGCCACGGCAGCGCCTCGACCAGCGCGGCGGCCTTCGGCAGGGCGACGTGGCCGCGTGCGCCGCTCACGTCGAGTAGGCCGAGTTCTCGTGGACGTACGCCGTCGTCAGGTCGTTGGTCCAGACGGTCGCGGCGGCGTCGCCGGCGTGCAGGTCGACGACCACGTGGACACCCGCGACCCTCGAAGCGGACCAGCGCCGGGTCCTCGTGCGCCACCCCGGCGCGGCACACCTGGACGCCGTTGAAGCTGATGTCGACCGCGGTGATGTCGAACGGCACGTCCGTCGTGCCGACGGAGGCGAGCACGCGCCCCCAGTTGGGGTCCTCACCGAAGACGGCGCACTTGAACAGGTTGCTGCGGGCCACGCTGCGTCCGACGGTCACGGCGGCGTCCTCGTCCGGCGCGCCGACGACCTCGATGCCGATGTCGTGCTCGCTGCCCTCGGCGTCGGTCATCAGCTGGTGCGCCAGGTCGGCGCAGACGGCCTGCACGACCGCGGCGAACGCGTCGGCGTCCGGCCGGGTCCCCGACGCCCCGCTCGCCATGAGCAGGACCGTGTCGTTGGTCGACTGGCAGCCGTCGGAGTCGAGCCGGTCGAAGGTCGTCCGGGTCGCCGCGCGCAGCGCCCGGTCGGCCTCGTCGGGGGTGACGTCGGCGTCGGTGGTGAGGACGACCAGCATCGTGGCCAGCGCCGGCGCGAGCATGCCGGCGCCCTTCGCCATCCCGCCGACGGTGAAGCCCGGGCCCTCGTAGGTCGCCGTCTTCGGCACGGTGTCGGTGGTCATGATCGCCGTGGCCGCGTCCTCACCGGCCGTGCTGCTGAGAGCCGCGTGGGCTGCGGCGACCCCGCTCAGGACCTTGTCGCGGTCGAGCTGCGGGCCGATCAGGCCGGTGCTGCAGACGACGACGTCACCCGCGCCGCCGCCGAGCAGCCCGGCGACCGCCTCGGCCGTCGCGTGCGTGGTCTGGAAGCCCTGCGGGCCGGTGCCGCAGTTGGCCCCGCCGCTGTTGAGGACGCACGGCCTGCACGCTGCCGTCGGCGACGACCTGCTTGCTCCACAGGACCGGGTTGGCGAGGAAGCGGTTGCTGGTGAACACGGCAGCCGCGGACCGCGACGGCCCGTCGTTGACGACGAGCGCGACGTCGGGCCGGCCGCTGGCCTTCAGCCCGGCGGTGACGCCGGCGGCCCGGAAGCCCTTGGGGGCAGTGACGCTCACGATGACACTCCTGTTCGCTCCAGCACCGCGCGGCGCGCCACCTCGTGCCTCGGCGGGCACCACGCGGAGCCTCCGCTCACGGGGCGATCCCGGCGGCGGAGAGGCCGGCGGTCTCGGGCAGGCCGAGCATCAGGTTCGCGCACTGCAGCGCCTGGCCGGCGGCGCCCTTGACGAGGTTGTCGATCGCGCTGACGACGACCGCCCGGCCGGCGTCGGTGTCGACGGTGACCTGCAGCTGGCAGGCGTTCGAGCCGGCGGTCGCCGCGGTGTGCGGCCAGCGGCCCTTCGGCAGGACGTGGACGAAGGGCTCGTCGGCGTACTGCTGCTGCAGCGCCTCGCGCAGCTGGTCCTCGGTGGCGGTGGTGCGCGCGGTGCAGGTGGCCAGGATGCCCCGCGGCATGGGCGCGAGCACCGGCGTGAACGACAGGCTGACCGGGGCGCCGCCGACCCGCGTCAGCGTCTGGCGGATCTCGGGGGTGTGCTGGTGGGCGCCGACCTTGTACGCCGACAGGTCGCCCATCACCTCGCTGCCCAGCAGGCTGGCCTTGGCGCCCCGGCCCGCCCCGCTGGTCCCGCTGGCCGCCACCACGACGACGTCCTGCGGGTCGACCAGGCCGGCCGCCAGCAGCGGCGCGAGCGCCAGCGCGACGGAGGTCGGGTAGCAGCCCGGGCCGGCGACCCGCTTCTGGCCGACGAGGTCGTCGCGGAACAGCTCGGGCAGCCCGTACGGCCACTGCTCGGCGTAGGCGGTGCCGTAGAAGCGGGTCCACTCGGCGGCGTCGCCGAGGCGGTGGTCGGCGCCGAGGTCGACGACCGGGAGCTCCGGGGGCAGCGCGGCCGCGAGGGCGGCGCTCTCCCCGTGGGGCAGGGCGAGGAAGACGACGTCGGCCTCGGCCAGCGTGGCGGCGTCGGTCGCGGCGAACACCCGGTCGGCCAGCTGCGGCAGCTGCGGGTGCAGGTCGGTGACCGGCAGGCCGGCGCTGCTCCCCGCGGCGACCGGGCCGACGCTCAGCTCCGGGTGGCCGAGCAGCAGGCGCAGCAGCTCGCCGCCGGCGTACCCGCTTGCTCCGGCGACGGCGGCGGTGATCCCCATGACCGCAACTCTACACGGAACGCTGCATGGTTATTCACCGACCCGCCGTCAGGAGCGCAGGACGGCCCCGGTCCGGCGGCCGGCCTCGGCGATGGCGGCGTCCCGGGCGCCCAGCACCTCGACGTCGGTGAGGGTGCGGTCGGGGGCGCGCAGGCGCAGGCCGTACGCCAGCGAGCGCGCGCCCTCCCCCACCTGCGGCCCGGTGTAGACGTCGAAGAGCCGCAGCGCCTCGAGCAGCTCGCCGGCGCCGTCGCGCAGGGCCGCCTCGACGTCGGCCGCGGGCACGGCGACGGGCACGACGAGGGCCACGTCGACCGTGGCCGGCGGGTAGTGCGACACCGGCGGGGCGAGGACCGGGCCGCGCGCGGAGGCGGCCGCGACCAGCACGTCGAGGTTCGCCTCGCCGGCGCAGGTCCGGGCCGGCAGGCCGAGTGCCGCGACCACCCGCGGGTGCAGCTCGCCGGCCAGGCCGACGCGGCGGCCGTCGAGCAGCAGCTCGGCGCAGCGCCCCGGGTGGAACGGCCCGTGCGCGGCGGCGCGCACGGTCAGGGACAGGCCGAGGGCGCGGCCGAGCGCCAGCAGCGGCTCCACCGCGGCGTCCCAGGAGGCCGAGCCGCCGGACAGGACGAGCCCGGCGTGCCGGGGCTGCTCGGGCAGCGCCGCGTCGAGGGCCGCGACCTGCTCCTCGGTGGGCCGCACCTCGACGGTCGGCACCTGGCTCGGCGTGCTCCCGCTGCCGAGGAAGACGACCCCGGTCTCGAACAGCGCGACGTCCGGCAGGCCCCGGCCGGCGTTGCGGGTCAGCGCGGCGAGCAGCCCGGGCAGCAGCGTCGGGCGCAGCAGCGCCTCCTCCGCCGACAGCGGGTTGAGCAGCCGCGGCGACTCCATCCCGCCGCCGAGCGCCTCGAGCACCTGCTCGGAGACGAACGGCGGCGTGCTGACCTCCACCAGGCCGGCCGCGGCGAGCGCGCGCGAGGCGGTGCGGCGCCAGCGCTGCGCGGCGGTCAGGCCGCGTCCCGCCGGGGCGGCCGGCAGGACGACGGGGATCGTGTCGTAGCCCTCGAGGCGCACGACCTCCTCGACCAGCTCGGCCGTGCCGGTCAGGTCGGGCCGCCAGGACGGCGGCACCACGTCGACGACGTCGCCGTCGCCGGTCACCTCGCAGCCCACGTCGCGCAGGCGCTGCAGGACGACGTCCCGGGCGTACGGCCGGCCGGCCACCCGCTCGGGCGCCGTGACGCGCGAACCGCAGGACCGCCGGGTCGGTGCGCAGGTCGACGTCGGTGCGGGCAGGCAGGCCGTCGGCCGAGGCGGCGCCGAGGGAGGACAGCAGCCGGTAGGCCGCCATCGCCGCGGCGGGGGCCAGCGCCGGGTCGACGCCCCGCTCGAACCGCTTGCTCGCCTCGGACGGCAGCCGGTGCCGGCGGGCGGCACGGGCGATGACGACCGGGTCGAAGCAGGCCGCCTCGAGCAGCACCTGCGCGGTGCCGCCCGAGATCTCGGTCGCGGCGCCGCCCATGACGCCGGCCAGGCCGAGCGGCCCCGAGTCGTCGGCGATGACCAGGTCCTCGGTCGTCAGCGCGCGGTCCTGGCCGTCGAGGGTGACCAGCCGTTCGCCCTCGGTGGCCCGCCGCGCGACGACGGCGCCGGAGAGCTTGTCCCGGTCGTACGCGTGCAGCGGGTGCCCCAGCTCGAGCATCACCGCGTTGGTGACGTCGACCGCGAGGCTGATGGAGCGCATCCCGGCCAGCACCAGGCGGCGCTGCAGCCACGCCGGCGACGGCACGGAGGGGTCGAGCGCGAAGCTCAGCGCGACGAAGCGCGTGCACGCGGACGGGTCCTCGATGCGCAGCGGGTGGCCGGCCGGGGCGTCGCCGGGCGGCACCAGGCCCGGGTCGGCGAGCTCCAGCCCGAACGCGGTGGCGACCTCCCGGGCGACCCCGCGGACCGACAGCGTGTAGCCGCGGTCAGGCGTCACCGCGATGTCGAGGACCTCGTCGCGCAGCTCGAGCAGCTCGACCACGTCGGCGCCGAGCGGGCTGTCAGGCGGCAGGACCAGGATGCCGTCGGAGGCGTCCGCCAGCCCGAGCTCGGCCGCGGAGCAGATCATGCCGTCGGAGGTCCGGCCGTACGTCTGGCGCGTGGCGATCTGGAACCCGCCGGGCAGGACGGCGCCCGGCAGGGCGAACGGGATGCGGTCGCCGGCCGCGAAGTTGGTCGCGCCGCAGACCACCTCGTGCGTACGGGACCCGACGTCGACGTGGCAGAAGCGGATCGGCTTCTTGAACTCCGTCAGCTCCTCCACGTCGAGCACCTGGCCGACGACGACGGAGGTCACGTCGTCGCCGTAGCGGTGGACCTGCTCCACCTCGAGGCCGGCCCGCACCAGCGCCTCGGCGACCTCGTCGCCCGTCGCGGTCAGGCCGGGCAGCAGCTCGCGCAGCCAGGACAGGGGGACGCGCATGTCAGGCCTCCAGGCCGAAGGGCAGCGTGAACCGGAGGTCGCCCTCGTACAGCTCGCGGATGTCGGTGACGCCGTGGCGGAACATCACGGCGCGGTCCAGGCCCATGCCGAAGGCGAAGCCGGAGTGGACGTCGGGGTCGACGCCGCAGGACCGCAGCACGGCCGGGTTGACCATGCCGCAGCCGCCGACCTCGATCCAGCCCTCGCTGGAGCAGACCCGGCAGGGCTGCAGGGCCGCGTCGCCGCGGCAGGCGAAGCACTGCAGGTCCAGCTCCGCCGACGGCTCGGTGAAGGGGAAGTACGACGGGCGCAGGCGCGTGCGCAGGCCCTCGCCGAACATCGCCGAGGCGAAGGCGTCCAGGGTGCCGCGCAGGTGGGCCATGGTGATGCCCTCGTCGACGCAGAGGCCCTCGATCTGCACGAAGACCGGGGAGTGCGTCGCGTCGAGCGCCTCGTTGCGGTAGACGCGGCCGGGAGCCACGACGTAGCAGGGCGTCCCGCGCGAGAGCAGCGAGCGGATCTGCAGCGGCGAGGTCTGCGTGCGCAGGAGCAGCCCGGAGCCGCGCGGCTCGACCCACACGGTGTCCTGCTCCTCGCGGGCCGGGTGGTGCGCCGGGATGTTGAGGGCGTCGAAGTTGAAGTACGCGTGCTCGACCTCAGGGCCCTCGGCGACCTCCCAGCCCATGCCGACGAAGACGTCGACCGCCCGCTCCTGGATGGTCGTCAGCGGGTGGCGGGCGCCGACCGGGAGCCGACCCGGCAGGACGGTCACGTCGACCGCCTCCTCGACCAGGACGCGCTCGTCGCGCTCCACCTCGAGCGCGGCGCGGCGCGCGTCGTACGCCGCGGTCAGCTCCTTCGCGAGCACGTTGACGCGCTTGCCGGCGTCGGCCCGCTCGGGGCCGGGCAGCGCGCCGACCGCCTTGCGGGCAGCCGCCAGCGCGCTGCGGTCACCGAGGACGGCGGGCTTGAGCGCGGCCAGCGCGGCGAGGTCGGCGGCGCCGGCCAGGGCGGCCAGCCCCTCGTCGCGGGCGCGGTCGAGGGAGTCGGGGGTCAGCTCGTTCATGGTGTGCGGCGGTTCCGTCCAGTCGGGTCGGCAGGCAGTCTCCCAGGGCGCCCGCCGGACCCTGTCCCCTACTCCTCGTAGGGGGCGGTGCCGGCGGGCAGCAGGAATCGGAACTGCGCCCCGCCGCTGGGCGAGCGGCCGACCTCGACGCTGCCGCCGTGGGCCTCGACCAGCCCCTTGACGATGTAGAGCCCGAGGCCGGTGCCGCCGCGGCGGTTGCCGCGCCAGAAGCGGGTGAAGACGCGCGCGGCGGTCTCCTCGGGGATGCCCGGGCCCTCGTCGCCGACGGTCACCTCCGCGCCGACGAGCTCGGGCCCGGCGTACGGGCGGACGCTGACGGTGATGGTGCCGGCGCCGTGGCGCAGGGCGTTCTCGACCAGGTTGCCGACGATCTGGTCGACCTTGTCGGGGTCGGCCCACATGTCGGGCAGGCCGCCCTCCTCGACCACGACGAAGCGCTCCTCGGCCTCGCCGCCGGCGACCCGGCCGGCGATCGCCTTGCGGACGGCCTTCGGCAGGTCGACGACCTGCTTGCGCATCTCGAGCCGGCCGGCGTCGATGCGGCTCACGTCGAGCAGCTCGGTCAGCAGCCGGGTGACGCGGTCGGCGTCGGCGTTGACCGTCTCGAGCATGAGCTTCTTCTGGTCGTCGTTGAAGCGGTCCCACTTGGCGAGCAGCGTGGCGGTGAAGCCCTTGACGCTGGTCAGCGGGGAGCGCAGCTCGTGGGCGACCGTGCTGACCAGGTCGGCCCGGCTGCGGTCGACGCGCTCGCGGGCGCGGTTGTCGCGGAAGGCCACGACCAGCTTCTCCAGCCGGGCGCGCTCGCCACGGACGAAGGAGGCGGTGACCAGCAGCTCGGTGCCGCCGGGGCGCAGCAGCCGGCGCTCGGGCTGCCGGCTGCGGGTCTGCAGCCCGGAGTAGGGGTCGGTGCAGGACCACCAGTCGCGGCCCTGCTCGTCCGACAGGGGCAGGACCTCGCGGTAGTCGCGGCCGACGGCCGTCCCGGCCGGGATCCCGAGGATGCGCTCCCCCGCCGGGTTCAGCACGACCACGGTGCCGGCCGCATCGGCGATCAGCAGGCCGTCGGGCAGGTCGGAGTACGCGGCGTCGACCACGCGAGCTCCCCCCAGACGGTGTGCGTCATCACCTTATCGGGCGACGTGCACGAACCGTGCACCTTTCTCAGCGGCGCTGCGCCCGGGCGCTCGCGTACAGGCAGACGGCGGCTGCCGCGGCCAGGTTGAGCGACTCGGCCCGCCCGTGCAGCGGCACCCGGACCCGCCGGTCGGCCAGCGCCAGGGCGGCGGGGTCGAGACCGGCCGCCTCGTTGCCGAACAGCCAGGCCGTCGGGGCGGCCAGCGCGCCGGCGTCGAGCAGGTCGTCGAGGTCGTCCTCACCGGCGCCGGTGGTCGCGAGGACCTGCAGCCCGGCGGCGCGGGCGGCGGTCACGACGTCGGGCAGGGCGGGACCGGAGACGACGGGGAGGTGCCACAGGCTGCCGGCGCTCGCGCGCACGCACTTGCCGTTGTGCGGGTCGACGGAGCCCTCCGTCAGGACGACCGCCCCGGCCCCCGCAGCGTCGGCGGTGCGCAGGACGGTGCCGGCGTTGCCCGGGTCGGCCACCGCGTCGAGCACGGCCACCAGCCGGGGCCGGCCGGCCAGCGCGTCGGCGAGCGGGACGTCGAGCAGGGCGGCGAGGCCGAGCACGCCCTGCGGCGTCACGGTCTCGGCCATCGCCCCCAGCACGGCGGCGCTGACCGCGACGACGGGGACGCCCGCACGGACCGCCTCGGCCTCCAGGGCGGGCTGGCGGCCGGGCTCGGCGTACAGCTCGAGGAGGTCGCCGGCGGCGAGCGCCTCGCGTACCGCCTGCGGTCCCTCCACGACGAACCGGCGCTCGGCTCCGCGAGCCGAGCGCCGGTGCAGTCGTCGTACGGCCTGGACCCGCGGCGAGCGGGTCGAGGTCAGCGGGGTCGTCGCGCCGGACGCGCGCTCCCCGGAGGTGCTGTCAGGCAGCGGGGGTCTGCTCCGCCGCTCCGCCACCGGCGGGCAGGGCCGCCCGGGCCACCTCGACGAGCGCGGCGAAGGCCGGCGCGTCGGTGACGGCCAGGTCGGCGAGGACCTTGCGGTCCACCTCGACCCCAGCGGCCTTGAGGCCCTGGATGAGCCGGTTGTAGGTCATGCCGTTGAGCCGGGCGGCCGCGTTGATGCGCTGGATCCAGAGCTGACGGAAGTCGCCCTTGCGCTTCTTGCGGTCGCGGAACTCGTAGGTCGCCGAGTGGAGCAGCTGCTCCTTGGCCTTGCGGTAGAGCCGGCTGCGCTGGCCCCGGTAGCCGCTGGCCTTCTCGAGCACCTCACGACGCTTCTTGTGGGCGTTGACGGCCCTCTTGACGCGTGCCACGTGTCTGGTCCCTGTCTCTCGTCAGTCAGTTCTCGGGCGGGGTGGGCTAGAGGCCCAGGAGCTTCTTGACGGTCTTGGTGTCGCCGGGGGCGAGCTCCGCGGTGCCGGTCAGGCGGCGGGTGAGCTTGCTCGACTTGCGCTCGAGCAGGTGACGCTTGCCGGCGCGCTCGTGGAGGATCTTGCCGGTGCCGGTCACCTTGAAGCGCTTCTTGGCGCCGCTGTGCGTCTTCTGCTTGGGCATGGGGGTCCCGTCTCGTCGGTGCTGGCCCGGCGGACCGTCGCGCGTCGCCGGGTCGTGCTGACTGTGCTGGTCGCTACTGCTCTGCTGCGGCGGGCTGCTGGTCGGCGGCCGCCTCGGCGGGCGCGCCGCCCTGCGCGGCCTTGCGCAGGTCTGCCGCGTTCTTGTGCGGCGCCAGGACCATGATCATGTTGCGGCCGTCCTGCTTCGGAGCGCTCTCGACGTAGCCGAGCTCCTGGACGTCCTCCCCCAGCCGCTGCAGCAGCCGGAACCCCAGCTCGGGGCGGGACTGCTCGCGACCACGGAACATGATCGTGATCTTGACCTTGTCGCCCGCCTTGAGGAAGCGGACGACGTGGCCCTTCTTGGTCTCGTAGTCGTGCGGGTCGATCTTGGGCCGGAGCTTCATCTCCTTGATGACGGTGAGCACCTGGTTCTTGCGGCTCTCACGCGCCTTCTGAGCGGCCTCGTACTTGAACTTGCCGTAGTCCATGAGCTTGCAGACAGGCGGTCGCGCCATCGGAGCGACCTCGACGAGGTCGAGGTCGCTGTCCTGGGCGAGGCGCAGGGCCTCGCCGATGGCGACGATGCCCACCTGCTCGCCGGCCGGGCCGACGAGGCGGACCTCGGGCACACGGATCCGGTCGTTGATGCGGGGCTCAGCGCTGATGGGGCCTCCCGGGTCGTGGTCCGGGGCCCGACACGACGAAGGGCCCCGCGCGACGCGCAGGGCCCACCTGTCCCACCGTGCCCGAGGGGGCACGACGGGCACGGCCACGGTCCCCCGAGAGGAGCCGGGCCGACCGGACCCGGCTGCCTCAGGGGCGGCGCGGGTGGGAGGTGGGGACCTCCGCTTGTCCGACCCCCGGCATGCCGGGAGAAGGGTCGCCCTGCAAGGGTAGCAGCATGACCGACCCGGATGCCGCTGCCCGTGATCTCGCCGAGGTGCCGGCTGCGGAGGTCATCGCGGCCGTCGCGGTGCACCTCATGAGCGCGGCCGCGGTGAAGTGCGGCCTGGGCGAGGAGGGCGACGCCAGCAAGGACCTGGACGAGGCCCGCAAGCTCATCACGGCGCTGGCCGGTCTGGTGACCGCGGCCCGTCCCGACCTCGGCGTGCACGCCGCCCCGCTGCGCGACGGGCTGCAGTCGCTGCAGCGGGCCTTCCGCGAGGCGTCCTCCGAGCCGGACGAGCCCGGCGACGGCCCGGGCGAGAAGCTCACCGGTCCCGTCTGAGCCGGCGGCGGGTCCTCAGCAGGTCGGTGCCGGGCCCGTCCTCGGCGACGACGGTCAGGTCCAGCCCGGCGGCGGGCAGGTCGGCGCCCAGCCGGGCGACCACCCGGCTGGCCAGGGCCGCGAGCGCCGCCGGGTCGAGCGGCGCCCTCGGGACGACGCCGACGACCGGGCCGTCGGGGCCGTCGAGCAGGCGGGCAGCGCGTACGGGCTCGTCCTGCAGCGCGGCGGCGAGGGCGCGGGCGAGCCCGGGGTCCGGCCGGGCGGGCGCCGTGAGGGCCGTCGCGGCGGTGCGGGCCGACAGGCCGGTGCCCGGCACCGGGACGCGGCCCTGCGCCAGGGCGGCCAGCTCCTCACCCGTCACCGGCAGGCGAGCGCCGGTCGGGTCGAGCAGCAGCGTGCCGGCGCCCTGGTCCAGGGCGGAGCGGCAGGCCTGCGGCCCGGGCAGCGGGACCGGCCGCGCCTCGGGCTGCCAGGCCTGCACGTCGTGGCCGTCGGGGAACGCCGGCAGGGCGGTCGCGCCGCTGCTCGACCGGAGCAGGACGAGCTGCATCTCGGCGCTCGACTCCTGCCGCAGGCCGGTCGTCGCGGAGAGCTCCTCGCGGGTGGACACCGCCCGGACCGGTACGAAGACGCGGGCGGTCGCCAGCGCGGCCAGGACCTCGGCCCGGGTCGCCGAGGAGCCGTCGTGGGCCAGCAGGGCGGCTGCCAGCCGGGGGTCCGCCCTGCCGTCGTCCGCCACGGTGACGAGGCCAGCTACTCCGTGGACGCGGCGAGCACCGCGACCGCCCGGTCGATGGCGGCCCGGGCACGGCCGCCGTTGCTGGCGCCGGTGATCTGGATCGTGAAGGACGCGAGCCGGCCGCTGCGGGTGCGGACGTAGCCGGACAGCGCGCGCACACCGGACAGCGTGCCGGTCTTGGCCGTCGCGTTGGACTGCGCGGCGGTCCCGCACAGGCGGGTGCGCAGCGTGCCGTCCACGCAGGCGACGGGCAGGGCGGCGCGGAAGTCGGCGGCGACCGGCGAGGCGGCCACGGCGCGGAGCAGCGCGATGCCGCCCGCCGGCGTCTGGCGGTCACGCGAGGACAGGCCCGAACCGTCCGTGGCGGTCCCGAACGGCACGCCGCGCGAGCCCAGGACCGAGCGGACCGCGGCGACACCGGCAGCGGTCGAGCCCTCGCCGCTGACCGCCTTGCCGACCTCCTTGAGCAGCAGCTCGGCGGCGAAGTTGTCGGAGGCCTTCAGGAGCTTGGCCGTGAGGCTGGTCAGCGGGAGGGAGGCACGCTCGGCGACGACCGTGGCGCCGGCCGGCCGGCGGTCGCGGACGACCCGCCCGCGGACGACGACACCTGCTGCCTTGAGCATGTCGCGGAACCGCACCGCGGCGGGCAGCGCCGGGTCGGCCAGGAACGCCCGGTCCTTGCGCCAGCGGTTGCCGTCGACGGCCAGGGCCGACAGCGGACCGGACTCGCCCGGCACGTAGCTGGCCTTCCAGCCGGCGTTGCGGCGCAGCGCGTCGTAGCGGCTGTCGTCCAGCCGCACGTCGCCGGTGATCTCACGGATGCCGGCGGCGCGCACGGAGGCCGCGAGGGCCCGCAGGCCGGACGCGGTGAGGTACGGGTCGCCGCCCGCCACCAGCCACACCGAGCCGGGCAGCCGACCGGTGGTGACGGTGCCGGTCGCGGTCGTCACGGTGGGAGTGGCCGTGGCGACGACCTGGGTGAGCAGGCGGGTGTCGCGCGGCATCGACAGCAGCGCGGTCGCGACGACGAAGGACTTCTGGGTCGAGGCCGGCGGCAGCGCGTGCCAGGCGTCGCGCCGCAGGACCGACCCGAGCCCGTCGACGTCGACGGCGGCCGCGACGGTGCGGGCCCCGGAGCCGTTCAGCGCCGACGACACGCGCGTGCCGAGGCGGGCCGCGGCGCTGGCGGTCGCGCTCTCGGCCCGGACCTGCGGACCGGCGGCCGAGGCGGCCTGCGGCGCCAGGGCGGCGACCGGGCCGGCGAGGGCGACGACGGCGGTGGTCAGGGCGGCGAGGAGCTTGCGCGGGGGCACGGTCACGTCCTGGGACTCGGCTCGGAAGACCCCGGGCTCGAGGGTTCCGCGGGGAGTCTGTCCGGGGACGTGCCGTCCTGTCCGGCGTTCGGGCAGGTCAGCGAGCGTGTCGCGAGGCCTCGAGCAGGCGGCGCAGGGCCAGGACGCCCTCCACGGCGCGCTCGCCGTCGTTGGCCTGCACCGCCAGCAGCGCCGCCGTCTCGTCGTCCTGCAGCTCCAGGGTCGCCCAGGAAGCGCCCTCGTCCAGGCGCACGCCGACGACGACCTGCCACGGCAGGAAGCGCTCCCCCAGCCCGTTGCGCGTCCAGACGCCGCGCTCGTCGGCACGGACGCGTACGCGGGAGAAGGCCAGCGGCACCACGGCCAGCAGGCAGCCGAGCAGGAAGAAGGCGACCTGGTCGGACGCCCGCACCGGCGAGCGCTCGGTGGCGCCGTTGGGCAGGACGAGCGCCAGCACGCTGAAGGCAACGACGACGAGGACGGCGACGGCCCAGCAGACCCACCGCAGGCGTCGCGGCTGCAGGACGACGGGAGCGGTCACGGCGGGACCTCCACGGGACGGTGCACCGGCGTCTGGCCGAGCACGCGGAACGCGATCTGGACGGCAGGGCCGATCCCGAGGGCGAACAGCACCGTGCCGACGCCGACCGGGCCGCCGAGCAGCACGCCGGCGACCAGCACCGAGCACTCGAGCAGCGCGCGGCAGGTGCCGACGGGGCGGCCGGTGCGCTCGACCAGGGCCACCATCAGCCCGTCGCGCGGGCCGGGCCCCATGTGGGCACCGAGGTAGAGCGCCGACCCGGCTGCGACGGACGCGATGCCGCCGACGACCGCGAGCAGCCGGAGGGCCAGCGGCTGGTCGTCGAGGCCCTCGAGCCACGGGGTGCCGAGCAGCAGGTCCAGCACCACGCCGATGACCACGACGTTCGCGATGGTGCCGGGGCCCGGGCGCACCCGCAGCAGCAGGCCGATGACGAGCACCACGACGGAGACCCCGATCGCGGTGCGGCCGAACGACGTGCCCAGCTGCCGGGACAGGCCGCCGGTGAGGACGTCCCACGGCCCGACGCCGAGCTCGGCCACCAGGCCGAGCCACAGGCCGGCGGCGAACAGCAGCAGGCCGACGACGAGCTTGGCCCAGCGGATCACCGCCGGCCGCCCAGGCCGGCGACGGCCACGGCGACCAGGGTCAGCCCCGCCCCGGTGACGGTGGCCGGCTCGAGCCCGGCGCCGCCCGCGTCGAGCAGCAGCGCGCCGACCAGCTGGCCCGCGACGACGGCCAGGCCCAGCCGCAGCACCCCGACGACCGGCACGACGACGGCGGCGACGGCCACGAAGAAGGCGCCGAGCAGCCCTCCGGTGTAGAGCCACCACTCGGACGGCCAGGCCAGGACCTCGAGCCCTCCGGAGAGCTCGCGCACCGCGACGCCGAGGAGCAGCGCCCCGGTCCCGACCACGAAGTTGACGAGCGTCGCGACCGGTGTGCTCGTCGCCTGCGCGCACCCGGCCGTTGAGCGCCTGCTGCAGGGAGATCAGGAACCCGGCCGCCAGCACCAGCGCGAGCAGCAGCGGGTCGGCGTCGCGGGCGCCCTGGCCCGAGGCGCTGATGGCCACCGCCACGAGGCACAGCGCCGCCCCGGCGACCCGCGGCAGGTCGGCGGCGTGCCGGCCGCTCGGGCCGAGCCCGGCGCGGTCGACCGCGATGCCACCCGTCGTCTGCCCGGCGACCAGGCCGACCGACAGCAGCGCGACACCCAGCACCGGGGCGGCGGCCGCGGAGACCGCGACCAGGGCCGCTCCGCACGCCCCACCCGCGCAGGACCACCACGGCACGCCGCGCAGCGCCGGCAGGGCAGCGCGGGCCCGCGGCGCGGCAGCGACGACGAGGGCCACGACGAGGAGCCCGGAGCCGAAGGACACCAGCGCCGCGAGCAGCGCGTCGCCGAGGGCGGTGCGCAGCTCGCCGTTCCAGCGCTGCTGGACGGCGATGAGCGCGCCGGCGAGGACGGCAGCGGCCAGCGCCGGCGTGGTGCTGCGGACCGGCGCCGGCGCGACCGGCGCGGCCACTACTCGACGATCTTGGAGATGGGCAGCTCGAGGATGTCCCGGGCGCCGGCGGCCTTGAGCGCCGGGATGAGCGTGTTGACGCCCTTCTTCGGCACGACCGTCTCGACCGCGCGCATGTCGGCGACGGCCAGCGGCATGACCGTCGGGGAGCTCATCGCGGGCAGCTCGCCGAGGACGGCGTCCAGCGCCGCTGGCCGGGACGTTGAGCTTGAGCAGCACGTGCCCGCGGGCCCGCAGCGCACCCTGCAGCAGCAGCGACAGGTCCTCCATCGCGGCCCGCTTGGCCGGGTCCTCGTACGCCGCGCGGTGCGCGAGCAGCTCCGTACGACTGGTGAGCAGCGTCTCGATGATCTTCAGGCCGGCCTTGCGCAGCGACGAGCCGGTCTCGGTCAGGTCGACGATGGCGTCGACGATGTCCGGGATCTTGGCCTCGGTCGCGCCGTGCGAGGTGAAGACCTTGCCCTTGACGCCGTGCTCCTCGAGGAAGCGCCGGGTGGTCTCGGGCATCTCGGTGGAGATGCGGACGCCCTCGGGCAGGTCCTTCACCGACTCCCAGGGCGACTCCTTGGGCACCGCGAGGACGACCTTCACGACGGCCTCGCCGGCCCGGCCGCCGCCGATCTCGCCGAGGCTGACGACGTCGGCGCCGGTCTCGGTGACCCAGTCGCGGCCGCTGATGCCGAGGTCGAAGATGCCCTGCTCGACGTAGGTGGGGATCTCCTGCGGGCGCAGGAAGCGCACGCGGGCGATGCGCGGGTCGTCGACGCGCGCCTGGTAGTCGCGGTCGCCGCCGCGGATGACCGTGAGGTCGGCGGCGTCGAACAGCTCGAGGACCTGCTTCTCGAGCGAGCCCTTGGGGAGGACGACGTTCAGCACGGGAGTGCCCTTCTGTACGGAGGGAGGGGAGGGAGGCGGGGGGTCAGGCCCCCGTATGGCTCCCGGTGCGCAGCGCCCGCAGCAGCGTGGCCGTCTCGAGCGCGGCCAGCACGGCCTCGCGCCCCTTGTCCTCCGGCGAGCCGGGCAGGCCGGAGCGGTCCAGCGCCTGCTGCTCGGTGTCGCAGGTCAGCACGCCGTTGCCGACCGGCGTGTGCGCGTCGAGCGACACCCGCGTCAGGCCGTACGTCACCGCGTTGCAGACGTGGTCGAAGTGCGGGGTACCGCCGCGGATGACCACGCCGAGGGCGGCGACGGCGTCGTGGGTGCCGGCCAGCGCCTGCGCGGCGACCGGCAGCTCGACGGCGCCGGGGACGCGGACGACCGTCGGCTCCTCGATGCCGCAGCCCTGGGCGGTGCGCAGGGCGGAGGCGAGCAGGGCCTCGGTGATCTGCTCGTGCCAGCGGGTGGCGACGATGCGCGAGCGTCAGCCCGCGCGCCTGGACCGGCCGGGCTCCCGGCGCGCCGCTGCCGCTCACGCGGACTCCGGGGTGGTCGCACGAGGCGTCCGCGCACGCCTCGGTCACCTCGTCCTCGAAGGCGGCGAGCCCGGGCAGGTCGTGGCCCATGCGGTCGCGCTTGGTGCGCAGGTAGCGCAGGTTCTCCGGCGTGGCGTGCACCGGCAGCTGCACCCGGCCGAGGATCTGCAGGCCGTAGCCCTCGAGGCCGGCCCGCTTGGTCGGGTTGTTGGTGAGCAGCCGCATGCTGCGGATGCCGAGGTCGACGAGGATCTGCGCGCCGGTGCCGTAGTCGCGGGCGTCGGCCGGCAGGCCCAGCTCGAGGTTGGCGTCGACGGTGTCCGAGCCGCTGTCCTGCAGCTGGTAGGCCTGCAGCTTGTGCATGAGGCCGATCCCCCGGCCCTCGTGACCGCGGACGTAGAGCACGACCCCGCGACCGACCTCGGCGACCGCGGCCAGCGCGGCGTCCAGCTGCGGACCGCAGTCGCAGCGCCGGGAGCCGAAGACGTCGCCGGTCAGGCACTCGGAGTGGACGCGCACGAGCACGTCCTCGCCGTCGCCGATCTCGCCCTTGACCAGGGCGATGGACTCGACGCCGTCGAGCAGCGAGTCGTAGCCGACCGCGAGGAACTCCCCGTGGCTGGTCGGGATGCGGGCCTCGGCGACCCGGCGCACCTGCTTCTCGAAGCGGCGGCGGTGGGCGATGAGGTCGGCGATGGAGATGAGCGCCAAGCCGTGCTCGTCGGCGAAGGACCGCAGCTCGTCGACGCGGGCCATGTCGCCCTCGTCCTTCTGGCTGACGACCTCGCACAGCACGCCCGCGGCGGACAGCCCGGCCAGCCGGGACAGGTCGACGGCGGCCTCGGTGTGGCCGGCCCGGCGCAGGACGCCGCCCTTGACCGCCCGCAGCGGCACCACGTGCCCGGGGCGGGTGAAGTCGGCGGCGGTCGACTCCGGGTCCGCGAGCAGGCTGATCGTGCGCGCCCGGTCGGTCGCGCTGATCCCGGTGGTCACGCCCTCGCGGGCGTCGACGGTGACGCCGTACGCGGTGCGCCGCTTGTCCTGGTTGACCGGGTACATCGGCGGGAGGTCGAGGCGGTCGCAGTCCTCCTCGGTGAGCGAGACGCAGATGTAGCCGCTGGTGTAGCGGACCATGAAGGCCACCAGCTCCGGCGTCGCCTTCTCGGCCGCGAAGATGAGGTCGCCCTCGTTCTCGCGGTCCTCGTCGTCGACCACGATGACGGCCTTGCCGGCGGCGATGTCCGCCACCGCTCGCTCGACCGTGTCCAACCTGCTGCTCACTGTGGTCACGCGCTCTCTCCGGTACGGGAGCCGGCCGGGACGACCCCGGCCAGCAGGAGCTTCTCGACGTACTTCGCCATGACGTCGACCTCGAGGTTGACGGGCGCCCCGGCCTGCTTGCTGCCGAGGGTGGTGAGTCCGAGGGTCGTCGGGATGAGGCTGACCTCCAGCCACTCGCCGGTGACGGCGGTGACGGTCAGCGAGACGCCGTCGACGGTGACGGAGCCCTTCTCGACGACGTAGCGGGTCAGCCCGGCCGGCAGGGAGACCCGGACGACGGTCCAGTGCTCCTCGGGCGCGGCGCTCGAGCACCACGCCGGTGCCGTCGACGTGGCCCTGGACGACGTGACCGCCGAGGCGGTCGCTGGCGCGTACGGCCCGCTCGAGGTTGACCGGGCTGCCCGGCTCCAGGGCGCCCAGGCTCGACCGGTCGAGCGTCTCGCGCATGACGTCGGCGGTGAACGTGCCGCCCTCGTTGTCGACGACCGTCAGGCAGACGCCGTTGACGGAGATCGAGTCGCCGTGGGCGGCGTCGGTCGTCACGACCGGGCCGCGGACGGTGATGCGCGCGGCGTCGGTCAGCGGCTCGACGGCCACCACCTCGCCGAGCTCCTCGACGATGCCGGTGAACACCTAGGACCTCCTGCTGGTCAGACGGACGTCGTCGCCGACGCGGACCACCTCGTCGAGCCGCAACCGGAGGGCGTCGGCGATCGTTCCCACGCCCAGGTCGCCCAGCGCGCTGGGTCCGGCGCCGAGCAGCGCCGGCGCGACGTAGCCGACGACGCGGTCGACGAGGCCCTGCTTCAGGAAGGCGGCGGCCAGGGTGGGGCCGCCCTCCAGCAGGACGCTGACGACGCCGGCGTCGCGCAGGGCGGCGAGCAGAGCGGCGAGGTCGACCCGGCCGTCGGGGCCGGCGGGCAGCCGCCGCGTATCGCCGTCGCCCGGGCGCGGGCGCCGACGCGTCAGCCCACCCACCAGGTCGGCGCCTCGCCGTCGAAGACCCGGGCGGTCGCGGGGGCGCGCCAGCGGCTGTCGACGACGACGCGCAGGGGCTGGTGGCCGGGGTCGGGGCGGACGGTCAGCTGCGGGTCGTCGGCGAGCACCGTGCCGACGCCGACCACGACCGCGTCGACCTCGGCGCGCAGGCGGTGGACGTCCGCGCGGGCCGGCTCGCCCGTGATCCAGCGGCTGGTGCGGTCGGCGGCGGCGCTGCGGCCGTCGAGCGTCGCGGCGTACTTCCAGGTGACGAACGGCCGGCCGGTGCGCAGGCTGGTCAGCCACGGCTCGAGCGGCGTGTCGGGTCCGAGCGGCCGGTGCTCCACCTCGACGCCCGCGGCGCGCAGGACCTCGGCCCCGCCGCCGGCCTGGCCGGTCGGGTCGGGGGTGCCGACGACGACCCGGGCGATCCCGGCCGCGAGCAGCGCGTCGGTGCACGGGCCGGTGCGACCGGTGTGGCGGCAGGGCTCCAGCGTGACGACGGCGGTGCCGCCGCGGGCCCGCTCCCCCGCCTGCTGCGAGCGCGACGACCTCGGCGTGCGGCCCGCCCGGCGGCCTGGTCCAGCCCTCGCCGACCACCTCGCCCTCGGCTGTCCAGCACGACGGCGCCGACGGGCGGGTTGGGGCTCGTCGTCCCGAGCGCGCGGCGCGAGAGGTCCACGGCGGTGCGCATGGCCTGCTGCTCGTCCACCTCGGTCCTCCCCTGTCGGGGCGCACCGGGGACGCAGGCAGGACGGCACGAGGCCCTCCGGCCTGCGCGCGTACCTCTCCTCCGGACTCTCACCGTCGGTCCCGGAGTCCCACCGGGTCCACCGGCCGCTGGCTGCGGTCGGGTCGCGGACTGTCACCGCCGGTCAGGAATTGCACCTGCCCCGGTAGCGCGCTGGCTGTCGACGCCATGTGCCACGACCGGCGCGGACGGCTCCCGCACCACGGCGACGGCCGCGCCGGATCCTCCGGCGCACGCGTCCGCTGGCGCCGGTGCGCCGCTGCGCCCACCCCGTACGAGGAGCTCCCCGTGACCGCCGGCCGGCCGCAGCACCTGCGCCGCCTGACGTCGCTGCGAGCCGCGCGCGCTGTTCGTCTTCTTCAGCCACCTCGCATCCGGGGCGGCACGGTCGGCCGGCCCGCTCGAGCCCCGCACAGCGCGAACAGGTCGGCGTCGTCTTCCAGGTCGTGGGCTTCGTCTGCGACTGGTCGTCCAGCCCGGCACGCGCGCCTTCGCGCCGCGGCCGTTCGCGCGCATCTACCCCAGCCACCTCGTGGTGCTGGTAGGCGGCCGTGCCGCCCGGTGACGAGCTCGGCGATCAGCCGCCGGACGTACTGTCGGGCGCGGCGATGCCCGACGTGGACGAGGCCACCTGCAGCCCTAGGCGAGCAAGCGGCGCAGGACCGTCGCCGTCCTGCGGGCAGCCTTCTAAGCGGGCCTCACGTCGCTGACCGGTCCTGCTTGTCGCAGCAGCCCGCGGGTGCGCTGGCCGTCGCCGTCACCTGGTGGGGAGCCGCGTCCGCGGTCATCACCTGGGCGCCTTCGCGCCGGGGCACTACGCCGACGCGGTCTCACGTGTTCCCACCGCTGCGCTTCGGCGAGTTCCTGCTCGGGGTGGTCGCGGCGATCGAGGTGCAGCGCGGGTGGCGGCTGTCCCCGCGCGGGGCCGGGGCACTGAGCGGTGGCCGGCCTGGTGCTGCTGCTGCCTGGCCGGAGCAGCTTCCCGGCGACCATCGGCGGCGCCGGCCTGGTCTGCCTCGCGCTCGTCGTCGGCGGCGCCAGTGCGACCTCGACGGCCGGGAGGGCTGGCTGACCTCGCGCTGGCTCGTCTACTGCGGGGAGGTGTCCTTCGCCTTCTACCTGGTGCACGAGCTGGTCCTGCTCAACGTCACCGACCTCACCGGGCTGAGCGGGTGGGCCGCCGACCTCGTCCTGGTCCCGGCGTCGTGCCTCGCCGCCTGGCTGCTGCACACGTTCGTCGTAGCGGCCGTTGCGGGCGCGGATCCGCAGCTGGCAGCTGCCGGGCGGACGCCCCGTCGCCGAGACGCCGCTGCCGGTCGACGGCTAGTCGCGCGGGGTCGCGAGGGCCGCGTCGCGGATGCGGCGGACCGCCTCGGCCGGGTCCTCGGCGCCGTACACCGCGGAGCCGGCGACGAAGACGTCCGCCCCGGCGGCCGCGCACAGCTCGACCGTCTTCTCGGTGACGCCGCCGTCGACCTGCAGCCAGACGTCCAGGTCGCGGCCGTCGATCGCCTCGCGGCAGCGCCGCAGCTTGGGCAGCACGACGTCCAGGAAGCTCTGTCCGCCGAAGCCCGGCTCGACCGTCATCACCAGCAGCATGTCGACCTCGGGCAGCAGGTCGACGTACGGCTCCACCGGCGTGGCCGGCTTGAGCGCCATGCCGGCGCGGGCGCCCTGGCAGCGCAGCTCGCGGGCGAGGCGGACCGGCGCGGCCGCGGCCTCGACGTGGAAGGTCACGCTGCCGGCGCCGGCCTCGGCGTACTGCGGCGCCCAGCGGTCCGGGTCCTCGATCATGAGGTGGCAGTCGACGGGGGTGGGGCTGGCCGCCAGCAGCGACGCGACCACCGGCAGGCCGAGCGTCAGGTTGGGCACGAAGTGGTTGTCCATGACGTCGACGTGCAGCCAGTCGGCGCTGCCCTCGACGCGCGCGCACTCGTCGGCGAGCCGGGAGAAGTCGGCCGACAGGATGCTCGGGGAGATCAGGGCGCGGCGGGTCATGCGGGGTCCTTGCGCAGCAGGGTCAGGAACATCGCGTCGGTGCCCTGCCGGTGCGGCCACAGCTGCACCGACGGGCCGTCGCCGAGGTCGGGCACGCCCGGGAGCAGCGGCCGGGCGTCCAGCTGCTGCAACGACGGGTGGCGGCGCAGCACGTCGAGCACCGGCACGGCGGTCTCGGCCAGGTGCGGCGAGCAGGTGACGTAGGCCAGCACGCCGCCGGGCCGCAGCACCTCGACCGCGCCGTCGAGCAGCTGGCCCTGCAGCCGGGTCAGGCCGGGCAGGTCGGCGGGCTGGCGGCGCCAGCGCGCCTCCGGCCGGCGGCGCAGCGCGCCGAGTCCGCTGCACGGGGCGTCGAGCAGCACCCGGTCGGCGCTGCCGGGCCGCAGCGGCGGCGTACGGGAGTCGGTGGTCACGACGTCGCGCACGCCGGACCGGCGGACCAGCCGGGAGCGGTGGTGCTGGGCCTCGAAGGCCACCAGCAGCGCGCCGCGCTCGTCGGCCAGCAGCTGCAGCAGCGAGGCCTTGCCGCCCGGGCCGGCGCACAGGTCGACCCAGGTCGCGTCCGGCCCGTCCAGCGGGGCGCCGGCGAGGGCCAGCGCCATGAGCTGGCTGCCCTCGTCCTGCACGCCCGCCCGGCCGTCGCGGACCGCCGGCAGGGCGCCCGGGTCGCCGCCCTCGGTGAGCCGCACGGCGTACGGGGACCAGGGCCCGGCGACCCCGCCGGACTGCGTCGCGAGCTCGTCGCGGGGCAGGCCGCGGGCCACCAGGTGCACCTCGGGGCGGGTGTCGTCGGCCTGCAGCGCCGCCTCGGTCTCGGCCAGGTCACCGCGCAGCGCGTCCCGGAACGCCGAGGCCACCCAGCGCGGGTGGCTGCTGCGCAGGGCCAGCGCCGCCACCGCGTCGTCGGTCGGCGCGAGCTCGTCGAGCCACTGCTCGAGGTCCTTGGCCGCGACCTTGCGCAGCACCGCGTTGACGAACGCGGCCGGGCCGGCCGTCGTCACCCGGCGCGCCAGGTCGACGGTGGCGCTGACCGCGGCGTGCGGCGGGGTGCGCATCCGCAGCAGCTGGTGGGCACCGAGCCGCAGCACGTCGCGCACCGGCGGGTCGACCTTGTCCAGCGGACGGTCGACGCAGGCCTGCAGGACCGCGTCGAGCAGCCCCTGCCCGCGCAGCGCGCCGTACGCCAGCTCGGTCGCGAACGCGGCGTCGCGGCTGTCCAGCCGCCGCTCGCGCAGCAGGCCGGGCAGGACCAGGTTGGCGTAGGCGTCGCGCTCGCGGACCGCCACCAGCACGTCGTACGCCGCGAGCCGCGCCGGGTCGGCCGCCGGCGCGCGCTTCTGCGGCGCCTTGGGGCGGTTCGGGCGCGGGGTGCGGGGCCGTGTCACGAGAACCGCTCCCCCGGCTCGGGGCGCAGGCCGCGCAGCCAGTCGGTCGCCGGCCATCTCGCCCTTGCCCTCCGGGCGCACGGTGCCCAGCCGGACGGCGGTCGTGGCGGTGCCGACCAGCCCGTCGCGCGAGCTCGCCGGGCGCCAGCCGCTCGGGCGTGACCTCCACCGGGCCGAGCTTGACCCGCTTGCCGCGGAACGTCGTCCAGGGCCCGGGCGACGGGGTGCAGGCCCGCACCACCCGGTCGACCCGCAGCGCCGGGCGCGGTCCAGTCGACGCGGGCGTCCTCGACGGTGATCTTGGGCGCCATCGACACGCCGTCGGCCGGCTGCGGGACGGCGACGAGGTCGCCGCGCTCCAGGCCGTCGAGGGTCGCGACCAGCAGGCCCGCCCCGGCCGTCGCCAGCCGGTCGAGCAGGTCGGCGCTGGTGTCGGTCGGGCCGTACCTCCTCGGTCGTGACCCCGAGGACCGGGCCGGTGTCCATGCCCTCCTCGAGCAGGAACGTCGTCGCGCCGGTCATCTCGTCGCCGGCCAGCAGCGCGTGCTGCACCGGCGCGGCGCCGCGCCAGGCCGGCAGCAGGCTGAAGTGCAGGTTGACCCAGCCGAGCCGCGGGATGTCGAGGACGGGGCGCGGGACGAGCGCGCCGTACGCCACGACCGGGCAGCAGTCCGGCGCGAGCGCGCGCAGGCGCTCCTGGAAGTCGGGGTCGCGCGGGTGAGCCGGGGTGAGGACCTCGACGCCGGCCGCCTCGGCCAGCTCGCGCACCGGGCTCGGCCGCAGCGTGCGGCCCCGGCCGGCCGGGGCGTCGGGACGCGTGACGACGGCGACCACGTCGTGCGCGCTGTCGAGCAGCGCCTGCAGGCTCGGCAGCGCGGGCGCCGGGGTGCCGGCGAAGACGAGCCTCATCGCGGGGAGACGGTCAGAGCGCGCGTCCGAACAGCGGGTGCGGGCTGGCCTTGACGACCGGGGCGGGCTGGTTGGCCCACTCGGCCTCGCGGACGGCCTCGAGCGCGGCCCGCTTGGTCTCGGCGTCGAGCCGGTCGATGAACAGCACGCCGTCGAGGTGGTCGGTCTCGTGCTGCACGCAGCGGGCCATCAGGTCGCGGCCCTCGATGGTGACCGGGTCGCCGTAGACGTTCTGCCCGTGCGCCACGACGTGCTCCTTGCGGACGCAGTCGAAGGTCAGGTCGGGCAGCGACAGGCAGCCCTCGGGGCCGTCCTGCTCCTCGTCGCTCGGGAAGTGCAGCACCGGGTTGACCAGGTGGCCGATCACGCCGTCGACGTCGTAGGTGAAGACCCGCAGGCTGACGCCGAGCTGGGGCGCCGCGAGCCCGACGCCGGGGGCGTCGAGCATCGTGTCGGTCAGGTCCTTGACGAGGGTGCGGAGCTCCTTGTCGAAGGTCGTGACGGTCTCGGCACGCGTGCGCAGGACAGGGTCGCCGAGCAGGCGGATGGGTCGCAGTGGCACCCCTCCATCGTACGGGCGGGGTCAGACAGGGCTGGGCGGGTCGAGCTCCACCCGCAGCAGCGGCTCCTTGCGCGCGCTCCGCCCGGCGACCGCGGCCTTGAGCGCCGCGGCGAGCTCGGCGCCCTGGCTCCTCGGTACGCGCACCAGCAGCCGCTCGCCGTCGCCGGCCGGCACCGGCCCGAGCACGTCGGCGCCCTCCGGCAGCTCGACCGACGCGACCAGCTCGGCGACGGCCTCGGGCGGGCCGTCGACAGCGGCCATCCGGGTCGCCGGCGGGAAGCCGCAGCTCCTGGCGGGCCGCCAGCTCGCGGGCCGCGGCGCCCGGCAGGTCCCAGCGGATCAGCGCCTGCACGGGCACCAGGCCGCGGTCGGCCACGACGACGACCCGGCCGCCGTCCGCGCCGGCTCTCGCCAGCGCGGCGGCCGCCGCCCAGCGGCGCAGCGCCTCCTCCCCCGCCCGCAGGTCGGCCCGCCCGAGGGCGGCCCAGCCGTCGAGCAGGAGCACGGCGCCGTACCCCTGGCCCGCGGGCACCGGCTCGGCGCCGGGGGTCGACACGACCAGCGCCGCGGCGTCCGGGACGTCGGCGAGCACCTGGTCGCGGCCGCTGGTGAGGACGGGGACGCCGGGGAAGGCCCGGCCGAGCTCCTCGGCGGTGCGCCGCGCGCCGACGACGACCGCCCGCAGCGCCCGGCCCTCGCACGCCGGGCAGCGCCAGTCACCCGCCAGGTGGCCGCACCAGCGGCAGGCGGCGACCGCGGTGCTGTCGCCGCTGGCCAGCGGCCCGCGGCAGGCGGTGCACCGGGCCGGGGTGCCGTCGCGGGCGCAGGCCAGGCTCGGGACGTAGCCCCGTCGCGGCACCTGCACGAGCACCGGCTCGCCCCGCTGGAGGGAGGCGCGGGCGGCCTCGAACGCCACCGCGGGCAGCCGGGCCGCCCGGGCGAGCGGGTCGCGGGCGAGGTCGTCGTCGGAGGTGCCGTGCGACGTGCGGCGCCAGCCGGCGGACCTCCGTGCGGTCCGGCTCGAGGGCTCTGGCCCACCCGCTCTCGACGAGCAGCTGCGCCTCCGCGGTGCGGACGTGGCCGCCGACCAGCGCCGCCGCACCGGCCAGGTGGGCCCGCTGGACCAGGACGTCGCGGACGTGCGGGTACGGGGCGCGCGGCTCGGCGTGCAGGTCGTCGCCGTCGTCCCAGACCGCGACCAGGCCGAGGTCGGCGACCGGCGCGAAGGTCGCCGCACGCGTGCCGATCACCGCCTTCACCTGCCCGCGGCGCACCGCCAGCCAGCGGCGGTAGCGCTCGGCCGGTCCGAGGTCGGCGGCGAGCGCGACGTGGGGCAGGTCGCCGAGGGCGGCCGCCAGCCGGGCGACGTCCCGCGCGTCGGGCAGCACGACGAGGGCGCCCCGACCGCCGGCCAGGGTGGCGCGTACGGCAGCGGCGAGCTGCTCGGGCCACGACGGCCCGGGGAGCGCCTGCCAGACGGCGCGGGGGGCCTGGCCGGCGGTGAGCGCCTCGAGGAACGCCGGGCCGGCGGGGTAGCGCGCCCAGGTGCCGGCGGGCGGCGGGTCGGGCGGCGGCGGCGGCTCCCCCGGCGGCTCGTTCTCCACGCGGGCGTGCCGGGGCGGCAGGGCCAGGCGCAGGACGTCGTACAGCGAGCCGGCGCAGCGGTCGGCCACCGCGCGGGCCAGCGCGGCGACCTCGGGCGAGAGGACCTGCTCCGGGCTGACCAGCGCGGACAGCGGGGCGAGGGCCCGGCCGGCCGTGGACTCGGCGGCCCGCTCGAGCACGATCCCGGGCACCTGCCGGCCGGCGAAGCGGACGCGCACCCGGCAGCCGGGCTGCGCGCCCTCGGACAGGCTCTCCGGGACGGCGTAGTCGAAGGAGCGGTCCAGGTGCGGCAGGCCGCTGTCGACGGCGACGCGGGCGACCGGCAGCTCGCTGGCGACGGGCTGCGCCGCCTTCGGCTCCGACCGCCGCCGCGCCGGCCGGGCGGCCGCGCCTGGGCCGCGGCGGTGCCGGCCGGGGCGCGTGGACCGCGGCGGCGCCGCGAGGCCGGGCGGCGTCGCGGCAGGCCGCGGCGCGCCGCGAGGCCCGGCGGGCCGGGCGGCGTCGTCGGGGGCGGCGGTCATGCGGGCAGGCTAGGAGCGGGCACCGACAGCGAGCTGGTGTGCAGGTCGCGGAGGATCGTCGGCGTCAGAGCGCGAGTCCTCCGCGACCCGCGCTGACTGGCGCGTCGCGACCAGACCTGCGCCGCGCAGCCGCCAGAGCGCCGGCCACCCGAGCCCCCGAGTGTCGGGGTGCGCCCCGCTTGCAGGCCGGGAGGCGGGGCGTGACCCGACGCTCGGGGCGGGCGCGGGCGGGGCGGACGAGGCGCGCGGGCGCGGCGCGCCGTGACCTGGGCCTCGGTGGGGCGGCGGCGCGGCGCGGGAACCCAGGACTGTCGGACCCCCGACGTAGCGTCCTGGCCATGACGATCGTGGACGTGCCGCTCCCCGTGCTCGGGTCGCTGTCGCCCTCGCGCGCCGGCGACTTCATGACCTGCCCGCTGCTGTTCCGCTTCCGCACGATCGACCGGCTGCCGCAGGCGCCGTCGAGCGCCGCCACCCGCGGGACCATGGTCCACGGGGTGCTGGAGCGGCTGTTCGACCTGCCGCCGGCCGAGCGCACTCCCGAGGCAGCGGCCGCCCTGGTGCGGCCGGAGTGGGACCGGATGCGGGCCGAGGAGCCCGAGGTCGAGGGGCTGTTCGCCGACGACGCGGAGCTGGACACCTGGCTGCAGAGCGCCGTCGGCCTGCTCGACGGCTACTTCTCCCTGGAGGACCCGCGCCGCCTGGAGCCGGCCGAGCGCGAGCAGTCGGTCTCGGTGGTGCTGCCGGGCGGCCTGCGGCTGCGCGGCATCGTCGACCGGGTCGACGTCGCCCCCAACGGCGCGGTCCGGGTCGTGGACTACAAGACCGGCCGGTCACCGCGCGAGGCCTTCGAGGGCAAGGCGCTGTTCCAGATGAAGTTCTACGCGCTGGTCCTGTGGCGCACCCGCGGCGAGGTGCCGGCGCTGCTCCAGCTGATGTACCTCGGCGACCGCGAGCTGCTGCGCTACGTCCCGGACGAGGCCGACCTGCGGGCGACCGAGCGCAAGCTGCTCGCCCTCTGGGCGGCGATCGAGCGGGCCACCCAGCGCCGGGACTTCCCGCCGAGCCCCAGCAAGCTCTGCGGCTGGTGCGACCACCAGGCCCTGTGCCCGTCGTTCGGCGGGACGCCGCCGCCGTTCCCGGAGCAGGTCCCCGGCCCGGACGAGCTGCTGCCGCACCAGCGGGCTGCCGCCGAGCGCAGCGCCGCCCGCGCCGGCGAGACCGCCGTGACCCGCCCGGCGGAGACCGCAGGAGCACCGCCCGGCTGAGACGGCAGGAGCACCGCCCGGCGAGGCCGTGGTCGCCGGACGTGTCCTGGGGCACACTGACCGGACCGAGACCCGCAGGAGGATCCGCGTGAGCATCACCGAGCAGCAGCCCACCGACGTCGCCACGGCCCATGCCGACGAGCTCGTCACGGAGGCGGTCACCACGGCCCCGGCCAAGACCGCGCTCGACCAGCCGGCCGGCAAGGTGCTGAGGATGGCGCTGCCGGAGACGTTCGAGACCGTCGAGGAGGAGCGGGCCCACCGCAAGGCCAAGCTGGCTGCGGCGTTCCGCATGTTCAGCAAGGCGGGCCTGGACGAGGGCGTCGCCGGCCACATCACGGTCCGCGACCCGCAGGAGCCCGACACCTTCTGGGTCAACCCGTTCGGCATGCACTTCAGCATGATCAAGAGCAGTGACCTGGTCCGGGTCAGCCACGAGGGCCAGGTCGTCGAGGGCGACCGGGCCGTCAACGGCGCCGCGGTCGCCATCCACTGCGCCGTCCACGCGGCGCGCCCCGACGTGCTGGCCGCCGCGCACGCGCACGGCCCGTACGGCAAGACGCTGTCCTCCCTGGAGATGACCGTCGAGCCGCTGACCCAGGACGCCTGCGCCTTCTACGACGACGTGGGCATCTACGACGACTACACCGGCGTCGTGCTCGACAAGGCCGAGGGCGAGCGCATCGGCCGGGCGCTCGGCAGCCACAAGGCGGTCATCCTGCGCAACCACGGGATGCTCACCGTCGGCGAGAGCGTCGACAGCGCGGCCTGGTGGTTCCTCACGCTCGAGCGCACCAGCCAGTCGCAGCTCATGGCCTACTCCGCGGCCGCCGGGCTCGGCGCCAAGCCGCGCCAGATCCGCCCGCACGAGGCCGAGCAGACCCGCGGCCAGGTCGGCTTCGAGATGGCCGGCTGGTTCCAGTTCCAGCCGATCTGGGAGCGCATCAGCAAGGACAACCCCGACATCTTCGACTAGGCACCGCCGCCGACGGCGTCGTCCCCTGCGGGGGCGGCGCCGTCCGCGTGTCAGAGCTCGTCGAACGCGCCGGACGACGGCTCGAAGCGCGCGGCGAAGTCCTGCGGCGCGTACGGCTGGTAGTCCTCGTCTCCCCGCCGCACGATCCAGTCGCCGAAGAGCGCCGGCCGCGGGCCCTTGTGCGTCGGGACCCAGATCGTGACCACCGGCCGGCCGTCCTCGCCGGGTGCCCAGGTGACGCGCCCGCCGCACCAGACGGCCAGGTCCTCCGCGACCGCGTGCTCGTCGAAGCGCAGGGCGACGACTTCTCGAGCGCCGGGGCGCGACGGCGACATGCCTCGATCATGCCAGCCCTCCGGCCGTACCGCGCTCGGGAAGCTGTCAGGCGAGGACGAGCGCGCCCGAGGTGTCCAGGTCGAGCGTCGTCGAGGGAGGGCAGGACCAGCCGCCGGGTGCCCGCCGGCAGCTCCACCCCGGCCACGCTCGGGACGGCCACCACCGCGCAGCCGGCCGCCTCACCGCTCGCCACGCCGGCCGGTGAGTCCTCCAGCACCACGCAGCGCCGCGGGTCGACGCCGAGCCGCTCCGTCGCCGTCAGGTAGGGCTCGGGATCGGGCTTGCCGTGGACGACCTCGTCGCCAGCCACCGAGGTGACGAACGGCCCGACGCCCTGCTCGAGCAGCGCGTCGACCAGGCAGCGGTAGGACGAGCTGACCAGCGCCGCCGGGACGCCCGGCCGCGTCCAGCGCGGCCAGCAGCTCGCCGGCGCCCGGCAGCACCACGAGCGGGTCGGAGAACAGCTCGACCATGCGGTCGAGCAGCCAGGCCGAGGACGCGGCGACCTGCTCAGGGCCGTCGTCGACGCCGTAGTGCCGCAGGATCGTCGGGACCGCGTGGTCGAGGCGGGTGCCGACGATCTGCGCCTTCACCTCGGCGTCCCAGGTGCCGCCGAGGTCGCGGGCCAGCTCCTCCTCCGCGACGGTCCAGAGCGGCTCGCTGTCGATCAGCAGCCCGTCCATGTCGAACAGGACAGCGGCGGGGGCAGGGAGGTCGAGTCACCGCGACAGTCTGCCGGGCACGGGAGGTCGGCTAGTAGGCGCCCTTGCGCTGCAGCACGGCGAAGACCGTCTTCCACAGGATCATGACGTCGAGCGCGAGCGACCAGTTCTCGACGTAGTGCAGGTCGAGCCGCACCGACTCGTCCCACGACAGGTCCGAGCGGCCGCTGATCTGCCACAGGCCGGTGAGGCCCGGGCTTGACCAGCAGCCGGCGGCGGACGTCGTCGCCGTACTGCGCGACCTCGCGGGGCAGCGGCGGGCGCGGCCCGACCAGGGACATGTCGCCGCGGACGACGTTGAGCAGCTGCGGCAGCTCGTCGAGGGAGAACCGGCGCAGCCAGCGCGCCGACCGGCGTGACCCGCGGGTCGTCCTTCATCTTGAACAGCAGCCCGTCGGCGTTCTCGTTCTTGTCCTGCAGGTCGGCCAGCCGCGCCTCGGCGTCGACGTACATGCTGCGGAACTTGAACATGGTGAACGTCTCGCCGTCGGCGCCCGACCCGCGTCTGCCGGAAGAAGGCCGGGCCCGCGGCTGTTCAGGCGCACCGCGATCGCGAGCGACAGCAGCAGCGGGAGCAGGACGAGCACCGCGCGCCAGCGAGATCGCCCGGTCGACCGTGCCCTTGAGCAGGCGGCGGCCGCCGCCGAACTCCGGCTCCTCGACGTGCAGCAGCGGCAGGCCGGCGACCGGGCGGATGTGGATGCGCGGGCCGGCGATGTCGGTCAGCGACGGCGCGACGACGAGGTCGACGCCGCTGCCCTCGAGCTGCCACGACAGCCGGCGCAGGTCGGCCTGCGTGAGGTCGGACCAGGCGCCGACGGCGACCGTGTCGGCGCCGGTGCGCGCGCAGCGCCTCGACGATGGTCGTGGACGTGCCGACGATCGGCACGCCCTCGACGGTCGGTCGTCCTGCGCGCGGTCGACGCAGGCGCCGACGACGGAGAAGCCGGCGTGGCTGCTCGCGGCGGAGCTGGCGGACGAGCTCGGCGCAGGACCGCTCGCGGCCGACGACGACGACCCGGTGCAGGCAGCGGCCCGCGGCGCGCATGCGGTGCAGCCACTGCCGGGCGGCGTAGCGCAGCAGCAGCGTCAGGCCGACCGACAGCGGCAGCGCGAGCAGGACGTAGAGGCGGGCGAGGTCGAGCTTGAAGGCGTACGACGTGAGGGCGACGAGCGCGAGCAGCCGGACCCCGGCGTCGAAGACCCGCCGGAACTCCTCGCTGCCGGTGCCGAGGAAGCGCGGCTCGTAGGCGCGGGTCGAGGTGCAGGCACCGACCCAGACGAAGGGCAGCGCCGCCGAGGCGAGCAGGTAGACGTCGCTGATGTCCTGGCCGAAGCGCAGGGTGACGGCCAGGACGGCGGCGAGCGCGGCCGCCAAGAAGTCCATGACGACCAGGCGGTGGACGAGCTGGCGCTGCCATGCGGGGACGCGCCGCTCCTCGATCACGGTGTCGACGGCGCGCTGGACCGGTGGCTCCAGCTGGAGCGGCGGGCCGGTCAGCGGGACGGCGAGAGCGTCCGGCGGCGGCCGGCCGGCGTGGCTGCGTCGCTGGGCACCTGGCAGCAGCTGCCTCACGCGGGACGTTGAGGCCATGTCGTTGCCTCGACCGCCGACGTGCTCACTTGACGCCCCGTTCGGGGTAGCCGGACGGCCGGTCGGCGCGCTCTCGTCCGTCACCCTCACCCCATCCAGACTGCGCGCGGGTCGTTGCCCGCGCGAGAACTCCACCTGCTGGTGCTCCCGCCGCCGTCAGCACGCAGGTTCACCCTCCGAACGGCTCTCCCTCGCCCACCTTCCTGCCGACAGGAGGTCAGACCCTCCGGAGAAGGCGACCTCGATGACCACTTCTGCAGACCGGGCCGGACTCCTGCTCGAGCAGCTGGCCGGCGCTGACGGCACCCGACTCGTCACCCTTGCACGCTACGGGCGCCGGCGCACCGATGCTCCGGCCTTCCGCGGTCGGTGCCTGGCGCCGGAGTACCTCGAGGCGGTCGCCAACGGCGAGTGGACTCCCGACGACGAGGTGCTGCTCGGCCGGCTGGTGGAGCAGGCCGAGGCCACCGCTCTGCCCAGGGTCAGCTGGCGGCACCGCCGCGGTCTGCGCCACGCCCTGCGCGCGACCACCGTGTCCCTGCTGACCGAGCAGGTGGCCTCCCCCACCTGGCAGCGCCGGCGTGGCGACCTCGCCGTCGCCTGGACGAGCAGCATCGGGCCGCTGCCGGCCCAGCGCGTCACTGCGGGCTGAGCTCGTGCGGCCGACGGCCGGTCCCCCGCGGGGGCCGGCCGTTGTCGTGCAGACGAAGGGCTAGTACGCGCCCTGGCGGCGCAGGACCGCGGCCACGGTCTTGGACAGGATCGTGAGGTCGAGCGCGAGCGACCAGTTCTCGACGTAGTGCAGGTCGAGGCGGACCGACTCCTCCCACGACAGGTCGCTGCGGCCGCTGACCTGCCACAGGCCGGTGAGGCCGGGCTTGACGAGCAGCCGCCGGTGGACGTCCTCGCCGTACTGCGCGACCTCGCTGGGCAGCGGCGGACGGGGGCCCACGAGCGACATGTCGCCCTTGACGACGTTGAACAGCTGCGGCAGCTCGTCGAGCGAGAAGCGGCGCAGCCACTCCCCCACCGCCGTCACCCGCGGGTCCTCGCGGATCTTGAAGAGCAGGCCGTCGACCGCCTCGTTCGGTCGGAGCAGCGCCGCAGCTCCTCCTCGGCCGTGACGCCGCATGCTGCGGAACTTGCAGATGCGAGAACGTCGAGCCGGCTCGGCCGACGCGCACCTGGCGGAACAGCGCCGGGCCGGGGCTGGTGACGCGCACGACGACGGCGATGCCGAGCAGCAGCGGAGCGAGGACCAGCAGGGCGACGCGCGGCCGTCACGCGGTCGAAGGCGCCCTTGACGAACCGCCGCACCCCGGTGAACTCCGGCTGCTCGACGTGCAGCAGCGGAAGGCCAGCCACCGGCCGGATGTGGATGCGCGGCCCTGCGACGTCGGTGAGCGACGGCGCGACGACGAGGTCGATGCCGGTCCCCTCGAGGTGCCAGGACAGCCGCCGCAGGTCGTCCTGCGACAGCGGCGACCAGGCGCCGACGGCGACGGTGTCGGCGCCGCAGACGTCCAAGGCCCGCAGCACGTCGTCGCTCGCCTGACCGACCGGTTCGCCCTCGACCTCGGTCACCATCGAGCCGTCGATGCAGACAGCGACGACGTCGAAGCCGGCGTGCGACTCGCGGCCAGCTGGCGGATGAGCTCGCGGCCGAGCGTTCCCGGCCGAGGACGAGGACCCGGTGGCTGTAGCGACCGTCGCGGCGCGCGCGGTGCAGCCGCTGCCGCGCGAGGTAGCGCCCGAGCAGCACCAGCGCGATCGCGAGCGGGAAGGCGATCAGGACGTAGCCACGCGCCAGCTCGTACTGCATGGCGTAGGCCGCGACCGCAGCGGCGGCGAGGTAGCGCACCCCGGCGTTGGCCACGCGGCGGTACTCGTCCGAGCCGCTGCCGAGGAAGCGGCCCTCGTAGCCGCGAGCGGCCGCGACGCACGCGACGAAGCCGATGGGGAAGGCCGCCGTCAGGACCTGGTAGCTCAGGCTGCCCTGGCCGAAGCGGACGAGCAGCGCCACCAGCGCCGCCGCGGACGCGAGCACCAGGTCCAGTCCGACCAGCGCGCGACTGAGCCGCGGCTGCCAGGTGGGCGCGCCCCGCAGAGCCGGCGCCCCGCCGCTGTCGTCCCCGTCCCGCGGCGCCGGGACGGAGATCGAGCCGTGCTCCGGCTGCACCGCGGTCGTCATGGCACCCCCGAGGTCACGCCCACCGGGTCGCCCCGGCCGTCACAGGCACCCTACGGCGGCGGGGACCGCCGCAGGAGCGGTCCGACCACAACCGTCAGAACGGACTAGAGGCGCTGCTCCGACCGCCGTCAGACGGCGAAGTACTTCGCCTCGGGGTGGTGCAGCACGATCGCGCTCGTCGACTGCTCCGGCGTGAGCTGGTGCTCCTCGGAGAGCTCGACGCCGATGCGCTGCCACTCGAGCAGGTCCTGCACCTTGTCCTGGTCCTCGACGTTCGGGCAGGCCGGGTAGCCCCAGGAGTAGCGGGCGCCGCGGTAGGTGAGCTTGGACAGCTTGCTCTGCAGGTCACCGGTGTCCTCGGCGCCGAAGCCCAGCTCGGACCGGATGCGGGCGTGCCACATCTCGGCCAGTGCCTCGGTCAGCTGCACCGACAGGCCGTGCAGCTCGAGGTACTCGCGGTAGGCGTTGCGCGCGAACATCTCCGCCGTGACCTCGCTGACGTGCGAGCCCATGGTGACGACCTGGAAGGCCACGACGTCCGGCTCGCCCCACTCCTGCGCGCGGAAGTAGTCGGCCAGGCACAGCCGGCGGTCGCGGCGCTGGCGCGGGAAGGTGAACCGGCAGCGCTCCTCGCCGGACTGCGGGTCGAGCACGATGAGGTCCTCGCCCTTGGAGACCGCCGGGAAGTAGCCGTGCACGACGGCCGCGTGCATCGTGCCCTCGGCCTGCACCCGGGCCAGCAGCTCGCGCAGGCGCGGCCGGCCCTCGGTCTCGACGAGCTCCTCGTAGGACGGGCCGTCGCCGCCCCGCGAGCCGCGCAGGCCCCACTGGCCGAGGAACAGCGCCCGCTCGTCCAGCCAGCTGCTGTAGTCGGCCAGGGCGATGCCCTTGGAGACGCGCGAGCCCCAGAACGGCGGCGTCGGGACCGCGTTGTCCACAGCGACGTCGGAGCGGCTGACCGGCTCGGGCTCGACCTCGTTGGCCTTGCGTGCCTCGTTGATGGCGCGCGAGCGGGCGTGCCGGGCCTTGCGCTCGGCCTCCTTCGCCGCGCGCTCGGCGGAGACCTCCGGGGCGACCTCGCCGCGCTTGACGGCCATCAGCTCGTCCATGAGGCGCAGGCCCTCGAACGCGTCCCGGGCGTAGCGGACGTCGCCGTCGAAGACCTCGCCGAGGTCCTGCTCGACGTAGGCGCGGGTCAGCGCAGCGCCACCCAGGATGACCGGGTAGCGCTGGGCGATCCCCCTGGTGTTCATCTCCAGGAGGTTCTCCTTCATCACCACCGTCGACTTGACCAGCAGGCCGGACATGCCGACCACGTCGACAGAGTGCTCCT